>NZ_SMOD01000169.1 GCF_004353905.1 Paraburkholderia guartelaensis | reverse complement strand
GTGCTTGATCAGACGCTCGCGGTTCTTCGTAAAGACCGTGGGCACCCACACCTCGTCGTCCATCGCCAGGCCAATGAACCAGCGAAACAGCAGGTTGTACTGCACCTGCTCCATCAGCTGGCGCTCTGAGCGGATGCTGAAAAGCACCTGAATCAGCATGGCTCGCAGCAACTTCTCTGGCGCGATGCTCGGCCGCCCGCCCTTTATGTCCGCTTCGTACATCTGGGCGAACAGTCGATCCATCTTCGCCAGCGCTTCATTCGCCATCACGCGGATCGAACGCAACGGATGCGACTTGGGGACGAAGTCGTCCAGCTTGCGCATGGAAAACAGACTCTCGGTGAATGTGTCGGCGCCGCGCATGATCTCCAGGGGACAAGTAGTGGTCCATCTATCAACGCCTCACGAGCTCTGCGCGATGACGTGTTTAAGCGGTATTTCAGCGGCCTGTTAGTACTACTGTGTCATATAAGTAACTGCGCGATCTACTGTCGTACAGCAAGAAAGCCATCGTTGCATGAGCCCTTGTCCAAGCAGGATGCGCAATGTAGTAATGGAATCAGGAACGTGGCGCTGAGCGCGCTGGACTGCCCCGGGGGATGTAATCCGAGGGAAGGGCAGGCAGCGCGCGTTCAAGGAAGTCTTTTTTACCATGTCCACCTGATTGCATTCTGAGTCGTTGAGCCATCAGAAACCCATACGCAGCGATACTCAGTGTGGCGTGATGGTGAAAGCCACGCCAGCCTCGT
>NZ_SMOD01000168.1 GCF_004353905.1 Paraburkholderia guartelaensis | reverse complement strand
TCGCCAAGGCATCCACCACATGCACTTGTTCGCTTGACCCTATAACGGGTGTGTCTCGCCGTGATTGCTCACTCCGGACTCACTCGCTACAGGTTGAGTATTCGTGTTGCGCCGTATTTCAAGGCAATCTTTCGATCACTTAAAAATACATTGATACAATCACAACCCTGATTCACCTACTCCACACCCATCTCTAAGTGTGTTTCAGATGAATCTCTTTACTACTTCTTCCTGATTGTTAAAGAACGACAGCCGATACGTTTTCACATACCGCTCTGACTGGCTCAATCGCCAATGCTTGTCTCACTGAACCGCAAATATCTTTCGACGTTTGCGTCAATGACACCAGCATTGAGGATTGGTGGAGGATGACGGGATCGAACCGACGACCCCCTGCTTGCAAAGCAGGTGCTCTCCCAGCTGAGCTAATCCCCCAGTCACATACATACTCAAGGGATTGCCCGTCAGACCAGTTGGTGGGTCTGGATGGATTCGAACCATCGACCCCCGCCTTATCAAGACGGTGCTCTAACCGACTGAGCTACAGACCCCTGAGTCTGTCTTTCTTACAGCCGACAAGTGTGAGCGCTTAAAACGCGTGTGAGCGATGAGCTCTGGAAAGGAGGTGATCCAGCCGCACCTTCCGATACGGCTACCTTGTTACGACTTCACCCCAGTCATGAATCCTGCCGTGGTGACCGTCCTCCTTGCGGTTAGACTAGCCACTTCTGGCAAAACCCACTCCCATGGTGTGAC
>NZ_SMOD01000167.1 GCF_004353905.1 Paraburkholderia guartelaensis | reverse complement strand
GGCGCGGATGTTTCATTCCCTGGCGAACGGTCGTGCGGTGCAGCCACCGCAGACGCTAACGCTTTTTCCCGAAAACGCTGGCGATTTCATTACCTATCTGGGGACCCTGGCGGATGAGCGGGTGTTCGGCGCGAAACTGTCCCCCTATGTGCCGACTAGCGCTGGTCCCATCGTCACGGCATGGACTGCACTGATGTCGATGGAAACCGGGCGTCCGCTCATGTGGTGCGACTCCGGCCTGCTGACGGCTGAACGGACCGCGGGCGCGACCGCACTGGCGGTTGAGCATCTTGCTCCTCGCGATGCACGCCGCCTTGCGCTGATCGGAACCGGGGCATTAGGATTGGCTCATCTGCGCCATCTCAAGGGGACGCGCGCATGGCAAACCATTCAGGTGTATTCGCCGGAACTCGCCACGGACGGCGGCAAGCGCGATCTGGTGAAATCGATCGACTCGCGAGTCGTCGTTATTGACAGTCTCGACGCATGCGTGCGCGATGCGGACGTCGTTTCGCTCTGCACATCTTCCGGCAAGCCCGTGTTGACGGACGGCATGCTGACACGCCCGGCACTCGTAACTTCGATCAGCACAAACGTTGCGAACGCCCACGAAATTCCGCCCGCATGGCTGCCGGGCATGGATGTCTATTGCGACTATCGCGCAACAACGCCTGCAAGTGCTGGCGAAATGAAGATTGCAGCGGCCGAATTCGACTGGAGCGCAAACGCCATTGTCGGAGACCTGCCTGAGCTGGTTGCCGGC
>NZ_SMOD01000166.1 GCF_004353905.1 Paraburkholderia guartelaensis | reverse complement strand
TCTTCATAATCTCGTTTCTCTGCTGCTGACGCAGCAACGCAGAAAGAAGCCGGTAGTTGAGCAGTTTTAACGGCGCTTTCGCGAACGATCTTTAAAAATTTACAGCCGATAAGTGTGGGCGCTTGATGCGGTGGCGACCTGATGTCGTTCTTCGGAGCGAAATCAGGAGCAGCAAAAGTATCAAGAGTCTCACACTAAAGTAAGTCAGGTTTTTGAAGCAATTCAAATTCCTGTCAGCTTTGAGTGAGCGACCGGTCTCGAGAGAGACCGAAAACAGTAACAGGTATTGAACTGAAGAGTTTGATCCTGGCTCAGATTGAACGCTGGCGGCATGCCTTACACATGCAAGTCGAACGGCAGCACGGGTGCTTGCACCTGGTGGCGAGTGGCGAACGGGTGAGTAATACATCGGAACATGTCCAGTAGTGGGGGATAGCCCGGCGAAAGCCGGATTAATACCGCATACGATCTACGGATGAAAGCGGGGGATCTTCGGRCCTCGCGCTATTGGGGTGGCCGATGGCGGATTAGCTAGTTGGTGGGGTAAAGGCCCACCAAGGCGACGATCCGTAGCTGGTCTGAGAGGACGACCAGCCACACTGGGACTGAGACACGGCCCAGACTCCTACGGGAGGCAGCAGTGGGGAATTTTGGACAATGGGCGAAAGCCTGATCCAGCAATGCCGCGTGTGTGAAGAAGGCCTTCGGGTTGTAAAGCACTTTTGTCCGGAAAGAAATCCTGGTGGCTAATATCCGCCGGGGATGACGGTACCGGAAGAATAAGCACC
>NZ_SMOD01000165.1 GCF_004353905.1 Paraburkholderia guartelaensis | reverse complement strand
CTGGCTCTTTTGATTTTGGAGTGGGTGATGCGACTCACGAGGCATGCGGGTTGAAGCCGGAGAAGTCGAGCTTGCCGGCAACGAGAAAGAGGACCGTGCGCATTGTCGTGAAGCGTGTGTAACCGCGAGCCTTTCGCTTGGCCGCTTGAAACAAGCCGTTGATGGCTTCAATGAAGCCGTTGGTCTGGCGGGTCTGAGTCCAGGCGACGACGCCGTCGAAGTGCCGACGTATCAGACGCGCAACGTCCTTCATTGGCTCGACTTTTGAGCGCATGACATTGGTGCACCACTGCCGCAACATCTCGGAGACAACATGGATTTGCTTGCGTTCGAGAATCTCGCGCAGTTGCTCGCGATACAGCCATGCGCGGGCGGTGCGCTTGGTGGCGTACTGCCTGACAAGCGCCTCGAGGTCGGTCAATTGCGCAAGATTCAGTTTGTTGGCGTCCTTGAGCAGCGTCCAGCGCATCCCTTTGAGTTCCGGGTCGGCTTTCTGTTGTTGGCGGCGCACCATATCAAGCGCCTTGGACGCATGGGCGACGACGTGAAACTTGTCGAATGTCACTCGCGCATTGGGCAGATGTTCGCTCACGCCCTTAATGAACGCGGGCGACATGTCGATGCTTGCGGAGGTGACTTGCTCGGGCGTGCCGTTGTGCTGGCTAAGGTACGCCGCAAAGCTCTCAATCGGCTTCGCGTCGCGGCCGGGCGTGACGAACACGACGCGGCGCGCCTGCATATCGGCGACCAGCGTCAGATACTCGTGGCCGCGCCGGTACGAGGTCTCGTCAATAGCTACCGTGCTCACG
>NZ_SMOD01000164.1 GCF_004353905.1 Paraburkholderia guartelaensis | reverse complement strand
GGATCTGTCGCAATAAGGCGGTCTGCTATGCTGACGGGCCTTAATGCGTGACGTGATCGATGACCGAGAAGCTGAGTCCGGGTGTGGGAAAAGTACTCAAACGCTTGCATTACCCGCTGGACGTGATGTTGCTGTGCGTTCGGTGGTACGTGGCCTATCCGCTGAGCCTGCGCCATCTTGAACAGATGATGGCCGAGCGCGGGATTGCGGTCGATCATTCGACCGTTCACCGTTGGGCACTCAAACTGTTGCCGGTGCTGGAGAAGGCGTTTCGACGGTGCAAACGGACGGTCGGCAAGAGCTSGAGGATGGACGAGACCTACATTCGAATCAGGGGTGAGTGGCGGTATCTCTACCGGGCTGTCGACAAGGCAGGCAACACCGTTGATTTTCTGCTGCGAGCCCGACGGGACAAGGCTGCGGCCCGGGCCTATTTCGAAAAGGCAATCGACCAGAATGGTGAACCCGAGACCGTGACGATCGATAAGAGCGGATCGAATCTGGCTGCCTTGCAAGCGATCAACGCCAGGCGGGAAGTGCCGATCAAGGTCCGCCAGAAAAAGTATCTGAATAACATCATCGAACAGGATCATCGGGCAATCAAGCGCCGGACCGGACCGATGCTTGGGTTCAAGAAATTTCGTTGCGCCCGCATTCTCCTGGGTGGCATCGAAGTCATGCAGATGATCGTCAAGGGGCAATTGAACGATGGCGGCGTTGGTCAAACTCCCGCACAGCAGTTCTATTCGCTGGCTGGATAAGGAATCCATACCATATCGCTCTTGGCCGACCTTTCGCTCTTACTGCGACAGAACC
>NZ_SMOD01000163.1 GCF_004353905.1 Paraburkholderia guartelaensis | reverse complement strand
CAGCAACGCATTGCTGCGTCGCCGCCCCCTAAGAACGCAGCGTGCGACTTTCACCGCACTGCGCTCAAGCACAGCGTTAAGTGTCGTCCCGACACCGACCATGTTGACTACACATGGACTTCGCATACGTCTCATCGTTGATTCACCGTATTGTCACGGCGAGAGGCGCCGAACCGTAGTGATACCGGCTTCTTCCAGGCTTCCTCTCGTCGAACCTCAGACGATGGCATACGACAGCTGCACCATGCGGAAGTGGGCACCCTTTCAGGTCAGGGCAAATCTTGAACCCTTATGCAGCCCATTACAGACCGCCATTCGCTTTTTCCGCAATCCCATGCCCGCTCCCCCAACAGCTTTCCTTGCGGATTGCCTGCCCTCATCCGGTTCACTGGAATGAAGGCGAGAAATCGGGTTTACCACGTTCCCATCCTTGCCGACCCACGCCGGTGGGCCTATCCGGTTAGCACCTGCCTGTTCCCCGATGGCGCTTCGACGACGTACTTCCACATGCTAAGGAAGTAACCGGCCATTCACCTTTTGGTTCAAGCCTATCAGCAGCTTTGGCTTGTTCGTGTTTCCGAGGATTCGAGCGGCAATTCACTTACGTTGTGCATTCGGAACTTGCCTAGCCTTCACACCGCATCGCTGCTAGCAGTGTCAGCCCCCCGTCACCGAGTTGAGCCGTCATTCGAAAAGTACATTGTCCCAAGAGCTTCACACCCGAAAGTTACCCATCGCGCATGTCTTGGTAGGCAACTGCTGGTCGTACAGCAGGTCACAGCCTCTGCCGCAAATAGCAATGGCGGCGGAGTGTGACAAGACAGGGAAGAGCTTTGCCATCCAATACCTCAACCGGTTTACGTCCGGCAGACGGCGACACGTGTCGCAAAGCATGGAACACGATATCGCAAAGCATGGAACACGATA
>NZ_SMOD01000162.1 GCF_004353905.1 Paraburkholderia guartelaensis | reverse complement strand
CACTATGGACGCACCTGTGCCAGCGATCGCATGCGCACAAGGTTGTAGGCCGCCATATTCAACACGAACATCTGGTCCACCTTCTTCAAGCCACGCACCATCACCTGGCGCATGCGCCCCACGGTCTTGGCCCAGCCGAAACCCTGTTCAATCAACTTGCGCTTTTGCTGCGAAATGGCGTAGCCCACGCTCGAGGCAATCGCATCGGGCACTGCCGAACGCCGCCCCGAGGTGTTTTGCGCAACGTGCGGCGTGACCAGCGTATGGCCCATGTACCTCAATTCGCTGGCCGTTTTGCCTTTGCGATAGAGCTGCGCATCGGGGTCGGTCTTCGACTGATGTGTCTCGTTGCTGCGTTTCTCACCTTTGAAGTCGCCCGCGCCGCCACCATCGTTGTCCTGATCGTCGCCGTTCTTGCGTACAAAACTCTTGTGTCCGGCCCACGCCTGGATCAGGGTGCCGTCCACGCTGAAATGCTCACCCGAGAGCAGACACTTCTTTCCGGCGATGGACACCACTTCGTTGAAGAATTCGATCACGGCGTCGTGCTTGATCAGACGCTCGCGGTTCTTCGTAAAGACCGTGGGCACCCACACCTCGTCGTCCATCGCCAGGCCAATGAACCAGCGAAACAGCAGGTTGTACTGCACCTGCTCCATCAGCTGGCGCTCTGAGCGGATGCTGAAAAGCACCTGAATCAGCATGGCTCGCAGCAACTTCTCTGGCGCGATGCTCGGCCGCCCGCCCTTTATGTCCGCTTCGTACATCTGGGCGAACTGTCGATCCATCTTCGCCAGCGCTTCATTCGCCATCACGCGGATCGAACGCAACGGATGCGACTTGGGGACGAAGTCGTCCAGCTTGCGCATGGAAAACAGACTCTCGGTGAATGTGTCGGCGCCGCGCATGATCTCCAGGGGACAAGTAGTGGTCCATCTATCAACGCCTCACGAGCTCTGCGCGATGACGTGTTTAAGCGGTATTTCAGCGGCCTG
>NZ_SMOD01000161.1 GCF_004353905.1 Paraburkholderia guartelaensis | reverse complement strand
TAGTACTACTGTGTCATATAAGTAACTGCGCGATCTACTGTCGTACAGCAAGAAAGCCATCGTTGCATGAGCCCTTGTCCAAGCAGGATGCGCAATGTAGTAATGGAATCAGGAACGTGGCGCTGAGCGCGCTGGACTGCCCCGGGGGATGTAATCCGAGGGAAGGGCAGGCAGCGCGCGTTCAAGGAAGTCTTTTTTACCATGTCCACCTGATTGCATTCTGAGTCGTTGAGCCATCAGAAACCCATACGCAGCGATACTCAGTGTGGCGTGATGGTGAAAGCCACGCCAGCCTCGTCCTTCATAATGACCGAGCCCGAACTCCTGCTTCAGGTCCTGATAGTCGCGCTCGATGCGCCAGCGCATTTTGGTCACGAACACGAGCTGCTCGAGGGTCGCCTCTTCGGGGGCCGTAGTGAGAAAGTATTTGAGCGGCTCCGTATCGCCAGCAGGCCATTCAATGAGCAGCCATTCTTCGTCGCGAACGGTACTTCGCCAATTGTCGCGATGTGCGGGACGGACCCGCACGGCGGCAAAGCGTGAGGAAAGTGCTGCGTTGCTACCTTCCCGCCAGGTTACGGTCTGCCAGGCGTTTGCGGGCAGTTGCATAGCCAGTTCCTTCACTGCGAGCGGTTCATGGCCGGGCGCGCGGCGTAACAATGTCGGGGGTTTGTAGCGCCCGCTCCAGGGCTTGGGCGGAAGCGGCGCCGTACCGTGTGCCCATACAGAGGTGCCCGGCCGGATCCCTACCGCATACAACAAACCCAGTTCAGTTACGCCTTCCCGAAAAGCGGTTTCATCGCCGTACCCGGCATCGGCGAGCACAATGCCCGGTCCAATACCGGATGCGACAGCCTCGCGGAGTTGGGCCAGCGCAATCTGTGGCTTGGTTTCGAAGGCGAGATCGTCGGGGATGCCCGCACGACGCGCTCGCTCCCGGTCTTCAATCCATTCCTTGGGGACATACAGCTGCCAGGCAATTGGCAGGCTGCCGCGTTGCGTCGCGATCGACAGGCTCACGGCGATCTGGCAGTTATCCTGTT
>NZ_SMOD01000160.1 GCF_004353905.1 Paraburkholderia guartelaensis | reverse complement strand
ACGAGGCTGGCGTGGCTTTCACCATCACGCCACACTGAGTATCGCTGCGTATGGGTTTCTGATGGCTCAACGACTCAGAATGCAATCAGGTGGACATGGTAAAAAAGACTTCCTTGAACGCGCGCTGCCTGCCCTTCCCTCGGATTACATCCCCCGGGGCAGTCCAGCGCGCTCAGCGCCACGTTCCTGATTCCATTACTACATTGCGCATCCTGCTTGGACAAGGGCTCATGCAACGATGGCTTTCTTGCTGTACGACAGTAGATCGCGCAGTTACTTATATGACACAGTAGTACTAGGGGCATGGCATCCTGCAGGTTGGAAAAAATCTCGCCAGTCGACTTGCGCAGCGCTACAGGGGTAGCGCCACAGCGCACAACCCAGACAGACATTGCAGGTGTGCCTTAACACCTGAAACGTGGATTTGAAGAGTCAAAAAAATTACCAGCACCATCAATTTTATTTATTTGATATGGTTACTTCTATGCCTTATAAAGGAAGAACTTCTTTTTTGGTAAATCAACTGACTCGTCAAAAAGCAATTTGTCATATAACGTCTGCAAAACTCATTCGACTGTTCACGACAATACGGCGGCCGAATTGTCGCTAGACGACAACTCGAGCTGAATAATTTAATTGGATGCCGTATTTAACCAGATCAAGCTACCAAAGGTTAGCACGCGCGCGCCCGGAATCAATATGCGTTCCACCTGCTTAAGCAGCAGTTCGGTTAAACGTATATCTGTTACCGAGAGTCGATGCAACACTTCGTGCAGGTTCGATGCTGTTTGCGCCCACAAGTTGGCTGCGACGGATCTGTCGCAATAAGGCGGTCTGCTATGCTGACGGGCCTTAATGCGTGACGTGATCGATGACCGAGAAGCTGAGTCCGGGTGTGGGAAAAGTACTCAAACGCTTGCATTACCCGCTGGACGTGATGTTGCTGTGCGTTCGGTGGTACGTGGCCTATCCGCTGAGCCTGCGCCATCTTGAACAGATGATGGCCGAGCGCGGGATTGCGGTCGATCATTCGACCGTTCACCGTTGGGCACTCAAACTGTTGCCGGTGCTGGAGAAGGCGTTTCGACGGTGCAAACGGACGGTCGGCAA
>NZ_SMOD01000016.1 GCF_004353905.1 Paraburkholderia guartelaensis | reverse complement strand
CGCAAAGTGATCTACACGACCAACGCCATTGAAAGCGTGAACGCCCAGCTACGCAAGATCGTCAAGACGCGTGGGCACTTCCCCACGGACGAGGCCGCGACCAAACTGCTGTGGCTGGCCTTGCGCAATATCACGGCTGACTGGAGCCGTGCCGCACATGACTGGAAAGCCGCGATGAACCAGTTCGCGATCCTCTACGAGGATCGCTTCACCAGGAATCATTTGTAGAATGCAATTGATGACCTGCCAGACGGCAGGTTTTTATCTGCCTTGCACACAAAAATTCAGACACTTCCGCCGGCCCAGCGTCCCTTGCTGAAGGTATACCGCTCGCCCCGAGAATATTGGCGAACCGCCGGTCATTAGCTTAACGGTGCCCTGTTGTCTTGTCTTGCAGGGTCAACTCCAGAGCGCGGCTTCATGCGCCTTGCCATAACTGGTCGCTGCGCGAAAGGCGCGCATTCCTGACATTCCCCACCGACGCGATGCAACTACGCCGACGGAGAAAAGTACCGGTCATCAGTGTTTCTTGTAGTGGCGAATGTCGTCCAAAGCAAAATACAGGCGCCTGGGTGACGACAGCGACAGCAAATATGCATACCGCACATTCTGATAGCTACCGCTTCTTCCAAGGCCGTCGAGCGTGTCACTGACGCACAAGAATTGGTCTTTCCCTTCATTCGCCAACAACCACATTGCCAGGTTCGGGTTGACCTCGACCGGCTTGACGTTCCCACCGAGCAATCGCGTTGCTGCGCTCGTTTGATAGAGAATGCCGTCGTATATCAACGCATTCGATGCGGCGCTCCGTGCATATCCGATGTCCTTCCCCTTATATTGGAAAAACGTCGCTTTGTAGCCGGGCTTGTAGTCATCTTCGTCAATACTTTCATTCGTCGGAATCGGCTTCACGTGGACTAATGGCGATACACTGCTTGCGCTCATGCAGCTATATATGAGCGCATCGGACGGCGCTGCGGCATACGCTGCGCTGGCCACGAACAGGCCGCATAAGAGGAGCACCCCCTTCATAGATATTCCTTTGAACGAGTGAACTTGACGTAGTCGGGATTGAACTTCCAGAAGATGGTGCCGCCGTGCGCAGCGGTCGATTCATAAACGTGATCGTAGCGATAGAGTTCGGTCTTTTCGATCGTGATCTTTCCAGCCGCCTTCTTCTTGATGAACTTGTACTTGATTACCAGCTTTGTCGATTCCTTGATGTTGTAGATATTGTGCGATGGGTCGATGAATTTGATCCCAACCGCGACCTTCGGATGTGTCGAATAATGTGACTTGATGTCGGCGCCATCCCAGAAATACGCGCCATTCGATTTGTCCACACCGTAAGCCAGCGCGTTGCGTGCCGCGGCGATGGCAATTTTCATCCCCTTATCCTTGTCGATCTGGGCATCCGTTGCCTTCATCAATTTCGTGTACCGGAGATTCCCGTCACTCACTACAAACGAAAAGGATCTTTCTGAGGAAGCAAATGTACCGATGTCCGAGTATCCCCGTGCGTCGCGCTGCCTGACCAGCACACTGGCCAGTCCGAACATCTCATCGCTGTCGTTATCAGGCGATGCCTCGCCATACGCCATCGCCGCGAGTTGTCGCGTTTGCGCATCGAGCGTCTCTTTCTTGTCCGTCATGTCTTTACCACCGAGTCACGATCAAGCCACATGACGGTATGCACGTCTGCTGCGCCCTCGACGACGGTACTTTGCCCGCTATCGAAACTCGCCGCCCGAGTATGCATATCGCCGTCCTTGAGCAGATCGTATTTGTATCCCGTCACTGGATTACCGTGCTCGTCTTCCAGGCCAAACCATTGCTCGATCACCTGCTCATCGTGAACGCCGCCTTGCAGCGCCTCCGACGAGGCGCCATGCGGCTCCAATGCGTTTGCGTCGGAAACGAGTTCAACAACATCCAGATGCTGTGAAGCGATCAGAATTGCTCCGCAGGACGTCTTCATCCCATCAAGCGCGATCGGCGTCCCGTTGAAAGAAAAGCTGGCGACGCCTTCCACGATCTTGTGATAGCCGGAGCACTTCGGACAGGTCACCGCATGGCCAAGGCCGGCGACAGGCTTGCCATAGCACTGCATTTCGGGAAACCCTTGAATTACCGTACCGCCGTGTGATGTCT
Source organism: Paraburkholderia guartelaensis (assembly GCF_004353905.1). Lineage (GTDB taxonomy): Bacteria > Pseudomonadota > Gammaproteobacteria > Burkholderiales > Burkholderiaceae > Paraburkholderia > Paraburkholderia guartelaensis. The sequence continues at coordinate 170,425 of NZ_SMOD01000016.1, read as the reverse complement.
TGTCGCCGACGCGAATTTTCGCTCTTGCAACCATGTGCGTTTCCTCATACTAAACGTAGGAAAGCTAGCAGAGGAGGCTCCGCCGTGCAACATGGGTTGAGGCTGCCCGAGTCCCGCGGCAAATCGAACTTTCTTCCAAAGCACAGCAGAGAAACCAACGGAAGCTCGTTCCAGTCCTTTGAACAATCCTGAAACCAAGGTCTTGGAACCACAAAACCCTATGCCTTATACATATCAGGTGTTTCGCGCAGGCAAGCAGCGCGGCCACCTGCCACCAGTTGGCTAATCGGTTCATTTGATTGGCTGCCTTGTCATTGACCAACCGGGCAAGCATCGATGCAGTAGCAAGGCGACTCAACGAGCGTCCGCGTAAGACGCTTAACTTTGACACATCTGCCGAGCGCTTCCATCAATCTGTTGCACCGACCGGTTGAATCCACAGCCGACTAGAGTCCGTCCGCAATTAGTCTGCCCAACGAAGAACCCAAAAAAAAAGCGCCCCCAAGGGGCGCTAAACGCAAACACACGGAAAAGCAGCGAATCACGACCGCTTGCCGCGCTTCTCCACCGGTGTGAAATCGAAGCTGGCGAAACTACCGCCCTGATACCGCTGCGCCGTCGCGTCGAGCGGGTTCTGCTGCGCCAGAATTTCAGCCGCCCAATCTTCCGAGTTCTGTTTCGGCTCATAGCCAAGGCGCTTCGCGTCGTCGTTCGCGCCTTCCTGAATCCAGTAGCTGCGCGTGTTGTTCGACACGCCCCACACCACGGCAAAGCCGATCTCATCCACATTGATCACACGATCGACGAGATGGAACAGGTCCTCGTGCCCGAACCACGTGCTCAATTGACGGAACTCGGTGGGCCTCGGCAGGCAGCTGCCGATGCGCACGTTCACGGTTTCGATGCCGTGCTTGTCCCAGTACAGGCGCGCGAGCGATTCGCCCCATGCCTTCGAAAGACCGTAGAAACCGTCCGGGCGAAACGCGCAGTCGAGCGTGAGCTTCTCTTCCACGGGGTACATGCCGATCGCGTGATTCGAGCTTGCGAACAGCATGCGCTTCGTGCCATGGCGGCGCATGCCTTCGTAGACTTCGACGAGACCGCGCAGATTGTTCTCGATGATCTCGGGCAGGGGACGCTCGACGCTCGTACCGGCCATGTGGATCAGTACGTCCACACCGTCGAGCAGGCGGTCGACCACGGCGGGGTCGCGCAGGTCGCCGTGCATCACGTCTTCGCCCGCGACGAGCGGTTCGAGCGGCTTCGAGCCGGCCGCGGAACGCAGGTTCACGCCGCGTTCGAGCAGGCCCTTGCGCAACACGGTGCCGAGCTGGCCGGCCGCGCCGGTCAATGCAACTTTCTTCACTGTGATTGTCCTCACGTAGAAATGCCGAAAGCCGGCGCCCTCGCGGGCGCCGGCCGGTGAATTTGTCGATCAGGCCTTCACTTTGTGCGAGGGCTGGAGCGCAGGGCTGCCAGCGTTGTCCTTCTGCTCGTTCGAGATCAGTCGCCATGCCACGCAGGCGCCGATGATGTCGAACAGCATGAGGCACACGAACAACGGGTTATAACCGATCGTGCTAGCCACTGCGCCGACGATGAGCGAGAACACCGTCGCGCCGAGGTAGCCGAACATGCCCGAGAGACCCGTGGCCGTTGCGACTTCGTGCTGGCCGAACACGTCCGAAGCCAGCGTGAACAGCGCACCCGAAATCGTCTGGTGTGCGAACGTGCCGACGCAGAAGAGGGCGATGGCGGCGTAGGGGCTCGCGACGAGGCCCACGCAGGCCGGACCGACCATCAGCAGCGCGCCGGTCGTGATGACGAGCTTGCGCGAGGTGATGAGCGAGCAGCCGAACCAGCGGATGAAGAGCGGCGCGAGGTAGCCGCCCACCAGGCAGCCGAGGTCGGCGGCGAGGAACGGCATCCACGCGAACAGCGCGATTTCCTTCAGGTTCATGTGACGCACGGTGACCATGTACAGCGGAATCCACGCGCCGAAGGTTTGCCATGCCGGTTCAGCGAGCATGCGCGGAATGCCGATGCCCCAGAAGCGGCGCGTCTTGAGCACTTCCTTGAACGAGGCGCGGCGGCCTTTGGTCGACTTCTGTGCTTCGGTCTGGCCTTCGCGGATGTAGTCGGCCTCATCCTGCGAGAGGCGCGGGTGTTCCGCGGGCATCTTGAAGAACACGAGCCACAGCGCCACCCAGATCAGCGCGCCGCCGCCGGTGACCACGAACGCGAACTGCCAGTTGAACTTGAGAATGCACCACACGACGAGCGGCGGAGCGAGCATCGCGCCAACCGAGGTGCCGGTGTTGAGCCAGCCGGTCGCGACCGAGCGCTCCTTGGCCGGGAACCATGCGCTGATGGCCTTCATGCCGGCCGGGAAGATCGCGGCTTCGGTCATGCCGAGCATGCCGCGGAACGCCGCGAGCGCGGGCCAGCTGCCGGCGAGGCCGTGCAGCATGTTGGCGATGGCCCAGCCGAACGCGAAGATCGCGAAGCCGATCTTGATGCCCACGGAGTCGAGCACGAAACCGGCGACCGGTTGCGCGAGGGCATAGCAGGCCTGGAAGGCCGTGACCACGTACGAGTACTGCTGCGTGGTCATGTGAAGCGTTTCAGTCAGCGTGGGTGCGGCCACCGCGAGCGAGCTGCGCGCGAGGTAGTTGAAGATGGTGCCGATCATGATGAGGCCGATGATCCACCACCGCACCCCCTTGATTGTCTTGCGTTGCACTGCTCGTCTCCTGCTGTTGGCGGGCTCTGGCACGAAGCTGTGCCGGAAGGTGGGCCCGAATGGCTGTGTTTCTATGCGTGGCGCCCCGTGCTGGCCTGGTTCGCTTCAGGCAGCCGCGTTGCTGGTCTCCCGCTGGCCGGGATGAAGGGCGGTGCCGGTGCGCATCGGGCCCTTCATGTAAGACATCATTCTATTTGCGGCAAAGTTGTAAAGCAAATATTGATGTGCTGGGGATTTCCCTGATGCGGGATCGGGGTCGGACACCCGGCGCGGCTTCTGGACGGGCCTTTGTTGACTTGGGGCATGATTTTACCTGTGGCGCTCGCTGAATCTTTCGATGTATTTCGCGCCAACCGGAAGGCTAGTCGTCATACATCCTGGGGCGGCCCGCAGCGCAATGGCGGGTTGACAATTTCCGTGTTGTATTACAACAATGCGACCCATCCGCTCGACAGTTTTTCGAGCCGCCGCCCGCGCCACGCGCACCACGAAACACGACAACGGACGAGACACGATGACTTCCCCCGCCATCCCCGTGAGCGATGCCGCGCTCGAACAACTGCGCCGCGTTTCCAACGCCACGCTCACCACACAACTTTTCAAGCGCGGCCTGCGCAACGTCTTCCTGCAAGGCGTGAAGCCGCTCGCCGCACCGGCGCCGGGCGCTCCCAACCTGGTCGGTCCGGCCTTCACGATGCGCAACATCCCGGCGCGCGAGGACCTCGACCAGTTGAGCGCGTTCCAGAACCCCGAGCATCCGCAGCGTAAGGGCGTCGAGACCGTGCCCGCGGGCGCGGTGCTCGTGCAGGACTGCCGCGGCGTGACCGACGCCGCCTCGATGGGCTCGATCCTCGCCACGCGCATGAAGGTGCGCGGCGTGGCGGGCATGGTCTCGGACGGCCCGGTGCGCGACAGCGCGACCATCGCGGCGCTCGGTATTCCGGTGTTCTGCGCGGGCGCTTCGGCGCCACTCAATCTCTGCAAGCACCATACGGTCGACCTGAACGTGCCGATCGGCTGCGGCGGCGTAGCCGTGTTTCCGGGCGACATCATCGTCGGCGATGCGGACGGCGTGGTCGTGATTCCGCATCATCTGGCCGAGGAAGTCGCGCGCGACGCCACCGAGCAGGAAACGCTCGAGCGCTTCATCACCGAACGCATCGAGGCGGGCGCGGCGCTGCCGGGCACCTATCCGCCGAACGAGGCGACGCTTGCCGCGTACGACGCATGGAAGAAGGAGCAGCGTTGAGCATGCAGCACGAAATGACGCTCGATGCTGTGTCGACGCCGCCGGTGAGGCCGCTCGAGGCTCATGATGCGCGGCGCTCGTCGGTCGGCGAGTGCCCCGTGTGGCGTGCTGAGGAAAGCGCGCTTTACTGGGTCGATATTCCCGCTCAGACGCTCGTTCGCTATGCGGTCGATACGGCGCGCCGCACCGAGTGGGCGCTGCCGGAGCGCATCGGCTGCTTCGCGTTCGCGCGCGATGGCGGCGTGCTCGCGGCGTTGGAGACGGGACTTTTCGCTGTGACGCTGCACGAACCGGCCGCTAACGTGCGGGCAGGCGAAGTGAGCGTGCGGCCGCTCGCGAGCGTGGCGCACGAGGCCGCGCGCATGCGTTTCAACGACGGCCGCTGCGATCGCCAGGGCCGTTTCTGGTCCGGCACGATGGTGCAGGACGCGGCGGCGCCCGACCCGGCGGGCAAGCTCTATCGCTATACCGCGCAAGACGGCTTGTCGGCGCCCGTGGTCGAGGGGTTGTGCACGCAGAACGGCCTAGCGTGGTCGCCGGACGGCCGCACGATGTATCTCTCCGATTCGCATGCGTCGAGCCGCCTGATCTGGGCCTTCGACTACGACATCGACGATGGCGTGCCCACGAATCGCCGCGTGTTCGCCGATCTGCACGACTACGCGGGGCGCCCCGACGGCGCGGCCATGGACGCCGACGGCTGCTACTGGATCTGCGCGAACGACGCGGGCCGGTTGCTGCGCTTCACGCCCGAAGGGCGGCTCGAGCGCAGCGTGGCGGTGCCGGTGGCGAAGCCTTCGATGTGTGCGTTCGGCGGTGCGAACCTCGACGTGCTTTACGTCACGACGATCTGCCCGCCGCAGACCGGCGAGCTGGACGGCCTCGTGTTCGCCATCGATGCCGGTGTGCGCGGCCTGCTCGAGCCCGCTTTCGCGGGTTCGCTGCGCGCGACCGACTGACCTTTGCCCTTAACGCAATGCCTATATGCCGCAGTTTCAAAACCAGGATGTCATCGAACTCGCGCTCGGCGCGTCACGACTGCTCGTCGCGCCGCAAGCCGGTGGGCGTCTGCTGTCGTGGACGCTCGGTGGCGCACCCATCATCCATTGGCCCGCCGCGCCGGACTGGAGCAAGCCGGGGCTGATCCGCGGCGGCAATCCGCTGCTGTTTCCGTTCATCGCGCGGCAGTGGGTGGATGGCCAGGTGGGGCGGTGGCGCGACGCAGAGGGCGTGGTGCGGGACATTCCGCTGCACGGCTTCGCGCGCGATCTGCCGTTCGCGGCGCAGATCGCGCCGCAAGGCGACGGCGTGCGCATGACGCTCACCGACAGCGCATCGACGCGCGAGTTGTACCCGTTCGGATTTCGCTTCGAAGCGGCCTACCGGCTTGCCGACGAAACGATGCTCGACGTGGAACTGACCACGACGAACACGGGCGACGCGCGCATGCCGTACTACGCGGGCCATCACTTCTATTTCGCGCTGCCGCACGCGCAGCGTGGCGAGGCGACGATCGCGCTGCCGCGCAACGTCCATCGCCGTCAGTTGCCGGACGGCACGACGGCCGGGGCCGCGCCGGGCGAGACGCACTACCGCTTCGACGACGCGCAGATCATCGACCGCTTTCATTGTCTCGACGGCGAGCCCGATGTGCCCGTGCGCATCGAGATGCCGTCGCAGCAGCGCGCGATCGAAATCGATCTGTGCCGGCCCGGTTCGGTGTCGTGGTACGCGGTCACGACCTGGTCGCTCGCGCCCGATTCGGACTTTTACTGCGTCGAGCCGTGGCTCGGGCTGCCCGACGCGATTCACACCGGCCTCGGCCTGCGCTGGCTGGAGCCGGGGGAGAGCGAGAAAGCGGCGTTGCGCATCCGCGTGAGTGCGCTGCCCTCAGGCTAGCCGGGGCAAAAGCGCAAGCAGCTGTAAATTGGCCGCAAATTGGTAAAGCGGTACGGAAAGAGCGGAAACTCCCGCAAAATGGGGCCTGGCCGGGGGCGGGTGGACGCTATCGGCCCGCCATATGACTTACAATTGACGACACTCCTGACAACCCAAAGTGCACCGTCCGATCATGTCTGAGCAGAAAGCGCCGAATATGCCGGCGCGGATTTACAGCGACATCCTCAATCGCATCATCGAGGGCGAATACAAGGAAGGGGAGCGCCTGCCGACCGAGCACATGCTCGCGGAGCGCTTCGCGACCTCGCGCCCCACGGTGCGCGAGGCGCTTGCCCAGCTGCGCGCAGACGGCATCATCGCCACGCGCCACGGCTCGGGCACGACGGTCATGCGGCGTCCCGACCCGGACGTGCGCCGTTTCGCGCCGCTCGAAACGCTGTCGGACATTCGCCGCTGCTACGAATACCGCGTGGTGGTCGAAGCCGGGGCGGCCTCGCTCGCCGCGCAAAAGGCGGAAGACGAAGACATCGCCGCCATCCAGCGCGAGTGGGACAACCTGCAGACCATCATCGAGACTTCGGGTATCGGCGCGAAAGACGATTTCGCGTTCCATATGGCCGTGGCGCGCGCCTCGAAGAACCAGTTCTTCATCACGGCGCTTTCGGGCATCCAGGAACAGATGGTGTTCAGCATGAACCTGTCGCGCAACCTCTCGCTCGTGAAGTCGATCGAGCGGCAGCGCCTCGTGCAGCAGGAGCACCTCGAAGTGCTCGAAGCGATCCAGGCGCGTGACGCCGAACGCGCTTCTACCGCGATGCGCGCGCATCTCGAGCGCGCGGTGAACCGCATGTTCGGCTCCTGAGCACGCCTTCGCGGCGAGTGCCTTCATGGGTTCGAACGTTCGGCGCCGGCTGGCGGTTGTGACTGCGGCGATCGCGCTGATCGTTGCGCCTGCACTCGCACAGGCGCGTCCCTTGCGTCCCGTCAGCGTGATCGCCGACGCGCGCATGTCCGTCGACACCCCGCAAGGCCACGCGCAGTTCCCGCTTTATGTGAGCGCGGACTGGACCGTGCCGCAGCCCGCCGTCCAGCGCGCGGTGGTCATCGTGCACGGACGGCTGCGTAACGCCGATACCTACTTTCGCACCGCGCAGCACGCGCGCGAATTGGCGGGTGTCGATCCTGCTGGCACGCTACTCGTCGCACCGCAGTTTCTCGCCACCGCCGACGTGAGCGCACACCACGCAGCGGGCGATCTTCTGAGCTGGCGCGGCAACGCGTGGATGGCGGGCGCGGATGCCGCGAGCGGCGTGCCGGTGAGTTCATACGCCGTGCTCGACGACATTGCTCGGCATCTCGCCGACCGGCGTCTGTTTCCCAATCTGAAAACGATCGTGTTCGCGGGACATTCGGGCGGCGCCCAGGTGCTGCAGCGCTACGCGATCGCTTCGCATACGGATGCGCTTGCCGCCGAGGGCATCGACGTGCGTTTCGTGGTGGCGAACCCGTCGTCGTACGCATATTTCGACGCGCAGCGGCCCGATGCGAACGGCACGCCAGCGGCATTCGATGCCTCGCGCTGCGCGGGCTTCGACCGCTGGAAATACGGGATGGAGAACCGCCCGGCGGCCATCGCCGACCGCTCGCCCGCGCAGCTCGAAGCGGACTACGTGAAGCGGCGCATCGTCTACCTCGCGGGCGGCAACGACGTCGACCCGGCCTCGGTATCGCTCGACAAGAGTTGTGCCGCGCGGGCGCAGGGCGCGCAACGCATGGCCCGCGCGCAAGGCTTCTACCGTTACCTGCAAACCCGTCACCCGGACGGCCTGAATCAGACGTTTCATGTCGTCCCCGGCGTGGGACACGACGGCGCGCGCATGCTCACGTCGAGTTGCGCGTTGGCGACGATGTTCGATACGGCAGGCTGTGCGCCTTGACGACTAACGCCGCATCGCGCCGGCCCCCCCAATAGCAAACGGGCGTGGAACTCGCATTGCACGAGGTCCACGCCCGTTTTCAGTCCGGCTGGCGGCAGGCGTTGCCCCCGCCAGCGGAAAGTGAAGCGTAACGCTTAGGCAGTCTGCTTGGCGGCGCGTGCCGACGCTTGCGCGACGGCCTTCGTTGCGGCCTTGCCGGCGGCGTCGAAGTTGCTTTCCGCGAATTCAACAGCTTGCTTCGCAGCCTTGTTCACCGACGAGTACGCGCTGTTGGCGGCGGTCAGCGCCGACTTGATCGCGGCGACAGCGGTTTCCGAGCCGGCCGGGGCGTTCTTCGCGGCGTTGTCCACGAACGTTTCGAGCGCGCGCTGCTGCGTTTCGTACTGCGACTGCGCGGCCGTGGCGAATTCGGCTTGCGTGGCCGAAACGATGCCGTAGACGCTGCGGCCATAGGCCATCGCCTTTTCAGCGGCGGGTTGGGCGAAGCCGGCTTGCACGGCGAAGAAGCCTTGCGGGTCCTTGGCCGAGAGCGCGCGCTGAGCTTGTTCCTGACCTTCAGCGAACGCCGCGCGGGCCGTTTCGATGTTGAGTTCGGCGAGCTTGATCGCGCCTTCGAATGCCTTGCTCGTCAGGCCGAAGAGGGCCTCGAGACCGGCTTTCTGGTTGGCGGCGAACTGTTCGGGGGTCGGCAGGTTCATGTCTCTTTCCTTTGGGGGGACGCTACGCGTCGGTTTCGGTTACGAAAACAAACTTTCGGTTCGATCACCGGTTCGCGCAGAGAAGGTTTTGTGCGATGCAGCAATCGAGTTCATAGTAACCGATCCATAAAACGTGTCAAGAACTTTTTGTGCGTCGCAGCAATTATGTAAACGCCTGATTTTTGGTGGAAATTTCCAACATGGCGGCAGGCGCCTAAGCTGGGCTGCGCGCCGCGTGAACCGCTTGAGCGCAGCGCTTTGCGTCTGCGCGCAAAATGGCCGCTCCCTCGGGCAAGCGCTGGTGCTGAAAGTTGGCGCCAGTGCGCAGTCCGGGTTGGTTCCCCAATCTAGCGGTGGCGGCCCCGACTGCGGCTCGAACATGCGGAAGCAGTCGAACGGGCGCGGTGCGCGCAGCCGCCATGCGCGAATCCATCAGGAGAGCGGTAATGGGTGCATCGAACGACAAGTCTCTCGGTCAATCCACGACGAGCACGGGCGCGCCGGCTGTCAGCGACCGTAACTCGCTCACGGTCGGTCCCGACGGCCCGATCGTGCTGCACGACGTGCATTTCCTCGAGCAGATGGCGCATTTCAACCGCGAGAAGGTGCCTGAGCGCCAACCGCACGCGAAGGGCGCCGGCGCGTTCGGCGAATTCAAGACCACCGAGGATGTGTCGCGGTACACGAAGGCCGCCCTGTTCCAGAAGGGCGCGGCCACGGAAATGCTGGCGCGCTTTTCGACCGTCGCGGGCGAAATGGGCAGCCCCGACACCTGGCGCGACGTGCGCGGCTTTTCGCTGAAGTTCTACACGACCGAGGGCAACTATGACCTCGTCGGCAACAACACGCCGATCTTCTTCGTGCGCGACCCGATGAAGTTCCCGCACTTCATCCGCAGCCAGAAGCGTCTGCCCGACTCGGGCCTGCGCGACGCCCAGATGCAATGGGACTTCTGGACCAATAATCCCGAATCGGCGCACCAGGTTTCGTACCTGATGGGCGAGCGCGGCCTGCCGAAAACGTGGCGCCACATGAACGGCTACGGCTCGCATACCTATATGTGGGTGAACGCGAAGGGCGAGAAGTTCTGGGTCAAGTACCACTTCCACACCAACCAGGGCATGCAGTTCTTCACCAACGCCGAAGCCGCGGCGATGGCGGGCGAGGACGCCGACTTCCACCGGCGCGATCTGTTCGATGCGATCAAGCGCGGCGAATTTCCGTCGTGGACGCTCTCCGTGCAGGTCATGCCATACGCGGAGGCGAAGAAGTACCGCTTCAATCCGTTCGATCTCACGAAGACGTGGTCGCACAAGGACTATCCGCTCATCAAGGTCGGCACGATGACGCTCAACCGCAACCCGGAGAACTTCTTCGCGCAGATCGAGCAGGCCGCGTTCTCGCCGGGCAACACGGTGCCGGGCATCGGCCTCTCGCCGGACAAGATGCTGCTGGGCCGCGCGTTCGCCTATAACGACGCGCAGCGCGCGCGTATCGGCACGAACTTCAACCAGCTGCCGGTGAATCGTCCGAAAGTGCCGGTTCAGACCTATATGTTCGACGGCAACATGACCTACGAACACAGCGGCAACGCACCGACTTACGTGCCGAACAGCTTCGGCCGTCCGTGGGCGGATACGACGGGCGCGGCGGACGACGGCTGGGAGGCCGACGGCGACATGGTGCGCAGTGCCTACTCGCTGCATGCGGAAGACGACGATTTCGGCCAGGCGCACGATCTCGTGCGCAACGTCTACAACGACAAGCAGCGCGAGGCGTTGATCCAGCAGGTCGTGGCGAGTCTGAGCGGCGTGGGCAGCCCCGTGCGCGAGCGTGTCTTCGATTACTGGAAGAAGATCGACGCCGAGGTGGGCGGGCAGATCGAAAAGCAGGCGGGCAACGCAAAATAAGCCGCCTAAGCCGCGAAAGAACTGGAACGGGTTGCACAGCCCGTTCCAGTTTTTCTTTTGTACGCGTCAGTTTGCGGGGCGTCGCATGACGGCCGGCCGCCGCCAAACTGGCAGAACCGCCATCTAGCGGATTCTGCAGCGTCAGGGACGAGGGGGCATAATGCGCGAGTCGCCGTGTGGGCAGCATCGCGCAATCCCGCCGGCGGACCGCGCGCGGCGGGAATAAATTTGCCGCGCCGGGCGTTATCCCTACAGATCCGCAACGGCCAAGCCCACGTGAAAACTCCCCTTTCCGCCGAATCCCCGTTTGCCGATGCCGCCGCCGGCGCGCAGAAGTACACGCGTGTTGCCGTGCTATTGCACTGGTTGATCGCGCTACTGATCCTCACGAACGTCGCGCTCGGTCTGACCGCCGCGCTGCTGCCCGACGGCGCGCTTTCGGACACCGCCATCCGCTTAGTGATCGATACGCACAAGTCGATCGGTATTACCGTGCTCGGGTTGGCGATCCTGCGCGTGCTGTGGCGTCTCACGCATCGTCCGCCGGAGTTGCCCGCCGAATTTCCGGGCTGGGAGCGCGCCTCGGCCCACGCCGCGCACGTCGCGCTCTACGTGCTGATCTTCGCGATGCCGCTTTCCGGCTGGCTGCACGACTCCGCCTGGGTCGCTGCAGCCTCGCATCCCATGTATCTCTTCGGCCTCGTGCAATGGCCGCGTATCGGCTTCATCATGAATCTCGATCCGGCCACGAAGGAGCAGTTGCACAACCAGTTCGGCGCACTGCACACGGCGTGCAGCTATGCGCTTTATGGCGTGCTCGCGCTGCATATTGCGGGCGCGCTCAAGCATCAATGGATCGACCGTCATTCGGTGCTGCGCCGGATGATGCCGTGAGCAACACGAGAAGGGTTCGACTTGAAAAACTCGCTTGAAGAGGCGCTCGCCCGCACATCGCCGCGCCTCGTGCCGCCTCCCACGCCGTTCGCGAGCATCGCGATACATCTGGGCGTCATGGCGCTCTGGTTCGTGCTGTTCGCGCGCGCGTTCTTCCTGCAAGGCGTAGTCGCGTGGTCCACGGGCATTGCCTATGTCGTCTACGACACGGTCTTGCTGCTCTTCGTCGCCTGGAAGGCGCGCGTGCTGCTTGCGCCTGCGGCAGCGCCCGAGGCCGCAGGCGCGGCGAAGCTGCCGACGCTCGGCGTTATCGTCGCCGCGCACAACGAAGCGGCCGTGCTGCCGATCACGCTCGACGCGCTGTTCGCGCAAACCCGCGCGCCGCAACAGATCGTGATCGCCGACGACGGCTCGACCGACGGCACGGCCGCCTTGCTCGCCGAACGTTATGGCCTGGCCGACCCGGGCGAAGGCCAGCTGAGCGCGCCTTCGCCGCAGTACCCGAATCTGCGCTGGCTGAAGCTCGCGCATGGCGGCAAGGCGCGCGCGCTCAACGCGGCGCTGCTTGCGATCGCAACGGAAACGGTCATGACCGTGGACGCCGACACGCTGCTCGAACCGGATGCTTGCGCCGCGATGGCGAGCGCGTTCGGCCGCGAGCCGGCGCTGGTCGCGGCGGCGGGCCTGCTCACGCCGGTTTGCGACCATACGTTGAGCGGCCGCTTTTTCCAGTGGTTCCAGACCTACGAGTACATCCGCAATTTCATCTCGCGCTTCGCATGGATGCGCGCCGACAGCCTGTTGCTCATCTCTGGCGCGTTTGCGGGCTTTCGCCGCGACGCCGTGATGGCCGTGGGCGGCTTCGACGCGGATTGCCTCGTCGAGGACTACGAACTGATTCACCGCTTGCGCCGTTATTCGGCGCGCAAGGGCCTGGGCTGGGACGTGCGTGTGCTCGGCACCGCCCGCGCGCGCACCGATGCGCCCGGTACACTGACGACCTTCCTGCGGCAGCGCCGCCGCTGGTTCGCGGGCTTCCTGCAGACGCAGTACTGGTATCGCGACATGACGGGCAACCGCAAGTACGGCAAGCTCGGCCTCATGATGCTGCCCGTGAAGGCATTCGACACCGTGCAGCCCATTTACGGACTGACGGCGTTTGCGCTGTTGATCGGCTTTTTATTCGACGGCCGCTTTACGATCGTGCTGCCGGTGCTGGGCGTGATCGTCGGCAAGATCGCGATCGACCTCGCATTTCATTTGTACTCCGTACATCTTTACCGGCGCTGGAGCGGCGACCGCACTCACTCGAGTTTCGGCATGGCGTTTCTTGCCGCCATTTTCGAGCCCTTCTCGTTCCAGTTGATGCGCCACAGCGGCGCGGCGCTCGGCTGGCTGCATTTCCTGCTCGGGCGGCGCAAGTGGGGCGTGCAAAATCGCACCGGCCTTGCGGCGGCGCGCAGCCGCGAGAGTGCGGCATCTCAATGATCTGATTTCCGTGGCATTCGACTTGCTCCCAGGTTAACAGGGCCGCGCCATGCGCGCGGTGCCGGCCTTTAAACCGGTCAGGGAGAGTCAAATGCATCGAATCAGCGTCCTCGCTTTACTATTGCCGCTCGCACTTTCAGGCTGCCTGTCGTTCAGCAGCAGCGATCCCAACCCGCCGCCGCCGCGGACCGTCGTCGTCCCGCAGCAGCCGCCCACCGAGGCGCCGCCACCACCACCACCGGGTGCGGCTTGTGTTGCGCCTTGCTGATCGATTCACTGACTTGCGGCAGCGCTGCGCGTCGCGCCGTCCGGCGCTTTCGTTTCCAGCGCGTGCCGCACTTCCCGCATCAGGCTGCTCGCGAACAGGACGTCGGGCACATCGTTGAGACCCGCCGAGCGCACCGCTCGCGCGGTCCATGTGTTGCAGGTATGGAGGGCGTCGTAAGTCCCTGACGCCGCGAAATAGACGCTGCCCGTATAGGGGCCATCGGCGAGTCGTTGAGGCGTGCCTGCCGCATTGGTTTCGAGCGAAGCGCGCAGATAGCGCTGGACGCTGGCGAGTCCGGCGTCGTCCACCGGCACCTCCAGGACGTTCTGCGGGCCGAAGGCCGCCTCCGGTGCCGCGCGCAACGCGGTCATCAGCACGGTGGCCTGGCTCGGCATGAGCGCGCCGATCATCGTCAGCGGGTCGTGACGGCGCTCCACCACGAACTGTCTTTCTCCAAAGCCGAAACACAGGACCGTTGCGTCGTCGAAGCCGAGCGCAAGTGCGTCGACCCAGACATCGACGTCGTGTACACGCAGGCAGATATCGGTGTGCCAGTCGCGCTGGACGACGGCGACGGACGTGCGCGTTGGGCCGTCGGCCACCGGTCCGATCGCGGCAGGCAAGGGGCCGTGCATGTTCGCGCATGCGCCCAATGCGGACGCGAGCACGAACGCGCAAAGCGCTTGCCACGCTGTGGTTTTCGTAGGACGCTCGTTCACGCAGGTCGTTTCGGTCATTGGAACTCAAGTCATGCAGTTGCGGGCTCTGCCTGCATATACCGTGCCGCGCGAGCGCATTGCACCAGCTTGAAGCGCAAATGCGTTGCCGCATTGGCGTGCCCTGTTTCGATACTGCCGATCCTGCCGGCGTTGCACCAATCGAGCGCATGAAACGAGGCTCAAGGCCGATGGCATACGCCTTGCTTTTTCGCTTGGACTGCAGCGCGCAACGCATCTCGCCTCATTCATGAGACGAAACGCGGCGGCGCCGCTGACGCAGTTGCACTCACGCGCGAGAACGAACCGATGCAAGTCCATGACGAAATGCGCGACGAGGGCGCGGTGCGCCCGCACTACGAACGCTTCCAGCGGTGGCTGGAGAGGCAGACCGGCGAGACGATGGCGCGCAAGCGCGCCGAGGCGGACCTGTTGTTCAGACGGGTCGGCATCACGTTCGCGGTGAACGGCGACCTTTCCGGCACCGAGCGGCTCATTCCCTTCGACCTCATTCCACGCATCATTCCCGCAGACGAATGGGCGCTGCTCGAGCGCGGACTACGCCAGCGCGTGCAGGCGCTAAATCTGTTCCTGCACGACGTCTATCACGAGCGCAACATCGTGCGCGCCGGCGTGATTCCGGCCGAGCAGGTCTACACCAATGCGCAGTACCGGCCGGAGATGCAGGGCATCGACCTGCCACTGGGCGTGTACGCGCATATCGCGGGTATCGACATCGTGCGCGACGGGCGCGACGGCGCGTTCTACGTGCTCGAAGACAATCTGCGCGTGCCCTCCGGCGTCTCGTACATGCTCGAAAACCGCAAGATGATGATGCGGCTTTTTCCCGAGTTGTTCGTTCAGCACAAGGTGGCGCCGGTCGCGCATTATCCCGATCTGCTGCTCGATACGCTGCGCTCGGTGGCGCCCGAAGGCGTGGACGATCCGACCGTCGTGCTGCTCACGCCCGGCATGTACAACTCCGCGTATTTCGAGCATACGTTCCTCGCGCAGCAAATGGGCGTCGAGCTGGTGGAGGGTAAAGATCTATTCGTAGAGGATAACTACGTATTCATGCGCACGACGCAGGGGCCGCGCCGCGTGGACGTGATCTACCGGCGTGTGGACGACGACTTCCTCGACCCCCTGGCGTTTCGCCCCGACTCCGCGCTCGGCGTGCCGGGGCTGCTCACGGCGTACCGCGCGGGCCGCGTCGTACTTGCGAACGCAATGGGCACGGGCGTGGCCGACGACAAGTCGATCTATCCGTACGTGCCCGACATGATCGAGTTCTATCTCGGCGAAAAGCCGATCCTGAAGAACGTGCCGACGTGGCAATGCCGTCGGCCTGACGATCTCGCCTGGACGCTCGAACATCTGCCGGACCTCGTCGTGAAAGAGGTGCACGGTGCGGGCGGCTACGGCATGCTGGTCGGCCCCGCATCCACTCGCGAGGAAATCGAGGCGTTTCGCACCCGGCTGCTCGCGCGGCCAGGCAATTACATCGCGCAGCCCACGCTGTCGCTCTCGGCTTGCCCAACCTTCGTCGATGCGGGCATCGCGCCGCGCCATATCGATTTGCGGCCCTTCGTGCTCTCCGGCAAGACGATCCAGATGGCGGCTGGCGGTCTCACGCGCGTCGCGCTCAAGGAGGGCTCGCTCGTCGTCAACTCGTCGCAGGGTGGCGGGACCAAGGACACATGGGTGCTCGAATGATTTCACTGGCCATACCACACGCACACGAAGAGGTTCGACCATGCTGAGCCGCACCGCCGATCATCTGTTCTGGATGGCCCGCTACATGGAGCGGGCGGAAAATACCGCGCGCATGCTGGACATCAATCTGAAGGCGCTCCTGCTGCCTGGCAGCGCGGACGCGGAGGCGCGCACGCATCGCGCGATGCTGCGCATCTCCGAACTAGAGCCCGCCTTCGATGCCCGCCACGAGGAAACGACCAGCAGCAACGTACTCAAATTTCTCGTTGCGGACCCGACGAACCCGTCGAGCATCTACTCGTGCCTGCAGGCGACCCGCGAAAATGCGCGCGCGGTGCGCGGCACGCTCACCACGGAATGGTGGGAAACGATCAACGACACGTGGCTGCAATTCGTCGAGCTGTTGCGCGGCAGCGAGCTGGAAGCGCGTCCCGATGCGCTGTTCGAGTGGGTGAAGTTCCGCTCGCATCTGTCGCGCGGCGTGCGTCTTGGCACGGCACTGCAGGACGACGCGCTCTTCTTCACGCAGCTCGGCACATTCCTCGAACGCGCGGACAACACGGCGCGCATTCTCGACGTGCGTTTCGTCGACGTGGAAAACGCCGACTCGCGCTCGGCCGCGCGCCAGCTCGAGGACTTCTATTACTGGACCTCGATTCTCAGCTCCGTTTCCGCGCTCGAAATCTATCGCAAGGTGTACCGCGACGTGGTGACGCCCGCGCGCGTGGTGGAGCTGCTCATTCTCAACCAGCAAATGCCGCGCTCGCTGCTGGCGTCGCTGGACGGCGTCTGCACGAATCTCGCGATGCTGCGCACCGATAGCTCGCGTGAAGTCGAGCGCACTGCGGGCAAGCTGCGCGCCGAGCTGCTTTATGCGGACCTGCGCCAGATCTTCTCGATGGGCGTGCATACGTTTCTCACGCAGTTTCTCGCGCGCGTGTACGAGCTGGGCAATCAGGTTGCGCGCACGTATCTGATGTTGCCGGTTGGTTAGCGCGATCCCGCGCTCATCGATATCCCAATCGTCTCGATGGAGGATTTGCCTCATGCAACTCGCAGTCCGGCACGACACGGTCTACCGCTACGAAGCGCCCGTGCATTATTCGATCCAGCAGTTGCGGCTTTCGCCGCTCACCACACCCACGCAGATCGTCAAGCAATGGCATGTCGAGGCGCCGGGCAAGCTCGACGCGTGCCGCGACGCCTACGGCAACGCGCTCATGACGCTGGTTCTCACGCGTCCGCATCGGGAAATTCGCTTGCGCGTGCGCGGTGAAGTCGAGACGGTCGCGCTGCCCGACGGCCGGTTGTCCGAAGGCGAGGGCATGGTGCCGATGCACCATTTCACTTCGCCAACGCGCCTCACCGAAGCCGACGAGGCGCTCACGGAATTCGCGTTCAGCTTGCCGCCGCTCGACGACACAGCCGCCATACTTCACGCGGCTTCACGCATCACGGAACGCGTGCGCTACGAATCCGGCGTCACGGATGTGACACACACCGCGGCGGACGCGCTGGCGCTAGGCCGTGGCGTGTGTCAGGACCATGCGCATGTGATGCTGGCGGTGTGCCGTGCGCGCGGCACACCGGCGCGTTACGTCAGCGGGTATATCGACCCCGGCGACGTGCCCGAAATGGCGAGCCACGCATGGGTCGACGTGTGGCTCGACAACGGCTGGGTGACGGTGGACGTCACCCACGCGTGTTTCGCGAGCGAAAAATATTGCAGGATCGCGGTGGGGCGCGACTACGACGCGGCCGCGCCAGTTCGCGGCCGCCGCGTGGGCGGGGCAGGAGAAACGCTCGACGTCAGCGTGCACGTGAGCGCGCAGCAGTCGCAGCAATAGGTTTACCGCTATAACAAAAGCAACGACGAAGACAGGGAAGGGTAAGGAGGCGCATGACGTACTGTGTGGCAATGGGCGTTGAAGAGGGGCTCGTGTTTCTTTCGGACACGCGCACGAATGCGGGTGTCGATCACATCAGCACGTCGCGCAAGATGGCCGTGTTCGAAGAGCCCGGCGAGCGCGTGCTCGTGCTGCTCGTCGCGGGCAATCTGGCTATCACGCAGGCCACGCTGCAAGTCCTGACCGAGCCGCAGGACGCGGGGCGCGCCACGCTCTGGAACGCGCCGACCATGGTCGAGGCCGCGCGCGTGGTGGGCGAAGCCGTGCGCGAGGTGCACCGGCGCGACGCGGAAGCGCTCAAGACCTTCAACGTCGACTTCAACTGCAGCTTCATTCTCGGCGGCCAGATCGGCGGCCATGCCATGCGGCTGTTCCAGATCTACGCGGCCGGCAATTTCATCGAGACGTCGAGCGTCAACCCGTATTTCCAGATCGGCGAGTCGAAGTACGGCAAGCCGATCATCGACCGCGTGCTGACGCCGCAGACGCCGCTCGACGAGGCCGCGAAGTGCGCGCTCATCTCCATGGACTCGACGCTGCGCTCGAACCTCTCGGTCGGCCTGCCGCTCGACCTGCTCGTGTACGAGCGCGACGCGCTGCGTGTCACGCGGTACGCGTCGCTCGACCAGTCGAATGCGTATTTCCAGATGATTCATTCGACGTGGGGCGCGCGGCTGCGTCAGGTCTTCGGTGAGATTCCCGATCCGCTCTGGACCGACGAAGGCGATGTGCCGCGCCACGAGCGCGCGACATTGCCCAGCGCCCCGCGCGCCGCGCACGAGGGTCACGCGAGCGAGCCGCGTCCCGCGCAAACTCTTGCGCAAGCCCAGCCACACGGCGCCGCAAGCGCGCCGCGCATGCCGCGCGACGGTTAAAAGGGCGGCTTGCGCACAGCGCGTGCGAGCTTCCTTTTTGCCTCGCCAACTGCGGAACCGGTATCCTGCTGCGTAATATTCGCGGTACGCCGCGCGCAATGCGCGTCCCCTCGACTCGCCCTGACGGGCATGGCACCGGAGGCAGGCTGATGAAGCAGAACGACGAACCAAAGAACGGGCGCCCAGACGAACCTTCCGTTCCCGGCGGTCCGGACGACCCTACGCGCCGCCGTGTGCTCGGCGGGCTGGCGGCGGTTGGCGTGGGCCTCGCGCTCGGCGGCTGCGAGACGCCGGCGCAGAGCGCGGCGAGCGCGCCGCGTAGCGCCGCCGATGCGCGCATCGATGCCGCGTTGCGCGACCAGGTGCGCCAGATCGTGGTGATCTACGCGGAGAATCGCAGCTTCGTCAATCTGTACGGCAACTATCCGGGTGTGCAAACGCCGCTCTCGAGCGTGAGCGCCGAGCGCTACGCGCAGCTCGATCGCGACGGCAAGACGCCGTTGCCGCAATTGCCGAAGATCTGGGGCGGCCTCGTGCCCCAGGCTCAGGAGCTCGACGGCAAGCGCTACATGATTGCGGAGCATCAGATCACGGGGCTTTCCAACCGCCCGTTCCGTATCGTGGATGCGCACGGCAATCCGCTGCCGAACGGCATCATCACGCGGGACTTGATCCATCGCTTCTATCAGAACCAGATGCAGATCAACGCGGGCCGCAACAACCAGTTCGCCGCGTGGGGCGACTCGGGCGGTCTCGTCATGGGCTTTTACGAGAACTCCGCGCAGACGCTGCGGCTCTGGAATATCGCGCAGCAGTACACGCTTTGCGACAACTTCTTCATGGCCGCGTTTGGCGGCTCGTGGCTCAACCACATCTTCCTGATCTCGGCGCAGGTGCCGCAATACGCCGATATCCAGACGAGCGCCGCCAAGCATCTCGCCTCCGTGGTGGAGGGCGACGATCCCACTGGCACGCGCCTGAAGGCCGCGCCGAACTCGCCGGCCTCGGCGCTCGACGGGCCGCCGAAGTTCGTGAACGACGGCCTCTTCACGCCCGACGGCTACGCCGTCAACACGATGGCGCCGCCGTATCAGCCGAGCAACGTGCGCCCGTCGGAAGACGGCAACCCGGCGCTCGCCGATCCGTCCAATCCGCGCGTGCTGCGCCCGCAGACCTACGCGACGATCGGCGACCGGCTCTCGGCGAAGGGTGTCGACTGGGCCTGGTACAGCGGGGCGTGGCAGTTTGCGCTAGACCATCAGGACACGGGCGCGGTGCCCGACTTCCAGTATCACCACCAGCCGTTCAACTACTTTGCTAACTTCGCGCCGGGCACGGCTGCGCGCGCGCGTCACCTGCGCGATGCGGGTCTCGGCGACGATCCGTCGACCAATCGTCTGCTCGCGGACATCGACGCAGGGCGCTTGCCGGCCGTCACGTTCTACAAGCCGCAGGGCAACCTGAACATGCACGCAGGCTACGCGGACGTCGATTCGGGCGACCGCCACATCACGGCCGTGATCGAGCACATCCAGCGCGGCCCGCAATGGGCGAACACGATGATCGTGGTGACGCACGACGAGAACGGCGGCTGGTGGGACCCGGTCGCGCCGCCCGTGGGCGACCGATGGGGTCCGGGCTCGCGCATCCCGGCGCTCGTGATCGCGCCGTTCGCGAAGAAGGGCTACGTCGATCACACGTTCTACGACACGGTTTCGATCCTGCGATTCATCAGCCGCGTGCATGGACTCGCGCCGCTCGACGGCGTGGCGGCACGCGATCAGACGTTCCTCTCGCGGGAGCAGACGCCGCCCGGCGATCTCACGGCAGCACTCGATCTGGCCTGAGCGCTGCGGGGTGCATCGAAGGGTAGAGGGCGGTGGCCGTCGCGAAACGTTTGCGGCTGCCGCCCGGGGTTGCCCATCCGAAACGCAAATTGATGCAAGCGCGACACAAGCGACGAACTCCCTATCCGATCAAGGAGTTGGCGCGCTCGCCAGGCGGTTATCAACAGGTTTGTCACCAAAAACTGTGGACAACTTCGCTGCGCAAAAAACATGCATTTTCTATGTCGTTTGCGAGCTTCCCGTTTTCATTCAAGGACTTGATGCGGATGTCCAGAAGTTGCTAACAGGGCTCTCAACAAAATCTGTGGAAAAGCTCCCGCGCCTTTCCCCGCAAAACGCCGCCGCTGCAACAATCGGCAACTTCGCGCGCAAACCGAATCGCATCAAGCACTTGGTGCTGTCGTCCCGGAGTTACGCACAAGGCTGTCCACCAAAGTTGTGGATAGCGCACCCAGATGTTGATCGCTGCCGGCTCAACCTTGCACAGTGTGGGAGTTCGGCCCGATAATCGGCGTCGATATGGCCGTCGCGTGACCGCGCGTGCACGGGCAACTTTCTTCTCGCCACTACCCGCCGCGCCGTGCTCAAAAACTCGCGCTTTGCCGGTCTTCTGCGTATTCCTGGTTTCCTGCCACTCGCCGGCGCCACCCTGATGCTCGGCGTGGCGATGTCCTTCACCGCGCCTTACCTCTCGCTGTTCGGCGTCGAGCGCGCCGGCATGACGCCGTTCCGGCTCGGCGTGTTCATGACCGCCATCGCCACGAGCGGCGTGATCGCGAGCACCGCGGCGGGCCGCTGGAGCGACGCCACCGGCAAGCACCGAACCCTGCTGCTCGTCTCGCTGTGCGCCGCCACGCTCGGCTATCTCTGCCTGTGCGTCGTCCGCGATTACCGGCTGCTGCTGCTCGTGGGCATTGCGTTCATCGGTGCGGGCGGCTGCGCGCTCTCACTCGTGTTCTCGTTCAGCCGCGCAGCGCTGCCCGCGCGCGACGACGCCGAGCGGACCTTTGCGAGCGCGACGCTGCGCACGATTCTCTCCGCCGCGTGGGTATTCGGGCCCGCGGTCGGCGCGCTCGTGCTGGCCGCCACGAACTTTTACGGGCTCTTCCTGTTCGCGGCGGCGAGCTTCGCGGCTTGCGGCACGATCGTCTGGCGCATGCGCGAGCCGCGCCATGACGAACACGCCACGCAACATCTGATGGCGCGCCCGACCTCTGATGAAGTCGCGCAGGAGATGAGCGCAGAGAACGAGGCACAGTACGAGGGCCAGCCGCTCACGCAAGCCGAAGTGCAGCCAGGCGCGCCACGCGACCCCGCAACGCTTCCCGCGGCGGCAACGGCAAAAGCGAAGAGCAGGGCAGCGCGCGTACCCGCGCCCGCCGCGGAGGGTTCGCAGAAAGACATCATGCGCGCGATCGTTGCGCTCACACTCATCGGTCTCGCCGCCAACGCGACGATGATCGTGTTGCCGCTCTACATCGTGCATGGCCTGCAGGGCACGCGCATCGACGTGTCGATCATGCTCGGCCTCGGCGCGCTCATGGAGATACCGATGATGCTCGCGCTCGGCGCGCGCGCCTCGGTGCTGAACAAGTCCTGGTGGCTGGCCGCCTGCGCCGTGGTGCATGCCGTCTACTTCGTCGCGATGTCGCTGGCGCCGGGCGTACACGCGTTGATCCCGATGCAGATTCTCAACGCCTTCGTGGTTGCCGTGACGTCGTGTCTTGGCATGACCTTCGTGCAGGATCTGATGCCGTCGTCGCCGGGGCGGGCAACGGCGCTGTTCTTCAACGCGTCGCGGCTCGGCTCGATACTGTCGGGCGTGCTTTCCGGCATGCTCGTGCAGGGGTTCGGTTATCGCGGCACGTTTCTTTTTTGCGGCGCGCTCGCGCTGTGTGCGCTCGTGCTGTTCGCCGTGCCCGGCGAGCAATATCCGAAGATGGCGCGTGCTGTGCGGCGTTATCTGCGTGAGCGTTCCGGCAAGCGGGATTGATTCCCGGCATAAGTTTGGATTGCCAGGCAATTTCATTCGAAGGAAAGGGCGGTGCTGCAAGCGCACCGCCCTTCATCGACGTTTTACTGCACCGTTTCGGCGTCCTGCCCGGCGAGCACTCGTGCGGGCGATACGGCGTCGAAGTCTTCCGCATCGACGTCATAGCCCGAAGGCTCCCAGCGAATCGAGAGCAGCGCCGTGAGCCCCACGAGCGGCGCGACCGCGATGATCCAGAACACGCGCGTGCCGAGCGCGGCGGCGAGCACCGGGAACAGGAACAGCGAGACCGTGGAACTGGCGCGCATGAGCGTCTGGTTGAAGCCGACGCCCACGCCGCGCAGCGAGGTCGGGTAGCCGAGCGAGGCGAACGTCATGCTGTGCGAACCGGGGCCGACGCCCTGGCCGAACAGGAATGCGGCGAGCAGGGCGACCGCGCTGACGACTTCGGGCGCCGTCGCCGGCTTGCCGACGATCGCGAGGCCGACGAGTGCCACGAACTGGATCGCATACCCCAACACGGTGAGCTTCCACGCGCCGAAGCGCGGCACGATACGCACGGCGATCAACCCGCCCACGAAGGCGAAGCCGAGATTGAGTATGAGCGAGGCGAGGATCGTCGTGAGCATGGACTGCGCGAGGAAGCTCGAGATGATCACGGGCAGGCCGAACGCGACCGCGTTGTACGCGAACGAAGACGCCACGCCGATGACCGTGGCGAGCACCGTGCGCCGCGTGTAGACGCCGCGCAGCAGCGCGCCGTAGTTCTTCCACGACGCCACGCGCGCCGGCTTGGCCGCGGCGCTCGCGGCGGCTTCGGGCGCGACCTGCGCATCGATGCCGTATGAGCGCTTGAGGATGCGCGCCGCGCCTGCGAGATCGCCCTGATTCGCGGCCCACACGGGCGACTCGCTGATATAGCGGCTGCGAATCGCGATGATGACGAGCGCCGGCACGGCGCCGAAGCCGAGCGTGAGGCGCCAGAGCAGATGCGAGTGCGAGGCGGGCAAGCCTGCGTAGAACGCCAGCACGAGCAGATACGACACGCTGATCGCCGCGTACCAGACGGGGCACCACATCGCCACGCGCGCGGCCTTGTAGCCGCGCCCCTTGAGCCGCGAGAACTCGGCGAGAAAGGCCATGGCCACGGGCAGGTCGATGCCGACGCCGAGCCCCATCACGAAGCGCGCGCCGCCGAGCACCCAGGCGTTGGGCGCGAGCGCGCACGCAAGCGTGGCTACGACGAAGAAGAACATGTCGGCCATGAACACGCGATAGCGCCCGATGCGATCGGTCAGGAAGCCGCCGAGAAACGCGCCGACGATGGCGCCGAACGTGATGGCCGAAGCGACGAAGCCGGTGCCTGCGGGCGAGAGCGAGAACTCGCGCGCCACATCCTTGAGGCCGAAGGCGAGGGCGCCGAGGTCGTAGGCATCGAGGAACACACCGCCCAGCGCGATCGCCACGACGATGCGCGCGTTGCTGCCGGTGGCGGCCCCCGCGTTGACGAGCTGCGAGACGTCGGCGGCGCTGCGGATCACCGGGCGGCCGGAAGGGCTGAACGAAGAGGGGGAAGCTGAGGCGGGCATGCGGGGCGACGCGAGCGGGCGCGCTATTGGCGACAAAGCGCGTGATGCTACCGCCCGCGCGGCGCGCGCCCAAATCGTTTTTGGTTATGAGCTCATGCCGTGCGGACCAGTCAGTGCCTGTGTCAGTGCATGTAGGTGACGCGGCGCGAGCGGTCGCTCAACCGTACTCCCGCGTCGAGCAGCGCGATGGCGAACCAGCGCGCGGTCTTGAGCATGCCGCTTACGCTCGGCATCGGCAGCCAATCGTTAAGGAGCTGCACGGCGGCCTCGCTGCGCGTGGACTGCAGGAGCGCGATCACCTGCAGCAGCGATCCTTCGTCCTTCGCGAGTTCGGAGGCGCAGCGGCAGCGCGTATCGAGCGGGCGGCACGAGGCGCGGCACAGGGTGCCCATCAGCAGATCGAAATAGCCGAAGCCTTCGGCGCCGAGCCCCGCGTCGGCGAGCACGCCGCGCCAGCTTTCGGCCTTGCCGTAGGCGTCGCAATGCGGTCGCAGCCAGGTGCGCACGGCGCGCAGGACGGTCTGTTCGGCGGTGTCGGGGTGATGGACGAAGGTGTCGTCGATCAGCGTGTCATTTCTCGCGAAAGGGGCGGTGTAGTTCATGGAGCCTCCGGTCCCGCACAAATCATTCGGGTGGCGCCGGGTCGTCCGGCATGGGCTCCATTCTGGGACAAATTCCGTCTAAATGCAAATGATTCTCATTTGTGAGGATGCGTTGATGGAAGGTCGATGGCCTCGCGCAACCGGGAAGGGACTGTTCCAGCCAGCGCCCTTAATGACGGGGACACAAGACGCTAAAGTGCCGGCCATGCGTGTTCCAGTGTTCTGGCGCAACGTGAGAGTTGGCCCCGGCCCCATGAAGGCCGGGGCTTTTTTTTTGCACCGCGCAAGGGCGCGCGGGGCGGGCCTGGCACGCGTTTTGGAGGCCGCCGGGGGCCATACCCCGATGCATAAGTCATTGAACCGAAAGAAACAAGTAAGGTATTATTTCGGCCGCGCAGCGTGACAGCCTGCCGCGCGTCATGGCGCCCTGGAGGTCGAAAGCGTTGTTTTGGCGATCAAAAATGAGCTGTAACAGCCTGTTTGTTGTTTTTTCTCTTAGTACGTTATTGAATAAAAACAATGACTTGCGTCAATCTTCGATCCGGCCCGTGTTGTTGCGCTGCAAAACTTCCGTATTCCGTTTACCCTCGTTAACCCTTGAACGTGTGTTGCATTTCGCCTCGTCGCTGACAAATACATTACAGCCAGCCTGGTTCGATTTTCACCCCGCGTCAATCTTTCAAGTTGCTTGCGCACCTGAACGTGCGCCGTGGAAGCTATTTGCTCCGCATTTTTGAGGTCCTGTTGAAATGCAATCCGTTCCATTCCTGAGTCTGGCGATCTGGATTCCCATCCTGTTCGGCGTGGCCGTGCTGCGCCTCGGGTCGGATCGTCATCCGCAGCGTGCCCGTTGGCTGTCGCTCGTTGGCGCCGTCGTCGGTCTGCTGCTGACCCTCCCGCTCATCTCCGGCTTCGACAACCACGCGGCCGGCATGCAGTTCGTCGAATTCCGCGAATGGCTGCCTGAGTTCGGCGTGGCGTGGCGACTCGGGATCGATGGTATTTCGATGTGGCTCGTGGTGCTCACCGCGTTCACGACGCTCGTGATCGTGATCGCCTCGTGGGAATCGATCACGGTGCGCGTCGCCCAGTACTTCGGCGCGTTCCTGATTCTCTCGGGCCTGATGGTCGGCACCTTCGCCGCGACCGACGGCATGCTGTTCTTCGTGTTCTTCGAAGCCACGCTGATCCCGCTGTACCTGCTGATCGGCACGTGGGGCAATGCCCGCCGCACCTACGCCGCGGTCAAGTTCTTCTTCTTCTCGCTCGCCGGCTCGCTGCTGATGCTGGTGTCGATGCTGTACCTCTACAGCCAGTCGCACACCTTCGACATGTCGGTGTGGCACAACCTCACACTCGGCTTCATCCCGCAGATCCTGGTGTTCATCGGCTTCTTCGCGGCCTTCGCGGTGAAGGTCCCGATGTGGCCGTTCCATACGTGGCTGCCCGACGTCCACCTCGAAGCGCCGACTGGCGCGACGGTGATGCTGGCCATGCTCAAGCTCGGCGGCTACGGCTTCCTGCGCTTCACGCTGCCGATCACGCCTGACGCTGCACACTTCTTCGCGCCGGCCATCATCACGCTCTCGCTCGTGGCCGTGGTCTACTCGAGCCTGCTCGCACTCGCGCAGACCGACATGACCAAGCTGCTCGCGTACTCGACGGTCGCTCACATGGGCCTCGTCACGCTGGGCCTGTTCCTCTTCAACCAGATCGGCACCGAAGGCGCGATCGTGCAGATGATCTCGTACGGTTTCGTTTCGGGCGCGATGCTGCTCTCGATCGGCGTGCTGTTCGACCGCACCAAGACGCGCTCGATCTCGGCTTACGGCGGCGTCGTCAACGTGATGCCGCGCTACGCCACCTTCATGATGCTGTTCTGCATGGCCAACCTCGGCCTGCCGGGCACGTCGGGCTTCGTGGGCGAGTTCATGGTCATCATGGGCGCGATCCGCGTGAACTTCTGGGTCGGCGCGATCGCCGCGACGACCGTCATTCTGAGCGCTGCGTACACCCTGTGGATGTACAAGCGCGTGATCTTCGGCGCTGTGGCGAACAAGGGCGTTGCGAAGCTGGCCGACATCGGCCGCCGCGAAACGCTGATCTTCGCTTCGCTCGCAGCGTTCGTGCTCGCAATCGGCCTCTACCCGAAGCCGATGACCGACGCGATCGAGCTCTCGGCGGCGAACCTCGTCACCCAGGCCGGTCGCAGCAAGCAACCCGTCGACGATGGAGCGCCTGCTGACGCGGTGCGCGCTGGCACGGACGTTCGTGCTCAGCACTCGCCGACGTGATCACTGAAGATTGACGGCGCAACCAACGCGCCGCATCGCCTACGGGCGCTGCGGCGCGTTGTTGCGTCCAAGGGTTTTCGAATTTTGAGATTCGAGAAGTAGCCGCGGCGGGCCGCTGTCAAGGGCAGAGCAGGGCGCGAAGTGCGTGTGTTTCCGAGGCGCGACAAACCTCGCGAACACATGCGACAAAGTGTCTCAATCTTCTTTTGACAAAGGTCATTTTCCACATTCATTGATTGCGAAATATCAAAGCGGCTGTATGATGCGGGCGCGCTTCCTTTGTCGGATGTCAGGGGACGCGTCCGGAACTATTCAATGAATGAATTTCAGGCAAACGTGATGAAAAGAACGACCTTTCAAAGGTTACTGCTTCCCATCAGCGCCGGATTGGCCTTGTGTCTTTCCGGATGCAACATGGAGCTCCTTGACCCCAAGGGAAGTGTGGGCGTGGCGGAAAAGCAGCTGATTGCGACCTCCACATGGGCCATGCTGATTGTTGTGATCCCCGTGATCGTCCTGACGCTGTGGTTTGCGTACCGCTACCGCGCGTCGAACCGTAGCGCCACGTACGACCCGAAGTGGTCGCACTCGACGGCGATTGAAGTCGTCGTCTGGACCATTCCGACGCTGATCATTCTCTTCCTCGCCGTGCTCACGTGGAAAACCACGCACGAGCTCGACCCCTACAAGCCGCTCGAATCGAACGTCAAGCCGATCAACGTCGAAGTTGTCGCGCTCGACTGGAAGTGGCTGTTCATCTACCCGGATCTCGGTATCGCGACGGTGAACCAGCTGGCCGTGCCCGTTGGCACGCCGGTGAACTTCAGCATCACGTCGGATTCGGTGATGAACTCGTTCTTCATCCCGCAGCTTGGCACCCAGGTATACGCGATGGCTGGCATGCAGACGCGTCTGCACCTGATCGCCGACCACGCTGGCGACTACGCCGGCCTCTCGGCCAACTTCAGCGGCAAGGGCTTCTCGGACATGAAGTTCCGCACCCTCGCCACGAGCCAGCAAGACTTCGACGCGTGGGTCCAGAAGGTGAAGGCGTCGCAGACGCAACTTTCGATGGATCAATACGCAACGGTCGCACAGCCGAGCGAGAAGGCTCCGGTTGAGTACTTCTCGACGGTCGACCCGAAGCTCTTCAACAACATCATCGCGAAGTACAACAACGGCCACGTCACGAATTTCAGTGACCCGTCGTGCGTGACCAAGGGGTAAACCAGGCATGTTCGGAAAACTTACACTGGACGCCATTCCGTACCACGAGCCGATTATTCTCGGCACGATGATCGGTATGGCAGTCATCGGCGCATTCGTGCTCGGTGGCATCACTTACCTCGGTAAGTGGAAATATCTGTGGACGGAGTGGCTGACGAGCGTCGACCACAAGCGTCTGGGCGTGATGTACATCGTGCTCGCCCTCATCATGCTGCTGCGCGGCTTCGCCGACGCGATCATGATGCGTACCCAGCTCGCGCTCGCGTACAACGCGCCGGGCTACCTCCCGCCGCACCACTACGACCAGATCTTCACGGCTCACGGCGTGATCATGATCTTCTTCATGGCCATGGCTTTCATGGTTGGCCTGATGAACATCATCGTTCCGCTGCAGATCGGCGCACGCGACGTCGCGTTCCCGTTCCTGAACTCGCTGTCGTTCTGGATGACCGCAGTCGGCGCCATCCTGCTGATGATCTCGCTCGTCGTGGGTGAGTTCGCGATGACGGGTTGGCTCGCGTATCCGCCGCTTTCGGAGCTTGCGTACAGTCCAGGGGTAGGGGTGGATTACTACCTGTGGGCGCTGCAGATCTCCGGTGTCGGCACGCTGCTGACCGGCGTGAACTTCTTCGTCACCATCATCAAGATGCGTGCCCCCGGCATGACGATGATGAAGATGCCGGTGTTCACGTGGACGGCACTGTGCACGAACGTGCTGATCATGGCCGCGTTCCCGATCCTGACCGTGACGCTCGCGCTGCTCGGCCTCGACCGCTACATCGGCACGCACTTCTTCACGAATGACGGCGGCGGCAACGCCATGCTGTACCTGAACCTGATCTGGGCCTGGGGTCACCCTGAGGTGTACATCCTGATCCTGCCGGCGTTCGGTATCTTCTCGGAAGTTGTCGCGACGTATGCCAAGAAGCCGCTGTTCGGCTACAAGGCAATGGTCTACGCGACCTGCGCGATCATGGTTCTGGCGTTCGTCGTGTGGCTGCACCACTTCTTCACGATGGGTTCGGGCGCCGATGTGAACGCGTTCTTCGGTATCGCCACGATGATCATTTCGATCCCGACGGGCGTGAAGATCTTCAACTGGCTGTTCACGATCTACCGCGGCCGCCTCGAGTTCAACTCGGCGGTGCTGTGGACGATCGGCTTCATGGTCACCTTCACCATCGGCGGCATGACCGGCGTGATGATGGCGATCCCGGGTGCGGACTTCGTGCTCCACAACTCGCTGTTCCTGATCGCGCACTTCCACAACGTGATCATCGGCGGTGTGGTGTTCGGCTATCTCGCCGGCATGAACTACTGGTTCCCGAAGGCGTTCGGCTTCAAGCTCAACGAAAAGCTCGGCAAGCGCGCGTTCTGGTTCTGGCTCTCGGGCTTCTATGTCGCCTTCACGCCGCTGTACGTGCTGGGCTTCATGGGCGCAACCCGCCGTCTGAACCACTACGACAATCCGGCATGGCATCCGTGGATGATCATCGCGTGGTTTGGCGCCGTGCTCGTGGCAATCGGTATCGCCCATCAACTGGCGCAGCTGTACGTCTCGATCCGCGACCGCAACCTGCCGGAAAACCGCGACCTGACGGGCGATCCGTGGGGTGGCCGTACGCTGGAGTGGGCGATCTCGTCGCCGCCGCCGTCGTATAACTTCGCGATCATTCCGCACGTGAGCGAACTCGACGAGTTCCAGCACCTGAAGGACACCGGCCGCGAAACCGTGGACGTCGCGAACACGAAGTACACCGACATCCACATGCCCTCGAACACGAGCGCGGGTCTGTTCATCGGTCTCTTCAGCCTGGTGCTCGGCTTCGCTGGCATCTGGCACATCTGGTGGCTCATGATCGCTGGCTTCGTCGGCATTCTCGCGACGGCCATCGGCTACAGCTTCCAGAAGAACGAAGGCTATTACATTCCGGCCGCCAAGGTCCGGGCAGACGAAGAAGCGCGCGAGCGCGCACTGGTCAAGGCGTTCGCCGACAAGCAACGCAATGGCAAGGTTGAAGCAGCACTGGAGGCCAACTGATGTCGACGCATACTAGTGCGGCCGCACACGCGGAGCACGATCACCACGATCACCCGCCGTCACACTCGGTGTTCGGCTTCTGGCTGTACCTGATGACGGACTGTATTCTGTTCGGCTCGCTGTTCGCAGTGTTCGCCGTCATGCAGAACCAGTTCGCAGGCGGCCCGACGGGCAAGGACCTGTTCGACATCAATGGCGTCGCGATGGAAACGGCAGTGCTGCTGCTGTCGTCCATCACGTACGGCTTCGCGATGATCGGCGCGCACAAGCAGCGCAAGGGTCAAGTGTTCTTCTGGCTGGCGATCACCTTCCTGCTCGGCGCGACGTTCCTGTATTTCGAACTGCACGAGTTCGCGAACATGATCGCCGAGGGCAACGGCCCGCAACGCAGCGCGTTCCTGTCGTCGTTCTTCACGCTGGTTGCTACCCACGGTATCCACGTGACGATGGGCATGATCTGGATGGTCGTCCTGATGGTTCAGGCCTTGAAGGCGCCGGTTCTGGGCGAGCGTGAAATTCGCCGCCTGACGTGCCTTAGCCTTTTCTGGCACTTTCTGGACATCGTCTGGATCTGCGTGTTCTCCTTTGTTTATCTTGCGAGCGTGATCTAAATGAGTGCTCATCCTATCCATGAAGAAGAAAGCCACGGCAGCGTAGGCAGCTACGTGGTTGGTTTCGTCCTGGCGGTGGTGCTCACGGCCGCTTCGTTCTGGCTCGTGCTGCATGGCGGCTTTCCGCGCGAAACCGCGCTGCTCGGCCTCGCCGTGCTGGCTGTGGTGCAGATCGTCGTCCACCTCGTGTTCTTCCTGCACATGAACACGTCGTCGGGCCAGCGCTGGAACGTGACGGCATTTGGCTTCACGGTGTTGACGGTCCTGATCGTGGTCGTCGGCACGCTGTGGGTCATGCACAACGTCAGCATGAACATGATGTCGCGTTAAGCGCGCATCGTTGCTGGATTTGCGCTTCGCTCGCTGCGGGTGAAGCGCAAAAGAAAAACGCCGCCAGGCCTTCGGGCCGGCGGCGTTTTTCTTTTTGCAGCCCGATGTGCGTTTATGCGCCGAAGCGCTGGCGCACGACTTCCGCGACGGCCTTGCCGAGCCGGTGGTGTTGCGAGGCTTCGTAGTGAATGCCATCGGTGGGGCTGACGGTGGCGAACTCGCCGGCGTCGAGAAACGCCGAGCCGTATTTCACGGCCACGCGCTCGTAGAGCGGCGCAAGCAGGCGCGATTTCGCGGCGCCGCCCGTGAAGATATCGCCGAGAAAGCCAATCTCTTCGATCGGCACCGGCGACATGAGCAGCACATGCGGCGTCGAGCCACCCGGACCCGCGCGGCACGCGACGAGCGTTTCGAGCAGCACATCGACCGAGTTCGCAATGTCGGTGGGCGTGACGGAAAAGCGTGTCTTGAGGTCGTTGGTGCCGAGCATCAGCGCGACCACATCGACGGGCAACTGGCTTTCGAGGCATGGGCGCAGATAGGCGAGGCCGTTCTTGTGCCGACCTTCGATGGGATCGTCGTGAACCGTGGTGCGCGCGGGCAGGCCTTCCTCGATGATCGTCCAGCCCGGCCCGAGCGCCTCGCGCAGTACGCCGGGCCAGCGGTCGGCGGGGCCGAATCGCTCGGACACGCCGGGCACGGTCAGCGGCTTCGTGCCGTGCGTATTGGAATCGCCGTAACAGAGCAGGGTGCGTAACGTCATGGGTTGCCTCTTCCTGGTTGCCTGGTTACCTGGTTGCGGGGTGCGATGCAATGCCATTACTGATCATGGGAGATTACTAGACGACTGGTCTAATCGCTCTGTACCATCTCACCTCATGAATGCAGCGGCAGCCGTTGAAGTGCGGCAACACATCCTCGATACCGCCATGCCCATTCTGCTGGGCAAGGGCTTTTCCGCAGTCGGTCTCAACGAGATCCTCGCGGCCGCCGGTGTGCCTAAAGGGTCGTTCTATCACTATTTCGGCTCGAAGGAAGCGTTCGGCGAAGCCTTGCTCACATCGTATTTCGACGAGTATGCGGAGCGTCTCGACGATCTGCTGGTGCGCGCGCCGGGCACGGCGGCCGACAAGCTGATGCGCTACTGGGACGACTGGCGCCTGATCCAGTGCGCCGACGATCCGGTGGGCAAGTGTCTCGCGGTGAAGCTGGGCGCCGAGGTGAGCGACCTTTCGGAGGCGATGCGCGAGGCGCTGCATCTTGGCACCGACGCGACGATCTCGCGCATTGCCGCGTGTCTCGAGGCAGGGCGCGCGGATGGCTCGCTCGCGGGCGTGAACGACGCCGCGACCATGGCGGTGACGCTGTACGAACTGTGGCTCGGCGCGACGCTGCTCGAGAAGATCCACCGCGACCGCAAGCCGCTCGACGCGGCCATGGCGACCACGCGCATCCTGTTGAACCTGCCTCCGGGCAACTAATCGAACGCGAAGCTGCGGCAGCGCGTGAAGTGCGCGCGATTGTCGCGTTTTGTGCGGAAGTACTAGACGACCGGTCTAATAGAGCATGAAGAGACCGGTTTCCGAAGGGCGTAAGAGCGCCCGAACCTCACCCAAAAAGGAACGCCGATGAAGGTACTGATCGTTTTGACTTCGCACGAGGACCTCGGCAACACTGGCAAGAAGACGGGCTTCTGGCTCGAAGAGTTTGCCGCGCCGTACTACGCGCTGCGCGACGCGGGCGCCGAGCTGACGCTCGCATCGCCCAAGGGCGGCCAGCCGCCGCTCGATCCGAAGAGCAGCGATCCCTCCGCGCAGACCGATGCGACACGGCGTTTCGCTTCCGATACCGCGGCGCAAATGGCGCTTGCCAATACGAAACGTCTCGCCGATATCGACGCGAGTGCGTTCGACGCGGTGTTCTATCCAGGCGGCCACGGCCCGCTTTGGGACCTGGCGGAAGATCCGGTTTCGATCGCGCTGATCGAACAGACGATCGCCGCGGGTAAGCCAGTCGCTGCCGTCTGCCATGCGCCGGGCGTGCTGCGTCGCGTAAAAGGCGCGGACGGCAAGCCGCTCGTGGCCGGCAAGTCGGTCACCGGTTTTTCGAATGACGAAGAAGCCGCCGTGCAGTTGACGGACGTCGTGCCGTTCCTCGTCGAGGACATGCTGAAGGCCAATGGCGGCCAATACTCGAAGGCCGCCGACTGGCAGCCGCACGTCGCAACCGATGGCCTGCTCATCACGGGCCAGAACCCGGCTTCGTCGGAGCCGGTTGCCGAAGCCCTGCTCGCGGCGCTGCGCCGCGCTTGATGTTGCGCGAACGCGCGCGTCTATAGCGAGCGCGTTCGCTTCCCTCGTTTTCCTTGCGGCAACGCTGCGAGGCGCGCTCGCAGCGCGTCTCCGGCTGCGCGTTGCCGCAAGGAAATCCCGTTTTTGCCAACCGGCGCAGGTGCCGCGCGACGCGCGACCTGTGCCAAGAAAGGAGCTGTAGATGTCCGCATTATTCGAACCGTTCAAGCTCAAGGGCGTGTCCCTGCGCAACCGCATCGCCGTGCCGCCGATGTGCCAGTACATGGCTGTCGATGGCGTGATCAACGACTGGCACCACGTCCACTATGCGCAGATCGCGCGCGGCGGCGCGGGCCTCGTGATCGTCGAGGCGACGGCGGTTTCGCCCGAAGGCCGCATCACGCCGGGTTGCACGGGCCTGTGGAACGACGCGCAGATGGAAGCGTTCAAGCCCACCGTCGCGGCGATCAAGGCGGTGGGCGCCGTGCCCGGCATCCAGATTGCACACGCGGGGCGCAAGGCGAGCGCGAACCGCCCGTGGGAAGGCGACGACCACATCGCCGAAGGCGACGCCCGCGGCTGGCAGACCATCGCGCCCTCGGCAACGGCGTTCGGCGCGCATCTGCCGAAGGTGCCGAAGGCGATGACGATCGACGACATTGCACGCGTGCGCGAGGACTTCGTGGCCGCGGCGAAGCGCGCGCTCGAAGCCGGCTTCGAATGGCTCGAACTGCACTTTGCGCACGGCTATCTCGGCCAGAGCTTTTTCTCGACGCATTCGAACCAGCGCGACGATATCTATGGCGGCAGCCTCGAAAACCGCAGCCGTTTCCTGCTGGAAACGCTGGCGGCGGTGCGCAAGGTCTGGCCGGAACATCTGCCGCTGACGGCGCGCTTTGGCGTGATCGAGTACGATGGCCGCGACGAGCAAACGCTGGCGGAATCGATCGAACTGGCCAAGGGCTTCAAGCGCGAGGGCCTCGACATGCTGGGCGTGAGCGTCGGTTTCTCGACGCCCGCCGCGCAAATTCCGTGGGCGCCCGCATTCCTCGCGCCGATCGCACAAAAGGTGCGTCGGGCAACCGGTCTGCCGGTGTCGTCGGCATGGGGTATCGGCACGCCGGAACTGGCCGAGGGCACGGTGGCGAAGGAGCAACTCGACATTGTGATGGTCGGGCGCGCGCATCTCGCGAATCCGCACTGGCCGTATTTCGCGGCTCAGGAACTGGGTGTCGAACGCGCCGCGTGGACCTTGCCTGCGCCGTACGCGCACTGGCTCGAGCGCTACAAGGTCGGCTGAAATTCGCCGACCGGTAAAACCGTTGACGATGAGGGAATTCCAATGACCGTCTATCTATTCGCGAGCATTACGCCCAAGCCCGAGCATGTCGCCGAAGTGGAGGCGCTCATGCGCGACATGGTTGCGCACACGCGCAAGGAGCCGGGCAATCTGCGCTACGACCTGCTGCGCCGTGCCGACGGCGCACCGGGCTTTTATCTTTACGAAACCTATGTCGACGAGGCCGCGGTGCAGGCGCATCGCGATAGCGCGCACTTCGTGGCGTATCGCGCGAAGATCGGTGCGTGGGTGACGGAGCCGCCTGAAGTGAAGCTGCTGAAGGGCGTGGACGTCGCGGACTGAGGCCGCGCTTCTTGCCGCCATCGTTGCGGTGATTCATTGACGCGCCGGGCATCGCTTTGCAGCGGTGTCCGGCGCGTTTTCATTGCGCGGGCTCGCGCCGCTTAGCCGGCCATATCGAGCACGACGCGGCCTTCGATCGCGCCGCGCTCCATGCGCGCGAACACGTCGTTGATGTTTTCCAGCTTGTCGGTGGAGACGGTTGCCTTGACCTTGCCTTCCTCCGCGAACATCAGCGACTCTTCGAGGTCGAGGCGCGTGCCGACAATCGAGCCGCGCACCGTCACGCCGCCCAGCACCATGTCGAAGATCGGCAGCGGGAAGTCGCCAGGCGGCAGGCCGTTCAGCGACACCGTGCCGCCCCGGCGCACCATGCCGAGTGCCTGCGAAAACGCAATCGGCGAGACCGCGGTAACGAGCACGCCGTGCGCGCCGCCGATTTCCTTCTTCAGATACGCCGCGGGATCGGTGGTTTTCGCGTTGACCGTCACGGTCGCGCCGAGGCGTTTCGCCAGTTCGAGTTTCGCATCGTCGACATCGACGGCTGCGACATTGAGCCCCATCGCGCGCGCGTATTGCACGGCCATGTGGCCGAGGCCGCCCACCCCGGAAATCACGACCCAGTTGCCAGGGCGCGTGTCGGTGACTTTCAGGCCCTTGTAGACCGTCACGCCCGCGCAGAGCACGGGTGCGATTTCGATGAAGTCGATATTTTTCGGCAGCAGGCCGACGTAATTCGCGTCGGCTTTCGCGTATTGCGCAAACCCGCCATTGACCGAATAGCCGGTGTTCTGCTGCTGGTCGCAAAGCGTTTCCCAACCGCCGAGGCAATGTTCGCAATGGCCGCATGCCGAGTAGAGCCACGGAATGCCTACGCGATCGCCTTCCTTGACGTGCGTGACGCCCGCACCCACACCCACGACATAGCCCACGCCCTCGTGACCGGGAATGAACGGCGGCTGCGGCTTCACGGGCCAGTCGCCGTGCGCGGCGTGCAGGTCCGTGTGGCATACGCCGCACGCCTCGATTTTCACTAGCAGTTCGCCGGGTCCCGGGGTTGGGACGGCGACTTCCTCCAGCACAAGGGGTTTGCCAAATGCACGGACTACCGCGGCTTGCATCGTCTTGCTCGTCGTTGGGCTCCTGTCGAAGCTGAGTGGCGGCGCGCGGCCGGATGCGTTGCGCATCGCGGTGTCGCCGAACGTCCGCCTGCCTTTCGAGTTTGAAGGAAAGGTTTTTCGCCTGCGATGAACTTGCTCAATAGTTGGTAATAAAACGGGTGAGAAGTTTTTGAAAGAAACTGCCGTTAATATTGAATAAGGTTTGGTAACGACTTCGTTGCACGAATTCAGTGAGCCCGATGCAGAACGACTCCCTTTACGAGCGCGCCAGCGAGAGCCATTTCGCCGGCGACCTGCCGCGTGCGCGTCAGTTGTACATGCAACTGCTCGAAGCCGATGCAACGCACGCGGGTGCGATGTTTCGCCTCGGCGTGATCGGTTTGCAGGAAGGCGCGCCGGGTGATGCGATCGGCTGGTTGCAGCTCGCGCTCGCCGTCGATCCTGGTCAGCGGCGCTATCGCGAAGCGCTGGGACAGGCCTATGCCATGGCCGCACGCCATGCCGAAGCGGCGGATGTCTATCGCGGTTTGCTGGCCGACGACGCGTCATCCGCCGATCTCTGGTGCGGGCTCGGCTCGGCATTGCAGGCGCAGGGTGCGCTGGCGGAAGCGGTGGAGGCGTGGCGCGCGGCGCTGGAGCGCGAGGCGAACCGGACGGACGCCTGGAATAACCTGGGTAATTGCCTGCGTTTGCTGGGCGATTCCGGTGAGGCCCAGGGCGCTTATCGCCGTGCGCTTGCCTTGCAGCCGGGCGATGCCAACGCATTGACGAACCTCGGCACGCTGCTGCAGGAAGCGGGTCGGGACGAGGAAGCGCTCGAAAGCTTGCGCGCCGCGCTCGCGGCCGCACCGGACACGGCAGTCGCGATGATCAACCTCGGTGTGCTGCTGACCCGTCTGGAGCGTCTGGACGAGGCATTGCCCCTGCTCGAACGCGCGGTCGCCATCGAACCTCATATCGCGCACGCGGCCTACAACTACGGCGTCGCGCTTCAGTCGCGCGGCCGTCTGCGCGATGCCGAAGCGCAATATCGCCGCGCGCTCGCGCTCGACCCGGCTCATGCGGAAGCGGCCAACAACCTGGGGAATGTCTGCCGCGATCTCGGCGATTACCCGGCTGCACGCGAAGCGTACGAAACGGCCATCCACGTCCGGCCGGATTTCGTCGACGCATTCAACAACGCCGCCAACCTGATGCGCACGCTCGGCAGCCTCGACGAAGCGCAAGCGCTTTTGCGCCAGGCCCTCGATCTCGATCCATCGCGCTCGGCCACGCTCAATAATCTCGGCAACGTGCTGAAGGACTGCGGGGACCTGGACGAAGGCATCGAGTGCTTTCGCCGGGCCGTGGCGAGCGAGCCCGGCAACCTCATCGCGCACAGCAACCTTCTGTACGCGTTGTCGTTTCAGGCTGAAGATCCGCAGGTGATTCTCGACGAGGCAAGACGCTGGTCTGTGCAGCACGAGGCGCCTTTGAGTACCGAACTGACGCGCGTTGAAGTCGAAGCCGCGACGGGAAGGCGCTTGCGCATCGGCTACGTATCGGGTGATTTTCGTGAGCATTGCCAGGCATTGTTCATGACGCCGCTCTTCGCCCACCACGACCGCACGCGCTTCGAGATTCACGCGTATTCGAGCGTGGTCAGGCCCGATGCGACGACCGCACGTCTCGCCGCACACGTCGACAAGTGGCACGACGTACGCATGTTGAGCGATGCGGCGCTGGCGGACCACATCCGCGCGGACGGCATCGATATCCTCGTCGATCTCACGATGCACATGTCCGATGGCCGGCCTCTGCTGTTCGCGCGCAAGCCGGCGCCAGTGCAGGTCGCGTGGCTCGCTTATCCCGGCACGACCGGCATCGGCGCGATGGACTGGCGGCTGACCGATCCCTGGCTCGATCCGCCTGCGCACGATCGCCACTACAGCGAAAAGTCGTGGCGTTTGCCGCACACGTTCTGGTGTTACGATCCGCTTGCTTCGGAACCCGAAGTGAATGCACTGCCGGCATCGAGCGCGGGACATGTCACGTTCGGCAGCCTGAACAACCCGTGCAAGCTCACCGATACGACGTTGAACCTGTGGCCCCGTGTGTTTGCCCGCTTGCCTGCGGCGCGCCTCGTGCTCATGGCCGCCGAGGGCGAAGCGAGACGCCGCCTCGCGCAGCGGCTCGCGCGGGCCGGCATCGACCCGGCGCGCGTGCGCTTCTTGCCGTTCCGCCCGCGCGCGGATTATCTGCGCAGCTATCACGAAGTCGATCTCGGGCTCGATACGTTGCCGTACAACGGCCATACGACCTCGCTCGACGCGCTGTGGATGGGGGTGCCCGTTGTCACACGCATCGGGCCGACCGTGGCGGGGCGCGCGGGCTTGAGCCAGCTCGCGAACCTCGGCCTCGCGGAGTTGGCCGCCGATTCCGACGACGCCTTCGTGGAGACGGCGGTGAGTCTCGCGAGCGACCTGCCTCGTCTCGCGAATCTGCGCGCGACGCTGCGCGAACGCCTGGCGCACTCGCCGCTCATGGACGGAGAGCGGTTTGCGCGCGGCGTCGAAGCGGCGTACGACGGCATGTGGCGCGCTGCAGCGCAATAGGGCCATCTGGCGCGTAAATACGGGGCAACCGGCGGGCGAGACTCAGCCGAACGGCCATCCAGCGTGCTGTATAAATATACAGTAGAATCCTAGCCTGACAGCCAGGGCCGCGCGCCGAGTTCCCGCGCGCGCCGCGCTGCAAGTTGCCGGGCCGCGCCGCGTATTTGCCCCATTTCGCGCGCCGTCCGGCCCCACGCGTGTGATCCAGCCGGAATGCCAGCGCAAGTGAGCGAAAACCGATCCATCCGAATCCGTGGTGCCCGCCAGCACAACCTCAAGAACCTCGACCTCGACCTGCACACCGGCGAAATGACGGTCGTAACCGGGCCTTCGGGCTCGGGCAAGTCGAGCCTCGTCTTCGACACGCTTTACGCCGAAGGCCAGCGCCGTTACGTCGAAACGTTCAGCGCCTACGCGCGCCAGTTCCTCGACCGCATGGACCGGCCGCAGGTCGATCGTGTGGACGGTGTGCCGCCCGCCATCGCCATCGACCAGACCAACCCCGTGCGCAGTTCGCGCTCCACGGTCGGCACGATGACGGAGCTGAACGACCATCTGAAGCTGCTCTACGCGCGCGCCGCGAATCTGTTCGACCGCGTCACGGCGCAGCCCGTGCGGCACGACACGCCTGAGACGATTTACGCCGAACTGATGGCGCGCACGGCCGCGGGCGACCCGCGTCTCGTGGTCACGTTTCCGGTCGAGTTGCCCGATACGACCACCGAGGAAGAAGTCGCGCAGTGGCTCTCCGCGAGCGGCTATACGCGCGTGCAGGCGCAGCGCGAGGTGAAGACCGCCGAAGGCACGCGCAAGCTGCTCGACGTAGTCGCCGACCGCTTCCGCATGCAGAACGTGGAGAAGAGCCGCGCGATCGAGGCGATCGAGGCCTCGCTCAAGCGCGGCAGCGGGCGCGTCAACATTTACGTGCTGGAGAGCGGCGACGCTGAAGCCGCCGCTGAGCCGCAGATCTGGCGCTTCTCGACGGGGCTGCATTGCCCGGACAGCGATCTGCGCTACGCCGATCCGCAGCCCGCGCTGTTCTCGTTCAACTCGGCCTATGGCGCGTGCGACGCGTGCCGCGGGTTTGGCCGCGTGATCGGCGTGGACTGGGGCCTCGTGATCCCCGACGAGCGCAAGACGCTGCGCGGCGGCGCGATCAAGCCGCTGCAAACGCCGGCATGGAAGGAGTGCCAGGACGACCTGGTGCGCTATGCCGCGAAGGCCGGCATTCCGCGCGATACGGCATGGTCCGAGCTGACGCAGGCGCAGCGCGACTGGGTCATCAACGGCGCACCGGACTGGAAGGGCAGCTGGCAAACGCAGTGGTACGGCGTGAAGCGCTTCTTCCAGTATCTGGAGTCGAAGGCCTACAAGATGCACATCCGCGTGCTGCTGTCGAAGTACCGCAGCTACACGCCGTGCGAAACCTGTGGCGGCGCGCGCCTGAAAACCGAGGCTTTGCAGTGGCGCCTCGGCACGCAGCAGAACGCGGACGACGTGCTCGCGCCTTCGGGGCGCTTCCTGCCGCACGGCGTGGACTGGACGCGCGCGCAGCTCGAAGCGCTGCCGGGCCTCACCGTGCACGACGTGATGCTGCTGCCGATCGAGCGCATTCGCCGCTTCTTTGACAATCTTTCGCTTTCCTCAGCATTGCTCGATGATGCGCTGAAGCTGCTGCTCGAAGAAGTGCGCACGCGCCTGAAGTATCTCTGCGACGTGGGCCTCGGCTATCTGACGCTCGACCGCCAGAGCCGCACGCTCTCGGGCGGCGAAGTGCAGCGTATCAACCTGACCACGGCGCTCGGCACGTCGCTCACGAAAACGCTGTTCGTGCTCGATGAACCGAGTATCGGCCTGCATCCGCGCGACCTCAACCGCATCGTCGAAGCGATGCAACGTCTGCGCGACGCGGGCAACACGCTCGTCGTGGTCGAGCACGATCCGTCCGTGATGCTCGCGGCCGACCGCCTCATCGACATGGGCCCCGGCCCCGGCGAGCGCGGCGGCTCGATCGTCTACGACGGCACGCCGAACGATATCCGCTCCTCGGGCACCCTGACGGGCGAGTACCTGGGCGGCCACCGCGCCGTTGCCGACGCTTCGCACTGGGAGCGACGCCCGGTTGAAGCGTCCACGCCGAACCTTCTGCTCGAAGGCGCGAGCGAGCACAACCTGCGCGACGTGACCGTGCAGATTCCGCTGCAGCGGCTCGTTTGCGTGACGGGCGTCTCGGGCTCGGGCAAATCGACGCTCGTGCAGGACGTGCTTTATCCCGCGCTCGCGCGGCATCTGGGCAAAGCGACGGAAGCGCCGGGCACGTTCCGCAAGCTGAGCGGCGCGGAGCAAATCAGCGACGCCGTGTTCGTCGACCAGTCGCCGATCGGCAAGACGGCGCGCTCGAATCCGGCCAGCTATGTCGGCGCGTTCGACGAGATCCGCAAGCTGTTCGCCAAGGCGACGCTTGCGAAGCAGCGCGGCTACACGGCAGGGATGTTCAGCTTCAACTCGGGCGAAGGACGTTGCCCGACTTGCGGCGGCTCGGGTTTCGAGCACATCGAAATGCAGTTCCTGAGCGATGTGTATCTGCGTTGCCCCGATTGCGACGGCAGCCGCTATCGTCCGGAAGTGCTCGAAGTGAAGATCGAGCGCGCCGGCCGCACGCTTTCGGTCGCGGACGTGCTCGACCTCACGGTGAGCGAAGCGGTGCAATGCTTCGCTGAGGACGCCGAAGTATTGCGCGTGCTTCAGCCGATCGTTGACGTGGGCCTCGAATACGTGAAGCTCGGCCAGCCCGTGCCGACGCTCTCGGGCGGCGAGGCGCAGCGCCTGAAGCTCGCGGGCTATCTCGCGGAAACCGCGCAGTCGCGCGGCAAGGAGGCGGGTGGCCGCCTCTTCATGTTCGACGAACCGACCACGGGCCTGCATTTCGACGACATCGCCAAGCTGATGCGCGCGTTCGGCAAGCTGCTCGCGGGCGGCCATTCGCTGCTCGTGATCGAACACAACCTCGACGTGATCCGCGCCGCCGACTGGCTGATCGACCTCGGCCCCGAAGGCGGCGACGCGGGCGGCGAAGTGGTGTGCGTCGGTACGCCCGAGGATGTGATCGCGTGTCCGCGTTCGCATACGGGTGCGGCGCTCGAGCGCTACGAAGCCGCGCTTGGCAGTAGCGCCGAGCTGCTCGCAGAGGAAGAGGGCGTGGCGCTGCAAACCGCATTGCGTGCCGCGCAGGCGCGCCGCGACGTGCAGGGTGAGGATGTGGTGCGCATCGTGAACGCGCGCGAGCACAACCTCAAGGCGCTCGACGTCGATATTCCGCACGGCCGCTTCAACGTCATCACTGGCGTGTCGGGTTCGGGCAAGTCCACGCTCGCGTTCGACATCCTCTTTCACGAAGGCCAGCGGCGTTACCTCGAATCGCTCAACGCGTATGCGCGCTCGATCGTGCAGCCTGCGGGCCGTCCCGAAGTCGATGCCGTGTACGGCATTCCGCCGACCGTCGCGATCGAGCAGCGCCTCTCGCGCGGCGGCCGCAAGAGTACGGTCGCCACGACCTCCGAGGTGTGGCACTTCCTGCGTCTGCTTTACGTGAAGCTCGGCGTGCAGCACTGCGTGCATGACGGCACGCCCGTTACATCGCAGAGCGTCGATGCGATCGTCGCGCAACTGCTGCGCGAACATCGCGGCCAGCATGTCGGTTTGCTCGCGCCGCTCGTCGTCAATCGCAAGGGCGTCTACACCGATCTCGCGAAGTGGGCGAAGGCGCGCGGCAACACGCATCTGCGCGTGGATGGCGAATTCGTGCCCGTCGCGCCGTGGCCCAAGCTCGACCGATTCCGCGAACATACGATCGAGTTGCCCGTGGGCGATCTCGTGATCGAGCCTGAAAATGAGGCGCAATTGCGGACGATGCTCGGTGCGACGCTCGAAGCGGGCAAGGGCATCGTGCACTTGCTCGCGCCGCTCGACGGTCTCGATCACGTGCTGGGCAACGGCGGTTCGACGGCGAGCATCGGTGAGGTGAAGGTGCTTTCGACGCGGCGCGCCTGCCCCGTGTGCGGCACGAGCTATCCGGAACTCGATCCGCGTATGTTCTCGTACAACAGCAAGCATGGCTGGTGCACGACCTGTGTGGGCACGGGCCTCGCGCTCACGCGCGAGCACCGCGCCGCCTACGACGACACGATCGTCGCCGAAGACGGCCGAGGTCGCGAGCAAACCTTGCCTTCGGAAGAGCAGGAGCCCGAAGGCATGGTCGACGAGCCGTGCCACGATTGCGGCGGCACGCGCCTGAATCCGGTGGCGCGCGCCGTGACGTTCGACGCGCATCCCATCGTCGATGTCGCGCAGTGGACCGTGGCGGATACGCGCCGCTGGATCGATACGCTGAAACTGGGCGGCCGCGATGCGCAGATCGCGCGCGACGTGGTGAGCGAAATCCGCAGCCGGCTGCAGTTCCTGGAAGAAGTGG
The DNA here is from genome assembly GCF_004353905.1 of Paraburkholderia guartelaensis. Taxonomy (GTDB): domain Bacteria; phylum Pseudomonadota; class Gammaproteobacteria; order Burkholderiales; family Burkholderiaceae; genus Paraburkholderia; species Paraburkholderia guartelaensis. The sequence goes on along the minus strand of NZ_SMOD01000016.1, from coordinate 127,478 downwards.
GGCTCGGCTATCTGAGCCTCGATCGCGCCGCGCCGAGCCTTTCGGGCGGCGAGGCGCAGCGCATTCGTCTCGCCGCGCAACTGGGCAGCAATTTGCAGGGCGTGTGCTACGTGCTCGACGAACCGACCATCGGCCTGCATCCGCGCGACAACCAGATCCTGCTGGACGCGCTGCGCAGCCTCGGCGAGAAGGGCAACACGCTCGTCGTGGTCGAACACGACGAGGACACGATCCGGCGTGCCGATCACATCATCGACATCGGTCCGAGCGCGGGCAAGCGCGGCGGCCGAGTGGTCGCGCAGGGCAGCGTCGCCGATCTCGCGGCGCAGGCCGATTCGCTCACGGGCCGCTATCTTGCGCATCCGATCCAGCACCCGCTGCAGCCGCGCCGCGAAGTGCGTCCGGCGCGCGCGGGACGCGAGGCGGTGCCGGGTCAGTGGCTCACCGTGCACGGAGGCAAGCTGCACAACCTGCGCAACGTCACCGCGCAGATCCCGCTCGGACGTCTCGTGGCGATTACGGGCGTGAGCGGCTCCGGCAAGTCCACGCTCGCGCGCGATGTGCTGCTTTCCAATCTGCTCGACGCCGTGGGGCGTTCGGTCCTGTCTTCGCCTGCCGAGCGCCGCGCGCGCAAGGCGGTGAAGGAGAAAGCGCCGAGCGCGGCGGAACGCCGTTCGAGCGTGCTCGCGCGCACGAGCGCCAAGCCGAAGCTCGAGGTTGCGCATACGTGGCAGGGCTGTGATTCGATCAGCGGATGGGAAAGCATCGACCGCGTGCTCGAAGTCGACCAGACGCCGATCGGCAAAACGCCGCGCTCGTGCCCTGCGACCTATATCGGCGTGTGGGACGCGATCCGCCGCCTTTTCGCCGATACGCTCGAGGCGCGCGCCCGCGGCTATAGCGCGTCCCGTTTCTCGTTCAATACCGGCGACGGGCGCTGTCCCGCGTGCGAAGGCCAGGGCGTGCGCACCATCGGCATGAGCTTCCTGCCCGACGTGAAGGTGCCGTGCGACGTGTGCCACGGCCAGCGCTTCAATCCCGAAACACTGGCCGTGACGTGGCGCGGCCGGAACATCGGCGAAGTGCTGACGATGGAAATCGACGAGGCGGTGGAGTTCTTCGGGTCGATCACGAGTATTTCGCACCCGCTGCAGCTCATGAAGGACGTGGGTCTCGGCTACCTCACGCTCGGCCAGCCTTCGCCCACGCTCTCGGGCGGCGAGGCGCAGCGCATCAAGCTCGTGACCGAGCTCTCGAAGGTGCGCGACGACATCACGCGCCGCGGCCAGAAGGCGCCGCACACGCTCTACGTGCTCGACGAGCCCACCGTGGGCCTGCACATGGCCGACGTGGCGCGCCTCATCAGCGTGCTGCACCGGCTCGCGGACGCGGGGCACAGTGTCGTCGTGATCGAGCACGACCTGGACGTGATCGCCGAAGCCGACTGGATCATCGATCTCGGGCCCGAAGGCGGCGTGGGCGGTGGCACGATCGTCGCCGCGGCCGATCCCGAAGCACTCGCGAAGGTGCGGGCAAGCCATACCGGTGCAGCGCTCGCGCCCGTGCTGGCGCGTGGCCAGGGCAACGCGAGCGTTGCCGAAAGCAAACCGGCACCAGAACGGAGCGCAACGGGCTCGCGCTAAAAGAGCGGAGCGGGCTGCAAAGGCCCGCTCCGCCTTGAAACCGCTTGATCTGTGCCGCGCGCGCAAGGTATCATCGGTTCCGCTTGCAGCAAACGTTCGCTCACCTGTAGCGGCGTCACCTGAGAGCGGAGCAGCGGACTGCAGATCCCCTCCGAACCGGTCGCGGGCTCCACACCCAGGCCACCTCATCAGTGCAGCAAGGCTTCGCAGTCTGCTCGCGAAGCCTTTGTCTTTTCAGGGAAGACGATTCTCTGCCGATCTTTGTATCGGTGCCTTGCCCTTGACGAAGCGAGAGGAATTAATCGATGTTCGACCTCGATGGAGAGGCGCGCGAACGGCTCATCGTGTGGATTCGACGCCGCATGGAAGAGTACGGCATTACGTTCGAAGAGCTTGAAGCGTCTATTGCCGAAAGCGAAAAACTACCCAAGTACCGCGACGCATACGGGAATACCTGGAATGGCGAGGGCGATATGCCGGCGTGGCTGTTGCGCTATAAGCACGCGGGACAGGATATCGAGCATTTTCGTTGCTAGCCATGACGGTGCGTGAATGCGCGCCGGTGTTGCGATTCGACTGCCAGACCGTTCGCGGCCCATGCCGCAAAGCCCGCGCATTGGCGCGGCGCCCAGTATTATTCAGCATAGTTTTAAAATACCTTTCGGCGCGAGCCGGGTTTTAATTGCGCCACCTAATGTGCCGCGCCGGTTTTGACGCGCAATGATTTACGCATTCTCTTTGGTTGGCATTTGCGCGCGTAATTAGTCAGCTTTTTTGAAAACTCCGGTTGGCCTCGCGATCAAGCTGCGCGACAATCTCGCCCATTGCGTTCTTGCTACGGCAGGGAGGTAGTCATGGCGATACTCGTGCTGGGCCTCGTGATTTTCATTGGTGTCCATTCGATCCGCATCGTGGCAGGACCCTGGCGCGCTGCGCAGATCGAGCGTATGGGTCCGCGTGCCTGGCGAGGCGCGTTCGCATTGCTCTCCATTCTGGGTTTCGTGCTGATCGTCTATGGCTACGGCCTGTCACGCCGCTATCCTGTGCCGATCTGGCTGCCGCCGTTCTGGATGGCGCATGTCACGGCACTCCTCACCGCCATTGCCTTCATCATGATCGTCGCGGCGTATGTGCCGGGCAATCACTTCAAGCGCGCGCTCGGCCAGCCGTTCGTGAGCGGCGTCGCGCTTTGGGCGTTCGCGCATCTGCTCGCGAACGGCACGCTCAACGACATCATCCTCTTCGGGGTCTTCCTCATCTGGGCGTTGTTCGAGCTGCGGGGCGAGAACCGGCGCGACCGCGAAGCCGGAGTCGTCTATCCGCCGGGACAGGTTTCGCGCGATGCGATCGTCGTCGTGGTCGGGCTCGTCGTCTGGGCCGTGTTCGCCTTCTGGCTGCATGGCGTGCTGATCGGCGTGCGACCACTCGGCTGAGTGCGCGGCAGGCCGCGAGCGCACTGCAAAAAAAGAAGCCTGCGCATGGCAGGCTTCACAAGGTACAGCTCGGAGTTCCGCGATCAGATCGCAGTGACACGATCATAGGGCCAGTTCATGAAAGCCGCGTGAAAGTCCGCACGATTGGTCTCGCGTATCCGTCGATGCATCAAAGATCGAAGAACACCGTTTCCTGTTCGCCCTGCATGCGGATGTCGAACGTGTAGACGATGCTGCCGGCCTGCTCGCTACGGCGCGCGATAAGTGTGTCGCGCCGCGCGGCGGGCACGGCTGAGAGCACCGGGTCCGCGGCGTTGGTGGCGGCTTCGTCTTCGAAGTAGATGCGCGTGAAGGTGTGCGTGAGCATCCCGCGCATCATCACGATCACGTTCAAATGCGGCGCTTCGCCGGCGTTCTCCACGCCCGGCTTCACGGTGTGCACGATGAAGCGGTGCTGCGCATCCGTGCCCGTGCCCACGCGTGCAAAACCGCGGAAGCCATCCTTGGCGATTTCCTCGCGCGAAGCCGGATAACGGCCGTTTGCGTCCACCTGCGAAATCTCGAGCATTGCGTCGAACACGGCGTTGCCGTCGCCGTCGATCACGCGGCCGATCAGCGTGATGTGCTCGCCCGGCGTTTCAGGCCCGGCCACGTTGGCCGTGAAGAGGCTCTTGAAATCGAAGTCGTATTGCTGCGGACACAGGCCGTAAGCGAAGTACGGCCCGACCGTTTGCGAAGGCGTTTCCTTGAGTGCCATGGTTCAACGCTCCGTGGGGGTTTGGTTCGGGCCGCGCAGCACGATGTCGAATTCGTAGCCGAGTGCGTAGCCTTCTTCGGTGGTGTCGAGCGAGAAGCGCGAAATCATGCGCTCGCGTGCGTCTTCGGGCGTGCCCTGATAGATCGGGTCGAACGCGAGCAGCGGGTCGCCGGGGAAATACATCTGCGTGACGAGACGCGAGCCGAAGTAGTCGCCGAACAGCGAGAAGTGAATGTGATTCGGACGCCACGCGTTCGGGTGATTGCCCCAGGGATACGCGCCCGGCTTGATCGTGAGGAAACGATAGCGGCCGTCGTTATCGGTGATCGCGCGGCCGGCGCCGAGAAAGTTCGGATCGAGCGGCGCGTCGTGCTGGTCCTGCTTGTGGACATAGCGGCCGGCGGCATTGGCCTGCCAGATTTCCACGAGCGTGTTGCGCACCGGCTTGCCGCCTTCGTCGAGCACGCGGCCCGTTACGATGATGCGCTCGCCGAGCGGCGCGCCATTTTTGGCCGCGTTGCGCGTGAGGTCGTGATCGAGCGCGCCGAGGTCGTCGGTGCCGTACACGGGCGCATGCTGGTTGCGCAGCTTTTCTTTCAGGGGAATGAGCGGGAGCGTGGGGCCGCGTTTGACCGACGAACGGTACGGCGGATAAACGTACGCGGGGTGCGAGTCGAAGTCGCGCGGCGACAGGATGGACTCGTCCATGGGGTGTCTCCTGGGTTGGATTATTGGGGGAAGGGCTCGTTGCCTGCAGCGATTTGTCGCGACGAGCCGATGCAGCCACTTTATCCAAAGCGAAAAGTTATGCAAAATGATGTTTTTTCGCACATCGTATAACGAATCGTTATGCAAAACCGGCTCGCGGACGGACGCGTCAAAATCCGCCATCTCCAGTGTTTCCTCGCCGTGGCTCAGATGGGCAGCGTGCAGCAGGCCGCCGAGAGTCTTTCGGTCACGCAGCCCGCGGTGTCGAAGACGATCGCCGAGCTGGAACTGGCGCTGGGCGTGAAGCTGTTCGAGCGGGGGCGGCACGGTGCGGTGCCCACGCGCGAGGGGCAGCTCTTCATGCCGCACGCGAGCGCCTGCATGAGCGCGCTGCGCCAGGGCGTGGCTTTGCTCGCGCGTGACGAAGGCGCGGTGGCCGCGACGCTCGATATCGGCGTGCTGCCGACGGTGGCGACGGTTTTGCTGCCCGGGGCATTGCGCCACTTCGGCGAGGAATGGCCCCGCGTGAGCGTGCGGCTGGTGACGGGGGCCAACACCGAGCTGCTCGAGCGGCTGAAGACAGGGGCGATCAGCTTTGCGGTGGGGCGTCTGGCCGACCCCGAACGCATGGTGGGCCTGAGTTTCGAGCAGCTGTACAACGAGCCGCTCGCCGTGGTGGTGCGCGCGGGGCATCCGCTCGCGCAAGGGGCGGGGCTGCCGGCGCAACTCGCGTCGTTTCCGCTCGTGCTGCCGCCGTTCGGCACGTTGATCCGCCAGGCGGCGGACAGTCTGCTCGCCGCCTGGGGCGCGCCGCCGCTGTCGGCGTTCGTCGAGCTGCTTTCGGTTTCGGTGGGGCGCGCGCTCGCGCTCCAGAATGACGCGGTGTGGTTCGTGCCCGCCGGTGCCGTCGAGTATGACCTTCGGCGAGGGACGCTAGTGCGGTTGCCGTTGCCCTCTGCGGGCGGGGAAGAGCCGGTGGGGGTGATTCAGCGTACCGATACCCAGCCCACGCCTGCCGGTCGCGCGCTGATCGAGGCCGTGCGGCGTGCGGCGCGCGAGCGCGACGTGCGGCCGGATGGCGCCACCGCGCCCCGGACGCGGCGTGCGCGTGCTGCAGACTCTTCCGCCGGCAAGCGTTCTCCCGACGCGAAGGGTTGAGGCTTCACTGTCCCGCGGACCTAAAGCCGCGCTCCAGATTCAGCCGCCGGTAAGCTTCGCCTTGGCGCGCGACTTCGACGTTGCCGGCGCTTCCGGCGCGACGCCGGGCAGCCGCGCGCTCGTGGCCATCCACAGCACTTCGGCGTCTTCCTCGCTCGTCGAAATGGCCGCGTGGCCGGTGCGGCTGTCGAAGTAGAGGCTGTCCCCGGCTTCCAGATAGGTCGGCGCGTAAAGCTCCGAATACAGGCACACGCTGCCGCTGATCACGTAGAGAAACTCTTCCCCTTCGTGGCGGCCCCAGTCGTCGAACGCGTCGAGCGAATGCGCGGTGATGCGGATGCGAAACGGCAGCATGGCCTTGTGCGCGAGATCGGTGGCGAGCAACTCCATTTGATAGCCGCGATAGGCGTGGCGCTGACCCGCGCCGTTGCGCGTGAGTGCGCGGCGGCCGCCGGCATTGAGCTTGGGTGGGGTGCCGAACAGCTCGGCCAGATCGATTCTGAGACCGCCGACGATCTTTTGCAGCACGTCGAAGGTCGGCGACATGAGCCCGTTTTCAACTTTCGATAACGTCGAGCGAGAAACACCGCACAGGCGGCTGGCCGTATCGAGCGTCAGGTCCTGGGCGACGCGCGCGGCGCGCACGCGGCGGCCGAGGTCGGTGGTCGCCGTGCTGGCGGATGGGGTGAGCGTGGATTCCATGGACTACGTTCGGAGACTGACGAAAAGCCCAGCTTGGGCCGCGCGATGTGTTACTGATCATATCAAACGGTTGCCCGCGCGAAAGCCCGGAAAAATGGCCTGTCCTGACTTGGCCGCGACGTCGGCCCGCCGGCGCGGGGTAAGCCATCACGCATTAAAGCCCTGTTTAATTGCGAATTAAAACGATTCGATTTAACGATTTTTAAAAGTTAATCCGTTGTCGATTTGACAAATTTTAAAGATTTCTTGAGTTTGATATTAGAGTGACGCCTCAATATGCGTCCATGCGTCGCGGCTCTCACGGATTTTGATATTTATCATTGTAATCAGATGATGTGGATTAAGTGGAGAGAGCAAAATGCATGACGAACGACTGGAGTTATTGCTGGCAATCTCGCGAAGAACGCTCGGGATCGAGAGCTTCGAGCTGACCGGGAAGCCGACCGCCGACGCGCACCTCGTGAGCGCGGAGGATATTGGCCGCGCGCTGGAGTCGGCCTATGACGCCGGGCTGATCGTCGGCTACCGCATGGGCCGCGCAGAGTGCGAAGAAGACGCCTGAATACCGCGTGACGCGAATCAGGAGCGGCGCCCTTTAAGGGGCGCCGTTTTTATTTTGGCCTTTATTAAAACGATAATAAACATTGCCCTGAACAATGGGCGATGTGGCGCCCGATCAGTCCCGACGATTGTTAATCGACGCTTTGCGCTGATGCGTTCACGCGGGGCTGTATGCCTCCCGGAGTGAATATGCCGATTACCAGGGAAAGCTGATCAATCAGACGAGCCGGCGCAACGGAGCGAGCGACCAGTCGTGCGGTACGCCATGCACGGCGAAAAACCACGCGGCAACCCACGACGCGGCGACGACGATCAGGTCGCAACGTCCGCTGCGCCACCAGTTCAGCGAGTGCCGCTGAACGATCCACGGCACACCGAGCGGATTGGGCCAGTCGGCGAACAAGTGGATCAAGCCGCCGCAAGCGAAGCCAAACGCGGGCGCCGCGAGCGGCACGTGCCCGAGTTTGTGATACGACCACACGAGCAGCGCGATCCAGCCGATGCCCCAGTGCGTGATCGTGCGATGCGTGACCCAGAGGCGCCGCTTCTTGCGCCACCATGCGACCTCCAGCCAGTCGGGCGCCGATCCGCCCGCAACACCCGCCGCGAACGCGAGCGCGGCGTAAAGATGCCAGGCGCTATCGGCGCCCTGATGCGTGACGATTGCGGCGGCGATGACGCCGGCGGCCCAACCCGTCGCGTGATGTGCGGTGCCTGATGCCATGAAGCGGTGTGTTGCGAAGTCGAAGGGGGCGCAATCTTCGCAGATGTGTCGCCGTTATGACAGGGGTGACATGCGGGCGACTTGCGGTACATCGCGTGGCGCGTGCGGTGCCCGCGCCAGCTAGTCGCGCGTCAGGTCGTGCAGCGCGCCACGTCGAAGCGCAGTTCTTCTTCCGGCGGATCGTTCGACGCGGAAGCGCCATGCGTTACGCGAATGACCGAGCCGTGGCCGTTCGGCGTGAGCGTGACGAAGTACGACGCGTCCGAGCGCGAGCCCACGCTCATCTCGGTCGTGTTGCCGTCTCGCGAAGTGTGCACGCGCGGCAGGCGCTCTTCGAGGCAGCTCGCGATCGACGACGCCGAACGCGCCGACGACGCGTAGATCATCGGTTCGCCGTTCGAAGCGGTGCCGGACGGCGGTGTCGATCCACAAGCGGCGATGAGCGCGAGCGGAGTAGCGGCAAGGAGTCGTTGCGTGAGCGATTTCATAGGCGGCGTGACAGTTTCGAAGCAGCGGATTATGCCAATGAGCAATGAGTATACGCACCCTGATCTGGATCAAGGCCCACGCAGACGTAAAAAGATGCAACAGCAATCAAGAAAAGACGCACATGCGCTTGTGGCGCATGTGCGTTTCGCAAAGGACAGGCAGCGTGGCGGGTTGCGCCGGGTTTGCCCAACCCCGAGCGATCAGAAGCGGTGACGCAGACCGACTGTCGCGGCCACCTGGTTGTTCGTCGAAGAAGGCGAGAGCGTATTGATCGCCGCGACGTTCGCGATGCCCGAGCCGTCGGCGTTATAGCCGAGCGATCCCGAAGCGTGCTGGTAGACGCCAGCGAGATAGACGTCCGTGCGCTTGCTCAACGAGTAGTCGGTGCCGAGCACCACGGTGTGCCACTTCGGACTGTTGTTGCTGCCGTTGCCCGTGACCGTGCCGTCGGTGAACGTGTAGGAGCCGACGAACGCGAGAGCCGGCGACAGATGGTACGCGCCGTTGATCTCATAGTTGTCGACATGCAGGTTCAGGCCCGAGAGTCCCGGCAGCGGTGCGCTGCCGCCGCTCGAAAGACCCTGCATGCCGTCGATCTGCGAGTGCGTCCATACGAAGCCAACCTGGGCCGGGCCGTAGGTGTAGTTCACGCCCGCGCCGAACGAACGCTGCAGGCGCGCCGAGATGTTCTGGTCGGCCGAAGCCGCGCTGTTGGCGGCGCCGAGGCCGCCGGAGTTGTTCTGTTGCGAGTAGGCGGCTGCGAAGTTCAGCGGGCCGTTGCCGTACGATGCGCCCACGCTCCACGCGCGGCCATTCGCGAAGCCGTTCGCGTCGTTGCTGAAGCCGTACAGGCCGCCGAACTGGAGGCCCGCGTAGTTCGCGCTGGCGTACTTGACCGAGTTCTTGATCGAATAGCTTTGGGCGAGGTTGTCGTTGTCGAACGGGTGGCCCGCGAGATTGTTGCCGTAGCCCGCGCCGGCTTCCGAGAGCGGCGAGAGGTAGTCGACCATCGAGTCGTACTGCCGGCCGAGCGTGAGCGTGCCGAACTTGTCGCTCTTCAAGCCGACGTAGGCCTGGCGGTTAAAGCCGTTGTCGCCGTTCTTGTAGCCGCCGTTGTTGAGATTGAAGCCGCTTTCGAGGGTGAAGATCGCCTTCAGGCCGCCGCCCAGGTCTTCGGCGCCGCGAAAGCCGAAGTAGTTGTTCGAGAGCGCGCCGCTGCCCTGAGCCCACAGGCTGTGGCCGCCGACGTTGTTCGCGTAGACGATGCCGGCGTCGAGCGAGCCGTAAAGGGTGACGCTGCTTTGCGCATGGGCGCTGATGGCAAATACACTGAGGACGCCTGCAGCAATGAGTGCTTTTTTCATGTTTTTCTCCGGTCAGAACTTGGGGAAATCTCAGGTCGAATATTTTGAAAATCGATTTCGTACCCGGTTGATTCGCAACGAAGTGTAAGCCCGTGATTCGGCGTATTTGCGCAAATCGACGCAACAATGCATTCATCTCATTTCGCGATTGACATTAATATCCGTAAGTGACTGCATATAAAGAGTTTTTCTATTGGATTATCTGGTGCGACAAAATGATCCGTCTGGATAATCTGTTGTGCACTCGCGACGATGCGGCAAACCCGCGCAGTGGCTGGCCTAGCGCGAATTCAACGGTTTTTCAAGCGTGATTCTTGTCATTTGTTGAAAGGTACTGTTCCAGATCATGGAGTGAACATACGCACTGAGCGGCGGTACAATTTCTTCAGCCCTCGACCAAGGGTGGTCTTTTTTCATCTGTTTTTACGCGGCTCTCGGGCCGCGTTTTTTTTTGCCCTTGGAAAATCATTTTTAATTAATGCGCACGGCGGAATGGTGCATTGCGGAAAGCGCAATGGTTAAATCTCTGTCAGATATTCCGGTTTGATGGCGGGATAATCCGAACCGGGCAGATAGAAAGACGCGGCGCCCGACGCGCGACGCGATCCGGGTAGAATCTTGCCCTTGCCCCGCGACGGCAAGTCCCGCGCAGAACCCGACGAAATCCCCCGCCATGACCGATTCCTCACCCGCAACCGATCCCGATTTCCCCGCCGATGACCCCGCAGCTGAAGCCGAGGTGATCCAGGAAGCGCGCCTGTGGCGCAAGGACGGCTGGACCGCGCGCGTGATCAAGAATGAGGACGACGACGGCTGGGCCGTCGAAATGATCAAGGACGGCGAGCCTGAGCCTGCGCTGGTCGGCCCGTGGACGATGGGCCGCGACAAGAAGAATCCCAAGCCTCTCGATACGTCGGCGTTCAACACGCTCGTGAAGACTGCTTCGGAGGTGCTGCGCCGGCACGAGCAGCAATTGCGCGCTCTGCTGCACAAGCGCGTGAGCGTGCAGACCGCCGAGGGCGACGTGGAAGTGACGCTCGACATCGTTCCCGACGAGTACGAGCCCTACGCGCTCGTCAGCGCAATCGACGCGTTTGGCGAGCAACTCGCTCAGGCGCGCGTCGCGCCGACCTTCAAGCTCACGAAAGCGCGCGCCGAGGCCTGGGCCGAAGGCGGTTTCGGGCGTATCGAGTAACGCTCAAAGCCTGCCCGCTTACTCCTGCTTGCAGAAGATCGCAGTCAACAGCGGTCCGGCATGGTGGACGATGGCGTTATTGCCTGCCGCCGTGAGGGCCGCCTGCACCCTGGCCTGGGTGCCGACCACGACGGCCCCGTAGGCGGAAGGGGCGATGGGTGTGCCGTCGCCGGTCTTGAAGAGCGGGTCGTCCTTCTGGAAACCCACGATGGCGAACACGCTGAAGCCATAGGCGGTCATGCGCTGGCCGTGCGCGGGCCAGAATGCGTTGATCGAATTGCTTTCGACCTTCATCGGCTTCGGATCGATCAGGTTTTGCGTGATCAGCCCCGAGATGAAGTCGTGTGCGGACTCGCTGCAGGTCAGCGAATCGTCGATGGCGGCGGCGCGGGCGTTACCGGCGAGAAGCGTCAGGACAGCGAGAAAAAGGGCGGCAAAGGTAAAGCGTTTCATTACGTGAATGGCGAAAGTGCGTGCGCCGGGGCCGGGTTGCGATGGGGCGCGCAACGCCCGGGCTGGCGCGAAGGGTTGCACTCTACGCGTGTTCGGCCGATTTCGCTTGCGACGCTGCGGGAGCCGATCTGACGCTTTGTCTTACAGAACCACAAGTAAAAAGTGAGACGAACGTCGGAATACCTGCAAGATTTCTGGAAGGCGTATATATTGCGCGGTTATGACCGAAAAAGATAAACCTGTAAAAATGGCTCCGAAAGCGGTGCCGCCGCCGCGCACGTGGGACGCTCGCGCGGCGCGATGGCTCGTCACTCCGCTAGTATCCACGCGCGTTACCCCGAATCATCTGACCACGCTGCGACTCCTGATTGGCGTTGCCGGCGGCATTTTTCTGGCGCGCGGAGACTTTCTGCACGTCAATATTGGCGCGTTTCTGATCGTACTGTCGAATTTTGTTGATCATACCGACGGCGAACTGGCGCGTATCAGCGGCAAAACCAGCCGAATCGGGCATTTCTACGATCTCGCGGCGGATGCTCTCGTCACCGTGCTGCTGTTCCTGGGCATGGGCTACGGCCTCGGCGTTCTGGCCGTCCACTCCGGCGCCGACTGGCGCGTGCCGCCGGCCGTGCTGGGCGGCATCGCGGGCGTCGCGGTCGCCGTGATCTTTTTCCTGCGTATGCGCATCGAGGAAATGGCCGGCAAGGCGGGCACCCAACAGGCGTTCGCCGGCGGCTTCGAGACTGAGGACGTGCTGTATCTGCTACCCCTTGTCACGCTGACGGGCGTCGTGTCGCCGTTCATCATCGCGGCTTCGATCGGGGCGCCGTTGTTCGCCGTCTGGGTGGTGCTCGACTATGTACGCGTGACGCGCCGCCTGCGCCCCGCCAAGGAAAGCACTCAGGTGTGGAGCAGCAGATGAGCTTGCAAGCAGAACAAGAAGAAGTCGTAGTGCCACACGTTCCCGCGCCGGCCCGCGCCGCACGCGCGGCGGCCGGCGAGCCGGAAGGCGCGATCGGCCGCGCGCTGCAACCGCTGAACACCGCGCGCCTACGCGATGACTACCAGAGCCAGGGCTCGTTCCTGTATCTCTCCGATTTTCTGCCTGCCGACGCCACGCAGCAGTTGATCGACGCGGCCAACGCGCTGCTTCCCGAAGTCAACCGCAACTATCTGCCGGGCCACAAGGCGGGCGGCAGCGTGAGCCGTCACACCATCGACCGCCTCGCGCCGTACATCGCCGAGCTTTACCGCTCGCCGCAGCTCATCGCGTGGCTCGAAAAGATCACGGGCGATAGCCTGCAGTTGTCGCCCGAAGACGACCCGCACGCTTACGCGCTCTATTACTACACGCGCGCCGGCGATCATATCGGCTGGCATTACGACACGTCCTATTACGATGGCCGCCGTTATACGGTGCTGCTCGGCGTGATCGACGAGTCGTCGTGCAAGCTCGACTACGAACTGCATACGAAAGACCCGAACAAGGCGGATGAGCCGGGCTCGGTGCAGTACCCGCCGGGCGCGCTCATCGTGTTCGACGGCGACAAGCTTCGTCATCGCGTCACGCCGAGCCTCGAAGGCGAAGTGCGCGTGTCGCTCACGCTCGAATACGTGACGAACCCGAACATGCGTCCGTGGCGGCGTTTCATTTCGAACATGAAGGACGCGATTGCGTACTTCGGTTTCCGCCAGGTGTTCCGCAAGGCATTGGGGGGCAAGGCGTGAGCCGCGCAGCCATCCTGCTGCTGTCGATCGGCACGGCGCTCTTCATCGCGCTGCTCGCCTGGCAGGGACTCGGGTCGGTAACGGGTGCACTCGCGGCCGCCGGCTGGGGGCTTGTCCTCGTCGCGGCGTTCCACGTCGTGCCGCTCGCACTCGACGCGGGTGCGATTGCTGTGCTCTTCGGCAAGGACGAGCGCGTCGATCAGCGCGATGCACTGCTCGCGCGGTGGACCGGAGAATCGGTCAACAGCTTGTTGCCCGCAGGCCAGATCGGTGGCCCCGTGGCGATGGTGCGTCAGCTCGGGCAACGCGGTATGTCGATGCGCAATGCGGCTGCCGCCATCACCGTGAGCACGACGCTGCAAGCCGTCGCGCAGATCGTCTTCGCCGTATTCGGCATCGTGCTTTTTTCGGCCTACGCTTCGAATGGCGCGCCGCGCGACCTCGGCGTCGCCGCGCTGATCGCGACCGCCGTGCTCGGCGGCCTGATCGCGCTGTTCTATGTCGCGCAGCGCCGCGGTCTGTTCGGCCGTCTGCTGCGTCTCGCATCGAAAGTGTTCGGCAAGCGCGACTGGTCGGCGCTCGCCACGCGCGCCGACGCCATCGACGAAGCCGTGAAGTCGCTTTACGCCCGGCGCGGCCGCGTGGCGGCCAGCTTCGCGCTGAGCCTCGCGGGCTGGCTCGTGGGCACCGTGGAAGTGTGGCTCGCGCTGCGCTTTCTCGGCCATCCCGTAGGCTGGATCGATGCGCTGCTGCTCGAGAGCATCGGCCAGGCGATTCGCGGTGCGGCCTTCGCTATTCCTGGCTCGCTGGGCGTGCAAGAGGGCGGTTATCTGCTGCTCGCGCCGCTCGTCGGCCTGCCGCCCGAGGCGGCACTTGCGCTCTCGCTTGCCAAGCGTGCGCGAGAAATCCTGCTCGGCTTGCCGGGCCTTCTGTATCTGCATTTCAGCGAACGTAGCTGGCAGCGCCGGCGCGCCTTGCGCGTCTCCGCTGTCGAAGTCGCCGATTGACCTTTTTTCTCCCAAGGAACGTTTGCGCATGCGCGCCATCATTCTCGCGGCAGGCCTTGGCCTGCGCCTTCAGCAACCCGCTGGAGAACAGTTTCCGAAATGTCTGCTGCAGTTCGAGGGCGTGACGCTGCTCGAACGCCATTTGCAATTCCTGGAAGAGGCGGGTGTCACGGAAGTCGTGCTTGCGCTCGGTTTCCAGCCTGAGCTGGTCGAGGCCGAACTCAAGCGCATCGGCTGGCCGCACAAGGTCGAGGTCGTGATGAATCCGCGCTTCGACCTAGGCAGCGTGCTCACAGTGCATCGCACGGCAGAGGCGCTCACGCGCGGCGGCGATGTGCTGCTCATGGACGCCGACGTGCTCTACGACGAGCGCGTGTTCGCGCCGCTCGTGGCGGGCGAGGCGCCGGCCAACCGTCTGCTCATCGACCGCGACTTCGAAGCGGGCGACGAGCCCGTGAAGCTGTGTCTGCGCGACGGCGTGCCCGTCGAACTGCGCAAGCAGCTGGCGGTCGGTCTGAAATACGACACGATCGGCGAGTCGGTGGGCTTCTTCCGCCTGAATGAAGCAACGGCGCGCCGCTTTGCGCAGATCGTCGAAGGCTACGTCGATACGGGCCGCGCGAACCTGCCGCACGAAGAAGCGCTGCGCGACCTGCTGCTCGAACGCGGCAGCGAATTCGAAACCGCTGACGTGACCGGCGCGCCGTGGATCGAGATCGACTTCCCCAATGACGTGACGCGCGCCGCGGAGCAGGTGCTGCCGCAACTGCGTCCCGTGGTGAGCCGCGTGAAGCAGGCCGCTATCTAAAGCGCATCTGCGCGGATTGCCCGACGCAGATCGCTTGAATCAGGCCGCGAGGTCTGCCTCCGCTTGAAAGCGGCGGTGGGGGCATCGCGGCCTTTGCTTTTGCGCGCGCGTTTGCTCCGTGGCGCACACACAAAGGGCGCCGCTTCATCTGTTGCCGGGTTCCCGTTTTCCGCAACAAGGGCCATAATGGCAGCTTTACGCCATCAGCCACGCTGATCGTCGTTCCTGCCCATGCCATTAGCCCTAGGCACATTCATCGTTCCGCTCATTGTCGCGTGCTCGATGTTCATGGAGAACGTGGACGGGACGGTCATCGTCACCGCGCTCCCCGCACTGGCCCGCGATCTCGGCCAGGACCCCATCACACTCAAGCTGGCCGTCACGAGCTACGTGATCGGCCTTGGCGTGTTCATCCCGATCTGCGGATGGGTGGCCGATCGCTTCGGCTCACGCAATGTGTTTCGCACTGCCATCGGCATCTTCATGGCGGGGTCGCTGTTGTGCGCGGCTTCGCGGTCGCTCGAGATGTTCGTGGCCGCGCGCTTCGTGCAGGGCATCGGCGGCGCGATGATGGTGCCGGTGGGCCGGATCATCATCTTCCGCTCGCTGCCCAAATCGGACTTCATTCGCGCGGTCAACTATCTCACGGTGCCCGCGCTGCTCGGCCCGGTCGTGGGGCCGCCGCTCGGCGGGTTCATCACCACGTATCTGCACTGGCGCCTGATTTTCTTCATCAACATTCCGATCGGCGTGCTCGGTATCTGGCTCGCGAACCGGCACATCGAGAACATGCACGAGGAGCATCCAGGGCGACTCGACTGGGCTGGCTTCGTGCTTTCGGCGGGTGGGGCGTCGCTGTTCATGCTCGGCCTCTCGCTCGTGGGCGGCGAGATCGTCGCCACCGGCACTGCGGTGACGATGTGCGTGATCGGCGCGGTGCTGCTGGTCGCCTATTGGTTGTATGCGCAACGTGTCGAGCGGCCCGTGCTCGATCTGAAATTTCTGCGCATCCCCACGTTCAATGCGAGCGTGGCGGGCGGCTCGCTGTTTCGCATCGGGCTTGGCGCCGTGCCATTTTTGTTACCGCTCACGCTGCAGGAAGGGCTCGGCATGACGGCGTTCGCTTCCGGCGCCATCACTTGCGCTTCGGCGTTCGGCTCGATCTTCATGAAGGCGATCGTCTCGCGCGTGCTCGGGCGCTTTGGCTTTCGCCGCACGCTGATGGTCAACGCGGTGCTCGCGGGCACGGCCATCGCGATATGCGGCTCGTTTTCGCCGGGGATGCCCGTGTGGCTCATCTGGGTCATCGTGCTCGCGGGCGGGATCTTTCCTTCGCTGCAATTCACCGGCCTCAATTCGCTCGCCTACGCCGATATCCCGACGCGCGACATCGGCCGCGCCACGAGCGTGGCAAGTGTGATCCAGCAGGTGTCGCTCGGCCTCGGCGTGACGATCGCGGGCCTCGTGCTGCAGATTTCGCATCGGGCGCAAGGGCATTCGGCCATCGTGTGGTCCGATTTCTGGCCGGCGTTTCTCGTGGTCGGGCTCTTTTCGGTCGCGTCGATTCCGGTGACGATGCGTTTGCCCGCGAATGCGGGCGAAGAAATTGCGCGCGGCCGGCGTGGCGAGGCCTGATCCAGTCCAGAACGGACGCCGTCTTGCACGGCAGCGGAATCAGCGGATCGCCGGATCGCAATCGTTTTCCTGGCGTGCTATAAGGCCAAGGCAGGTATCCGGTAGGCCAACAAACCGAATCATGGGGTGAACTCAATGAAGCTGGTTGAAAAAACGAAAATTTCCGCTGCCGCTCTCGCACTGCTTTCGCTATCCGCATTGTCCACAGGCTTCCTCGAAGCCACGCCGGCCTTTGCGAAGGATACGCAGCAACGCCCTGCGGTCCTCAATGCATCGGCGGTGGCCGTTGCCGACAAGTACGCGGCCGACGCCGCCGAGCAGATCTTCAAGGAGGGCGGTAACGCCGTCGACGCGGCGGTCGCCATTGCCTTTTCGCTCGCCGTGACGTACCCCGAAGCCGGCAACATCGGCGGCGGCGGGTTCATGACGCTCTACGTGAACGGCAAGCCGTACTTCCTCGACTATCGCGAGCGCGCGCCGCTCGCCGCCACGCGCACGATGTACCTCGACGACAAGGGCAACGTGATTCCGGGCAAGAGCCTTTACGGCTACGACGCCGTGGGCGTGCCGGGGACGGTCGAGGGTATGTGGGAAGCGCAAAAGCGCTTCGGCAAGCTGCAATGGAAGCAGGTGCTCGCGCCGGCGATCAAATATGCGCGCGACGGCTTCGTCGTGGACGAGCAGCTCGCGAAGCGCCGCGAGGCCGCAGAAAAGGACTTCGCCGGCAAGACCAATTTCGATGACTACTTCGGCAACCTGAAGGAGGGCGTGACGTTCAAGCAGCCCGATCTCGCCAACGTGCTCACGCGCATTGCGAACCAGGGCGCGAAGGACTTCTACGACGGCAAGACAGCGGACCTGATCGCCGCCTCGATGAAGGGTCATGGCCTCATCACGAAGCGCGACCTGCAGGAGTACAAGGCGGTCTGGCGCCAACCGGTCGAGGCGAAGTGGAACGGCTACGAGATCATCACCGCGCCGCCCCCGAGTTCGGGTGGTGTGGGCCTCGTGCAGCTGCTCAAGATGAAGGCGATGCTGGCGCCGCAATTCAAGGACGTGCAGCTCAATTCGCCGCAGTACATCCATCTGATCGCGGAGATCGAGAAGCGCGTGTTCGCGGATCGCGCGCAATATCTCGGCGACCCCGACTTCTACAAGGTGCCGGTCGCGCAGCTCACCGACGATGCGTACCTCGCGAAGCGCGCCGCCGAAGTCGACCCCGACAAGCCTTCCGACACGAAGAGCGTGCAACCGGGCCTCGGCACCTCGATGCCTGAGAAGGCGGAAACGACGCACTTCTCGGTGGTCGACAAGTGGGGCAACGCCGTTTCGAACACGTACACGATCAATGGCTACTTCGGTTCAGGCGTGGTCGTGCCGGGCGCCGGCATCGTGCTCAACGACGAGATGGACGATTTCGCGTCCAAGCCCGGCGTGCCGAACATGTTCGGTGTGGTGGGCAGCGACGCGAACGCGATTGCGCCGAAGAAGCGTCCGCTTTCGTCGATGACGCCGACCATCCTCACGAAGGACGGCAAGGTCGCGCTTGTCATCGGTACGCCGGGCGGCTCGCGCATCTTCACGTCGGTGTTCCAGGTCATCAACAACAACTACGACTTCGATATGCCGTTGAAGGACGCGGTGGCGGCGATGCGCTTCCACCACCAGTTGCTGCCGCCCAACACGATTTTCTGGGAGCCGTATGCGCCGATCGACGGCGAACTCGCCAAGCAGGTCGAGGCGAAGGGCTATGTGCTGAAGGCGCAGGACTTCAATGGCGACATTCAGGCGATCCGCATCAACGGCGATACGCCCGACGCGGTTTCCGATCCGCGCGGCCGTGGCGTGTCGCGTCTGATCCAGTAAAACCGCGACGCCGATGCGAAACGATGCGCTGCGCATGAAGGCAAACCATTTCGCATCGGCAACCTGGCATGAGGCGGCAAAAGTTTGCATGACGTGAGCGTTTGTCCTCAAATTTGGGGATGCCGCTCCGTAATTCATCGCGTACTATGCAACCTCCGGCGGAAGACAGCCCTTTGCCGGCGTGTGTTTTTCTTGGGGCGGCATTTGCCGCCCCATTTTCTTTTCGGCATGCCCGCTTCACGCTTCACAGTCGCACTGCATATTGAATCCGTCAGGCGAGATCACTAAGCTCTGACGTTTGCGCCGCCACACAAGCGGGGGGCGCGCCCACATCTCATCGCACCCGAGCATGGACCTGACGAGCCGCGAACTCGCGTTGATCGCCGACGTCTTCAAGCTGCTGGCCGACCATATCTTGCCGGAGGGTGCCTTGCGCCTCGAGGTGGCGCGACGCCTGCTCGAACTGCTGCGCGCGGATGGCCTGCATGCGGGCGCGGATCTGTTCGTCTGGTCGGGCGAAGAGGATCTCGATCATCTGCGCATTGGGCGCGGCAAGCGGCGCGAGCATTTTTCCGATCGGGAACTGCTGCTGTTCGATCTGGTGCGCCCGGCTTTCATCGCGGCGCTGGCACGCTCGCGCGCGCAGACGGGGCACGTTCAGCCGCCGCCAGCCGACGCATCCACTGCGGATAACGAAGCGGTCAACCGCCTGACGCGGCGCGAGCGTGACGTGGTCGCGCTCGTGGTGGAAGGGCTGCTCGACAAGGAGATCGCCGAGCGGCTAGGCATTTCCTACACGACCGTGCGCACCCATCTCGATCGTTCGTTTCAGAAACTCGGCGTCAGCAACCGCTCGCGGCTCGCGCGGCTCGTGCAGTCGACGCAGCGCTGAGGCGCGCCGCGCTTCCCCCTATTCCGGCACCGCTGCCGAAACGTTCTCGCCCGCGGCGTCGATCAACCCGAGGCAGGTTTGCGCGTTGCCGATCCGCTCGATCGCGAGCAGCGCGAAGCGCGCGAGAAAGAGCGGGCCGTTGGCTTCGCCCAGATTGGTCATGGTCTTGCACAAGTGCGTGTAGACGGTGTCGAGTTCGCTGTCGGTCATGGCTTTCTCCATCTGTACTTGTTTTCGTCGGCACTCAGCAGGCGGACAGCGCGTGGTCGAGGGCGGCGAGCGTCTGCGCGGCGACGGTGCCGGCTGCGCCGTGCCAGCGGCCGAGCACGTGGCCGTCCGGGCGCACGAGGTAGAGCGTGCCGGGCTTGGCGCCGTACATCGGGAACAGGCGTCCCGTGTGATCCCAGCCGCTGCGGCGTGCTGCGTCGCCGGGCTGGCGCTGTGCGAGCGGCACCAGCGCGAACGGCAAAACGCGTGCAGCCAGTGTCGTTTCGAGCGCGGCGATCGGGGCCGGCGTCGCGCCATCCTCGCTGAAGTAGAACGCCGTGAAGCTTGGCGCGATCAAGTCGGTCACGTGGCCTTCGCGCGCGCCGGTCTGATCGACGATCGTCAGCGGACATTCGGGCAGCGCCGTGCCCGGCACCGGGCCGTTCGCGAACGCGTCGGAGGCCGCATTGAGCGGCGAGGCCGTGTAGGCGATGGCCGAAGTCTGGCGCGGATTGATCAGCGAGCGCACGGCGGCGTGCTCGCGTGCGAGGCTCAGCACGGCGGTGCGCATCAGATCGAAGGCGAACGACGGCGGCGCCATGAACTCCGTGCTCTTCGTGCCGTAGCTCAAGTTTTCGTGCGCGGCGTAGACGCGCTCGTCGGAGTAGCTGTCGAGCAATGCATCGCTCGCGAGCCCTTTTACGACATACGCGAGTTTCCATGCGAGGTTGTCGGCGTCGTCGATACCCGAGTTCGCGCCGCGCACGCCGAAGATCGGCACGAGGTGCGCCGCGTCGCCCGCGAACAGCACGCGGCCGTGGCGATAGCGCTCGAGCGTGAGCGCGTTGGCCTTGTAGATCGTGATCCAGACCGGCGACCACGATGCTTTCTCGCCCATCATGTCGAGCAGGCTCTGCACGCGCGGCATGACATTTTCGGGCTTGATCGCTTCGTCGGCATCCTCGCCGTCGCGCAGTTGATAGTCGATGCGCCACACGTTGTCGGGCTGCTTGTGGACGAGCACGGTCGAGCCGGGATTCGACGCCGGGTCGAAGTATGCGAGCCGCTCCGTGGGCCGCGCGCTGTCGAGCAGGATGTCGACGATCACATAGCGGCCCTCGTAGCTCGTGCCCTGAAGCTTCAGGCCGAGCGACTCGCGCACCGTGCTGCGGCCGCCGTCCGCGGCGATGAGCCAGTCGGTCTGCGCGGTGTAATCGCCTGCGGGCGTGGAGAGCGAGAGCGTGGCGCCATGCGCATCTTCTTGCAGGGCCGTCACCTTCGTGCACCAGCGAATGTCGATGAGATCGGCGTGCCGCTCCGCCGCGTCGAGCAGGAACTGCTCGATGTGGTACTGCGCCAGGTTGACCATCGGCGGCAGCTTCTGGTTTTCGTCCTGCGGCATCGTGAAGTGCAGCACTTCGTCGTTGCGATAGAAACTGCGCCCGCCGGTCCACGGCAGACCTTTGGCGAGAAAGCCGTCGAGCGCGCCGAGGCGCTCGATGATTTCGAGGCTGCGGCGCGAGATGCAGATCGCGCGGCTGCCGTAGCAGACCGATGCATCGGCTTCGATCAGCACCGAGCGCACGCCATGCTTCGCGAGGCCGAGCGCGATGGCGAGGCCCACTGGACCGCCGCCAACGATCGTCACGGCGTGGCGTTGCGCTTCACTGCCGCCTTCGAGTTCGGGCAGGCGGGCGGTGTACTGCCTGGCCTCGAACGGATAGGGTTTGAATCCGGCGCTCATGGGGATTGCGTCTCCGATACGTAAGTCTTGTGCTTGCCGGCTTGCCCCGAGCGGGGGCGCTGGCGATGAAGGCAGTATGGAGCGCGAGGCGCGGCCCGCTGTCCTCAATTTGGGTACAGGGGGCTTACGGGGGGAAATTTCGCGCAGTCGTTTTTCTGCGCGCGTTTGCGGCGGGTGGTTAGCCCTGATCCGTCGCCAGACAAAGCGCAAACAGCTGCCGCTGGCTCGAAATGCCCAGCCGCTGATACGCGCGTTTCTGATACGTCACCACACTGCTGGGCTTCACGCCCATGCACTCGGCGATTTCAACCGCGCTGCGCCCTTCGAGCACACCGCGCAGGGCGTCGAGTTCACGCTTGGAAAGCGTGGGGCAGAGTCCGCGCAGGCGCGCGAGCATCATCTGAGGAATGCCGAGCTGGCTCTGCCCGCGAATCGTGTAGTGATGCCGCGCCGACTCGCCGATCAGCGGTGCGAGCGATTCGACCAGTTCCACTTCGCCCGGCTGAAAATTGCCGGCGTCGCTTTCGCGGTACAGGTTCACGGAGAGCCAGATGTCGGCGGCGGGCTGCAGCAGCAGCGAGAGCCGGTCGGACACGTTGGGCGTCGCGTAACACGCGGTGCGGTAACCGTCGTGTGCGATGTCGGCGCTGCTTTGCCAGTGCAGCACGAG
The DNA here is from genome assembly GCF_004353905.1 of Paraburkholderia guartelaensis. Lineage (GTDB taxonomy): Bacteria > Pseudomonadota > Gammaproteobacteria > Burkholderiales > Burkholderiaceae > Paraburkholderia > Paraburkholderia guartelaensis. The sequence continues at coordinate 105,734 of NZ_SMOD01000016.1, read as the reverse complement.
CGACGAGCCGGGCTTGTCGGCCGAGCCGCCGGAGACGATCTGCTGATTGCCGTCGAGCGCGTAGAAGAGGCGCGCGTAGGTGTCGGCGACGTCGCGCAGAAAGCGCCCGCCGCGATGATCGGCCACGGAAACCGTGCGCGGCCGGTTGCCGAATTCGTAGGCGAACACGGTGCACTGCGTGACCGAAGTCGCCGGGCCGAGCATGTTCAGCACTTCGGCGGCGAGCGCATTGGCGTCGTCGCGGCCAATGGCCGAAACGAGGCTGGTGACGCGCGAGAGGTCGAACTGACCTGCCTGCCTCGGTCGATCGAGATGCCAGTAACGCATGTTTCTTGACGGAAAACGGCTGGAAGAAGCAACTTTTACGAGATTAGCATCGTTTCGCATCGGCGCGAAAGCGCCAGCAGCGGGGCCGGATCGCCCGCCCGATGCCGCCGTGAAGCCTGCGTCAACGAGAGCAAGGAATGGCACGTTGGGGTAATCTCCACCCTCGGCCGGCGCGGTATGCGCGCCATGTTTCCTTACCTGAATATTCCTGCGCGCAGGTTATCTCGAAATGTTGACGCTCCCCACCGCGATTCCACCCGATTTCGGCGCCGGAGCGGTCTTTCTCAGCGTACTCGTCACGCAACTGGGCGTGCCCGTGCCGGCCGCGCCGGTGTTGATTCTCGCGGGCACGATGGCGGCGAGCGGCGAGACGTCCTACGGGAGCCTGCTGGCGGCGGCCGTGATCGCCACGCTGCTCGCGGATTCCTTGTGGTTCGCCGCGGGCCGCAAACGCGGGCGGCGTCTGCTCAACGGGCTCGTGCGCTTTTCGCTGTCGCTGGACACGACGATCCGCATCGCGCGCAACGTCTTCGAGCGCTACGGCGCGCCCATTCTCGCGGTGGCGAAGTTCGTGCCGGGGCTCGGCCTGATTTCCGCGCCGCTGCTCGGTACGACTACGGTGGCGGTGCACGTCTTCCTGCTGTGGGACACGGTCGGCGCGGCTTTGTGGGCGGGCACCTGGCTGCTCGGCGGCGCGGCGCTGCATGCGGAGATCGTGCGATTCGCGGCGTTCGTGCGCGCGAACGGCATGACGATCTTCGACGTGCTCGCCGTGGCGGGCGTGTTGTTCCTCGCCTGGCGCTGGCTGCGGCGCATGCAGTTCCGCCACTGGCTGGCGACGCACCGCATCTCGCCCGATCAGCTCGACGAGATGATGAAGTCGAGCGCGCCGCCCATCGTGCTCGACGCGCGCCCGCAATCCGTGCGCGCGAAGGAGGCCTACCGGATTCCTGGTGCGCGGCCGCTGAATCTCGATTCGAGCGAAGAACTCTCGCCCGAGCTGATCGGGCGTCCAATCGTCGTGTACTGCGTGTGCCCGAACGAGGCGACGGCCAAGCGCATCGTCGATCAATTGCGCAACAAGCACATCTATCACGCGCGCGCGCTCAGGGGCGGCCTCGACGCCTGGGAGCGCCACGGTTATCCGGTCGAGCCGCTGTCCAACGAGTTCCACGCGGCGCATGCCCATGCCGATGAACTCGAGGCGGGCGAAGAAGCGGAATTCACCGTGCGGGCAAGCCTTTCCAAATAACGGTAGTCCTGCCGCCGCGCGTCGCCAGGCGCGCGGCGGGACCTACGCGCGCTGCCTGCGCGAGCCGCCGCCCACGTTCTGCCCCGCATCGCGCGCCATCTGCGCATAACCCCACACCGAAATCAGCGTGAGCACGCCGGCCGCAAGAAAGGCGAGCCGGAAGTCGTCGAGCGTGAACACGTGGCCCGTGGTTTCGCCGTTCAGGTTCGCGGCCACGCGCAGCGCGAGCGCGCCGAACGCAATGCCAAGGCCGATGGTCATCTGCGCCGCCGCGCTCCAGAGCGTGCTGGCCGCGCTCATCTGCGGCTGCGCGACGTCGGCGTAGGCCAGCGTGGCGAGGGTGGAAAACTGCATCGAGCGCGCCATACCGTAGACGAACACGACGATCAACACGATGGCGAGCGGCGTGCCGGGCGTGAGCATGCCGCACGCGATCAGGGACACGCCCGCGACGCTGACGTCGACGACGGAAACGAGCCGGAAGCCCCAGCGCTCGAGAATGCGCGTCGTGAGCGCCTTCATCCCGAGATTGCCGAGCGCACTCGCAAGCAGCAGCAGGCCGGACTTGAACGCCGAGAGGCCGAAGCCGATCTGGAACATCAGCGGCATCAGATACGGCGCCGCACCGATGCCGACACGCGTGATCGAGCCTGTCACGACCGTCACGGAAAACGTCGGAATTTTCAGCGTGGAAACATCGACGAGCGGGTGCGGATGGCGTTTCGCATGCACGAACGCGACGACCCCGATCGCTACGCCCGCCGCAACGATCGCCACCGCGCGCCAGGGATTCTGGCCCGCCTGGCTTGCGAGTTCCGCGCCGTAAAGGATGGCGGTGAGCGCCGCGCCGCTCAGTACGAGGCCCGCCACATCGAGCGGCCGGCGCTGTTCGCCGCGCAGGTTCGGCACGATGGCGGCGATGGCCGCGAGCACGGCAATGCCGAACGGCACGTTCAGCAGAAAGATCCAGCGCCACGACGCATACGTCGTAATGAAGCCGCCGATGGGCGGCCCCACCACGGGCGCGGCGATAGCGGGCCAGGTGATCGTCGAGATCGCCTGCATGAGCTTGTTTTTCTCGGTGCTGCGCACGACGACCATACGCCCGACCGGCACCATCATCGCGCCGCCAATGCCTTGCAGAATGCGCGCGGCCACGAACTCGTCGACGTTCTGCGAGATCCCGCACAGCACGGACGCCACCGTGAACGTGACGACGGCGCTGAAGAACACGGTGCGCGCACCGCAGCGGTCAGCCACCCATCCGCTGGCCGGAATGAAGATGGCAAGTGCGAGCATATAGGCGGTCACGCCAAGACTCAGGCTATTCGGGCCGATGCCGAACGAGCGCGCCATCTGCGGCAGCGCCGTGGCGATGACGGTCGTGTCCAGGTACTCCATGAAGAATGTGGCGGCGACGAGGTACGGCAGCCAGCCGACGCCGGAGGAGCGTTGTGCGGGAGCGGTCATTGCGCCACCACGCGGCAGACGAGAATCAATGCGATCTTGGTACGGAGCATGGGCGGGCAGCGGAGAAATTGCCGATCGGAACATTGCGGACCGGATAGTGAAGCAGAAAGCCCGCGGCGAAAGGCGACAGTTTCCAATACGCAAAAGCATCTGTACAGCCGCGCAGCGGTCGGCGGCGTCGCGAGACCTTCGCTGTGAGGCGGCCTCGGCAAGCCTGAATCGAAGCGCGTAGACTCGTCCGCTGTCGGCATCACATCGTCAACCCGTTGATTAATGGAGAGTCGGAAATGGAATACCGTTTTCTGGGTGCGTCCGGAATGAAGGTGCCGGTGCTGAGCTTCGGCACCGGCACGTTCGGTGGCAAAGGCGAGTTCTTCGAGGCCTGGGGCGCAACCGATGTTGCCGAAGCGCGCAAGCTCATCGACATTTGCCTCGACGCCGGCGTCACGATGTTCGACACGGCCGATATCTACTCGAGCGGCGCCTCGGAGTCGGTGCTCGGCGAAGCGCTCAAGGGGCGCCGCGACAAGGCGATCATCTCGACCAAGGCGACCTTCCGCTTCGACGACGAACCCAATAACGTGGGCTCATCGCGCTTCCACCTGAAGCGCGCGGTCGACGCGGCGCTCAAGCGTCTGCAGACCGATCATATCGACCTGTTCCAGTTGCATGGATTCGATGCGCGCACACCGGCCGAAGAGGTGCTGTCCACGCTCGACGAACTCGTGCGCGCAGGCAAGATTCTCTATACGGGCGTGTCGAACTTCTCGGGCTGGCACCTGATGAAATCTCTGGCCGTGGCCGATCGCTACGGCTATCCGCGTTACGTCGCGAACCAGACGTACTACTCGCTGATCGGTCGCGACTACGAGTGGGAACTGATGCCGCTCGGGCTCGACCAGGGCGTGGGCGCGGTGGTGTGGAGCCCGTTGGGCTGGGGGCGTTTGACGGGCAAGATCCGGCGCGGCCAGCCGCTGCCGGAGAAGAGCCGTCTGCATAAGACTGCGGAGCAGGGTCCGCCGGTGCCGGACGAGTACCTCTTTCGCGTGCTCGACGCCATCGACGAGATCGCGCAGGAAACCGGCAAGACCGTGCCGCAGATCGCACTGAACTGGCTGCTGCAACGGCCCACGGTCGCGACGGTGCTGATCGGCGCGCGCGACGAGGCGCAGTTGCGCCAGAACCTCGGCGCGGTCGGCTGGAACCTCACGCCCGAGCAGGTGGCGAAGCTCGATGCCGCGAGCGTGGTGCGGCCTGTCTACCCTTACTGGCACCAGGAGGGGTTCGGTGAACGCAACCCGTCACCGGTGTGACGGGCTTCTTCGCCCGGTGAGGCTTTATCAAGCCGCTTCGGTCTGGCGCAGGATCTGGGTCGCGCCCAGATGCAGCGCCAGCGCGAAGAACTCGCGTTCCGCGAGATTGAGGGTTTTCGCGGCGGCCATCGCGCGGTAATGATCTTCCGGATGCAGGAACAACTTCACTTCGACTTTCGACTGACGGTTCTGCGCGGACTCCATGGATGCTTCTCCTTCGGTAACCGGGCGCTCGGCCCGTGACGGGTGCGAAGCCCATTACCGGGCGTCCAGACGCGCAAAGGCGCGCGCCGTCTGCCGCGATGCGAGCGGCGGCATGAAAACGGCGATGACGCGGAGTGGGCCTTTCAAGTTCGCCTGCAGCGACGCGTGCGCGACGGCAGGACACGCGCGCTGAACTAGCGAAGCGTGGGACGACGCAATGCGCCGGTAGTGCGGTTGAAGCTGGGATGAGACAGGTGATGCGACGGCGGGGCAACGTGCTGCATAGCGACCAACCTCCGGAATTCTTCTTTTTGTGCGGCAGGGCGCCGCATGTAGTACGGGCCAGAGTGTAGTCGGGTTTTGTCCTAGGGTAAACCCCTAATTCGAAAAGAATTATTGCGAAGATTGAGAAAATCGCGCGACAAAGCCCGAAATGCGCTGTGGGCGCACTTCAATTCATGCGGAATGAATAAGGGGGGTGTGATGGGGCGGCGTGAACTGCCGCCCCGGTGCTGGCCTGAAGTGAGCCTGAAAGCCAGCGTGAAGGCGCGGGCGCGTCAGCGCCCAGCCATTATTCCTCGACGCGCTTGCGCAGGCGTGCGCGCGCTTCGCCGAGCGACAGGAACTTGCCGTGTGCTTCGTCCAGCACGGTGACTTTGCCGTGGCCAATGTCATAGACCCAGCCCTGCAGTTCGAGCTGGCCCTGGGCCACGCGCGCCGCCACGGCGGGGTGCGTGCGCAGGTGCGTGAGCTGCAGGCGGACGTTTTCTTCCACGAGCGCCTGAACGATGTGGTCGTCGTCCAGGCCGCGGGTCTTCACCACGCTGCGCGCGGCTTCCGCGTTGCGCAGCCACGCCTGCACGGTGGGCATGTCGGCCGTGGCTTCCGCGCCCGAGGCGAGCCCCTTCATCGCGCCGCAATCGGTATGGCCGCACAGCACGATCTGCTTCACGTTGAGCGCGAGCACCGCGAACTCCACGACGGCCGAAACGCCGCCGAGCATTTCGCCATACGCCGGCACGATATTGCCGATGTTGCGGCAAACGAACAGATCACCGGGCTTGGCCTGCGTGATCATTTCCGGCGAAACGCGCGAGTCGGCGCACGTGATGAAAAGCGTGTGCGGCGCCTGGCTGTGGGCGAGGCTGTGGAACAGCTCCTTGTTGCCCGGGAAAACGTGATGAGTGAATTCGTCCACGCCGTCGAGCAGGTGTAACAGGTCGCAGCCGCACGAGTCGGAGTGACCGTCGTGCGAGTGGGTGTTGTCTGGCATGGATGTTTCTCTCTTTATCATGAATCGACACTATCGAATGGCAACAGCGGGAGTTTACGCTGAGCCGACCCCTTGCGGATCGGAAAACTTCGCGTCACGTTGCGCTAGACAAGCACTTTCCCGGTATCCAATTGTCGAACCGGCGGGATATGTCGATAAACCGGCCGAAAAGACTGCTAAGTACGGGAAAGCGGGCTGCGGCGAGGGCGCTGACGCGTCGTGCGTTTCCGTTCGAAAAGAGATTTTCTCACGCCGGGCGCAATTGGCACACCCGGGGCGTCGGGATCATGAGGAGAGATGAGGCGCGACCGACCAGTCGGTCAGCGCGTTCACCACGCCATGCGCCATTGACCTGAAGAATGGGCAGGGGTGTCGGGCAATAGCGTGTCGCCGGGCGGTGTCGTTGCGTCCGAGAAGTCGGAGAGAATCTCGTCGCGCAGTCGCACGAAGCGCGGATCCGCGCGATCGCGCGGGCGCGGCAATGCCACGTCGACGATGCGACGGATGCGGCCAGGGCGCGGCGCCATCGTCACGACCCGGTCGCCCAGGTAGATCGCCTCGTCGACATCGTGCGTGACGAGGATCATCGTGATGCGTTCGCGTTCCCAGATGCGCAGCAGCTCGTTTTGCAGACGGCTGCGCGTGAGGGCGTCGAGCGCGCCGAAGGGTTCGTCGAGCAGCAGCACGCGCGGGCGATTGACGAGGCCGCGCGCGATCGCCACACGCTGCGCCATGCCGCCCGAGAGCTGATGCGGATACGCCCGCTCGAAGCCCTTAAGCCCCACGAGTGCGATGTGCTCGGCCACCGCTTCGTGCTTTTCGCGAGCCGAAAGCGGGGCGTTGCGCAGCGCCGCCAGGATGTTCTGTTCGGCGGTGAGCCAGGGAAACAGCCGATGATCCTGGAACACGATGCCGCGTTCGAGCGAGGTGTCGCCGACACGTTCGCCGCGCATCATGATGGCGCCGCTATAGCCCGCGTCGAGCCCGGCGATCAGGCGCAACAGCGTGGATTTTCCGCATCCGCTCGCGCCGAGCACGCTCACGAATTCGCCGGGGCGTATATGCAGCGTCACGTCGTCGAGCACGACAAGCGCGGACTCGCCCGCGCCGTATCGCTTGCTGACGTGCAGAATGTCGAGTCCCGTGGATTCAGTCGCGCTCATCTAGTTTTCTCCCAGATTCTGTTGATTGGCAATCCAGATCATTGGGCAGTGATATGCAACCGCGCGAGCACGCCTCGCTCCACGCGCCTTGCGAGCGCATTGAGCGCCCATCCGATCGCGCCCACGACGACGATGCCGAACAGCACGAGGTCCATGCGGAACTGCTCGCTGCCGTCGATCAGAAGATTGCCGATGCCGCTGCCCGCCACGAGCAGATATTCCGCGCCGAGCGTGGCCAGCCACGAATAGATGAGCGCAAGATAAAGGCCCGTAAAAATAGAGGGCAACGCGGCCGGCAACAGGACGTAGCGGATCAACTGCAGGCGCGAATAGCGCAACGCCTGCGCGAGTTCGACGTATTTGCGCGGCACGGCGTGAATGCCGTCACACGTATGGGCGGCAACCGGGAGCAGCGCCGCGAGCGAAAGGAAGACCACCTTGGCGGCGTCGCCGAGCCCGAACCACACGGATATGAGCGGAATCCACGCGAACAGCGAGATCTGCTTGAACGTGTCGAAGCTCGGCCCCACGACGCGTGCGGCGATGCGCGAGAGACCCAAGGCGCCGCCCAGCAGGAACCCCGCCGTTGCGCCGATGGCAAAGCCGCAGGCTTCGCGGGCAAGCGATGCCGAAAGCGCGCGGACCAGCGCACCGCTCTCGATCTGTTCGTAAGCGGTGCGAATCACATCGCCGGGACTCACGAGCAGGCCGCTTTTCACGACATGCGAGGCACTTATGGCCCACCACAGCGCGATGGCGGCGAGGGGCAGGGCGGCGCCACGTAAATCGACACGTCGTCGCGGCCTGGCTTCGGTCGTCGCGTCACAGGCGCAATCGGGACGCGCGGACGCTCGTGCAAACGATATCTTCATGGCGAATTCTCCCTTGTCCTCAATGGCGGCAATCACGCATCGTCAGCGTCAGCCGCGAAACGCCGAAGGCGTGCCGCGGCGTAAACGCCGCTCCAGCACATCGAGCAGACGATTGATCACGAAGCCGACCGCACCCACCACGACCACTGACGCCATCACGAGATCGAGCTGAAAGAGCTGGCGGCCATACACGATCAGATAGCCGAGCCCTTCTGACGACGCCACGAGTTCGACGACGACGAGTGCGAGCCACGCCTTCGTGAAGGCAAGGCGCACGCCGGTGGCGAGCGTCGGAACCGCCGCGGGCAGCACGAGCCTCACGATACGTTGCCAGCGGGTGTAGGCGAATACGCGCGCGACCTCGTCCAGCGCGGCGGGTGTTTGCCGAAAGCCTTGCATGGTGCTCAATGTGACGGGCACGAGCGCCGCGTGTGCGATGAGCAGATACTTGAGCGGCTCGCCCACGCCGACGAGCAACAGCAGAAACGGCAGCCAGCCGAGCACGGGGATCTGCACGATCGCGTTGAAGCTGGGCAGCACCCACGCTTCGAGCGTGCGAGAGAGCCCGAGCGCGCCGCCGATCACGAAGCCGAGCACGGTGCCGCCTGCAAAGCCCAGCAGCACGCGTTGCAGGCTGATCAGCGTATTGCGCGCAAGCTCGCCGCTCTGGGCGAGATCGACGAAGGTTTCATAAACGCGCTGCGGCGCAGGCAGGATCTGCGGCGCGATCCAGCCACGTGCGCAGCCGATGCTCCACAGCAGAAAAAGCATTGCGGGCAGCAGCCAGGGCGCGAGATGCCACGCACTTGCGCGCAGTACGACGCGCCAGCGCACGTGCGCGCTTGTCGTGTCGACGCGCGGCGCAGCTGCATGCGGCGTGTCCGAAGCAATCGTGATCGCGGTTTCCGTCATGATGCGGCTCCTCTCGCGTGCTCAGCCAAGCGGCTTGCCGACGGCGTCGTAGGGGGTCCAGTAGTGTTCGAGCTTTTGTGCGCGCAGCGCGTTGTCGAGATAGCGCGGCTCGAACCACGAATCGACCTCCACGGGCTGGCGAATCAGCTTCAGGCGCAGCGCGTCCTGCGCAACGGCTTTGTAGCGCGCCACGATGAACGGATCGATCAACGGCGAATTGCGATACTTCAGCGGCTGCTCGCCGAACTCGGCTTGCCAGGACGAATAGCTCACGCCGCTATTCGCCCAGAGCTTGAAGAGCGCGTCGCGGTTTGTTTCATCTGACGACCATTGCGCCGCCTGCACGAAGACATTGACCACGCGCTGCACGATGTCGGGGTGCGCCTTCTCGAAGCCGTCGAGCACGAGCAGATGCGCCTGGCGCGTCAACTGCGGGCCATCATGCTGCGATTCGTAGACGATGCGAGCGAGCCCCTGATCGCGCAGCCGGTAAAGGTGATAGTCGTTTACCGAGGCATCGATGCCTTTCGATGCGAGTGCGGCGAGCGAGCTTGCGGTGTCGAGATTGATCACCCGTAGCGCGCGTTCGTCGAGCTGGTTTTCGGCGAGCGCATTGTCGGCCACGAGCTGCAGATTCGTGCCGCGAAAAATGGCGACGCGACGGTCCTTGAGATCCTTGATCGACTTGATGTCGGAATCGGCGGGCACACCCACCTTCACACCGGAGCGCACGCCCGACTCCAGCAGGATGCGGGTCTTGAGACCGTTGGCGCGCGCGAGCACCGAGGGTAAGTCGCCTTGATACGCGAAGTCGAGTGCACTGTTGGCAATGGCCTCGTTCACTGCCGGGCCCGCGCCCTTGAAGAAGAGCCACTCGACCTTGATGCCGTCGGCGGCGAATTCCTTTTCGAGCAGCTGCTGGCCGCGCACCGTGGCAGCGGTCGAACCGCCGAAAGTGGGCGGGTCTCCCGCGCCTTGCTGCGCGACGCCGATGCGGATCACGGTGGGCTTTTCTGCCGCGGCGTGCAGGGAGACGAAAGAAAGCGCGGCATAAATCAGGAACTGCGGCAGGTACTGCAGAACGCGAAGTGAACGCATGGGCAGGTCGGATTTGGGTGACGAAACGGGATGCGCAGACTGGCGAGCTTGCTTCGCTGTCGTTGCCGTTGGGTCATTCTTTTCCGGGTATGCCGATCAGGACAACCAATGATTCGAGATTTGCATTTCTCGACAAAGGCGCTGTGTTCTATGGGGAAAGTGAACGGCAGGGCGCACTCATGATAGTAGAGCGCGGCCCGTGCCGAAGGAAGAAATCGTGCTATCGATGTGAGCAGAAGCGCAAAGCCGCACAGCGCGCCGGGCGCGGTGCGGCTTTGCGCGAAAGCGCGCTTTATTGCGTTTCGACCGCGTGGCGCGGGGCAGCGGCACGCCGTGACGGCATGAAGTACCACACCGCGCAGAGCACTTGCATCCCGACGAGGACAGCCCATACGGTCTGATGCGCGACCGCCGGGTAGTGGCCGTCGAGTGCCGGCCAGTGCGCGAGCGCGGCGCCGATCGCGATCTGCAGAAGGAAGATGCCGATGAAGATGACGAGCGTGAACGTGGTGTTCACACGGCCGATCAAGCGCGGCGGGAAATATTCGGCGAGCACGGCATAAGTCAGGATGCCGGTGCCGCCGAACGCGCCGTAAGCCGCCCAAAGCAGGGACGCGGGAAGCGGCACGCGCGCCGCGAGCAACGCTTGCACGAGCACGAAAACGAGCATCGTGACGCCGGAAAAGAGCTGGACGCTCACGCCGCGCCGCTCGAAGCTGCGTGCGAGCGCGCCAAAGCCGATGTTGCCGACGATGAATGCGCCGCCCAGCACGGAAACGAGCGAGGCTGCACGCGCGCCGACATCGGCGGTGCCGGCCGGCACGACGTCGCGCAGAAACGCGCCGACCCACAACGACTGCATGGCATAGAACACGGCCTGGGTGAGGCCCGAGAACGTTGCGGTCTTCCAGAATGCATGACTGCACAGGATATGCGCGGTCCCCTTGAACTGCTCGAGCACGCTCGCCTGGTGGTGGGTGTCGCGCGTGCGCGGGCCGCCGATCCAGATGATGGCGGCCACGATCACCGTGAGCACCGCGAGCCCGATGCTCACCGCGCGCCAGGGCGCGACCGAGAGCAGCCACGAGAGCGGGGCGCCCACGGCCACACCGCCCAGGCCGCCCACGGCCATCACGAGGCCATTGACGAGCGTGAGCTGCGCGACGGGGAAGTGCTGCGCCGTGGCCTTGAACGCGCCGCCGAGGCACACCGACACGCCCACGCCGATCAGCAGCCGGCCGACCATCATCGCGGCCATGTTGTGCGAGACGCCGAAGATCAACGCGCCCGCCGCTGCCACGAGCATGACGCACGCAGTGACGCGGCGCGGGCCGTAATGGTCGAGCAGCACGCCGCCAGGAATCTGCGCGCCAGCGAAGCCGAGGAAATAGAGGCTCGTGAGTGTGCCGAGGTCGGTCGCCGTGAAGCCCATTTCACGCGAGAGAAACGGCGCGAAGCCGAGATTGACGCCGCGAAACAGGTACGAAATGAAGTAGCCGAGCGCGAATACGGCGAATACGCGCAGTCTGAGTGAGGTCATGTTGGGGGCGAAAGCGGATTGAATGCCTGGCTGTCGATTATTGGCGATTGCCGTGTGCGAGGCCAGCGAGAGATTTCAGACGGCATTGTGAGTAGAATTTGACGTCATGGCCCGACCTCTCCCCCCATTGCAGGCGCTGCGCGCCCTTGAAGCCGCTGCGCGGCGGCGCAGTTTCAGCCGTGCCGCGGAAGAATTACATTTGACGCACAGCGCCGTGAGCCATCATCTGCGCGCGCTCGAAACGGAATTAGGCGTCGAGCTGTTCCGCCGCGCGGGCAGCCGCATGATCCCTACCGCGGCGGGCGCACAACTGGCCGAGCGAGTGCGCCGCAGTCTCGACGACCTGCGCAACGCGCTCGACGCCACGCGCCCCGGCGTGAGCGGCGTCACGCGGCTCGAACTGAGCGTGATGTCCGATTTTGCGTCGGTCTGGCTGATTCCGCGCCTGGGCGACTTCTACGACCGCCATCCGATGGTCGATCTTTCGCTGCGCATGCACGCGGACGTGACGCCGCCCGACCCGTATCCGTTCGACATCGGCATCTGGCATCGGCGCGTCGACGAGCCCGGCTTCCAGATCCGCAAGCTGCTGGACGATCAGGTCGTCGCGGTATGCAGTCCGGCCTTGCTCGCGCGCCATCCCGGCTTTCGCATGGAAGATCTCGCGAGCATGCCGCTCCTGCGTTTTTCGCGCCGCTCGTGGCGCGACTTCTTCGAAGCCGCGGGCGTGGCCGGCGACGAACCGGAGCGCGGGCCGGTGTTCGACGACGCGGGCCTGCTGCTGCAGGCAACGGTGGCCGGGCAAGGCGTGGCGACGGCGCGTCTGCAACTCGCACGCGGATTCATCGAACGTGGCGAGCTGGTGCAGTTGGGGCAGGTCCGTATTCCGGCCTCGCTCGACTATTACTTTACCTGGCGCGAGGGGCATCCGCGCGAGGCGGCGATCCAGCAGTTCTATCGATGGATAAAGGCGCAATTGGCCAATTGATGCCGGCCTCTCGCATTGCGCAATGGGTATTTGGGTTTACAGCTGACCGTATTGTCAACGCTGCTTGTGTGATGCGCGTTGCTGTTTAAATAAAGCGGCTCAATCCTGCTCTGCAATACGCGATTAGTCATTGTATTCATATCGCATGCACCAAAGCGGATCATGGCTGAAGGCACTACACCGGACGTTTAAAACGGCAATGAAACTCCGGTGAATGGGCCGTAAAACGGGCATGTGAAGCAATTCAATTGCCTCCTTGCGCGCTGGCTTCACTATTTGGGCAATCAAGTCTATTCGTCTGCGGAAAGCAGCAGGAAGTGTGGCGTGGAATCACAGATTGGGCACGCTTCGTGTCAAGAATGAAATAGTTGCGGTATTGTTACTCCCCATCGCCGTTTGGCGCGTGAATGTTTCGTAGTCAATGGTGTAGTTAACGGCCCATTCCTGGGCCTGCAATAAGACTGACAACAGGAGAAACTGCATGAAGGCTATTCAGATGTTCAAGCTTGCCGCAGCCACGGCACTCGTGGCGGCCTCGTTCCAGGTCTACGCGCAGGACGCTTCGGCCCCGGCGGCCGCAGAAGCCCCTGCCAGCGGTCCGACGGCCGCAGCCCAGCACAACGTCAATCAATCGAAGGCAGCATTGCGTCAGGCACGCGCAGCGAACCGTGCGCTCGGCCGTAAGGTCCGTGCGGCCCTCGCGCGTGACAAGAACGTGAGCGTCTCCAACATCACCGTGCGTGCCAAAGACGGCGCAGTCACGCTGCAAGGCACCGTGCCCGAGCAGTCGCAGATCCAGCGCGCTGGCGATGTCGCCAAGGGCGTCGAAGGCGTAACGTCGGTGCGCAACGCGCTGACGATCCGCCCGGTTGGGACCTGAGCATCGGCTAGCCGGCGCGCGCCCATCGCCCTTCGAGGTGCGGGCGGCGACGCCGGAGCAGGTGTCTTTCGCGTTCTTGCTGAAGGCCGCACATGCAGTCCCACTCGTGGACTGCATGTGCGGCTTTCTTATTGCCTGGCGAAACTGTGAAGCTCAATGCTGTAACGCGCATTGCGCTCAGGGCTCGACGTAATGCATTTCCGGCGATTCGCCCATCAGCAGCGGGCGATTGGCGTCGGCAGCCGCGCGCAGATAATCCCAGAGCGACGTGATGCGCCGCAGCTTGCGCAGGTCCTCGCGGCTGCACAGCCAGAAGCGCCGCGTCACCATGACTTCTTCGGGCAGGATCGGCACGAGGCGCGGGTCGGGCTCGGCCATGAAGCAAGGCAGGATGGCGAGCGCGCTGCCTTGCAGCGCAGCATGGTATTGCGCGATCACGCTGGTGCTGCAGAGGTTCGCGGTCACGTTCGGCGCCGTGCGTTCGAGGTAAAGCAGCTCGTGGCTGAACGCAAGATCGGCGACATAGCTGATGAAGGCGTGATTGCGCAGGTCCGCGGGCGTGCGTATGCGTGCGTGGCGCTCGAGATAGGCCGGCGTGCCATACAGGCGCAACCGGTAGTCGCATAGTTTCGTGTAGACGTACTGTCCGCGCTCGGGGCGCTCCAGCATGATCGCGAGGTCGGCCTCACGCTTTGAAAGGCTCACGAAATGCGGCACGGGCAACAGGTCGATCGACATGTCGGGATGCTGGCCCGTGAAGCGCGCCAACTGCGGTGCAAGAAAGAAGCAGCCGAAACCCTCCGTCGAACCCACGCGCACATGGCCCGAGAGCGACTGCGCGCCGATCGCGAACTGTTCGCTGGCCGATTGCACCGTGGTTTCCACCGCATCCGCGTAGGCCAGCAGGCGCTGGCCTTCGGCCGTCAGCACGAAGCCGCCCGAGCGCGATTTGTCGAACAGGACGGTGCCTAGCGCTGCCTCGAGCTCGCGCACCCGGCGCGCAACCGTGGTGTGGTCAACGCCCAGGCGTTTCGCGGCACCGCTCGCACGCTGCGTGCGAGCGACTTCCAGGAAGTAGCGCAGATCGTCCCAGTTCAGTGTCTCCATACTGCTCGTTGTGTTTTTTTGCATATCGGATGGGCTTTTTCATCTCTATGCCGTGGATATTCGAATAACTATACTCGTTGAAGAACGCGACTGAAACAGACACGGTCGCACGACAACAAGGATGGAGACAGACGATGCAATTGCAGTCGTTCCCCGCGCGGGCGCCGCAGGCATGCACACAGGCGCGCCCGTGTTCAGCAGGACTCTCCTTTACCTCGCCCATCTCCATTCCCGGCACGCTCGACATGACCGCACGCATTTGCACTGCGTGCTTGCGCGCGTGCTGCGATTGAGGGTTTCGCTGACTCCGCACATTTCGCTATATCCGGCCACGGCCGGCCCGTTCGAATCCATCAGGGAGAGTTCACGATGAACGCAGTGACCCAGGCATCCAACGCGCAAGTTTCGACCGTCAAGCTGCTCATCGACGGCGAATTCGTCGAATCGAAAACGAAGGAGTGGCGCGACATCGTCAATCCGGCCACGCAAGAAGTGCTGGCGCGCGTGCCGTTCGCGACCGTCGAGGAAGTGGACCAGGCCGTGAAGGCCGCGCACGCCGCGTTCGCGACGTGGAAGAACACGCCGCTTGGCGCGCGTTTGCGCATCATGCTCAAACTGCAGGCGTTGATTCGCGAGCATATGCCTCGCATCGCGCAGACGCTCACCGCCGAGCAGGGCAAGACGCTACCCGACGCCGAGGGCGACATTTTCCGCGGCCTCGAAGTGGTCGAGCATGCCTGCTCGATCGGCACGCTGCAGCAAGGCGGTTTCGCCGAGAACGTGGCGGGCGGCGTGGACACCTATACGCTGCAGCAGCCGCTAGGCGTGTGCGCCGGCATCACGCCGTTCAACTTCCCCGCGATGATTCCGCTTTGGATGTTCCCGATGGCGATCGTTTGCGGCAATACGTTCGTGCTGAAGCCTTCGGAGCAGGACCCGCTCTCGACCATGCAGCTCGTCGAACTCGCCATCGAGGCGGGCATTCCGAAAGGCGTGCTCAACGTCGTGCACGGCGGCAAGGAAGTCGTCGATGCGATCTGCACGCACGAACTCGTGAAGGCGATTTCGTTCGTCGGATCGACGGCCGTGGGCACGCACGTCTATCGTCTGGGCAGCGAGCACGGCAAGCGCGTGCAGTCGATGATGGGCGCGAAGAATCACGCTGTCGTGTTGCCCGATGCGAATCGCGAGCAGGCGCTCAACGCGCTGGTCGGTGCGGCGTTCGGCGCGGCGGGCCAGCGCTGCATGGCGACTTCCGTGGCCGTGTTCGTGGGCGCCGCGCAGCAATGGGTGGACGAGCTGGTAGAAAAGGCGAAGACGCTCAAGGTCAATGCGGGCCATGAGGCGAAGACCGACGTGGGACCGGTCGTTTCGCGCACGGCGAAAACGCGCATTCTCGGCTTGATCGACTCGGGCGTGAAGCAGGGCGCAACGCTCGCACTGGATGGCCGCGACGTGAAGGTGCCGGGCTATGAGAACGGCAACTTCGTTGGCCCCACGGTGTTCACGAACGTGAAGACCGACATGGACATCTACACGAACGAGATCTTCGGGCCGGTGCTCGTGGTGCTGACGGCGAAGACGCTCGATGAAGCGATCGCCATCGTCAATGCGAATCCGTTCGGCAACGGCGTGGGCCTCTTCACGCAGAGCGGCGCGGCGGCGCGCAAATTCCAGAGCGAGATCGACATTGGCCAGGTCGGCATCAACATTCCGATTCCGGTGCCGGTGCCGTATTTCAGCTTCACGGGTTCGCGCGGTTCGAAGCTCGGCGACCTGGGCCCGTACGGCAAGCAGGTCGTGCAGTTCTACACGCAGACCAAGACGGTCACCGCGCGCTGGTTCGACGACGCGACCGTGAGCGACGGCGTGAACACGACGATCAGCCTGCGCTGATGCGCTGCCCGGCATCAACATGGAGTACTGAACAATAAGGGAGAAAGGCTCATGAAAATCGGATTTGTCGGGCTGGGCCATATGGGCGCGCCGATGGCGCTCAACCTGCTCAAGGCCGGACATACGGTGACGGTGTTCGACTTGAGCGCGAGCGCGATGCAAACGCTCGCCGAGGCCGGCGCGCAGAAGGCCGCATCGGCGAAGGCGGCGGCAAGCGGTGCGGAATGGGTCATCACGATGCTGCCCGCTGCGGCGCACGTGCGCAGCGTGCTCACTGCGGAAGACGGCGTGCTGGCGGGCATCGCGAAGGGCGTGACGATCATCGATTCGAGCACGATCGATCCCGCGAGCGTCAAGGAGTTCGCAAAGCTGGCCGAGGCGCAGGGCAACGCGTTCGTCGATGCGCCGGTGTCGGGCGGTACGGGTGGCGCGGCGGCAGGCACGCTCACCTTCATGGTGGGCGGCAGCGCCGCGCACTACGAGAGCGTGAAGCCGGTGCTTTCCGGCATGGGCAAGAACATCGTCCATTGCGGCGAGACCGGCACGGGGCAGGTGGCGAAGATCTGCAACAACCTCGTGCTGGGCATCACGATGGCCGGCGTGGCCGAAGCGATGGCGCTGGGCGAGGCGCTCGGCATCGATCCGAAAGTGCTGGGCGGCATCATGAACACGTCCACGGGGCGCTGCTGGAGTTCGGATACGTACAACCCGTATCCGGGCGTGATCGAGACGGCGCCTTCGTCACGCGGCTACACGGGCGGCTTCGGCACGGACCTCATGCTCAAGGATCTGGGTCTTGCCACCGACGCTGCAAAAAGCGCGCATCAGCCCGCATACATGGGAGCGCTTGCGCAGCAGCTCTATCAGGCCATGAGCAGCCACGGCGACGGCAAGCTCGACTTCTCGGCGATCATCAAGCTCTATCGCGCTGAGAAAGGTTGAGGCGAGCCGTTTCGAGTTGCGAAAAGCGCGCTGCGAAGCGCGCTTTTTTTTCGCCTGTATTTTTTAGCCCTTGATACGGGCCTCGACGCGCGCGAAGAGCCGCTTGAACCAGGCGCCGAGCAGCGCATTCGAAGGCGCGAGCGCGGTGGAGCAGGCAAGAATGCGATAGACATCGTTGCGCGTGACTTTCGAGGTCTTCGCGGGATTGAGCCAGTCGTCGTTGTCGACAAGGCGTTCGAGCGTTTCGAGGCCGATGAGTATGGGCCACAGGCAGGCGAGCCGCAGGCGCACCGAAAGGCGCGGCAGCGCGAACGTATAGTCGATGGCCGCGCGGAAATGATCGAGCGCGATGCGCACGAGTTCGAGCATGATCGGCCGTGCGCGCGCCGAGGCGCCTGGCTGCATCAGGTCCTGCGCGGTGAGCCCCGCCTGGGCCAGCATCGAAGCGGGCAGATAGCAGCGGCCAATGCGCAGGTCCTTGCCGCAGTCCCGCAGCACGTTCACCATCTGCAAGGCCTTGCCGAAGCGGATGCCGCGCGTGTACATGGTTTGTTCCAGCGAGGGTGCGAGCGTGCCGGGCAAGTGCATGTAGGTCATCTTCGTCCAGAACTCGCCCACGCAGCCCGCCACGAGATACGTGTAGCGATCGAGTTCGTCCCACGTGTTGAGCGCGGCCACCTGGCCCGAGCGCTCGTCGGGGAACGTGCGCAGATCGAACTCCATGCCTTCGGTGAGCGTCGTGACGATCTCGCGCACGGCCTTGCGGTCGGCATCGTCGAGTTGCGCGAGCACGTCGAGCGCGCCGCCCAGCGATTCGAGCAGCAGCTTCTCGTCCGATTGCGTTTGCTGGCCCGCGACCTCGCCCGCGAGATCGGCGAGCAGGGTGTCATCGTGCGTCGCGCCGTTCACGCGCTCGCGCAGCGCGAGCAGCAGGGCGAGCCGCCGCTCGGGCGGGATCAGCGCGGTGTCGGCAATGGTGTCGGCGGCGCGCGCGAGCAGATAGGCTTCGCCCACGGGATCGCGCATGCCGGCGGGCAGCACGCGCATCGTGAGGTAGAAAGAACGGGAAACGCCTTTGAGCAACGGGCCCAACAGGAAGGCCCGGGTAGTATTCTGCATGTCGGATAGGGGCAGCGGGGGACGGATCGGACGCAGCCGCATTGTATCGTGGACAAAGGAGACAAGGCCCGTTGAGACCCGAACGCGCGTTTTACGACCTCCAGGTGCGCTTCGCGCACACGGCGGCGCGCCTGGCGGACATTCCGCTCGCGGCGGCGTTGCTCGACTGCACGAATCTTTATGTGCGCTTCGGCGCGGGGCGCAATTTCGATCGCACGCACCCGCTCTGGGCCGCCTATGTCGATGGTCTCGATGAGCACGCAAGCGTTGCGCAGCAGTGCGAGTGGACGTGGCGTTACTTGCAGGACTGCCCAACGCATCAGTCGGCGCCTGCGGTCGCCGTTACGGTTGGCTGCTTCTCTTACGCGCAGGAACCGCACGGCGGGGTCCGCCTGCATTTCAATGCCCGAACCGATAACGGCATGTCGCCGCTCGATTTCCGGCAGCTTGCCGCGCGGCAAGACGAGTTGCGGACGTTGATCGACCAACTGCGCGCGCAATTGCGCGCAAGCGGTCATGCGTCGAGCGACGTGCTCGTCCACGGCACTTCATGGCTCTACAACGTGCCCGCCTATCGGCGGCTCTTTCCCACCGCCTACATTGCGAGCGCCCGGCCTGTTGCCCGCCTGCGTGCGCTTTCGCTTTGGGGTCAATTTCTCGACCGCAACGGCTGCGTGCGCAACGACGCAGCCGCGATGCTGCTCGCGCGCATCGAACGCGCCAGTGACTTTGCCGATCTCTTGTCTTGCTTTCCCTTACAGGCACTCGCGGTACAGGCGAGCGTCGAGGTGTTTGCCGATAGAAAGCGAACGTAACCGGTACGGTTACCAAAAATTTTTCAAGGTAACCGCGACAGCGTGCTAGGGAGAGGAGTTTGAAAGCCGCTGCATGCACGCAGGGCGTTGGCGCAGCGCGGAAATGGGTGCGTGCGAAACAACCGACCCGGGCGCCCACGCAATATTGATGAAAGTAATCCCTGTAATTCAGGGGTAACGCGCACACCGCGCCGAGCGCACTAGACTCCGCCGATGCTTTTGTAACGGAGCGCCGCTCATGCCCTCGTCCCCGGCTCTTGCCATTCATTCCCTGCGCGATTTCGAGCTGACCGCGGACGGCCAGTACCTGATGGTGAACGGCAATCAGCCGGACAGTGTCGCGCTGCATTGCTCGGTGATGCATGAACTGCTCGCCGCGCTTTCCAACGCGATTGGCCGCTCCGAGCGCATCCGCCACAAGACCGCGAGCGTGAAGTTCACCATGCCTTGCGAGGCCTGGGAGATCGGCCGCGAGTCGGGCGACGTGCAGCATCTCGTGGTGAGTTTTCGTCTGCCCGGCGGCGCCGAACTGTCGTTCCGTCTGCAGCCTGCGCAAGCCGTGCACATGACCGAGGTGCTCTCGCTCGCAACGGGGCTCGCGAAGATGCGCCTCCCTGGCCGCGCAAGCATGCAATAGGCGTGGCGCGCCGGCCTCGCCTGGCGCACCCGTTGTACACCCCGCATCCGTGGATGCCGGCCGCGCGCGTCTCGCGCCGGTAGTGGCGCATTCGGCACTCTCACGGCTCCTTCGTTGGCTTCACATTCGACCTCCCGCATGACGGCATCAACTACCACGGCGCGCTATGCACGCGCACTGACTCTCGCCGGCTTCGGCATCGGCGTGACCGCTGCGGCGCACGCCACCGAGCCCTTCGTGGTCCAGGACATCCGTATCGACGGGCTGACGCGCATCGAGCCGGGCACTGTGTTCGCCTATCTGCCGATCAAGCAGGGCGAGACCTTCACCGACGACAAGGCCTCCGACGCCATTCGCGCGCTCTACGCGACGAGCCTCTTCAGCGACGTGCGCATCTCCACGCAAGGCCGCACGGTGGTCGTGCAGGTCCAGGAGCGGCCCGCCATCGGCACGATCGATTTCGCGGGCATCAAGGAGTTCGATAAGGATAACTTGACGAAGGCGCTCAAGTCGGTCGGGCTCTCGCCGGGCCAGAGCTATGACAAGGCGCTCGTCGACAAGGCGGAGCAGGAACTCAAGCGCCAGTACCTCACGCGCGGCTACTACGCGGCTGAGGTCACGACCACGGTCACGCCGATCGACCGCAACCGCGTCGGCCTGCTGTTCTCCGTGGTCGAAGGGCCGAGCGCGAAGATCCGCCAGATCAACTTCATCGGCAACAACACGTTCAGCGACGGCACGCTGCTCGATGAGATGCAACTCTCCACGCCGAACTGGTTCTCCTGGTACACGAAGAACGACCTGTACTCGAAGGAAAAGCTCACGGGCGACCTCGATAACGTGCGCTCGTACTATCTCGACCGCGGCTACCTGGAGTTCAATATCGATTCGACGCAGGTTTCGCTGTCGCCCGACAAGAAGGACATGTATCTGACGATCGGGATTCACGAGGGCGAGCCGTATACGATCTCGAGCGTCAAGATGGCCGGCAATCTGCTCGACCGCGAGGCCGAGTTGAGGAAACTCGTGGGCGTCAAGCCGGGTCAGCGCTTTTCGGCGCAGAAGCTCAAGGACACGACCAAGGCGATCGTCGACAAGCTCGGCGAATACGGCTACGCATTTGCGACCGTGAACGCGCTGCCGGAAATCGACCAGAAGAACCACACGGTTGCGCTCACGCTGCAGGTCGACCCGAGCCGCCGCGTGTACGTGCGCCGCGTGAACGTCACCGGCAATACCCGCACGCGCGACGAAGTCGTGCGCCGCGAAATGCGGCAACTCGAAAGCTCGTGGTTCGATTCGAACCGACTCGCGCTTTCGAAGGACCGCATCAACCGCCTTGGCTACTTCACCGACGTGGAAGTGACCACGGTGCCGGTGGAAGGCACGCCGGACGAAGTGGACGTGAACGTGAATGTGACCGAGAAGCCGACCGGCACGCTTTCGCTGGGCCTCGGCTATGGATCGGGCGAAGGGCCGATCATCTCGGCGGGTATTTCGCAGGACAACGTGTTCGGCTCCGGCAACAGCCTCTCGCTGAACGTGAATACGGCCACGACGTACCGCACGCTTTCGGTTACGCAGGTCGATCCGTATTTCACGGTGGACGGCATCAAACGCATTACCGACGTCTACTACCGCACGACCGAGCCGCTTTACTACTCGAGCACGAACGACACGAGCTTTCGCATCATTTCGTATGGCGCGGACATGAAGTTCGGCATTCCGTTCTCCGAGACCGATATGGTGTATTTCGGCCTCGGCATCGAGCAGGACCGCCTCGACGTCGATGCCAACACGCCGCAGACCTACAAGGACTACGTCAACGATTTCGGCCGCGTATCGAACACGGTGCCGCTCACCGTGGGCTGGTCGCGCGACAACCGCGACAGCGCGTTGGTGCCGAGCCGCGGCTACTATGCGCAGGCCAACGCCGAATACGGCACGCCGGCGGGCACACAGTACTACAAGGGCGATGCGCAAATGCAGTATTACTACTCATTCGCGCGCGGCTTCGTGCTTGGGTTGAACTTCCAGGGTGGCTACGGCAATGGTTTGGGTGGCAAGCCGTATCCGATCTTCAAGAACTACTACGCGGGCGGTATCGGGTCGGTGCGCGGCTATGAGTCGGGCTCGCTCGGGCCGCGCGACACCACGACGAACGATCCGATCGGTGGTTCGAAGATGGTGGTGGGTAACATCGAGCTGACGTTCCCGCTGCCCGGCACGGGTTATGACCGTACGCTGCGTGTATTCACTTTCGTGGATGGCGGTAATGTGTGGGGCACGGAAGGGAGTAGCACTGGGGCGAATGGCTTGCGGTATAGCTATGGCGCGGGGCTTGAGTGGATCTCGCCGATTGGGCCGCTTAAGCTTGATTTGGGTTTTCCGATTGTCAGGCATGCGGGGGATCAGTATCAGAAGTTCCAGTTTCAGATTGGTACCTCGTTCTGATTTTTTGTGTTTTTGGCCTTTCCTTGTTTTCGCGTCGGTATGCATGCGTTGCCCCTGTGCGGGGCGGCACCTACTTTTCTTTGCCGCTGCAAAGAAAAGTAGGCAAAAGAAAGCCGCTCACACCGCTAGCGCCTGCCACAGTTCACATCTCGCCGTAAATGGTGAATGGCTCCGGGGCGTCTGTCACCCCGCACCTTCAAAGGTAGTGACAAGGCGCTCATCCTTCCGGCGGCGCTGCGCGCGCCGAAGGGCATAACCAAACCCCGTTGGGGCGCGTGCATTATCGCGAAGCCTGAAATGCCTTTTGGTTTCCCTTGCAAACCCAACCGCAGCGCGCGTAGCGAGCAGCGGGATGAATGACTGCCTTGTCACTAACTTTGGTGGTGCGAGGTGACAGACGCTCCGGAGCCATTCACCATTTACGTCGAGATGTGAACCGTGGCAGGCATTAGCGGTGTGAGCGGCTTTCTTTGCCTACTTTCTTTGCCGTGCGCCCCGAAGGAAGTCCCCTTGGGGGACAAAGAAAGTAGGTGCCGCCCCGCACAGGGGCAACGCATGCACACCGACGCGAAAACAAGGAAAGGCCAAAAAACCCAGAACAAAGACAAAAAAGCGGCCAATCAAATCAGCAACTCAAGCGAGTGATAAAGCCGCCTACGCTCAGGATTAGCAGAAGCCTCACCAGCATGAATCGCCTGCTTGAGGCATTCCAGAAAGCACTCAGCCGCAGCGGAAAGCGGCACACCACGCCGGGCAACCACGCTCACTACCGTCCGATCCACTTCCTCCTGCAGCGCGAGCGCACGCAAGTTATCACGCGCAAACCGCGTTTCCACCAACGGCCACGGAAAAATACTCACCATATCCGTGTTCATGATAAGCCCCATCGCCACCACGAACGAGTGCGCCAAATGCACGTTGTTCGGCATCGGCAGACCGTGACGCAGGAAGACATCGTCAGCGATCATCTCCTTGCTGGCAGGGTCCCAGTTCAGCAACCATTCGCAATCCTGAAGTTCTTTCAGCGATTGCGCATGAGCGAGCGGATGGTCCTTGCGCACGACCACAGCCGACTCCGTGGCGAAGATCGGCGTCTGCGTGAATTCCGCATGCAGCGAAGCGGGCCCGGGCTTCCCTAGCGAGAAGTCGAGCGAGCCGTCGCGCAGCCGCGGCATCACGATATTGAGCAGGCCTTCGTAGAACTCCAGCTGCATGCCGGGCATGCGTTCGCGAAACAGCGTGACAGCGTCGGGCAAAAAGGAGAGGGCGAGCCACGGCGTCACCCCGATCGCGAGCTTGCCGCCGCCGCGCCCGCGCCGCGCATCGAGTTCGTCCTGGGCGCGCGACATCTGATGCACGACGAGCCTCGCATGAACGAGCAGCGCCTGTCCCGCCTCCGTGAAGGCGATGCCGTTCGCGTTGCGCGTCACGAGTGCGATTTGTTGCTCGGCTTCGAGCTCGCGCACCGCTTTCGTTGCCGCCGCCGGCGAGATGCCGAGCGCACGCGCGGCCGCGCGAATGCTGCCGGTATCGGCCATGGCGACGAGCGCGCGGAACTGGTGGAACTTCATAAGGGATAACCCGAGTGCGCACTTCTGGTTGGCGGGCCAACTATTTTAGGGCTGTCGGCCAAAAAGAGACGTCATTATTCTCAAGCGAATTCACACTCATGCACGCCCTGGAGGGAATTCGTATGAACACGATGGCTATCCCGGCCGCAATCGCCGCGATCGAAGAGGAGATGATCGCGCTGCGCCACGAGATCCACGCGCATCCCGAACTGGGCTTCGAAGAATTCGTCACGAGCGACCTCGTCGCGCAGCGCCTCACCGAGTGGGGCTACGAGGTGCACCGCGGGCTGGGCGGCACGGGTGTCGTGGGCACGCTCAAGGTGGGCAATGGAAAGCAACGCCTCGGCCTGCGCGCCGACATGGACGCGCTCCCCATCCACGAAAACACCGGCCTCGAATACGCGAGCCGCATTCCGGGCAAGATGCACGCATGCGGCCACGACGGCCACACGGCCATGCTGCTCGCGGCGGCCAAGCATCTCTCGCAGTCGCGCAACTTCAGCGGCACGCTGCACCTCATTTTCCAGCCCGCCGAAGAAGGCCTCGGCGGCGCGAAGCGCATGCTCGACGAAGGCTTGTTCGAGCACTTTCCTTGCGACGCCGTATTCGCCATGCACAACATGCCCGGTTTCCCGACCGGCAAGCTCGGCTTTCGCGCGGGACCGTTCATGGCTTCGTCGGACACGGTCATCATCGACATCGACGGGCGCGGCGGTCATGGCGCGGTGCCGCATAAGGCGATCGACCCGGTGGTGGTGTGCGCCAACGTCGTCCTCGCGCTGCAGACCATCGTGTCGCGCAACGTGCCGCCGCTCGATATGGCGATCGTCACCGTGGGCGCGATCCATTCGGGCGACGCGCCCAACGTGATTCCTCAAACCGCCCAGATGCGCCTCTCGGTGCGCGCGCTGCGCCCCGAAGTGCGCGACTTGCTGCAGGAGCGCATCACGGCGCTCGTGCATGCGCAGGCGAGCGCGTATGGCGCGACGGCGCGCATCGACTACCAGCGCCGCTACCCGGTGCTCGTGAACGACGCGGCGATGACCGCGTTCGCGCAGGACGTGGCGCGCGACTGGCTCGGCGAAGAAGGGCTCATTCACGACATGGCGCCGCTCACCGGCAGCGAGGACTTCTCGTTCCTGCTCGAGCGCTGCGCGGGCAGCTACCTCATCATCGGCAACGGCGACGGGGAGGGCGGCTGCATGGTGCACAACCCCGGCTACGACTTCAACGACGATTGCCTCGCCACCGGCGCGGCATACTGGGTGCAGCTCGCCGAACGCTTTCTGCGCGGCTGAAGCCCGCAGTCAGCGGGCAAACGCACCACGCTACGAGACACGAGACACACGAGGAGACACCCGATGAACGCCACGTCGATTCAGGCGCCGGCCGCTGCCGCTCAGCCTTCCACGCGCCGCTCGCGCGCGAAGGCCATCTTCGCGATCACGCTCGGCAACGGGCTCGAGTTCTTCGACTTCACGGTCTACAGCTTCTTTGCCTCGATCATCGGTTCGCTCTACTTTCCGGTGCATGGCTCGCTGAATCAGTTGATGCTCGCCGTGGGCAGCTTCGGCGTGGGTTTCGTCGTGCGTCCGATCGGCGGCATCGTGATCGGCGCGTTTGCGGACCGCGTGGGCCGCAAGGCCGCCATGACGCTCACGCTCTGGCTCATGGCGCTCGGCTCGGCGCTTATCGCGTTTGCACCCACCTATGCGCAGATCGGGCTCGCGGCGCCCGCGCTGATCCTGCTCGCGCGTCTCGTGCAAGGCTTCGCGGTGGGCGGTGAAGTGGGCGCCTCGACATCGCTTCTGCTCGAATATGCCGACGACCGTTCGCGCGGCTTTTACGGCAGTTGGCAGTTCGTGAGCCAGGGCCTGAACACGGTGTGCGGCGCGCTCATCGGCGTGGCGCTCTCCACCATGCTCTCGCAGGCCGCGCTCGAAAGCTGGGGCTGGCGTGTGCCGTTCGTGATCGGCATGCTGGTCGTGCCGGTGGGCGTGTACATTCGCCGCCATCTCGACGAAACGCTCGTGAACGCCGTCGAAGTCGAAGACGCCGAACCCGTGGCCGACGTGGCGCGGCCGCTGCGCGAGATTTTCGGGCGTCATCGCACGGCGCTCGTGGCCGGCGTCGTCACGACCATCGGCGGCACGGCGGCGAACTATATCGTGCTGTTCTACATGTCGACCTATGCGATCAAGATTCTCGGCCTGCCGATGTCGGTCGGCATGAGCGCGGCCCTCGTCGCGGCGCTCGTCACGGCAGTCTGCTCGCCGTTCGCAGGCTCGCTTTCCGACCGCCTGGGCCGCAAGTGGGTGATGGGTGTCTCGCGCGTGCTGCTGATCGCAGTGATCTATCCGGCCTTCATGATCATTCATGCCGTGCCGAGCGTCGCAACCGTGCTCGCGGTCGTGGCCGTGCTCGGTGCGATCGTCGCGTTCACGGCCGTCCCCAACATTGTGATGCTGCCCGAACTCTTTCCTCAGTCGATTCGCGTGACGGGCATGTCCGTGGTGTATTGCGTGGGCGTGTCGATCTTCGGCGGCTTCGCGCAGTTCTTCGCGACCTGGCTCATCAAGCTGCTCGACAACCCGCTCGCTCCGGCCTGGTATCTGATCGGCTGCGGGGCCGTCTCGCTGCTCGCGCTGCCGCTCATTCGCGAGCCGGCGGGCCGTCCTCTCGATTGAGGCACGTCTTCGGCCGCTACGCATTTTTAGCGGCCGTGCCGTGTTTATTTACCAGACGTTTACGCGGCGCTGCCTAGAATCGGATCGTGTTCAACTCAAGCGCGCAGCCTCAAACGGCGGCGTGCGCACAACACGTATGTCGTCTATCGCTTCGCAAGGCCCGATTTCCCGAGGTTCCCACTCTACCGCCGCGCCGCGGCCCATCCTCTCCCTGCGCAACTCGCGCAAGCCCCTTCAGCCGGCAACCCAACGCACAACGGTGCAACTGGTCGTGCGCGTACCCACGAGCGAAGCGCAACTCGCTCGCTGCACGCTGCATGGTCTGGTTGGCGGCGCGCTCGGCGTGCATACAATCGATATCGATCGGCGCAGCGATCTCGCTTGTCTGCACGTCGAACTCGATCGCCGCCGCGTGGCCGAGGCCATGGCGCTGCTCATGCGCACGCTTTCATGTGCGGAATTCGGCTCGGTGCGCCGGCTCGATCGCGCCGCCTGATTCGCAACGCGTGACGCAGCCGCCGCTTTGACGGTTGCGTCACGCCTGAATGTTCTCCCTCCCGCAGTTCACGCGACGCATGTTTCGTGCGTCCGCAATCTTCGCCTCCCGCTTTCTCCTTCCCTCCATACGCAAGCGTTCAGCATATTCGCAAGAACGTTAGCGAACGATTGGCGCACCTTCATTTCGGATTTCGAAACGAATTCGATCACTGTTACTCCGTGACTGCCGGTCCTGTCATCGCGTGCAACTTTTTGGCCACTCTGATTCTGCGTTGTCACGAAAGACAGTAGTATTTGCGCGAGCACCAAAATCAGTTTGGCGATCGATTCGACTTGATCGCCCGCGCGCGCCTGATTTGGGGTTCGTCGGTCCAGCGCAGATCGTCGATAACAACGGAGAACAGCATGACTCACGGATTTCGGGTGGCCAGCCTTTGCCTGTCGCTGGGATTGCTGGTGAGCGTGGTTGCATGTCATGACAACAAACCTGCTGCTGAAACACGACCTGCCGCAAACGTCGACGTGATCAATGTCGCATTGCGCGACGTACCGGTGGTATTCGAATACGTTGGACAGACAGAAAGCTCGCAGCAGGTCGAAATTCGCGCGCGCGTGAACGGCTTCCTCGAAAAGCGCGTGTATACCGAAGGCTCGCTGGTCCATGCGGGCGACGTGATGTTCGTCATGGACCGCAAACCGTTCGAGGCCGCGCTCGATGCTGCGCAGGCCGAGCTTGCGCAGCAGAAGGCGCGGCTCGTCACCGCGCAGGCCAATCTCAACCGCGTGCGTCCGCTCGCCGCGAAGAACGCGTTGAGCCAGAAGGATCTCGACGATTCGATCGGCCAGGAGCAGGCGGCCGCCGCTGCGGTCGAAGGTGCGCGGGCGAATGTCATCAGCGCCACGCTCAATCTCGGCTATACGACGATCGTCGCGCCCGTTACCGGCCTTTCGAGCTTCGCGAAGAAGCAGAACGGTTCGTATATCGATGCGACCAACAGCCTGCTCACCTACGTGGCGAAGCTCGATCCCATGTGGATCAACTTCTCGCTCTCCGAGAATGAGATGCTCGATCTGCGCACGCAAACGCAGAACGGCACGCTCAAGCTGCCGCCC
Organism: Paraburkholderia guartelaensis; assembly: GCF_004353905.1. Classification (GTDB taxonomy): domain Bacteria; phylum Pseudomonadota; class Gammaproteobacteria; order Burkholderiales; family Burkholderiaceae; genus Paraburkholderia; species Paraburkholderia guartelaensis. The sequence goes on along the minus strand of NZ_SMOD01000016.1, from coordinate 77,603 downwards.
GTCGGCAAGCTCGAGGCGGTGATCGTACTCGCCGACGGCAGCATCTATCCGGAACGCGGCCACATCGCGTTTACAGATGCCTCGCTCAGCTCGGAAACCGGCACCTACCTGATACGCGCCGCCATGCCGAACCCCACGGGGTCGCTGCGGCCCGGTCAGTTCGTGCGTATCAAGCTGCTGGGCGCGCTGCGGACTTCCGCGGTGGCCGTGCCGCAGGCGGCGGTGCAGCAGGGGCCGCGCGGCGCGTATGTGTGGACCGTCGACAAGGACGGCAAGGCGCAGCAGCGCGTGGTGGAAACGGGTGAGTGGAACGGCAACGACTGGGTGATCAAGTCGGGTCTGCATCCGGGCGATCATGTCGTCATCGACAATACGCTGCGGCTCATGCCCGGTGCGCCGGTGAAGGCGAATCTCGTGGCCACGCCGCCTGCGGCCGTCAATATCGGCGGGCCTGACGGCGGTGTAGGCGGCGCGGCTGCGGCTTCCGGCCCGGCGGCTGCGAACGCTAACGCACAGGCCAACGCGGGTACGCCGGCCGCTCAACCATCCCCTGCCTCCGGCGCTGCCGATGTGCTGGGCGAACACACCGCGCTTTACTTCGCGTCGGGGAGTTCGAGCCTCGACGCCCAGTCGGCCGACGCGCTCGCGGGCGTGGCACGACGGCTCGTTGCCGAGCCGGGCATGCGCGTGGTGATTTCCGGCTACACCGATTCGAGCGGCTCGCAAGCCGAGAATGAGCGTCTCGCGGCCGCCCGTGCGGCCACGGTGCGCTCGGCGCTGGTCGTGGCCGGCGTGAAGACCGAGCGCATCGAGATGCGCAAACCGGCGCAGATCGTCGCCAACGATCCGCCCGACAAATCCCGCCGCGTGGACGTCACGTTCTCGCCCGCTGCGGGAGGCTGAACGATGAAGTTCTCCCACTTCTTTATTGACCGGCCAATTTTTGCGTCGGTCCTCTCGATCGTGCTCGTCGTCGCGGGTCTGGTGTCGATGTTCAACCTGCCGATCGCGCAGTTTCCGGACATCGCGCCGCCGACCATCACGGTGAGCGCCACATATCCGGGCGCGAGCGCCGATATCGTCGCGCAGAACGTGGCCGCGCCGATCGAACAGCAGGTGAACGGCGCGGACAACATGATGTACATGAACTCGTCGAGTTCCTCGACGGGCAACATGACGCTCACGGTGTATTTCAACATCGGCACCGATCCGTCGCTCGCCCAGGTGGACGTGCAAAACCGCGTGAACCTCGCGCTGCCTTTCTTGCCCGACTCGGTGACGGCCCAGGGCGTGTCGGTGCAGAAGCGCTCGTCGGCGTTCATGATGGTGATCGCAATCTATTCGCCCGACAACGCCTACGATGCGGCCTATGTGGCGAACTACGCCAACGTCTACGTGCTCGACGCGCTCAAGCGCATTCCGGGTGCGAACCAGGCGTCGATCTTCGGTTCTGCTGACTATGCGATGCGCGTGTGGCTCAAGCCCGACCGCATGGCGAAGCTCGGCATTACCGTGGCCGACGTGCAGAACGCGATTGCGCAGCAGAACCAGCAGTTCTCCGCGGGGCGGCTTGGCCAGGCGCCGACCAACAAACCCGTGAACCAGACGTTCCCGGTGACGACGAAGGGCCGCCTCACGGAGCCTGCCGATTTCGACAATATCATCCTGCGCGCGGCGTCGGGCGATGCGGCGATCGTGCGCCTCAAGGACATCGGTCACGCGGACCTGGGCGCCAAGGACTATTCGCTGCGAGGCCGCTACAACGGCAAGACGGCCACACTGCTTGCCGTGTATCAGCAGCCGGGCGCGAATGCACTGCAGGTGGCCAAGCAGGTGCGTCAGACACTCGAGCAGTTGAACAAGAGCTTTCCGCCCGGTCTCAAGTATGAAGTCGCGCTCGATACGACCGAGTTCGTGCACGAGTCGATCAACGAGGTGGTCCATACGCTGCGCGATGCGGTGATTCTCGTGATCATCGTGGTGTACATCTTCCTGCAAAGCTTCCGGGCGACGCTCGTGCCGCTGCTCGCGGTGCCCGTGTCGATCATCGGCGCGTTCATCGGCATGGAGGCGTTCGGCTTCTCGATCAACATGCTTACGTTGTTCGGCATGGTGCTGGCCATCGGTATCGTGGTGGACGACGCGATCGTGGTGATCGAAAACGTCGAGCGCAACATGACCGAGTTCAAGCTACCACCCAAGGAAGCGGCCAAACGCGCGATGGACGAAGTGAGCGGACCGGTGGTGGCGATCGTGCTGGTGCTGCTCGCGGTGTTCATACCGGTGGCGTTTCTCTCGGGTATCACGGGGCAGCTCTACAAGCAGTTCGCGGTGACAATCGCGGTCTCGGTGGTGCTTTCGGGTATCGTCGCGCTCACGCTTTCGCCCGCGCTCGCGGCCATCCTGCTCAAGCCAGGCGAGCACAAGAAAAACCGCTTTTTCCGCTGGTTCAACGAGAAGTTCGACAGCCTGACCGAGGGCTATGGCAGCTGGGTGCAGACCGCGATACGCCGCGTGATCCTCTCCATCGGTCTGATCGTCGTGATGCTGATCGCAACCGTCGGCCTCTTCAAACATATTCCATCGTCGTTCCTGCCCGTGGAGGATCAGGGCTATCTGTTCGGCGCCGTCGTGATGCCCGACGCGGCGAGTCTGGACCGCACCGGCGACCTGTCGAAGAAAGCGGAGGACTGGTTCGCGAAACAGCCTGCCGTGAGTTCGGTGGCGGCGCCGATCGGCTACAGCCTGATCGACTCGCAGTACAAGTCGAACGCGGGCACGCTGTTCGTGACGCTCAAGGGCTTCAAGGATCGCGGCGAAAATGGCACGGCGGAGGACTTGATCCGCGACGCCACCAAGGCGTTCTCCACGTTCAAGGACGGCGTGGTCGTGCCGCTCAATCCACCGTCGATTCCAGGCCTCGGCACAACGGGCGGCTTTGAGTTCTGGCTGCAGAGCACCGGCGACGGCAGCTATCAGCAGCTCGAAGAAAAGGTGCGCCAGGTGATTGCGAAGGCGCGCCAGAACCCGGCGCTGCGCGGCGTGAATTCGACCATCAACACGAACTCGCGGCAGTTGCTCGTGGAAGTGGACCGCGAGCGGGCGGAAACGCTCGGCGTTCCGGTTCAGGACATCTATTCTGCACTCCAGACGATGTTCGGTTCCTTGTACGTGAGCCAGTTCCCGAAGGGCAGTCGTCTCTTCCAGGTGATCATTCAGGCCGAGCCGCAATACCGCTTGAGCCCGGACGATATCCAGCAGCTCTATGTGCGCAACCGCAACAACGACATGGTGCCGATCAAGGCCGTGACGACTTCGCGTTTCGTGCCTGGACCTGATATCGTCAACCGCTTCAACAACTTCCCGGCGGCGAAGATTACCGGCGACGCCGCACCGGGCCACAGCTCGGGCGAGGCAATCGCGGCAATGGAGCAAATCGCCAACGAAGTGCTGGGCGAGGGCTACAGCTACGAGTGGAGCGGGCAGGCGTACGAAGAAAAGAAGGCCGGCTCGACGGCGGCGCTCGTGTTCGGCTTCGCACTGCTGATGGTGTTCCTCATTCTCGCGGCGCAGTACGAGAAGTGGTCGCTGCCGGTTGGCGTGCTGCTGGCCGTGCCGTTCGCGATTTTCGGGGCGCTGGTGGGCATCTTGTTGCGCGGCATGGAAAACGACGTGTACTTCCAGATCGGCTTGACCGTGCTGATCGCGCTCGCGGCGAAGAACGCCATTCTGATCTTCGAGTTCGCCGTCGAAATGCGCGAGAAGGAGAACATGTCGCCGTACGAGGCCGCGCTGCACGCCGCAAAGCTGCGTCTGCGGCCGATCATCATGACCTCGCTCGCGTTCATCCTGGGCTGCGTGCCGCTCGCCATTGCCAGCGGCGCATCGGCTGCGAGCCGGCGCTCGCTCGGCACCGGCGTGATCGCGGGCATGCTCGGCGCCACGGTGATCGCGCTCTTCTTCATTCCGATGTTCTTCTGGGGACTGGAAACGCTCTCGTCGCGCAAGAAAGCGGACCCCACGCCGCATGCCGGCACGCCCCCGGTAGCGCCGCCTTCGCAGGAGGGCTGAGCGATGAAGACACGTCTGAATCTGACGAATCGCGCGCTGCGTCCGCTCGGGCTGGTCGTCGCGACGGTCTGTCTTGGCGCCTGCGCGGTCGGGCCGGACTATCACCGCCCGGCGGTCGAGACGCCGTCGACGTTTCGCTACGCCTCGCCGCAGGCGGAAGCCGTCGACACCTCGCTCGACTGGTGGACGCAGTTCAACGACCCGGTGCTCAACGACCTGGTCACGAAGGCGCTCGCGCAGAACAAGGATCTCCTGATTGCGGCGGCGCGCGTCGAGGAGTTCTACGGTCGTTACGTCGTGACGCGCGCGGGCCTTTTCCCGCAGGTGTCGGCGAACTTCGGTGCGTCGCGCAGCCGTGGCGTGTCGGCGCCGGGCTTCCCGCCCGTGGTCGGCAACCAGGTGGAGCTGAACGGCGCGGTGTCCTGGGAACTCGATTTGTTCGGCCACTTGCGCAGGCTGACTGAAGCCGCGCGCGCCGATTATATGAGCACGCAGTCCGCGCAGCAGGCCACGCGCATTTCCATCATCGCGAACGTGGCCACGTCGTATCTGCAGCTGCGCGACTTCGACAATCAGCTCGTCATCGCGCAGGACACGCTCGAAAGCCGCAAGGGTGCGCTCGATCTCTTCAATGAGCGCTATGCGGGTGGCGTCGTTTCGAGGCTGCAGGTGAGCCAGGCGCAGTCGGAGTACCAATCGGCGCAGACATCCGTGTATTCGATCCAGCAGCAGATCGCGACGCAGGAAGACGCCATTTCGCTGCTGCTGGGCCAGAATCCTGGGCCGATTCCGCGTGGCAAGTCGATCACCGAACTCACCGCGCCCGCCATTCCCGCGGGCCTGCCGTCGACGCTGCTGGAGCGCCGGCCCGATATTCTGCAGGCCGAACAAACGCTCATTTCGGCGAATGCGTCGATCGGCGCGGCGCGCGCGCTGTATTTCCCGCAGATTTCGCTCACGGGACTGTTCGGCGCGGCGAGCACGGCGCTCTCGGGGCTCTGGACCGGCCCCGCGCGCGTATGGTCGTTCGCGGGCGCGGTTACGCAGCCAATTTTCGAAGGGGGCGCGATCGCGGGTGGCGTGCATCAGGCCGAAGCCGTGCAGCAGGAAGCGCTCTTCACCTATCAGCAGGCGATCCAGCAGGCGTTCGCCGATGTCGAGAATGCGCTCGTGGGCGTGGCGCGCACGCGCGATCAGCTGGATTCGACGACGCGCCAGGTGGCTGCGCTCACGGAATACACGTCAGTTGCGCGCGACCTGTACGAAGGCGGCTACACGAGCTATCTGGAAGTGCTCGATGCCGAGCGAAGTCTCTTCAACGCGCAATTGCAGCAGTCGTCGCTGCAGGACCAGGAACTCTCGCAGATCGTGAACCTGTACAAGGCGCTCGGTTATGGCTGGACGCCGGCAGCGCCGCCGCCGGCGGCAGACAGCGCGAAGCCGTCGCAGTCTTGAGCCGCGACGGCTGCGCTTCGAGGCGGGGTGGCGAGGGGCGAACCTGGCGCGGGCGCGCCGGTTCGTTTCATGGAGATTCCGACATCAGCCAGCGCAGCGATTGCGGAGCGGGCTTGGTGGCTTTTGCGGTTTGCTGGGCTTTGGGCGCCGGCTTCGCGACTTTTTGTAACTGGATGGGCCGGGCGGCGTTGACGGCGGTCGCATGGCTGCCGGTTTGCGCGAGCACAGCGGGGCTCGCCGACGCCAACGCGAAGAGCGCGGCGGCGAACATCGGGGCGAGGGGGCGAGTCATCTAGGTTCTCCCGCGTGGGTGAGCGGCCGGCAAAGGGGAAAGGGCCGGCGCAGCAAGCGGAAGTATGTTCTGAGGATAACCACCACGCGTCCATCATTTGATGGAGAAACGCGTGGCCTCTGTGGGGAACCCCGCTTATGGGGTTCCGGCTTCGTGCTTAATCGGCGGGGCGGCGGTCGGCGAGCGCTCGTTCGCAGTCCTTGAGCACTTGCAGGACGAGCTTGGCCTGATAGTTCAGGTCGTCGGTGTCGAGAATTTCCTCGACGGCGTCGCGCGCCCAGACCGCGTCCACGAACCATGCGTGCTGCTGCGCGATGTCCTGCGCCATGGCGGCGAGGCGTGCGATCGCGAGCCAGTCGGCTTCGCGCGCGTGACGGTCGAGCCACTTGTGCGCCGCCTGGACGTGAAAGGCCGCGTTGGGCCAGGATTCGTTGAGATAGTAGGCCCCGAGGCTCCCGCAGGTGAGCCAGCAGAGCAGCTCCACGCGATCGCGCGGACTCAGATGGTGGCGTACATCACTCATGGCGACGCTCGCGAAAGTAACAGAGTTCGATTGACGGGTGCGTGCAGACTTCGAATCCGATGACAAAACGATATCACGGCTCGTGGAAAATCGCCTGCCCCGCACTGGCGCTGCACGCACGGGTGTTACATGGATAGCGTCGCCTGGCGGCGCGTTGTATGCAAACCAGGAGTGACACCAGGAAGGCGCGTACAGTTATGCGCTCTGCAGCGTTTCGCGTGCCTGCTTCCTGCCGCCGCCTTTGGGGCGCTCGATTAGGCCCCTTGAACGACGCGAGTTACGCGTCCTTGCCGCCGCCGCTTTTTCCGGCGAGCTGGGCGGCCGTGTCCACCGCGCCCATCGCGTTCGCCACGTCGAGGGCGGTGTTGCCCGCGGTGTCGTGCGCCGCCGGGTTCGCGCCGCGCGCGAGCAGCAGGTCGACGATGTCGGAGCGGTTGAACATGGCGGCGATCATCAGCGCCGTGCGGCCGTCTGGCGAGGCGCCTTCCACGTCGGCGCCGTTCTCCAGCAGGGTGCTGACCACGTCGGCGTAGCCCTTGAAGGCTGCGCCCGCGATCGGCGTTTGGCCGTTGTCGTTGCGCAGGTTGGGATCGGCGCCGTGCTGCACGAGCGTGCGCACGGCGGCGGCGTGGCCGTGATAGCTCGCGAGCATCACGAGGCTGTCGCCTTTTTCGTTGCGCAGGTTCGGCGGCAGGCCCTGTTCGATGAGCGTGGCGAGCGTGTTGGCTTCGCCGCGGCGCGCAGTGTCGAACACCTGGCGCGCGAACTCGACGAAACGCGGATCGAGCTCGCCGCCGTCTTCGCCGGAGCCGGACGAAGACGATGAGGGCGGGGAAGGCGGCGCGCTGGCGGTCATGAGAGTCTCCTGGTGCGGATCGCGTATCGATTCGGGGCGGCGGGCCGCCATCGAGGCTTGCCCATTGTCGCCGATCTTCGCGAGCCGCGCGGCCAGGGCGGCGAGGCAGCGCCGAATGAAAAAGGCGCTGCCCGAACCGCTAAAAAGCGGCCGGCGCAGCGCCTTCCTTCGTGGCGGAACCGCTAGACGCTCAGGGCACGAGCCAGAGCGCGACGGCGTAGATCACGAGCGACACGGCGAACGTCACGGCGGTATAGCCCATCACGCGCTGGATGCGGATGCCCGCGATCGCGACGATCGGCACCGCCCAGAACGGCTGCAGCATGTTCGAGACGTTCTCCGCCATCGCCACGCCCATGGCAGTGCGCGGCACGGAGGCGTGCAGGCTCAGCGCGGCGGGCAGCACGAACGGCCCTTGCACGGCCCAGTGGCCGCCCGCGCTCGGTACGAGCAGTGTGATGATGAGCGAGCTCAGATAGCTCCAGAGCGGCAGCGAAAGCGGCGTGGCGATCGTGACGAAGGCCTTGGCGATCATCGAGGCGAGGCCCGTGCCCTTCATCACGCCCATGATGCCGCCGTACACGGGGTACTGAAGCAGCATGGAGCCGGTCTGGCGCGCGGCGCGACGAATGGCGTTCGCGTAGGCGATCGGCGTGCGTTGAAGCGCGAGGCCGATCAGCAGGAAGATCAGGATCGTCGTGTTGATGTCGAGATCGAAACCCTTTTCGCTCCATTCCATCGCAAGATAGCCTGCGCCGAGCACGATCAGCAGCAGCGTGCCGAGCATCGACTGCTCGAGGCGCGACGCGAACGAAGGCGTGCCGTTGCCGACGCGCGCATGCGGGTCGTCGCTGGCGCCGGCGTCGTTCGCTTCGGCTTCGGCCGCCTGGCTGAACGGCGCCACGTGCTCGGGCTTCGGATGCATGCGGATGAAGATGAACGTCATCACGACCACCACGAGCACGGTGGGGATGAAGACGAACGGCGCGAATACGGTCTGGCTGAGCGGAATCACGTGGCCGGTCGCCTTTTCCACGAGATTGAGCGCGTTGCCAGGCGAGGCCTGCGAAAGAGCGATCGAGCTGGAGAGCCCGCTGTTGCAGATCGACCATGCCGAATAGCTGCCCGCCACGAGCCATGCGAAATCCACGTTCACGCGCTTTGCGATCTCGCGCGAAAGCAGCGCACCCACGATCAGGCCCAGGCCCCAGTTCAGCCACGCAGCGACGGCGACCACCGGAAACACCAGCAGCGCGGCGCGCGCCGGCGTTTGCGCCTTGGCGGCGAGCGCGCGCAGCACGCGCTGGATCACGGGCGCTTCTGCAATGGCGTAGCCCGTGGCGAGGATCAGGATCATCTGCAGCGCGAAGCCGAGAATGCCGAACGTGCCTTCGTACCAGGAGCTGAGCAGCGTGGGGATATTGCCGTGCGGCGCGATGGCGAGCGCGAGCACAGCGACGAAGAAGGTGAGGCAGATGGACAGAACGAAGGGGTCGGGCATGACCCGCTCGAAAACATACACGAGGGCGGCGACGACACCCTGGCGGGAGTCGCGCGTTTCAGTCTGGAGGTCTCTTTTCATGCTCTTTGCGCTATAGCGTGTAGCTACTGGCTGGCCGGAGCGGACAAGAGGCGTTGCTTGCAGGCGGTCCCGGCACCGTGCGGCTGGCGAGCCAGGCGAGTGGTGGGCGGGGAGGCAGGTGCGGCTCCTCCATCAGCGAGAGGCGATGCCGCCCCGGCGCAGCGGGTTCATATCACGCCTTGCACGCACGCATTTGCACGGCAAGACGGCCAGCCCGTTATTGTTGTTCTCGTGTTCGCAATTCGAACACGGTTTCGATTATCGAACGACGCATTATTCGCTTCATGCCAAGTGGATGTCAAGGCTGGGATAGCGTGCCGATGCAGGTTTTTAGCGTGCAATGATGGTTAAATGTATGGTACTTGTAATGAGAATGAAATATGCAAGAAATTTCATAAGCGTCACGCGGACTACCTAAAATGCAGAAGCGGGAGCCACTTTCGCGCGCGCACAGACCCCTCACGAGCTGTAAATCACCGCATTCAGGAGACTGAAGATGACGATTCGTCTAGGAGAAGAAGCACCGGATTTCACCGCGGAGACCACCGAAGGCACGATCCATTTTCACGAATGGATTGGCGATCACTGGGCCATCCTTTTCTCGCATCCGAAAGACTTCACGCCCGTCTGCACGACGGAACTCGGCTATATGGCGAAGCTCAAGCCGGAGTTCGACAAGCGCAATACGAAGATCATCGGTTTGAGCATCGACCCGGTGACCGACCATGCGAAGTGGGCCAAGGACATCGAGGAAACGCAGGGCAGCGCCGTCAACTATCCGATGATTGGCGACCCGGACCTGCACGTCGCGAAGCTCTACGACATGATTCACCCGAACGCGAGCGGCGCCAGCCCGCGCACGGCGGCCGACAACGCCACGATACGCGCGGTGTTCCTGATCGGACCGGACAAGAAGGTGAAGGCGACATTCGTCTACCCGATGAGCTCGGGCCGCAATTTCGACGAAGTACTGCGCCTGCTCGATTCGCTGCAGCTCACGGCGAAGCACACGGTGGCGACGCCGGTGAACTGGAAGCCGGGCGACGACGTCATCATCCCGACTTCGGTTTCCGACGATGCGGCGAAGCAGAAGTATCCGCAGGGCTTCAAGACACTCAAGCCGTATCTGCGTACGGTCGAGCAGCCGAAGTAACGGCTCGCGCAGCATAGCGCAAGCGCAAAAAAAAACGCGGCGCACTGGCAGTGCGCCGCGGATCACGGACCAGGCAAGCTCTCGCGTCTTACGCGGTCCGGACAGGGGAAGCTGACTGAATCAGTTCGAAGGCGTGGGCCGCCACTTGAGCAAACGATGCTCGAGCGCGGTAAGCACATAGTCGGCGGCCAGCGCGACCACGGCGAGGACGATCATGGCGGCGAACACGCCGCTCGCGTTGAACGCGCCCTGTGCCGTCGAGATCAGCAAACCGATGCCTTGCTTCGAACCCAGGAATTCACCCACCACGGCGCCGACCAGCGCGAAGCCGAAGCTCACATGCAGGCTCGCGAGAATCCACGAAAGCGCTGAGGGAATCACGACCGAGGTCGTCACCTGGCGGCGCGATGCGCCGAGGATCTGGGCATTGGCGATCATGTAGCGGTCCGCCTCGCGCACGCCCTGGAATGCATTGGCGAACACGACGAAGAACACCATCACCACGGCGAGCGCCACTTTCGACGCCATGCCGAGCCCCAGCGCGATCACGAACACCGAGCCGAGCACCACGCGCGGAATCGAGTTGGCAATCTTGATGTAGAGGCTGAACACGTCGGAGAGCAGCTTGTTGCGGCCAAGCACGATGCCGCAGAACACGCCGGCCACCGAGCCGATGATGAAGCCGAGGCCCGTTTCTTCCAGCGTGACCCAGACCTGCGTGAGCAGCGGCCCCTGCGATGTGCCGTTCACGAACCAGTCAATGATCTGATCAAAGATGGCCGTGGGCATCGAGAAGAAGAACGGGTCGATCCATTTGAGGCGCGCGGCGAGTTCCCAGCCGCCGAGCACGACGACGAGCACGAGAATACGCAGCGAAATGACGAGCAGATTGCGCTGACGAATGCGCTTTTGCGCGGCGCGCTCGACGGCGTCGAGCGAGGCGGTATCGAGGCCTTGCGGCAGGGTTTGTTGCGGGGTGGACATAGTGAACGGCTCCGGTGTTAGGCGATCTGCACTTCTTCGCGCAGGTCGTGCCAGATCTGGCGCGACAGTTCGACGAAGTGCGGCGCGTAGCGGATTTCGGATGTCACGCGCGGGCGCGGCAGATCGATCTCGTAGACCTTCTTGAGCGTGGCCGGGCGCGCGGTGAGCACGAACACGCGGTCGGCTAGCGCAATGGCTTCTTCGAGGTCGTGCGTGACGAATACCACCGAGCCCGTGCCGCCCCACAGCTGCAGCAGCTCGTCCTGCATGAGCGTGCGCGTTTGCATGTCGAGCGCCGAGAACGGCTCGTCCATCAGCAGGATTTCGGGCTTGTTGATGAACGTCTGCGCAAGCGCCACGCGCTTTCGCATGCCGCCCGACAGCTGATGCGGATAGTGCTTGCCGAAGTTGGCGAGGCCCACGCGGCGCAGCCATTCGTTGGCTTCGTCGTAGGCCGCCGATTTCGAGCGGCCGCGATAGAGCGGACCGGCCGCCACGTTGTCGAGCACCGAGCGCCACGGGAACACGGCGTCGGCCTGGAACACGAAGCCGATGCGCGGATCGATGCCGTTCACGGGCGCGCCCATCACGCGCACTTCGCCCGTGGTGGGTTTGAGCAGGCCCGTGATCATGCTGAGCGTGGTGGACTTGCCGCAGCCCGTGGGCCCGACGATCGCGACGAACTCGCCGCGCGCGACCGACATGCTGAAGTCGCGCAGGGCGACGGTCGCCTTGCCGTCCGGTGAAATGAAGCGGCACGAAACGTTGCGCAGCTCGATGGCCGGCGTGCCTTGGGAATGGGAGGAAGTCATTATTTCAGTGGGCTGAACGTGGGGCCGATTGCGTTGTTTACTTCGACGCCGTGGCGGTCGTAGCCGGCAGATAGTCGTTCGAGTAAGTCTTCGCGAGGTCGATGTGCTTGCCCTTCACCGAAGGGTTGAACGCCGAGAGCACCTTGAGCACCGTATCCGGGCCGTCGGCGGGCATGCGGCCATCCTTCGTGAACATCGGCAGCGAGGACTTCAGCGCGGCCACGTAGAGATCCTTGTTGTTGCCGTAGTAGTCCTTCGGCATCTTCGCGGCGATCTCGTCGGCGCTATGCGTGGCGATGAAGTTGAGCGTGCGCGAGAACGCGTGCGCGAGCTTCGTCGCTTCGTCCTTGTGCGACTGCGCCCAGGCGCGCTGCACGTAAAAGCTCGAAGCGGGGTAGGTGCCGCCGAGCGCCGCGCGCGTGCCTTCGAGCGTGCGCATGTCGACGAGCACCTTGGCGTCGCCGGTTTGCAGCAGACGCGAGACGGTAGGCTCCGTGGTCATGCCCGCGTCGATGCGGTTCTGCTTGATCGCGGCGATGAAGGTGTTGTCCGCGCCCACCGGCAGCAGCGTGTACTGGTTGGAGGGCACGCCCGAGCGCTGCGCGAGGTACTGCGTGAGGAAGCTCGTGGAGGAGCCGAGGCCCGTCACACCGAGCGTCTTGCCCTTCACGTCGGCCATGCTCTTGACCGTGCCTGCCGCCGCGTTCGACACCATTTCCACTTCGCCCGGCACCTGGCCGAAGACCACGAGCGTCTGCACTTCCTTGCCCTTGCTCTGCAGGTCGATGGTGTGATCGTAGAAGCCCACCACGCCTTGCACCGCACCCGCGAGCAGTTCGTTCTCCGCGTCCACGCCGGCCGGCTGCGACTGCAGTTCGACGTCGAGGCCTTCGTCCTTGAAGTAGCCGAGCTGTTCGGTCAGCTTGGCCGGGAGATAGATGATCTTGGTTGCGCCGCCAACCATGATCGTGATCTTTTCCGCGTGGGCAGCCGTGGAACCGGCGGCGAGGGCGAACGCGACACTCGATACGGCGGCGATCTGGCGCAAGGTAGGCATCGTGGAGTCTCCTGAAGGTGGTGCGCCGTGCATGCGGCGCTTTTTGGTGGATGGAGCCGATTATAAAAACCGTAAGCCTTCTGCCAGCCTTCGGGCGTCATGCAAAATCGTCCGTGTTAACCCGCAGGGCGGCGGCGCGCCGGCAACGGCACAATCGATTCCCCTGAAACGGCCTTCGCCTTTGCCCGTACCCGCCCATGAAGTTGCTGCTGATCGAAGACAATCCGACGCTTGCACACTGGCTCGTCAAGACGCTGGAGGAGCAGGCGTTCGCCTTCGACGCCGTGCAGGACGGCGAAGCCGCCGACCAGTTGCTGCAGTCCAATCACTACGATGTGGTGCTGCTGGACCTCAATTTGCCAAAGCTCTCGGGCAAGAACGTCCTGCGGCGGCTGCGCCAGCGTGGCGACGCGACGCCCGTGATGGTGCTCACGGCAAGCGGCTCGATCGACGAAAAGGTGGAGCTGCTCGGCGCCGGCGCCGACGACTATCTCGTCAAGCCCTTCGAGGTGCGCGAACTGGTGGCGCGCATCAAGGTGCTGATTCGCCGGCAAACGCCCGCGCGTGCGAACGAAATCGGCTGCGGGGACCTCGTGTTCGACCTCAACACGCGCCAGTTCACGCTGAAGGGCGCGCCGCTGAACGTCACGCCGCGCGAGCGCACGGTGCTCGAAACGCTGGCGCTGCGCCTCGGCCAGACCGTTTCGAAGGCCGCGCTCGTCGATGCGATCTTCACGCTCGCCGACGAACCCAGCGAGGACGCCATCGAAATCTACGTCTCGCGGCTGCGCAAGAAGCTCGAGGGCAGCTCGGCCGTGATCGTGACACTGCGCGGCCTGGGGTATTTGCTGCGCAGGAAGGATGAAACGCTATGAAGACTTGCGCGTGCCGTCATGACGGGTAGCCTGCGTGTTCGCCTGCTGTGGTGGATGCTCGTGCCGCTCGCGCTCTACGTGAGTTTTACGGCGACCTCCGAGTATCGCGCTACGCGCCAAACTGCCGATCTGGTGCAGGACGGCCGGCTGCTTTCATCCGCGCGCATGATCGCCGGTTCCGTGCAATGGGCCGACGGTGCGCTGCGCGCCGACGTACCACCCGCGGCGCTCGAGCTCTTCGCCTCGCCGCAGCAGGACCAGGTGTTCTACAACGTGCACGTGGAGGGCGGCTCGCTGCTCGCGGGCATGCCCGATTTTCCGCATGCGGCTTCGGCGCCCTCCGTCGATTCGCCCGTGGCGTACGACGCCGAGCTGCGCGGCCAGGCTGTGCGCGCCGTGAGCGTGGTGCGCTCCATGTACGACAATGGCCACATCTCGCGCGTGCGCATATCGGTCGGCAAGACCGAGCGCTCGCGCGACGCGATGGTGGAGGCGCTCTGGCGTCCCCAGCTTTATCGCCAGATCGGCATGGTCATGCTGGCCGTGGCGCTTGCCTGCATCGGTCTCACGTTCGAGCTGCGTCCGCTCATGAAGCTCAAGAACGACGTGGCGGACCGCGATCCTTCGCACCTCGAACCAATTCGTGCCGAAGGGCTGCATGTCGAACTGCGGCCCGTCGTTGACGCAATCAATCAATGCATTGCGCGCCTTTCGGCGCAGACGGCGGCGCAGCGACGCTTCATCGCCGATGCCGCGCACCAGCTGCGTACGCCGCTCACGCTGCTCGGCACGCAATTGCAATACGCGCGCCAGCAAAAAGCCGTCGATCCCGCGCTCGATGAAGTGCTGGCGGCCATGCATGTGAGCAACCGCTCGATGGTCGCGCTCACGAACCAGTTGCTGCTGCTCGCGCAGGCTGAGGCGCTCGACCCGGCGCAGTTGCCGGCCGCGCCCGTCGACATGGCGCGGCTCGCTCGCGAAGTGGTCGAGGCGCTCGCGCTGCTCGCGCAGACGCGGGGCATCGATCTCGGCGCGGAGCTGCCTCGCGAGGCGGGCGAGGCGGTGGTGCAGGGGCATCGCGAACTGTTGCGCGCGATGGTCAGCAATCTCGTGGATAACGCGCTGCGCTACACGCCGGCTGGCGGGCACGTCACGGTGTCGGTGCGGGCGAGCGGCGAGACGGTCGCGCTCGAAGTGCTCGACGACGGACGCGGCATTCCCGCGGAAGCGCGTGCGCGCGTTTTCGAGCCTTTCTTCCGCGCCGCGGCCGAGACGGAAGGCACCGGGCTCGGTCTTGCGATCGTGCGCGAGATCGCGCAGTCCCATCGCGGCGCGGTGAGTCTGAGTCCGGGCGCCGACGGGCGGGGCGTGCGCGCCTGCGTGGTGCTCGCGCGCTGGCAGCCCGCGCTCGTGGCGGAGCCAGCGTAGGAGCCACTTTAAGGGGCGGTACAATGTGGCCGCCTGAAGCTGCAAGCCCGCGCCGCGCCCGGCGGCCATCGCTGCGGCGACCTCCCGTTCATTCGAAGATCGAGACCATGCAAAAGAAGACGGTCCGCAGTGCCCCGTTGCCCGCCTATGAACAGATCAAGCGCCATGTGCTCGCGCAGATCGAAAGTGGCGCCCTGCGGCCCGGCGACGTGGTGCCTTCCGAAACGGAGCTGGTGAAAGAATTCGGCGTGGCGCGCATGACGGTGTCGCGCGCGCTGCGCGAACTGATGGCCGAAGGCGTACTGAACCGCGTGCGCGGCTCGGGCACTTACGTGGCGCCGCGCCAGTACGAATCGACGGTGCTGCAGATCCGCAATATCGCCGACGAAATCGCCGCGCGCGGCCATCGGCATGCGGCGCGCGTGCTGGGGCTGGAGGCGAGCGACGATCCGAATGCGATCGCCGCGCTCGAACTCGACGCCGGGCCGGTGTTCCACTCGCGCATCGTGCACAGCGAGGAGGGCGAGCCGATCCAGTACGAGGACCGCTACGTGAACCCCGAGGTGTTCCCCGAGTACCTCGCCCAGGACTTCACCGTCGAAACGCCGAATCACTACATGGTGCGCCTCGCGCCGATCCAGCGCGCCGAGTTCCGCATCTATGCGCAGAAGCCCGACGCGCGCGTGCGGCAGTATCTGGAGATGGAAATCGGCGAGCCATGCCTGCTGTTGCTGCGGCGCACGTGGGTGGGGCGTCATGTGGCGACTTCCGTGCGCCTGTGGCATCCGGCTTCGCGCTTTCATCTGGCGGGCACCGTTTGAACTTGGGCGGCGAGGCCGCTCACTTCCTGCAGTCTTGCTGAACTGCAGTCCACCGGACGCTCAAGCGCTCCGTCCCTCCTGATCCCTACCTGCTCAAGCCCGCCACTTTCGTTTGCGCGGGCGGTCTGGCCGCGTCTACAGACCATGCACCGTGTCGGGCTGTTTGCAGACATCTTGTCTAGACAAAGCTTTCACGGCTCGCCTGCCAGTTTCTCGCTCCCACGAGCCAATTCCCGCGATTTTCTCCAGGGTAACTACTAACCCGTGTTTGATCGAAACGAGTTGTATATACAACTTGGCGGCGTTAGACTTAGCCCACGTTGCAGCGCTCATTGCATCTCCGCGGGCGCAGCCCTTCAGCTTGCTACCCAGACTCGACGGATTCGAATAAACGCCATGAACCACCCGAACTTCACCGATCCCCGCCTCGACCCGACCCGCACGATCCGCGCGCCGCGCGGCAGCGAGAAGGTCTGCAAGACCTGGCTGGCGGAAGCCGCCTACCGGATGCTCCAGAATAATCTGGACCCCGAAGTCGCCGAGCATCCGCATGCGCTCGTGGTGTATGGCGGCATTGGCCGCGCCGCGCGCAACTGGGAGTGCTTCGACCAGATCCTCGCGTCGCTCAAGGACCTGAACGAGGACGAAACGCTGCTGATCCAGTCCGGCAAGCCGGTCGGCGTGTTCCGCACGCATGCCGACGCCCCGCGCGTGCTGCTCGCGAACTCGAACCTCGTGCCGCACTGGGCCACGTGGGAACACTTCCACGAACTGGACCGCAAGGGCCTCATGATGTACGGCCAGATGACGGCGGGCAGCTGGATCTACATCGGCTCGCAGGGCATCGTGCAGGGCACCTACGAGACGTTCTATTCGGTCGCGAACCAGCACTTCAACGGCGACCCGAAGGGCCGCTGGATCCTCACGGGCGGCCTGGGCGGCATGGGCGGTGCGCAGCCGCTCGCGGCGACGATGGCGGGCTTCTCGATGATCGCCGTGGAATGCGACGAGACGCGCATCGACTTCCGCCTGAAGACGCGCTACGTGGACCGCAAGGCGAAGACCATCGACGAGGCGCTGGCCATCATCGAGGAAGCGAAGAAGACGGGCAAGCCGGTTTCGGTGGGCCTGCTCGGCAATGCCGCCGACGTGTTCGCCGAGTTCGTGAAGCGCGGCATCACGCCTGACTGCGTGACCGACCAGACGAGCGCTCACGACCCGATCAACGGCTACCTGCCGCAGGATTGGACGGTCGAGCAGTGGCGCGAAGCGCAGAAGGTCGCGCCCGAATCCATCGTGAAGGTGGCGAAGGAGTCGATGGCGCACCAGGTGCGCGCGATGCTCACGCTGCAGGAGCGCGGGGCGGCCACGCTCGACTACGGCAACAACATCCGCCAGATGGCGCTCGAGATGGGCGTGGAAAACGCGTTCGATTTCCCGGGCTTCGTGCCGGCGTATATCCGTCCGCTGTTCTGCGAGGGCAAGGGGCCGTTCCGCTGGGTGGCGCTCTCGGGCGATCCGGAGGACATCTACAAGACGGATGCCAAGGTCAAGGAGCTGATCCCCGACGATCCGCACCTGCACAACTGGCTCGACATGGCGCGCGAGCGCATCGCGTTCCAGGGCTTGCCCGCGCGTATCTGCTGGGTGGGCGTGAAGGATCGCTACCGTCTGGGCCAGGCGTTCAACGAAATGGTCAAGAACGGCGAGCTGAAGGCGCCGATCGTGATCGGCCGCGACCACCTCGACACCGGCTCGGTGGCGAGCCCGAACCGCGAAACGGAATCGATGAAGGACGGCTCGGACGCGGTGAGCGACTGGCCGCTGCTCAATGCACTGCTGAACACGGCGGGCGGCGCGTCGTGGGTCTCGCTGCACCATGGCGGTGGCGTGGGCATGGGCTTCTCGCAGCACTCGGGCGTGGTGATCGTGGCGGACGGCACGCAGGCGGCGCACGAGCGTCTGGGCCGCGTGCTGCTCAACGACCCGGCCACGGGCGTGATGCGCCATGCCGATGCCGGCTACGAACTCGCGCAGCAAACCGCGCGCGAGGCGGGTCTCAAGCTGCCGATGCTCGGCCGATGAGCGGCGTGAAAGCGGTAGGCGGCGCGGTGCAGGCCGCCAGGCTCACACTGCTGCGTGGCGCGGCGCTCGTGGCGTCGCCGTGGAAGAACGGCGGCGGCGTCACGCGCGAAATCGCGGTGGCGCACGTGACATCGCATGCCGGTGCGTCACTCGACGCGTTCGCGTGGCGCGTGAGCGTGGCCGATGTCGCGCAGGCGGGGCCGTTCTCGCGTTTCGAGGGCGTCGATCGCACGCTGGTGCTGCTCGAAGGCGCGGGCATGCTGCTCAACGAAGCGGGCCGCACGCATGTGCTTACGCAGCCTCTCGACGTCGCGCATTTCGCGGGGGAAGCCGCGATCGACGCGCGCCTCGTGAACGGCGCCACGCGCGACTTCAACCTGATGGTGCGCCGCGATGCAGCGCGCGGCACGCTCGACGTGTGGCGCGCAAACGAGCGGCGCAGCATGCATGCGCAAACGGTATTGCTCTACTGTGCGCAAGGCGCGCAGGACGTGCGCGTGGATAACGAACGCCACGTGCGCCTCGAAGCGGGCGACACGCTGCGCATCGATACGCTCGATGCGCAACGCCCCTTGCACATCGACACGCGCGGCGCGGGCGCCTTGCTCGCCGTGGCGCTCGACGTGCTGGAGGCGCCACGGCAAGACACTACGGAAACGGCATCGCACGATGCTTTGCATACCTGATGAAACGCACACTCTGGCAAAACCTCAACCTGTGCCCGCATGGCGATCCGGGCCAAGTCGTCGAGAACGCGGCGATTGCCGTGGAAGACGGCAAGATCGTGTGGCTTGGCGCCGCTGCCGAATTGCCCGCGCATTTCACCGAGTGGGCGAGTGAGGACCTGGGCGGCGCCTGGGTCACGCCCGGTCTTGTGGATTGCCACACGCATCTCGTCTACGGCGGTCAGCGCGCCGATGAATTCGCGCAGCGTCTTGCGGGCGTGAGCTACGAAGAGATCGCGCGGCAGGGCGGAGGCATCGTCTCGACGGTGCGCGCCACGCGCGCCGCCGACGAAGCTGCGCTGTTCGCGCAGTCGGCAACTCGCCTCGAAGCGTTGCTCGCCGAGGGCGTAACGGCAGTCGAAATCAAATCGGGCTATGGCCTCGATCTGGCGAGCGAGCGCAAGATGCTGCGCGTTGCGCGTCAGCTTGGCGAGCGTTATCCGGTCACGGTGCGGACGACGTTTCTCGGCGCTCATGCGTTGCCGCCCGAGTTCGCGGGCCGCGCCGACGACTATATCGACGAAGTGTGCGAGCGCATGCTTCCCGCGCTCGCCGATGAGGGTTTGGTGGACGCCGTCGATGTGTTCTGCGAACGAATCGGCTTTTCGCTTGCACAGAGCGAGCGCGTGTTCGAAGCGGCCGCGCGGCGCAACCTCGCAGTCAAGATGCACGCCGAGCAGCTTTCCAATAGCGGCGGCGCGGCGCTCGCGGCGCGCTACGGCGCGTTGTCCGCCGACCATCTGGAGTTTCTCGACGAAGCGGGCGTCGCCGCCATGAAAGAGGCGGGCACCGTGGCGGTACTGCTGCCGGGCGCGTACTACTTCATCCGCGAAACGCAGCTTCCGCCGCTCGACTTGCTGCGGCGCTACGAGGTGCCGATCGCCATTTCCACCGACAGCAATCCGGGCACGTCGCCGGCCACCTCGCTGCTGCTCATGATGAACATGGCGACCACGCTGTTCCGCATGACCGTGCCCGAAGTGTTGCAGGGCGTGACGCGGCATGCCGCACAGGCTTTCGGCGACGCAGAGCGTCACGGCACGCTCGCCGCAGGTCGTCCCGCTGACTTTGCCGTGTGGACGGTGCAGTCGCTCGCGGAACTGGCTTACTGGATCGGCCGTCCGCTCTGTGCACGCGTGGTGCGCGGCGGCGAGACCGTTTTTGAGCGTCGCGCATTTGAGCGTCGCGTTTGAGCGCTATTTTCACGCATGAATCACACCATCGAAACGAACCCGACTTCGCGCGCGCTCTTCGCCGAGTACGCTTATTTGCCCGACGGCTGGCGCCGCAATGTGCTGCTCGAATGGGACGCGGCGGGAACGCTGCGCAACGTGACGCCCGATCTGGCGCAAGCGCCTCAGGGCGTCGCGCGTGCGCCGGGTCCGATCACGCCTGGCATGCCTAATCTTCATTCGCACGCGTTTCAGCGCGCCATGGCAGGCCTCACCGAATATCGCGCGAACCCCACCGACAGCTTCTGGAGCTGGCGCGACCTCATGTACCGCTTCGCCGCACGCATCACGCCCGACGATCTCGGGGCGATTGCGCGCTGGCTCTATGTCGAGATGTTGAAGGCGGGCTACACCTCCGTCTGCGAATTCCACTACGTGCATCACGGCAAGGATGGCCAGCGGTATGCGAGCCCCGCCGAACTGGCGCAACGCGTGGTGGACGCAGCGAGTGTCACCGGCATCGGCATGACGATGCTGCCCGTGCTCTATCAATACAGCGGGTTCGGCGCGCAAGCGCCGCGCGACGATCAGCGGCGCTTCATCAACACACCGGACCAGTTGCTCGGCATCGTCGAGGCGCTGCGTGCGTGGCGGCCTGAGGACGGCGCGTTGCGTTACGGCGTCGCGCCCCATTCGCTGCGCGCGGTATCGCATGACTCGTTGCGCGCGCTGCTGGAAGGCCTGGATCGAGCGCTTCCCGGTGCACCGGTGCATATCCACATCG
This sequence comes from Paraburkholderia guartelaensis, assembly GCF_004353905.1. GTDB lineage: Bacteria > Pseudomonadota > Gammaproteobacteria > Burkholderiales > Burkholderiaceae > Paraburkholderia > Paraburkholderia guartelaensis. The sequence goes on along the minus strand of NZ_SMOD01000016.1, from coordinate 56,928 downwards.
CCGAACAGACGGCCGAAGTCGAGGCTTGCATGACGACCGAAGGCGCGCGGCCGGTGCAATGGCTGCTCGACCGGTTCGACGTGAACGCGCGCTGGTGCCTCGTCCATGCGACGCATATCGATGCGCGGGAGACCGCTGCGCTCGCCCAGAGCGGTGCGATTGCGGGCCTGTGCCTCACGACCGAAGCGAATCTTGGCGACGGCATTTTCCCCGCGCGCGACTATCTCGATGCGGGTGGCGCGTTCGGCGTGGGCTCGGACAGCCATATCGGCGTGGACTGGCGCGCGGAGCTACGCTTGCTCGAATACGGTCAGCGGCTCGCACGGCGCGAGCGCAACGTATTGGCCGCGACACATCAGGCACAGGTTGCGGACCGGCTATTCGACGCAGCCCTCGCCGGCGGCGCCAGCGCTACGGGACGCAAGGTCGGCGCATTGAAGGAAGGCGCGCGCGCCGACTGGATCGTGCTCGACGCCGAGCATCCGAACCTTGCCGAACAAAATCCGCTTACCTGGCTCTCGTCGGTCGTCTTCTGCGAGCATGGTGAAACGCCGGTGCTCGACGTCTATACCGGCGGCGTCAAAGTCGTGGAAGCGCGCCGCCATCGCGACGAAGCGCGCCTTTACGCCGACTATCGCGCGGCGCTCGCCAGGCTGCTGGCTGACGATTGAACGCACGCGCCATTCACGAGACAACTTTCGATGACCGATATCTTTTCGCTGGAACGCGGCACTGCACCGCTCATCATTTCGATCCCTCATCTGGGCACGCACATTCCCGCTGCGATGCACGGTGAGTACACGGACGTGGCGCTGACCGTCGCCGATACGGACTGGCATCTCGATCGCCTTTATGCGTTTGCGAAGGAACTGGGCGCGACCGTGCTCGGCGCGCGCGTTTCGCGCTATGTGATCGACCTGAACCGCCCACCGAACGACGAGAGCCTCTATCCCGGCCAGACCACTACATCGCTGTGTCCGACCGAAACGTTTCGCGGCGAGCCCATCTACCGCGAGGGCTGTGTGCCCGACGCGCCTGAGCGCCAGCGTCGCGTGCGGAATTTCTGGCAGCCGTATCACGACACGCTCGGCGCTGAACTCAAGCGCCTGCGCGCAGCCCACGCAAACGTGCTGCTGTGGGAAGCACATTCGATCGCGAGCGTGCTGCCGCGTCTGTTCGACAACAAGCTGCCCGACCTGAACATCGGCACTCAGGACGGCCGCACGGTGAACCCGGCGGTGCAGGCGCGCGCGGAACGCGCGGCGGCGGCAAGCGGCTATACGTGGATCGCAAACGGACGCTTCAAGGGCGGCTACATCACGCGCCATTACGGCGCGCCGCACGACGGCGTGCATGCGATCCAGCTGGAGATGTGCCAGTCGGCTTACATGAACGAAACGGCGCCGTTCGACTACGTGCCCGCGCTCGCTGAGAAAGTTCAGCCTGTGCTGCGCGAAATGGTGGGTGGCGCGCTTGAGGCCATCAAGGCGATGAACGTCGCTGCGGCCTGAGGCTGATAGTCAAAGCAAAGGCTTCTGCCTGGTTGCAAACACAACGGCTCTGGACCTAAGCATCCAGAGCCGTTTTGGCATTTAGAAGCGTTGAACGATGCCGATCTGCACGCCGCGCGCATCCGCGCCGGGGTAGGCGAGCGGCAGGCCCGGATTTGCCGCGCCGGCGAGCGTGTAACTCGCCTGGTTCCGGTTGCGCAGGAACGAAAGTGCGCCGTAGAAGTTCGTCGTTTTGGAGAGGTCGTATTCGTACATCAGGCCGATCTGGTCGGCATTGTCGCCTTGTGAGGTGCGATCGTGCAGCGTGGCGTAGCCGAGCGAAACCGCGTTGCTCACATTGAACTGATACTTCGCGGAAAGGCCGACCGTATAGGCGTTCAGCGCGAGGTCGGGCCATTTCATGTCCGAATAGCCGCCGAAGATCGTTGCGCTCCCGATCGCGTACGAGGTGCCCGCCATGATCGTCCGGTCGGTGGCGCTCCCTTCGCTGTTCTTGAGCCACTGGCCCGCCACGAACGCGGCAAACGGTCCGTGCGCATAGGTCACGTCGAACTGCTGGCTGGAGCCTGCGGCGCGCAGTCCGCCCGCATCGCCGAAGCCCACGTAGACGCCTGCCTGCAGGCCCGCGAATTCAGGCGTGACATAGGAGACAGTGTTGCTGGTGCGGAAAGTGAACACCGTAAGGTTGTCCATGGCCGAGGCCTGCGTGACACCGCCGAAGGCATCCTGGCCGCCTTGGTCGTTGAAGAGCGGCGAGTTTTGCCGGCCCACACGCACCGTGCCCCAGCCGCCCGAGAGACCGACCCACGCCTGGCGATCGAACAGCGATCCCTTCGTGGCGAGCGTGCCGTCCGTGGGGTTGAAGCCGTTTTCGAGGGCGAACGACAGCGTTTGCCCGCCGCCCAGGTCTTCCTTGCCTTTCAGGCCGAAGCGGCTGCCCCATTGGCCGCTCGATCCGAGCGCGGCCGTGTAGCCGTTGCCCGTGTTGACGTATTGGGCGAATTCGTCGATGAGCCCGTAGAGCGTCACGCCGTCCTGGGCAAGCGCGTCGTGCGCAAAGAGCCCGAGCGCGGTCGCGCAAAGCGTGCTTCTGATTGCGCGAGCGGAGGGGCGAAGAGCCATAGCGGGGTGCTTTTTCATTATCAGTACAACTATTTTTTGGGGGAATGAAACGAACGCGCGGGTGGTGAGACCCGCGCGAATGGGAACTGTGTTGATCAGCGAAGCGGCGCGGCGGCGCGCCGCCGCTTCAATCCTGCTCGACCGGCAGGATCAGCCGTTCGGGAATGACCGGCGGCGTGAGATGCATGGCGACGTAGTAAAGCATGCCCGGCACGATCAGGCCGAGAATCCACGAGATGTCCGTGCCGCCGAGCGCATCGACGAAGGGGCCCGTATAGAAGCTCGTCGAGATGAACGGCATCTGCACCAGCACGCCGAGCACGTAGATGCCGATGGCTTTGGCATTCCAGCGGCCGTAGCGGCCATCGGGGTTCGAGAGCGCCGGCACGTCGTAGCGCGAGCGCGTGAAGCAGTAGAAGTCCACCAGATTGATCGCGCTCCACGGCGTGAAGAACGCGAGCAGAAACAGGATGAACGCCGTGAATTCCTTGAGAAACGAGTGGCGCCCCGCGAGCGCGACGAGCGTCGAGATGCCCACCATGCCGATGATGTAGACGAAGCGATGACGCGTGGAGATCGCACGCTTTGCACGAAACGCGCTGACGATCGTCGCCATCGACATGAAGCTGCCGTACGCGTTGAGCGTCGTGACGGTGAGCTTGCCGAACGCAATGCTGAAGTAGAGCATCGCGGCCACCGCGCCGCTCGCGCCCAGGCTCACGATATATGCCACTTCATGGTGGGCGAACGCGTGGCCCGCGAGTGCAGCGGCAAATACGCCGAACACCATGGCCGCCTGCGCGCCGATCACCGAGCCGAGCCCGACCGCGAGGAACGTACGCGCGGGTGAAGTGGAGCGCGGCAGGTAGCGCGAATAGTCCGCGACATAGGGGCCGAACGCGATTTGCCACGAAGCCGAAAGCGACATGGAAAGCAGAAAGCTCGCGATCGAGAAATGGCGATTGGCCAGCAGCGCGCCGATATCGTGGTGCGTAAAGAGCTGCGCGAACATGAACACGAATGCGAGCACGCCGATCACGCTGGCAATGCGGCCGACGAAGTGAATCGAGCGGTAGCCGAGCAATGTCAGCACGACGATCAGCGCCGCAAACAGGCAGATGCCCGCCGTATCGGAAACGTTGAGCAGTTGTGCGGTGGCCTGGCCGGCGAGCACCGTGCCGCTCGCGGAAAATCCCACATACATGATGCAAACGAGCGCGATGGGAATGGCCGCGCCGTAGACGCCGAATTGCACACGGCTGGAGATCATCTGCGGCAGGCCGAGCTGCGGCCCTTGCGCGCCGTGCAGCGCCATGACCGCGCCGCCGATGAGTTGTCCAGCCAAGAGAGCGATGAGCGACCAGAAAACGTCGCCGCCGAGCACGACGGCCAACGCGCCGGTAATGATCGCCGTGACTTGCAGGTTCGCGGAAAGCCAGAGCGTGAACTGGCTGAACAGGCTGCCGTGGCGCTCAGATTCGGGGATGTAATCGATCGAACGCGTTTCCAGGATCTTGCGGCCATCGGTTTCGAGATTGGCGACGGATTCAGGCATGGCCACGGACAGCTCCGGATGAGGGGGAATGTCCGCATGATGTTGTATAGACAACTTTGGAGGAATAGGGGATAACCCTGTCGGTTCCGGCTCGGACGACAGGGCTAACGGTGCGCCGCTGCGCGCGCTACAGCAGCCACTCGATAGGCAGGATGGAGAAGAACCAGACGCTCAGGCGCTGGTTCCATGTGGTGTTCGGCTCCGTGTCGTAGCGGATGACCGTGTCGTCGGAAAGGCGCGTCCAGTAGAGCTTGCCGTTCTCGTCGAGGTGCGCCTGATACGCGAGCTGCGGCACGCGCGTCCAGAACGCTTTTTCGATCTGGGTGGCGAGCACGGGGCTGTCGATCACGAGGCCGAGTTCGGTGTTGAGGTTGGCCGAGCGCGGATCGAAATTGACTGAGCCGACGAACACGCGCTCCGCATCCACAGCGAAGGTCTTGGCGTGCAGGCTCGACCCCGTGCTGCCGAACGGACCACTGCCTGCGCCTTTGCCCGTAGCCTTGCTCGTGCCCGCCGCACGCTGCAACTCGAACAGCTCCACGCCGCCTTTGAGCAGCGCCACGCGGCGCCGCGCGTAGCCGGAATGGACGGCGGAAACATCGGTGGCTTCGAGCGAGTTCGTCAGCACGCGCACGGTCACGCCCTTGGCGGCGAGCTGGGTGAAGTATTGCGTGCCCACCTCACCCGGCACGAAGTACGGCGAAACCAGATCGAGTTCACGGTGCGGATCGCCGACGATCTCGTGGAGTTGACTGAGGATGAGCGTCTCCTTGGGCGCCGTGCCGAGCGCTTTCGCCGGGTCGTCGCTGACCAGTTGCGTTTTGGCCCACTCGAGCGGCAGCGTGCCGTCCAGCAGTCGGCGCACGTCGGTGGTCTTGCGCAGCGACTCGATGTATTCCTGCGCGGCCGGATCGGTGCGCGCGGCAAGCGCGTCGCGATCGAGTGTGGCGAGTGCATCGGGCGCCGTGTACGGCAGGATTTGCGACGCGGGGAATGACGAAGCGCTGGCCCAGTAGCGGTCGAAATCGTTCGCGACATCGGTGGCGGCGGGGCCGATAGCGAGCACGTCGAGGTCGGCGAAGACGACGCCGTCGGTCGCGCCGAAATACTCGTCGCCGATGTTGCGGCCGCCAAGAATGGTCGCCACACCGTCAGCCGTGAGCGACTTGTTGTGCATGCGCCGGTTCAGCCGCGAGAAGTCGGTGAGAAAGCCGATGGCTTTGGGCTTGCGCGTGACGAACGGATTGAAGAGCCGAACCTCGATGTTGGGATGTCCATTGAGCGCCGCGAGCGTGGAGTCCAGCGAGGACGGAATGCCGTTGTCGTCGAGCAGCAGGCGCACGCGCACGCCGCGATCGGCGGCCTCGCGCAGCTCCTCGAGCAACAGCGTGCCGGTGAGATCGTTGCGCCAGATGTAGTACTGGACGTCGAGCGTGCGCTGGGCGTTGCGCACGAGCGCCACGCGCGAGGCGAAGGCATCGAGCGGGTTCGCGAGCGGGTCGATGCCGGTGAAGTCAGGATGGGTGGCGAGTTCAGCCGCTACGGCTTTGCCAAGTGGAGTCGATCGCGCTTCGGCTGACGTGAGCGCCGTGGTTTGCGTGCGCTCGCCGAGAGGAGGTAACTGCTGACACGCGGCAAGACCGGTGGCAAGCGCGATTGCGCATAGCGGCAACGCCATGGCGCACAGTTTTCGCAACCCGTTTGCAGCCAGCGCGATGAGCGATCTTTGCATGGAGCGTTCGCTTTCCCGTGTCGATCCCGCCTCGAGGCACGAAGCGCGGGGCTTCGCGAGTGAGCGTGCAACGACGTTAGCTTACGCGATTGGCGTGGCGGGCACCACGCCAGGCGTACAGCCCAGGAGCGAACGCGTGGGTGGCGCGCGCTTAGTGCGCGTCGAGCGCGTCGAGCGCGGCTTGCGCGCGGGCACGGGAGTCTTGCGCCGACTGGTTGCGCTCGGCCCGGGCGTCACGTGATTCCTGCTTGAAGGTCTGGCGCGCTTCCGCTGTGCGGGCGCGCTGTTGCCGGTTGGCCTCGCGAACTTCCATGCGCTTCTGAACGATCGGGTCGTTATGCGTCACGGTGGCGGCGGGCTGGCCTTCCTTGCTTGCCGGTGCGGGGGTCTGTGCAAACACCTGGCCCGCAAACAGGGCGCTGGCCACGATGGCGACGATGGCAACGGTGCGAGTTCTGACTTTCATGAATTTCTCTCCGGCAAATAACTTTGTATTGCTAATTAATGCTCAGGCTCCGGTAAGAGCGAGAGCGCGGCCTGTCGAGCGGTGCGAGGCGGGTAGCCCCGGCGGCTCTTGTTTTTCAGTGCTTTCATTTTACTTTCGAGTTGAGGCAGGTCAACCCAAGAGCGGCTCTAACGACGTGGCCGTGCAACCGCGATGCGCCTATTCATAGGCTATTGAGGAATTTGCATGACAGATGGTCGCAGTCACGCGTTCTGTCACCGACGCAGCATGTCTGCAATCGTTTGTGTGAGCAACGTTTGCTTGTGCGCCTTCCGGTGAATCATCCCGACGGTGCGGATGAATGGCCGCCCGGGGAGCGGGACGAGCCGCAAATTCGGATCGCTCTGCCATTTGCCGCCTTGCAGAACGGGCAACACACTCACGCCCACGTCGTTGCGCACCAGCGAGACAATCGTTTCGATCGAATTCAGCTCCAGATATTCGAGCGGTTCGATGCCTAGCTCGCCCAGTGCGTGGTCGATCACGACGCCCGTCGGCACGCGCCGGTCGAAGCGCAGAAAGCCTCGCTCGCGCAGGATGCGGCGCGCGTCGTCTCCGGGCGTCGCGCGGCTCGTCACGAGCATTAACGGCTCCTCGTAGAGCGGCGTCCACGCGAGCGACTCGTGAAGCGAACCATCTGCACTGCCAACTACGACGGCAAGGTCCACGTCGCCGTCTTCGACCATGCGCGCCAGCTCGTTCGAGCGCGCCGAGGTGAGGCGCACTTCGAGTTCCGGATGGCCAGTTTTCAGATGCGCGACGGCCAGCGAAAGCGCGCCGATCACCGACACCACCGCGCCGATGATGATCGAGCCGCGCATCGTGTCGCCGGCGCTCGCGGGCAACTCGTCGATCAGCGCGAGAATGTGTTCGACCTTCGCGCAGATCTCTCGGCCTTCGCGCGTGAGCGCGACCTGCCGCGCGCGGCGGTCGAAGATCTGCCGCCCGAGTGCTTCTTCGAGCCCGCGCATCTGCAGGCTCACGGCCGCCTGGGTGAGCGCCGTTTTTTCCGCCGCCGTGGCGAACGATCCACTGCGCGCGACGGCTTGCAAGGTGCGCAGCATGCGTAGGGTGAGCATGTAAAGAAAACTTAAGTGTCGACAATAAAATATTAATATTTTTTCGCTTGATCCTTCAAGATAATCGATAGATCGGCATGAGACGTGCGCCCCGCGACTGAGTGCGGCAGTGCGCGCGACGCTGCTTTCGTTCATTACCGGAATCCGAATTCCATGACGCGCTTCAACTGGCAAAACCCCTATCCGACGCCGCGCCTGCCGGTGTTCGCCCGCAATATCGTTTCGACGTCGCATCCGCTTGCCGCGCAGGCCGGGCTGCGCATGCTCTGGAAAGGCGGGAATGCCATCGACGCCGCCATCGCCGCTGCCGCGGCCATCACCGTGGTCGAGCCGGTATCGAACGGTCTTGGCAGCGACTGCTTCGCGCTCGTGTGGGACGGCGCGAAGCTGCACGGCTTGAACGCGTCGGGCAATGCGCCGGCGGCGTGGAACGTCGATTATTTCCGCCGCAAATACGGCGAGGAAAACGGACTCGCGAAGCAGCCCAAGCGCGGCTGGGACACGGTGACCGTGCCTGGCGTGATCGCGGGCTGGGAAGCGCTGCATGCGAAGTTCGGCAAGCTGCCGTTCGCGGACCTGATGGAGCCGGCCATCGAGATCGCGGAGCGCGGCCATGCGGTAGCGACCATCGTCACGCGCAAGTGGCAGGCGGCGATTCCCGAGTTGCACAATCAGCCGGGCTTTGCCGATACGTTCATGCCGCGCGGGCGCGCGCCCGAAGTAAGCGAGCGCGTGTGCTTCCCCGGCCATGCGGCCACGCTGCGGCGTCTCGCGGAACGCGGTCCGCGCGACTACTACGAAGGCGAACTCGCCGAGCGCATCGCCGCGTTTGCGCGTGAAGGCGGCGCGGCGCTCACGCTGGACGACCTGCGCAACTATCGCCCGGAATGGGTCGAGCCGATCGGCAAGAACTATCGCGGCTACACGGTCCACGAAATTCCGCCGAACGGGCAGGGCATCGCCGCGCTGATCGCGCTCGGCATTCTCGAACAGTTCGACATGGGCTCGCTCGCAATCGACAGCCTCGAATCGCAGCATCTGCAGATCGAGGCCATGAAGCTCGCGTTCGCCGACGTCTATCGCTACGTGGCCGATCCGCGTTCGATGGAGGTCACGCCCGAGCAGATGCTCGACGACGCCTACCTGAAAGAGCGCGCGAAGCTGATCGACCCGAAGCGCGCCACGCATTTCGACTTCGGCATGCCGCGCTCGGGCGGCACGATCTATCTCTCCGCCGTGGACGAGCGCGGCATGATGGTGAGCTTCATCCAGTCGAACTACATGGGCTTCGGTTCGGGCGTGGTCGTGTCGGGCACCGGCATCGCGCTGCAGAACCGCGGCTGCGGTTTTTCGATGGACCCGGCATCGCCCAACGTCGTGGCAGGCGGCAAGCGCCCGTTCCACACCATCATTCCGGCGTTCCTCACGCAGCAGGTGGACGGCCGCCAGGAAGCCGTGATGAGCTTCGGCGTGATGGGCGGCGACATGCAGCCGCAAGGGCATTTGCAGTCGGTCGTGCGCATGCTCGACTACGGCCAGCAGCCGCAGGCCGCGTGCGATGCGCCGCGCTGGAAGGTCAACCGCGACTTCACGCTCGATATCGAATCGACCTTCAACCCGCAGACGGCGCGCGCGCTGCAAGGGCTCGGCCACGAGATCAAGGGCATCGACGATCCGTACATGGACTTCGGCTCGGGCCAGTTCATCTGGAAGCTCGATCGCAACGATCCCGAGCGCGGCTATGTGGCCGCGAGCGACACGCGCCGCGACGGGCTCGCAGCGGGCTTCTAGGCGGCAAACCGGCAAGCAGTAGTTGACGCGAGCGGGAATACCCCGCTCGCGGTTCACGACGAACAATGAGTAGACCAAATAAAAACGGAGGAGACTGACATGGAGACCGGTTCATCGGTAACGGGCGCGCCGCTCAGCCGCGGCATGGTGCGCCGTATCGTGTTCTCTTCGTCGATCGGCAATGCGTTGGAGTGGTTCGACTTTCTCGTGTACGGCTACTTCGCGCCGATCATCGCGAAGCAGTTCTTTCCCGTGCACGACGAATGGCTCTCCACGCTGCTTGCAGTCGGCACCTTTGGCATCTCTTTTCTCATGCGTCCGCTCGGCGCGATCGTGCTGGGCGTCTACGGCGACCGCAAGGGGCGCAAGGCCGCGCTCACGCTCGCCATTGCGCTCATGATGGCGGGCACGCTCGCCATGGCGGTCATGCCGCCATATGCGTCGATCGGTATCGCCGCGCCGCTCCTGATCCTGCTCGCGCGTCTCGTGCAGGGTTTTGCGGTGGGCGGCGAATTCGGCAGCGCGACGGCGTTCATGGTCGAACACAGCTCCGCGAAGCGCGGCTACTACGCGAGCTGGCAGTTCGCGAGCCAGGGCGCGGCCGCGATTCTCGCGGCGTCGTTCGGCGGCGTGCTCGCATGGTGGCTGCCGCCCGAGCAACTGCAGGCGTGGGGCTGGCGCGTTCCGTTCTTCTTCGGGCTCGTGCTCGGACCCGTGGGCTGGTACATCCGCTCGCATCTGGACGAGACGCCCGAATTCGTCGCGAACCAGCAAGCGCACGGCGAACAAGATGCGCGCGCAACGAATGAGCCGGGGCTCGGCCGTCAATGGGTGAGCCTGCTGCTCGCGGTAGGCATCGTTGCGCAGTCCACCGTCGGCGTGTACATCCTCCAGCTCTACATGCCGATGTACGCGGTGAAACAGCTCCACATGGCGGCGGCGACCTCGTTCGGCGTGGTCGTGCTCAACGGCGGCCTGCAGTTCGCGCTTTCGCCGGTGATGGGCGCGCTCTCGGACCGTATCGGCCGCATTCGCATCATGCTGACCACGTCGATCCTGCTCGCAGCGCTCACGTATCCCATGTTTGCGCTGTTGCAGCGTCACCCCACGCTCGGCTGGCTGCTCGTGCTCCAGGGCGCCGCGGGCATCTTCAAGGCGGCCTATTCGGGCCCGATGCCAGCGCTGATGTCGGAGATTTTTCCCGTGCGCGTGCGCTCGGCGGGGCTTTCCATCGCGTATAGCCTTGGCGTGACGCTCTTTGGCGGCTTTGCGCCGACGATTGCCGAAGTGCTGATTCACGTGACGGGCGATACGCTCGCACCCGCGTATTACGTCTCGCTTGCCGCCGTGATCTCGGGCGTTTCGCTCGCGATCGTCGGCTGGCGGACAATGCGGCAGGCTTCGATGCGTACCACGCTCGCGAGCTGAAATTCGGAAGTCCGAACTGACCCGATTGTTCTTGCGCCCGCAGAATCGCTCCTTAAAACAGGGCGTGAATGCAGGCGCAGTGTTTTTTCACGCCTTCTTCGCGACTTCGTGTGGACCTCGCTGAAGCGTCACGAAAGTGGTGATATAGTCGCCCCCTCACCGCCGTCCGGCAGGGCGAGCATTACGTTTTGTCAGGTTTCGGGAGAGTATATGGCAGTCGAATATCGTGGCTTTCGAGTCACTGTCGATGCGAAAGCAGACGCGACGGACACGCAATGGCTGTGCCGCGCGGTTATGGAAGGTGTCGACGCACAAGTGGAAACGGCCAAGCTGCCTTCCGTGGAGCTTGCAATTCCCAAGCTGAAGATCGATGTGCTGATGGCGCTCAGCGTGGTCGAACAAACGGCGAAACAGGCCGTCGACGAATGGTGGCACGCCAAGCAGCCGGAAATGGCCTGATGTCTCAGGCGCGGGCAACCCCGCTGCGGTTGCCGCGCCTCGCGCTCAACGCGCACTGACCCGATTGCGCGGCTTGCCTTCGCAAAACGCCGCAATGTTTTCCACGAGTTGATCCGCAAGCGCCTGCATGGCTTCATCGCTCGCCCACGCAACGTGGGGTGTGAGGATGAACGCCGGATGCGAGACGATGGCCTGAAAAGGATGATCGGCTGGCAACGGTTCCTGCGTCACGACATCGAAGCCGGCGCCTAAAATCGCGCCGCTTTGCAGGGCGTCCACCAACGCCGCTTCGTTTACGAGTCCCCCACGTGCCGTGTTGATCAGCAAGGGCCGCCGCTTCATGCGCGCGAATGCCGTGGCGTCGATCAGATCCCGCGTTTCCGCGGTGAGCGGGCAGTGCAGCGTGATGATGTCGCTGTCTTCGAGCAGCGTTTCGAGCGGCACGTAGCCCGCTTTCGCGTCGTTGCGCGTTTTGCGCGCGGCGAACAGCACGCGCAGGCCCAGCGCGCGTCCCATTTGCGCAACGGCTTGTCCCAGTGCGCCGTCCCCGATGACGCCGAGCGTCGAACCCGCGAGATTGCGGATCGGAAAATCAAAGAAGCAGAACTGTCCCGATTCGAGCCAGCGGCCCGCGCGCACGGCGTCGCGATACGCGGCCAGGCTGCGGCGCAGCGAGAATATCAATGCGAACGTATGCTCCGGCACGCTGTTGCCGGCGTAGTCGCGCACGTTGCTCACGACGATGCCGCGCGTCGCGCAGGCGGCCAGATCGACGTTGTCCGTGCCCGTGGCGGCGACGGCGACCATGCGCAGGCGGGGCGCGCCAGCCAGTGCTTCGGCGGTGATGCGCGCCTTGTTCGTAATCACGATGTCGGCGTTGCTGATGCGGGCGGCGACCTCATCGGGCGCGGTGCGCTCGAAGGTTTCCAGTGTGTGGTCGAACGGCAGCGGACGAAGCTGCGTCTGGGGCGCGAGCGTCGCGCGATCGAGAAAAACGACGTGCATGATGTCTGGCCTGAGCGAAAGAGGGGCAGTACGTCCATTGTCGCGCACCAGGTGCCCGCCCGGCTTGCGCGATCCGCCACCTGAGTTTCCGGTGAGGAAATTCGCAGCGACGCCGCGCCACAGGCGTTCGTCCAGCCTTTCCATTTGGTCAAGCCAGATTGAGCAAGCATCGATTATCAAAGGGTGCGGTCCGGTTCATCATGTCTCCCATAGTCAGTCGCAACCAGTCCGAAATAACCCCTTTCATGGGACCAGAGTCAGGAGCTTTGCATGGGATCAGAGTAAGCGCTAAAGCGCTAACTCTGATCGACAGCTTTGCCCCAACTCTGGTCGACAGGAGACACAGCCATGCCACGACCACTCGAAGGAATCCGCGTTCTGGAGCTCGGACAGCTCATCGCGGGTCCGTTTGCTGGCCGCATGCTCGCCGAATTCGGCGCGAGCGTCATTAAGGTGGAGCCGCCCGGCGTGGGCGATCCGTTGCGCAAGTGGCGCCTGCTGCACGACGGCACGTCGGTCTGGTGGGCTGCCCAGTCGCGCAACAAGGAGTCCATCACGCTCGATCTGCGCACGCCCGAAGGGCAGGACGTGATTCGCCGTCTCGTATCGGAAACCGACGTGCTGATCGAAAATTTCCGTCCCGGCACGCTCGAAGGCTGGGGCCTCGGCTGGGACGAACTCAGCGCGATCAATCCCGGTCTCGTCATGTTGCGCGTTTCGGGCTACGGGCAGACGGGCCCGTATCGTGACCGGCCTGGTTTCGGCGTGGTCGCCGAAGCGATGGGTGGCCTGCGTCACCTGAGCGGCGAGCCGGAGCGCACGCCGGTGCGCGTGGGCATCTCGATCGGCGATTCGCTTTCCGCGCTGCATGGCGTGATCGGCATCCTGTTGGCGCTGCGGCACCGCGAGCAGCAGGGCGGACGGGGCCAGGTCGTGGACGTCGCGCTCTACGAGTCGGTCTTCAACATGATGGAAAGCCTGCTGCCCGAGTATTCGGTGTTCGGCGCCGTGCGCCAGCCGGCCGGCAGCAGCCTGCCCGGCATCGCGCCGAGCAACGCCTACCGCTGCAGCGACGGCAAGTACGCGCTGATCGCAGGCAATGGCGACAGCATCTATCGCCGCCTGATGGAGCTGATCGGTCGTCCGGACCTGGGCAACGATCCCGCGCTCGCGCAGAACGACGGACGCGTCGCGCAGGTCGAGCGCATCGACGCCGCGATCGGCGAATGGACCGCGCGGCACACGCTCGATGAGGTGCTCGCGGCGCTCAACGAGGCGCGTATTCCTGCGGGCCGCATCTACGACGTCGCGGACATCGCAGCCGATCCGCATTACCACGCCCGCGAGATGATCGTGGACGACACCTTGCCTGACGGCACAGCGGTGCAGGTGCCGGGCGTGGTGCCCAAGCTGTGCGGCACACCCGGCACGATCGAGCGCAGCGCGCCGAAGCTCGGCGAACATACCGACACAGTGCTGGAATCGATAGGCGTCGACGCCGCAACGCGCGAAGCATGGCGCGCGCGCGGCGTAATCTGAACGGAGAGCGGCAAGATGACGACTGGCAATAAGGACAACTTCAAGGGCAAGGTGCTGTATCTGAACGAAGTCGCGACACGCGACGGCTTCCAGAACGAAGCTGCCTTCATCGACACTGACGACAAGATCGCGCTGATCGACCGCCTGAGCGCATGCGGCTACGCGAAGATCGAGGTGACCTCGTTCACGTCGCCCAAGGCGATTCCCGCACTGCGCGACGCCGAGGCGGTGATGCACGGCATCGAGCGCGTGCCGGGCGTCGTCTATACGGTGCTCGTGCCGAACGTGCGCGGCGCGGAGCGCGCGTTGTCGTGCAACGTGAATGAAGTGAATCTCGTGATGTCGGTGAGCGAGACCCACAATCGCACCAATCTGCGCATGACGCGCGAGCAGTCGTTCGCGCAGTTGCGCGACGTGATCGACGCGGTGCGCGGCACGGGCGTGGCGATCAATGTTTCGCTCTCCACAGCAATGGGCTGCCCGATGGAAGGCGACGTACCCGTGCAGGACGTGCTCGGCTGGATGCAGCGTTTCGCGGAACTGGGCGTGCAGGGCGTTACGCTTTGCGATACCACCGGCATGGCGCATCCCGCGCAGGTGCGGGCGCTGTGCGAAAGCGCTGCGCAGGCGTTCGGCGCACTCGAACTGACGCTGCACTTCCACAACACGCGCGGCATGGCGCTCGCCAACACGCTTGCGGCACTCGATGCGGGCATCGTGCGCTTCGACGCTTCGCTCGGCGGTCTTGGCGGCTGTCCGTACGCGCCGGGCGCGAGCGGCAACGTGTGCACCGAAGAACTCGTGCACATGCTCGAACTCGACGGCTACGACACCGGCGTCAACCTCGCCGCCGTGCTCGACGCCGCCGCGCTGTTGCCCGGCCTGATCGGTCATGACGTGCCCAGCCAGATTCTGAAGGCCGGGCGCCGCCTCGATCTGCATCCCGTGCCGGAGCAGGCGCAAGGCATGCCCGTACAACGCGCGTACTCATGACAAGGAGCGAAAGCATGGCGTTGATCGACCACCTCGACCACCTGGTGCTGACCTGCGTGGACCCTGAGGCCACGAAGCACTTCTATACGGAAGTGTTGCAGATGCAACTGGAGACTTTCGGCGCGGGGCGGCTCGCGTTTCGCTTCGGCAATCAGAAGATCAATCTGCATGTGCGCGGCGCGGAATTCGAGCCCAAGGCGCATGTACCGGTGCCGGGCGCCCTCGATCTGTGCTTCATCGCCGCGGTGCCGCTCGATGCGGTGATCGCGCATCTCGCTGAGAAGAACTGGCCGATCGTCGAAGGTCCGGTCGAGCGCACGGGCGCGACGCAGAAGATTCGCTCCGTTTATGTGCGCGACCCGGATCTGAACCTCATCGAAATTTCCGAGCTGATCCAGGCCGGTTGATCCCTCCCGCCAGTTTTCGCCGTTGAGCCGGGGGGCGCCGGTTACGCGGCAAGCACGCCGGCCCGCGTGGCCGGCACGCGGACGTGCATCGCAGCACGTCCGCATCTCCATCCCCGATCTGCACTTCCTCCCAGGGCCGCGATGCAGGACAATCGTCTCCTGCGCCGGCTTTGTCGCATTCATCATGGTCAATCCACTTCACTTCGATCTGCAGTCGCTGCGGGTCTTTCTGCTCGTCGCGGAACATGGCAGCCTCACCAAGGCCGCCGAGCACGGGCAGCTCACGCTTTCGGCCGTCAGCAAGCGCATCGCCGAACTCGAAAGCGTGACCGACTGCGCCTTGTTTATCCGCCGCGCGCGCGGTGTGGATCTCACGCCCGCCGGAGATGCGCTGCTGGAGCACGCCACGCGCGTGGTCGATCAGGTGAATCGCATGGCCACCGAAATGAGCGATTACGCCGCCGGAGTGCGCGGGCACGTGCGCATGTGGGCGAATACGTCGGCGATCGTGCAGTTTCTGCCCGTCGATCTTGCTTGTTTCCTGAATGAAAATCCGGGCATCAAGGTCAGTCTCGAAGAGCGGTTGAGCCACGAGATCGTCGAGGCGCTCGGCGCAGGCAAGGCCGACCTCGGCGTGTTCGCCGACAACGTGCCCGCGCCCGGCATCGAGCGGCGGCTCTACCGCCGCGACGAACTCGTGCTGCTCGTGCCGCGCAGTCACCGTTTCGCACAACTCGACGTGATCCGCTTCGCGGATACGCTCGACGAAGACTACGTGGGCCTGAGCGATGGCAGCTCGCTGCTCGCGCGCATGACGGACGCGGCATTCGCCATCGAGCGATCGCTGAAGCTGCGCATCCAGGCCTCGAACTTCGACGGCGTGTTTCGCATGATCGAAGCAGGGCTGGGTATCGGCGTGCTGCCGCGCGACGCAGTGAGCGACGAGCGCGGCAAAGCCGGCGTCGTCAAGGTGAAGCTGGCGGATACGTGGGCTACACGCACGCTTTGGGTCGGCATGAAGGCGGATAGCGCGCCAAGCTCGGACATCGTGAGCCTGTTCGACTACATGTCGGCGCGTGCCGAGCAATGAAAACGGGGCGGCCCCGCATGACGCGGCGGCCGCCCCGATGATCCAGGGACGCTCGAGGAACAGGCAGGTCAGACCGGATTGATCTCGTCCTGGCTGCGCCGCGTGGTGAGGGGCCCAAGCGTACGCAGGGTCACGGCGACGATAGCCAGCGCGACGGAGATCACGCCAAACATCGCGATCGGGCCGTGCTGCGTAAGCACCGGCAGCAGGATGAAGGGCAGGGCGCTGCTCATGATGCGCGAGAGCGAATAGGTGCTGCCGATCGCTGTCGAGCGCACGCTGGCCGGGAAAATCTCCGCTTGATACACGTGGTAAGCGTTGCTGAAAACATTCGACGCGCAGGTCGTCAGCACGCCGAAGCAAACGATCAGCGCAGCCTGCCCCGAATACGCGAAGCCAAGGCCAAAAATCGCAATGGAGATGAGCGAGGCGATCACGAGCGTGCGGCGCTCGATCCAGTTGAGCAGCGGCACGGAGAGCAGCGAGCCGATCGGGTAGCCGAGAAACGAGAGGGCGACGAACAGCGTGCTGCCCGTCACGTCGATGCCACGGCTCTTCACGACCACGCCCGCAAGCGTGCCGAAGCCGTAATAGCCGAAGGCCTGGAACAGGTGAAACACGACGAGCATGATATAGCGCTTGTCATACGGTGCGCGTCGCAGCACGGCAATGCGCTCGGAAAGGCGCAGCGGGTGCTGGCGCGTTTGTGGATCGGCAAAGCGCTTCGGCATCTGCGCGCCGGCACTTTGCGCGAAGCGGCCCAGCATCGCATAGGCTTCGTCGGTGCGGCCTTGCGCGAGCAGCCAGCGCGGGCTTTCGGGCACGCGATGCTGCACGGCCAGCACGAACAGGGCGCCAAGGCTGCCGATGGCGAGAATGATGCGCCATCCCGCGATGCCGCCAAGATGGATCGGGTTGAGCCAAACCGCGAGGAAGCCGACCAGCGGCACCGCGACATACGAGGTGGTATAGGCCCAGGCGGCCATCCTGCCGCGTTTTTCCTTCGGCAGGATTTCCGAAAGGAAACTATCCGCCACCGGATAGATCGCGCCGACGCCCACGCCGGTCAGAAAACGGCAGACGACGAGCATGGTGGCGTCCACGGAGAATGCGGCGAGCAGCGAGAACGCGCTGTACCACACGAGCGTGAACAGGAAGGCGCGGCGCCTGCCGATGCGGTCGGCGAGACTGCCGAGGAAGAGCGAGCCGAAGAACATGCCGATGAAGGCCGAGGCCAGCAAGAGCTTGAACGCGAGGCTGTGCGCATCGAGTCCGTATTCGTTCTGCAGTGCGGAGCCGATCGAGCTGACGAGGAAGATCTCGTACATGTCGAAGAAGAGGCCGATGCCGATCACCCACACCACGAAGCGGTGCAGCGCACCCACGGGCATGTCGTCCATGAAGCTGCCGAGCGTGACGCCTTGGGGGCTTTGAAACGGCGCTTCAGCGGTTAGCGGGCGGCGTGGCGCTTCGCCCGGCGCACTGCCGCCGAGGTCCAGGGGATGGCTGTTCATGCTGTCTCCAGTATTTTCGATGCCGCGCGATGAGTCGCGGTCGGGGCGCAACTCCGTACGAACGGTACGGAGCAGGCGTGATGGCAAGTTTGGGAGATTTTCGCGAGCGCGAAAATTGAGGAAGGGTGAAGCGTGCTTTCCCGCGGGGAAAGGCTGGGGGCGCGGGCGTTATGACGGGTCGGCGCTTTTTCCCCGCATGACTTTGCGGATCACCGCTCCCATGCCGTCGCGTCGGCGCTCAGGCGTGGGGCGGATCGATTAATTCCGGACGCAGCGAAATCCCGCATAAACATACTGGTAACGTGGCTGAAACCAGTTGCGGAACGTCGGCCGCAACATGCACTGGGCGGTGCGCGGCGAGCCGCCTTTCATCGCGTAGTGCTGGCCGTCGAAGAAGTTTGCCGAATACCCCTCGTAGAACGGAAACGCCTTGAAACCCGGCAACGGACCGAAGAGTGTGGAGGTCCATTCCCAGCCGTTGCCGTAGAGGCCTTCCACGCCCCACGTGCTGGCGCTGTCCGGTGTGGCGTCGACGGCCACCGGGTTCCAGTCGCGGAAATCGAAGTTGTCGGTGCGACCGGGCAGCGCGCCGTGCG
This sequence comes from Paraburkholderia guartelaensis, assembly GCF_004353905.1. Classification (GTDB taxonomy): domain Bacteria; phylum Pseudomonadota; class Gammaproteobacteria; order Burkholderiales; family Burkholderiaceae; genus Paraburkholderia; species Paraburkholderia guartelaensis. The sequence continues at coordinate 38,602 of NZ_SMOD01000016.1, read as the reverse complement.
CCGCGCGCTGCCACTGCGCCTCGCTTGGCAGCGCCATGCCGCGCCAGCGCGCAAAGGCGCTGGCTTCGGCGTGGCTCACATACACGGGCCACGCAAGCGGCAATGCGATGTCTTCGAACATCGTGCGCAGTGTCCAGCCTTCTGGGCCGCGCGACCAGAACACGGGGTGCTCCACATGCGCGCCTTCCTTCCAGGCCCAGTCCGCGTCGTTCCAGAGTTCGCGCCTGCGGTAGCCGCCGTCCTCGATGAATTCGAGAAACGCGCCGTTCGTCACCATGTAGCGGTCGATCTCGAAGGCCGGCACGTCGACCTGCTGCTCGCCGAACTCGTTGTCCCAGCCGAACAGGCCACGCTCGGCAGTCATCCCAAGCTCCGTGCGGCCCGCGGGCACCTGCACCATTTCGGGCTCGACCGCACGGAGCGGGTCGGCGCGCGCGCCCGATGCGGCGGGCGGCTGCTTTTGCTCGAACGGCAGCTGGTGGAGCATGTAGGCGAGCGTTTCGACATGCATGAGCCGATGTTCGATCGCGACGTTCAGCAACTGCCCTGGCGTATCGTGATTCGAGGCATCGGGCGGCAGATCGAGCTTCGAGAGCTGCGCGTCGATGCGGCTGCGTGCATCGCGCCCGTAGGCCAGGACTTCGGCGAGTTCGGGCCAGTCGGCGGGCACATCGGTCGGCAGACCGCCATCGACAGGATCGATACCGAACGCAAACAGCTGATCGAGGCGCGCATCGGCGGAGGGCAGGTCGAACAGGCGCTTGTCGAAGAGGTTGCGGTCGAATGCTTCCAGATGACCGATATAGAACACGATGCGGTGGCGCTCGCGAATGGGCCGCTCGTAGAGAAACTCGGGCTTGACGACGTTGAACAGCGCGTCGCTGGCGCTGCGAGCCGCTTCGAGACGGGCTGCGAGCGTGGGAGATTGCGGGAGATGCATTTCGGCGATTCTCCTTGCGTGGGCGTAGTACGAAACTTTAACCCTGCGCAGGAGTTGTGCCAACGAAGTTGCCGCACCAGTGAGGCGCGGCGTGGGCACCCCGGGCGGGCGGCCCGCCGGGGGCTTGCCACGAATTACAGATGCCGCAGACCTTCGAGATCGATGATGCGGATCAGCTTGCCCTGTGCGTCGATCAGGCCACGCTTTTGAAATCTCGACAGGGTGCGGCTCACCGTTTCGAGCGTCATGCCGAGATAGCTGCCCATGTCCTCGCGCGTCATACGCAGGTTGAACTCCGCATGCGAATAGCCGCGCTGGCCGTTACGTTCGGAGACATCCAGCAGGAACGCGGCGACGCGTTCGTCGGCAGAGAGCGAGCCGAGCACCATCATTTGCGACGATTCGCGGATGAGCTGCTCGCTCATGAGGCGGTGCAGCCGGTCTTGCATGGCGCCGGTTTCGCGGCACAAATGCTTGAGGGCCGAGTAGGGAATGAGGCAAACCGAGCTGTCTTCGAGCGCCACGGCGCTGCAGGTGTGGAAGCCGGTGCTGATGCCGTCGAGGCCCAGCGGGTCGCCGGCCAGACGCAGGCCGGTGACCTGCTCGCGGCCGTCGCGGTGCGCCATGACTGTTTTGAGCGACCCGGAGCGCGCAACGTAGAGATTGTCGAATGCGTCGCCGGCGCGATACACGGCTTCACCGCGCCGCACACTGCGCGCGGAGCAGATCAAGGCTTCGAGTTTCGGCAGGTCGTCGAGCGTGAGGCCCTGGGGCATGCACAGGTGCCGCATGGCGCAAACCGAACAGCGCGTGGACGTGCGCGGTGCCGTCATCGGCGTGCGATTGCTGCGGCGCACGGTGGTCTGAGAAGTGACGGAAGGGTTCAGCATCGACAATGCTCCTTTGATTTCTGTCCAGGCATTGTCTACCGGGGTCGAATCTCAGATTAGTGGCAAAGTGACGCGCATTTAAGATGAATCGTTTTGAGCCTTGTCAGAAGCCGCTCGCGCGGCGTCTGACGGCGCGCAAGCGGCTTTCCAATAGCACGCAAAACCGCGTGTACTTGATGCGACTACTCTGCGGCATTTCCGGCGGCCGAGGGGATCAGCAGGACAGGCAGCGTGGACTGGCGCACGCAGCGTTCGGCAACGCTGCCGAGGATGAGGCGCTGAAAGCCCCGGCGGCCGTGCGTGCCCATCACGATCAGGTCGGCGCCTGCGGTCTTCGCGGCGTTGAGCACGAGAGTCGGGACGTCGTCGAGCGAGGAGGCTTCGCCCGTGACCATGGCGCCTTGCACGCCACGCTCGCCCATCGCCTTATCCATTTCTTCCGCGAGTTCGTTGCCCTGCGCAATCATCTGGTTGCGCAGGATAGACGGGTCGTAGCCGGGCGCGTCGAAATACATGGGTGTGTTCTCGATCACGTAGTACGGCTGCAGGGTCGCGCCCATCGCCTTCGCCAGGTCGAGCGCGGCTTCGAAGGCGCGGCGCGACGTGGCGCTGCCGTCGACGGCGACAAGGATGCGTTTGTACATAAGACCTCCTCTTGAGTGGGATCGAGAATCGCGCGGCCTCGGGCGAAGCTGTGAGGAGGCGGGCGCGGCGTGTTGTGTCGTAACTGGCGAGAAGCTTAATGGATCGCAAGTAAAAACGCAGTCGGACTGTATGAAATGTGGAAGGTACTGGAAGGAAGATCAAGTGGATTGCGTCGGAATACCGCAGCGTCGCCTGGTTTTCGTTTGCTATGCGGTTATGTTGCACGCGCACCGGCATCCCGCTATTGTTGCCTCTTTTTCGCTTCGCGCAGTCTTCCCCTCCCGTGAAACCTTCCTCCGCTAACCTGCCGTTTCGCGACGCGCTGCTGGCCATGCTCGGCATCGGCCTCGTCAACATGCTCGTCGCACTCGATCAAACCGTCGTCAGCACCGCTTTGCCCTCGATCGTCGCCGAACTGCACGGTTTCGAGTTCTACGCGTGGATCGCGAGCGCCTACCTGCTGGCCTCGGTCGTGACGGTGCCTGTGTTTGGCCGGCTCGGCGACTACTTTGGCCGCAAGCGTTTCGTGATCGCCGCGGTGGTCGTGTTTACGGTGGCCTCCGTGCTGTGCGGCCTCGCCACCGACATGCGTTTTCTGGCGGCGGCCCGCGCGCTGCAGGGCGTTGGAGGCGGGATGATGGTGGGCACCGCGTTCGCCTCGATTCCCGATCTCTTTCCCGACCCGCGTGCCCGGGTGCGCTGGCAGGTCGTCATGGCGGCCGCCTACGGCATCGGCACGGCCGCGGGGCCTTCACTGGGCGGCTGGCTCAGCGAGCACTTTGGCTGGCGCTCGACCTTTCTCGTCAATCTGCCGGTTGGCGCGCTTGCACTTTATTTCATCTGGGCGCATCTGCCGCGCTACCAGCCGGCGCGTACCGGCGAGGTGCGCATCGACTGGACGGGCGCCGCGCTCGTCGCACTGGTGCTGGGCGGTTTCCAGACGCTGATCGAAGCGGTGCCCAAGAGCGGCCTGACGGCCGGCAACGGCGTGCTAGCGCTGGCGGTGCTCGTCGGCGCTGCGGCGCTGCTGGCCTGCGAGCGCCGCGCGACGCATCCGATCATCCCGCTCGACCTGTTTCGCGACCCGCAGCTCGTCACGTTGTTTACGCTCTCGACGCTCTCGGGCTTCGTGATGTTCTCGCTGATCTTTTTCGCGCCGCTGCTGCTGCAGGGCGGTTTCGGGCTGTCGCCCCAGGAAGCGGGTCTGCTCGCCACGCCGATCGCCGCCTGTATCGCGCTAGGCAGCCTGATCAATACGCGCATCGTGATCCGGCTGCGCAAGCCCACGACGATTCTCACGGTCGGCTTCAGCCTGCTGGTCGCGGCGTCCGCCGGTCTTGCCTTCGCGTCCCGGCACACGGCGCACCTCTGGCTCGAGCTGGCGATGTCGGCGGTGGGCATCGGTCTGGGTTTCATCCTGAACAATCTGAATATCTTCGGCCAGGAGATTGCCGGGCGCGAGCGTTTCGGCATCACGACAGCCTTGCTGCAATCCACGCGCATGGTGGGCGGCATGCTCGGCACGAGCGTGGTGGCGACCATCGTCAATCATCGCTACGCGGCCGGGGTGGGGGACGCGCTGGCGGTGATCGGCGCGCCGCTGCAGCAGCGTTGGCAACCGCAACTCGCCGATCCGCGCGTGCTGATCGACCCGTCGTTGCGAGAGGGCCTCGTCGCGCAGATGAAGGCGGCGGGGCTCGACGGCGCGGCGCTGATCGATGCGGTGCGCCACGTACTGGTGGATGCGATCCATCTGGGAATCGGCCTGACGGGCTGCGCGGCGCTCGCAGCGGCCCTGTGCGTGGGGCGGATTTCCCACATCCGCTTCAGTCGCAGCGCCTCGGCGGCACAGAAAAGCGGCGAAGTGCAGGCCGACGAGGTCAAGGCCGACTAGGAGCGGCCGCGTTCGGGTGTAGGGAGAGGGTGCAGGTTTTCAGTTATATTTGTCTGACAAAAACAACAGTCTACCTGGCTGAGCGAGGAAGGCCGCAGCGCCCAGCCAGTGCGTATCTGTCCCTTTGCAGCGTCGCCCTCAGGCGGCGTGGGCCATCGCCCCGAACAGCGCGTGGTGCGTTTGCTGGCTCATGGCGATTTCCAGCGCGACGGCGTTCTCAACGCCAATGCGCATCGGCGCGCCAAGCCGCGTCAACTCGATGCCCGTGCGGCGCAGGAGGCGCTCCATCGGCGTCGTGGTGACGGTCACATAGCTGTTGATGCCCGCCCGGTCGGCGAACGAGACGACTGCGCGCATCGCGCTCATGGTCACATCGGCGAAGCCGAATGCCTGGTCGTTGCCCGACTCGATGGCGAAGCGGCTCAGTTCCCAGATGTTGCGGGACGTAGGCGCAGCCTTGCCCTGCAGCAGTTGCGGGAAGGTGTCGCGCAACATGTTGGGGCCTTCGGTGGGCATCAGGCGCCAGCAGCCGCGCACGTGGCCCGCGCCGTCCTGAATCAGCATGTAATGGGGCCCGAGCGCGTCGTAGCCGTCGATTTCCATCCCCGCGATGGTGGGGATGTCCCAGCCCAGGCGGTCGCGGAACACCCGCGCGCGCAGCCGGTACATCTCATTGATGTCTTCGTTGTCGAAGTCCTGTCTCAGTCCGATCCGTATCGCAGCTTGCATGACAACTCTCCCGATTTGTGTGGAGGCGCGGCAGTACGGTTCGAAAGCTATGCGTTATGAATATAAAAAAACACCTATCTAGATAGGTAGGTGCGCAGATAGGACCTCTTAAGGAGAATCAGTTCCGCGGCAGTCACTCATCAGGCATATCTGACAGCGAGAGTCATCATGGAACTTATGAGCAATCAATGGCACTCGGGTGCGAATACCATGTCGTCCCCCGGGGAGCTGTCCTCGGTCGTCGACCGCGTCCTGATCATTGCGTATCGGAAGAAGAAGAAAGAAAGCCAGCGCCGTTTCTGGGCGCGTTTCGGCGTGACGCAGTCGCGCGGCAGCCGGTTCGAGTCGGGCGCGGAGATTCCGCCGCCGGTGTCGATCCTGCTCGGGTTGTATTTCAACAAGACGATTTCGGACGGCGACCTTGGCCGCGCCGAGCGCGTGTTGCGCGGCGAAGCGCCGATGGTGCTTAGCCCGGGTCAATAAGACCCATCTGGGTCGCGATCACGGCTGCCGCTCGCCGTGAGTTCACGCCGAACTTCCCGCGAATGTTCTTCATGTGGAAGTTCACGACGGCCTCAGAGCAATTCAGGATGTGAGAAATTTCCCAAGTGGACTTGCCTAGCGCAGTCCACTTGAGGCATTCCTTTTCCCGTGGCGTCAGTTTGGGAATCAGCGACTGAACATGGTCGTTCAGGTGCCGCTGGCTCGTGTCCAGCACGAGATCGCGCAGCAGGACGAGATTCGGCAACGCGCGGTTCACGTCGTCCCAGAACTTGTCCGTGGGATTCGCGTCGTTGACGAAGCAGAGCATGCCGATTTCCTGGCGCGGGCCATGGATCGGCAGGGTGATGCCTGCGCGCAGCCCGTACGAGCGGGCCTCCTCATACATCGATTGTTGCTGCTCGGTCGCGAAAAGCTCCGGCGACCAGATGAGCGGCGCCGAACGCGTGGTGCAATGCGACACGGTCGGGTCGAAGTAGGCCATACCGTGGTCGTTATACGTCTGCCGCCAGGCGGCCGAGTAGTTCGTACGGATGAACGCATCCTCGAGCCTCATGCCCGGGCGTGGCAAGATCGCCAGCATGAGCTGGCTGAATCCCCACGAACTGGCGAGCTTCGCCACCGCGTCGAACCACGCTGCCTCTTCGGGCGCGTCGAGCACGGGCGACATCTGCTCAATAAAATGTAGAGGCACGTTCAACACTCTCCATCAGCGCTGGGCGAGATCGCGGGGCAAGCCCACAGGCACTCGCTCCTCGCTTCTTATGATGTAAGAATTTATCACTAAATTCCTATCTGATCCCCCCTCGTCTGCAATCCTCCTGCTTTGTGGGGTCATTTCTGTCAGATTTCGGTGACATCGGAGAGAATTCCGCGTCTCCTGAACAAGCGCAGGTGTGCACGAAAGTGCATGGCACGGGAGCTGAAATAAAGGCAGACGGCATTTCGAAAGCGACAAAAGCGTGCAACTCGCCGGGATAATGCCGTCGATTTATCGGCTTTCATTTATTTTCTGGCTTTTCATTTCGAGTTTTAACTGCACTCGACTGAATGCTGTCTGAATCCGCCAGTGCTGCGATATCGCCAGGATAATCGCAAACGATTCGCCGCACGGTGAGCGGCGAACCGTTGTTCAGGGCTTGCGCTGCAACTCGATCACGCGCGTCGGCCGCAGGTGGTTGAGCGCGAAGTGCAGACGTCCAGGGCTGCGGCGCACGCCCGCTTCGCGCGCGGCGTTGCGCTGCCACTCGTCGTCGTCGGGCTCTTCCGGCGCGCTCATGCCGAGGTCGACAACCTCGTAGCCGGACTCCAGCGCGATAGGCAGCCGGTGCACGCCCTTGCGGCTGTCGAAACCCGCCAGCCCGTCATCCGCTTCGGCCACGCTGTTGACGAGCGTCGCATTGCTGGTCGTCACTTCGTCGGGGCCGATGCAGCCTTCGCCCGCCAGGCGTGCCGCCTCGCGGTTCTTGCCGTCCGTGTCGACCGAACTGTCGTGCGTGCGGTCGTTGTGGAGTTCGGCGCTGCGCGGCCGCGACGGCGACGCGCTCACATCTCCCACATTCGGTTTTTGCATGTCGTCGGGACGATTCATGATGCTTCCTCCTTGGAAGATCTGGGTGCCTGCGTTCAGCAGGCAATTCCGCAAGCGCCGTTCCGCTGCAGCGCCGCACCCTTGAATCGGGGTGAAAAGCAAGCCGGTTCGCCAGGAGAACGCCTCCAGCGATGTTGCATTTTTTTCGTTGGTTTGGCCTTTTTCCCAGGAGTATGATCCTCTTTCAACGAGTTGGCGCGCTTTCGATTAATGGGCCGGGCGAGGGCCCATGCTGTGGCTTTGCCGCACGATCCTGAATGCACGCGCCAAATAAAATGGACGAGGCAGTCAGGGGCGGGTGACACACATGCACTTCGACGCTGCATTTACGCATCGTGGCTATTTGCTGAATTGCGCACCGGCGCGTGCCGGTGACGGCACGTATCAGCCGTATGTGGTGATTTCGCGCTCGAGCGACGGCGAACTCGTCGCCAACCGATTTTTCCCTGCCGAATTGCGTTTTTCCGATGAGGGGGCCGCCATCGCCCATGCGCGCGACTGGGCCGTGCGCTGGATCGACGCGAGCACGGTCACGCTGTGAAGGCGCGCGCCTCGCGTGCGTGGATCGGCTCCGAGGGCGCTTCGGCGAACTCCGGCAAAACGCGGTAATCTCTGGGGTCGATACACTCACTCCTGCGCAGACTCTGCGTCTGCTGCCGCATCACCATGTCCAAAGCTGCTTCCCCCGACTGGGGTCTCGAACAGATCGTCGCCGATCTGCGTGCGTCGCGTGAAGAGCGGCACCGCACGCGCCATCCGCTCGGTATCCGCGAACTGCCGTCACGCGATGCGGTCATCAACATCGTGGCCGGCCTGCGCGCCGCGCTCTTTCCTACGCATTACGGCGCGCCCGACCTGACCGACGAGAGCATCGACTACTACGTCGGCCATACGCTCGACAGCACGTTGCGGCTGCTTGCCGAGCAGATTCGACGCGCGCTGCGCTTCCTGCCGGAAAGCTCGCAGGCGAGCGAGGACGAACTGCGCGCGCGTGCATTCGACGTGGCGCGCGAGTTCGGCCGGCAGCTGCCCGATATCCGCGCGCTGCTCGTGAGCGACATTCAGGCAGCGTTCACGGGCGACCCGGCCGCGCAGCACATCACCGAGATCCTGCTGTGCTACCCGGGCGTGTGGGCCATGACGCATCATCGGCTCGCGCATGCGCTGCATCGTCTCGGTGTGCCGCTGCTCGCGCGCTTCATCAACGAGATTGCGCATTCGGCAACGGGCATCGACATTCACCCGGGCGCACAGATCGGTTCGAGCTTCTTCATCGATCACGGCACGGGCGTCGTCATTGGCGAGACGGCGATCATCGGCGAGCGCGTGCGCGTGTATCAGGCTGTGACGCTCGGTGCGAAGAGCTTCGCGGCCGACCTCGACGGTACGCTCGTGAAGGGCAATGCGCGCCATCCGATCGTCGAGGACGACGTGGTGATCTACGCGGGCGCGACGATTCTCGGCCGCGTGACGATCGGGCGCGGCTCCGTGATTGGCGGGAACGTGTGGCTCACGCATAGCGTGCCGCCGGGCAGCAGCGTGCGCCAGGGCAAGATTCGCGAGATCGAGCGCGGCGACGAAGGACCGCTCAAGTAAGGAGGGGAACGGGACACGCGGTCCCGTTCTTTATCTGTGCGTTCCGATCAGGTATTCGAGACGCTCATCGCGCTCGGGTTGCCGACGATCGCGAGAAACTCGCGGCGCGTGGAAGGATCGGTGCGGAACGTGCCGAGCATGCGCGACGTCACCATCGCCACACCCGCCTTGTGCACTCCGCGCGTGGACATGCATTGATGCGCCGCTTCGAGTATCACGCCCACACCCTTGGGCTGCAGGATTTCATTGAGCGTGTCGGCGATCTGCGCGGTCATCTTCTCCTGGATCTGCAGGCGCTTCGCGAATGCGTCGACGAGACGCGCGAGCTTCGAGATGCCCACCACGCGATGCTCGGGCAAATACGCCACGTGCGCGCGCCCGATGATCGGCACCATGTGATGCTCGCAGTAGCTCTCGAAGCGGATGTCCTTCAGCACGATCATTTCGTCGTAGCCGTCCACCTCCGAGAAGGTGCGTGACAGGATCTCGCGCGGATCGACCTCATAGCCCGCGAAGAACTCCTCATAGGCGCGCACGACGCGGCCCGGCGTATCGAGCAGCCCTTCGCGAGCGGGGTCGTCCCCGGCCCAGCGCAACAGCACGCGCACGGCGTCCTCGGCTTCGGCGCGTGACGGGCGCGCGACGGTCGCGCTCGCTGCGCTCTTGCGTTGCTTCGCGGCTTGGGTCGTTGCTTGCTTCGCGCTTTGCTTCGTTTTCCCGGCCTTTTTTTCTTCGCTCATGCATGGGCTCCTGTCATGTGGGAGTACGCCGCTTTGGCGTGCACCACGAGCGCCCATTGTTTCATGTTTTGCCGTGCTTGGCGCGAGGGGTCATTTGGGCCATTCGTCCATGGCGTCGTTGAACAGTTCCGCCACGATGCTACGCAGCCATTCGCCGCGCGGCGCATTGTGATACTTGCGATGCCAGTGCTGCTTGAGATCGAAGCGCGGCAACTGCAGCGGCGGCTCGACGAGCGTGATCGATGCATGTTCGGACACGTAGGCGAAGCCGATTGCATGCGGCACGGTCGCGATGAGGTCGGAGCGCGTGAGAATGAACGGCAGGCTCATGAAGTGAGGCGTTTCGAGCACGGCGCGGCGGCGCATGCGCCTTTTCTCCAGATACTGTTCCAGCACTTCCTGGCTGCGTCCCTCGGCGCGCACGACGGCATGTCCCATGGCGAGAAACTGCTCGATCGTCATGGCTTTGCCCGCGAGCGGATGCCCGCTGCGCATCATGCAGATGAAGCGGTGCGTGAAGAGGCGCTGCTGGAAGAAGTTGTTGCCGCCGAGGTCGGGGAAATAGCCGACCGCGAGATCGATGTCGCCCGATTCGAGACCTCGCTCGACCTGGCTTGGCGGCAGCGACACCGAACGCAGGTTCGCATTGGGCGCACGCTCGGCGAACACCTGCAAAAGGCGCGGCAGAAACACGATCTCGCCGACGTCGGAGAGCGCAATGGAGAACGTGTGCGTGCTCGTGGCGGGATCGAAGTCCTGCGCCTGCAGCATGCCTTTCTCGATACGCACCAATGCGTCGCGCGCGGCGGGAATGAGGCCGAGCGCGCGCGGTGTGGGCTCCATGCCGCGCGAGGTGCGCACGAAGAGCGGGTCGCCGAAGAACTCGCGCAGCTTGCCGAGCGCCGTGCTCACGCGCGGCTGGCTCACGCCGAGCCGCTCGGCGGCGCGGCTCACGTTGCGCGTCTCCTCCATGGCCACGAGATAGGGGATGAGATTCAGATCGAGGTCTTGCATGAAGGCGAAGGCGGCGCTGACTATGTCGAAATCGGATAAAGACTAGTCGATGAATCGCAATTCCGGATATTGGGGTATGTGCCCACGGGTGCGCGTGGCCTGAAGGAAGGGCAGCGCGTGCGGTCCGGCGCGCATCGGCGTCGGCATGAAGTAGATTGCCTGTGTGGGTAGACCCGCCTTGACAAGCGCTTGAATCCACTCTGATAATGCGCTGGACGTTCGCTAAACGAATCAGTGTTCGTATATAGAACTTTTTCGCGATCGAGTGACGTGGACCTTCCGCGATGCGCATCGCTTTCAGGAACAGGCATGATCAACAAGATTTTCGACTCGCTTCAAGCCGCCGTGGCCGATGTGCATGACGGCGCCACGGTGATGATCGGCGGCTTCGGCACGGCCGGTATGCCCGCCGAACTGATCGACGCGCTCATCGAGCAGGGCGCGCGCGACCTCACCATCGTCAACAACAATGCAGGCAACGGCGACATCGGCCTTGCCGCGCTGCTCAAGGCGAAGCGTGTGCGCAAGATCATCTGCTCGTTCCCGCGCCAGACCGACTCGTATGTGTTCGACGCGCTCTATCGCGCCGGCGAAATCGAGCTCGAACTCGTGCCGCAAGGCAATCTGGCCGAGCGCATCCGCGCTGCCGGCGCCGGCATTGGCGGCTTCTTCACGCCCACGGGCTACGGCACGAAGCTGGCCGAAGGCAAGGAAACGCGCCTGATCGACGGCCGTCACTATGTGCTCGAAGCCCCGCTGCACGCCGACTTCGCGCTCATCAAGGCCTTCAAGGGCGACCGTTGGGGCAACCTCGTCTATCGCAAGACGGCGCGCAACTTCGGCCCGATCATGGCGAGCGCGGCGAAGGTCGCCATCGCGCAGGTTTCGGAAGTCGTCGAACTCGGTCAGCTCGATCCGGAAAACATCGTGACGCCCGGCATTTTCGTGCAACGCGTCGTGGAAGTGCCGCAAGCGGCGCATCAAGCGCACGCCGACCAAAGCGGCCAGGCAGCCTGAAGGAACGGAGAGAGGCAATGAAACGACTGAATCGCGACGAAATGGCCAAGCGCGTGGCCGCGGACATTCCCGAAGGCGCATATGTGAATCTCGGCATCGGCGTGCCCACGCTGGTGGCCAACCACCTCGATCCGAGCAAGGAAATCTTCCTGCACAGCGAGAACGGCCTGCTCGGCATGGGCCCGGCGCCCGCGCCCGGCGAGGAAGACGACGAACTCATCAACGCGGGCAAGCAGCACGTCACGCTGCTCACCGGCGGCGCGTTCTTCCATCACGCCGACTCGTTCGCAATGATGCGCGGCGGTCACCTCGACTACTGCGTGCTCGGCGCGTTCCAGGTATCCGTGAACGGCGACCTCGCGAACTGGCACACCGGCGCGCCCGACGCGATTCCGGCCGTGGGTGGCGCAATGGACCTCGCACTCGGCGCCAAGCAGGTGTTCGTCATGATGGAACTGCTGACGAAGCAGGGCGAAAGCAAGCTCGTGAGCGAATGCTCGTACCCGGTGACGGGCGTGGGCTGCGTGGGCCGCATCTATACCGACCTCGCCGCGTTCGACGTCACGCCCGAAGGCCTCGCCGTGCGTGAGATCTATTCGGACATCGATTTTGACGCGCTGCAGAAGCTCGCCGGCGTGCCGCTGATCGACGCGACGCAAAACCGTCGCGCAGCGTAAACTGTCTGTAGACGTGCGCATCGTACGCACGTGAGTGGCGCGGCAACCGTCGGCATTCGTCGACGGTTGCCGCGCCCGCTTCATTCCGCCTGTATCTGAACGCCTGCTTTTTCCACGCGCCACACTCCATGATTGAACGCCTCACGAGCCTGATCTGCGGGACCGAACCGATGAACGCGGTCTGGTCTCCCGATGCCACGCTGCAACGCATGTTGGACGTCGAAGCGGCGCTCGCGCGCGCCTCGGCGGCGCATGGCGTGATTCCGCAGTCGGCCGTGGCCGCGATCGTCGAGGCCTGCGCGGCGGATCAACTCGACGCCCCGGCGCTCGCACGCGACGCCGCGCTGGGCGGCAACCTGGCGATCCCGCTCGTCAAGCAGCTCACGGCGCGCGTGAAGTCCGCCGACCCCGAAGCCGCCAAGTATGTTCACTGGGGCGCCACGAGCCAGGACATCATCGACACGGCCACGGTGCTGCAGTTGCGCGACGCGCTCGCGCTAATCGAGCGCGGCATCGACGCGCTTTGCGCGACGCTGGCGGACCTCGCGCGCACGCATCGCGCGACGCCTGCAGTCGGGCGCACGTGGCTGCAGCAGGCGCTGCCCATCACGCTCGGACTGAAGTTTGCGCAATGGCTCGACGCGATGCTGCGCCATCGCGAACGCCTTGCCGTGCTGCGCGAACGAGCGCTGGTGCTGCAGTTCGGCGGCGCGGCCGGCACGCTTGCGAGCTTGCGCGACGCCGCCCCGGCGGTGAGCGCCGCGCTCGCGCAGGAACTCGATCTCACGTTGCCCGCCGTACCGTGGCACACGCAGCGCGACCGCATAGCCGAAGCTGCATCGTTCTTCGGCATGCTCATCGGCACGCTCGGCAAGATCGCGCGCGACATCTCCCTGCAGATGCAGACCGAAGTCGGCGAGCTGGGCGAACCGGCGGCGGCAGGCAAGGGCGGTTCCTCGACCATGCCGCACAAACGCAATCCCGTGGGTTGCGCAGCCGTCCTGACGGCTGCCACGCGCGCGCCGGGCCTCGTTGCGACGGTGTTCGCGGGCATGGTTCAGGAGCACGAGCGGGCGCTCGGCGGCTGGCAAGCCGAGTGGGATGCGCTGCCCGATCTCGCGCGCCTCGCTGGCGGCGCGCTCGCGCAGATCGAGCAAATCACGGCAGGGCTCGAAGTGCGGCCCGAACGGCTCGCGGCGAATCTCGACATCACGCACGGCCTTATTCTCGGCGAAGCCGTGATGCTCGCACTCGGCGACCAGATCGGGCGTCTGGACGCGCATCATCTCGTTGAGCACGCATCGAAAGCGGCGGTGCAAAGCGGCCGCACGTTATACGAAGTCCTCGCGGCGGAACCCGCCGTCACGAGGCACCTGGACGAAGCGCGCCTCAAGGCGCTGCTCGATCCGGCCAATTACGTGGGGCAGGCGCATGCTTTCGTCGACGCGGTGCTCGCATCGCACGAAGCGAACGCAAAGCAACGCACGTCCCATTGATCATAGAAGACATACGAGGAGTAACACGCATGCCATACGCAGCCGTCAACGACACGCATTTGTTCTACCGCATCGACGGTGCGGAGAACCATTCGGCGCCATGGGTGGTCCTGTCGAATTCGCTCGGTAGCGACGTGTCGATGTGGACGCCGCAGATCGTCGAGTTCACGAAGCACTTCCGCGTGCTGCGCTACGACACGCGCGGCCACGGCCACTCGGCGGCGCCGCTGGGTCCGTACACCATCGAGCAGCTGACCGGCGACGTGATCGGCCTGATGGATCAGCTCGGCATCGAACGCGCGCATTTCGTGGGCGTGTCAATGGGCGGCCTGACCGGCGTCGGCCTCGGCGCGCGTTACGCCAACCGCATCGATCGCCTCGTGCTGTGCAATACGGCCGCGAAGATCGGCTCGCCGGAAGTGTGGGTGCCGCGTGCGGCGAAGGCTCGCAGCGAAGGCATGCTCGCGCTCGCCGAAGCGGTGCTGCCGCGCTGGTACACGCCCGAATTCATCGCGAACAATGCGCTCGTGATGTCGCAGGTGCGCGACGTGTTCGTGCATACGGACAAGGACGGCTATGCTTCGAACTGCGAAGCGATCAACGCTGCCGACCTGCGCGGCGAGGCGCCGTCGATCAAGGCGCGCACGCTCGTGATCTCGGGTACGCACGATCTGGCCGCAACGCCCGCGCAAGGGCGCGAACTGGCCGAATCGGTGCCGGGCGCGCGCTATGTCGAGCTGAACGCCGCGCACATCTCGAACGTCGAGCTGGCGGACGAGTACAACAAGATCGTGCTCGATTTCCTGCTGGGGGCGTGATGAACGACGAAGACCGCTACGAAGCCGGCATGAAGGTGCGCCGCGCGGTGCTGGGCGACACGCACGTCGATCGCTCGCTCGCCAACCGCACCGAAGTGACCGAGGAATTCCAGAATTTCATTTCGCGCTACGCGTGGGGCGAGATCTGGACGCGTGATGGCCTGCCGCGCCACACGCGCAGCCTGCTGACGATCGCGATGATGGTCGCGCTCAACCGCAGCGAAGAACTTGCGCTGCATCTGCGCGCCGCGCGCAATAACGGCGTCACGCGCGACGAGATCAAGGAAGTGCTGCTGCAAACGGCGATTTACTGCGGTGTGCCGGCGGCGAACTCGGCGTTCCATCTCGCCGACCGCATCTTCCGCGAGCAGGACGCCGAGCAGGCCTGATCGTGCGGTGACAGCGCGCGGGGCACTTGCCCCGCGTTCAGTCGAACACCGGCGACTCCACGCCGAGCACCTTGTGCAGGCGCGTGCTGGTGGTGGTGTACTGCAGATGAATTTTCTTCTCGGGAAACACGTGATGCGCCGCGCCGAACGCAGCGAGCGCGGCTTCGTGAAAGCCGGAGAGAATCAGCTTCTTCTTGCCCGGATAAGTATTGATGTCGCCGACGGCAAAGATGCCTGGCACGCTCGTCTCGAAGCGCGCCGTATCCACCGGCAACTGCTTGCGCTCGATTTCGAGGCCCCATTGCGCGATCGGCCCGAGTTGCGGTGACAAGCCGTAAAACACGAGCAGGTAATCGAGATCCAGCGAGCGCGTGACGCCGTCGCCGCCCGTCACCTTGATGCGCTTGAGCTTGCCGCTTTCGTCATCGAAGCCGGTCAGCTGGCCGACGATGGACTGCATGCGCCATTCCTCGCATAGCGCGTGCATCTTCGCGACTGTCGCGGGCGCCGCGCGATATCCCTCACGCCGGTGCAGCAGAATCACGCTCTGCGCGACGTCCACGAGTTGCAGCGCCCAGTCGAGCGCCGAATCCCCGCCGCCGCACACCACGACGTCCCTGTCGCGAAAGCGCTCGAGATCGCGCACGCGATAGAACAGCTGCGTGTCGCGGTATCGCTCGATGCCGCTCAGCTTGAGCGTGCGCGGTTGAAACGAGCCCACGCCTGCGGCGATGAAGACCGTCTTCGCCAGAAACTGCGTCCCCTTGCTCGTCTGCACGAAAAAGCGGCCGTCGGCGCGCGGCTCGACGATTTGCACTTCCTGGCCGAGGTGGAACGTCGCGCCAAAAGGCTCGATCTGCTGCATCAGCGCATCGACGAGTTGTTGGCCGGTGCACATCAGCACGGCCGGAATGTCGTAGATCGGCTTGTCGGGGTAAAGCTCGGCGCACTGGCCGCCTACCGCCGGCAGCGAATCGACCACGTGTGCGTGGATTTCCATCAGGCCCAGTTCGAATACCTGGAAAAGTCCCACCGGCCCGGCACCGATGATGAGCGCGTCGGTTTCGATGAGCTGCGGCGGGAAGTGATCGTTGCGCTCGTTCATCGGCGAGCTCTCCTTGCAAGAGGCAGGGAAAATGATCAAGAGTACTATTCTTCTGGCTGCACGTCGGCTACATAACGACGCAGGCAGGCGAGCAGCGCGGCTTCCTCGGCGCGGCTTGCCGCGTCGCTGGCCGAACCCGCGTCGCGCTCTTCGCCGAACATGGCCGCGGGCGCGGGAATCGTGTCGACCACGCGGCCGTCACGGATCACGCGGATTTGATGGGTCGCTTCCACATACTCGGCGATCCAGTGGATGCCCTCGATATGCGTGCCGACGCGGACTGGCATCTTCATGAGATTCCCTCCTGGCCAGCGCACGTCGGTCGATGCGCGCTCGCCGCAATCGCGTTTCTTATGGCGGATAGGGCAACGATACGCCGATGGTGCGTTCCGTGCTTGAACCCGGTCCTTGCGCGTACGGCGGCCGAAAAAAGAAAAGGCGGCCCGAACGCGGGCCGCCCTTGCGGCGGATTACCAAATGAAAGCAGGCGCGAGCGAAGGGCCGCCCGCGCTTCGCGCGTTACTGCACCGTGGCGAGCACGTCGCGCACCGTGCCGAACAGACGTGCGATTTCCTCTTCGGTCACGATGAGCGGCGGCGAGAACGCAAGAATGTCGCCCGTGAAGCGGATCAGCACGCCCGCCTCGAAGCACTTCACGAAAACCTCGTAAGCGCGTGCGCCCGGCGCGCCGTCGCGCGAGTCGAGTTCGACGCCGGCAACGAGACCGAGATTACGCACGTCCTTCACGTGCTTCTCGCCACGCAGCGCATGCGCGGCGGCCTCGAACTTCGGCGCGAGCGCGTCGGCGCGCTCGAACAGGCCCTCGCTGCGATACAGGTCCTGCGTCGCGATCGCGGCGGCGGCGGCGAGCGGGTGCGCCGAATAGGTGTAGCCGTGGAACAGCTCGATTGCGCCCTGCGCGCCGCTGTTCACGATCGTGTCGTGGACCGTGCGGCTCGCGGCCACGCCGCCCATCGGCACGGCGGCGTTGTTGATCGCCTTGGCCATCGTGATGATGTCGGGCGTTACACCGAAATACTCGCTGGCCGTGGCCTTGCCGAGACGACCGAAGCCCGTGATGACCTCGTCGAAAATCAGCAGGATGCCGTGCTTCGTGCAAATCTCGCGCAGACGCTGCAGATAGCCTTGCGGCGGAATCAGCACGCCGGTCGAGCCCGCCACGGGTTCGACGATCACGGCGGCGATGGTCGAGGCGTCGTGCAGCGCGACGATGCGCTCGAGGTCTTCAGCGAGATGAGCGCCCCAGGCCGGCTGGCCCTTCGAGAACGCGTTGTGCTCGAGATTATGCGTGTGCGGCAGATGATCGACGGCGGGCAGCAACTGGCCCGAAAACGCCTTGCGATTCGGCGCGATGCCGCCCACCGAGATGCCGCCGAAGCCCACGCCGTGATAACCGCGCTCGCGGCCGATCAGCTTGGTGCGCTGGCCTTCGCCGCGTGCGCGATGGTAGGCGAGCGCGATCTTCAGTGCGGTGTCGACCGACTCCGAGCCGGAATTCGTGAAGAACACGCGGTCGAGGCCCGCCGGCATGATTTCGGCGATCTTCTGGGCCGCTTCGAACGCGAGCGGGTGGCCCATCTGGAACGTGGGGGCGAAGTCGAGCGTACCGGCCTGCTGGGCGATGGCCGCGACGATTTCCTCGCGCGCATGGCCCGCGTTCACACACCAGAGGCCCGCGCTGCCGTCCAGCACTTCGCGGCCATCGGTCGTGCGGTAGTACATGCCTTTCGCCGATTCGAGCAGGCGCGGCGCGGCCTTGAACTGGCGATTGGCGGTGAAGGGCATCCAGAACGACGAGAGATCGTCGATGACGGGGCGCGAAGTCATGCGTGCTTCTCCTCAGGTGGGTTTGGCTCAACTGTAGCGCCGAGGCTTGAACGACGGCATACACAGTCTCTATACTGATCTGCAAACCGTGCTGGACAATTCTCGCCAACTGTATTGATCGGCGTCCCGAATCGTACGGGTTTTCCCTCGTACTATACTCTCGCTTTCCCGATGATCGAACTCGAACTGGAGCGCGGCCGCGGCGTCACGACGACGCTTGTCGAGCAGCTCGTACAGGGCTTCACGCGCGCAATCGAAGCGCAAACGCTGCGCGCCGGGGCGCTCTTGCCTTCGGTACGGCAGCTCGCGCAATCGCACGAGCTATCGACCTATACAGTGACCGAGGCGTACAACCGTCTCGTTTCGATGGGCTTCGTCGTCGCGCGGCGCGGCTCGGGCTACCGCGTGGCGCCCCGTAGCGAGTCGGCGCGCGCGAGCGTGACGGGCTGGCAGCCGCCCACGCTGACGGCGACCTGGCTGCTCTCCGACGTGTTCGCCGATCATTCGGTGCCGATCAAGGCGGGCTGCGGCTGGGTGCCGGGCGAGTGGATCAACGAAAGCGGCCTGCAGCACGCCTTGCGCGCCATGAGCCGGGTGCCGGCCGTGCGGCTTGGCGACTACGGGCACCCGTACGGCTACGCGCCGCTGCGCGAGCGCATCGCGGCGCAGCTGGACCGGCAGGGGCTGCCCGTCGAGGTGTCGAACGTCCTGCTCACGCAGGGCGCGACGCAGGGGCTCGATCTCATCGTGCGTACGTTGCTGCGGCCCGGCGACACGGTGCTCGTTGAAGACCCAGGCTACTGCAATCTGCTGCAGATTCTCAAGCTCGCTGGCCTCACGGTGCAGGGTGTGCCGCGCACGCCCGCCGGGCTCGACATCGAGGCGCTCGAGCGCCAGGTGGCGGCGCACCAGCCGAAGGCGATCTTCGTGAACACGACGCTGCAGAATCCCACCGGCGCGACGTATGCGATGTCCAATGCCTTCCGCTTGCTGCAGATCGCCGAGCGCCAGCGTATGTGGGTTGTCGAGGACGATGTGAGCCGCGAGCTTGCGCCGCCAGGCGCACCGCTGCTCGCGGCGATGGAAGGCTTGCAGCGCGTGCTGTACGTCAGCGGCTTTTCGAAGACGGTCACGCCTTCGCTGCGTTGCGGCTATGTGGTCGCCGAGCGCGATGTGCTGCGCGAGCTGGCGCGCGCGAAGATGGCGGTGGGGCTCACCTCGTCGGCGACCATCGAGCGCATGGTCGACAAGGTCTTGCTAGAGGGGCGCCACGCGCGCCATGTCGAACTCGTGAACGAACGTCTGAAGGCCGCGCATGCCTGCGTGGAGGAGCGGCTCGACGCGCTGGGGCTCGAGATATTCCATCGGCCGCGTGCGGGGTTGTTCGTGTGGGCGCGCCTTGCCATCGAACCCGAACGGGCCGGCGCGATCGCGACGGCGGCGCTGCGCGACGGCATCTGGCTCGCGCCTGGCTCCTATTTCAGGCCCGACGACGAACCGAGCGCGTGGTTTCGCTTCAACGCGCCGTATTCGACTGACGATGCGCTGTGGCGGTTCATCGAGCGCGCGCGTTAGGGCGCTCAAAATGGCCCACGCTTAAAACAGACTCTGCTGCCCCGACATCAACGTATCGAAATCCTCGCGCAGGAAAGGCAGAATCGCGTCCGCAACCGGCTGTAGCTGGCGGCTCACATAGAACGCGTAATCGAGCGGAGAACTCAGCGTTTCGAGCGGCTCGGGGCCGGCCGTCGTCATCACGTAGCTGATCCAGCCGCCGTTCTGATACTGTAGCGGGCGGCCTTTCGCGCGATTGAACTCGTCCGCGACGCGCGCCGCCCGCACGTGCGGCGGCACGTTGCGCTGGTACTCGACGAGCGGCCGCCGCAGGCGCTTGCGGTAGACGAGCTGGTCGTCCAGTTCGCCATTGAGTGTGCGCCGCACATAGTCGCGGATGTACTCCACGTACGGCTCGCGCTGGAAAATGCGCCGGTACAGTTCGCGCTGGAATTCCTGCGCGAGCGGCGTCCAGTCGGTGCGCACGGTTTCGAGGCCCTTGAACACGACTTCCTCACCGCCGTTCTTCGCGAGCGTGAGGCCGGCGTAGCGCTTTTTGCTGCCTTCTTCCGCGCCGCGCACCGTGGGCATGAGAAAGCGCGAGTAATGGCGTTCGAACTGCAATTCCAGAGCGCTTTGGAGACCGAAGCGTTCCTGCAGTTCGGCCTTCCACCAGGCATTGACGTGCTCGACGAGTTGCTTGCCGGTTCGTGTGGCGTCGGCTTCGCTGTGCGCGTGCTTGAGCCAGACGAAGGTCGAGTCGGTGTCGCCGTAGATCACGTCGTAGCCTTGCGCCTCGATGAGCTGACGGGTTCTGCGCATGATCTCGTGCCCGCGCATCGTGATCGAAGAAGCGAGGCGCGGGTCGAAGAAGCGGCAGCCCGTCGATCCGAGCACGCCGTAAAACGCGTTCATGATGATCTTGAGCGCCTGCGAAAGCGGGGCGTTGTGCTGCCGCTTCGCATGTTCGCGGCCCTCCCACACCTGGCGCACGATTTCCGGCAGACAGTGCTTCTCACGGGAAAAGCGCGCGCCGAGAAAGCCGGGCACGGACGCTTCGTCGCTGGGATCGTTCAGACCTTCGATGAGCCCGACGGGATCGATCAGGAAGGTGCGGATGATCGAGGGGTAGAGGCTCTTGTAATCGAGCACCAGCACCGAATCGTAGATGCCGGGACGCGAGTCCATGACGAAGCCGCCGGGGCTGTTTTCGCCCACCACGTCGCCGAGATTCGGCGCGACGTAGCCGAGCCGATGCATTTTCGGCAGATACAGATGCGTGAACGCGGCCACCGAGCCGCCGCTGCGATCCACGGGAAGCCCCGTGACCGATGCGCGTTCGAGCAGAAAGGCCATCAGTTCGGTTTTCTCGAAGACGCGCGTCACCAGCTCGCAGTCCTTGAGGTTGTAGATGGCCAGCGCGGGCTTGTCTTCGTCGAAGCGGCGCTGGATCTCGTCCATGCGCTGATACGGATTGTCGATCGACTTGCCCTCGCCGAGCAGCGCCTGGGCGACGTATTCGAGGCTGAACGAAGGAAAGCTCCAGGTGGCCGAGCGCAGCGCCTCGATGCCGTCGATGATGAGGCGGCCCGCGGCGCCCGCGAAGAAATGATTCTCCCGCATGCCGTGCTCGCGCCACTCCATGACCTCGCCGCCGCGCCCAAGACGCAGGGGCACGCCGGTTTGCTGGGCGTGCGCGTGCAACACGCGCAAATCGAACTGCACGAGATTCCAGCCGATGATCGCGTCGGGATCGTGCTTCGCCATCCATGCGTTGAGGCGTTCGAGCATCTGCGCGCGGCTCTCGCAGTATTCGAAGTCGAAGTCGATCTGGCTCGCGTCCCCATTTGCGGGGCCGAGCATGTAGACCTGGCGTTGTCCGCAGCCTTCGAGCGCGATGGAATAAAGCTCGCCCTGGGCGCTCGTTTCGATGTCGAGCGATACCAGTTTCAGCTGCGGGCGATAGCCGTTGGCGGGTTTCATCTCGCCGTCGAGCAGCACGCCGCTTTCGTCCTGGCTACCCGCACCGCCGCGAAACAGCACGGGCGCCGTGATGAACCGCTCCATCATATAGCGGTCCGGCGGCTGGATATCGGCTTCGTAGACGTCGACGCCCGCTTTGGCGAGGCGCTTTGCGTGCCCGGCCAGGGTGCGATATTGCGGGGAATAGAGCCCAAGCACCGGGCGGCGCTGGAAGTCGCACAGATTGAGCGGGCGTAGCTCGGCGCGTGCGTCGCCCTTCAGCGCGGCGCGTGCCGCCGCTTCCTGAGCGGCCGGCACGAATGCGACAGAGGGCTGGGGACGCAGGCGCAGCTGGCGCGGCCCCGCGTCGGTCGCGAGCCAGAAGTCGACCTCGGTGTGTTCGCCCGTATCGCGCCAATGGCGGGTGAGAATAAAACCCGCTTCAAACTCAGACAAAGTGTGACTCCGCCGCCCATGTTTCCCGGTTGCGATTGTAGCGGTTGAACCGAGGTATGGCGGCGGGTCGTTTTAGTGTTGAAGCAGGTGCGCGAACATCGGATACAGCGAAACGAGCAGCGAAAGCGCCATGAAGATGTTGAACGCGCGCAATCGCCGCGGATTCGACAGAAAACGCCGCATGCTGGTGCCGAACGCGGCCCAGATGCAGATGCAGGGCAGGCCGATCACATAGAACAGGAAGGCCATCATCATCGTATTGGTGCCGAAGTTCGCGGAAAGGCGGATCGTGGTGGCGGCCGTGAGCACCATCATCCACGCCTTGGGATTGACCCACTGGAACGCGATGGCTTCGTGAAAGCGCATGGGCCGGTGCTCGCCGCTCTTCACCTTGATGTCGCCCGAGGTGCCGATTTTCCACGCCAGATACAGCAGGTACGCAATGCTCGCGACTTCCAGTACGGTATAGAGCGACGGGACGTGCCTGAACACCTGGCCAAGCCCGAAGCCCACCGAGAGCATGAGCACGACCACGCCCGCGCTGATGCCGAGAATGTGCGGCACCGTGCGACGAAAACCGAAGTTGACGCCGGAAGCCAGCAACATGGTGTTGTTGGGGCCGGGCGTGATGGTCGTGACCACGACGAAGAGCATGCCGGCGGGCAGCGCGCTGAGCATTTCGGGCAGCATGATGCGAGGGGCTCCGGAAAGAAAAGATAGATTCGACGGAAACCAGTTTATCGACAGTTCTCGGTACAGTACCGGTACAGTTGTGAAGACGCTGAACGGTACGGATTGGGGGCGTGAAGGTGGCGTTCGTCCGGACGCGTTCAAATTTCGCCGCGAAAGAATCCGCTATGCTCACTTCGCGTCAGAGCCGCGGACGGCAGCCGCGCGGTCTGGAATATGACGCGCAAACGCATGGCGCGCGTCCAATTCGGCTGCGCGAGCCTACCCACGTAGGCCATCCGTGATAACGATAAGGATGCCTTGACAATCGACATCAGCGTGTTGTCGGGCGTAAATGTCGTGAAGGCGATCAGCCCGATGCCGTCGATGCAGCCTTGCGCGGCTTCGTGTTCGACGTCACGACTCTCCGTCGGCATCGTGACGGTGGACGACACCTCGCGCATTGACAGCATGATCCTGACGCTCGATATCGAACTGCGCCTGCAGATATTCAGCCTCGGCCAGCGGCGCTACGCTCCCGTCGCCGGCGTGCTTGCCGGTATCACATACGGCACCGAAGACCGGGGAAGCCGCAACGGCAATCGGCGTATTGCCGTTTCCAGATGCCGGCTCAAATGCACCAGGCGTGGATTTGATCAGCACCCGATAAGAGGCGTTGCCGAAGCAGATGGATAAATAATGCGCGCCACATTGAATCGCTGAACCATTTTCGAACGAATGCCACGTTGAATACGTCATGTGCGAATCGTATTCCATAATGTTCGTCAGATATCCGGAGGATGGATGGCAAAAGACAATTCTCCGCGTACGTATTGGCTGAATGTTCGCTAATGACTATGCGTGGAATCGTTAGCAAACAGGCCGAATGAATTAGCGAATCCGCAATGCGCCGCATTAGGGGAAATGTCATGCGATATCTCGCTGCAACACTTCTTGGCTCCGTAGTCGCCTCGTTCGCGCTTTCTGGTTGCGAGGCGCCAACTTCGGGCTCCACCTTCAGGCCGGCCCAGGCGCAGCAGGTGATGGTGGTCGAACTCGGTACGGTCGAATCCGTGCGGCCCGTCACGATCCAGCCTGGTCCATCGGGCATTGGCGCAATAACCGGCGGCGCGCTTGGCGGCATCGCGGCTGGCAGCAACATCGGGCGCGGCACGGGTGCCGTGGCGGCGGGCATCGGCGGCGCCGTGCTGGGCGGCGCGGCAGGCAATGCCGTCGAGCAGCGCGTCACGCAGCGGCAAGCCCTTGAAATCGTCGTGCGCCTGGATTCGGGGCAACTGATGTCGGTGGTCCAGGATGCGGATCAGCAGTTCGTTCCGGGCGACCGCGTGCGTGTGCTACTCGGCAACAACTCGGTGCGCGTGACGCGATGAAGTGAACGCAGGTGTCGTCGATCTCTCGATAAAACGAAGTGTCGAACCACGCGAGGAAACCCATGGCCGATACCGGGCAGAAAATGAGTCGCGTGCAGTTGACCGCGATGGTAGTCGGCGGCATGGTGGGCGCGGCCATCATCGTGGCGTCGGCTGACATCTCGCTGTTTCATTTCCTCATTCTTCGCGGCGTGAAGCAGGCCGCGTTCATCAACACCATCGTGACGTTCGCCAACGTCATTCCGATCGTGGTGTTCATCGTCATTCTGGAACGTCGCCTGGTGTCGTCGAGTTCTAGCGCTTGAATCGTCGTTGTTTTCGGATGGATACCCCGGCACGCCCGGCGGGGCTGCAACAGGGCGCGAAGCCATTTCACGGTGGACACGGGCAACCTGTCCAAGGATCCAGAGGAATACGCCAGTGTTTGCGAATCATGCTGCAGGTCGAATGGTTTCCCTGCCTTTGGCCGTGACGCTGTGTGCGCTGTGTGTAACGGCGGCGGGCGGACTGTTGGCGGGCTGCCGTAAGGGCGAAGAGGCGCCGGTGACGGAAGTGCGCCCGGTACGCGTCGTCAGGATAGAAAAGCAGGAGGCCGGAGCGACCATCGCCTTGACCGGAAGATTGCAGGCGCAGGCCGAGATCAATCAATCGTTCCGTATCGACGGAAGAATGACTTCCCGCAACGTCGATGTCGGGGACCGTGTCAGGGCGGGCCAGGTGCTGGCGCGGCTTGACCGGATGAACGAGGAAAGCAGCCTGCAGTCCGCGCGGGCGCAGTTGGCCGCCGCGCAGGCACAAGCCCTGGAAGCGCGCACCATGTTCACCCGCATGCGCGATCTGCTTGCGGAGCATGCCGTGTCGCGTGCTTCGTTCGAACAGTCGGAAGCGATGGCAAAGATCACCCAGTCGCAAGTCGATTCGGCGCAGTCGTTGGTCAACATCGCGCAGAACCGGCTGAGCTATACCGACCTCGTTTCCGACGTAGCCGGCGTGGTGACGGCGCGTGGAGCGGAGCCGGGCGAGGTGGTTCCGGCTGGACGCATGATCGTGCAGATCGCTCGCGAAGGCGCGGTGGATGCCGTATTCGATGTGCCCGCCGCGATCAAGGACGTCGCGCCGGCCAATCCCGACATCGTCATCGCGCTTGCCAGCAACCCCCAGGTCACCGCCGTTGGTAAGGTGCGCGAAGTATCGCCCCGCGCCGATCCGGTGACCGGAACCTTTGCGGTCCGGGTTCAAGTGCTCGATCCGCCGGCAGCCATGCGCCTTGGCAGTACGGTCATTGGCCACATGAAGCTCCCGCGCGCGGCGGCCATCGAAATTCCTTCGAGCGCCCTGATCCAGCCAGGAGGAAAGCCGGCGGTCTGGGTGGTCGATACGAAGACAGGGACGGTTTCGGTGCGTGAGGTCGAGCTTCAGGCGTATGGCGAGGACCGCGTTGAGGTGTCGCAAGGTCTCAACACAGGCGACGTGGTCGTGACTGCCGGCGTGCAGGCATTGCGGCCGGGACAGAAAATTAACTGGACCGAGGCAGCCAGGTGATTGGCCCGAATCTATCCGAGTGGGCGCTTTCGAAGCGCCCCCTGGTCGTGTTCCTCATGATCGCTGCACTCGTGGCGGGAACCCTGTCATTTTTGCGGTTGGGGCGCGCCGAAGATCCGGTCTTTACATTCCGCACCATGGTGGTGGCCGCTGCGTGGCCGGGGGCCACTGTCGACGACACGCTCTCGCAGGTGACCGAGCGGCTCGAACGCACGTTGCAGGAAACCCGTCACCTGGATCGCATACGCAGCTATACGACAGCGGGCCAAACGACGATCTTCGTCGATCTTCTGCAGTCCACGCCACCCTCCGAAGTCCAGGACGTCTGGTATCAGGTTCGCAAGAACGTGGACGATATGCGACAAACGCTCCCGGCGGGAACGCTCGGGCCGTTCTTCAACGATGACTTCGGCGACACCTACGGCATCATCTACGGCTTCACCGCCGACGGCTACAACATGCGTGAGTTGCGCGATCGCGTCGAGGCGATTCGCTCGCGCCTGCTGCTGGTGCCGGACGTCTCGAAGATCGAGGTCCTGGGCGCTCAGGACGAACAGATCTACATCGAATTCTCGACCACCCGTCTGGCGGGCTTGCGTCTGGACTACCCGACCATCGTCGCCGCATTGAGAGCGCAAAATCTCATCAGGCCGACCGGCGTCCTGCAAACCGGGCAGGAGCGGGTGTTCTTCAGGGTGACGGGCGCCTTCGATTCCGAACGCGACATCGAGAGTGTCAACCTCGTGCTGGGAGGGCGCATCGTGCGCCTCGGCGACATCGCCACCGTGAGACGCGGCTTCGCCGACCCTCCACAGCCAATGTTCCGCGTCAACGGCAAACCGGCCATCGGCCTCGCGATCGCCATGCGCGATTCGGGCGACATACTGGCGCTCGGTCGCAACCTGAAGGCCGAGATGGCCGACGCCACCGCGAACCTGCCCGCTGGCATCGAGCCGTTCCTGGTCGCCAATCAGTCAGATACCGTCGACGTGGCGATCAACGACTTCATGGCGTCGCTCTGGCAGGCGATCATCATCATCCTGGTGTGCAGCTTCGTGAGTCTGGGCATACGGCCGGGGACGGTAGTCGCATTGTCTATCCCGCTGACGCTGGCGATTGTCTTCGGGATCATGGACGTCGTGCACATCGACCTGCACCGGGTCTCGCTGGGCGCGCTGATCATCGCGCTGACCTTGCTGGTCGACGACGCCATGACCACCGTCGACGCCATGATCAACCGCCTCGCCGCCGGTGACAGCAAGGATCAGGCGGCGACTTTCGCGTACCGTACGCTGGCCGCGCCAATGCTGATCGGCACGCTCGTGTCGATTTCCAGTTTCGTGCCGATTGGCTTCGCAAAAAGTTCGGCCGGCGAATATACGTTTTCTATTTTTGCGGTAGTCGCCATCGCGCTGCTCGCATCGTGGTTCGGTGCGGTGATTTTCTCGCCGCTGGTCGGTGTGGCAATCCTGAAAGCGCCCAAGGCCGAAAAGGAGCCGCGCAAGCCCGGCAAGATGCTCATGGCCTATGACCGCTTCCTGCGCGGCGCGCTGCGGCTCAGGTGGTTGACGATTGCCGTCACGCTCGCGGCGTTCGTGGTGTCGATCTTCCTCGTCCGGTTCGTGCCGCGGCAGTTCTTTCCCGCCTCGGACCGGCCGGAGCTGACGGTGGATCTGACCTTGCGCCAGAACGCGTCCATCCACGCGACCGCGGACCAGGTTGCGCGACTCGAGGCCATTCTGAAAAGCGATCCCGATGTCGATCACTTCAGCAGCTATGTGGGCCGCGGCGCAGTGCGCTTTATTCTTACCCTCAATGTTCAGCTGCCTAATCCGTTTTTCGCACAGGTCATCGTGGTCGCGAAAAGTCTCGAGGCGCGGGACCGGCTGCAATTGAAACTGGAGAAGGCACTGAGCGAACAGTTCCCCGGTATCGTCGCCCGCGTGTCGCCGCTGGAACTGGGACCGCCAGTGGGGTGGCCGCTGCAGTATCGCGTCTCGGGCCCCGACCCGGCTCAGGTGCGCAGGGCCGCACTCGATCTGGCCGGCATCGTGGGTTCCGACGAGCGAACGCGCCACATCAATTTCGACTGGATGGAGCCGGCCCGGCAGATCCGCATCCACATCAACCAGGATGAAGCGCGTCAGCTCGGCGTGAGTTCCGCCGCGTTGGCCGCCATCATGAACACCGTCATTACCGGAACGCCACTCACGCAGATACGCGACGACATCTACCTGGTCAACGTGGTGGCGCGAGCGCAGGAAGAGCAGCCGCTGACGGTGCAGTCACTGAGTACGCTGCAGGTACCCACGCCGAGCGGGCGCATGGTTCCACTCAGTCAGTTCGCGACGTTCACGGAGGAACAGGAGTCGCCGCTGATATGGCGGCGAAACCGCGTACCGACGCTCACGGTACGCGCCGACGTGATGCATGGCGAGCTGCCCGACGAAGTCGTCGCAACGCTCGCGCCGAAGATCGATGCGTTCAATGCGAAGCTGCCCAAGGGTTACCACGTCGCGACTGGCGGCATCTTCGAGGAAAGCGCGATTTCGCAAGCCTCGGTATTTGCCGTGGTCCCGGTGATGATCGTGCTGATGCTGACGAGCATGATGCTGCTGCTGGTGAGCTTCAAGCGCCTGGCCATGGTGGTCTCGGTGATGCCATTGGGCCTGATCGGCGTGGTGCTCGCGCTGCTGGTTTTCAACCGGCCGCTTGGTTTCGTCGCCATTCTGGGCATTCTCGCGTTGATCGGCATGATCGCCAAGAACGGCCTGATCCTGATCGTGCAGATCGAGACTTTTCGACACGAGGGCATGGGCGTGCTGGAGGCCGTTGTCGCTTCGGGCACTTCGCGCATACGGCCAATGATGTTGACCTCGATCTCGACCGTGCTTGGCCTGATCCCGATCGCACCTACGGTGTTCTGGGGCGCCATGGCCTTCGCGATCATGGGCGGCTTGCTGGTGGCGACGCTGCTGACCCTGGTGTTCCTGCCGGCCCTGTACATGGTGGTGTTTGGCAAGGAAGACCGGCCGCCGTCGCAGTCTTCGGGGATGGCGAGCGGGGCGACGTGAGCCGCCGGGGCCTGACTCCATCCGGCAGACGCCCGCCGTTTTCGCGCTCGCTGGTTTTTCGATAGAGGAGGCGCATCTTCCATGAGCTCATCAACGCTTCGTGCTTTCCTGCTCGACTGGCGTTCGCACTGGCGCGTCGCGCTGACACGCGCGGTTTGCTTTCTCGCGCTATGGATCATCCTGATGCCGAGCGTGAAGCCGGCCGATCTCGTCTGCGGCCTGATCGCGACGCTCGTCGCGACGCAGATGAGCCTGCGTCTCCTGCCTCCCGTCGCGGGAAGGGTACGGCTCGGCGCCTTACTCGTATTCGTTCCGCATTTCCTCTTGCAGTCCCTGCTCGCGGGCATCGACGTGGCGCGCCGCGCGTTGGACCCGCGCCTGCCTTTGCGGCCCGGTATCGTGGTCTATCGTGTCGGTTTTCCGCCGGGAACGGCGCGCAATGGTTTCGCCATCATCACGAGCCTGTTGCCGGGGTCGCTGCCGGTAGATGAGACCGCGGACGGGCTCGTCTACCACTGCCTCGACACCTCGCAGCGGGTTGAGGAACAACTGGCGGACGAAGAACGGCGCCTCGCGGGCGCGCTGGTCAGCGGTGAACGTCATGGCTGACGTGCTCATCGCCGTTTGCGCGCTGGTGCTGCTGATGGTGGCCGTGGGCCTGCTGTCGGTGCTGCGCGGGCCCACGCGCGCCGACCGCATGATGGCCGCGCAACTGTTCGGCACGGGAGGGATCGCGGCGTTGCTGCTGGTCGGCACGGCAAGCGGCGTCGAGGCTGTCGTGGATGTGGCGTTGACGCTCGCCGTGCTTGCGGCGTTCGCGTCGGTCGCCTTCGTCAAGGCCGATCGTCAGGCAGAAGGCGATATCGCGAAAGAGGACCGGAAATGAAAGCCGCAGCCGATATTTTCACGATCATTGCCATGCTGGCCGGCATTGTCTTCTTCGTGGCCGGTACAGTCGGGCTGTTGCGGTTCCCGGACACGTACACGCGGCTGCACGCGTTGACCAAGGCCGACAATCTAGGCTTGGGCATGGTGGTGCTGGGGCTGCTGCCACAGACCGGTCATATCGTGATCGCCCTCAAGCTGATCGTGGTCTGGCTGCTGGTGATGCTGACGTCGTCCGATGTGTCGCAGCTCATCGCGCGCGCCGCGCGCCGGCAGGAGGAGCGTGCATGATCGCCGCCATCTCCGTCGGTATCGGCATCCTGTTGCTGGGGCTTGCGCTCTGGACGGTCGTCGTGCGCGATACGTTCGCCGCGGTCGCCGGATTCATTCCTTACGGCCTGCTGCTCACGCTGGCCTGGCTAGTGCTTCGTGCTGTCGACGTCGCGTTGACCGAAGCGGCCATCGGTGCGGGCCTGACCGGCGCGCTGCTGATCCGCGCGGCGTCGCGGCTCGAGGCAACTGAAGCGGCGGCCCAGGCCGAAACGCCGGGCCTCGCGATGCGTGTCGCGGCAGGCGTGGCCGCCACGGCGGTCGCCGTCGTGATTGCCGTTAGCCTGTTGAGCTTGCCGGACCCCGCGCCGACCCTGGCGCCCGAGGTGGCGAGACACATTCAGGCGACTGGCGTCGGCAACCCGATCACGGCCGTCCTGCTGTCATTCCGCGCGATCGACACGCTGCTGGAAGCCATCGTGTTGCTGTTCGGCGTGGTCGGCGTCTGGTCGCTGGCGCCGGACCGCTGCTGGGGCGGCAGGCCGGGTCTGGCGCAGGTGGTGAGTCCCAACGACATTCTGGTGTATCTCGCGCGCGTATTGCCGCCGATAGGCGTCGTGATCGGCATCTACATTTTCTGGGTCGGCGCCGATCATCCGGGCGGCAAATTCCAGGGCGCCACGGTGATTGCCGCCATGTGGCTGCTCGTCATGATGTCCGGTTTGCGTGATGCGCCGCCGGTCAGCCGGCGCTGGCTGCGCGCCGTGCTGATCCTCGGGCCGGCGGTGTTCATCGCGCTTGGCCTGCTCGGCGCCGTCGTGGCGGGAGCGTTTCTCGCGTACCCCGATGGCTGGGCGAAGCTGTGGATCATCATCATCGAAGCCGCGCTGCTGCCTTCGCTTGCCGTGACCCTGGTCCTCCTGCTTGTCGGGCCACCGCAGCGGCCGGAGGTGAGCCCATGAACGTCTCGCAGTTGTTCGGCTTGACCGCCGCCGCCCTCGTGGGTCTCGGCCTCTATGGCCTGATCGTCAACCCGCAGCCCTTGCGCAAGGTGCTGGCCTTCAACCTCACGGGCAATGGCGTCTTTCTGGCTTGTGCCGTGATCGCGCATCGGGGAGCTGGCGCCGGCATGTCCGGCGACCCGGTGCCGCAGGCGCTATTGATCACGGCGATTGTCGTGTCGTTCGCCGCTTCCGCGCTCGCAGTCGGACTCATGCTGCGCAGGTTCGCGGAAACGGGCTCGAATTCTCTGTCGGCGGACGGTGACGCGGCGTCGGGCGGGGCGCGCGCCAATACGGAGGCGAGGTGACGACGCTGGCGCTCACGGGGCAATCGACGCCGGGCGGCCTGCTGCTGACGCTCGCCGTGTTGTTGCCTTTTGCCGGGATGCTGGCGGGGTTGGCGCTCGGCGGACGCCACGCGCAACGCGTGGCCTGGGTGACAATCGCCTTCGGTTTCGGCGTCGTGCTGGAGATTGCGGCGAGGCTGCTGGTCTCGGGCGACGCATTGCGCTATCTGCTGGGCGGCTGGGCGCCGCCGCTGGGCGTCATGCTCCGCGCCGACGGCCTCTCGGTGTGCATGATGCTGGTGGTTGCCGTGGTGGTGGGGGCGGTGGCGATATACGCCAATGGCGACTTCGGCACGCCGTCCGGCACGAACGAGGCGCGCGCGCCGCTGGCGTTCTGGCTGCTGCTGCTGGCGGTATGGGGAGCGCTCAATCTGGTGTTTGTGAGCGGAGACATTTTCACGCTCTACGTCGCGCTCGAACTGCTGACTTTTGCGGGCGTTCCTCTCGTGTCCCTCGATGGCCGCGCCGAAACATTGCAGGCTGCGTTGCGTTATCTGTTGTACGCGCTGATCGGCTCGATGCTTTATTTGCTGGGGGTTTTTCTGCTCTATGGCGCCTATGGCACGCTGGACATTGCGCTGCTTGCCGCGAGGATAGGGGCGCAGCCGCTAGCCTGGGCCGCGTTGGCGTTGATGACGGCCGGCATGCTCGCCAAAACCGCGCTGTTTCCGCTGCATCTGTGGTTGCCGCCTGCGCACGCGGGCGCACCCGCCGCCGCGAGCGCGCTGCTGTCGGCATTGGTCATCAAGGGATCGTGGTTCGTGGTGGTGCGGTTATGGGTCGACGTCTTCGCCGGCATCGCAAGCGGATCCTGCTCGCAACTGCTTGCAGGTCTGGGGGCGCTCGCGATCCTCTTCGGCAATGTGGTGGCGCTGCGCCAGGTGCGGCTGAAGCTCTTGATCGCTTACTCGACGGTCGCCCAGATCGGCTATCTGTTCCTGCTGTTCCCGCTTGCCGTGCAGCACGAAAGTGCTCGGGCCGTCACGGGTGGCCTGTTGCAGGCCGTATCGCACGCGAGCGCCAAAGCGGCCATGTTTCTCGCGGCCGGTCTGATCTATAGCACGCTGGGGCATGACCGTCTGGCCGACCTGCGCGGCGCAGGGCGCGCCCTGCCCATGACGCTGACGGCTTTTGCGCTTGCCGGCGCCACGTTGATCGGCTTGCCGCCTTCCGGAGGCTTTCTGGCCAAGTGGCTGCTGATGTCGGCGGCACTCGCGACGGGGCAATGGTGGTGGGCGGTCGTGATGCTGGTCGGCGGCCTGCTCACGAGCGTCTACGTTTTCATGGTGGTGGTGCGCGCGATGGAGCCCGCCGCGCCCGGCTGGTCGCCGCAAAAGCAGGTGCCTCGTTACCAGCAACTCGCCGTGCTTGGCCTCGCAACGTGTTCTTTCCTGCTTGGCCTCGCCGTGCTGCTGCCGGTCGACGTGGCCCAGATTGGCCGCACAGTGGTGCCGCCAGCGGGGCTGCCATGAACGTCTCCCAAGCTCTGCTCGTCGCAGCCGTCGGGTTGCCATTGCTGATGCTGCTGCTCTGTGCGTCGGCGCCTGTTCGCAGGTGCCTGCCGTCATGGTTCGCTGTCGCTGCGCTACCCGCGCTGGCCGCGGCCGTCGGCGCCAGCCAGAGCGAAACCCTGATGCTCGGCCACAGCCGTTTCGCCCTCAGTTTCGCGCTCGATACGCCAGGCGCGGTGTTGCTCGGCACGGCGGCGCTGTTGTGGCTCTTCGCCGGAATCTATGCCGCACGATATGTACGCGGTCGCGAAGATATCGATGGGTTCGTCGTCTGCTGGCTCATGGCCTTGACCGGCAGCGTGGGCGTGTTCCTGACGGCCGATCTGATCGGCTTCTATCTGATGCTGGCGGTGTTGAGTGTCGGCGCCAGCGGGCTGGTGCTCCAGGGCGACGGGCCCGAAGCCCGATACGCGGGCGCGCTTTATCTTGGCGTTGCATTACTGGCCGAGGCTTTCGTGCTGGGAGGATTGGTCCTGCTCGCACAGGCCACGCCTGGTGGCAGCCTGCTGATTCGCGATGCGGCTGCAGCCTTGCCGGGCTCGCCCTGGCGCAACGCCACGCTGCTATTGCTCCTGGTTGGCCTCGGCATGAAGGCGGGAATGGTGCCGCTGCATTTCTGGATGCCGCACGCCTATCGCGCGGCGCCTGTTCCGGCGGCGGCGGTGCTCAGCGGCGCGGTGGTCAAGGCCAGCGTGATCGCATTGGTTCGTTTTCTGCCATTTACTTTCAACGACGCATGGCCGCACTTTGGCATCCCTTTCGCGGCGCTGGGCATGTTCGGCGCGTTCTACGGCGTAGCGATCGGTATCACCCAGTCCCAGCCGAAAGTCGTGCTTGCGTACTCGAGCGTCAGCCAGATGGGCTTCCTGATGGCCGTGATCGGCATGGGGCTAGCCGCAGGCGACCCCGCTACCGTCGTGGCAGCCGCTTACTATGCCGCGCACCATCTGCTCGTCAAAGGCACTTTGTTTCTGGCCGTGGGCGTGGTCGCGTTGACGGGTGCCGGATCGTTGCGATGGGTGCTGCTGCCCACGGCGGTCATCGCGCTTGGACTGGGCGGATTGCCGTTGACGGGCGGCGCACTGGCCAAGTACGCGGCCAAGGACCTGCTGGGCGGCGATCTGGCCGGGTCGTTGGCTGCGGCCTCTTCAGCCGCGACCACGTTGCTGATGCTTCATTTCGTGCGCTGTCTGGGTGCAGTGGCCACGACCGATTCCAACGCGCGCGCTCCGGGGCCGTTCAGGGGAGCATGGCTGGCAATGGTAGTGGTCTCGCTCGCGGTTCCGTGGGTGTTGTATCTGCGTATCCCGGCAGGCTCGCTACCCGAGGCCCTGGCTCCCGCGGCGCTGTGGTCGGCACTCTGGCCGGTACTCGTTG
This sequence comes from Paraburkholderia guartelaensis, assembly GCF_004353905.1. Taxonomy (GTDB): domain Bacteria; phylum Pseudomonadota; class Gammaproteobacteria; order Burkholderiales; family Burkholderiaceae; genus Paraburkholderia; species Paraburkholderia guartelaensis. Next base: position 4,673 of record NZ_SMOD01000016.1, on the reverse strand, counting down.
GCGCGGCGCTCGCGATTGGCTGGAACCGATGGGGCAAGACGGTGCCGTCCTTGCCTGTGGGAGATGTCAGTGGCCTCCTGCGCGGACTGCAACGAGGCAGCACGGGGGCCGCACGCATCGCTGTGTGTACGGATGCGTTCGTACGCGGATGGGCCGTCTCCTGTCTGACGCTGTTGCTCGCGGCGCTGCTGTTCGGCGGCCTGCTCGCGGTGGCGGCATGATGTGTGTGGCGCAACCGACCGCACCGCCTGCGCACACGGGACGCGGTCGCAGCAGAACCTGGAGTACGTCATGAGAACGCTGACGCGTGCTGCGATATTTGCCGCCGCTACCAGTTGCCTGGCCGGCTGCATTAGCGTGGGGCCCGATTACAGTCGCCCCGAGGTGGCGGTGCCCGCAACGTGGCGGGTCGATTTGCCCGCGGCTGAAGAAGTCGTGGACACGGCGTGGTGGGAGCAATTCGACGATCCGGTGTTGAACGACCTGATTCAAACCGCACTGGAGGGCAATCTGGACGTGCGTATCGCAGCGGCGCGTATCGACCAGTTCATCGGCTTGTTGCGCGCTGCGCGCTCGCAGGGTCTCCCGCAGATCGGCTATGGCGCCAACGTGAGCCGCAACCGGACCAGCGAGGTCGGGATGCCGCCGCTGTCCCCCTTGCTCGATCCCGTATTCAATCTCTATCAGGGCATGCTGTCCGCTTCCTGGCAAATCGACCTGTTCGGCCGGGTAAGACGCCTGACCGAAGCCGCGCAGGCGCAGGTCTATGCCAGCGAACAGGCCCAGCGGGGCGTCGTGCTTTCGCTGGTGACAGGCGTGGCGACCAGCTACATCACGCTGCGCGGGCTCGACCGGCAACTCGAAGTCGCACGGGCCACGGCGAGTAACTTCGGCGAAACATTACGCATATTCGAGTTGCGCTATCGCGACGGACTGGTTTCCCAGACGGAGCTTTCCCAGGTGCGCTCGCAGTACAAGCTGGCTCAATCCGCGATACCGGCCATCAAACAGCAGATCGCCATCGTGGAAAACGGCATCTCCATTCTGCTGGGACGTAATCCCGGGCCCATTGCGCGAGGCAAGTCGGTGAGCGAGCTGGTGCTTCCTGTCATTCCGGCGGATCTGCCTTCGACACTGCTCGAGCGGCGGCCCGATATTTTGCAGGCCGAACAGAATCTGGTCGCGGCCAATGCGAATGTCGGCGCCACGCGTGCGCTTTACTATCCCACCATCTCGCTGACGGGGGCGCTGGGTTCGGTCAGTACCGCATTCGGCGACTTCCTTTCCGGGCCCGCCTCGCTCTGGTCGGTCGCAGCAGGACTGACCGGGCCGATCTTCACGTCGGGTGCGATTGCTGGCCAGGTGCAGTCAGCCGAGGCACAAAAGCGCCAGGCCGAACTGGTCTACAGGCAGACGGTGCTGGGCGCGTTCAACGACACCAATAATGCGCTCGTCAGCTCACAAATGACCATCGAGCAGACCGCGCTTCAGCAGCAGCGCGTCGATGCTTTGCGCGAATATGCGAGGTTCTCGCGGCTCAAGTTCGAAGACGGGTTGATCGGCTATCTCGAAGTGCTGATATCCGAAAACGACCTGTTTTCCGCCGAGCTTGCCCTCGCCAATTTGCAGGCCTCGCGCTATAACCAGGTGATCAGCGTGTATCAGGCCATGGGCGGCGGCTGGGTGGATATCGCCGATTCGCGTACGCCCGTGTCCCTGAGCGCCGACCGAAAAGGCAATGCCTCGCAGGGCAGGTGACATAGTCTTTAAAGACATAGGGCCAGGCTGCGCATCGGTCGAATGGATACGCAGCAGAAGAAGTTCAAGGTCACGGTGTGTTTTGAAGTCGCTTCCAAGAGAAAACCCATGCTACGCACGTCGCTGAAGGTAATAAAAATATGCGTGTCGATACTGGTCGTGCTCGCGTTACTCGCATTGGGTTTGCGGGCATGGTCTTCGCTGCGCGGCCCGGAACTATCCGTCTGGCACACCTACGTGCCGCGGGAGATGACCGTCGAAGAAATAGACGCCGGCGACTGGAGTGCGTACATGCGGGAGGAGTCGCGGCTTTTCGAGGATGTGCACGTCAACGTCGTCGAAAAGATCAAAGCATCCGAGCGTGTCCCGTCGAACCGATACTACGAAGGCTCACCGATCTATCCGGAGCACTTCGCTCAGGACTGGAACCGCTCGTACATACTGGAACCTCCCGGAACGCCGGTTGGAGCGGTGGTGCTGCTGCATGGCATGACGGACTCGCCCTACAGTTTGCGGCACATCGCGCGCAACTATCGTGACCGGGGCTTTGTTGCGATCGCCATCCGTTTGCCTGGACACGGTACCGTGCCTGCGGGACTGACCAATGTCACATGGCAAGAATGGGCCGCGGCAACACGACTCGCGGTTCGCGAAGCGCGCCGGCGCGTGGGCCCGGACAAGCCGCTCGAACTGATAGGCTTCTCGAACGGCGGCGCGCTTGCCCTGCAATATGCAATGGACGCCATCGAGAACCCCGCGCTCACGCGTCCCACCCGGCTCGTGCTCATTTCGCCGATGATCGGAGTCACTCGTTACGCGCGGTTTGCGGGCCTCGTGGGACTACCCGCGATGTTGCCCGCGTTCGCGCGGGCCGCCTGGCTCGGCATCGTGCCGGAATTCAACCCCTTCAAATACAACTCGTTCCCGGTGAACGCAGCGCGTCAGTCCTGGCTGCTTACCCGCGCCATCCAGGAGCAGATGGCGAGGCTCGAGCGTGAGAATCGGTTGAAGTCGCTCCCTCCCGTGCTGACGTTCCAGTCGGTTACCGATTTCACGGTCAGCACCCCTGCTGTCATGTCGTCGTTGTATGACAAGCTTCCCGAAAACGGCAGTGAAATTGTGTTGTTCGATGTGAACCGCAGCGTGAGTTTCAGAACCTTCCTGCGCGTCGCGTCCTATTCGGCGCTCACACGACTGCTGCGCATCGGGCCGCAGAACTATCGCACCACGGTCATCGCCAACGCCTCACAAGATTCGGCTCATACGGTCGAACGCAGTGTCGATGCCGGCAGTGTGGCAACTCACGTTCGTCCTTTGGACATTGACTATCCTCCGGATATTTTTTCGTTATCGCATGTTGCGATTCCATTTCCCGTGACGGATGCGCTCTACGGCATCGAGCCGGGCGACGACGAGAACTTCAATGTCAACCTTGGTACGCTCGCGCCGCGCGGAGAACGCGGCACGTTGATTCTGACGCTCGACTCGATGTTCCGGATTGCATCGAATCCGTTCTTCCCGTATCTCCTGCAACGCATCGACGAGGGCATCGGCAAGATGCCTCCTCCCGTTGTCGATTCACCGAGGCGCACTCATGAGACCGCTGCCGGGAAGCCGGAGGATCCCGCAGAAGCGTTGAGGGAACTGGAGCAGGCCGGCGATGATTACGACGAGCCGTAAGCCGACGGCTGCAACACCAACTAGACTGAAAGAATCGACAGCATCCAGACACCGGGCCAACCTTGTTACCGAGCCTGGTTTGTCCGATGATACGGGCAGGGTGCGCAAGCTCGCATGGGGCCGCCGCGGCCACCTGCCGGCCAGATGTACCTGTGCAGCACCAGCGCCTGTTGAGTGTTACGTCATACCCGGAGACGAGCACCGTGAACATGACCCGATTGCTGCTTGGCAGCATCCTGCTTTTCGTGGTGGGTACGGTGTTGCAGCTGGTATGGCCGCTGGCGCAGGCGGCGTCGTATCACCACTTCGCGGACCAACGCGCGCTGGGCTTGATACCGCATGCAGCGGACGTGCTGTCGAATCTCGTCATTCTGGCGGCAGGGATCGCCTGCCTCAGTTGGGCGAAACGAAATGCGTCGCGGCAGCCGCCAAAATTCCCCGGCATGGTAGTCGCCGGATTCGGGCTCGTGCTAACCGCAATCGGGTCGGCCTACTATCACTGGGCACCTTCCGACGCGACGCTCGTCTGGGATCGCCTGCCGATGACGATCGTCTTCGCCGGCATACTGGCGATGCTCTGGACGTCGAACACCGGGCAGCGCGTGGGCTGGGTACCGTTGCTCATCCTGGTTGCCGTATCGCTAGGCACGATCGAGTACTGGCTCGCACTCAACAGCCTGTGGCCGTACGCGATCCTGCAGTTCGGCGGGCTCATGTTCATCGTCGGCTTGACGCTCACACGCAAGGTGGACAGCGTATTCGGCTGGACGATGGTGATCGTTTTCTACGGGGTGGCCAAGATCTTCGAGAGCCTTGACTGGCAGGTGTGGGAACTCACTCGCCATGTGATCGCGGGGCATGCGCTGAAGCATGTATCGAGCGGCCTGGCCGGTGCCGCCCTGATTCTGGTGGCGAACGCGGCACCGCGCTTTGCAGTCGCCCCGATGGGCAGTTCAAACTCCTCCACTTGTGGGCGGCTAAATTCCCCCAGGCAGGACGAGCGGATTATGCGTCGGATTCCTCAGTGACGGCAAGCCTGGCAGCGGCTTCACGGAGACGATAGCTCTTGCCTTCAAACTCGAGGAGTTTGGAGCGATGCAGCAGACGGTCAAGGATCGTCGAAGCCATGGTGCTGTCGCGAAGGTAGCGCCCCCAGTCCTGGACGACGCGGTTGGACGTGACGAGGATGCTGCGGCGTTGCTTGTAGCGTTGATGGACGAGGGTCTGCAGCAGTT
>NZ_SMOD01000159.1 GCF_004353905.1 Paraburkholderia guartelaensis | reverse complement strand
CTAGTCGACTGCGTCATTGAAATGGCACTGGCCGAATTCGTCGTGATGGATCATCGTATTTCCATTTAATCGGCTTGGGATTCTTGTTGTGCTCGCGGATGTAGCGCATCAGCTTGCGGTCCAAATCCTTCACCGTGGTGAAGATGCCTCGCGCAATTACATCGCGCTGGATGCGCGAGAACCAGTTTTCCACCTGATTCAGCCAAGAGGTATAGGTTGGGGTGTAATGCAACCGCACGTTGCGGTGTTGTCGCAAGAATTCGTGCACGCGCGGTGTCTTGTGGCTGCTGACGTTGTCGCAGATCACATGAATCTCCTGTTTGGGCCGCTGACTGGCGATAACGTCGGTGAGGAAGGCCACGAACTGTTCGCTGGTATGGCGCGGCGCGGTCTTGCCGATGACTTCTCCGGTTGCCGTATTGAGCGCAGCGAACAGGCTAAGCGTGCCGTTACGTTTGTATTCGAAGCCATGGCTCTCGGCGCGCCCTGGCGACAGCGGTAGCATCCGATCCTTACGATCCAGAGCTTGAATTGCCGTCTTCTCGTCCACGCAGAACACCACCGCATGTGCGGGCGGGTTCAGATACAGGCCGATGACGTCTGCAGCCTTGGTCTCGAAGTCAGGGTCGTTTGAGACCATGTGCGTATCGAGTCGATGGGGGCGCACGCCGTGCTTGCGCCAGATGCGCTGTACCGTCGAGGCGCCTACATCGCCCAGAGCCGCCGCAAGCTTATAGCTGCTCCAATGCGTCGAGCCGTCCGAGGGCCGGTGCTTAAGCGTGAGATTCAGAACCCGCGCCTCGAGCTTTTCAGGCGGATGCACAGGAGCTCGTCCCGGATGGCGCGCGTACAGGCCTGCCAACCGCTCCGCCAAAAACCGACTCGACCAACGGGTAATGAAGCGCGAGTCACATCGCAGCCGCTGCATGATCGCCTCACGTGCTTCGCCTTCATCAAGCATCAAGATCAGCCGTGCACGCCGCGCGTCCGCTGCGCGCACCGTTTGGCTACGAGTTGCTGACAGCAATTGTTTGCGCTCAAGCGTGGTCAAATTCATCTTTTCCATGCGTTTCATTGAATACCAAATAAGGTGCTTTTTCAATGACGCAATGGACTAG
>NZ_SMOD01000158.1 GCF_004353905.1 Paraburkholderia guartelaensis | reverse complement strand
TTGCCGACCGTCCGTTTGCACCGTCGAAACGCCTTCTCCAGCACCGGCAACAGTTTGAGTGCCCAACGGTGAACGGTCGAATGATCGACCGCAATCCCGCGCTCGGCCATCATCTGTTCAAGATGGCGCAGGCTCAGCGGATAGGCCACGTACCACCGAACGCACAGCAACATCACGTCCAGCGGGTAATGCAAGCGTTTGAGTACTTTTCCCACACCCGGACTCAGCTTCTCGGTCATCGATCACGTCACGCATTAAGGCCCGTCAGCATAGCAGACCGCCTTATTGCGACAGATCCCTCAGACAAGCACCAATATGACTCGCTCACCAACTTCAATTATTAGCCCGAGCCGGCAGAGATTCACGCAGGCTATCAAGAGAGATATGCCGCTCTCCGTCGGCTTCCTGAAGAACCCTGAACACCTTTTGCTCAGCAGGCGTGGAAATGACAAAGTCGTTGTACGCTTTCAGCAGGAGATTTCGATATACCAAGAATAAGGTTGCGTCGTGATCCGCGGACAGCTCCTCCGCCTGTCTGATGTACTGGAAGAAACGCCTTAGTATATGTAATCGACTTACGTTCACCACCTTGTCGTCATATGAGATGGCGAAGAATCGGAAGAAGTCCTCAGCCGACGAAAGCCGGTGCATTTTATCAATTAATGCTTTCATGTTGTTGCTCCGTATGACAAAGTTGGCCGCGAAGCCGTCCGTAGCGAGGCGGCGAGTTTTATGCCATTGTTAAGCGCTTTCTCATTGACGAAAGGTCTTAACTTGTCTGTGCCTTCTAACTTAGCGGCCCACGGCACGCAAGGACCATGCCTGTCTTAGGCATTGTTGCAAAAATCAGGCGTAAAGACGACATGACCTCTGTGCTCTCAATCTCAGGCAATACGGACGGACTGCGGGCGAGCGAGGGCTCCCATGCGATTGAGTACACCCGCACGGATCGACACCTCGGTGGCTTGCGAGCCAGTCGCGCGCGCCCACATACTGGAGCCCGTGAGTACCTTGAGCCGGTACACCAAGGTCTCGGCGAGCGATCGCCGGTGGTAGCCGGTCGCCTGCTTCCATTCGCGCCTGCTGCTTCCTTCGATAGCAGCAATAGCTGCATTGCGCCAGGCGGCGCCAGGCGTGCGAT
>NZ_SMOD01000157.1 GCF_004353905.1 Paraburkholderia guartelaensis | reverse complement strand
TAGAGAGCGTCAAGCAGCACGGCCGGTCAGCGACAACTATTTTGGCCGGTCAACGGGGTAGTTGTCGTTCGGTATCAGGTCATATTTGACGTTGCTCCTTCGTAGTTGTCGTTGCGTGATCGTGTAGTTGACGCTCATCGTTACTGCGCAACGTTGCCGTCGTCAGGCAACTGGCCGCTGAACGGATTGCTAGGGTTGTCGTCGTGTAATTGACGCCGCCGTGCATTCTGTTTGTCGCCGGCCTTGCGGCGGCGGTAGCTTTCGACATTGAGTTCGAAGATCGTCGAGTGATGCACAAGCCGGTCGATGGCGGCGACCGTCATGCCGGGGTCGGGGAACACGTCATTCCAGCCCGAGAACGGCTGGTTTGCAGTTATCAGAAGACTTTTTCGCTCATACCTCTCGGCAATCAGCTCGAACAGAACGCTGGTTTCGGCCTGGTCCTTGCGGGCATACGACAGGTCGTCGAGGATGATCAAATCGAAGCGATCGAGCTTGGCCAGCGCGGAAGGCAACTGCAGGCTTTGGCGCGCGGCCTGCAGCTTCTGGACGAGCTCGCTGGTACGCGTGAACAGCACGCGGTAGCCGACGTCGATCAATGCATGACCGATAGCCGATCCCAGGTGGCTTTTCCGACCCCAGGCGGGCCGAACAGGAGAACCGTGGCGCCTTTCTCCAGCCATGACTCTCCGGTGGCCAGCGCTGTGACATGCGCTTTTGAGACCATCGGCACGGCGCCGAAGTCGAAGGCGGCGAGCGTCTTGGTCGGGTCCAGATGCGACTCGGTACGGTGCCGCTCGATGCGTCGTTTAGCGCGTTCGGCCAGCTCGTGCTCTAGCAGTGCGCCGAGCAGGCGTGCGGCCGGCCAGGCTTCCTTGTCCGAGCGCTCAGCGAACTCGGGCCACAACCTGCCGATCGTTGGCAAACGCAGCTCGTTGAGCATCAAGGCCAGGCGGCCACCATCATGCGCGGGCGCGTTCATGCTGCCACCTTCTCAAGCAGTTCGTCATAGACGGCAACGGGCGGCATCTGAACCTCGACATCGGGGCACTGGGCCTCGCGGGGTGCGTACTGCTCACGCAGCGCCTTGAGATCGGGAAGCTCGCCGGCCTCCAGCATCGCATCAAGCTGCCCCGCCAGTACGGCCTCCACGC
>NZ_SMOD01000156.1 GCF_004353905.1 Paraburkholderia guartelaensis | reverse complement strand
CTACCGGTGGCTCGCTCGACACCGGGCCGGCCGCACCGAACACGTCGGCCGCGCGCTCCTGCAACTGCCGCTTCCATTCCGTGATCTGGTTCGGATGCACATCGAACTGCTGCGCCAGTTCGGCGAGCGTGCGCTCGCCCTTGACTGCCGCCAGGGCCACTTTCGCTTTGAACGCCGCTGAGTGCGTGCGTCGGGTTCGTTTCGTCATTTTCTCGGTTCCTTTGCCTGCATTATCGCTGGCTCAGGCCCCGGTCGTTCCACTTATCCCGCTGTCCGATTTTGCGCGGCCACCTCTACCTGTCCGGCGTGCTGGTCCACAGCACCGCACGGGGCTCGCGTGCGCACGACAACCGCCACGCGCTTGATTACCGCCACTTCATTGACTCGCTGAAGCGCAAACCCCAGGCATTCAAGGGACTCGCGTTTCGTGACGCACTGTTCCCGCGTGAGGCGTACCGCAGAACCTGGGAACAACTTGATGCCCGCCTGTCACAACGCGACGCATGCAAGACGATGGTCGGCCTGCTTGAGCTCGCGGGCCTGCACGGCGTGGAGGCCGTACTGGCGGGGCAGCTTGATGCGATGCTGGAGGCCGGCGAGCTTCCCGATCTCAAGGCGCTGCGTGAGCAGTACGCACCCCGCGAGGCCCAGTGCCCCGATGTCGAGGTTCAGATGCCGCCCGTTGCCGTCTATGACGAACTGCTTGAGAAGGTGGCAGCATGAACGCGCCCGCGCATGATGGTGGCCGCCTGGCCCTGATGCTCAACGAGCTGCGTTTGCCAACGATCGGCAGGTTGTGGCCCGAGTTCGCTGAGCGCTCGGACAAGGAAGCGTGGCCGGCCGCACGCCTGCTCGGCGCACTGCTAGAGCACGAGCTGGCCGAACGCGCTAAGCGACGCATCGAGCGGCACMGTACCGAGTCGCATCTGGACCCGACCAAGACGCTCGCCGCCTTCGACTTCGGCGCCGTGCCGATGGTCTCAAAAGCGCATGTCACAGCGCTGGCCACCGGAGAGTCATGGCTGGAGAAAGGCGCCACGGTTCTCCTGTTCGGCCCGCCTGGGGTCGGAAAAAGCCACCTGGGATCGGCTATCGGTCATGCATTGATCGACGTCGGCTACCGCGTGCTGTTCACGCGTACCAGCGAGCTCGTCCAGAAGCTGCAGGCCGCGCGC
>NZ_SMOD01000155.1 GCF_004353905.1 Paraburkholderia guartelaensis | reverse complement strand
AGGACGGAAGCGGTGTCGCCGGCCGCTACCGTGCAACGGCTGGGAGCACGTACGCCATCACCGAGTGACAGCTTCCAGTTCTTTTCGCCCAATTCAAAGGCGACAAACAGCCTGCAGGTGATCGCGGTGTCCTGTGCGTGCAGGGTTCTCTCGGGTGCGTCCATTTGCGTGCTCCTTCCGGGAAACGGTCCAGACAAACCGTTTTACTCCTGGGGGCTTACGCGGGCTGTCCCTCATAGTATCTGAAGGTCGACTCCGTTTGCGTGAAGTGCAGGTGCATGATGCGGCTCGTCGCGTCATCCACGTACACCAGCAGCGTGCAGGCCGGTGCGCGCTCCTCGAACCAGCGGTGATCGCTGCCGTCGATCTGGACGAGTTCGCCCAGGCACGCGCGTCGGGCCCGCGGCTGGTAGACCTTCGGCGGACGCTGCGCGCGCGGAATCCACAGGCCCGCATCGCGCATCCATCGACGTACGGTCTCCTTTGCCAGCCCGATGCCGTGGCATTCAGCGAGCTTCTCGCAGGCCAGCGTCGGCCCGAAATCGGCGTAACGTTCACGTACCAGCGCCATGGCCCGGGCCCGCAGATCGACGGACAGTTCGCGGTTACTCGGCCGCCCGCGCCTGGCCGAGACCAGCCCAGCCGGGCCTGCGGCCTCATAGCGCCGGCACAGCCGGCTGATCTGCCGCTCGCTGAGCTGCAGGCGCTCAGCCGCCTGAAAACATCGCAGGCGGCCTTCAATGACCGCCTCGATGACCTTGACCCGCTCGAGTTCGCGCATGCTTGCCGTGATCAGCTCACGTCCGTTCATGGTTCGCCCCTGGTCGACGCCTCACGCGAGCGTGCGCGTCAACCAGGGCAGGAATCGGACATTTCTAATGAGCCAGAACCCGACATTTCAAAAAAGCCGTAACACCTATGTCATGGCCAGATACAGATGTCCGCTTCCCGGCCAAGTTCAAATGTCCGGGTTTAGCAGGTTCAGGATTCGTCTTTCATGCGTCTGAAGCCTGTACGGTATCGAAGGACGGATCCTGAGCGGGAAGGGTGTCTGCGTCAGTTCCACTGCTGCCTGCAGACCGCCGGCCAGGTTTTTGGGGCGATTGCTGCACCTGTCTACGCTGGGCAAGATCCGTGATCGCCTGCTCGACATCCGCCTGCGTGAACTCGCGTTGTTTCTTCTTGCCCGGTTCGTGTTCGTTGCGCCTGGTTCGG
>NZ_SMOD01000154.1 GCF_004353905.1 Paraburkholderia guartelaensis | reverse complement strand
CCGAACCAGGCGCAACGAACACGAACCGGGCAAGAAGAAACAACGCGAGTTCACGCAGGCGGATGTCGAGCAGGCGATCACGGATCTTGCCCAGCGTAGACAGGTGCAGCAATCGCCCCAAAAACCTGGCCGGCGGTCTGCAGGCAGCAGTGGAACTGACGCAGACACCCTTCCCGCTCAGGATCCGTCCTTCGATACCGTACAGGCTTCAGACGCATGAAAGACGAATCCTGAACCTGCTAAACCCGGACATTTGAACTTGGCCGGGAAGCGGACATCTGTATCTGGCCATGACATGTGTTGTGGGGGCTACGTCTTAATGTCGTGTTCTGGCTATTTACAGATGTCGTGTTTTTGAGCGCTGGCAAGCTGGCAGACTGCTGCAACCGCTGCGGGGCCTGCCATGAAGCCGGACACGACGCTGGTGAGTTTGAGCATGCGCGAACTGGACAGACTGAAGGTTATACAGGCGGTCGTTGAGACGGGCCTCAAGCCCGGCCGTGCCGCCGAACGGCTGGGTCTGACAGTACGTCAGATCGAACGGCTGGTGATCCGGTACCGGGAGCACGGGCCGTCTGGCGTGGCCTCGGGCCGGCGCGGTCAGCCAGGTAACCGCAAGCTCGACGAAGGCCTGGCGTTGCGCGCCCTGATGATCATCCGCGAGCGCTACGCCGATTTCGGGCCGACGCTGGCCCGCGAGAAGCTGGACGAATGCCACGGCATCCGGCTGTGCAAGGAAACGGTGCGCCAACTGATGACCCAGGCCGGCCTGTGGGTGCCGCGCAAACAGCGTCCGCCGAAGGTCTACCAGCCGCGCGCACGGCGTGCATGTTTCGGCGAGCTGGTGCAGATCGACGGCAGCGACCACCGCTGGTTCGAGGACCGGGCGCCGGCCTGCACGCTGCTGGTGTACGTGGACGACGCGACGAGCCGGCTGATGCACCTGCATTTCACGCAGACCGAATCGACGTTCAGATACTATGAGGGACAGCCCGCGTAAGCCCCCAGGAGTAAAACGGTTTGTCTGGACCGTTTCCCGGAAGGAGCACGCAAATGGACGCACCCGAGAGAACCCTGCACGCACAGGACACCGCGATCACCTGCAGGCTGTTTGTCGCCTTTGAATTGGGCGAAAAGAACTGGAAGCTGTCACTCGGTGATGGCGTACGTGCTCCCAGCCGTTGCACGGTAGCGGCCGGCGACACCGCTTCCGTCCTGACCGCTATCGCGAAAGCCAAAGCTCGCTGTCATCTGCACCCTGACACCTT
>NZ_SMOD01000153.1 GCF_004353905.1 Paraburkholderia guartelaensis | reverse complement strand
AGAGGTGGTGCCGCTTGTTCGGACAGGGTCCCGCGATTTTTAAGTGGAACGTCCGGGGCGATCATGCTGCCGATTTGATCGCTGGCAGCGTCGCGAAGTATGCCTCATCGGGCGTCTGATCCGCCAGACTCGAATGAGGACGTTTGCGGTTGTACAGCTCAATGTATTGGCCAATGGAGCGCCGGGCGTGGCTGACCGACTCGTAGGCTCTCAAATAAATCTCTTCGTACTTGATGCTGCGCCACACGCGCTCGACAAACACGTTGTCGCGCCAGGCGCCTTTGCCGTCCATCGACAGTCGAATGCCTCGGCCCAGCACCGCCTCGGTGAAGGCTCCCGCCGTGAACTGGCTACCCTGATCGGTGTTGACGATGTCGGGGTGCCCATAGCGGGCGAACGCCTCTTCCAGCGCTTCAACGGCATGCACGGCTTCCAGCGTGATCGCCACGCGGTGCGTGAGGATCTTGCGACTGGCCCAGTCCACCACCGCAGTCAGATACACGAAGCCGCGCGCCATGGGGACGTAGGTCGTGTCGAGTGCCCAGGCCTGGTTGGCCCGCTCGATCTTCGTGCCGCGCAGCAGATACGGCCAGACCTTATGCTGCGCGTTGCGTCGACTCGTGTTCGGCTTGCAGTACAGCGCCTCCACGCCCATGCGCTTCATGAGCGTGCGCACGCGCCGGCGGCCGACCTCGTGGCCTTCCCGGCGCAGCAGGCGCGCCAGCATCCGTGCACCGGCAAACGGGAACTCCAGATGCAGTTCGTCGATCCGGCGCATCAGACGTTGATCGACTTCGCTGACAGGTCGCGCCCGGTAATACGCGCTCGATCTCGCGATACCAACAAGCCGGACTTGCTGCGAAACCGGCAACACATGGTCACGGTCAATCATCGCTTTGCGCTCAGCAATCCCGCCTTGGTGAGCGCACCGCTTAAAAAATCATTTTCCAGGCTGAGTTGGCCGATCTTGGCGTGCAGGGTCTTCACGTCTACCGGTGGCTCGCTCGACACCGGGCCGGCCGCACCGAACACGTCGGCCGCGCGCTCCTGCAACTGCCGCTTCCATTCCGTGATCTGGTTCGGATGCACATCGAACTGCTGCGCCAGTTCGGCGAGCGTGCGCTCGCCCTTGACTGCCGCCAGGGCCACTTTCGCTTTGAACGCCGCTGAGTGCGTGCGTCGGGTTCGTTTCGTCATTTTCTCGGTTCCTTTGCCTGCATTATCGCTGGCTCAGGCCCCGGTCGTTCCACTTATCCCGCTGTCCGATTTTGCGCGGCCACCTCT
>NZ_SMOD01000152.1 GCF_004353905.1 Paraburkholderia guartelaensis | reverse complement strand
ACAACTAATGACATGGTCCGCCCCACCTTACCGAATAAGTTACGCTGACAGAGCTCACTCGGAACCGGAGACCATAATGGACCACGCGATGCTCGTTGGAATCGATCTTGGCAAGCATTCCTTTCACCTTCACGGTCAGGACCGGAACGGCAAGGCCGTGTTTCGCAAGAAGCTGGGGCGTAAGCAACTGTTTGAATTCTTCGCGACGTACGAGGTCTGCATCATCGTCATGGAAGCGTGCGCCGGCTCTCATCACATGGCGCGCAAGCTGTCCACATTCGGCCACCAGGTCAAACTTATTTCGCCTCAGTTCGTGCGGCCATTCGTGAAGTCGAACAAGAACGACTTCGTTGATGCCGAAGCGATCTGTGAAGCCGCATCGCGTCCAGCAATGCGCTTTGTGACGCCGAAGACCGAGTCGCAACAGACACTTTCGGTTCTGCACCGCGTACGTGAATCGATGGTGCGGGACCGTACGAGAACGATCAACCAGACGCATGGTTTCCTGCTTGAGTTTGGTGTTGGTCTGCCGGTCGGCAAGACCGCCATTGCGCGATTGCCGGAACTTCTCGATGCGCACGCATTGCCGCCGCGGCTGATAGCGATTCTCGAACGCCTCCATGAACACCTCAAGTATCTGGAGAAGCAGATAGGTGAGATTGAACGGGAGCTGGCGCGCCAACTCGCCGATGACGACGTTGGGCAACGGCTCATGAGCATTCCGGGAATCGGCCCGATCACTGCGAGCGTGCTTGTCGCAGAAATGGGCGATGGCAGGCAGTACAGGTGCAGTCGTGACTTCGCCGCGTCAGTTGGACTTGTTCCGCGCCAATACAGCACCGGCGGAAGGTCCAACTTCCTCGGGATCAGCCATCGAGGCGACAAGCACGTCAGATGTCTTCTGGTCCTGTGCGCCCGAGCCTATTTGCGCGGGCTCGAGAAGCGAACTGGCCGGCTCGCGGAATGGGCGCGCGCGATGATGACGCGGCGCCACTCAAATGTTGTGGCGTGTGCGCTGGCCAACAAGCTGGCGCGAACCGCGTGGGCCATCGTCGCACACCATAGCACCTTCGATTCTGAATTCGCCAGACCCTAAGCGTGAACGAGCACAAGGCAAGCATTTCCTCATCTGCTTTGCGACGACTGAAACCTGATGACGTGAACGGCACACCGGCCTGCGGAACACCCCGGCAAGTAAAGAGGCTCCTGAAGCCGCACAACTTTATGGGGGCCGTGGGCGCGAACTTCATCGAGGCGCGGGGAGCAGTCCCCACAACGACGCCGGATAGATTTGCGCAAGCCAACACTGCATCAAGCGTCAGGGGTTGCAAAACTGGGGCGGACCATAGATTTAC
>NZ_SMOD01000151.1 GCF_004353905.1 Paraburkholderia guartelaensis | reverse complement strand
GTCGATGGACGGCAAAGGCGCCTGGCGCGACAACGTGTTTGTCGAGCGCGTGTGGCGCAGCATCAAGTACGAAGAGATTTATTTGAGAGCCTACGAGTCGGTCAGCCACGCCCGGCGCTCCATTGGCCAATACATTGAGCTGTACAACCGCAAACGTCCTCATTCGAGTCTGGCGGATCAGACGCCCGATGAGGCATACTTCGCGACGCTGCCAGCGATCAAATCGGCAGCATGATCGCCCCGGACGTTCCACTTAAAAATCGCGGGACCCTGTCCGAACAAGCGGCACCACCTCTCTAGACGGTGCACCTGCCGTGCGGACGGTCGTGTTGCGCCGTGTCTCTCGCGAGCTGCGTTCAGTCATTTTCCATACCGACGTGCGGTCTACGAAGGTGGCCGAATTGCGGCGCGACCCGCGCATATCGCTCGTCGGCTGTGATCTCGACGGCGGGATTCAGATAAGGCTGTACGGCGTTGCGAGAATCGTCGAGACGCCCTCGGAAACGAGAGCGGTCTGGGACTCTAGCAGACCTCGGACATTGATCGTCTATCGCACGCCGCTTGCACCCGCGACACCGGTTGCGTCTCCCGCTGAGGCGCATGCAACGACGCACGCCGAAGATCTCGACTCATCGGCGGGATTCGAAAATTTCTGCCTGATTGATGTGACCGTATCGAGAATTGACTACCTCGATTTGAATCCCGCAGGGCATAGGCGGGCCAGCCTCGTGTTTGAAGACGGGGAATGGCGCAGGACCTGGCTGGCGCCTTGAATGGGCGAGCTGATTTTTTCTGGCGCCCAAACGCCAGAACCCCGGCGCTCTTTCGGAGACACCGGGGTTCTGGACGTTACTGCATAAGGAGCCTGACGATTACCTACTTTCACACGGGCAATCCGCACTATCATCGGCGTGGAGCTGTTTCACGGTCCTGTTCGGGATGGGAAGGGGTGGGACCAGCTCGCTATGGTCATCAGGCATGACGGGTTGCTGCGTCGCATCGGGTCTTTTGGACCTGGCGCCACAGCCAATCGGGAAGAAGCGTAAAGAGGTGTTGCTGAATTGGGGTTGTGTTGTTTCAGGCACAACACGCGATCTCTCAACCTGTGCACCCTTCTCTCCACAGCGGGAGGGAGGCACACCTGTTATAGGATCAAGCCTTACGGGCAATTAGTATCAGTTAGCTTAACGCATTACTGCGCTTCCACACCTGACCTATCAACGTCCTGGTCTCGAACGACCCTTCAAGGGGATCTAGTCCCCGGGGAAGTCTCATCTTGAGGCGAGTTTCCCGCTTAGATGCTTTCAGCGGTTATCTCTTCCGAACATAGCTACCCGGCGATGCGACTGGCGTCACAACCGGTACACCAG
>NZ_SMOD01000150.1 GCF_004353905.1 Paraburkholderia guartelaensis | reverse complement strand
GAGTTATCGTCGGAACTGGTGTATGCGGCGTAGGGAGGAGGCAGGAGAAGGCGGTGGCGATTGGAGGAGAATGTTGCTTTCCACGGTAACACTTCCTCAATCGAACTCCACCACCATGGCGAAACATACGCAGGAAACGAGCAACGGTCAAACAGCAGAAACGCAATTTGAAGGCGCACCTGGCCTGGACGATCTGATCCAGCAAGGGGCGCGGCGAATCATCCAGCAGGCAATCGAGGCGGAACTGGCGGCGATGCTTGAGCAATATTCGAATGTGAAGACGATGGACGGCCGGCGCGCGGTCGTGCGCAACGGCTACCTGCCAGAGCGCGAGATCGTCACGGCGGTGGGCCCAGTACCGGTCAGGGTGCCGAAGGTTCGCGACCGCTCGGGCTCGGGCATCAAGTTCAATTCATCGGTCGTACCGCCCTATGTGCGCAAGTCGCCGCGGGTGTCGTCGTCGCTGCCGTGGCTGTACCTGCGTGGGGTGTCGACCAGCGACATGGGCGACGCCCTGTCGGAGCTACTGGGCGAACAGGCCAAAGGGCTGTCAGCGAGCGTTGTGAGCCGCCTGAAGGCCGCATGGGCAGACGAGTTTGAGCAATGGAACAAGCGGGACCTGTCGAGCTCACGCTGGGTCTACTGGTGGGCCGATGGCATCCACACGCAGGCGCGAACGGAGGATTCCGACGGTCAATGCCTGCTGGTGATCATCGGCGTGAAGCCGGACGGCAAGAAGGAGCGCGTTGCGCTCAGCGACGGTTACCGTGAGTCGAAACAATCGTGGATTGAACTGCTGCTCGATCTGAAATCGCGCGGCCTGCAGGCGCCGCCACTGCTCGCGGTTGGTGACGGCGCGATGGGACTATGGGCGGCACTCGACGAGGTATTCCCGCAGACGCGACATCAGCGCTGCTGGTTCCATAAGGTTGGAAATATCCTCAACGCAATGCCCAAGTCGCAGCACGGCAAGGCCAAGGCGGCGCTCGCAGAAATCTGGAATGCCGCGACGCGCGCCGATGCGATTGTTGCGTTCAATCAGTTCGTCGACGTGTACGCGGCGAAGTACCCGAAGGCTGTCGAGAAGCTCACGAAGGATCGAGACGCACTGCTCGCGTTCTACGACGTCCCTGCGGAGCACTGGCAGCATGTGCGGACCACGAATCCAATCGAATCGACGTTTGCGACGGTACGCCATCGCACGAGCCGCACGCGTAACTGTCTGTCGCGCGCGACCTTCCTCGCCATGGCGTTCAAGCTGATTGAAGCGGCCGAGCAGGGCTGGAGGAAGATTCGCGGTGCCGAGAAAATTGATCAGCTTCTGAAGGGTGTTCCCTTCAAAGACGGAACCCCGGTGATTGATAGCACACCGGCTCCTCAAGCGCTGGCCGCCTGATCATGCCGTCCCGCCCGCGTACACCACTATTGACGATTGCTC
>NZ_SMOD01000015.1 GCF_004353905.1 Paraburkholderia guartelaensis | reverse complement strand
GCCTTGCGGCCCATGCTCGCGGAGTCGCGCCACCAGCCGCCGGATCTGCCGGGTCGTCAGCCCGAGACGTTCCGCGGCGCGCGTTGGCGTAAGCCTGCCGTCCACCACGTCCTCAATGACCTTGAATCTGTCCAGCTCGCACATCGTCATGGTTATCCGTTCTGTTGCAGCCATCGCAGCTCCGGCGCTGGACCTCCAGCGGCCGGTCAGGCTACGGGCAACTCGAAAGCGGACATTTGAACTTGGCCAAAAGCGGACATTTCTACTTAGCCACTACAAATCAAAAGTTCGATAATTTGCATTATGTTAAATAAAAGATAACCACGTTTCCGGCACCACGCTCCTCGCGATGCGCCTCCCTCAGCGCCCCTCATCCATTTGCTGGCCAACGACACCCGCCATTACACGCCAGCGATCGCTTTCCAGAACGGTCTGTGCGTCGATGCGCCTGAACAGGTCCAGGAGCGGCGCAACGAGCCCGGTCCAACCGGTCTGGTGACTTGCACCGAGTCCCGCACCGTTGTCGCCGTGGAAATACTCGTAGAACAGGATCAGGTCACGCCAATGCGGGTCGTCCTGGAACTTGCCTGTCCCGCCATAAACGGGGCGCCGACCATCCTCGCCGCGAAGAAACGTACCCGTCAGGCGGCGGACGATCTCCTGTGCCACCTCGAACAGCGTCATCATCTGTCCGGATCCCGTCGGGCATTGAACCTTGAACTCGTTTCCGAAAAAGCCGTATAGATTCGTCAGCGCCCTCACGATCAAGAGATTCACCGGCATCCACACCGGCCCCCTCCAGTTCGAGTTGCCGCCGAACATGCCGGTATTCGACTCCGCAGGCAGATACTGCACCTTGTATTCCTGTCCGCCCACCTCGAGTATGTACGGGTGGTCGAGATGGTAGCGAGACAGTGAACGGATGCCGTACGGCCCGAGGAATTCGTTCTCGTCGAGCAGATATCCGAGCACGCGCTCCAGTTTCCGCGTATTCAGGATCGACAGGAGTCTACGATTTTTATGGCCGATGAAGCCAGCATCGGTTGGGGCCACATGGGCAAGCAACTCCGGGTAACGGCTTCGAAATTGTGTGATCAACTCCATGAGTCGCGGACAACGCAAGACTGAATCGGCTTCGAAAACCGTCGACGCACAGAGCGGCAGCAAGCCGACCATCGACCTCACTTTCAAGCGCATCGTCTGGCCGTCGGGCAGACGCAACAGGTCATAGAAGAATCCGTCCTGCTCGTCCCACATGTCGTCCGGTTGGTCGCCAAGCCGGTTCATTGCGTAGGCAATCCACATGAAATGCTGGACGAACTTGAAGGCAATCTCTTCGTACATGGGGTCGTGCTCGGCCAGGATCATGGCCATCTCGAGCATGCTCTGGCAATAAAACGCCATCCACGCGGTGCCGTCCGCCTGCTCGAGCGAACCGCCTGTGGGTAGCTGAGCGCTGCGATCGAACACGCCAATGTTGTCGAGCCCGAGAAAGCCACCGGCGAAGACGCTTCGACCCGAGGGGTCCTTGCGGTTGACCCACCAGTTGAAATTGAGCATCAAGCCCTGGAACGAGCGCTCGAGAAAGCGCGGATCGGCGCGTCCCAACGCTTTCTCGTACTTGTAGAGCCAGAGCGTGGCAGCGGCATGTACGGGCGGATTCACGTCACTGAAGTTCCACTCGTAGGCCGGGATCTGCCCGCTTGGATGAAGATACAGGATGCGCAGCATCAAGAGCAGCTGCTGCTTGGCAAAATCGAAATCGACAGGAGCTAGCGCGATCGTATGAAAAGCCAGATCCCATGCTGCGAACCAGGGGTACTCCCATTTGTCCGGCATGGATATCACGTCAGCGTTCAGCATATGGAACCACTCGGTATTGCGCACCGCGTGGCCGCTGGCTTCGAGCAATGGATGGCTCTGGTGCTCGCGCAACCACCGCTCGAGATCGAAGTAGTAGTACTGCTTGCTCCACAACATGCCTGCCAGCGCCTGACGGTGTACGCGTCGCTCATCGTCGGTTAGTACCGCTGGCGCAATGCGTTCGTAGAACGCGTCCGCTTCGGTCACACGATCGTCGAAAGTCCTCCCGAAGTCATCGAACGGGTTGTCGAGGTTGACCGCGCTCAGGCGCAGCCTGATGGTTGCGGCGCCGCCCGCGGGCACGTCGCATACATAATGGGCCGCGGCCTTCGTTCCCGCTTTCGCCGGATTCACGGCGTCGCCCTGCCCGTCTATGACATATGCGTGGAATGCGTCCTTCACATAGGGTGACGCGTTGGGTTGGTTCCACAGACGCCGTGCGTTGCTTTCGTTTTCTGTAAAGAGCAGTTCCGTTGCCCCGTCGCAATAGAGCCAGTACTCACCCAGTTCCTGATGCGTCGCACGAATGACGCCTGAGCCCGTTTCGCATAGCGATGGCCTGTATTCGTCGTAGCCCCACGACCAGGTATTGCGAAACCACAGCGTCGGCAGAACGCGAAGCCGCGCCCCTTCCATTGCCCTGTTGTGCACGCTCACGCGTATGAGGATGTCTTCTGGGGCCGCCTTCGCGTATTCGACGAACACGTCGAAATACCGGTCGTCATCGAATATGCCCGTATCGAGCAGTTCATACTCGAGTTCACTGCGCGAACGCTTTCCGTTCGTCTCGACCAGATCCCGGTATGGAAATTCCCGTTGTGGATATTTGTACAGATACTTCATGTACGAGTGTGTGGGCGTGCTGTCGACATAGAAGTAGTACTCCTTCACGTCCTCGCCATGATTGCCTTCGCTATTGGTCAGACCGAAGAGACGCTCCTTCAGGATTGGGTCGTGTTCGTTCCAGAGCGCGAGCGCGAAACACAACCTTTGCTCGTCGTCGCAGAGACCGCCGATCCCATCTTCTCCCCATCGGTAGGTGCGCGAGCGCGATTGGTCATGGGTGAAATGATGCCAGGCGTTGCCGTCGTCGCTGTAGTCCTCGCGGACCGTCCCCCATTGACGCTCGCTGAGGTACGGCCCCCACTTTTTCCACGGCAGCTGCGCGGTACGCGACTCGTTCAGACGCCTTTCCTCTGCTGCGTCGACGTTTTCAGGACACATGCCTCGCCTCCCGATCCGCGAGATAGTCGTGAATGACGGTGGCGATGGGCCGGCGCTCGCAGTTGTGGTGCGCACAAGCCCCCGAGGGTCACTGCGGCACCTGCGCCACGGGTTCCGTCGTAGCGGGCTGCGCGGAAGGCGGTCCGCTCGCCGGTTGCGGCACGCTCATCTGCTCCGCCTGCACGACCCACCCGCCGCCCATCGCCATGTAGAGGTTGACGAGGTTCGTCAGCGTCGCGGCCCGGGTCTGCGTTTGCTGCAGTTCCGCGTTGAACAGATTGCGCTCGGCATCGAGCACTTCCAGGTAGCTCGTATAGCCGCCCTCGTAGCGCAGCCGCGCGAGCCGCAGATACTTGCGCAGCGAAGTGACCTGATCGTTCTGAATCTCGAGCTGCTCACGCGACTTTTGCGTCGAGATCAGCGCGTCGTCAACCTGCTGGAACGCGACCTTTATCGCATTTTCGTAGGCGAACAGTGCCTCCTGCTGACGCGCGTCGGCCTGCTTGTTCTGACCGTAGATGTTGCCGCCCGTAAAGAGCGGCATCGTTGCCGAGCCGGCGAACGCCCATACCCGAGCAGGTCCGGTGAAAAGACTGGAGAACTGCGTACTCACTGAACCGAATAACCCCGTGAGCGAAATCTGCGGGAAATACAGCGCGCGCGCCGCACCGATCAGCGCATTTTGCGCAACCAGATTCTGCTCGGCCTGCAGCAGGTCCGGGCGGCGTTCGAGCAGGTCCGACGGCATGCCCGCAGGCACGGCCGGCGTCGAGAGATCCACCAGTGCGCGTCCGCGCAGGATCGGCTCGGGATTGCTGCCGAGCAGCACCGCAATCGCGTCTTCCTGCTGAGCGATCTGCTGCTCGAATTGCGGGATGGTCGCCTTCGTCGCCGCATAGTCGGACTGGCTCTGGGCAAGCTCCATATCCGAGGTCTGCCCGAACTGCTGACGCAGCGTGAACACATGCACGGAATCGGCGCGACTCTCCGTTGTGCTCTTCGCGATTTCGAGTTGCGCGTCGAGGCTGCGCAGCGTGATATAGGACGATGCGACCGATGCGACGAGCGTCAGGATCGTCGCGCGGCGGCTCTGTTCGGCTGCGTTCACGTTTGCACGTGCCGCCTCGGTTTCACGCCGTACCTGGCCAAACAGATCGATGGTCCAGAAGGCAGACAGATTCGGCTGGAACTCGTTGAAAACCGGCGAGACGCCGGCCGGTATCGGCGTCGGCCCGTTCTGCGATGCGCGCTCGCGCGCAGCGCTGAAATTGGCACTCGCCTGCGGGAACAGTGCCGAGCGCGTGCTCACGAACTGGCCCATGAACTCGTCGACACGCGCGGCCGCCTGCTTCACGTTGAGGTTGTTCTCGAGCGCGGTCTTCACCAGGTCGTTCAGCACAGGGTCTTCGAACTGCTCCCACCACGTGGTGTTGGCGACGTCGGCCACATCCGGGTAGGCGAACCGGTACGTTGCCGGCACGTCCACTTTGGGCCGCTCGTAGTTGGGGCCGAGCAAACAGCCGTTCAGCAAGCCGGTGAGCAGGACTGGCGCGGCAACGCGCGCGATGGCTGCGGCACGCATGTCAGTCGTCCTCATGCCGTGCGGACGGCGTGACGGTCGGCGAGCCTGAGCCGCCTGATGCGGGCGGCGGCGTTCCGCTGCCCGGCGCGGGTGTTTCCTTGCCGCCGCCCTTGCGCGAGCCAAGCGTCTCGATCCCCCAGTAGAACATCGGAATGAAGAACACGGCGATCGCCGTTGCACCCAGCATCCCGCCGATCACGCCCGTGCCGATCGAATGGCGGCTGTTTTGCGAAGCGCCGAGCGCAATGGCTAGCGGCACACAGCCGAGGATGAACGCAAGCGACGTCATCACGATCGGCCGCAGGCGCTCTTCCGCGGCGACGAGCGCGGCGTCGTACGGCGTCTTGCCGGTCTCCCGGTTCAGGACCGCGAACTCGAAGATCAGGATCGCGTTCTTCGCGGCGAGCGCGATCAGCATGGTCAGCCCGATCTGGAAGTACACGTCGTTGTTCAGGCCGCGCAGCAGGATCGCGAGCAGCGCGCCGAACAGCGCGAATGGCACCGCCATGAGCACGCCGAGTGGCAGCGACCACTTCTCGTATTGCGCCGCAAGGATCAGGAACACCATGATGATCCCGAACACGAACACGAGCCCCCCGGTCGAGCCCGACTTGATCTCCTCGAACGCCTCGCCGCTCCACCCGACGGCGTAGCCCGGCGGCATCTGCGCGGCGAGTTCCTTCAGGGTATCGATCACCTGGCCCGAGCTGTAGCCCGGCGCCGCATTCGCGGTGATTTTCACCGCCGGGAAGTTGTTGAAGCGCGTGATCAGGTCGGGTCCCGTGACGTACTTGTAAGTCATCACGGCCTTGATCGGCACCATGTTGTTCGAGCGGCTGCGCACGTAGATCTGGTCGAGGTCGGCGGGCGTGAGCCGGTAGCGCGGATCGGCCTGAACGATCACCTGCCATAGCCGCGCGTCCTTGTTGAACTGCGACACGTAAAGCGAGCCGAACATCGTCTGCATCGCACTGTAGACCTCTTCGACCGGCACGCCGAGCGTCTCGGCCTGGTCGCGGTCGACGTTCACGAGCAACTGCTGCGAGCTTGCGTTGAACGTCGTGGTCACGCCGGTCAGTTCGGGGCGCGCCCTCGCCTTCGTCATGAAGTCCTGCACGACGCCCGCGAGCTGCTGAATGGAGCCGTCTCCGTGGCTTTCGATCCACATTTCGCTGCCGCCCGTGGTACCGAGACCAGGAATGGACGGCGGATTCACCGGTACGACGATGCCCTCCTGAATCTTCGAGAGCGTTTCGTAAGCCTTGATCAGCACAGCCCGCGCGTTTTGCTCACGGATGTTCGAGAACTTGTACCGTTCGTCGAACCCTTTCAGGCCGACGAAGAACGTGCCCGCGTTGTTCTTGTTCTGGCTGTCGAGCAAGCTGTAGCCGCTCACGATCGTGATGCTGCTGACCGCGGGCTGCTTCATGAAATGGTCGGTGACCTTGTCGCCCACGGCCGCGGTACGGTCGAGACTCGCGGCGTCCGGCATGATGATCGCGCCAAGCAGATAACCCTGGTCCTCGGGCGGCAGGAAAGCGCCGGGGATCGACTTGCCCATGAGGACCGCAAGCACGATCACGGCGCCGAAAACAAGCAGGCCCAACACGTAACGCCGGATGATGAACTGGACGGCGCGCCCGTAGCCGGCGGTCATCCGCGCGAACTGGTTGTCGAACCACCGGAAGAAGCCCTTTTTCTCATGGTGCGTGGGCTTGAGCAGAATGGCGGCCAGTGCTGGAGACAGCGTGAGCGCCACGATGCCCGAGAACACCACCGAGATCGCGATCGTGATTGCGAACTGCTTGTACAACTGTCCGGTGATCCCGCCCAGGAACGCAACCGGCACGAACACGGCGCACATGACGAGCACGATCGCGATGACCGGGCCCGACACCTCGTCCATCGCTCGCTTGGCCGCGTCTTTCGGACTGAGCTTGAATACGGTCATGTTGCGCTCGACGTTCTCGATCACGACGATCGCGTCGTCCACGACGATGCCGATGGCGAGCACCATGCCGAACAACGTCAGCATGTTGATCGAAAAGCCCAGTGCCGCCATCCCCATCGCCGTGCCGACGATCGACACCGGTACGGCCAGCACCGGAATGAGCGTCGCGCGCAGGCTCTGCAGGAACACGTACACCACGATCACCACCAGCACGAGCGCTTCGAAGAACGTATGAATCACGTCTGCAATCGAAGCACGCGTGAAATCCGTCGTGTCCAACGCGATCTGATAGTCGAGCCCTTCAGGAAACGACGTCTTGAGTTGCGCGAGCGTCTCGTGTACCTGCTTCGAAACGTCGAGCGCGTTCGCACCCGGCTGCTGGTAGACCGCGATGATCGTCGCGGGCTTGCCCTGGTAGGTGGTGCGATTCGAATAGCTCTTTTGACCCAGTTCGGCCCGGCCAATGTCTTTCAGGCGGACGATCGCCGCGCCGTTGCTCGCTGCGCGGATGATGATGTTGTCGAATTCGGCGGCCGTCGCGAGCCGCCCGGTTGTCGTCACTGCGAACGACTGCTCGACCGGGTTGCCGGTTGGCGCCTGGCCGACCGTGCCGACCGCGAATTGCTGGTTCTGGGCGCGCACGGCGTTTTGTACGTCGCCGGCGGTGATGCCGAGCTGCGCCATGCGATCGGGTTTCAACCAGATCCGCATCGCATAATCCGGAGTGCCAAAGATCGACGACTGGTTCGCGCCTGGAATCCGCTTGAGCGTGTCGAGCACGTAGACGTTTGCGTAGTTCGCGATATAGGTCGGATCGAAGCGGTCGTCCGGCGAGTAGATCGCAATCACCATCATGAATGCGTTCGACTTCTTCTGGACCTGGACGCCCTGCGACTGCACCTGCTGCGGCAGTTGCGGCAGCGCGAGGTTTACGCGGTTCTGCACGTCGACCTGGGCAAGTTCCGGATTGGTGCCGATCCCGAAGAATACGTTGAGCGTGTAGTTGCCCGTGGACGAACCGGACGAATACATGTAGATCATGTTGTCCGCGCCGTTGACTTGTTGCTCGATCGGCGCCGCCACGTTGTTCGACACGACGTCCGCGCTGGCCCCCGGGTAGGTCGCGGAGACCGTGATCTGCGGCGGCGTGACGTCTGGATACTGCGCGATGGGAAGCGAGAACAACGTCAATGCGCCGCCGAGCGTAATCACGATCGAGATGACGGACGCGAAGATGGGCCGGTCGATGCAGAAGTGCGAGATGTTCATCGAGTCGCCCCTTACTGCGACGCGCCGCTGCTTGCGGCAGGCGCCGTCGCGCGCGTGGCCGCACTCACCTGTGGCGCTGACGCCCCGCCTTTCTCGACGACTGCCTTGCCGCCGGTCTGCGTCGAAGGGAGCGTTCCGGCAATCTTGAGCGGTACGTCGGGCACGACGCGGATCGCGCCGTCTACCACGATGCGCTCGCCGGCCTTCAGGCCATCGTTAATGAACCAGTTGTCGCCGCTCCAGTCGCCAACTTCCACCACGCGCTGCTTTGCCTTCGACTCATTGTCCACGACCCATACGAAGTGGCTCTTCGCGCCCTGCAGCACTGCCCGTTGCGGCACGAGGATGGCATTCGGCCGCGTGGCGCCCGTCACGCGCGCGCGCACGAACTGCCCCGGCCGCAACGTGCCCTTCGGGTTCGCAAGCGAGGCCCGCACGAGGAACGTGCCCGTGTCGGTGCTGAACGCCGGATTCGCAAAACTGATGGTGCCGTGCTGCGGAAATTCCGTGCCGTCCGCAAGTAGCACTACCACGACGAATTCGCTATTCGGCGGGAAGATCAGCTTGCCCGCCGAAATCTCGTCCTGAAAGTGGAGCATTTCGTTTTCGGAAATACTGAAGTTCACCCAGATCGGATCGAGCTGATAGACAAACGTAAGGAGACCAGATGAATTGGCGATCAGATAGCTGCCGTCCTGCTGTCTTGCATAGCTCGCGAGTCCATCGAGCGGCGACTTGATCGTCGTGTAGCCGAGGTTGAGTTCCGCGGTCTCGACCTGCCCTTGGGCGGAAATCACCGCGGCCTGGGCCTGCTTCTCGTTGCCGATCGCGTCGTCGAGATCCTTCTGGCTCAATGCCTGTTGCGCGGCGAGCGGCTTGACGCGGGCAAGATTCTGCTGCGCTACCGTGAGCCGCGCCTGCTGCTGCGCAAGCTCGCCCCGCGCCGTCTGCAGCGCGGCCTGAAACGGCTTCGGATCCATCAGGAACATCGTCTGGCCGGCCTTCACCTTGTCGCCTTCGGAGTACGTTCGCCGGTCGAGAAAGCCGTCCACACGCGCACGAATTTCGACTTCACGCGAACTCTGCGTCTGCGCGGTGAACTCGAGCTGAACCGGGGTGTCCTGAGCCGTGACCGTCATCACCGTGACTTCCGGTGCGCCAAGCGCTGGCGGCCCCGATGCCTTCTTGCAGCCGGCGAAGAGCGTCAGCGCAATGGCGAAGAAGATTAGCGGCAGGCGGTCCCGGCGTGCCGCAACCCGGGGTAACGGTCGATGCTCTGGAAAGAACGGTCCGCTCATGAATGGCCTCCCGCAACGCGCCGGACCTGCGCATCGCCCCGGTACGCGCGCGCCATGGTCACCTCTGCGTTGCCCGCTCTCACTGTTCGCGAATTGGATCAGCAAGGATCTGCACACTGCGCTGGACACGGCGCCGGCTGAAGCATGACGGGGCCAGCCGGCTTGCCGCTCCCGGACGATTGCCCACGCCGGTTATGACTTCTTCGATACAACGTGCCCCGATGATTCACGCGAAGACCGGAATGATCTTTGGGTCGCTGGCTGGGGTGTCGCGCATACGGCGCGCTCGAAGCGCCACCAGCGCTGCCCGGCGCGTTGGTATCGGCGCCGTCCTGTCACGGCGCTCGTAGTCGTCAAGTGTGGTAGCCGTCCAGGGCAAAAACAATGAGACTTTGGTCCGATATCCCGCCGAGCACGCCTTTTGCTGTGCACGGCGAGGACGCAGCGGTTGCCAGGGCAACCGCCACGCGGCAAGCCCCGATCGATCAGGAGGCCGGCGCAAACCCGCTATGGGACTTTGCTCGACCGTCGAAGTTGAAAGCCACGCTGGGAGCGTGGCCGGACACTGTCAGTTGCAACCGTGACTATTCGCTGTCCGATAACAGGTCGTGCCGCCGGGCCCACGCGCGACGCCTTTTCCGTTCGCCGTCTTCGCCTCGCCGCCACGATTGTTTTGGGTCGTGCGAACACCATTCTGATTCGTCTGGGATGTCCAGGCGGTGCCCGTATTCCGGTTGTAACCGCCCGCGGAGGACCCATTGCCACAGACCGTTTGTCCACGGTTATTGGTCGCGCATTCCGCGAACGCGCTTGAACTGATGATTAAGCAAGCCACTAGCAACACGATCTTCATGGCGGTCTCCCGAAGGCTCTGCCAAAACGTGACTGGCGCATGACCGATGAAGCCTTGATCACCCCGTCGCCGTCTCAACGAGTGTAGGACGCGCGTTCGGCGAAGACCACCGTCCCGATATCGCCGGGCACACGTTGGAGCGGGTGGCGAGTCTTGCGGCCCGCGTCACCACAAGAACCCAGGAACCGTGTCGTTAGGGCAAACCCCTCTTCCAGAATAACGATATAAAGATCAATTATTTGAAAAACGTATTCTTACAGCGTCAGAATGTGATTTCTGCATTCTTGTGCATCCCAACCTCAACCGGAAGATGGAACTACGTCAGCTCGAAGCCTTCGCCGCAGTGATCACGACCGGCAGCGTCACCGCCGCCGGCCGCCTGCTGGGCCGGTCGCAGCCGGCGATCACGCGGCTGATCCAGGAACTCGAAACCGAGGTCGGCTATGCGCTGTTCACGCGCAACGGCCCTCGCGTCACGCCGACCGAGCAAGGCGTCCTGCTCTACGAGGACGTCGAGCACGTGCTGACGGGCATGCAACAGATCCGCAAGCGCGCGGGCGAAATTGGCCGCGGCGAAAGCCGGCCGCTGCGCATTGCCGCGACTTCCGCCCTCGCCGCTGGCCTCGTGCCCGTCGCGCTCGCGCGCACCGATCTCGCTGACACCGCGCAGACGATCCAGCTGCGCAGCCTGCCACCCGAACAGGTCGTGCACGACGTCCTCACCGGCGCCGCCGACATCGGCGTGGCGAGCCTGCCGCTTGAACATCGCGGCGTGGTCGTGCACTGGATCGGGCAATCCGCGTGCGTTGCGGCGCTGCGCGACGACGATCCGCTGGCGCGCTCTGAGCGGCTGCCGCTGTCGGCCTGCGAGGGCCGGCGCATCGTCACGATGCAGAACCCGTATCGTCTGCGCCGCCGGCTCGATCATGCGTTCGCGCAGGCAGATGTCACCCCGGCGGGGCTGATCGAGACGAATTCGTCGATGAACGCGCTGACCGCGGTTCGCGCGGGTCTCGGCATCTCGGTGCTCGAACCGGTGACGGCGTATGGCATGCCGCTTGCCGGTGTCTCGATCCGCCCGATCGACGCCGACATTCCGTATTTCTTCGGTGTGATCTCGCGCGACGCCATCGCGCTGCCCCCCGTGGCCGTAACGCTCATCGACGCGCTCGCCGACGCCGCCCGCGCCGTGCTGCCCGATTTCGCGCTGCGCGCGAGCACCGAGCACGCCCAAGTCCTGCAGTCGCTTTACGGCGATCTGCCCGCCACCAAGGAATCTTTGCCGTAATGAATCCGACCACCCCATCGTCCGCAGGTCTTGCCGCGCTCGAAGCCCGTCTGCGCGAGGATCTCGCGTGGCTCGAACTGCCCGCGAAGCGCTGGATACCCGAACGCACGCTCGACGGCCGCCCCGTGATCGACGTGGCGATCGTGGGCGGCGGCATGGCCGGGCTTGCGCTGGCCGCCGCGCTCGGCCATCTCGGCATCGGCGCCGTCATCTACGATCAGTCGCCGCGCGGTTTCGAAGGCCCATGGGCCACCACGGCGCGCATGGAAACATTACGTTCTCCGAAGCAGCTGACCGGCCCTGCGCTTGGCCTGCCCTCGCTCACGTTCCGCGCGTGGTTCGAAGCGCAGTTCGGCGTAGAGGCGTGGGAGGCGCTCGACAAGATTCCGCGCCTGCAATGGATGGACTATCTGCGCTGGTATCGCGATGTGCTCGACATCGACGTGCGCAACGAACACCGCGTGACCGCCATCACGCCATGCGCCAACGGCAGCGTCGCGCTGTCCGTCACGAGCGCCGCCGGCAGCGAGACCATCCATGCGCGCCACGTCGTCCTCGCGACGGGCCGCGACGGCCTGGGCGGCCCTGCCGTGCCGGCATTCGTGCGCGATCTGCCGCGCCGCTTCTACGCTCATTCTTCCGATGTCCTGGACTATGGCACGCTGCGCGGCAAGCGGGTCGGCGTCATCGGCGCGGGTGCCTCGGCGATGGACAGTGCGGCCACCGCGCTCGAAGCGGGTGCGGCCTCGGTCGATCTGCTGATCCGCCGCACGGACATCCCGCGCATCAACAAAGGCAAGGGTGCAGGCAATCCGGGCCTCACGCACGGCCATGTCGCGTTGCCCGACGACTGGAAGTGGCGCATCCGCCACTACATCAACGTGCAGCAGGTGCCGCCGCCACGCGGCAGTACGCTGCGCGTGTCGCGCCACGCCAATGCCCGATTCAACCTCGGTGCGCCGATCACCGGCATCGAGCAAGTGGACGACGAACTGCACGTCAGCACGCCGAAAGGCGACTTCGCACTTGACTTCCTCGTGTTCGCAACGGGCTTTCGCATCGATCTGGCGAGCCGCCCGGAATTCGCGCCGTTTGCCCGCCACGTTCGTGCATGGAAAGACCGCTACGCGACGCCTGCCGGCGACGACGACATCGAGCTTGCCGATTCGCCCGACCTCGGACCGGTGTTCGAGTTCCAGGAAAAGACGCCCGGCGCGTGCCCCGGGCTCGAGCGCATCCACTGCTTTTGCGCGCCCGCGACGCTCTCGCACGGCGCGCTGTCGGGCGATATTCCGGCTGTCAGCGATGGCGCGAAGCGGCTCGCACAGGGGCTTGCCGCGACGTTCTATCGAGAGGATGTCGAATTGCATTACGCCAACATGGCGGCCTTCGCCGAGCCGGAAATCGAAGGCGACGAATGGACGCCCGCGCCACCGCCTCCGGCCTTCGCCGAGCGCGAAGCGAAATGAGCGCGTGAATCTGCAGTTTTCCGGAGTTGACCATGACATACGACACTGACGACATCGTCGATCGCGTTGCCGACCTGGCGCCCGACTCGGCCACCCGTGCATTGCGGCACCAGCGCGCCAAAGTGGTGGAAGCGACGCAAGGCAGCTACGACGCGCTGTTCGACCCCACGCTGGAAGGCCTCACGTTGATCGAGCGGCTGCTCGTCGCGCTCTACGCGAGCCGCCTCGCGCCCTCACCGGCGCTCGCGGCCCACTACCGCGCCGAACTGGCCGCGCATGAAGTCGATGCAGCGACGCTCGCCGCCGTGGAAACGGGCGCGATCGAGGATCTCGCTGCGCCGCGCCTGCGCGCGATCCTCGCGTTCACGCGCACGCTGATCGAAAATCCGGTCGCTGGCGACAAGGCCGCGCTGCAGACGTTGCCCGCCGCCGGCCTGACGACGCCGGCCGTCGTGGCGCTCGCCCAGCTGATCGCCTTTCTGTCGTACCAGACGCGCCTCGTCGCGGGTCTGCAAGCCCTCAAACAGCTGGAGCGCGCATCATGAGCGACATCATCCGTTCGCACGGCTTCACGAACGAATCGCTGGAATGGGACGCGTGGCTCGACGTCGTCGATCTCGACCGGGCCACCACGGGCCAGATCGCCGTTCTCGAGGAGAGTCACCCCAAGGCAAAAGTCTCGGACTACTACCGGTTTCTCGTCCATCAACCGGAAATCCTCCGGCAGCGCTCCGCCGCGTTCAACGCGATCATGTACGCGCCCGGCGGCTTGCCTCGCGCGGAACGGGAACTGTCGACGACCGTTGTGTCGCGGCTCAACGGCTGTGTGTATTGCGCGTCGGTGCACGCACAGCGTTTCGAGCAGCTCGCCAAGCGCAACGACGTGATCCGGCAGGTATTCGCCGATCCGCACAGCGCGGGCACGACCAGGCGCGAAGAGGCGATCGCGCGTTTCTCGGCCGCGCTGACCGAGCGCCCCGACGAGATCGAGGCGGCCCAGTTGCTCGAATTGCGCGAGGCGGGTCTTTCGGATGCCGAAATTCTCGACCTGATCCATTCGATCGCCATTTTCGCGTGGGCGAACCGGCTGATGCTCAATCTCGGCGAACCCGTGTTTCCCGAGCCGACAGCCGCCTCCTGACCGACCAACGCTGGACCTCCCTTCAACCAAAACCCGGGGATAGCCGATGGGCACTCAACCTGGCATCAAGCCTGTCATCGTGGCCGCCGTGCTGGCCAACGCGATGGAGTGGTTCGACTTCACCATCTTCGCCGCGATGACGCCGATCATCAGCAAGCTGTTCTTTCCGGCCTCGCACGGCGCAGCGGGCGCGGATCTGAACGCCATCCTGCTGACCACGGCCCTCTTCGGCGCGGGTTTTTTCATGCGACCGGTGGGCGGCGTGCTGCTCGGTCTTTACGGCGACACGTATGGCCGCAAGGCAGCCATGACGCTCGGCATGGGCATCATGGCGCTGGCCGCCGCGATCATGACCTTCGCGCCGACGTATGCAACGGCCGGCCTCGCCGCGCCGGTCCTGATGCTCGTGGCCCGGCTGCTGCAAGGTTTTTCGATAGGCGGTGAGTTCGGCACGTCGACAGCGTTCCTGATCGAACTGGCGCCGCCAAATCGCACCGGCTTCTACGGCTCGTGGCAGATGAGCGGGCAGCTCATGTCGACGATGCTGGGCGCCGCGCTCGGCATGGTGGTCACGCAGGTGTTCACGCCCGAGCAGCAACTCGCGGGCGCGTGGCGCATCCCGTTCGCGGTGGGCCTGCTCATCGCGCCGCTGACCATCTACCTGCGCCGCCACGCAAGCGAAACCTATGCGCGCATCCACGCAACGCCGGTCACCCGCGCGACGGAAGCGGCCGCCGTCAAGCGCGGACTGTCCGACTATCTGATCGGTATGGGCATGGTCGTGGCGAGCACCGTCACGTTCTACGTCACGTTCGGCTATACCGTCACCTACGCGAAGCAGGTGCTCAAGCTGCCCGTTTCGGAAAGCTTCATGGTGCAAATGATCGCGGCCATCGTCATGCTGATCGTCACGCCGATCGCGGGCGCGCTCTCCGACCGCTACGACCGCAAGACGCTGCTGGTCGGTTCGCTGGGCGCCTACCTCGTGGCGATCTACCCGCTCTATGCGTGGATCGTGGCGGCGCCTTCCGTCTCGCGGCTGCTCGTTGCGCAGATCGTGATCGGCGTGTTGAGCGCGACCTTCCTCGGCGTGTATTGCACGACGCTCGCCGAGATGTTCCCCAAGCGCACGCGCGCGACGTCGCTCGCGGTGGTCAATAACGTCGTCGTTCTGATCTTTGGCGGCTTTGCGCAGACTTTTGTGACCTGGCTCATCGTGCTCACGGGCTCGCCGCTGGCGCCGGTGCTCTATGTGATGATCGGTGTCGCGCTCAGTCTCGTGGCCGTGGTGGCGCTGAAGCCGGGCCATTTCAGGCAGCGCAGCGCAAGCGCCGCTCAAACCACCGGGTGAGGCAGCGGGATTTTCCAGGTAGAGGGGGCAAGTCGAGGATGCGACGACTGGAGCATGCCGTGACGCGGCCCCCTCAAGTCATTGTCCTGTCGTCAGGATTCCGTCGCCGTCCGATGCCGACTTTATGTTCGACGTGTTCCCCACACGTTCGATCTGCACTTGCATCGACCGTGCGTCGGTCAGCCCCAGCGCTTTCGCCGCGGCATAAGAGAGATCGATGATTCGGCCTCTGACGTAGGGTCCGCGATCGTTGATGCGCACCACGACCGACTTTCCGGTTGCCACCGATCTGACGCGCACATAGCTGCCGAGCGGCAAGGTTCGATGGGCAGCCGTGAATGCGCCGGTGTTGAAGCGTTCCCCGTTCGCGGTCTCATGCCCCTGGAACTTCTCCGCATACCAGGATGCCTCGCCGGATTGCACCACCTCGTGGCGCAGATGACAGGCTTCACCGCTGCACGCGGCTTGCCGGGACGCCATTTGTCCGCACGCTGTGAACAACGCACAGATTGCGAAAACGCTCAAATAGCGCAGTGATGGCGTCATGGACCACATGTCAGTCAAATGAGCGATGGCTCAACGTTCTCAAAGGTGCAGAGCATACCGCATGCCCGGTCGACATAAAATCCTGGCAATTTTTAAGGTTTCACGCAATGGGCTCGCAAGTCCGGCCCTCATTTCGCGGCCGATGCCCGAAAGAGCCCCTCGATTCCTCGATTGGAAGGTAGGGGCTCGTCAACGCCTTGGCTTACTGACCGAAGTAGATCGGCTTCATGCTGTCACCGGCAGAGGGTGCACCAGACACCGAAGTACTGCCTGCCATCCCGCCGTAACCGCTCGCGCCGTTCTGCGCGGCCACGCGTGCTTCGGCCGCCTGGATATCGGCTGGATAGTTGGTGTTGTCGCCGTCGCCTGGGCGGTAGCCCGCCTGTTCGAGCTGGATAAGCTCGGCGCGAACCTGCTCGGGCGTCACGGCGGAGTTCGATTGTGCGAATGAAATAGCCGGAGCGGCGACGATGGTGAGGATAACGAAGGTTTGACCAAGGGATTTCATAATGAGCTTCCTCTAAAGATTGCCACATAGGGTGCGATAAGCCTGAACCAATGCGCAGGTTCAATACGCTCTCGCGAACTTTTCCGCGCCCCCCGCTGGCCTCCGTTACTTGACGGAGGCTCGATTCCCCGTTCGTTATGTCCGCCACGTTCTTGTTCGCATTGCCCTGCTGCCTGCATGGCATGACGTGCAGGCAGCACCATGGGTCCGTTGCCACCATGCGTGGTGATCGAAATTGCGCAGAAAATCGGCGCGGCGACGCTCATTGAGGTAGTGCGCCGTCACGCCAGCCACCGCAATCACAAGCGCGATCGTGCCGGCAGCCATCCCGAGCCAGGTTGGGTCCACGTCAGCCTCCCAGCGCCTCTGCGCTTCATGTGCCGCTGGACACTCAACCGTGGTAGTAGCCGTCGCCCACGGAGTTTTCCAGCACGCCGTCGACATACACGCCAACGGGGTCGCCGTCGGCGGACGTGAGAAGCGAGCCGGGGTGCTGGCCGATGATTTTGTTCCGGCCGCCCTGGAACCTCGCCATTTCCCGGTGATCGAGTTCTGCCGACTTTTGAAGGTCGCGGATGGTAAGCGTGGTCATGATGGGTCTCCTCGAGCAGGACGGTTGCAGGAACGGCCAGCCGGCAAGCCGCTTGCAGCACGCTATGCAGATGTCATGCCATACGGGAGCGCTCCGCGCGGCGCCCTTCCCCACGCGCATCGCGATGATGAGAGTTTGGGCGGGACCATCACCTGGCCGTGCGATGTTGGGCAATCGCCGACAGGCCGGCCGCGTCGCGCGGCAGCCGGCCGTTTGCGATCGTTCGTGAGCCGTGCTGGCTGGGTCGGGACGCTTACGCGCCCTCTTCCAGCACCAGCAGGTTCTCGTGCGAGAAGCCGAGCGCAATGGGCTCGCCGCGCTCCGGCAATGCGCGGTTGGGGTCGTTGAAGATGTCCAGCGAGACGACAGCCTCCTTCATGCGCGCACGGATCCGGACCACGGCGCCGAGAAAGTCGATGTCCTCGACGGTCGCGGCCAGCGAGTTGCGGCCCGCCGCCGGCGCTTCGAGACGGATCGCTTCCGGCCGCACGGCGAGCAGGCGCGCTTTGCCTGCATCGTCGGCGGGCAGTCGCTGCGAGGTGGTGAGTACCTGGCCGTCAACCGCGATGCGCCCCGCCGCCGCATCGACAATCGTTCCGGGCAACAGGTTCAGCGTGCCGACGAACGAAGCGACGAAGCGCGTGCGCGGGAAGTTGTAGATCTCCGAAGGCGTACCCACCTGCTCCACCCGCCCCTCGTTCATCACGACGATGCGATCGGAGATCGACAGCGCCTCCTCCTGGTCGTGCGTGACGAAGATCGACGTGATGCCGAGCTCGCGCTGCAGCATGCGGATATCCTGGCGCAGCGAGATGCGGATTTTCGCGTCGAGCGCGGACAACGGCTCGTCGAGCAGCAATACCTCCGGCTTGCCGGCAAGCGCGCGAGCGAGCGCGACGCGCTGCTGCTGGCCGCCCGAGAGCTGCCACGGGTAGCGCTCGCCGAAGACCGGCAGCTTGATGAGATCGAGCATCTCCTCCACGCGCTTTTTGATCTCGCCTTGTGCGCGGCCCGCGACCTTCAGGCTGAAGCCGATATTTTCCGCAACGGTCATGTTCGGGAACAGCGCGTAGGACTGGAACACCATGCCGACCTTGCGCTGACGCGTACGCAGCCGCGTGATGTCCTTGCCCGCGATGCGGATCGCGCCGCGCGTCGGTTCCTCGAAGCCGGCGATCATGCGCAGCACCGTCGTCTTGCCGCAGCCCGACGGTCCGAGAAA
Organism: Paraburkholderia guartelaensis; assembly: GCF_004353905.1. GTDB lineage: Bacteria > Pseudomonadota > Gammaproteobacteria > Burkholderiales > Burkholderiaceae > Paraburkholderia > Paraburkholderia guartelaensis. Next base: position 192,582 of record NZ_SMOD01000015.1, on the reverse strand, counting down.
CGTGATGAACTCGCCGCGCTCGATCTGGATGTCGAAATGATGCAGCGCCGTGTGCGTGCCGAACGACTTGTGCAGATTCTCTATTTCAAGGAATGCCATTGAATGACGCCTCGGGACTTCAGGATTTGGGAGCCGCCGCCGCGCGCACGGAGCCGAAGACCTGGATCAGGCCCATCGACGCCCATGTGACGACGAACGCGATGATCGCGAGCGCGGACGGTTCGTAGGCGCGGTTCGCGCCGATCAGCTGCAGATAAGGACCGAACGCCGGGCGGTCAAGCAGGCTCGCCATCGTGAACTCGCCGATCACGACGGCGAAGGTCAGGAATGCGCCCGACAGGATGCCCGAGCGGATATTCGGGAAGATCACCTTGAAGAGGATCGTCGGCCAGCCGGCGCCGAGCACTTCGGCCGCTTCGGTGAGCGTGCGTACGTCGACCGCGCGCAGGCCGGCATCGACCGAGCGATACATGTACGGCAGCGCCAGCGTCACGTAGCCGAACGCAAGCAGTAGATCGGTCGCGCGCTCGTTGCCGGTCATCGGCAGCCACGAACTGCTGTTGTAGAGGCGCAGATAGCCGAACACGATCACGATCGCCGGAATCACGACCGGCAGCAGCGTGACGAATTCGACGACGGGCCGTAGCTTCGGCAGCCGCAATTGCACCCAGTAGGCAGTCGGCACGACGAGCAGCACGCCGATGACGATCGTCACGAACGCCATCAGCACCGAATAACCGAACGAAGCCTGGAAGCTCGGGTCGCTCAGCACGACCTTGTACGCGTCGAAGCTGTATGTGCCGCGCCGCATCCGCAGGCTGAACTCGAAGGTCGCGAAGAGCGGGATCAGAAAATAGAGCGCGCCGACGACGATCGCGATCCATGCGCCCAGCCGTGATTGCGCTTTCATCGACGCCCCCTTTCGGCTCGCGCGCGTAACCAGAGATAGCCGCCGTTCGAGAGCCCGGTGATCACGACCATGCCGAGCGCGAGCGCATAGCCGAGATTCTGGTTGTGCAGCACGTCGCCGCGCACCTGTGCATACAGAAGGATCGTCACGATGTTGAGCGAGCTGCCGGTCAATGCGTACGCGGTGGCCACTGCGCCGAACGCGTTGGCGAACAGCAGCAACGCGCCGCCGAGCACAGGTGGCCACAGCACCGGCAGCGCGATGAGGCGCCAGTAGTGCCACGCGGTGCCGCCCAGGCAGTCGCAGGCTTCGCGCCACTCGCGCTTGAGGCCATCGAGCGCGGGTGTGATGATCAGGATCATTAACGGAATTTCGAAGTACAGGTAGGTGAGCGTCAGTCCCCAGAAGCTCAGGATGCTGAAACCCGTCGCGTAGAGGTTCACGTGCGCGTAACGGTGCAGCAGCATCGTGACGAGACCGACGCGCCCGAGCGTGCAGATGAACGCGAACGCGAGCGGCACGCCCGCGAAATTGGATGCGACGCCGGAGAAGGTCAGCAGCGTCGGGCGCACCCAGCCGGGTAGCCGGCCGAGCACCGCGGCCCACGCAAGCAGCACGCCGATCAACGCCCCACCCGCCGCGGATGCCGTACTGACCTTGATGCTGATCCAGTACGCGCTCAACACCTCGGGTTCGAAGAGCTGCCGGAAGTTGTCGAGCGTGAACTGCCCTTGCGCATTCTGGAACGCGCCGGCCATCAGGTACACGGTCGGCGCGATCAGGAACAGCAGCGTGAAAATGAAGAACGGCGCGACGCCTAGCCACGACAGGTAGCGCGCCGCGCCCGACGCTCGCTTCGAACGCGGAGCGTCTCCCGGCGGCACGGCGAGATCGGGCCCGTCGGGCTCCACATCGAATAAAGTGCTCATAGTGCTTTTCGGGAACGAAGGGTGAGCGATGGAATGCTCGCGGATGCGAGCGCACGTTACGGCTGGCGCGCGAGTGCGAGATGACCGTCTCGCGCGCCGCCGTGCTCAGGTGCGCTTACTTGACGTTCGCGCCGACGACGCTATCCCACTGCTTCGTCACGGCTGCCTTGGTCGCGTCCTGCTGCTGCAGCGTCGGGAAGACGGCCGACTTGTAGGCCGTGGCAGGCGGCAGCTTCGCCAGCAGCGCGGCGGGCACCTTCTTCTGAGCGTTGAGCTCGTTGTAGCGGATCGGGTGGCAATACCCCGCGAGCCAGCCGAGCTGGCCTTCGTCCGAATAGAGATATTCCATCCACAGCTTCGCGGCGTTCGGATGCGGCGCGTAGGCGCTGATCGCCTGCACGTACACGCCCGCCACCACGCCCGTCTTCGGCACGACCACCTCGACCTTCGGATTGCCCTTGAGCGTGTCGCGATCGGCCAGCGCGTTGTAGTCCCAGCGCACGAGGATCGGTGTCGTGCCCTGTGCAACCGATGCGGCCTTGCCGATCACCGGCACGAAGTTGCTGCTCTTGTTCAGGTTGGCGAAGAACGTGAGGCCGGCCGCTTCGGCCTTGCTCGCGTCACCCTTGGCCGACGACAGGCCGGCCGCGTACACAGCCTGGATCGCCTGGTTCGACGCGCGCGGGTCGCCGGCCAGCGCCACGGCGTTCTTGTACTCCGGCTTTTGCAGATCGCTCCAGTCAGCCGGAGCCTTGTCGATCATGTCGGCGTTGACTTCGAAGGAAAGGACCCCGTAGTAGTCGCCGTACCAGTATCCATCGGCATCCTTCGAGTCGTTCGGGATCGACTTCCAGGTCGAGACCTTGTACGGCTGCAACAGACCTTCCGCCTTCGCCGACGGGCCGAACGACAGACCCACGTCGATCACGTCCGGCGCTTGCGGACCCTTGTTGCCCTTGTTCGCCTTGATCGCCTCGATCTCGTCGCCCGAACCCGCATCGGGATTCAGTTCGTTGACCTTGATCCCGTACTTCGCCTTGAAGGCTGCGATCATCGGGCCATAGCCGCACCAGTCGTGCGGCAGCGCAATCACGGTTAGCTGGCCTTCCTGCTTCGCGGCGGCGACGAGCGCGTCGGACGGCGCGGCATTTGCGCTGCCGGCGCCCACGGAGGCCAGTACAGCGGCGCTAGCCGCCGACAGTAAACCAAAACGGCTTGACCGCATGCGATTCATAGAATTTCCCATCCTTTGCCGAAATTTACGTGTGGTGAAAGACAGCAAGCGAATTGCTGCACGCCTGCAGGCTGCCGCTAACGCCCTTCTTCGGTATATGGGCCGGGGCGTAAGGCGCGCCCGATCGTAATGGCGCAATGCGTCAGATTCGTGTCAACAATTCAGCCTGATCGGAAAAGGCACGGGAAATAGAGGTATGCGTCTATATTGTCCGGACGTGAATCTCAATTCACGCTCTTCTTTCGATTATTCGTTACTGCCGGTAAGAGCAATGCGATAAAGGAAATATTTATAAAGATTTTTGTGAGAAAAATTCTGTAAACGAGATATCGAACAATAGAATAATTGCCAATAACGGTTACTTAATAAATTAATAATCGGGAATTAGCCTGTCGTCGGCATGATCGACACATGCCTGAAAAAGCGCGGTGTCCGGTCCGTTCATGTCGGGCCGCCGCCTCTTAGACAACAAGGAAAATATTTCGATGAAGAAGTCCGCAATTTCTGTAGCTATCCTTAGCTTCTCAGGATTCTCCACCCAGGTCTTCGCACAGAGCTCCGTGACACTGTATGGCCTCATCGACGCGGGGATTCAGTACACGCACAATTCCGGCGGACAAAGCTCGCAAATCTCCATGACGAGCGGCAACCTCTCGGGTTCCCGCTGGGGGTTGAAAGGCAGCGAAGATCTCGGCGGCGGACTGACGACAGTCTTCACGCTCGAAAGCGGGTTCAACGTGGAGACCGGCAAGTCGGGGCAAGGTACCCGCCTGTTCGGACGTCAGGCATTCGTGGGGCTGCAGGACAGCCGGTTCGGCACGCTGACCGCCGGGCGTCAATACGACCCGCTCACCGACCTCGTGCAGCCCATCCAGGGCGATAATTTCCTCGGCGGCATGTTCTCCACGCCGGGTGACATCGACAACGCGGACAATACCGCGCGCTTCAACAGCGCGATCAAGTGGGCAAGCCCGTCGTGGGCGGGTCTCAAGACGGAATGGATGTACACGTTCGGCGGCGTTGCGGGCTCGCAAGGCTCGGGTCAGACGTGGAGCGGAGCGGTTTCGTACGGGCAAGGTCCGCTGGGCCTCGCAGCCGGCTTCATGCATATCGACAACGGCAATGCCGTGCTGTCGACGCGCGGCACGACGACGGCTGACTCGCTCTTCACTACGTCGGTCAACGACGCCTATTCGTCGGCCCGCTCCATCAATATCGCGCGCCTGGGCGGCAACTATGCCATCGGTTCCGTTACGCTCGGCGGGTATTACAGCTTCGCGCAATACGTCCCGGACGCAAGCTCGTCCTTCACGACGGCGCAAAAGTACAACACGGGTTCGGTCTACGCACTGTGGCAGCTGTCACCGTCGCTCACGACTGAAATCGGCTGTACGTATATGAAGTCGAGCGGCGATTCGTCGGCGAAGTACAACCAGTTCGCGCTCGGCGCCGACTACGTGATCAGCAAGCGCACCGACTTCTACGCAGTGGGCGGTTACGGGCACGCGAGCGGCGAGAATGGTGAAGGCACCGCACAGGCGGTGATCGGTTCGACTGAAATCGACTCCGGCAAGAGCTCGCAAGCCATTGTGATGATCGGCATGCGCCACCGCTTCTGAGTGCGTGGGGAAGCCACAGGCGGGAATTTCTTGCTGGGTGGCGAGCGGGCATGATGGCGGGCATATGCCCGGCCATCATGCCGCTATCGTGGTGGTCTAGCGGGCCGCGATCCGCGCGTCGAGCGCCGTGCGCAATGCGCTCACCACGTCGGCCCACTCGCCGCGGCGCGTTTGGCGGAACAGACGCGCATCGGCGTACCACGGGCTGTCGTCGCGGTTCAGTTGCCAGCGCCAGTCCGGTGTAAACGGCAGTGCAATCCACACGGGCTTGCCAAGCGCGCCCGCCAGATGCGCGACCGCCGTATCGACGGCGATCACCAGATCGAGTTGCGCGACGAGCGCAGCCGTTGCCGAAAACGTCGTCAGGCGCGCCCCGGCGTCGATCAGCCGGCCACGCTGCACGAGTTCGTCCATGCACGCGCGGTCGCGCTCGCGCAGCTCTTTTTGCAGCGACACGAAGCGCACATCGGCTTCGAAAAGCGGCAGGAGTTCCGCAAGCGGAATCGAGCGATTGCGATCGTTCACGTGCGTCGTGCTGCCCGACCAGACCAGGCCCACGCGCAGCCGCCGATCGCCGTTCTCTTCTGCGCCGATCACGTCGGACCACGACGCGCGCGCCGCCGCGTCGGCATCCGCGCTGAGATATGCGCCCGAAGTCGCGAAATCCGCTTCGCGCAGCGCGAGTGCGTGCGGCAGGCTCAGCATCGGCACGTGGTAGTCGAACGCAGGCGGCTCGGACGAATCGCCTGTTACGCTCGCCGCGCCCGCCACGTTCTGCAGCAACGGCAGCAGCGCATCCTGCACGCGCACGATCACGTTCGCACCCTTCGCGTGCAGGCGGTCGATGAAGCGCACGAACTGCAGCGTGTCGCCGAGACCTTGTTCCGCGTGCACGAGCACGGTCTTGCCCGCAAGTGGCTGGCCTTTCCATTGCGTCGCGTCGGGGAAATCATGCGTCATCGTGCCGTCGCGCCAGCGCCATTCGTATTCGCGCCAGCCGTGCTCAAATTCGCCGAGCAGCAGATTGGTCTGCGCGCGATTCGTGCGTGCACCCGCGTCGTTCGTGTCGATCGACAATGCTTTCTTGAACTGGCGCAGCGTGTCGTCGAAGCGATGCAGGTCGCGCAACGCGACGCCCAGGTTCACGTAGGCGGCGACGAAATTCGGCTTGAGTTCAATTGCCCGCCGGTATGCGTCGAGTTCCTCGTCGTAACGGCCCAGCGAGCCGAGCAGCGTGCCACGGTTGTAGTGCACTTCCGCGGAAAGCGGGTAACGGCGCGCGAGGCGGGCGAGATAGGCGAGCGCGGCCTCGGCTTCCTCCAGCTGGACCAGCGACATGGCCACGCCGTGCAGCGCTTCGGCGTGATCGGGCGCGAGCGCGAGCAGGCGTTCGTAGAGCGCGACGGCGTGAGTGTGATGCTGGGCGAGCTGGCAAATACGTGCGGCCTGCTGCAATTGTTCCGCAATCGTTTCGGCCGGTTGTGCGGCGCGCCAGGCGAAATCGGCGGCGCGCGCGTAATCCTCGCGCGTGGCGTAGACGAAGGACATCGCTTCCAGCGCACCCGCGTGATCGGGATGCGCTTGCAGGATCGATTGCAGGTCGTGCTCCGCGGCGTCGATGCGGCCGGCGGTGAAATGCTGCTTCGCCTGGGCGAGCAGCGCGACGATGGTGTCAGTCATGGGAACGCGGGGCGCTCGCGCCCGAATGCATGGATGAGGACTCAAGGCCGTATTTTACCTCAGCCGCGCCCGCGCAGTTTCGCCGCACCGCTTCGCCGGAAATCATGATAAGGGCCGGTTCAATCGATTCAAAACCCGGAACAACGCGTATTTCTTGCTGTTATTCATCCACCGTAATAATCGGAAATTCAGATCGCGAAATGTTTCCCGAAATTACCGTTCAAATGCGAAAAGAGTCGTGTTTCGTCAAGTGTATTGACGTACGGGAAACCCTTGTTTTACTGGATATTTCTATCCACCAGACTTCGCAAGTAATAGTCTGGAACAGGTAAGGCAATGTTAGCCAATTAACGTGGCATGCATGCCACAATTTCCGAAATTCATTCCGGATATCGCGTTATGCTCCGCGCTCGCTCGCTTTCGAGCGAATAACAAAGCAATGGAGTAACGATGAAAAAGTACACCCTTTCCGCCCTCGCAGTCGCCGCAACCTCTTTCGCCAGCGCCGCACACGCACAAAGCTCGGTCACGCTCTACGGTTTGATTGACGCAGGCGTTCTGTACACGAGCAACCAGTCGGGCAGCTCGAACGTGCAACAGTCGAGCGGCGCACTCAACGGCAACCGTTGGGGCCTGCGCGGTAGCGAAGATCTGGGCGGCGGGCTCAAGACGATCTTCGTGCTCGAGAGCGGCTTCAGCATTTCGACAGGCGCGGCGAAGCAAAATAGCCGCATGTTCGGCCGCCAGGCGTTTATCGGCCTTTCGAGCGACCGCGCCGGCGCGGTCACGCTGGGTCGTCAGTACGACAGCGTGGTCGACAACCTGGGCGGACTGTCGCTGAACGGCACGCAGTACGGCGGCACGCTCGCTGCGCACCCGTACGACAACGACAACCTCAACAACTCGTTCCGCGTGAGCAATTCGCTCAAGTACCAGAGCGTGAACTACGGCGGCCTCAAGTTCAATGCGCTGTACGGCTTCTCGAACGCCGCAGGCGGCTTCGCGAACAATCGCGCATACAGCGTCGGCGCCACCTACTCGTTCGGCGGCCTCAAGGCAGGTGCGGGCTATCTCCAGCTGAACAACTCGGGTTCGACCATCAACAGCAGCGGCGCGGTCAGCGACGACGCCACCTTCACCGCTTCGCGTCAGCGCACGTATGGCGCCGGCCTGAACTACGCGTTTGGCGCAGCCAACGTGGGGTTCGTGTTCACGCAAACGCAGCTGAGCAACCTCACGGCCATCAACTCTGCGAACGCGGGTGCGACGACTTCGTTCGCCGGCAACAGCGCGCGCTTCAGCAACTTTGAACTCAATGGCCGCTATGCGTTCACGCCTGCGTTCACGCTGTCGGGCGCTTATACGTACACGGACGCGAGCCTGGACGGCGTGAATCCGAAGTTCCATCAGTTCACGCTGCAAGGCGACTACGCGCTTTCGAAGCGTACCGACCTGTACGCCGAAGCCGCGTATCAGCGTGTCGTGGATGGCGAGGGCAAGATTCATGCGGACATCATGGGCGTTTCCGCGTCGGATTCGAACTCGCAAGCTGTGGCGACCGTGGGTATCCGCCATCGCTTCTAATGCGACGATCGCTCGCAACGTGAGCGCCGCACCAGCGCCGCACCAGCGGCGTTCTGAGCACGGGCAGGCAGACGCTTCGGTGTGTGCCTGCCCGTTTGCTTTCGCGGTACGCCGCGCTATTGCATCAGCACAAGCGATTATCGATTCATGCTCGAGGCGAGCGTGTCGAGCAATTGCCGGGCTTCCCGCAGGTCTGCCGTGCCGAAACCTTCCGTGAATGCGTCATAAACCGGAGCGAGTATCTGCCGGGCTGCATGCGTGCGTCCCTCTTCCCCAAGAAGCGCAGCAAGGCTCGACGCCGCACGGAGTTCGAGCGATCTGGCACCGCGTCGGCGAGCCGTTTCCATGGCTTCATTGAAGCTCGCTTGCGCCACATCGCGCTGCGCGGCCGGCACGGTGGAAAGGCCCGCTGGAAGCAGCGACAACTCGCCTTTGAGGCGGTACAACTCGGCCTCGTGATACCGTTCGTCCGACGTTTCGCAAGCCGAGATTGCTTCGGACAGCGCATGTTGTGCGGCGTCGCGCAAACCCGCCCGAGCATAGGTTTCGCACAACAACGCCAGAAAGTACGAGCGGCCGAGGCGCGCGCCTGTCGCTTCATAGTCGGCGAGGCCCTGGCGCACTTGCGCAATACCCTCTTCTTTTTTTCCTGCCTCCGCTAGCGCCCAGCCATGTAGCATGGTCGCCCACGCGAGAATCATGGGAAAGCCTTGCTCCGTTGCAAGGGCGATGGCGGCCTCGGCGCAGGCATGAGTTTGCGCGGCCTCGCGACGCAATTGATGAAGCTCGGCCTTGAAAATGAGCGTTTGCCCGAGGCTGACCAGATCGTGTAACGAGCGCGCGCGACTGAGCGCTCGTTCCGCGTGCCTCAACGCTCCATCGGGGTAGCCCATATGCCAAAGGACGAGAGCCAGGCTGCCTTCGCCTACGCTTCGCGGATCCCGCCCGTGCGCGAAGACTTCCTCATCGAGCGACCCACCGTCCTGCAGCAACGAAGATTTCCCCAAGCCGGCAAGGTAGGCATGCGCGGAGGGAAGCTCACCGAGCCTGAACAAGCTCATGCCGAGCAGATATTGCGCTTCCATGACTTGCGTGGGATTCTCCGCGCGCTCTGCCAGTTCGAGCAGGCGCTCTGCGATTTCCCTGGCCGTTTCATATTCGGCGCTCAACTGATAGAACATCCGCAGCCCGGATTGAGCGCGGAACAGATGCGGCGATTGCCCAGCCAGCCTGCACAGTTCCAACGCGCGCGAATACGTCGCCTCCACGTCGCGCGAGGCCCATCCTCTCGTCGCCATCAAGACCGGCCCGATGGCTAGCCGCAACGCGAGTTCCCGATCGGCGCGTTCGGGTGTATCAGGCAAGCCTGCGAGGAGATCCAGCGCGAGGCCAAGCTGGCGAAGTGCCTCGGCGTTTGCCGAGCGCTGCCACGCCTGTTGACCGGCGCGATGCAAATACTCGACCGCTTTCGGTACGTTGCCGCTGAGGCTGTAGTGATGCGCGAGTTCGTTCCAGTAGTCCTTGATACGTCCATGGAACAGCGCCTCGATCGCCTGACCGATGCGCTCGTGCAGCAGCCGGCGACGCTCGGCAGGCATCGAACTGCCCGCCACTTCCTGCGTCAACGCATGCTTGAAGCCATATTCCACCGCAGGGAATGCGGGCTGCTCGTAAATGAACTCCCCCGCTTCCAGACGTGACAAGCTCGCGTGCAGTTCGTCGTCGGACAGGTCGACGACAGACTGGACAAGATTGGCCGGGAACGTCTTCCCGATTACCGCGAGCATCTGCAACAGATCCTTGTCCGCGGCGAGCAGCCGATCGATACGCGACGCGAGCACGCCCTGCACCGTGGTCGGGATGTGTAGCGCGGCCGGCGCCGTTTCCATCCGGTAGTGGCCAGGCTCCCCCACGAGCACGTGTTCCTCGGCCAGGGTTTGCACCACTTCTTCAATAAAAAACGGATTGCCTTCCGTTTTGTCGAGCACATGCTGCTTGACGCCTGCGAGCGTCCGGTCGTCGCCCACGAGCGCACTGATGAGCCCCTGCGCATCGGCACGATCCAGCGGGTCCAGTTGCAGTTGCGCATACCCGGTGCGATCGCCCCAGTCATGCTGATACTCCGGGCGATAGTTCAGCAGCAACAGAAGATGCGCACTCGACACGCGCTCAACGAAGTAAGCAAGGAAGTCCTGCGTCTCGCCGTCTAGCCACTGCAAGTCCTCGAACACCAGAACGACGGGTTCGTTCGCGCTTTCGCGCACGAAGAGTCGCGTGATTGCTTCGAACGTGCGGTCGCGCCGGATTTGCGAATCCATTTGCGCGAGAGCCGGAGCCGGTTCGCCGATCGCAAGCAGATGGAGCAGGTACGGCACACCGTCCTCGAGATTGCGCTCGAGGGACAGCACCCTGCCCGTCACCTTTTCGCGGCATCGCCGTTCGTCGTCTTCCGAGGTGATCTGAAAGTAGTTCTTCAGCAATTCGATGAGCGGCAAATACGCGAACGACTTGCCGTGCGAGACGGAGAACGTCTCCACCACGAGGCAGCCTGTTAGCGCCGAGCGTTTGAACTCGTGAAAGAGTCTCGATTTCCCCACCCCCGCCTCGCCAACCACGCCGACGATGCGGCAATGCCCCGCTCGCGTCGCGTCGCGCGCCCTGCGCAACGATTCGAGTTCCGGCGCGCGTCCGACGAACCGGGCCAACCCGCGACGCTCGGCCACCTGAAGACGCGTGCGTAGCACGCCCGGGCCCTGCACCTCGTAGACGGCAAGCGGCTCGGCGACGCCTTTGACCTGTGTCTGCCCCAAGGCCTTGAACTCGAAATAGCCCTCGGTCAGCCGGTAGGTGGACTGGCTCACCAGTATCGATGCCGGAGTCGCAATCGCCTCCATGCGCGAGGCGATGTGGATCGTGTTGCCGACCGGATCATAGTCCGCCTGCAGGTCGTTCATGTGGATGGACCGCATGAGGACCTCGCCGGTGTGGACCCCCACCCGGATTTGCAAGGGAATACCGCGCTCGAGGCGAATGCGGTCGCTATGACGGCGCATCGCCTGTTGCATTCTGAGCGCCGCGTAGAGTGCACGCTGCGGATGATCCTCGTGCGCGATCGGCGCGCCGAACAAGGCCAGAATGCCGTCGCCGAGCAGTTTCGCTACAAAGCCCTCGTAATGGTGAACGGCCTCCATCATCAACTCGAGGACGGGAGCGATCAGCCGATGCGCCTCTTCCGGATCGAGGCCGTATATGAGCGCCGTAGAACCGGCCATGTCCGCAAACAGCGCGGTAATGGTCTTACGTTCGCTGACGGCCTTGCCACGGGCTTCGAGGGCCGCCTGCGCGGCGTGGATCTGCTCGGCGAGATGTGAAGGCGTGTAATCGGCAGGGGGCCGTGGCGACTGTGTATGGGCGACGATGGTGCCGCACTGCTCGCAAAATCGCGCGCTCTCGCGGCATTCGAAGCCACAATTTGTGCAGCGCATATGGCCCCTGATCTCGAGAGACGCCCTCCATGGCAATTACCATTAAAAGCTCAATCTATCGAGGCATCAAGCTGACTCGCAAGCGCGTTTAAGTCGTCCACCACGAAATCCCAGGCTTGTTCCGCTTTCAGGTCAGTCTTCTGAGCGGGACCGTGCTCGGTCGGCCGCACGACGAAAGCGGTCGAAAGCCCGAGCCGGCGCGCCGCGGCCAGGTCGCCGTTATGCGCCGCAACGAGACACAGTTCGGCGGGCGCGAGACCCAGTATGTCCGCCGTCTCGGTGTACACCTGTGGCGAAGGCTTGTAAGCGCGCACCACTTCGGCGCCGAGAATGGCGTCCCATGGCAGGCCGGCGCGTCTCGCGATATCCACCATGAGCCGGATGTTGCCGTTCGACAAAGGGGCGATGATGAAGCGACGTTTCAGGCGATTCAGCGCCTCGACCGAATCGGGCCATGGATCGAGGCGATGCCAGGCCAGGTTGAGTTCGTCGATCTCGGCGTCCGTCGCTCCGGCAATACCGCTGTGCGCCAGCACCTTCACGAGGTTCTCGCGATGCAGAACGTCGAGGCGCACGTAGGGCCGGCGGCCGCTGCGGATTTCCTCCATGGAAGGCGAATACTCGCGGCGCCAGGCGTCGGCGAACTCGAAAGCGTCGAGGTTCGGCGCGTGGCGCTGTAGAAAAGCGGCAGCCTCCCTCGCGACACCGCTTCGCCAGTCCACTACGGTGCCGAAGACGTCGAATACGAGGGCCTTGATTGCGCTGGGGTTCGTCATAGGGGCCAGAATGGGAAGTGGATCGGAGCACGCCATCGTGAACCGCCTGTGCCAACCGGCACACGCGGCGCAAGGCACATTGAAGCACTTGAACAGGTTTCTTGCTGACTGCTGCACCATTGCAGCGACCCCATTCCCCGCGCTCTTCAGGCCGCTTCGGCCTCCAGCTCGCGTCCTGGAATCGCGGCAAGCAACGCACGCGTATACGGGTGGCACGGTGCGCGCCAGATGTCCTGATGGTCGCCGCTCTCGACGATCTCGCCCTGTTGCATCACGTGCACACGGTCGGCGATGTAGCGCACGACCGAAAGATCGTGCGAAATGAAGAGCATGGAAAGCCCCAGCTCGCGCTTGAGTTCGACGAGCAGATTGAGGATTTGCGCCCGGATCGAGACGTCCAGCGCCGATACCGGCTCATCGCAGATCAGCAATGCGGGTTCGAGCACGAGCGCGCGCGCAATGCCAATGCGCTGACGCTGTCCGCCCGAGAACTCATGCGGAAAACGCGCGAGCGCCGCGGCGGGAAGGCCCACGCGTTCGAGCGCCGAGCGCACACGCGCACGGCGCGCCGCCGGGTCGCCAACCCCGTTCACAGCCAGCACGGTCTCGAGAATGTCGCCTACCGTGCGGCGCGGGTTCAGCGACGCATAGGGATCCTGAAAGACCATCTGCACCTTGCGCCGCAATGGTCGCAACGCCCTTTCGCCTAGCGGGACGAGTTCAGTGCCGTCAAGCGCGATCGATCCGCCCGCAACCGGCACGAGGCGCATGATCGCACGCGAAAGCGTGGACTTGCCGCAGCCCGATTCGCCCACGAGCCCGACCGACTCGCCCCGGCCAATATCGAACGAGACGCCGTCGACGGCGTGAAGCGCCGGCGCGCCATGGCGCTGCGGGTACGCCACGCGCAGGTCGCGCACGGCGAGCAGCGGCGCGGCGTCTGTCGACTGAAGGCTCGATGCCGTACGCTCGGGCACCTTGCGCGGCACCACCACGAAACCCGCCTCCTCGTCGGCGCGATCCACGCGATCGGCCGATGCCGTGTGGCGGATTTCCGGCAAGGTCCACGAGCGGTAGTGCAGCTCATCGGCGAGATTGAGCGAAGCGCCCAGGAGTCCTCGCGTATAGGCATGGCGCGGACGCGCAAAGAGATCCGCCGTAGGCGCTTCTTCGACCTTGCGCCCGGCCAGCATCACCGCCACGCGGTCCGCATGATCGGCCACGACGCCCAGGTCGTGCGTGATCAACAGGAGCGACATCGACAGCTCGCGGCGCAGCGCGTCGAGCAGTTCGAGAATGCGCGCCTGGATCGTCACGTCGAGCGCGGTGGTGGGTTCGTCGGCGATCAGCAGACGCGGGCGGCACGCCACCGCCATCGCGATCATCACACGCTGCCGCTGGCCGCCCGACAGCTCGTGCGGGTAGTCGTCGAAACGGCGCTGCGGCTCGGGAATGCGCACGAGATCGAGCAGTTCGACGGCGCGCGAGCGAGCGGCCCGGCGCGAAAGCGCTTCGTGCTGGCGCAGTGTCTCCACGATCTGCGCGCCCACGCTGAGCACGGGATTCAGCGAGGTCATCGGCTCCTGGAAGATCATCGAGATCTGCTGCCCGCGCAGCTCGCGCACTGCCCTGGGCGGCAAGCCCAGCAGCTCGCGCCCTTCGAAGCGCACGCTACCCGTGACGCGCCCGGGATCGGGAACGAGCTGCATGAGCGAAAGCGCCGTGGCGGATTTGCCGCTGCCCGACTCGCCCACCAGCGCGAGCGTCTCGCCCGCCGCGATGTCGAAGCTCACCCCGCGCACCGCTTCGTGCGCCCCAAAACTCACGCGCAAATCGCGCACTTCAAGCAGTTGGCTCACGTGGCACCTTTACGGTCGTTGCCGCTGACGCGGATTGAGCGCCTCGGTCAGGCCGTCGCCGAGCAGATTGAGGGCGAGCACCGCGAGCACGATGGCCGCGCCGGGAATCGCCGTGAGATACCACGCGGTGCGCAGCGAATCGCGTCCGGCGCCGATCATCGCCCCCCAGCTCATCACATTGGGGTCGCCCATGCCGAGGAACGACAGCGACGATTCGATCAGGATTGCGCTCGCCACCATCACCGAAGCCGTGACGATCACGGGCGGCAGCGCGTTGGGCAGGATTTCGCCGAAGATGATGCGCGTGTTGCTGAACCCCTGGCTGCGCGCCGCGAGCACGAAGTCCGAACGCCGCAACGTGCGGAATTCCGCGCGCACGATCCGCGCGACCGTGGGCCACGAGGCAATGCCGATGGCGAGCGCGATCACCACCACATTGGGCCGCCCGATCGCTACGAGCACGATTACCAGCAGAAACGACGGCACGGTCTGGAACAGCTCGGTGAGACGCACGAGTGCGTCGTCGATCAGGCCTCCGAAATAGCCGCCGATGGCGCCCACGAGCGTGCCGATCACCAGTCCGATGCTTGCCGAGGCCGCGCCGATCAGCAGCGAGACGCGTGCGCCATGCGCGATGCCGGCCGCTACGTCGCGCCCGAGCGAATCGGTGCCCAGCCAGAATTGCGGGTCGCTGCCCGGCCATTCGAACGGCCCGCCCACCATGTCGAGCGGGTCGCCAGGGTAGAGGCGCGGCGCGAGCGCGGCGAGCACGACGAATGCTGCGAGCAGTGCAAGGCCGGCGCATGCCGAAGGGTTGCGCAGCAACGCGCGCCAGAAAGTGTGCGCGGCGTGGCGCGCGGGCGCGCTGTCGTGCGCGGCGCCGCGGCGGCCAAGCAGCGCGAACGCCAACTGACGCCGCCATGGCGAGCCCTGGCTCGCCATGGCGAGCCCTGGCTCGCGTCTGCGCGTCGTGCGTCAACCGGCAGATCCGGCGATTCGAAACTCATTGCGGTTCCTCCTTTAGCCTATGCGCGGATCGAGCCACGCCTGCAGCAGATCGACCACGACGTTCGCGACGATGACGAGCAGCGACGACAGCAGCAGCACGCCCAGCAGCACGCTGAAGTCACGCGCCAGCACCGCGTCGAGTGCAAGGCGGCCCAGGCCGGGCCAACTGAACACCGTCTCCGTCACCGCCGCGCCGCCAAGCAGCGTGCCGAAATGCAGCCCCACGAGCGTGGTGAGCGGCATCAGCGCGTTACGCAGCACGTGCCGCAACGTCACGCGCCACGGATGCAGACCTTTGGCCTGCGCCGTGCGCACGAAATCCTGCCGCTGCACTTCGATCATCGCGGCACGCGTAATGCGTGCGTAAATCGCGACGAAGAAGGTGGCAAGCGTCGCCGCGGGCAGCAACACGTGCCTCGCGACATCGGCGACGTAGGCGAAGCCGTGCAGGTCCGCACCGATCGTGACGTTGCCGCCGCTCGGCAGCCACCCGAGCCGAACCGCGAACAGGATGATGGCGAGCAGGCCGATCCAGAACCCAGGCGTCGAATAGAACAGCAGCGCGAACACCGACAGCACGCGATCGGGCCACTTGCCGGCCCAATGCGCCATCACGGCGCCGAGCACCACGCCGGCGACGAGTGCGAGCGAAAGCGCCACGCCCATCAGCAGCAAGGTATTGGGCAAGCGCGAGAGAATCAGCTGCATCACGGGCATGTCGTACCGAGGCGAATAGCCAAGGCTGAAATGCGCGAGATGCTTCAGATACGTCCCGAGCTGCACGAGCAAGGGCTGGTCGAGCCCGAACTTCGCGCGCAGCATCGTCATCGTTTCGGTCGTCGCGGAGCCGGCTTCGCCGGCGATCACGTCGGCGGCGTCGCCCGGCATCAGCTTGAGCAGGAAGAAGTTGAGGATCACGATGCCCAATACCGTGGGCAGCGCCTGCCAGGCTGTGCGGCGCAGGATCGTTTGCCAGCGGGCGCTTCGGCTCATCGTTGGGCTCCGTCGAGGGTGCGATGCGCGTCAGGCGCGCGGTCAGGCGCTCAGCCAGACATCGGCGAAGTTGCCTTCCAGACCTTGCGCGCTCACCGTGTGATCGTGCACGCGCCGGTTGGCGAGCGTGACCATGCGCGGCGCGACGAGGTTGAGGATCGGCAGATCGCGGTAAACGGTCTGCTGAAACTGTTTGTAGAGGCTCACGCGGCGGCTTTCGTCGATTTCGACCGAAGCCGCTTCGAGCAGACGGTCCGCTTCCGCGCTGCTGTAATGCGGCGCATTCGAGAACGGCACGCCGGGGCGGATATTCTTCGACCAGTAAAGGCGCTGCACGCCCACGGCCGGATCGAACAGCGTGTTGACGCCGATGCTCGTGAAGTCGAACTGGCGGTCGGCGTAGACACGTTTGAGGAATGACGGCAGATCCTGCGAGCGCACCGTGACGTCGATACCCACGCGCGCGAGCGCCGATTTCACGTAGCCGGCCTGGCGCTGGTACATGTCGCCATACGGCAGGTAATCATGCGTCAGCTTGAAACGTATGCCATCCGTGCCGCGCGGCTTGCCTGCCGCATCGAGCAGCGCCTCGGCCGCATGCGGGTCGAACGCGTAGGGCGTGAGCTGCGCGTCGTGATACGGCGAAGCGGGCGTGATGGGCGTGGGCGAGACATCCGCATAACCGTAGGCCACCGTCTTTTGCACGACCTGCGCATTGATGGCGTGCGCGACGGCCTGGCGCACGCGCGGGTCCTTCAGCACCGGATGATCGAGATTGAAATCGATCTCCGCCAAAGGCTCGAGAAAGCGGTAGCCGCGTGTTTCGGTCACGAGCTGCGGCAATTGCGTGAGGCGCGGCAAGTCGGTCAGCGGCACGGGGTTCTCGCCGCCCAGATCGAGCGCGCCGGTTTCGAACGCCGCCGAGCGCGCGGCCGGATCGGGAATGACCTTGTAGACGAGCGCATCGATATACGGCTTGCCCGCGTCCCAGTAGTCGGGATTGCGCTCGTAGACAATGCTCGCGCCGCGCGTCCACGACTTGAAGCGAAACGGCCCGGTGCCAATGGGCGCGTTGTTGTGCGGGTTCGTGAGCGGGTCACCCGTGGCGTACAGATGCTTCGGCACGATCGGCGACTCGCCCGCCGAGAGCGCCTTGAGCAGAAATGGCGCAGGCTTCGACAATTCGATGATGGCCGTGCTGGCGTCGGGCGTCTGCACGTTCGTGACGTTCGCAAAGGTACTGCGTCCGCGCGGGTGAATCGCTTTGAGCAAATCCACCGAAAACGCCACGTCCGCGGAAGTGAACGGCTGGCCATCGTGCCAGCGCACGTTCTGCCGCAGCTTGAACGTGTAGCGCAGACCATCGGGGCTTACCGTCCAGGCGGTCGCGAGTTGCGGTTGTGGGCGCAGGTCGAAATCATAAGCAAGGAGTCCTTCCAGTACCTTAGAACTTGCTGCGAGCGCCGGTCCCGTGGTCTGAAAGATCGACACCAGCACGGGCGGCTCGGGATTGATCAGCACGTTCAACGTGCCACCGCGTTTGCGTGTAATCGCACCCTCGGCGCGGGCGAGCGCGGGCAACCCCGCTGCGGCGGCCGCACCGCTCGCGATAAGAAATTCTCGACGGGTCAAACGTGACATGCTGATGCGTTCCGATATCAGTGAGGCTACGAGAGGCTAGACGTTGCGATCTGCGAGAGCTGGGAAATTCGCGCCGTGGCGACAGTGCTGCAATCGTAACAACGGCTTCCTCGCACGCTAACCAAGCGATGCTGCTATCCATATGAGCCGGTGCGCCGAAGCAGCAGCGCGGTAACTCAATTGGAAAGCAGAAAAGCTTCTTTGTTATTCGCGAGCGGCGCGTGTTTAATCAATAGATCGACCGATCGACCCGCAAGGCGCCCGGCGCCGCAACGAACCTCCAAGGTGTCTGTCTTGAGTGAAATTCCCGTGGCCGAGCCGCGCACGTCTTCCGTGGCGTCGACGCCCTTCGTGCCCGTAGCCTCCCCCGCCGCCTTCTCCGATAGCCCTGTGGCGCGTGCATTCGCGCAGCCGCTCATGCTGGGACTGTTCCTGCCGATTCAGGCTGGCGGATGGAGCGCATCGACGCTGCCGCGCGGCACGGACTGGTCGTTCGACTACAACGCCGCGCTCGTGCAGAAGTGCGAAGCGCTCGGATTCGATCTCGTATTCGCCCTGTCGCAATGGCTGCCAAAAGGCGGCTATGGCGGCGTGTTCGACGGCCATGCACTCGACTCGTTCATGACGCTCGCGGCGCTAACCGCTCGCACCGAGCGCATCATCCTGGCCGCCACGACCCATGTGCTCTATGGGCCGTGGCATCCGCTGCACTTCGCGAAGTTCACGGCCACGCTGGACCACATCTCGCGCGGACGCTGGGGCATCAACGTGGTTACGGGGCACCGCGCCGTCGAACATGAAATGTTTGGCTGGAACCGCATCGAGCACGACCGGCGCTATGAGATGGCCGCCGAATTTCTCGACGCCGTGCAGCAGTTGTGGGCGCAACCGGACAACTTCAGTTTCGAGCCCGAAATTTCGGGCTGGCGCTTGCAAGGCGCGTACGTTACGCCCAAGCCGCGCTATGGACGCCCGCTGCTCATCAACGCGACGGGCTCCGACGCGGGGATCGACTTCGCCGCTCGTTACTCCGATGTAGTGTTCATCACGAGCCCGGCGGGACCGCAGATCGATCGCGCGCTGGAAGCGCTGCCCGCGCACACCGCGCGCGTGAAGGCCGCGGCGCGCGGGTATGGGCGTCAGATACGTACGCTGATCAATCCGATGGTGATCTGCCGCGAGACTTCCGCCGAGGCACGCGCTTATCACGATGCCATCGTCGCGCACGCCGACGAGGGAAGCTTTCACCGCTTCGACAGTGACGCGCATGCGTGGCGCGGCGGTTTCGAAGATCGCGCGAAGGCCGCCTCACGCGCGGTGGGCGGCAACATCGCGATCGTGGGCTCGCCTGAAGAGGTGGCCGACAAGATCATCAAGCTGCACGCGGCAGGCGTCGACGGCGTGCAACTAAGCTTCTACGATTTTCAGCCCGACCTCGACTTTTTCGGCGAACGCGTGTTGCCTTTGCTCCACGAAGCTGGCTTGCGCCGCTGAATGGTTAAGTCGCGGCGCCTGAAGCGCGCCGCGTAAGCCCCACATCAGGCGCGCTGAAGCTCCACGCCGACCGCCACCTCACCCACGGCGGGCCGCTCGAGCCCGAGATGCGAGCGCAACGTATTGCCTTCGTATTCGGTTCGAAAGAGCCCTCGCCGTTGCAGGATCGGCACCACGCCGTCAACGAACGCCTCGAGCCCGTCCGGCAGCGCGTCCGGCATGAGGTTGAAGCCGTCGGCGGCCTCGCCCTTGAACCAGTGTTCGATATCGTCGGCGATCTGCTCAGGTGTGCCGACGATCACGCGATGACCGCCACCGCCCGCGAGCGCGCGGATCAACTCGCGTACCGTGTGGCCGCCTCGCCGCGCCTCGGCGATCGTGGCATGAAAGAACGTGTGATTGCCGTTGCCGCCGTTGGGTAGCGCGAGGTTCTCCGGCAGGCGTGCGTCGAGGTCGAGCTGATCGGGCGAAAGGCCCAGTGTGCCGGCCAGACGCGTGAGGCTGTAGCGCCAGGGAATCTGCTCAACGAGTTCGTCGCGGCGCCGCAGCGCCTCGGCCTCGGTTGCGCCGATAATGGTCGTGAGGCCCGCGAGCACCTGCACGCCCTGCGGGCGCCCGTATGCCGAAGCACGCGCATTGAGGTCGCGCCGGTACGCCACCGATTCCTCGAACGATTGCGAAGCGGAGAACACGGCCTCGGCGTGACGCGCCGCGAGATCGCGGCCATCCCCCGACCCACCGGCCTGCACGAGCACAGGATGACCTTGTGGTGTACGCGGAAGATTCAGCGGCCCCTGCACCCTGAAAAAACGCCCTTCGTGCGCAACGGGCCGCACCTTCGTCACGTCGATGAAACGGCCGCTCGCCTTGTCGCCGATGAAGGCGTCGTCGTCCCAGCTATCCCAGAGCGCCTTCACGAGTTCCGTGAACTCCGCGGCCCGCGCATAGCGCTGTGCGTGATCGGGCACCGTGTCGTGGCCGAAATTGCGCGCCGACGGCAAATCGGCCGTCGTCACGACGTTCCAGCCCGCACGGCCACGGCTGACATGATCGAGCGTCGCGAAGCGGCGCGCGATGTTGTACGGCTCGTTGTAGCTCGTGGAAGCCGTGCCGATCACCCCGATATGCGTGGTCGCCGCCGCAATGCTGGCGAGCAGCACCGTGGGCTCGAGCGCCGTGATCGGACGGAAGTCGATCTGGTCGATGATGGCCGCGTTGTCGGCGAGAAAGACCGCATCGAACTTCGCGCGTTCGGCGAGTTGCGCGACGCGTACGTAGTGCGCCACGTCCACGAATGCGCGGGGATCGGCATCGGCTAGACGCCACGCTGATGGCACGAAACCCGAATGCAGGATATTGACGTTCAAATGCAGGCGGCGCGACGAAGTTCGGCTCATCTTTCGGACACTCCCTCAATCGTGGGTTTCAAAATACGCGGCCTTCGGTGAGGTGCGTCGTCACGCCGTTCAAGGCGTAGTCGCCTACGACGCGCGCTTTGTGCAGTAGCGGGTTGTGACTGAAGATCGTGCGCAGGTTGCGCCAGTGCCGGTCGAAATTGTGCGCTCGCGAAGTGGCCGAAGCTCCACCGGCTTCGAACAGGCGCTCCGCAGCTTCGAGCGCCAGCTTGCTCACCACGAGTTGCGTGCGCGCCGTTGCCAACGCGCCTTCCAGCACGAGCTGATCTGCGTCCGGCGCACCCGCGCGGATCGCGTGCGCCGACCGATCGAGCGTGCGGGCGTTTTCGCGCACCAGCGCGTCGATCGCATGGCTGTGCGCGGTGAGCGTGCCGACGATCTGCTGAATGAAGGCATCCTCGCGCGCGGAGGGAGCGGTGCTGTGCAATACGGGACGCCCGTGTTCCAGCACGTAGCGCCTCGCATCCGCGACCACGTTGCGAACGATGCCCGCGGCCACCGCCACCAGGTGGAGCTGCCGCAGCGCGCCGCCATGACGGCCGGCGAGCGTGGCCAAGCCGCGTTCGGTGATCTCGTCCGCACGCACCAGCAGGTTCTCGAACACGAGACTGCCGCTCGCCGTCATGCGCTGCCCCATGCCGTCCCAGTCGTCGAGCACCGTGAGCCCCTCGCGCCGCACCGGCACGATCGCCACCACGGGCTGGCCTTCGTCGTTCAGCACGCTCAGGCGCGCATAGTCGGAAAAGGCCGTGCCCGTCGAATAGTATTTGCGGCCGTCGAGCCGGTAATGCTCGCCGTCGCGCCGGAGCGCCGTGGTGTATTCGCCAGGACGCGACGTCCCCAGCTCGGTCGAAGCGCCCCCGAAAATGGCACCGTCGATCACGCGCTGGATCTGCAAATCGTTGAATGGCGTGCGAGCCGAAAGCAGCAGCGCTTCGGTCTGGTCGTAGTGAATACGCAGCGCGTGCGCGAGATTGCTGTCGGCCGCGGCCAGCGTCGCGATCACGTCGAATTCGTCCACGAGAGAGCCGCCCAGGCCGCCCCATTCCACCGGCAGCCTGAGGCGTCCCAGCCCTGAGTGCCGAAACGCGTCGAAGCCCTCGAAAGGCAATTCACGGCGCCCTTCGCGCGCGGCCGCGTCTTTGCCAATTTCATCTGCAAGCGATGGCAAGTCGGCGAGCGCATCCTGCAACGACAAACTGGCCGCGCGAGCGCGCACCGGAAGTTGAGTGGGAAGAGTGGACATTGAGTTTTCCTTTTTTGTCAGGCCCGCGAATTGTTTCGATTCCCGGGCGGCCACAGGGCATTTGCCAAAGGAAAAGTATAGGGAGCGCATTACCCGCGACTAACCACCGAATTCGCATTTTGTTATTCGCTGGCCTGCGTTGGCCTGCAGGCCGTGCAATCGGGCAGCACGGCATTGCGGTCAAAGCAAATCACCTCCGCAGGCGAACCTATTTCACGATTCGTTCTTTGACCACGCCGCAAGCGCTTGCCGATAATCGTTTGCTCCATGCCGCCCACGCAGAGCTTCTGCGCGATGCGCCTGTTCGCGACCGAGGAATCTTCATGACGCTTCTCTGGTACACCCGTTGCCCTGCCCCGACGCCATTCGGCATTGCCGCGCAGCAAGGATTGCTTCAGGCGGAATTCGCTGCCGACGGCATCGAAGTGAAGGCACTGCAGGACGCCGACGACCCGGCCATCCGCCGCTCGCATTTCACGCATACGCAGCCGTGGTCGTTTCGTCAGGGCGGCAATATTCCGGCGCTATGGGCGCGGGCGCAAGGCAGCGACACACGGCTCATCGGCTTGAGCTGGGTCGATGAGTTTCAGGCGCTCATCACGCTCGATCCGCACCTCACGACTACGCGGGCTTCGCTCGCAGGACGTCGGTTCGGATTACCGATCAATACCGCCGCTGGAGTCGTCGATTTCCATCGCGCTACTGCGCTGCGCGGTTTGCATACGCTGCTCGAAGCGATCGACGTCGCGCCTGCCGACGTCGAACTCGTGGATCTGGTGCACGCGCCCCGTGGCCTCGCCGACGCAAAGCCGGACGAATCCGCACCGCTCGCAGTATGGCTCGATGCGCAACGCGCTCACGAGTTTTCTCGCGAGGCGGCGGCGCTGCTGCGCGGCGAGGCCGACGTGGTGTTCGTCAAGGGCGCGACCGGTCTCGACATCGCCAACGTGCTCGGCGCGCGCGTGCTCGTCGACATCAGCGCGCATCCCGATCGGCGTGCGCACGCGAACAACGGTACGCCGCGCCCGCTCACAGTCGATGCGCAACTCCTGCGCGAACGCCCCGACCTCGTCGAACGCGTGCTGGCACGCACGCTCGACGTGGCCGCGTGGGCCGGTGCGCATCCCGGCGAAGTGACACGCTATGTTGCCCGCGAAGTGCGCAGCGCCGAACACTGGGTGACGCGCGCGTATGGTGCAGGTCTGCACAGGCAACTTGCGATCGGACTCGACGCCGGAGCGCTCGATGCCCTCGCGCACTTCAGGCGCTTCCTCTTCGAGCACGGCTTTATCGCGGCCGATTTCGACTTCGCGCAATGGGTCGATCCGGCGCCGCTCGAAGCTGCGCTGGCGCGTCGCGCGGAACGTGCCGGCGCGCTCGCAGGCTAACCAAAGCGGCGCTGCCTGCCAGCGCTCATTCACCGTAATCGCTGCTTGCCGAACCGATGATTCCTCTCCTCCTGCTCACGGCGCGACGCCGTGTCGTTCTGATGCTCCTCGTCATGGCGAGCGTGGCCGCTCACGTTGCCGCGCACGCGCAAACACGCGGCGGCACGCTCAATTTCGTGGTGACGCCGGAGCCGACGGCGCTCGTAGATGTCGCCACAACCGCCGTGAATGTCCTCAAGGTCAGCCCGAAAGTGATTGAAGGTTTGCTCGACTACGACTTCGAGTTGAAGCCCAAGCCGCTGCTCGCCACCTCATGGGAGATCGAGGATGGCGGCCGCCGCTATGTGTTTCATCTGCGGCGCGGCGTGAAATGGCATGACGGTGCACCGTTCACTTCGGCCGACGTCGCGTGGTCGATCGATACATTGCGCCAGGTGCATCCGCGAGCACGCACTACATTCGCGAACCTCACCGCGATCGCCACGCCGGACCCCTATACGGTCGTGCTGACGCTCAGCGAACCGACGCCGTGGCTGATACGCGCGTTCTCGGCTTCGGAAACGCCGATCCTGCCAAAGCACCTCTACGAGGGCAAGGACGTGCTTTCCAATCCGGCGAACAATGCGCCGATCGGCACCGGACCGTTTCGCTTCGTCAAGTGGGTGCGCGGCAGCTACATCGAATATGCGCGCAATGACGACTATTGGAACGCCGGCAAGCCGTATCTGGACCGCATCATCGTGAAGATCATCGCCGACCCCGCCGCGCGCGCGGTGGCGTTCGAAGACGGTTCGGTCGATCTCGGTGGCGATACGCCTGTGCCGCTCGCGGACCTCGACCGGCTCAAGGCCAATCCGAAGCTCGGCGTCGAAACACGCGGCTATGAGTTTCAGGCGGGCGTGGCACGTATCGAGTTCAATCTCGACAATCCGGTGCTCAAGACGTTGAAGGTGCGTCAGGCGATTGCCTCCGCGGTCGATCGCGAAGTCATCCGCAGGGTCATTTACTACGGCTACGCGACGCCCACCGCGAGCCCGCTGATGCCGTCCAACCCCTACTATGACGCGGCGCCCGCGCCCTACCCGTTCGACATCGCGCGCGCGAACCGTCTGCTCGACGAAGCCGGTTATCCGCGCAAGGCGGACGGCACGCGTTTCGCGCTTACGCTCGACCCGCTGCCCATCGGCGACCTGCCCGCGCGCACGGGCGAGTACATCAAGTCGGCGCTCGCCCGAGTGGGGATCGCCGTGACGATCCGCAATCAGGATCTGGCGGCCTATTTGAAGCGCGTTTATACCGACCGGCAATTCGATTTCACCGTGAATGGCATGAGCAATCTGTTCGATCCGGTGGTGGGCGTGGCGCGTTTGTATACGACCGACAACTTCCGCCGCGGCGTGCCCTTCACCAACGGCTCGCACTACAGCAATCCGCAAATCGACGGCCTGTTTGCGCAAGCTGCGCGAGAAAGCGATGAAACGAAGCGCAAGCAGCAGTTCGCGCAGATCCAGCGCATTCTGGAGCACGATCTGCCGGACCTGAATCTCGTTTCGCCGCAATGGGTGACGCTCGCCTCGAAGCGCGTGCACGACCACTCCATTTCACCCGACGGCACGGCAGCGAGTTTCGCCGATGTCTGGCTGTCGCGATGAGCGCGCTCACGTCGCACTATTTGAATGACTCAAGGAAACTACATGGACTACCGGCAACTGGGCCATAGCGGCCTGAAAATCTCCACGCTGACGCTCGGCACGATGATGTTCGGCGGACAAACCGACGACGCCACGGCCGAACGCATCATCGGCGCCGCGCAGGAGCAAGGCGTGAATTCGATCGATACGGCCGACGTCTACCACCAGGGCGAATCGGAGCGCGTGGTGGGCCGGCATATCGCGCGGCAACGCGACCGATGGGTGCTCGCCACGAAGTTTGGCAACCCAGTCGGCAACCCGTCCGATTCCGCAAGCGGCAGCCGCGATATCAATGCAGCCGGCGCGTCGCGCAAGCACGTGATCCGCGCGGTCGAAGCGAGCCTCGCGCGGCTCAATACCGACTATCTGGACCTCGTGTATCTGCATCGCGAGGACCACCACACACCGGTCGAGGAAACCGTGCGTGCACTGGGCGATCTGATCGCGGCCGGCAAGCTGAGACACTACGGGCTGTCGAATCATCGCGCCTGGCGGATTGCCGAGTTCAGCCGCGTGGCCGATCTGCTGGGCGTGTCGCGGCCCGTTGCGAGCCAGCCGCTCTATAACCTTGCCAATCGCCAGGTCGAGGCGGAGCAGTTGAGCGCCGCGTGGCACTATGGACTTGGCGTGATCTCCTACAGCCCGCTCGCGCGTGGCGTGCTGACCGGCAAGTACGAGCCCGGTGCCCAGCCCGGCGCCGACACGCGCGCGGGACGGCAAGACCGCCGCCTGAGCGAGACCGAATGGCGCGCGGAAACGATCGAACTTGCGCGACGCGTAGAAGCGCATGCAAAGGAGCGCAACCTTAGCGCCGCGCAATTCGCGCTGGCGTGGGTGCTCAACAGCCGCTATATCACTTCGGCGATCGCAGGGCCGCGCACCGAAGCGCAATGGCGCGATTATCTGCCCGCGCTACAGTATCGGCTCGATGAGGATGACGAAGCATTTGTGGATTCGCTCGTAGCGAGCGGCCACCCTTCGACACCGGGATTCAACGACCCCGGCCACCCGTTCTTCGGACGCCTCGTGCGCCATGGCGCCACGCAAGACCCGCGTGCGCCGGGCGGCGAACGCTAATTGCCCAGGGAGTGCACCGTGAACGCATTTACTCCTGACGCCGCGCTCGCGCGCGACGAGGACCACGCCGCCGCGCTGATCGAGCGCGCGGCACTGCTCGGCCGCGCGTTTGCCGCCCTGGCCGACGAGCATGACCGCAATGCCACTGCGCCGCTCGAGCAATTCCGCGCGCTGCGTGAAGCGGGCCTGCTGCGCGCGAATATCGCGCGCAGCGACGGTGGCTTCGGTGCGGGGCTCGCGGTGGCGCGCGCGATCGTCGCCGAGATCGCCTATGGGGATCCGTCGGTCGCGCTCATTCTCTCGATGCACTACAGCCAGCACGCCATGATCGTGCACGACGCGCGCGAGAACACGGGCAACTGGCCCGCAGCGCTCGCTCAGCGCCTCACGCGGGCGAGCGTGGAAGGCCGCGCGCTCGTCAACGCGGCCCAGGTCGAGCCGGGGCTCGGTTCGCCCTCGCATGGCGGCCTGCCGGAAACGCTCGCGCGCCGCGAAGGCGCCTCGTGGCGCATCACGGGACACAAACTCTATGTGACGGGCGCACCCTTGCTTGCGTGGATCAACGTGCTAGCGCGCACCGACGAGCCGGAACCGCGTCTCGGCCATTTTCTCGTGCCCCGTGAGGCGGCCGGCGTGCGCATCGTGGAGACCTGGGACCCACTCGGCATGCGGGCGAGCGCGAGCCACGACGTGGTGTTCACGGACGTGGCAATTTCCGTCGACGATGTTGTCGGGTTGAGGCCGGCCCATCTCGGCGTGCAGCGCGATCCGCACGCTACGGCGTGGTACTTCAGTCTGGTCGGTACGGTCTACGACGGCGCGGCGCGTGCGGCGCGCGACTGGCTGCTCGGCTTCCTCAGCGAGCGCAAGCCCGCAGCGCTAGGGGGTGCCGCGTTGGCCACTGTTCCCATCGTGCAGGAAAGCGTGGGGCGCATTGAGATGCTGCTGGCGAGCAATGACTGGCTGCTGCGCACCCATGCCGATGCGATCGATGCAGGCACCGCGCCCACCGAGCTGTCTGCCGTCGTCAAGCACAACGTGGTGGACAATGCGATTCAAGCTGTCGATATCGCGCTCGAACTAGCGGGCAATCATGGGATCGCGCGGCACAATCCCCTCGAGCGGCATCACCGCAATGTGCAGTGCGCGCGCATTCACGCGCCATCCAACAGCTTGCTGCGCGGCATGGCGGCGCGCCGTGTGCTGGGCTTGTGAGGTGTGAGAAAGCCCCGGCGCGCGGGTCGCGTCCGGGGCTGATGAAAACGCGCCGCGTTAAACGATTCCCGGCGCTGCCGCTTCGAGCACGTTCACGCGCTTCGGAATCAGCTTGAGGTCGAAGAAAGTATTGGCGATCTGCTGCTGCTCGGCGAGGATGGCTTTCGTGATCGGTCCCGTGCCGAACTGCACGCGCCCGATCGCTTCGCTCACCACCTCGTTCGGCAAGCCCCACAACTGCGCGAGCTGAGCGGCGAGCGCGGGCCGGTTAGCCTGCCCCCACTGATCGATCTGGGTCAATTCGTCGATGAGAATCTTGATGACGTCCGGGTTTTGCCGCGCGTAGCTGAGCGACGAAAAATAGTAGGCGCGGTTGCCGACCACGCCGCTCGCATCGGCAAGTATGCGGGCGTCGAGTGTTTTTTGGGCGGCGGCGAGAAACGGATCCCAGATCACCCACGCATCGATAGAGCCGCGCTCGAACGCCGCGCGCGCGTCAGCGGGCGCGAGGAACACGACTTTCACATCGCCATACTGGATATTGTGCGCTTGCAGCAGCTTCACGAGAAAATAGTGAACGTTGCTGCCGCGATTGAGCGCGATTGTCTTGCCCTTGAGATCCGCGACGCTGCGAATGGCCGAAGCGTGAGGCACGAGCACTGCTTCCGATTGCGGCCGCGGCACCGTGGCCGCGACATAGGCGAGCGGCGCACCAGCCGCCTGCGCAAAGATGGGGGGCGCCTCGCCCACGTCGCCAAAGTCGATCGAGCCCACGTTAAGGGCTTCGAGTTGCACCGGGCCTGCATCGAACTCTGTCCACGTTACCGTGACACCGAGGGGCGCCAGCCGCTTCTCCAGCGTTCCGCGCCCTTTCAGCAGACTTAGATAACCTTTCTGATTGCCTATGCGCAGCGTGCGCGATGCGCTGGCCGCACGCGCGGGAGGCACGCTGAGCACCGGTAAGGCGGCCAGCGCAGCGGCTGCGGCTGAGATTCGAATGAAATTGCGGCGTGCGTTCATGCGTGGCTGCCTCGACGGTAGATAGAAAAGAAGCCGATGTTATAAGCCGCGCGACAGCCAGAAAACCATCAAATCCTGCGCTTCTAATTCCCGCTAGAGATAACAGCGTTGCTTCGTAATCCATGCGGGCAGCCGATATGTAAATCTCGATTAAATATTGGCCGCCCACGAAGGGTCAAACCATAATCGGCCTTTCCAAACCACGAAGTCACTCATCATGAGATATCGATTAGTTATCCAAACGTTATTTTCCACTATCGTGCTGTTTGCGCTGCAATCGCCGGCTGCCCACGCCGCCGACAATGCCGCGCACGTGTTGCGAGTCGGCTTTGTGCCCGGACCGTACGCCGACGAATTTCGCGAAGGCGTCGAGCCACAACTCAAGCGCAAGGGTTACACCATCCAGTACGTGAACTTCAGCACTGGGCTTGAAGCGAACCAGGCCGTGTGGCACGGCGAAATCGCCGCCGATGTGATGCAGCACAGCGTCTATCTGAAGGCATACAACGACCGCAACGGCACCGACCTCGTCGGCGTCGTACAAGTGCCGACGCCACCCATGGGCCTCTACTCCACCCGCCATCGTTCGCTCTCCGAGGTGAAGCCGGGCGCAACGGTCGCCGTGCCTAACGACCCGGTCAACCTCGAACGTGCGCTCAAGATTCTCCAGGCGATCGGCTGGATCCGCATTCGCGAGAATCCCAATCCCGTCGATGTCTCCGAGCGTGACGTGGTTGCCAATCCCGCTGGCATCCGCATCGTTCCGCTCGAAACCGCACAGGCGCCGCGTGCACTCGAGGACGTCGATTTCGCGGCCATCCAGGGCAACTTCGCCATTTCCAGCGGGCACCGCTTGACCGAAGCACTGGCGCTCGAACAAATGCGCTCGCCTTACGTGAATCAAGTGGTCGTCAAATCGGCGAACCGCAACTCACAGGAGACCGCCGATATCGTCGCGGCCTATCGTTCAGACGAATTCCGCACGGCGATCTTGCGCAACCCGACCTACCGGGGCTATCGACTGCCCGACTACTTCCCGCACTAACTCGTTCGATGTTTCCGATGCTTTAGCCTCGACCACGGCTTGTACAAGCCCACAACCATGAAAAAAAGACTTCTCGCGCTCACTACAATCGCACTGTCACCTGTCGCCGCCTATGCCCAAAGCAGCGTGACGCTCTACGGTATCGTCACCGGCAACGTGACCTACACGAACAACGTTCAGACGGCGGCAACGCCTGCCGGTGGCAAACCCACGGGCGGCGGCCAGGTCGCCCAGTTCGACAGCGGCACGTCGGGCCCGAGTTCGAGCCGCTGGGGCCTGAAAGGCACCGAAGATCTGGGCGGCGGCGTGAAAACATTGTTCGTGCTCGAAAGCGGCTTCAGCGTCAGCAATGGCACGCTCGGCCAGGGCGGAACCCTGTTCGGCCGTCAGGCCTGGATCGGCGTCACGGCACCCACTTACGGCACTGCGTCGCTTGGCCGCCAGTCCGACGCCGCGGTGGATTACGTGTCGCCGCTGCTCTACGCCTGGTACTTCGGCAACCTCGCGATCCATCCGGCTGACTATGACAACCTCAATTTCACGCACCGCATCAACAACGCGATCAAGTACAGTTCGGACTCCTTTGGAGGATTCCGGTTCGGCGCGCTGTACAGCCTGGGCGGGATAGCCGGCAACTTCACGCAGAACCAGTATTGGTCTGCGGGCTTTAGCTACACCGGGCCGAGCGTCGCCGTCGCGGCATCGATCATCAACGCGCGCAATCCGAACACTTCGCTCTACGGCACCAATGCGAATGCGAGCGCCACCGGCAACAATCTCGGCTCCGCCGGGTCCGCTACGACGCCGGCATCGAATCCATCCATCTCGGGATTCGCCTCCGCACGCACGCAGCAGACAGTCGCCGTGGCCTCGACCTGGACGATCGGCTCCGCCATCCTGGGCCTCGCCTGGTCGAACACGCAATACCGCGATCTCGGCGCCACGGCCGCGCTGAACACGCAGAACTACCACGGCACCGCGTCGTTCAATACGGTGGGGGCGAGCGTGCGTTACCAGGTCACGCCGTTCCTGCGCGTCGGCACGTCGTTCGACTACACGAACGGCGGCAACCTGAACGGCACGGGCGGCGCGCGCTATGAGCAGTGGAATCTGGGCGCCGGCTACTCACTCTCGAAAGCCACCGAGCTGTACGCAACGGCTGCATATCAGCATGCAAGCGGCGTCGATTCGTGGGGCCGTCAGGCGGTCGCGGACATCGGCTATCTCTCGCCCTCCACGACGTCGAATCAGGTGGCCGTGTCGGCCGGCATCAAACACCTCTTCTAACCCGCAATACGAGCCGCCGCCTGGTCAGTTCGACAGGCGCGGTCCGATCGTCCAGCCCGTTGGACAAAGAGGCGTTCCTTTGGACGCGCACGCACATCCGCCCTACGATGCGTGTCGCCACGCTCACTCCGGAATGCCCGCCATGTCCTCAACGTCCGCTTATCTCCCGCAGGATCTCGATAACGCGCTGCTCGTCGGCCGCGTCTGGCGGCCCACCCCGGAGGGCGACGGACCCTGCGTCGTCGTCGTGCGCGGCGGCATGGTCTTCGATATTTCGGAGGTGGCGCCCACCACGGCCGACTTGTTCGATTACGACGATCTGCTCGATGTCGTGCGGCATACGCCCGGCGAGCCGCTCGGCACGGCCGAGGCGCTGCTCGAACACAGCTTCGCGGGCGACCGCCCCGCAGATCGCCCCTGGCTCCTCGCGCCGTGCGACCTGCAAGCCATCAAGGCCTGCGGCGTAACGTTCGCCGTGAGTCTTCTGGAACGCGTGATCGAAGAACAGGCAGGCGGCGATCCCGCCAAAGCACAGGACGTGCGCACCGAAATCACGAAGCTGATCGGCGCCGATCTTTCGAAAATCAAGCCGGGTTCCGAGGCCGCGATCAAACTGAAGGAAGAACTTCAGCGCCGTGGCGCGTGGTCGCAATACATGGAAGTCGGCATTGGGCCAGACGCCGAGGTGTTCTCGAAGTCCCAGCCGATGTCCTCGGTTGGATTCGGCGCCGATATCGGCCTGCATCCCGCCTCGGCGTGGAGTAACCCCGAGCCCGAGATCGTGCTCGCGGTCAACAGCCGCGGCGAAGTGGTCGGAGCGGCGCTTGGCAACGACGTGAATCTGCGCGATATCGAAGGCCGCTCGGCCCTGCTGCTCGGCAAATGCAAGGACAACAACGGCTCGTGCGCGATCGGTCCGTTCATTCGTCTGTTCGATGAAGACTTCACACTCGATACGGTTCGCTCCACCAGCGTCTCGCTGCGCGTGGAAGGCACCGACGACGGTTTCCTGCTCGAAGGCGTAAGCCACATGCAGGAAATCAGCCGCGACCCGCTCGATCTCGTTTCGCAGGCGTGGGGCCGCCACCATCAGTATCCGGACGGTTTCATGCTGTTCCTCGGCACGATGTTCTCGCCGATCAAGGACCGCGACGCGCCCGGCGGCGGTTTCACGCATCACCTCGGCGACCGTGTCACGATCAGCGCGCCGCCGCTTGGCGCCATCGTCAACACCGTGCGCCTTTGCACCGAAATCGAACCGTGGACGTTCGGCGTGCGCGCCCTTTATACCAACCTCGCCGAGCGCGGGCTTTTTTAATCTGGAGTGGATTCGTAATGCAGACAGAAAACAACGTGACGTTCGCGCGTATCGACGAAGCCGCCGCGCTCGCGCATGAAGCACAGGCTATCTACGGCGCGGCTTCACGCGCCGTGCGCAGCGCCCTGCTGCGCGGCCTCGCCGACGCGCTCGAAAACGACGCCGCCCAACTCGTCACCATCGCCGACGAAGAAACGTCGCTTGGTGCCGCACGTTTGAATGGCGAACTCGCGCGCACCGCGTTTCAGTTGCGCGGCTTTGCCGAACGCGTGGAAGCGGGTATCGCCAATCGCCACGTTGACGATGCGGCCGTGCCAGGCGCACCGCCCGCGGGCCGCCCGCACCTCACGCGCGTACAGCTGCCGCTCGGGCCGGTGGCGATGTTCTCGGCGAGCAATTTCCCGTTTGCGTTCTCGGTGCTCGGCGGCGATACGGCCTCGGCACTCGCTGCGGGTTGCACGGTGATCGTCAAGCCGCACTCCGGCCATCCCGAACTGTCGCGCCGCGTGCATGCGCTCGCCGCGCGTGTGCTGCGCGAACAAGGCCTGCCCGAAGGCGTGATCGCGTTCGTCGATCAGGCTTCACGCGAAGCGGCCGTGCATCTCGTCGGTCACGCCGATGTCGCGGCGGTCGCGTTCACGGGTTCATATCAGGGCGGCGTGGCTCTGTGGCGCGCGGCCAATGCGCGTCGCCGGCCGATTCCGTTCTTTGGCGAACTCGGCTCGATCAATCCGCTCGTCGTGCTGCCGCAAGCACTCGCGGAAGGCGTCGATACGCCAGCTGCCACCCTCGCGGCTTCGATCACGATGGGCTGCGGGCAGTTCTGCACGAGCCCGGGGTTGATCGTCGTGCGCGACGATGCCGATGGCGAGCGTTTCGCAGAGGCGCTGGCGCAAGCATTGTCCGCGCAAAAGCCGCATGCCATGCTCACGGCCGCCATGCGCCGCGGTTTCGAAAGCGCCGCCGCGCATATCGCGAGCCAGGCTGGCGTGCGCGTGCGTCTGGCCGCGCCGGCACACAACGATGAAGCCGCAGCGCCCGCGCCGCGCTTGTTCGAAACCGACGCGCAGACGTTTATCGCCAACGCCGCGCTGCACGAAGAGATGTTCGGCCCGGCCGCGCTGATCGTGAAGGTGCGTGACGAAGCGCAGACGCTCGACGTGCTCGCTGCAGTGGAAGGTTCGCTCACGGTCACGCTGTGGGGCGCGCAAGCCGATACGCCGGAAAATCGTGCGATCGCAACGGCGGCGCAACGTATCGCGGGTCGCGTGCTGTTCGGTGGCGTGCCGACTGGCGTTGCCGTATGCGATGCGCAGCAGCACGGGGGCCCGTGGCCCGCTTCGACGCAGCCGCAAACCACCTCGGTAGGTTACGCGGCGATCGAGCGCTTCCTGCGACCCGTTGCGTTGCAGGATGCGCCGCAATGGGCGATTGCCGCGACGAGCGGCACGGCAACGGCATAAGGCGCCACGCACACGATTGAAGCAGAAAAAAGGCGGCGATCGGATGTTGCATCCGGTCGCCGCTTTTTTATTTTCGATCTTGAGACTTTATGTGTTCCGACTCAAGTCGCCTGCATTTCCAGCGCCCATGACTGCCCGCGCGATACATCCAGGCTCGCCGGCATGAAATCCGGGCCGCCAAGCGTAAACACCGCCACGGCTTGCTTGAGCTGCATCGCCTGTTCCTCGAGAGAACGCGCCGCCGCGGCCGCCTGCTCCACGAGTGCCGCGTTCTGCTGGGTAAACCGGTCCATCTGGTTCACAGCCTGGTTGACCTCGTCGATCCCGCGGCTTTGCTCGTCGGAAGCCGCGGCAATCTCGGCGACGATGCCCGCAACCTGCTTGATCGCCGTCTTGACTTCGGCCATGGCCTCGCCAACATCGTCGGCCTGCTTCGCGCTGTCCTGGATCGCCACCACCGAAGAAACGATCAGTTCCTTGATTTCCCTTGCCGCCGTAGCCGAGCGTTGGGCAAGTCCGCGCACTTCGCTCGCGACCACCGCGAAACCCCGCCCCTGCTCGCCCGCTCGCGCGGCCTCCACGGCCGCATTCAGCGCGAGAATATTGGTCTGAAAAGCAATACCCTCGATCACGGCGGTGATCTCGGAGATTTGTTTCGAACTGCTACTGATATTCCGGATGGTCTGAACCATGCTCGAGACCGAATCGTTCCCCACCTCCGCCATGCCGGACGCTCGCGTAGCCAATGCGTTCGCTTGCCGCGCATTGTCGGCGTTCTGTCGAACGGTCACGGTCAGTTGCGTCATGCTGGCCGCCGTTTCTTCGAGTGAGCTCGCCTGCTGCTCCGTGCGCGACGAGAGATCGAAGTTACCGGCCGCGATTTCGCTCGACGCAGTCGCAATGCTATCCGTGCCGATTCGAACGCCGCCGACGATGCTCGCGAGGCTCTGGTTCATGGCATTCAAGCCGTGCATGAGTTGCCCGGTTTCATCCGTTGACGTAGGGACGATCGAAGCCGTGAGGTCACCTTCTGCAACGCGCGTCGCCACCGTGACGGCTTCTTTCAGCGGGCGCGACACCGCGCGCGAAAGCCAGGTCGCGGCAAGAATGGACGCGATGACGGCAATCACGGTGCTGGTGAGTATCGTCACGTAGATCCGGGCGCGCAACGAGTCCAGTTCCTTGCCGCTCGCCAGCATCTGCTCTCTTTCGTAGTGGTCCAGCTTGTCGACGGCAGCAATGAGCTGGTCGGTACCCAGGTACGACCCGAAGCTTTCGGTCAATGTGGAAAGGTCGCCCACGTTGGCCGAAGAGGCGTCCACCTTCCTGCGCATCTCCACGAGCGGATCGACGACCGTATTCAGCCAGCGGTCGTATTCTTGCTGGCTTGCGCCAGCCAGTTGCGCCGCGGATGCCGTGCCATCGATCGCTCGCAGCGCCGCCAGTCTCGTTCCAAAATCCGCACGGTGCTGATCGATCCACGCCTTGTGACCGGCCTTTCCGTTCAGGTTGTTCGCCAGCACCGCCCAGATGATGTTGAGATAGTCGGACGTTCCGTCCTTCAGCAGGAGCAGCGTTTGTTCGGATGCTTCGAACGCTTTCTGTTTATGATCGATTGCCCGGACACTGGCGAGGCAAATGCACGCACTGACCACGAAGGCAAAAATTGCACAGGCAAATGCAACCCCGGTTTTTCCCGCGATGGGTAGATTCTTTATTAGCTTCATCTTGAGTGTAGTAGCGTCAAACTGCCCTTTGTTACTCGGTACCTGCTGCGTGCCCGGGAACGGCGAGCACGGCAAGCGCCGCTGCGAGGCCCGCGCCCGCAAACGCGTAGAAATTCCACGGCAGCGGCGCGCCCGCTTGTGCCAGCGCGCCGCCGATCAACGGCCCGGCGATTGCGCCGAAGCGCCCTATGCCTAGCGCCCAGCCAATGCCAGTCGCCCGGTTGCGAGGCGGATAGTGGCGCGTGATATACGCGCCGAGCAGCATCGTGTTCCCAATCGTGCCCACGCCGGCAATGCCCACGAGCACGTACGTTTGCAGCGTGCCATGGGCGAACGGCAGCGCGCACAGGCTGGCTGCCGCAAGCAGGTAAAGCACGCTGACCACGGCTTTAGAACCCAGGCGGTCGGCTACTGCGCCGCCGAGCAGCGAGCCCAATGCCGCGGTCGAGTTGAGCATCACCAGCAATGCGAGGTTCGATCCGAGCGGGAAACCTGCCTTGCGCATGAGTTGCGGCAGCCAGGTGCTCAGGCCGTAGAGCAAAAGCAAGCCCATGAACATCGCGATCCAGAACGCCAGGGTGGCGCGCACGTTTGAGGCGTTGAAGAGCGAGCGGATCGGCGCGGCTTTCTGCACGACGTTGACGTTTGCGACCTCCATGGCCCTCGCTCCAGCTTCGTTCTCGAGCGCCGAATGCTGGATGCCGAGCGCTCGCGCGACGCTGCGAGCCTCCGGAATGCGGTTTCTCGCCAACAGGAACTCCAGCGACTCCGGCAAATGGCGCGCCGTGAGCACCACGAGGATGAGCGGCGCGGCGCCCACGCCGAACAGCAATCGCCAGCCATGTGTGGGCAACCAGTTCATCGCGAGCAGCGCGACGAGTATGCCGCCCAGCGAATATCCCGTGTAAATCAAGGCGTAGTTGAAAGAACGGCGCCCCGGCGGCGAGTATTCGACAGTGAGCGCCGCTGCGGTCGGCACGACACCGCCAAGCCCGAGTCCGCCCACGATCCGCGCGACGACGAACCAGGCTGGCGTGGGCGCGAGCGCAGCGGCCGCCATCATCGCGGAGAAGAGCGCCGCGCTGCCGAGCAACATGCGGCGCCGGCCGATCATGTCGCTGAGCGTGCCCGCGCCCATTGCGCCGATCATCATGCCCGCCAGCGAGCAGCTTGCGATCGCGCCCAACTGCAGCGCCGACAAGGACCAATCGGTGCCATGCGTGAGCATGGGCAGCACCGCCCCGTAAATGGCGACGTCGTAGCCTTCGGCAAGGATCATCGCAAGGCAGATCGCGACGACTCGCACCGTCACGCGAGTGGGTATCGCAACGGTCGCGGCTTCGAGGCGGTGACCCGCTTCGCTTTGCGCGCGCTCCAGCGTGACCTCGGCGCGGCTCGATGACGACGTATTCATGGCGGCGTGTCCCCTTTCTTTTTTGTGTGAGTTCGGCGATCAAACCGCCATGCACAGGTACTTGATGACGAGATAGTCGTCGATGCCGTAGTGCGACCCTTCCCTGCCCAGACCCGATTGCTTCACGCCGCCAAACGGCGCCACCTCGTTCGAGATCAATCCGGTATTGATGCCCACCATGCCGTATTCGAGTTGCTCGGCCACGCGCCAGATGCGGCCGATATCGCGGCTGTAGAAGTAGGCGGCGAGTCCGAACTCCGTGTCGTTGGCAAGCTTCACCACTTCTTCGTCGCTCGAGAAACGGAACAGCGGCGCGAGCGGGCCGAACGTCTCTTCTCTCGCCACATCCATTTGCGCGGTGACGCCGGTCAGCACCGTAGGCTCGAAGAAGCCGTGACCGAGCGCGTGACGCTTTCCGCCCGTGGCGAGCGTCGCGCCTTTGCCCACCGCATCGGCGATATGCGCTTCGACCTTTTTGACCGCCGCCTCGTTGATGAGCGGCCCCAGCGTGACGCCGCCCTCCGTGCCGTGCCCGACCTTCAGCGCCTTCACGGTCGTTGCCAGCTTTGCGGCGAACGCGTCGTAAACCCGCTCATGCACGTAGAAGCGATTCGTGCAGACGCACGTTTGCCCGTTGTTGCGGTACTTCGAGGCGATGGCGCCTTCCACTGCGGCATCGAGGTCCGCGTCGTCGAACACGATGAAAGGCGCGTTGCCGCCGAGTTCGAGCGTCACCTTTTTCACCGTTGGCGCGCTTTGCGCCATCAGCAATCGCCCGACGCCCGTGGAACCGGTGAACGAGAGCTTGCGAACCACAGGACTGCTGGTCATCGCGCCGCCAATCGCCTTGGGGTCGCCGGTGACGATGTTGAGCACGCCCTTGGGCACGCCGGCCCGCTCCGCCAGCACCGCCAATGCGAGTGCGGAAAACGGCGTGGCCTCCGCGGGCTTCACGACGATCGGGCAGCCTGCCGCGAGCGCCGGGCCCACCTTGCGGGTAATCATGGCCGTGGGGAAATTCCACGGCGTGATGGCGGCGCAAACGCCGATCGGCTCCTTGATGACCACGAGCCGCTTGTCCGAAGCAGGAGTCGCGAGCGTGTCGCCCGCCACGCGCTTGCCTTCCTCGGCGAACCATTCGATGAACGACGCGCCATAAGTGATCTCGCCTTTCGCTTCCGCGAGCGGCTTGCCCTGCTCCGCGGTCAGGATCAGCGCGAGATCGTCGGCGTGCTCGATCATCAGTTCGTACCAGCGGCGCATGACTGCCGCCCGCTCCTTGGCGGTGCGCGCTCGCCATGCTGGCCACGCGGCATTGGCCGCGTCGACCGCCCGCGCCGTTTCGGCCTCTCCCATCAAAGGAACGCTGCCGAGCGATGCGCCCGTTGCCGGGTCGAATACGTCAAAGCTCGCGCCCGAGTCGGCGGGGCACCATTGCCCATCGATATAAGCCTGATGGCGCAACAGCGCCGCGTCCTTCAACAGGGTCTTCAATTCCACGTGACTTTCCTTCGATGCATAAAAAGTTGATGGCGCACTCAGGCAGAGCGCACCAATAATCAGTAGAGCCAGGCTGCGTTATCCCGCCTGACGCCACGACGCGTGCTCGTGCCCCTCCGCCAGCAGCTTGCGCGCAATCTCGGCCACTCTGTCCACGTGCGCGATCGCGGCCTCACGTGCACTGGCCGCGTTTCCGGCTTGAATGGCGTCCAGGATGCGGTGCATTTCATCGACGGCCTGGCGGCCGCGGTCGTCGGAGGCGATCGTCAGGGCTCGCAAGCGGTTGATGCGCGCCGTCAACGACTGCACGATTTCCCACGCCACGCGCTTTTGCCCGGCAATGAACATGCGCTCGTAGAAAGCCGTGGTGAGCGCCCTCACGGCCTGATGGTCCTGCGCTTCGAAGGCCGCCTGAATCCGGTCGATGAAGCCCGCGAGATCCGCGACGGTGCGCTCGTCCGCATGCTGCGCGCACGCCATGGCGGCTTCGCCTTCGAGCAGCGCGCGTATCTCGTAGATCTCCGCCGCCGTCTCGAAGTCGAGCACGGCGACAATCGGCCCCTGGTTCGGAATCGAGTCGACCAGACCCTCCGTTTCCAGATGCCGCAACACCTCCCGCACCACGGTGCGGCTCACGCCGAGAATCTCGCAGAGCGAGCGCTCGACCAGCCGCTCGCCTGGATGAAAATGCGCTTCCAGTATGGCCGTGCGCATTTTTTCGAGCGCGAGTTCCCGTAACGTGGCCGTGGGACGTTCGACCCGCAGCGATGGCAGTGCGTCACTCATGACAGCCGCCATCACGCTTGCGCGAACAGGCGCACGTCGCGCGCGTCCCAGTCGACGAGCGCCTGCGTGCCGATCATGATGCCGCCGTCGTGACGATGCGCCGCCGGCATCCGGATCGAAATCTCCTGCTGCCAGGGCGTGGCTACCGCGTAGTGCATGGCGTCGCCGAGATAGGTGACGTCGCGCACGGTCACGGGCAAGCCTGTTGTGCCGTTTGCACCTTGCAGCGAGCTGAGGCGCATCTGCTCCGGGCGGATCATCAGCGTGCCGTCGTCGCCGGCGGAGAGTGACGGATTGAACGCGTCCGAGGCGATTTCAAGGCCATTCGGGAACACGCCGTTCATGCGGCCTTCGCTGCTCTTCGTCACCTTCACGGGCAGGAAATTCGAATTGCCGATGAAGCTCGCGACAAAGCGCGAAGCCGGGTTCGCGTAAAGCTCCTCGCCCGTGCCGACCTGCTCGATGCGGCCTTTGTTGAACACCGCGATGCGGTCGGAAAGACGCAGCGCTTCTTCCTGGTCGTGAGTGACGTAGAGAATCGTCACGCCCGTCTCCTGGTGAATGCGGCGCAATTCGAGCTGGATTTCCTCGCGCAGCTTCTTGTCGAGCGCCGAGAGCGGTTCGTCCATCAGCAGCACGGGCGGATCGTAGGCCAGCGCGCGCGCAATCGCCACGCGCTGCTGTTGGCCACCCGAGAGCTGTGCAGGCATGCGGTCGCGGCACTCGGACAGATGCACGAGCTTGAGCATCTTTTCCACTTTCGCCTTGACTTCGGCTTCGGGGCGGCGGCGCACGCGCAGCGGAAACGCCACGTTCTCACCCACCGTGAGATGCGGAAAGAGCGTATAGCGCTGAAACACCATGCCGATGTTGCGCTTGTTGGGCGCCACCGCCAGCAGCGGCTTGCCGTCGAGCAGCACGCGCCCTTCCGTCGGCTCCTGGAAGCCCGCGACGATATAGAGCGTCGTGCTCTTGCCCGACCCCGACGGTCCGAGGAACGTCATGAATTCGCCCTTGCGCACATCGAGCGACACCTGGTCGATGGCGACGACGTCGTCGTAGGTCTTGCGCAGGCGCTGGATTTGCAGGAAAGCAGTCATGGCTTGTTTACCTCGATTAGCGGCCGCGGCGCACGAAAGCGCCCGCCAGCATCAATAACGTTGTCAACGCGACGAGCAGCGAAGACGCCGCGGCAACGACAGGCGTGAGGTCCTGGCGCAGCGTGGACCAGATCCGCACGGGCAGCGTCTGCAGCGTCGGGCTCGACATGAAGATGGATACGACCACCTCGTCCCACGAAGCGAGGAACGAAAAGATCGCCGCGGCGTAGAGCCCGAGCCGGATGGCCGGCAGCGTGACCTTCAGCTTCACCATCAGCGGCGAGGCGCCGCAAATGAGCGCGGCGTCTTCCAGCGACGTGTCGAAGCTCGCGAGCGAATTGCTGATCGAGATGATCGAAAACGGCAAGGCGATGATCAGGTGGCCGATCACGAAGCCCGTCATCGTCCCGTTCATGCCGATGCGCAGGAAGAACGCGTAGAGTGCGACGGCGAGCACCACGACCGGCAGCACCATCGGCGTGATGAAGAAGGCCTGGACCGCACCGCGCCCGCGAAACTTGCCGCGTACGAGCGCAAGCGAAGCGAGAAAGCCGATGGCAACGGAGAGCACCGTGACGATCACGGCGAGCTTCGCGCTTGTGAGCAGCGAGTCGATCCAGCCCGCATCGGTGAAGAGTTGGCGATACCACTCTAGCGTCCAGCCCGGCGCAGGAAAGATGAGCCACTGCGAGTCGCCGAACGAGAGCGCGACGATAAAGACGATCGGCAGCAGGAGAAAGAGCGCGACGGCCCCGCCCACGGCCAGCAACATCCAGCGCAGCGCGCCCAGGCGATCGAAATCGAGCAACATGTCAGCGCCCTCCGAGACTTGCGCGTGCATGACGCGTGAAGCGCAGTTGCAGCGCATAGAGCGAGAGCGTCACGGCGAGCAGCACGAATGCGGCGGCGCCGGCGAGGCCCCAGTTCAAGAGTTCCTGCACGAGCTGCGCAATGAGTTCCGCGAGCATCATGTACGACGGGCCGCCCAAGAGCGCGGGCGTGACGAAGTAGCCCAGCGCCATCACGAACACCATGAGCGCGCCCGAGGCGACGCCCGGCATGGCGAGCGGCACGAGAATGCGCCAGAACGCCTGCCAGCGGCTCGCACCGCACACGGCGGCGGCGCGCAGCGTCGACGGGTCGATGCTGCGCAGCGTGGCGTGCAGCGGCATCACGAGAAACGGCAGCATGATGTACGTCATGCCGATCGTCACGCCCGTCAAGTTGTTGACGAGCGAGAGCGGCTCATGGATCACGCCAATCGCCATCAGCATGCGGTTGATCGGTCCCGTTTCCTGCAGCAACACCATCCACGCGAAGGTCCGTGCGAGCAGGTTGGTCCACATCGACAACAGCAGGATCGCGAAGAACACGGCGCTGACCTTGCGCGGCGCGATGGCGAGCAGCCACGCCATCGGAAAGCCCACGAGCAGCGTGACGAGCGTCACGACCGTCGCCACGAGAAACGTATTGCCGAACACGCGCAAATACGTGGTCGAGCCGAGCAGTTGCTGGTAGTTATGCAGGCCCGGCGTCGGCTCCAGCACGCTGCGCAGCAGCAGCGAGAGCACCGGCAGCAGGAAGAAGATCACGAGCAGCAGCATGGCGGGCGCCAGCAGCCGCATGCTGCGCCAGTCGCGCCGTTTGCGCGTGGCCGCCGCGGCCGGGTGCGCGACGGTACTCAATACGTTAGGCATGATGTTTCCTTTTGAACCGGTTCGCGACGTCGGGACTCGCTTACTTCGATTGCCACGCGTACCAGCGTTTCGCAATCGCATCGCGGTTCTCGGCCCAGTACTTCATGTCGAGATTGATCTGCGATGCCTTGTATTGATCGGGCAGCGTCTTCGCCATGGCCGGCGACATCAGCGCGGCCGACTTCACGTTGATCGGCGCGTAACCCGTATCGGCCGCGAATTTGGCCTGGGCCTGCGGGCTCGTCGCTGCGGCGAGATACTTCATCGCCGCGTCGCGGTGCTTCGCGCCCTTCGGGATCACGAGCATGTCGGCGGCGGTGAGGTTCTGGTTCCACGAAATGCCGACGGGCACGCCGGTTTGCGCGAGCGCGTGCAGGCGGCCGTTCCAGAACATGCCGATCGGCGCCTCGCCTGACGCGAGCAGTTGTTGCGACTGCGCGCCGCCGCTCCACCACACGATGTCGCTCTTGATCGTGTCGAGCTTCTTGAACGCGCGGTCGAGGTCGAGCGGATAGAGCTTGTTGGGCGGCACGCCGTCGGCGAGCAGCGCGATTTCGAGCACGCCCGGCGCCGACCACTTGTAGAACGTGCGCTTGCCGGGGAAGCGCTTGGTGTCGAACAGGTCAGCCCAGGTTTGCGGCTGCGCGCCCGTGTATTTCGCCTTGTTGTAGCCGAGCACGAACGAGTAATAGAAGCTGCCCACCGCGGCCTGCGACGCGAAGCGCGGGTCCAGATCGTCCTTCTTCACCACCGAATAGTCGATCGGCTCGATCAGGCCGGCCTTTTGTGCGGCATAGGCGAAGTCGCCCTCCACGTCCACGACGTCCCAGCTCACGTTGCCGCTGTCGACCATCGGCTTGAGCTTGCCGTAGTCGGTCGGGCCGTCCATCA
Organism: Paraburkholderia guartelaensis; assembly: GCF_004353905.1. Lineage (GTDB taxonomy): Bacteria > Pseudomonadota > Gammaproteobacteria > Burkholderiales > Burkholderiaceae > Paraburkholderia > Paraburkholderia guartelaensis. The sequence continues at coordinate 150,090 of NZ_SMOD01000015.1, read as the reverse complement.
GGACAGTGATGCCGCTCGCCTGCGTGAACGGCTGCGCCCAATCCTTCTGTTGCGACGATTGCGTGGTGCCGCCCCAGCTCGTGAAGACGATGGGGTCCGCGGCCAGTGCGGGTGCTGCTGCGAGTGTCGCTGCGCACGCAACGAACATCGGCGCGATAAACGAGGTGCTTCTGCTGCTCATGGCTGTCTCCGGTGAAACGGTTGGTTGTCGCTTCGTCAGGCCGGCTGCGGGAAAACGCGCCGGCTTCTTCATGGTTGTGTTCTGTGACGTGCTATCAATGCGCGAGGGCGAGCGGCTGCACGGTGCCGGCTTCGCTGTCGCCCACGTAAATGCCGAAGGCGTCCTGCTTGCGTTCGCGCACGTAGCGTTCGAGCATCGAGCGCACGGCGTCGTCGCTCACTTCGTCCCAGGGGATCTGCGAGAGCGGCACGATGCGGATGCTGCTGTCGAGCCAGGGCGATCCGTTGTGAATCACGCGGCCGCGGTAATAGATGTGCTCGCCCGGCCCTTTGCCGCTGCCGTCTTCGAACACGGCGAAGAGAAAGTCGAGATGCGCGCGCAGGCCGAGCTTCGCGAGCACGCCGCGCAGGCTCGCCGCATCGCTTGCCGGTTCGAGCTTGACGCCCGTCGGCAACGTGACGCCATCGGGCGTGTCGATCAGCACGAGGCCGTCGCGGTGCTCGAGAATCGCGCCCACTTTCGCGCGCACACCGGCTGCGGCCAGCGCGTCCTGCGAGAGGCTGAAGTTCACGTATGCGCCGCGGCAGTAGCCAAGCGGCGTCGAACTCGTTTGCACGAAGTCCACCACGCGGCCGATCAGGATGATGTGGTCGCCAGCGTCCACGACTTCATGCGTCGTGCAGTCGAAGCTCGCCGCCGCGCCGTCCATCACGGGCGCGCCCGTTTTGCGCGTGCTCCAGGGCACTTGCGTGAACTTGTCGGCGGCCTTCGAGGCGAACACGCCCGACACCTGCTGCTGGTCTTCGGCGAGCACGCTCACGGCGAAGCGACGCGTTTGCGAGAACACCGCATAGCTCGACGCCGTCTTCGCGATGCACACCAGAATGAGCGGCGGGTCGAGCGACACCGAGGTGAACGAGTTGGCCGTGAAGCCGCGCGGCGAGCCGTCGGGCTGGATCGTCGTGACGACGGTCACGCCCGTCACGAACGCGCCCAGCGCGCGGCGAAATTCGGCGATATCGAAAGCCGGTTGCGCGGGTTGGGCAGTCATCAGCTCAGCCATGGCGTTCTCCTGTGTTTGCTGCGGTATTTGCTGTATGCGTTGCCGATGCTTCGGCGAGGAACGCGAGCAGGCTTGCGTTGACGCGTTCCGGGTCGGTGACGTTCATCATGTGGCGCGCGTTCGCGATCACTTCCGCGCGGGCGCGTGGCGCGACGGCCGCCATCGCGTGCGACATCTGCCCGCTCGAATTCGGATCGCACTCGCCGGTGAGAAAGAGCGCCGGCACCGCGAGACTCGCGAGACGCCCCACGTGCGCATCGTCGGATGACGCGAAAAGACGGTAGGTGCGCGCGTAGCCCACGGGATCGACGGCAAGCAGCAGCGCACGCACCGCCTGCGCCGCCTGGGTCAGATGCCCCGGAATCGGGTCGCCGAACCAGCGCGAGAGCGTCGCGTCCACGCCGCTTGCGGCCGGCGCTTCGCCGAGACTCGCCGCGCGCGTCATCACCGCTTCGCGCTGCGCCGGCGTGCGGTCGTACACCGCGTTCAGCGCAACGACGCTCAACGTGCGCGGCGCATTGAGCAGCGCGAATTCGAGCGCGACGAGCGCGCCCATCGAGTGCCCCACCACGTGTGCGCGCTCGACCTCGATGGCGTCGAGCAGCGACTCGAGCTGCGCGGCGTATTCGTCGAGCGTGGGTTGTGCGCTCGGCAGCGCGCTCTCGCCGTGGCCCAGCATGTCGTAGGCGACCACGCGAAACGATTCGGACAACGCATCGATCTGCGGCGCCCACACGCTCTGGTTCATGCCCACGCCATGGATCAGCACCACGGTTTCGCACGCGGCGCTCGATTGCGGCGCGTACACGCTGTAGCACGTACCCGCCGTTCGACCGCGCTGAGCGCGCGAGACGGCATGTTCGGAGGCGAAAGCAGGCTTCATGGAATTCAGGCTCCATCCGGCGACTCGAGCGATACGGAAAACCGCCGGAGTTCACGTTCGATGAGATTATGGTATGCCATCTTATGGCCCACAACAAACTATTGCGTATTATGGAATACCATGAGATCACTCGCGGGCGCACTGGCATGGTTTAGGCCGCGATCGACCGTCTGAATTGCGCAGACAAAAGAAAAGGCCGCCGGCGTGTGCCGGCGGCCTTTTTAGGCTGGCGGGTTAGCTAAAGCCTCAGGCGTCGCTGAGACCCTCGTTCTGCTGGGCAAGCGCCGAGAGCGCCAGCTCGGAGACGCGCTTGATATGTGCGAACGATGCCGCGGAGGCCGCTTCGCCGTCGCGCCGCTCGATCGCGTCGAGCAGCAGGTTCATTTCGCGGTTGGAGTCGCCGCCGCGCCCCGGCATCGCGATGGTCAAGGCACGCAAGCGGTTGATGCGCGCGTTGAGCGTCTTGACGACCGTGAGCGACACCTGCTTGTTGGCAGCTTCGAACAGCGTTTCATAGAAGCGCTCGGTGTGCTCCACCACGCGCGGCAGGTCGCGCTTCTCGAACGCGTCCTCGATGATCGCGCGGATCGCGCGCAGTTGCTGCACGACTTCGGGCGTGGCGTTCTCGGCGCAGGCCCGGGCCGCGTTGGCTTCGAGCAGCCCGCGCAACTCGTAGATCTCGCCCACTTGCGTGGGATCGAGCCGCGCCACGATCGGCCCTTGCCGCGCGACGATCTCGACCAGCCCTTCGGTCTCGAGATGCCGAAGCACCTCGCGCACCACCGTGCGGCTCACGCCAAGCTCGTCGCACAACGTGCGTTCGACGAGGCGCGTGCCCGGCCGGAAATACCCCTGGACTATCGCGCCGCGCAGTTTGTCGAGCGTGAGTTCACGCAGGGTCTTGGCATTGCGGTCGATTTTGAGGTCTTGCATAGGCGGCAGTCGGAAATGGACGAAAGACCGCGCATAAGAGCACGGACATGGAATGCCATATTATGACGCAACTGACGTCCAGCTTTCCTTCTGCCTGCGCTTTTGCCCCCGCTTTTCGCACCCGCCGCAACGGCTTCGTCAGCCCTCCAGCCCCTCGACGATCGTGATCTGCGCAACGCAATGCCCGTCGCGCTTCGCCTTGGCCGCCTGATACTCCGGCGAGCGATAGCAGTCGAGCGCCGTTTGCATGTCGGGGAACTGGATCACGACGTGGCGCGCGAACGACTCGCCTTCCAGCGCCTGCGCGGCGCCCCCGCGCGCGAGGAATACAGCGCCGAACTTCTTGAACGCCAACGGCGCGATGTCCGTGTAGTCCTTGTATTTCACGGGGTCCAGCACGGTCACATGGGCAATCCAGTAAGCAGTCATCTCTCCTCCTTGTTTTCCATCGTCGAATTCATGTCGAAAAAGCGGCAATCCCTTGCCAGACGGGGCTCGCCGTGAGCTATCGGGTTAACACTCATGGCATGCCGTAACATGGTATACCACAATGCTTCACACAATCAACGTACGAAGGAAGTTGCCATGAGCCTGATTCGCAAATCCATCCTCCATGTCGAGAACGTCTTCGTAGACGGCGACAAGGCCGCTGCGAAGCCGCTGAAAATGATCGGCGCGGTCGCGGTCATCAAGAACCCGTGGGCGGGCCGCGGTTACGTGGAAGACCTCTCGCCCGAGATTCGTGAACTCGCGCCACAACTGAGCGAGCACCTCACGAAGCTCATCATCGACGAAGCCGGTTCGGGCGAAGCGGTCGAAGCGTTCGGCAAGAGCGCCATCGTGGGTCTTTCGGGCGAACTGGAGCATGCGTCCGCGCTCATTCACACGCTGCACTTCGGCAACACCTATCGCTCGGCTGTCGGCGCGAAGTCGTATCTCGCGTTCAACAACACGCGCGGCCCGGCGAATGCGCCGTTGCTCATCCCGATGATGGACAAGAACGACGAAGGCCGCCGCTCGCACTACCTCACGCTCCAGTTCTCGATTGCCGATGCGCCGGCCGCCGACGAACTCGTCATCGCCATTGGCGCCGCAACGGGCGGCCGTCCGCATCACCGCATTGGCGATCGCTACAAAGACCTCGCAGAGCTCGGAAATGACGTCAAGAACCCTGCAGCTGTCAAATAAGCGCATCGCGCACTATCTGGAGCAAGGCGCGGGCGAACCGCTCGTGCTGATTCACGGCGTGGGCATGCAGGCGAGTGCGTGGTATCCGCAGATCGAAGAACTCTCGGCCGAATTCCGCGTGATTTCGGTCGACATGCCGGGCCACGGTCAAAGCGATGCGCTCGAAGCAGGCGCCGGCTTGCCGCAGTTCGTTGAGTGGGCAACCAGTTTCATCGAGGCGCTGAATCTCGGCCCCGTCAATCTGGCCGGGCACTCGATGGGTTCGTTGATCGCGGCCGGCGTCGCGGTCACGCGCCCCGATCTGGTCAAGCGTGTGGCAGTCCTGAACGGTGTGTACCGGCGTACCGAAGAGGCGCGCGAAGCGGTGCTGCAGCGCGCCGCCGAGCTGCGCTCGGGCACCATCGACGTGGATACGCCGCTGCGGCGCTGGTTCAACGCCGAGGAAGCGCAGCAAGTGGCGGCACAAAAGGTCGAGTCGTGGCTGAAGTCGGTGAACCTCGCGGGCTACGCCACGGCCTATACGGCGTTTGCGGGCGGAGACGACGTGTACGCCGACGGCTGGCACACGATTCGCTGCCCTGCTCTCGTCCTGACCGGCTCCGACGATCCGAACTCGACGGCGGAGATGGCAAGACAGATGGCGCAAGCCGCGCACAACGGCACGGCGGTGGTGATCGAAAACGAGCGCCACATGGTGAACCTGACCGCGCCTGACGAAGTCAATTGCGCGCTGCGGGCCTGGTTGCAAACGGAGCCGCAGGCGGAAAACCACGAAGTGGAAGTGTGAAATGAACGAAAAAGCGAGCCAAGACACGAGCCAGGTAGTTCAACCGGAAGCAGCGAAGATCAACACGCGCGAGCTGCGCGACGCGTTCGGCGCGTTCATGACGGGCGTGACGATCGTGACGACCGCCACGGACGACGGCAAGCCGCTCGGCTTCACCGCCAATTCGTTTTCGTCCGTTTCGCTCGACCCCGCCCTGCTGCTGGTGAGCATTGCGAAGACGTCGGGCAACTACCAGACGTTTTCCACCGCGGGCCACTTCGCCATCAACATCCTCGCGGAAGGACAAAAGGATTTGTCCAACACGTTCGCGCGGCCGAGCGACGACCGCTTCGCCAACGTGAACTGGCAATTGAGCGCCAACCGCAACCCGCTCATCGGCGACGTCAGCGCCTGGTTCGACTGCACGACGCACGCCGTGATCGACGCGGGCGACCACGCGCTGATCGTCGGCCGGGTCGAGGCGTTTCATTCCGCGGGCTTCGCTGGCCTCGGCTACTATCGCGGCGGTTATTTCACGCCGGCCAGGGTATCGGCGGAAGTCATCGCGGGTCCGAAGGTGGTCGTGAGCGCGATCATCGCGCGCGAGGACAAGGTGCTCCTCGTGAAGACCGCCGACGGCAAATGGGGACTGCCTTCGAAAGAGATCGGCAAGGAAGGCGCCGACAAGGCGCTCGCCGAGATCTTCGCGAAGTACCAGCCCGACGCATCGGCAAGCTTCATTTATTCGGTCTACAACAACACCGAAACCCATTACCAGTACATCTCGTTCCTGTGCAGCGCGCCCGACGAGCTCGCCGCTGCGGGCGACGCCTCGGCCCAGTTCGTCAGCCTGGAAGACGTGCAAACGCAAGCGTTCCAGGACAGCGCACTCGCCAGCATGCTCCAGCGCTACCGCAAGGAAAGCGAACTGAAGAGCTACGGGATGTACTTCGGCGACCATAGCAACGGCACAGTCCGCCCGCTTCATTCCTGAAAGGTTCCATCATGCGATTTTCGCTTTTTGTTCACATGGAGCGCGTCTCCGACCAGACCAGTCAGAAGCAGTTGTATGACGAAATGATCGAGCTGTGCCAGATCGCCGATCGCGGCGGCATGCACGCCATCTGGACCGGCGAGCACCACGCGATGGACTTCACGATCGCGCCCAATCCGTTCCTCAACATCGCTGACCTCGCCAACAAGACGAAGAACGTGAGGCTCGGCACGGGCACGGTCATTGCGCCCTTCTGGCACCCGATCAAGCTCGCCGGCGAAGCCGCGATGACCGACATCATCTCGAATGGCCGTCTGGATCTGGGCATCGCGCGAGGCGCATACTCGTTCGAGTACGAACGCCTGATGCCGGGGCTCGACGCGTGGGGCGCAGGCCAGCGCATGCGCGAACTCATTCCGGCCGTGAAAAAGCTGTGGGAAGGCGATTACGCGCACGAAGGCGAGTTCTGGAAATTCCCCTCGACCACGTCGTCGCCGTTGCCGCTGCAGCGCCCGCATCCGCCGATCTGGGTGGCCGCGCGCGATCCGAACAGCCACGAATTCGCGGTGTCCAACGGTTGCAACGTGCAGGTGACGCCGCTGCATTTCGGCGACGAAGAGGTCGAGAAGCTCGTCGGCCACTTCAACGCCGCGTGCGAGAAGTTCAGCAACGTGCCGCGCCCGCAGATCATGCTGCTGCGTCACACGTATGTGGCGAGCAGCGAAGACGACGCGCAGATCGCGGCAGACGAAGTGAACACGTTCTACAACTACTTCGGCGCGTGGTTCAAGAATGAGCGCCCCGTGAGCCGCGGCATGATCAAGCCGCTCACGAAGGAAGAGATGGCCGCTCACCCGTTCTACACGCCCGAGGCGATGCGCAAGAACAACGTCATCGGCACGCCCGAGGAAGTGATCGGGCGTCTGCGGGCCTACGAGAAACTCGGCTTCGACGAGTACTCGTTCTGGATCGATACCGGCATGAGCTTCGAGCGCAAGAAGGCGTCACTCGAGCGCATGATCAACGACGTCATGCCTGCATTCAGGTAAGGGGCAGATTCCATGGATTTTCATTTTCAGCTGTATATCGATGGCCAGTTCGAACCGGGCGCCGCGACGTTCGGCAGCGTGAACCCGGCCACGGGCAAAGTGTGGGCGCAAATGCCCGAAGCGCGCACGGAGCAGGTCAACCTTGCCGTCGAGGCGGCCAACCGCGCGCTGACCGATTCCGCGTGGGCCGGCCTCACCGCCTCGGCGCGCGGCAAGCTGCTGTACAAGCTGGCCGGGCTCGTCGAAAAGGCTGCGCCGCGACTCGCTGAAATTGAAACGAACGACACCGGCAAGATCATTCGCGAGACGTCGAGCCAGATCGCTTATGTGGCCGAGTACTACCGCTACTACGCCGGGATCGCCGACAAGATCGAAGGCAGCCATATTCCCGTCGATAAGCCGGACATGCAGGTCTGGCTCGAACGGCAGCCCGTCGGCGTGGTCGCCGCCATCGTTCCATGGAACAGCCAGTTGTTCCTTTCCGCCGTGAAGGTCGGACCGGCGCTCGCCGCCGGTTGCACGGTCGTCCTGAAGGCTTCCGAGGAAGCGCCCGGCCCGCTGCTCGAATTCGCGAGACTCGTGCACGAGGCGGGATTTCCGCCAGGCGTGGTCAACGTGATCACCGGCTTCGGGCCGGAATGCGGCGCGGTGCTCAGCAGCCATCCCAAGGTGGACAAGGTGGCCTTCACGGGCGGCCCTGAAACCGCGCGGCATATCGTCAGGAACACGTCGAACAATCTCGCGAAAGTCTCGCTGGAGTTGGGCGGTAAGTCGCCTTTCATCGTGTTCGCCGATACCGACATCCAGAGCGCGGTGAACGCGCAGGTCGCGGCGATTTTCGCGGCAAGCGGTCAAAGCTGCGTGGCGGGCTCGCGTCTTTTGATCGAGGCGTCCGTCAAGGACGAATTCCTCGCGTTGCTCGTGGAGCGCGTTTCGCGTATTCGCGTGGGCTCGCCCAACGAAATGACGACGGAATACGGGCCGCTGTGCACCGAAAGGCAACTGCGCAATATCGAGAAGATCGTCGCGAGTTCTGTGAGCCAGGGGGCCAAGGTGCTCGCGGGCGGCAAGGCGCTGGAGCGCGACGGCTACTACTACGCGCCGACGATTCTGGACTGCTCGGGCGTGAGCAACGCGGACAGCATCACGACGGAGTTGTTCGGCCCCGTGCTTTCGGTGGATACGTTCACTTCCGAACAGGAAGCCATCGAGAAGGCGAACAGCACCGCCTACGGACTCGCCGCGGGCATCTTCACCACCAACCTCACGCGCGCGCATCGCGTTTCGCGGCGCGTGCGCTCGGGGATCGTCTGGATCAACACCTATCGGGCGGTTTCGCCGCTCGTGCCGTTCGGCGGCTTCGGGCTTTCCGGGCACGGCCGCGAGGGCGGTATGGCTGCCGCACTCGAATACACGACGACGAAGTCCGTGTGGCTGCGCACGTCGGACGAACCGATCAGCGATCCGTTCGTGATGCGCTGATCCGTTCCCTGCTGTACCGCTTCAAAGCCGTTCCAAAGCCGCTTCAAAGCCGTTCAAGGCAACGCTGCGCCACCTTCGTGGCGCGGCCCAGCCTGTGCAATAAAGATGGAGACACTATGAAAAACCCGGCGAACGACAACAGCGTTCTGACCATTGAAAGCAACTCGATCGAGTATGTCGCTCCCGAGAATCGGCATGGCAAGCCAGCCGATTTGTTCACGTTGTGGTTCTGCACGAATGTCGCGCCGCTTGCGGTGATTTCCGGCGCGACTTCGGTTCTGGTCTTTCACCTCGACGTGATGAGCGCGATTTTCGCCATCGTCGCCGGGCAATTCTTCGGCGCCATTTTCCACGCCCTCACCTCTGCGCAAGGTCCGCTCGTCGGCGTGCCGCAGATGATTCAAAGCCGCGCGCAATTCGGCCGCTACGGCTCGCTGCTCGTGGTCAGTTTCACCACGCTGATCTACCTCGGCTTCTTCGTCTCGAACATCATCCTCGCGGGCAAGACGCTCCACACCGCCGCGCCTGCGGTGCCCGTGCCGGTGGGCACGGTGCTCGGCGCGATTCTGGCGACGCTCGTCGGCGTGATCGGCTATCACTTCATCCACCGCTTCAACAAGATTGGTGCGTGGTTCATGGGCGGCGCACTCCTGATCGGCATGATCATGATGGCACCGGGCCTCAACGCGCAGATCTTGCAGCAGGGCCATTTCGACGTGTCGAACTGGTTCGCGATGTTCGGGCTTTGCGCCGTCTGGCAAATCAGCTTCGCGCCCTACACGTCCGATTATTCGCGCTACCTGCCGACCTCGGCGGGCTTTGCGAAGACCTTCGCGTTCACGTATTTCGGCACCTCGCTCGGCACCATCTTCGCGTTTCTCTTCGGCGTGCTCGCGGTCAGCACCGGCCACTCCACCGACGCCATGCAAGCCATCCGCACGCAAACGGGCGTGTTCGGCTATGTGCTGATCTTCCTCTTCCTGGTCAACATCATCGGCCACAACGGCATGAATCTGTATGGCGGGGTGTTGTCGTTCATTACCGCCGCGCAGACCTTCCGCCCCGACTGGGTCCCGGGCCGCACCGTGCGCATCGTCTTTTCGACCGCCCTGCTGGTCGCCTCTACTGTCACGGCGCTGTGGGCCTCGAGCAATTTCATCTCGATCTTCCTGACGGCGATCTTTGCGATGCGCATCGTGCTCGCGCCGTGGGTCGCGATCAATCTGGTCGACTTCTATCTGATCAACAACCGGCGCTATCGCGTCGCGGAAATCGTGAGCAACCACGGTGGCATGTACGGGTCCTTCAACTTCAAGGCCATCGCCATCTACCTCTTCGGCATCGCGGTGCAGGTGCCGTTCATGGCGGAAAGCTTTTTCCACGGCCCGCTCGCGTCGATCGTCGGCGACGCCGATGTCTCGTGGATGGTTGGCCTCGTCGCGACCGCGCTGACCTACTACGTGTTCGCTGCGAAGGACGGTTCGCGTTCACCCCGGCGCTCGCCGGCAGGGGCGACAGCTTCCGAGTGAAGTGCGCCGCAGACTCACAAAACGAAAAGGAAGAGCCACGGCTCTTCCTTTCGTCCTGCGGGTGACCCACCCCAATACCAATCAGTCGTAAAGCACCGCCGCGATCTTCGGGTCGCTCATATTGGTCTTGTCGTACCAGTAAAAGCCCGTGTCGATCTTCTTGGGCAGCGTTTCGCCCTTCAACGCCTTCGCCGCGGAATCGACGACGCACTTGCCGATACCGACCGGGTTCTGCGTGATCGCGCCCGCCATCAGGCCGGACATGATGGCTTCCTTCTGCTCCTTGCCCGAGTCGAAGCCGATCAGCACCAGCTTCTTGCCCGACTCCTTCACACCGATCGCCGCGCCTTCCGCCGAGCCTTCATTGGCACCGAAAATGCCCTTGAGATTCGGGTTCGCCTGAATCATGGCCTTGGCGATTTCCGCCGACTTCAGGTGGTCACCCGCGCCGTACTGCACGGAAACGATCTTGATGCCCGGGTGCTTCGTCTTCATCTCGTTGAGGAAGCCGTCGCGCCGGTCGATACCCGTGCGGCTCGTCTGGTCATGCACGATCACGCCGACTTCGCCGGAATTGCCGATCATCTCCGCCATCTTGTCGGCGGCGAGCGCGGCGGCGGCGAGGTTGTCCGTGGCGCAGGTCGTGAGCGGAATATCGCTGTCCACACCCGAGTCGAACGCGATCACAGGGATCTTGCTGGACTGTGCGCGTTTGAGCAGCGGAATGGCGGCCTTGCTGTCGAGCGCGGCAATGCCGAGCGCCTGCGGCTTCTTGGCGAGCGCGGCCGAAAGCATGTCGATCTGCTTGTCGACCATGGCCTCGGTTTCAGGACCTTCGAACGTGATCCTGACGTTGTTCGCCTTCGCCGACTGTTCCGCGCCGGATTTCACGGCTTGCCAGAACTGATGCTGAAAGCCCTTCGAAATGATCGGAATGTAGGGTTCCTCAGCATAGGCCAAGCTGGACGCGCCCACGAGCGCGCCCACTCCGATTACGGCACTGATCAGTTTTCTTTTCAACATGACATTTCTCCTCCTAAGGTGGGCCATAGACCTCCAGCCGTTGAGGGAGCCTTGTTTTACTCCCCGTTCTTTCCGTGCTTTTTTCCGTCTCCTGATTTAACGCTTCTTGCGGCGCAAGATATCCGCATAAACCGCAAGGATGATGATGAGACCCGTCACCACGATTTGCCATTCCTGCGCGACCGACATGATGCGCAAGCCATTGGTCAGCACGCTCATGATGAACGCGCCGATGATGGTGCCGAGTATCGTGCCCGAGCCGCCGCTCAGCGATGTGCCGCCGATCACCACAGCCGCGATGGCTTCCAGCTCGTAGCCCTGGCCAAGCGCCGGTTGTGCCGAGTTCAGGCGCGACGCGATCAAGAGCCCCGCAATGCCGCAAATCGCGCCGCCAAGGCCATAGATCGCAATCTTCCAGCGATCGACATTGACGCCGGAAAGCCGCACGGCCTCTTCGTTGCTGCCGAGCGCGAACGTATAGCGCCCGAGTGCCGTGCGGTTCAGCGTGATCGAACTCACAATGGCGAGCACGAACAGAATCAGCACGGCGTTCGGTACGGGCACGCTGGGCAGGAAATAGCCGATCAGCGAGTCCTGCGAAATCATGTAGAAGTTTTCGGTGTCGGTGAAATAGATCGGCTTGTCGGACGAGACGACGAGCGAGAGCCCCTTGAGCAGCAGCATCATGCCGAGCGTGGCGATGAACGGCGGGATTTTCATCTTCGCCGTCAGCGTGCCTGAAACGGTTCCGCACACCGCCCCCGTGCCGATTGCGGCAAGCACGCCGATCCACATCGGCAAATGCCAGTAAGTCAGAAACACGCCGCAAATCACGGCAGTGAAGGTCATCAGCGTGCCGACCGACAGATCGATGCCGCCCGTGATGATGACGAACGTGCTGGCAATCGCGAGCACGCCGTTCACGGCGGTTGCCTGCAGAATGCCGAGGATATTGTCCATCTGCATGAAGGCAGGCGAAGCGAAGCTGAAAAAGATCAGCAGCAGGATCAGGCTCGCGAACGCGAGCATTTTCTGCAGCGCAGTGGGCGAGAAAATGCGCGCCTTGATGCCGGACGACCGTTTCTGGTCGGCCAGCGCCGCAGTATCCGATTGCATAGTCATGGATTCGACCTCTTGGGGCTCATGCCGCTTGCAGGGTTTCGCGCTGGGTCGCGAGATGCATGATGCGCTCCTGGGTCGCCTCACCAGCGGAGAGTTCGCCAGTGATACGGCCTTCGCACATCACTACGATCCGGTCACTCATGCGCAGGATTTCCGGAAGTTCCGACGAGATCATCACGATCGCCTTGCCTTGTTCGGCGAGCGCGCGCAACAGCTTGTAGATCTCGCTTTTCGCGCCGACGTCGATGCCGCGCGTGGGCTCGTCGAAGAAAAGCACATCGCAGTCGCGCTCCAGCCATTTCGCAATGACGATCTTCTGCTGGTTGCCGCCCGACAGCAGACGCACCGGCTGCGTGGCGGAAGGCGTGCGAATGGCGAGCAGACTGATGAAATGCGCCGCCGTCTTGCGGATTTGCACGCGGCGCAGAAACATGTTCATCGAAAGGAATTTGCCGAGATTGGACATCACGATGTTCGATTCGACGTCCATGCCGGTCGCGAGACCAAAGCGCTTGCGGTCCTCGGAGAGATACCCGATGCTGTGCGCGACGGCATCGCTCGGCGTTTTGATCGATACCTTCGCGCCTTTCACGAAGATGTCGCCGGATTCGACTGGGTCCGCCCCGAACACGGCGCGCGCGACCTCGGTGCGGCCCGCACCCATGAGTCCCGCAAAGCCCAGTATTTCGCCTTTGCGCAGCGTGAAGCTCACATCCCTCACGAGCGGGCCCGCATTCAGATGCTTCACTTCGAGCGCGACTTCGCCCTGGTGCGCCGGCCCCTGATACGGTGCGACATCGGCGAGCGTTCTGCCGACCATCATGCCGATGATGGCCTGCACGCTCGTATCGGCGGCGGTGACGGTGGCGACGTACTCGCCATCGCGCAGCACGGTGACGCGGTCGGCAATCTGCTTGAGCTCATCCATCTTGTGCGAGATGTAGACGATCCCCACGCCCCGCTCTTTCAACTGGCGAATGATGCGGAAAAGCTCGGCGATTTCCGCGTCGTTGAGCGCGGAAGTCGGCTCGTCCATGATGAGCACGCGCGAATCGAACGACAGCGCCTTGGCGATCTCGACCATCTGCTGGCTCGCAACCGTGAGCGAGCCGACCACGGTGCGCGGGTCGAGGTGCACGTGCATGCGGGCGAGAATCTCGCGCGCCTGCGCATTGAGCTTGTCTTCGTCGAGAAAGAGCCCGAGACGCCCACGCGGTTCGCGGCCGATGAACATGTTCTGCGCGACGGTCAAATGATTCATCAGCTGGAGTTCCTGATGAATGATGCCGACGCCGACGGCCTGGGCCTCGCCCGGACTCTCGAACGCTACGGGCTGGCCATCGTAGAGAATGTCGCCCGAATCTCGCGTATACACGCCCGCGAGAATCTTCATCAAGGTCGACTTGCCCGCGCCGTTCTCTCCCATCAGCGCGTGCACCTCGCCCGCCATGAGCTCGAATTGCACTTCGTGAAGCGCTCTCACGCCGGGAAAGCTCTTGCTCAGCTTGTTGACGGAAATGAGCGGCGTCATGGCGCTAATCCGCGAAGAAAAGCCAGACACATTACCGGGGCCTCTTGATTGCGTCCGCGGCGTGGCTTGCAGCGCTGCACGAACGTGGTTGAAGGACGGGCGTTGCTCGACGTAAGACTGGAATGCTTAAGGCGCAAAGAGATCCGGCCGCTCTTTCGCGGACCGGTGCAATTCCTCGATCACCTGATCGAGATGGTCGTGCATCGCTTTGGCCGCTGCGTCGGCACGGCCGGCGCGAATGGCCTCGAAAATCCGTTCGTGCTCCTCGAGCGTGTGCACGAGACGCTCGGGACTCGCCAGCAATTGCCTCGCGCGGTCCAGCGCGTTGCGCGACACCGCGACGATCTCTTTCACGCGCGGCAGCTTCACCGCGTCCAGCAGGATTTCATGAAACGCCAGATCGAGCTCATGAAACTCGATACGCTGTCCATTACCGGCGATCTTGCGCTGCTCATCGAGATTGGCGGCCAGTGCGTCGATCGTGGCGCGATCCTTCATGCGCGCGACACCCCGCACCGTTTCGACTTCGAGCGCGCTGCGAATGAACAGATGCTGGCGAATATCGTCGAGCGCGATCGGTTTGACGCGCGTGCCGCGCTGCGGCAAAACTTCGACCAGACCCGCATGCGCGAGCTTCGCCAGCGCGGCGGAAACCGGAAAGCGCGACACGCCCATGCGTTCGCAGACCGCCATCTTGTCGATCATCATTCCGGGTTCCAGCGCCAGCGTGACGATCGCTTCTCTCAGTGCGTGCTCGACTGCATCGGTCAGGCTGCCGCGCTCACCGCCTCGAATCTTTTGCAGTGCGACATAAGGATCGCCAACACTCGCCATTTCGGATGAAGAGTTCACGGCATGCTTGATTTTGAGAAGACATGCTAGCATGCTAGGTAGCAGATTCAGCGTTGTCAACGCGTGCAAACGTCTGGTTTTCCCCTACCGTCTGGTTTTCCCCAACCCGAAAGCCGTCTGTTCCAGAGGGAGTTCGAATGACCACGATCAGCAAGCTGTCCGTTCGCGATATCCGCTTTCCCACTTCGCGTTCGCTCGACGGTTCCGACGCCATGAACGCCGCGCCGGACTATTCCGCGACTTACGTCACGCTCGAAACCGATTCTCCAGACAAATTCACGGGGCACGGCCTCACGTTCACCATCGGGCGCGGCAATGAAATTTGCGTGACGGCGGTCAACGCGCTCGCGCCTCTCATCGTCGGCAAGCGGCTCGAAGACATTACCGCGAACATGGGCGCATTCTGGCGCGCATTTACTTCGGACAGCCAATTACGCTGGATTGGTCCTGACAAGGGCGCGATTCATTTAGCTACGGCGGCAGTCGTCAATGCAGTGTGGGACCTGTGGGCCAAATCGGTTGGCAAGCCCGTATGGAAACTACTTGCGGACATGAGCCCCGAGGAGCTCGTGCGCTGCCTGGATTTTCGCTACGTGACCGATGCGATCACGCCTTACGAAGCGCTAGCCATCCTGCATCGCCACGCGAAGACCAAGGGTGCGCGCGAAGCGGAAATGCTCGCGCAGGGCTATCCCGCCTATACGACTTCGGCGGGCTGGCTGGGCTACGACGACGACAAGATCCGGCGCCTCGCGCGGGAAGGCGTTGCGCTGGGCTGGACGCATTTCAAGCAAAAAGTGGGCGGCAATCTCGACGAAGACGTGCGGCGCGCGCGCATTCTGCGTGAAGAAATCGGCGAGAACCTGAAGCTGATGATGGACGCCAACCAGGTGTGGGACGTGGACGAAGCGGTGGCGAACATGCGGCGGCTCGCGGAGTTCGATCCGTGGTGGATCGAGGAGCCGACGAGCCCCGACGATATTCTCGGCCATGCGGAGATTCGCCGGCGTTTGGGGTCGATTGGGGTGGCTACGGGCGAGCATTGTCACAATCGTGTGATGTTCAAGCAGTTGCTGCAGGCGAAGGCGATCGATTTTTGTCAGGTGGACGCGTGTCGGTTAGGTGGACTCAACGAAGTCATCGTCGTTTTGCTGATGGCGGCGAAGTTTGGTGTGCCCGTTTGTCCGCATGCGGGTGGTGTTGGGCTTTGTGAGTATGTGCAGCATATTTCTCTGTTCGATTACTTGTGTGTTTCGGCTTCGCTCGAGAATCGCGTGCTCGAGTATGTCGATCATTTGCATGAGCATTTTGTGGATCCTGTTGTGATTCGGAATGGGCGGTATATGCCGCCTCAGAAGCCTGGGTATAGCATTGAGATGATTGCTGGATCGCTCGATAGGTTTGATTTTCCTGGGGGGGAAGGTTGGCGGGGTTAGTGGTTGGCTTTGGCCTTTCCTTGTTTTCGTGTCGGTATGCATGCGTTGCCCCTGTGCGGGGCGGCACCTACTTTCTTTGCGGCGGCAAAGAAAGTAGGCAAAGAAAGCCGCTCAAACCGCTAATGCCTGCCACGGTTCACCTCGCACCATCGATGGTGAATGGCTCCGGAGCGTCCGTCACCACGCGCCTTCAAGGTTAGTGACAAGGCGCTCATTCATCCCGCTGCTCGCTACGCGCGCTGCGGTCGGGTCTGCATGGGAAACCAGGGGGCACGCGTGAGCATTCGCGAGAACTCGTGTGCCCCGCTGGTGTTGGGTTATGCCCTTCGGCGCGCGCAGCGCTGCCGGAAGGATGAGTGCCTTGTCACTCCGGTTGTGGGCGAGTGGTGACAGACGCTCCGGAGCCATTCACCAGTTACGGCGAGATGTGAACGGTGGCAGGCGCTAGCGGTTTGAGCGGCTTTCTTTGCCTACTTTCTTTGCCGTGCGCCCCGAAGGAAGTCCCCTTGGGGGACAAAGAAAGTAGGTGCCGCCCCGCACAGGGGCAACCCAGGCAGACCGACGCGAAAACAAGCATGCCCAGGCGGTACTAACAGTAGAAATCGCTATGTTTCACTACTCTCAGGCAGCAACCCAAGCGCCGCCCCCAGCGCCCGGCCACGCTCACCGGCCATCAGCTCAGCGAGCAACTCCGGCAACGGCTTCCCACCCCAGTCAAGCGCCCGCTTGAGCATATAAGGCACAGGACTATGCGGCTCATATCGCATGAGGTACTCGGCAACAATAGCAAGCAACCGATACGCCTCATCACGCGACTGCGGCGCATCCAGCCTCCTCGGCCCAGCAGGCTCCGGCACCGCCACAGCGCCAGCCGCAGCAACCTGAGCCGCCGCAGGCTCGACGACAGCCTGCTCCTGAATAGTTGCAACCTCAACCATCGGAACATCCTCCCACTCAGGGTGAGTCGTGAGCCAGTCGCGCAACACGCTCTCCATGCGATCAAGCGTCTCCAGCAGCGCTCCGAACGAAGGAGCCTCGGCGCCGAGCCGATCGGTGCACCAAGCATCGACTTTTGCCATGGGCCCACGCGCCGCCCGCAGCGCCTGTAACTGGTCGCGCAACGCGGCAGGTTCCGCCGCATGCGCGGCCTGAGCCAGCGCCTGCGCCACGCGTGCGGCCTCCTCGCGCTTCGCGGCAGGCACATCCTTGCGGTCCTTCACCGCCACCGCCTCCCGCTGCGCACCCTGCCAGCGCGCAAGCGTCAGCGCTGACCCATCAGGCCCCGCGCACAACGCGATCCGCCCGCCGAGCAAGGTCGGAAACTGCTGGGCCACCCACGCGAGCGGCGCGGCCCGAAAACCCAGGTCTCCATCGCGTGGCAACGGATGTATGTCGTCCCAATAGCGCGCGCACAATTCGCTCAGCAAAACGAAACAATCCGGCAAGGCAACACATCCATATCGATGCAGCCAGCTCTCGCCGAGCCACGCGGCGAGCGTCAAATCCTTGCTACGGCGCGCCAGAATGTCCTCGCAGCCCGCTTCCACGGCGGCCCAGTCCGCGACCTTGAGCGTGGTTTGCCAGATGCCCGCCGGCAACGCCGGATCGTCCTCGCGTCGCGCCGCCTTGATCGCGTCGAAGGCGGCGTCATGCAAGAGCGAAACGCCGGCTGGCGCGCCGCCCGGTATCGGTTGAACGAGTGCTTCGATGTCGAATGCCGGGTTCATCCGCGCCCCGCTTGCGTGCTCGACGGATACGGTCCATAGGTGACCGCAGGCGTGCCATATACGCTGTAGCCCGGCGCCGCATACGGCAGGTCAGGCCACGCTAGCGCCGTTTTCGACGCGCCCGTCATGCCCACACGCATGAACATGCGCGCGGTTTGCGTGCCGCCGTTGCGGTCGCGCACCGGCACGCTCAGCACCATGCGCGCGTTGCCCGCGCCGGTGCCGGTATCAACACCGTCGTCCGGCACCGCATGCAGGCGCACGAGGCGCAATAGCGACCACGTGTCGTTTGCTGCCCATGTGGCCGCTTCGCCGTCCACCGAGAGTGTCGGCTGCGAAGCGTCCTGCATGGGCCGCCATGGGCCGTCCTTCGCCCAGCGCAGGCTCAGCGCGGCAGGCTGTCCCGGCGCCCAGCGCAGCGGCGTGCCAGACGCGGCAGGCCAGGCGAGCATCTGACTGCCGCTCGCGAGCGACCACTGGATGACCTGGTCCGCACCGGCTTCGTCTGCGCGATCGATGCGCCAATCCACCGCCACGTCCACGCCCACGAGCGCGCCGTCCGCGCCGCGCGCCACCAGCGCGTCGAGCCACGGCTTCGCGCGCGCGAGCTTCGCCAGAAACTGCTGCGCGCCCGCTTGCGGACCGCCGCTCGCCGCCGCGGCGCTCATGCCGCGTTGCGCGTCCGCGAGCTTCGCGTCGAGCAGCGCCACGAAGGCGGCCGTCTGGCGCAGGTCGGCGGCCTGCGCGTTCGCATCCGCGGAGAACGGGAAGCGGCCGGCCAGGTAGCGTGCAAAATAGCTGCGCAACTGTTCGTAGGCCTCCCCGCCCGTGCCGATCTGCAACCGGTAGCACCGCTCGCGCGCTGACGAGACGAGGCGCATGCCCGCGCTCGCGACGATATCGCCTGAGCCCGGCACGTCCACCTGCGCGAGCGAGGCGCTGCACGTGTCGAGGTCCATCTTGTCGAGCTGGTTGGAGATGATCGACGGCACCGCCACCAGCGCGCTCGCCGGGCTGCGCGCCCGGTATTGTGCGAGGTCCGCGAAGAGCGCCTTCCAGCGCGCCACGAGCCGCGCGTCCGCAGTGGAGAGCGGCGGGTTCTGCGTGGTCAGCCAGTCGAGCGCGCTCGACGCTAGCGTGGCCGTGTCCGCCACCGCACTCGACTGCGCGGCAAGGTAGGTTTGCAGTGCTTCGGGCGTGGCGGCGCCGAATGCGCGCATCGACCCGCCGGCATTGCCGTTCCACGCCGAGAAGTCGCCGCGCAGCGGACGGAACGGTTCGAGCGATTGCAACTGGACATCGGTCGAGCGCAGCACATCGAGCGCGGCGTCGCTCACGCGCAGGGCGACGGCTTGCGCGAGATCGGCGCGGCCGAGCGAGTCGAACGCTTCCACGAGATCGGTCGCGTTTTTGCGCAGCATGTCGAAGGACGCGCCCTGCGTTGGCGGCGCGTAGGCGACGTTGCGCGCCCCGCCCGGCGATGTTGCCGCTGCTACGACAGGTGCCGAAAGCGCGGCCACCATACTGTGCACAGTCGCGTTGCCCGCCGCGGCGAGTAGCGCGCCGCGCCACGCTTCGGGCGCCTGCGCGAGAAGTCCGGCGGAGTATTGCTTGTAGGCAGGCAGGATCGCCAGCGCGCGCTGCGCCGAGTCGGCATCCACACCGCGAATTTCGGCCGACGCGCTGCCCTCGCCCGCGACGAACGACTGGCCGAGCAGCGTGCGCAATGCGTCGCGCAGCGGCAGCAGGTCCGGCGCCAGTTGCAGCCCGGTGGTGGGATTGGAGGCCAGCACGCCAGGCAGGTTGCCGCTTGCGAGCCAGCGTGCCGCGAACGCGCTTTGTTCGCTCTGTTCGTGCTCCAGCACGCTCGCCACGGGCGTCGCGCCGATCAGGCGCAGCCCCTTTGCGGTGTCGAAGGTCGCCGTGAGTCCCGGCACGAGTTCCTGGCCGTGCGTGCCCGCCCAGCCGTGGTCCGCGGTGTCGACCTGGGTTGCGAGCGTGTCGATGCGTGTGGCCAGCTCGGAAAGCGCGGCGGTGGTCGGCACGGCGCCGGGCGCCTTGAGATCGGCGAGCATGGCCTGGATTTGCGCGGCGTTCGTCGTGAGCGAGGAGTCCTGATAAATGTCGTCGAACCAGCGGTCGAAGGTCTCCTCGAAGCACACGCTCGCCCGTGCGTGCGCGGCGCGCGCCTCGGTGCCGTCGAACGACAGTTCGCCGCCTTCCACTGCGGTCGCACGTATGGCGTCGTCCAGCCCCGCACGGTCGGCCACATGATCGGGCGAAAAACTCACGCCCACTGCGCCGCGCATGAGTTGCGCAAGCATGACGGTGTTGCCGGAATCGCGTTCCACCAGTTCGTTGTAGTTCGTGATCAGCCGCTCGGTCTGCGCCGCGTTCGTGACGAGCCGTGTGCCCTGCGTGTACTCGGGCAGGTCCTGGGGACGCCGTGCAGCGGCCGCGAGGCTCGCGTTGTCGCCCGACTCGTTGGCACCGTCGCAGTTCAGATCGGCGAGACGGCTGACGAGCCGCGCGCGCAGCGGCGAGAACACGAGCCCGCTCAGCACGTGGTATTGCGCGTCGTCGAGCCGGCGGTGCAGGCCGAAATACGACAGCGGCATGAACGGCGTGGCGAGCTGCCAGTGCGGCACCTTGACGAAGGCGTTCGCGGCGCTGCCCAGCGCATTCGCCGCCGCCGTTTCGCTGCTGCTCGCGCCCGCTTCGTGCCAGGCGACGCTCGCGAGCGCGAGCGAGTCATAGCTGCTCGCCAGTGCACGCGCGTCGCTGCGCACGTGCCAGGTGGTGACGCCCAGGCCCACGCACCAGCACACGCCCAACGCGATCGCGGCGAACGTCGCGATACGGTAGCGTCGCATGCGCAGCGCGAGCACGCGCGGAATGGCGAGCGCGAGTCCCTGCCCCGGCATCAGCAAGTCGTGCCAGAGACGCGACGCGAAGGCCGGCGCCGCCGCCGCGCGCGCCTCCCTGCGCGCCGCATTCGTGATGGCGGGCTCCTCGCGCTCCTGCGCCTGCGGCATCGCGCCCACGCACCAGATGCCGCGCATGAGCGGCGCGGTGCCGTCGGCGGCGCCGCGCAAGGTGGGCTCGATGTGCTCGCGCAACGGTTCGCGCAGTGTGTCGATGCGCTGCGGCAACAGGAACACGTCGCCGTCCAGCGCGCCATCGAGCGTGCCCATTTCGGTGACGGTCGCGGCGAGCGCGCGGCTCATGTCGGCGAAGGCTTCGTCCACCCATGCGGGTTCGAAGGCGCGCCGCGGCGCATACGGCGAAGCCCAGCCCAGCGGCGTTTCGATGCGCTCGCGGCGCAGCCTTGCCGCGAGCGCATCGAAGCCCGGCAGCGCGTCGCAGCCCGTCACCACCACGTAGAGCGGCAGCATCTGGCCCAGTTGACGCTGCAGCGCGAGCACCGTGCGCGAGGCTTCGAGCGCCGCGTCGGTGTCCGCGCGCGCGGTCCCGTTTTCGTCGATGAGTGTATCGAGTGCGATAACCCACACGAGCGCGTCGAGCGGCCGGCCCGGCCGGTTGCGCAACAAGCCGCGCAGCAAACGCCCGCCGGTCGAGCCGCGCCGGCGCTCGGCGGCCGCACGCGCGCCGAGCGACTCGCCTGGCTCGGCGATCAGAATGCCTTCGGCGTCGTGCCAGAGCCTGCCGAACCACGCCGGCTCGCCAACGGGCGTGAGGCGCCAGCTAAGCGCCAGCGCGTCGAGCGCCGCGGGCGCGCCGGTGGCCAGCACACGCGGCACCGAGTACGGATCGCGCACGCCCATCGCGTTGTGCGCCGTGCGCATCATCGCGGAGAAGTTGCGCAGTGGTCTGCGTTCGTCGCGCCCGCGTACCCAGCGCACGACGAGCACGGCCGCGAGCGCCACGATCAACAACGCGATGAGGACGATCAGGACGACTACGAGTGTGGTCGTCATGGCCGTGCTCCGCGCGGCGTGGCGTCGGGGCCTTCTTCGCCGGCGTCGTCGGCGTCGTCGGCGTCATCGGCGTTCTGCGCGCTCACCGTGACGATGCGCCGTGCCGCGAGCGCGAGCGTGGCGGGCGGCGTGGTGGAAACCGGCGGCGCAGCGGGCGTGTCCTGAGTTTGCGGCATGGCTTGAACGTCGACGGGCGGAGCCGGTGGCCGCATCCTGCGCACCGTCCGTGCGCGCGGCTGCACCATGCCCGTCGTGCTCGTATGGCTCGCCTGTGCCGGACGCCCCTGCGCCAACGAGACCGTTTCGAACTGTTCGAGCGACGGCCGCACGGGCGCCGTCGCGTAGAGCCACAGCAGTTGCGACACGACGAGCAGCGCCGCGAATCCGCCACCCACGAACAGCGCCAGGCGCGCGCGGTCTGGAAACATCTGCGTGAGCGGACGGGTTTCGCGCGGCGCCAGCGCGGCACGTTCGAGCGGCGCGCCAAGCCGGTCTGGCTCGGGGTCGCGCTGCATGGCGAACGCGAACAGCGCGTGGCGCAACTGGTCGTGACGCAAGGCGCCGGCCTCACCGCGCAGGCGGCCGCGAAAACCTAGCGTGAGGCAGGCGAGATAGACGTTGGCGAGATCGCGCTGCGCCGGATCGCGCTGCGCGAGCAAGGTTTCGATGGCGGCCGGAATGCGCTCGCCCGCCGCGCGCGTGCCAAATATGCGCGCTTCGAGCGGATACGTTTCCCACGCGCTCGCGCCATTCCACGCGGAAAACAGCAGCAATTCGTCGAGCAGCGCGACATAGGCGTACTGCGCGGCGGCGATGTCCGCTTCGCCCGCCGCGCCGGTCCAGGCCATCGCATCGCGCGCGAGCTTGCGTGTGGCGGACTGCAGCTGCGTCGCGAGCGCGTCGGCATCGCGCTGGGGATCGGCGGGCGCCTCTGCGCTCGCGGCGCTCGCCGCGCTGGCTGCATTCGCCGCCTGCGCGACGGCGCGCAGGCGCGCGTTCTCCGCGAACGCGAACGCCACGACGAATGCGCGCATGAGCGGCAAGCGCTCGTCGCTCGGGTCGCTGGCATCAAGCATGGTCGGCTCCCGCCTGGCGTGTGTCGTCGGCCGCGTCGCCTGTGGGCGTGAAGAGTTGCACGGCCCAGGGCGCGCGGCCCGGCACGGTCGTGCGCACCTCGATGCACAACGGCTGGGCGCGGTCGAACCATGCATCCTCCACGGCCACCGCGAAGAGCGTCGTGTCGTCGCCCGTGGCGTAGGCTGCGCGCTCCTCGCGCGCGAGCCGCCGGCGCGCGAGGCCGCGCATGCGTTGCCGCGCGAGCGTGGGCACATAGGGCCGCGACGCGACAACGGCATGGTCGAGCCACACGCTCGCGTCGTGCTCGCCCGCATCGGGCGGCATGCGCAAACCGATCATGAGTTCGCGCGCCACGTTGCCGCCGCTTTCGAACGGCGGCGCAATCCAGAAGCTGCCGCCCTCCTCGGTGAACGCGCGCACGCGATACCCCTGGCGGATTGTCGCGAGCGCTTCGTCCGCCCAAGCGAGCAGCGGATCGAACGAGGCGAGCAACGCCATGTAATCGAACGTCGCAAAGGCAGGCACGCCGCGCGCGGGACGCAGCGCCGCGAGCGCGCCCGTCATGCCGGCGACCGCACGATACAGTTCGGCGGGATGGGCGATGCCGGTGACGAGCGTCGCCTCCACTTCGGGCAGGCGGCTCCAGAGCGCGCAAAGCTGGCGCTCGATCTGGCCCGCGTCGTCGCGCTCTTCCGCGCGTTGCGCCGCCTGCAGGCGACCGGCCAGGAACACGCATTTTTCGCGCACCCGCAACAACAGCTGCATCACGCGTTGACCGAGCAACGAATCGGCGCGCACGAACGGACAAGGCGGCGCGTAGTCCGCAATTGCCACGCCGCCGCCCTGCTGCCTCACGCGCATGAGCGGCAAGCGGTCGAACTCGTGACGGCCGAGATCCGTCATGAGGTGCAGGCGCGGCGTCCACGTCGTGATCGAAGCCGGCTCGCCGCCCGAGACAAGATCGGGAACATCCGGACTCTCGCGCTGGGTGTAGCGCCCGGCCTGCGGATCGAGCTGCCCGCCGCGATAGAGCGGCGGCACCGCGAGATAGATCGTGACCTCCTCGTCCGGCGCGCTAAACGCGTGGCTCACGTCGATCTCCAGCACGGGATCGTGCGGCGTGTGGCGAATGGCGAGTCCGTCGGCCAGAATCGCCTCGAGCGCGCTGATGCGCACGAGCCCCTGGGCGAGCCCCGCGGCGTCGTGCTCCAGCGAGAGCACGCCCCAGTAATGCGCGCGCGCGGCGCTGGCGAGCAAGGCGGCGTGCCCAGCCGCGTGCAGCGCCTGGGTCTGGAAGTGCTGCGGCAGCAAGGGCATGCCGTCGAACCAGCAGACAGGATCGGGAAACGAAGTTCGCATGATGTGTTTGCTTTCTATTGCTAAACGTTTCGTCGCTCAGTGTTGCCGCGCCGCTGTGTGACACCGTCGTGTGACACAGTGGCGTCACACAGCATCATTGCTCAATGCGCGGCCTGCACGCTCAGATCCTGGTCGCCGAGCAGCAGCAGCGCGTGAGCGGGCCCCGCGTCGAGCCTCACACGGTGCGCGCCCGGTGTCTGGTAGTCAGCAAACACCACCACGCCTGCGCCCCGCTTGCCGCCGAACGGAAACGGCGCCGCCGCGATCTGCTGGCCCGGCACGACTTCGAACGACACGACCGTGATGTCCTCGGGGTGATCGCGGCGCCATTGATCGCGCTGCGCGAACCACTTCGCCGAAGGTAGGCCGAGCAATGCGTCGAGCAGTTGCTGATTGCGCACGAGCACGGCGTCCACGGCAATGGGCGTGTCCTGATTCGCTTGAGTGGAAACGGCAATGGCCAGGGTATCTACCTGTACCTTGGGCAGCGATGAACACCCCGCGAGCACCTGCGCAAGCGCGAACGCCAGCACGGCTGCACGCCAGCCGTACGGCATCGCGGCGCGCGACGCGCCGGCGAATAACGTGGTGATCACTGCGCAATCCCCATTGTGTGCGTCGCCTCTTGTCCGCGATGCCTCCTGCCCGCGCGCAGGAGAATTCATGCTAGTTCGTATTTCTAATCAAGACGCATGTTCCGCTGCGCAAGCAGTTTCGCGCGTAGTCTACAAGCGCCCCACGCGACATTGCAATAACGATTTTTTAATCGATCAATTCAAAAACAATTCGTAAATAAACTTGAAAGGAAATTGGCCTATGCGCCGTAAATATACTTTGAATTTCCCCGTTTACTGTCCTAAAGTCGTGACCGTCTATCTTCACGACTCGCGCGATGACGGACAAGGTGAAGCAGCACGCAGCGCGACCGCTTAACGCCGTGAATGCTCTCGTCTGACGAATCCGGGGCATGCTTTAGTTGTGTTTTTTCTGAAGGACCGGGAATGCACCTGGCAATCGTTTAATTACGTTTTGCGGGACATTGTCGTCTTAAAGAAAACGCATCATCAATAAGGCAGATCGACGACAAACGCGCATCTCCTCCCGTTACACAATGCAATAGAAGAATGACCGCCACCGAGGTGACCATGGCCGACAGTACCCAGCACTGGTTCGAACGGAACCGACCGCCGCGTGTCCAGATCACGTACGACGTCGAAACGGGCAATGCCATCGAAAAGCGTGAACTGCCGCTCGTCGTGGGCATTCTTGCCGACCTGTCCGGCAAGCCTGTCGAGCCGTTGCCGAAGATGACGGAGCGCCGTTTCGTCGACATCGACCGGGACAATTTCAACGACGTGATGAAGTCGATCGGGCCGCGCGTGACGCTACAGGTCGACAACACGCTCGCCGCCGACGGCAGCAAGATCAACGTCGAACTGAAGTTCGAGCATATCGACGACTTCGATCCTGTGAGCATCGTCCAGCAGATCGGCCCGCTCAAACAGCTCTACGACGCGCGGCTGCGCCTGCGCGACCTCCTCACCAAGCTCGACGGCAACGACGAACTGGACAAGCTGCTCCAGGAAGTGGTGCATGACCCGAAGGGATTGAGCGAAATCCGTTCGGCGCACCCGCAGGACACGCCGACTGCGCAGCTGCCGCCGCCCACGGGCGACGCCGCTGCACCCGCCAGCCCTTCGAGTGACACGCCGGCCAGCTAAGCCCAACGCGAGGAGACGATCATGTCAGACATTCAGGCCGCCGCGAACGCGCAGGCGGGTACGGTCACGCTGCTCGACCGCATCGTGCACGAAGGACGCATGGCGCAATACGAGGAGCAGCAGCAGCATGCTCGCGAGCTGCTCGCCGAGTTCGCGCTGCAGGTGCTCGACAAGAACATGACCATCAGCCGCGATACGGTGGCGATGATCAACGATCACATCCGCAAGATCGACGAACTGATCAGCGAGCAGCTCAACGAGGTCCTGCACCACCCCGACATGCAGGCGCTGGAGTCCTCGTGGCGCGGGCTGCATTTTTTGGTGAAGGGCTCCGAAACGGGCACGCGCCTGAAACTGCGCCTCCTGAACGCGTCGAAGAAAGACCTGCAGAACGATCTCGAGAAGGCCATCGACGTCGACACGAGCGCGCTCTTCAAGAAGATCTACGAAGAGGAATACGGCACGTTCGGCGGTTTTCCGTTTAGCGTGCTGGTGGGCGACTACTACTTTACGCGCCAGACGCCTGACGTGAGCCTGCTCGAAAAACTCGCTTCCGTGGCCGCTGCCGCGCACGCGCCGTTTATTTCGGCGGCGCACCCGCAGCTATTCGACATGTCGAGCTTCACGGAGCTGGGCGTGCCGCGCGATCTCTCCAAAGTCTTCGAGACCATCGACATGGCTCGCTGGCGCGAATTCCGCAAGAGCGAAGACTCGCGCTATGTCGCGCTCACGCTCCCGCACATTCTGATGCGGCGTCCTTATCATCCGGACAGCAATCCGGTGGAGGGCATGAACTTCTTCGAGGATGTGGACGGCACCGACCACTCGAAGTATCTGTGGGGCAACTCCGCCTTCGCCCTCGCGCAACGGATTACCAACGCGTTCGCGCAGTACAGCTGGTGCGCCGCGATTCGCGGCGTGGAAGGCGGCGGCGCGGTCGAGCGCTTGCCGGACCATATCTTCCAGACGGCTTCCGGCGACAAGGCGATGAAGTGCCCAACGGAAGTGGCGATCACCGACCGCCGTGAAAAGGAGCTCGACTCGCTCGGCTTCATTGCGCTCGTGCACAAGAAGAACGAAGGGCTCGCGGTGTTCTTCGGCGGCCAGACCGCCTGCAAGCCGGCGCTCTACAACACGCCCGAGGCCACAGCGAACGCGCGCATTTCGGCCATGCTGCCGTATATCCTCGCGGCGTCACGCTTTGCCCACTACATCAAGGCGATCATGCGCGACAAGGTCGGCAGCTTCATGACGCGCGATAACGTGCGCGCCTATCTCAACACGTGGATTGCCGACTACGTGCTCGTGAACGACAACGCGCCGCAGGAAATCAAGGCCCAGTATCCGCTGCGCGAGGCGCGCGTGGACGTGACAGATGTGCCGGGCAAACCCGGCGCATACCGCGCGACGGTGTTCCTGAGGCCGCACTTCCAGCTCGAGGAACTCACTGCCTCGATCCGGCTCGTGGCGACGCTGCCTCCGCCGGCGGCCGCCTGATCCACCCGCAAAAAAGCGATTCGATGAAGAGACGACGGCCAGGCGGCGCATGAGCGCCCCTGGTCCCTGAACGCGCCTGGCGCCGCGCATGCGGCCCGCGCGGTTCTTTACTGCTTCGGGAGCAGCAAACCATGGATTCGATCATTCTCGACCTCGGCAGCGACATCAAAGGCGAGTGCACGCTGGAAGGCTATACCGACAAGATCGAGTTGATGTCGTACAGCCACAACGTGGCGATGCAGGTCACCAACGACGTCAGCAACTCGGAGCGCACGTCGGGCAAGCCCCATCTCGGCGAATTCACCGTGACGAAGTTCGTCGACGTCGCCACGCCCACGCTCAACGAATATTGCTGCTCCGGCAAGGCCATCGCGAGCGCGACCATCGTAGTGGGCCGCAACGCCGCCGAAAGCGACGGCAAGATCATGCCGTTCATCACCTATACGCTGAACAATGTCGTGCTGAGCAACGTGAGCGTGTCGGGCGGCGCGGGTGGCAAGCCCGTGGAAACGCTCTCGCTGAACTTCACGAAGATCAAGTGGGAACTCACCGCGCAGAAGGACGACGCCACCAAGGAAGGCACAGCGGCCACGACGTGGGACCTGGCCGCGAACAAGGTCGTGAAGGCAGCAGCCTAGCGCGCACCGCCTGTGGCGAACGTCCGCGCCTTCATCGCCATCGCGCCCATGCCGCTCTTCGAGCGGCTGGCCGACGACGCGCCTTTCGACGCGCATGAGTCAGTCGACGAGCTCGCCGCGCGCACGCTGGACGCGGCCGGCTTGCGCGCGTCGGTGCGCTCCGAGTTGCTGCGCCTTCTCAACACGCGCCGCGGCACGCCACGCCTGCCGCGCGCGCCGGACGTCCTGCTTTACGGCCTGCCCGACTGGAGCGGCCAAAGCGCGGCGCGCGCGGAAGACCGGGCGGTGATCGAGCGCGAAGTGGCCGAGGCGATCCGCGCGTTCGAGCCGCGCCTTCGCGACCCGCGCGTGAAAATCGAAGCGGACGCCGCCGCGCCATGGCGGCTGTGCCTGCGCATTCGGGGAATGCTGCGCGGCAGCGACGGCGTGGAGCACGTCGTCACCTACGTCGCCGGGCAGGACGGCGAAACGCAGTCCATCGGGATCGTCGATGAACGACTCGCTTGATGCGCAACTGCTCGACTACTACCAGCGCGAGCTGACTTATCTGCGCCGCGCGAGCGAAGGCTTTGCGCAGCGTTATCCGAAGATCGCCCGGCGGCTCGAACTCGGCCCCGGCGAGAGCGCCGATCCGAACGTCGAACGCCTCATCGAAAGCTTCGCGGTGCTAACCGCTCGCATCCAGCGCACGCTCGACGACGAATACACCACGCTCACGGACGGCCTTCTCGAACAGTTCTATCCCTACGCGTCGCGGCCCGTGCCTTCCATGACGATCGTGCAGTTCGAGCCGGACCCCACGCAAGGCAGCATCGCCGCGGGGTATCGCGTGCCGCGCGACACGCCCCTCATGCACGTGGACGCGAGCGGCGCGACGATCCACTGGCGCACGTGCAGCGACGTCACGCTCTGGCCGATCACCCTCGCCGCGGCCCAGTTGCTCGACGCCGAGGAGGCCCAGGCGCTCACCGGCAATGCGTCGCTGCAATCGGCGTTGCGTCTCACGCTGCAGGGGATCGGGCCGCACAAGCTGGGCGCGCTGCCGATCGAACGCTTGCGCGTGCGCCTCACGGGGTCGCCCGTCACCTCCGCCGCGCTCTATGATCTGCTCGGCGCGCACAGCGCGGCCACCTGGCTGCAGATGCCCGACGGTGCGCTGTGCGCGCAACGCGGCCTGCCTTCCCCGGTTGGCTTCGACGAAGAAAACGCGCTGCTGCCGCTCGAAGACGGCGCGCATCCGGCCTGCCGACTGCTCGTCGAGTACTTCGCATTTCCCGAGAAGTTCGCGTTCTTCGATCTGCCGTTCAAGCCGCCTGCCGATGCGCTCGATAGCCTCGATCTCGTGATCGGCTTCACGGCCGCCCCGCGCGGGCGCTTCACGTTGCACACGCAGGATATCCAGCTC
Source organism: Paraburkholderia guartelaensis (assembly GCF_004353905.1). GTDB lineage: Bacteria > Pseudomonadota > Gammaproteobacteria > Burkholderiales > Burkholderiaceae > Paraburkholderia > Paraburkholderia guartelaensis. The sequence continues at coordinate 120,696 of NZ_SMOD01000015.1, read as the reverse complement.
GGCTGCGCGAGCGCGCTCAATCTGTTCGCGCGCACCTCCGAACCATTGCGGCCCGACGGCACGGCGCGCGAAATGCGCGTGAGCCCCGACGCGCATCGTGAATCGAGCACCGAGATCTACGCCGTGCGCAACGTGCGTGCCGTAGCGGGCCGCACGGTCACGGACGTGCCACCCTGGTACGGCTCGATGCACGGCGCGGATTCGGCTGTGTACTGGTACGCGCGGCGCGTGAGCGGGCTGCATCCGTCGCGTCCCGGCAGCGACGTCATGCTCACATTCGTCGACACGCGCTTCAATCCTTCCGCGCCCGCGGCGCGCACGCTAACTGCGGACCTGCTGTGCACCAATCGTCATCTGGCTCACCGGCTCGCACCGGGCGCCGCGCTGTCGTTCGAAGTGCCGGGCCCCGTGGCGAGCGTGCGCATTGCGCACCGGCCCACGCCGCAGATCGTGGCCGCGCTCGACGGCACGTCGCGCTGGCGTCTCGTGTCGCAGCTCGTCCTCAATCACACGTCGATCGTGGAAGGCCCGCAGGCGCTGCAGTCGCTGCGTGAAATGCTCATGCTCCACAATCTCGGCGCGCATGCCCCCTCGCAGCGCCAGATCGCGGGGCTCGTGGCCGTGTCGAGCGAACCCATCGTCGCGCATGTCGGTACGGACCGTTGGCGCGGCTGGCGCAACGGACTCGGCGTGCGGATCGAACTCGACGAAGCGAGTTTCGTGGGCGCGAGCACCGTGCTCTTTTCCGGTGTGCTCGCGCAATTTTTCTCGCTCTATGCGAGCGTCAACCGTTTCGTACAGACCTCGCTCGTGCGCGACGGTCGGGAGATCCGCACATGGCGGCCGACGATGGGCAGCCCGCTCGTTCTCTGACGCAGCGGCTGTTCGACGAACCGCACGCGTTCGAATTCACGCAGGCCGTGCGCCTGCTCGAGTTGTTGCAGCCGCATGCGCAGCCGCTCGGCACCGGGCTCGACCCCAGCCAGGAAGCGCTCGCGCTGAGCGGCAATCTGTCTCCCGCGTTTCCGGCGAGCGCGCTCGGGCCTTTGCGGCGCGGCTTGCCACGCTCGCTCGCTTTTGCGCCTCAGCCGGGCGAAGAAGCATACAGCCAATCCGGAAATGCGGGAACGCCCCAGCTCCAGGTCAACGCGTTCGCGCTGGGCGGCCCGAACGGTCCCCTGCCGGGCGCATGGCAGGAATGGCTGCAGGACCGTCTGCGCCGCAAGGACCGCTCGGCAGCGGCGTTTCTCGACATCTTCCAGCACCGGCTGCTTGCGCTGCTCTATCGTGCGCAGCGCAAGTACCGCAGCGCCGAGCCGCTGCCCGCCACGTCGCAGCGCTCAGCCGATGTCGTGCTGCGCGCGCTGACGGGCAACGCCTCGCTGAACTCACGCGCCGCGTACGATCGCGCGGCGCAGGAAGCCGCAACACCGCCCGAGCCGCTTGACATACGTGCTGTGCTGGCGCGCACGGGCCTCTTCGCGAACCGTCGGCGTTCGCTCGCGGGTTTCGACGTCATGGTGCTCCATCATTTCCGCGTACACGTGCGCTCTACGCCGTTTGCGGGCGGCTGGCGCACGCTGCCCCCGGCGAGCCGCACGGCGATCGGCTCCGGCGGGCGCAACCGGCGGCTCGGCCAGGACGCCGTTGCGGGCACGCGGATCTGGGACGAGCACCAGGGCATACGCGTGCGGCTCGGGCCGCTACGGCGTGAGCAGTACGAAGCCTTCCTGCCGGGCGCGCCTGCCCACGAAGCACTGCATTCGCTGGCCGGCGAGTGGTTCGGCGCCGAACTCAAGGTGCATCTCGAACTGCAGCTCTCCGCGGGCGAATTGCCACGCGCGCGCCTCTCGCGGCAAGCGCCGCTGAGGCTAGGCTGGACCGCCTGGGCCGGCGCGGCGGAAGCAGCGCCCGCGCGCCTCACACGCCTTGCGCCCGATGACAATCAGGGGCGTACCGGGCCGTGACGCTCGATCTCAAGACGCTCGTTGCGCGCCTCGAGCGCGAGCCGCGCGAAGCCCTCGAACGCGCCGCGCAGCAATGCCTGCGCGAAACACATTTCGTGGTCGAAATCGAGCACTGGCTGCTCACGCTCGCCGAGCCCGAGGGCGGCGATTTCGCGTGCGTGCTGCCGCACTTCGGCGTGGACCGCGCCGCGCTCAGCGCCGAAATCCGCATGGCGATCGCGCGCTTCAAGCGCGGCAACACGGGCATGCCGTCGTTCTCGCCCGACCTGCTCGTGTGGCTCCAGGACGCGCTCGTGCAATCCACCGTCGTGCTCCAGCAGCCGCGCGTACGCGCGGCGACGCTGCTTATCGCCCTGCTCGAAAACGACGCGCTGCGCGCACGCGCCGTGCATGGCGCACCGACGCTGCTTCGCGTGGCGAGCGCCGCGCTGCGCGCCAATTTCAGTGTCTGGCTCGCGCCCATCGAAGCGTCCGCGCCGCTCGCGTCGACATCGCCAATCGCACCGCTCGAAGCGGCCATGGACGACAACGCGGGCGTTCCCGCGCTGACCGGTGCCCTGGAGCCCGCGGCGCCATCGCCCGCCCTGCTCGACCAGTACACGCTCGACCTCACCGCCGAAGCACGGGCCGGACGCATCGACCCGATCATCGGACGCAATGCGGAGATTCGCCAGACGCTCGACATCCTGTTGCGGCGGCGACAGAACAACCCCTTGCTCGTGGGCGCGCCGGGCGTGGGCAAAACGGCCGTGGTCGAAGGACTCGCGCTGCGCATCGCGGCGGGCGACGTGCCGCCGCCGCTTGCCGAGGTCTCGCTGCGCATGCTCGACCTCGCGCTGCTGCAGGCGGGTGCTGGCTTGAAAGGCGAGTTCGAGCGGCGCCTGCGCGCGGTGATCGACGAAGCGCGGCACTCGCCGCGGCCCGTGGTGCTCTTCATCGACGAGGCCCATACGATGATCGGCGCGGGCGGCGCGGAAGGCGGCAGCGACGCCGCCAACCTGCTCAAGCCCGCCCTTGCGCGCGGCGAGCTGCGCACGATCGCGGCCACGACGTGGCTCGAATACAAGAAGTACTTCGAGCGCGACCCCGCGCTCGCGCGGCGCTTCCAGCTCGTGCAGATCGAAGCCCCCGACGAGCCCACGGCCATCGCCATGCTGCGCGCGCTGGCGCAAAAGTTCGAGGCACATCACAACGTGACGATCCTCGACGCGGCCATCGTCGATGCAGTGAAACTCTCGCACCGGTACATCTCCGCGCGCCAGTTGCCCGACAAGGCGATCGCCGTGCTCGACACCGCTTGCGCGCGCGTGGCCCTCGCGCAGCACGACACGCCGCCGCAACTCGAAGCCGCCAGGCACCGGCAGCGCGCGCTCGACGACGAACTGCTGCGCCTGCGCACAGAAACGGTGCTCGGCGCGAACCACACGCAGCGCCTCGCCACGCTCGAAGCCGAACATGCGCACAACGCCACGCTCGTCGAGACGCTGGAAATGCGCTGGCGTGACGAGGCCGCTACGGTGCGCGAGATTCTCGCGGTACGCGCGCGCCTGGCTGCCCTCGACGCAACGCCTCGCGACGCATCCAACGACGGTGCGCAAGAACCGCCAGACAGCGCGGACGCGAACGAGAACAACGAAGCCGCCGACCCGCGCGAAGACCTCGCCGCCGAACTGGCGCGCCTCGAAAGCGGCCTCGAAGCGATACGCGACGACGACCCCATGGTGCCGGTTTGCGTGGACTCGAAAACCATCGCCTCTGTGATTGCGAGCTGGACCGGCATTCCCGTGGGCAAGATGCTCGCTGACGAAGCCCACGCCGTGCGCACGCTCAAGGGCCGTCTCGCGCAGCGCATCGTGGGCCAGGACGTCGCGCTCAACCGCATCGCCATGCGCATCCAGGCCTGGCGCGCGGGACTCGCCGATCCGTTGCGCCCGGTAGGCGTATTTCTGCTCGTGGGGCCAACGGGGGTCGGCAAGACGGAGACGGCCTACGCCCTTGCGGATGCACTCTATGGCGGAGAGCGCAACCTCATCGTGATCGACCTCGCCGCGTATCAGGAAGCGCACGCCGTCTCGCAGCTACGCGGCGCGCCGCCGGGCTATGTGGGCTATGCGAGCGGCGGCCAGCTCACTGAGGCCGTGCGCAGGCGCCCTTATAGCGTCGTCCTGCTCGACGAGATCGAAAAAGCGCATGTCGACGTGCTAGAAGCGTTCTACAACGTCTTCGACAAGGGCGTCATGGAAGACGGCACCGGGCTCGTGGTGGATTTTCGCAACACCGTGATCCTCGCCACCAGCAACGTGGGCGCCGAATTGCTGCTCAATACGCCCGCCGCAACGCTCGCCACAGACGCCTTCCAGCGGCGGTTGCACGAAGAGCTGCTGCACGCGTTTCGCCCGGCGTTCCTTGCGCGCATGACCGCCGTGCCTTATGCGGCGCTCGACGACACGGTGCTGCGCGCCATCATCGAAAAGAAGCTCGAACAACTGCGCATGCGCTACCGCGACGCCACGGGCAAACAGTTCGCTTTCGACAGCAGGATCATCGACGCCGTGCTCGCGCGCTGCCGCGCCGCGGGCGGTGCGCGCGAGATCGACAACGTGCTCATGAACGAGCTGGTCGGCACGCTCGCGCAGTGGGCGCTCGAATGACGATGCACACCACCTGCCACGAAACACTATCCTCGCGATGAACCGCCCCATCTCCGCCGACACCGATGCGCGCATCAGCCTCACCGGCAGCGCGTTCAGCACCCTCTTTCCCGCCAGCTTCGAGGCGCGCGAGGCGCTGGACGCTCCCACCACGCTGACGCTGCACGCTCACGGCGGATTGCCGCCACCCGCGCCCTCGGGCATGACGGGTAACCATGCAACGCTCTCGCTCGCGTGGGGCCAGTCGCCCAGGCTGATCGACGCCGTTTGCACGCGCGCCGCGCAGTTGCCCTCGACGATAGACGCCAGCCACTTCACCCTGGAACTGCGTTCATGGTTGTGGTTGCTCACGCTCTCGCGAAACAACCGCATATTTCAGGGCAAAAACGCGCAAGAGATCATCCAGGCCATATTCGGGGGGCACAGCTTGACGGACTACTCCTTCTCGCTCACGGGCACGGCCGCTACGCGCGAATGGTGCGTGCAGTACGCGGAGACCGACTTCGCGTTCGTGAGCCGCCTTTGCGAAGAGGAAGGCTGGTTCTATTTCTTCCGCCACGATACGGGCAGCCATACGCTCGTCATTGCCGACAGCAACGACGCCTTCACGCCTTTGCCCGGCGACGCAACACTGCACTACACAGGCGGCACGAGCGGCGCGCGCGAATCGACGCAGATCGTCCATTGCGAAGTCATCGAAGAGACGGCTACCGGGCTCTTCTCGCACACCGACTACGCGTGGGGAACGCCGACCGCGCAACTCTACTCGCAGGCACAGGCGGCATCGAACGGACATAGCGTGTACGAGTATCCGGGGCGCTACGCCACCAGCAGCGATGGCTCCACGCTCTCCAAACACCGTGTGGACGCGCTGCGTGCGCCCACACGGATCCTGATTGCCGAAAGCGATTGCCGCGCACTCGCGCCTGGCTGCCGCTTTACGCTGGCAGATCACGAATCCAGCGACGCCAATATCGAATGGGTTGTACGCAGTGTGACCCACGAAGCCGATCACAACCGCTATCGCAACCGCTTCGAAGCGTTCCCGTTCGCGACGACCTGGCGGCCCGCGCGAACGACGCCGCGCCCCTTCATGCCGACGCAGACCGCGACGGTGGTGGGCAAAAGCGGCGAGGAATTGTGGACCGATCAGTACGGCCGCGTGAAGGTTCAGTTTCACTGGGACCGCGACGGCCAGAACGACGAACAGAGTTCGTGCTGGATTCGCGTGGCGCAGCCCTGGGCGAGCAAGCGCTTTGGCATGCAGTTCATGCCGCGCGTGGGCGACGAAGTCGTGGTGACTTTCATCAACGGTGACCCGGACCGGCCGCTCATCACCGGAAGCGTGTATAACGGCGCGAACCTGCCGCCTTATACGCTGCCCGACAACCAGACGCAATCCGGCATCAAGACGAATACTTCGAAAGGCGGCAACGGTTTCAACGAATTGCGTTTCGAAGACAAGCAGGACAGCGAGGAAATCTTCCTGCAGGCGCAAAAGGACCTGAACGCGAAGGTGATCAACGACGCCACGTGGACCATCGACCACAACGAAACGAGCACGATCAAGAATGACCGCGCCCATACGATCAAGGAAGGCAACGATACGCTGACGGTCGAGCAGGGCAACCGCACCACGACGGTGAAGACCGGCGACGAAACCGTCGACATCAAGGGCGCACGCACCGTAAAAGCCGGCGGCAACGAGACGCGGACGGTGGGCGGCAATCTCGATCAGACGGTGACGGGGAACATGACGCTCACCGTAGACGGCAACCTCACCATCAAGGTGAGCGGCACGCTAACGCTGCAAAGCACGGGCAACCTCACGGCGAAGAGCGATGCGTCGCTGACGAACCAGGCCGCAGTGTCGCTCACGAATCAGGCCGGGACGTCGCTGACCAACAAGTCGGACGGCACGCTTTCGAACGAAGCGCAGAGCGTGACGAACAAGGGCGCCGTGCAGCAGACGGTGGATGGAGGCGGCATGCTGGTGGTCAAGGGCGGCATTGTGAAGATCAACTGAGGCGAGCATGGAGACGATCCAGCCGGTCACGATAGAACGCGACGACACGCGCATTGAAGGCGCGACGCTCGGCGGCGCGCTACACGGCCCCGTGCGGATCGAGACGGAAGGACGCCCCGTCGCGATGATTCGTTATGCGAATGGTGTGCTCAGCGGCCCGGCTACCTACTTCTATCCTGAGGGCAATCCCTCCGCGCAGGTGCAGTATGCGAACGGAAAGCTCGACGGCAAGGCGCTTTTCTACCACCCCGATGGCAAGATCCAGCGCGAGGCGCACTACGCGCACGGCGTGCTGCACGGCGTTTCGCGCACCTGGCTGGCCGACGGTACGCTGCTCGAAGAAGCGCATTACCGCAACGGCAAGCTGCATGGTGTCTTGCAGCGCTTCCATCCAAATGGTTGTCTCGCGCTGCGGCAACCGTTCAACGCCGGAAAGCCGCTCGAAGCGGCGAAACGTTATACCGACGACAACCGCCCGCTAGCGGCGGACGGCAAACCGCTGCCGCGCTGGAAGCAATGGTGGCAGTCGCTCGCTAATCCGTCTTCGGCCTGATTCTGGCGCAGGCAAGGCATAAGGAGGTACATCATGACCAGTCCGCAAGTCTGCGCCGGCGCCACATTGCAATGCTCGTTTGGCGGCGCGCCGGGCACGCTGAACGTTCTCCCCGTCAATCGCGTGCTAGTGAGCGGCGTGCCCGCCGCGACGATTGCGGATTCGATTCCCATCGCCAATATCACGCCGTTCGCCCTCTGCCAAAGCCCGGCGAACCCCACGGTGATCGCCGCGACTGCCGCGGCGCTGGGCGTGTTTACGCCGATGCCCTGCGTTCCGGCTACGCCGTCGCCGTGGATTCCCGGCGGCGCGCCCACTGTGACGCTGGGTGCGATGCCGACGTTGGATGCTCAGGCTACGCTCGTTTGTATTTGGGGTGGCGTGATCAAGGTGGTGCAGCCGGGGCAGGTAACTACGCTTGTTCCGTAGCCTTCGCTACTTTCTGAAATGCAGAAACGAATATCGTGGAGCTTGCAGATGTTTAATTACATAAGCTCACAACACGCTGGTAAGCGTCAGTGTGATTTATTCATCAAGCACTTCACTGGAAAATTGTTCCCACAACCAGTAGCAAATGCCGAATTCGTTTACCTATACTCGTTTGACTCTGCAAGGCAGCCCCATTTTCCGAACACCAACAAAAACGGAGCGTGAAATGCGAGGAGCGATGCTTAAGACGGGTTGGGTACTTTTGACTTTCCTTTTGTCGAGTGCCAGTGTTGTCGTGCAGGCCGCCTCGACATGCAGCGGATTGAGTTGCTTCTTCCGCGGTCAACTGGTCGAGCAGAGAACGAGCCTGCGCCTGAGCGCAAGCGACTTCACGAAACTGCTGAACACGAACGCAACAGGTCAGCAATTGCTGCAAGTTGCCGGCACGCCCCGCTGCGATATCGAAATCAAGTACTTCCGCTACCTCACGATAGGCGGCGCGGGCGAGCCCACGATGTCGAGCGCCGCGCTGATGATTCCCGGCGGCGGCGCCTCGTGCACCGGTCCGCGCCCCCTCATGCTGTACGCGCACGGCACCACGACCTACCGCAACTACAACATCGCGGACATTACGCAAACGGACCCGGCCAACGGTGACGGCGCGGGCGAAGGCATTGCGGTGGCGGCAATCTATGCAGCGCAAGGTTATCTCGTCGTGGCAAGCAACTATGCCGGCTACTCGGGCTCCCCCTTGCCATATCACCCCTATCTGAACGGCGACCAGCAATCCGCCGACATGATCGACTCGTTGCGCGCGGCCCGCTTCGCCATGGCCCTACCCGATCCGGCAAACAAGACGCGTGAGAACGGCAAGCTGTTCGTCACCGGCTATTCGCAGGGCGGCTACGTGGCGCTCGCCACACACCGCGCACTGCAGGCGGCCGGCATCAACGTCACCGCTTCCGCGCCGGGCTCGGGTCCCTATGCGCTGGGCGCCATGGCCGATGCCCTCGTCCAGGGCGAGGTCGACCTCGGCTCGACGATCTTCACGGTGCTGGTGACCACGAGCTACCAGCACGCTTACGGCAATATCTATCGCAAGCCGGGCGACTTTTTCGAGGCGGCCTATGCCCCTGGGATAGAGAACCTGCTGCCGAGCGTCACGTCAATGGACACGTTATTCGCCAAAGGCAAACTGCCCTCCACGCAGCTCTTTAGCAGCACGCCGCCTGCGCCGCAGTTCGCTTCGTTGACGCCGCCTCTCGCGCCGCCCCTGGCGCCTGCTGAATTGACGCCGCTCTTCGCGATGGGATTCGGCACCGCGAGTCTCGTGCGCAATGCCTATCGCCTGAGCATGCTCGAAGACGCCATCGCCAATCCCGATGGCGCCTTCCCCACGCCGACCGCCGCGATGGCCCCCGCTGCCAGCCCGGCGCAGCCGCTGCGCCAGGCGTTCAGGCGCAACGATCTGCGCAACTGGGTGCCGCGCTCGCCCGTGCTGCTATGCGGCGGCCACCTCGACCCGATGGTGTTCTTTTTCAATGCGGCGATCGAGCAGGCCTACTGGAAGAACGCCAACGTCGCGCCGGGCCTGACGAGCGTGCTCGACGTCGATTCGGCGCCGGGCGCGAACGATCCGTTTGCCGCGGTGAAAGCTGGCTTCGCTCAGGCCAAGGCGGCAGTCGCCGCGCAGGCGGTTCAGGGTGGAGCAACGGATGGCGGCCTTTCCGCCGTGCTTCAGGTCTACCACGCCGACATCGTCGCGCCGTTCTGCATGGTCGCGGCGCGCGGCTTCTTCGGCAATTTTTAGTTTGCTGCTGCGATCAAGCCCGCATGTGAGCATGGCGGTCACGTTTGCCACTCTTTGACTGACACGCCATGCTTCGAGAAGCTTACGCAAGCCCTCCGGGCGTTCGAGCGCGATGTCGTGCCGGGGCAGGAGTACCGAGAAGACTTCGAACTGGCTCGGATGGCGAGCAGCGCGTTTCTGACGATGACAACCGCTTCATTTAATCAAACCACCGACCTTGATTTTCTTGATCAACGCAATCCCACGCTGAAGAATTGCTGTTTCGCCCTCATCACCCACCCTGGCATCCAGAAGTTCCTGCAGACTGTCCAGGTTGTACTTGAACAATTGCTTCGGCGCTGGATTGTTTCGCAGGAAGGTGGTGACCCCTTTGCGGCGCGGGCCATCCTCTGCGTGATGCGCTTCCAGCCAATCACCGGCGGTCGGCATGCGTCCCAACTGAGCCTGGGTACTACTCATCCATCTGGCAAACGCAAAGGGGCGCATGACATCGTCAGGCGCAATTCCGCGGCTGCCGGGATGCGGGTTGGGCACTTCGGCCAGTGAAGGAAAACGCTTTGGGACGTTTTCTGGCGACATGGAGTTCGCGTATTTACGCAGCTCTGGAATCTCGATGATCGGCTTTTGAACAATGGGCAACACGGCAGTCAATCTTTGGATCGAGCCATTTTTCTTGCGATCTAATGCACTTTTCTGAATGCGAGGGTCCATATGCCCGACCACGACCGGCACATTGGTTCCGACCGTCGTAATCAGCCCCGCGCACATATGGCAGGGCGCCAAGGTGGAATAGATGCGCACGCCATCCGGCAATTTGCTGGCGTTGTTCTTGGCCAGATACGCAAGCACCATGCTGGTTTCCGCATGGAAGCAGCCGTTCAGGCGATTGATATTCACGCCCCATCCCAGAATAATATCGGTGTTGCTCACCATAATGGCAGCCACATTATGTCCCTGCTGCAGCGCGGTCCGGCTATCCGGCAATGCCGCCCCAGCCAGTGCATAGGCAACCTTCATCCACAAACTGTCTTTCTTGCTTGGCTCGGTCACGCACGTGCCAGTTTGAACCGGCACGCAATCAATCATCCGCGCGAGCATGCTTTTCTCATTCACGTCGCTAACTCGTGAATTATAGACATATCGGCATCTCTTGATTTGATCATAGATGTCGTACGCACCCCTCGTCAGGTCAACTTTTGGAGAATTGAATAAATTAATCCATTTTCTTAATGCGTCAGAAGAGGTTGGAAATGTCTCCAGCCTTGCTTTCTCGTCCCACCATTTTGGCAAGTTGATTCGTTGAGAAATCTGGAAATCACCGTCACCGCCTAATGCAAATGAATCAGTAATACCATCGTCCGTCGGGCGTACGAATTTTGCGTTGAATCCGTCCAGATAAACGATGCTGCGAACGTTTCGCTGCCAACCCAGCCCCAAACACATCTCAGTCGGCACATAGGTTGTGTAGATATCGCAACCGGAAGAGCGGTCGAAATTGTGCAACAAATTGACGATGGCTTTTTCATGCGCTTGATTGCCAACAACGCCGATCGCTATTACTTGATTATTCGATACGAGAAGGGCTACATCCTTTCCACCTTCGTTTTCTTTATCGCGCAACGCCATTGCCAGAAAGAAGTAGTGAATATTCATCTCGATCCTCTTCCAGTGGCCAGTTTTTCCCCGTCTGCGGCGCACGCCGGGAATTATCGCTGCGTCAGAAGTGTAGACCATGAACTGCTTGTACCCAAGGTCCAGGAACGCCTGGTTGCAGACGGTGCGAAATATCCATGTGGGAATTCGACGATATCCAATTCGGATAGTCACGCGGCCGAAAAGCAACCGGGAAGCGTGGACGAATTCGGGTGAGTGTTTGGCTATTCAAGGTGTACTTTATGCCTCTCACATACATTCGTCCCCTTACGAACTCACGGCATCCAGGCAGGAATCGGAGTGCGATCGTTCGTTACAACAAATCCCCCAACACCTCCGCTTGACCCGACTACCGTAGTCACCTTCACGATCGACACCATGTTCGACAAACATGGCATCGATCCAGATGGAAACGACCCGCGATCTCACCGACGACGCCTTCCTCGAAGCCTTTCTCGCCTGCCGGTTGCCACCGGGCGCATTCAATCATCGCAATCATCTGCGCGTGGCGTGGATACACCTGCAGCGCTTCCCTCTCGACGAAGCGATCGAGCGCACCTGTGCCGGTATCGCGCAATACGCCGCGCATCTCGGTGCGCCGGGCCAATACCACCGTACAATCACGGAAACGCTGATCCGGCTCATGGCGCATGCGGGCGCATCGGATCCATTGCGCTCGTTCGATGAGTTCCTCGCGCGCGCACCGGCTTTCTCCGGCGATTGCCGCGCGCTTGTCGCCGCGTACTATTCTTCCGATCAGCTGAACCGGCCGGAAGCGCGCGTGTTCTTTCTCTCACCCGATAGACTTCCCTTGCCGTCATGACACGTCTCACTCTAGGGCGACTGGCACGCGAGTCGGGACTCTCGCGTTCCTCGCTCCTGCACTACGAAGCGCTGGGCTTGCTCGTGCCGGTCGCACGCAGCACCGCGGGATACCGCCTGTACGACGAGACACAACAAGAACGCCTGCGTGCGATTTGCGCCTACCGGGCCGCCGGGCTGCCATTGGCCGCAATACGCGACGTACTTGCGAGCGAGGGCAATGCAGCCGCACAGATCCTCGAAACGCATTTGATGGGATTGACGGCGGAAATCGCGCGTCTCAAACAACGTCAGAACGCGATTGCCACGTTGCTCGCGCAACCATCCTTTCGTCGGCGGGGAAAGAAGCGTGGCAAAGACGCGTGGGTTGCGATGCTGCGTAGCGCCGGCTTCGACGATGCGGAGATGGACCGGTGGCATGCAGAGTTCGAGGCAGAAAACCCCGACTCGCATGCAGCGTTTCTGGCGTCGCTCGGGCTGACGCCCAAAGAGGTGAATGCCATCCGCCGGCGCGCGAAGCTCACAGGCAACACAGCCATCAGCCACGTAGCCTGATGAAGGTCATTGACCGTCAAACCTGGAAATGTGCGCCACCGCACGTTCTCGCGCGACTCTGACGCACATCGTCGTGCTTGCCCGTCTACTCTGCAGCAACCGGCTTTCACTTCCCAATTTGGCCAACCAGGAGCCATTCATTCCATGCACGAAACAAGCGATATGGTTCGCGCGTTCATCGAGGAAGTCCTGAATCAAGGGCAGATCGACGCCGCAGAGCGGTTTTTCTGGGAAGACATGGTCGAGCAGGTGCCGTTCCCCGGCCAGGGTCCCGGTGTCGAGGGCCTCAAGGATGTCGTACGTGCAATGCGAGCGGCGTTCCCGGACATGCATTGGCGCGTCGAGGAACAACTCACAGAAGGCGACCGCGTGCTGACCCGCTTCGAATGGACGGGCACGCACAGGGGAGCGTTCCTCGGCGTAGACGCGACGGGGCGCTCCGTCAAGGTCTGGGGCATGGTCATCGACCGCTTTCAGGACGGCAGGATCAAGGAAACCCGCCTCATCATGGACACGCTCGGGTTGATGATCCAGCTAGGCGCGGTTCACCCACCGGGCCAGTAAAACCGCGAAAGCCGGGTTGGTCCTGCGACCCTCCGCAGGCGCCAACCCGACAAGCGCCCCTCTTCGCCCGTTACAACGACAGCTTGCACGCCTCATGCAGCGACGTGAGTCTGCGCACGGGCTCCGCTACATAAGGGTTGCTCTCGTCCCACGCGTAGCCCGCCAACACCGAGCTAATCATCCGACGGATCAAGGGCGTCTGGCGCGGGTAGTAAATGATGTCCTGCAGTTCGCCCGTGTACCAGCGCTCGACGAACGCGCGGAACGTGTCGATCCCCTTGCGCAGCGGCACGTCGTATTCGGCCTGCCAGTCCACGGCCGCGCCGTCGAGCAACCGCTCGAGCACCTTCACGGCCAGGTGCGCCGAACGCAGCGCGATGGTGACGCCCGAAGAAAACACCGGATCGAGAAACTCGCCCGCGTTGCCGAGCAGCGCGAAGCCCGGGCCATGCAATCGTTCGACGTTGGCCGCATAGCCGCCGATCTGGTTCACGGGCATGAGAAACGGCGCGTCGCCGATCAGGCGGTTCAGTGTCGGCTCCTCGCGAATGAGCGCGCGCAGCCGCGCCTCGCGTTCCGCTTGCGGCACGTCGAGGAAAGCGGCATCGGCAACACAGCCCACCGACGAGCGGCCGCCCGCGAGCGGGATCATCCAGAACCACACATCGCGATGCTCGGGGTGCGTCGCGATGCAAATCTTGTTGCGATCGAAGGCGTCAAGCGGCAGCCCGTCGCGCACGTGGCTGAAGATCGCGGCACGCGTCGGCATACCGGTGGGCGCCTCCAGATTCAGGAGGCGCGGCAGCACGCGGCCAAAACCGCTCGCGTCGAGCACGAAACGCGCGTGCACTTCATAGCGCGCCTCGTTTTCGTCGATCACCTCCAGCACCGGCGCGTCGCCCGTGCGCATGCCCGTCACCGTGTGGCCAAAGCGCACTTCGGCGCCCTGCTTCGCAGCGCAGCCGATCAACAGATCGTCGAACTTCGCGCGCTCGACCTGGTAGGTCGTGCCCCAGCCCTCTGAGTGTTTGTCGCGGAAGTCGTACGACGATACCTCGTCGCGCCACACGAAATGCGCGCCATTCTTGTACTGAAAGCCGGCCTCCACCACCGCCTGCAGCATGCCGGCCTCTTCCAGGTACGCCATGCTTTGCGGCAAGAGGCTCTCGCCAATCGAAAAGCGCGGGAAATGCTGGCGCTCCAGCACGAGCACCGAGCGTCCGGCCTTGCGCAATAGGGCCGCAGCGACTGCGCCCGAGGGACCCGCGCCGATGATCGCCACGTCGACGACTTCGCGTCGCGTGGACGGGGTCGTAACTGCTTCTCCAATGCTCTTTTCCATAGTCCTTTCCCTTCTCTGCGTCCTGACGCGCTCTGTTACGTCCTGTCACGTCCTGTTACGACTGTATGCCCAATGCAAGCGCACTGCGCTGCGCGAAACCGTGATTCTGACACCCCTCGCTGCGCCCTTGCATTTACAATGCCCATTCGCGTCCACGACCGCATTCGCAACGGGTAAAAAAAATATGTCGGTTTCCGAATCAAATTACGTGCCGTTCGTCCCGGAAACGGCCTTCGGCATCTGGTTTCTCCGCACCCACACGTGGGAGCACCATGTGCTGCGCGTGGCGATCAACGACCTCAAGCGCCTCGTCGACATGCCTTTGCCCGACGCGCCCGAAATCGTCGATGTCGGCTGCGGTCAAGGCAAGTCGTTCCGCCTGCTGGCCGAGGCTTTCCGCCCGCGCCGCATCGTCGGGATCGACTATCACGAGGCGTCGCTCGAACTGGCGGCGCGTGCGGCACGCACGTGCCAGGACAAATTGCAGACGCAAACCGCGTTCGAACTGCTGCACGGCGACTGCGCGAACCTGCCGCTGCCCACGGCCAGCGCGGACATCGTCTTCTGTCACCAGACTTTCCATCATCTAGTCGAGCAGGAACGCGCGCTCGCGGAGTTCCACCGCGTGCTCAAGCCGGGCGGCGTGCTGTTGTTCGCCGAATCCACCGAGGCCTATATCCGCTCGTGGGTCATCCGCCTGCTGTTCCGCCATCCGATGCACGTGCAGAAGAGCGCCAACGGCTACCTCGAAATGATCCGCACGGCGGGTTTCCGCTTTTCGGAGCGCAATGTTTCGCTGCCCTATCTGTGGTGGAGCCGTGCCGCCGATTTCGGTCTCTTCGAGCGGCTCGGCCTGCATCATCCCAAGCCTGGGAAGCGGCGCGAAACCCTGGTCAACGTCGCCGCCGTGAAGGCGGCATGAAGGCGGCGTGAGCCGGGTCGCCCGCCGCCTCCTGCTGCGGGCTACTTGCCGCCCTTGAGCGTCACCACATCGCCGACGAGCGCCACGCCGGCGATCATTGCGCCCGCGCCACACGTGAATTCCGTGGCGCTCTCGCGCAGTTCGTTCTTGTAGTTGCTCTTGATGTTGATGACCGCGTTGCCGCCTTCCTTGCGCGCGCGTTCCTGCAGCTCCTGCACGGCCGAAAGGAACACGTGCTGGCAGGCCGCTTCGTCGCTCTTGCCAACCGCGTTCGTCTTCTTGTTCGTGGAGAACTGGCCCAGCGTCTTCTTCACCGCCGGATGCGGCTGGCCCGCAAAGTACAGCGCAATGTCGTCGCTCACCTTGCCGGGCTCGCTCTGGAGCGCCACATCCACGGAATAGGTGTCGACGGTATTGCGTGCGTACGCTTGCGACGTCGCAAAGGCCGCGCACAGCGCGGCGAACATCCACAGTTTCTTCATTGCTTTTCTCCGTTGGTTCAATTCGCTTGCAGCACCACGAGGTCGCCTGTGACGGCAATGGCCGCCGCACTCTGGCTCACGCCGCAGGTGTATTCGGTGGCCGACCCGGTTTCGCTGCCGTGAAAGCGCGTGGTCACGTTGATGACGGCGTTGGCGCCTTTGTTGTGGGCGTCCGAGCGCAGCTTGTCGAGTGCGATGGCGAGCACCTTGTTGCAGCTGGCCTCGGCGCCGTCGGTCGCGCGGGCGATGCGCAGGGAATGCGAGGCGTCACCCACGTGGCGCACCACTTCCGGATGCGGCTGCGCGCCGAAATACACGGCAATTTTTGCAGCCGGGTCCGCGCTCGATGCGGCTTTCGCCGTCGAGAGGGACGCGACGGGCTGGATCGGCAGCGTGAGGCGCTCCGATCCGCAAGCGGCCAACGTCAGGCTGACGATCGCGGCCGTGCTCAGCGTGAGGTAAGTCTTTTTCATTGGAATCCTCATTATTTTCAGGGTTGCCCGAAACTTCAGACTGCATTCCAGGCGCGAAACACCAGGCTGGCGCAACTGCCGCCGAACCCGAATGAAACCGACATCGCCGTATCGATGCGCGCATCGCGCGTTTCACGCACGAGCGGCATGCCGGCGGCAGCCGCATCGAGCGCCTCGATGCCCACGGCACCCGCAATCCGGCGATCGCGCATCATCAGCAAGGTGTAGATGGCTTCGTGCGCACCGCATGCGCCAAGCGGATGGCCGCTGAGCGCCTTCGTCGAGGAGAACGCGGGCACTTCGTTGCCAAACACGGCGCGCAGCGCGAGCAGCTCCTCGATATCGCCCGAGGGCGTCGAAGGCGCGTGGGTGTTGATGTAGTCCGGGCGGCAGCCGGCCTCGGCGAGCGCCTCCCGCATTGCGCGCGCAATGCCGCCCGCCTGCGGTGCGACCATATGCGCGCCGTCGGTGCCCTGGCCGTAACCGGTCAGCTCCGCGTAGATGCGCGCGTTGCGCGCTTGCGCATGCGCGAGCGATTCGAGCACGAGGATGCCTGCGCCCGAGCCGATCACAAAGCCGTCGCGCTGCGCGTCATAGGGCCTCGACGCCCGCTCCGGCGTGTCGTTGAAACCGCGCGAAAGCGCACCCATCGCGTCGAACATCAGCGTCATGTTGTCGTGCAAGCCTTCGGCGCCGCCCGCGAGCACGATGTCCTGGCGGCCCGTCTGGATCAGTTGCATGGCCTGGCCGATCGCGAGCGCGGACGTCGTGCAGGCCGACGAGGGCGAGTACGTCACGCCCTCCATTCCGAACACGTGCGCAAGATTCGCCGATGTCGTGCTGCTCATCGCCTGCGGCACCGTATAGGGCGGCACGCGGTCGATACCGCGCGTGTTCGCGCTTTCCATGGCCACGTCGTACGCCGACATCGTGCCGACGCCCGACCCCACCACCGCGCCGGCCCGAGGGCTGTGCAGCGCGTGCGCGTCGAGCTGCGCATCGGCGATGGCGCTGCGCGCGGCGTGGCAGGCAAAGCGCGCGGTGTCGCCCATGAACCGTTCGGCCTTGCGCCCGAACGGCGCTTCGTCCTCCACGGAAGCCACCGCCGCCACCTGGCTTGCAAAGCCGCGCTCGCGCCACGCCGGAACGCGCGTGATGCCGCCGCGTCCATCGCGCAGGCGCGAGGAAACGCCGTCGAGCGTATTGCCGAGGCACGAGACGATGCCCATGCCCGTCACGACGACGCGCCGCAAGCCGCTCGCTGATAACGATGTCTGCATGCTCAATGCGCGCGCCGGAAGATCAGCGAGGTGTTCACGCCGCCAAACGCGAAGTTGTTGCTCATCACGTATTCGGCGTCTATCGTGCGCGGTTCGCCCTGGATGTAGTCGAGCGGCGCGCAGGCCGGATCGACCTGGGTCAGGTTGAGCGTGGGCGCGTACCAGTTGCGCTTCATCATCTCGATCGTCCACCAGGCCTCTATCGCGCCACAGGCGCCGAGCGTATGGCCGACATAGCTCTTGAGCGAACTGATCGGCATGCGCGCGCCGAAAGTCTCCGCCGTAGCCTGGCTTTCGGCCACGTCGCCACGATCCGTGGAGGTGCCGTGCGCATTCACATACGCGATCGCTTCCGGGGCCAACTGCGCGTCGGCGAGCGCCTGACGCATGGCGACCGCCATCGTCGCCGCAGTGGGCTGCGTGATATGGGCGCCGTCCGAATTGCAGCCGAAGCCCACCACTTCCGCATGAATGCGCGCGCCGCGCGCCACGGCATGCTCGTATTCCTCGAGCACGAGCGTAGCCGCGCCCTCGCCCACCACGAGGCCGTCACGCGCAGCATCGAACGGACGCGGCGTGAGCTGCGGCTCGTCATTTCGCGTGCTCGTGGCGTAGAGCATGTCGAACACGGCCACGCTGGGCCCCGAGAGTTCCTCGGCGCCACCGGCGAGCATCAGCGTCTGCTTGCCGTTCGCGATCATCTCGTACGCGTAGCCGATTGCCTGGCTGCCGGAAGCACACGCGCACGACGTCGGCACGATGCGCCCCTTGAGATCCCAAAAGAGGCTCACGTTCACGGCCGTGGTGTGCGGCATCATCTGCACGTAGCTGTTCGACGTCACGTCGCTCATCGAACCCGTTTCGAGCATCTTGCCGAACGCGCGCACCGGCTCGACCGAACCGGCCGATGACCCGTACGCCACGCCCATGCGGCCGTCCTTGATCGACGGGTCATCGAGCAGGCCCGCGTCCGCCAGCGCGTGCTCGCTCGCGCGCACCGCGTAGAGCGAGACCGGCCCCATCGAACGCGTTTTCTTGCGCGGGTAATAGTCAGGCGTATTGAACGCCGGCAGCGGGCATGCGAGGCGCGTATGCAGCGACTCGATATAGTCCCAATCGTGCACGCGCTTGACGGCGTTGACGCCGCGCTTGAGCGCGGCTTCGACCTGCTCCCACTGATCGCCGAGCGCGGTCACGCCGCCCATGCCGGTAATGACGACGCGCTTCATCAGACCATCCCACCGTTGACGCCGATGACCTGACGCGTGACATAGGAAGCCGCGTCGGACATCAAAAAGCTGACCACGGCCGCGACTTCGGCGGGCTGCCCCACGCGATTCATCGGCACGGCCTTGAGCGCATGTTCGAGCGGTACGTCGTCGAGCATGCCCGTGTCGACGAGCCCAGGCGCGACGCTGTTGACCGTGATGTTGCGCGTGGCCAGTTCCACCGCGAGCGCTTTCGTCGCGCCAATCAGCCCGGCCTTGGCGGCGCTGTAATTGACCTGCCCGCGATTGCCCGTCACGCCCGACACCGAGGCGACCGTCACGATCCGGCCGCCCTTGCGCGCACGCACCATCGGCATGACGAGCGGATGGACGACGTTGTAGAACGCGTCGAGGCCCGTTTCGAGCACGATGTCCCAGTCTTCGTCGGTCAGTGCGGGGAACGCGGCGTCGCGCGTCACGCCCGCGCAGCAGACGATGCCGTAATACGCGCCGTGCGCCGCCACGTCTTCCTCGAGCGCCGCGCGGCAGGCGGCGCGGTCACGCACGTCGAACTGCAGCACGCTGGCCGTGCCGCCCTGTGCGACGATGCCCGCCGTGACGGCATCTGCTTCGTTGCGGCCCGTGCGGCAATGGACGGTAACGGCAAAGCCGTCCGCGGCGAGATGATAGGCGATCGCGCGACCAATGCCGCGGCTCGCGCCGGTGACGAGAACACGCCGGCTCATGATCTGGAATTCTCCTCGATAAAAGTCTGGAAATCGCGCGGCTGATACACCTTGACGGTGGCTTCAGCCAATAGTTTGCCATCCTGATTGATGGTGCAGCCGTATGCGCCGTGGCCTTCTTCGCTGCGCAGCAGTTCGCTAACCGTAATGCTGAGCGGCGCGCCCTTCGCGAACGCAGCTTGCACCGCCTCATAGCGGCGCGTGCCGAGCAGCACGCCTGGGCGCGCGGGCTTGCCTTCGCGCATCGACAACAGGCCTACGTGGGCCGCGATCGCCTGCGCCATCAACTCGATGCCGATCCACGCAGGCATCGCGCCCTGCTCGTCGGCGTACCACGCATCGGCGCGCACGCTGGCAAGCGCCGTGAGCGATTCGTCGCTGCATGCGGCGACCGAGTCGAGCAGCAGCATCGTGCCGCGGTGCGGAATGATCGCTTCGATAGGTGGAAATGCGAGCGGGAACGCGTCTGTCGATGGTGAAAGAACGGAATTCATGGCCTCGATCACCGTCCGAGTATGAGTGAAACGTTGCTGCCGCCAAACGCGAATGAATTACTCATCACATATTGGCGCACGCCGTTGCGCGGCAAATACCGCACGTCTTCAACCAGGTCGAGCGCCGGCAGCGCCGGGTCGGCTTCGCCGTCCCACAGATGGCGCGGCAGCGCGACGTCGTCGCGAGCGAGCGTGAGCCACGCGAGCCCCAGTTCGCTCGCGCCCGCTGCACCGAGCGTATGACCCGTGAGCGGCTTCGTGCCGCTCGCGGCCACGCCGCCGGGGAACACGCGCGCCATCAGGTGCGCTTCCATCTGGTCGTTCTTGATCGTGGCCGTTGCGTGCAGGTTGACGTAGCCGATCGCCGAGGCATCAATGCCCGCGTCGGCAAGCGCCGCGCGCAATGCAAGTTCGCCGCCCGCACCCGTCGGGTCCGGCGCGGAAATATGGTGGGCGTCGCTCGACTCGCCCGCACCGGCGAGCATCACCGGCCCTTCCTCGCGGCTCATCAGGAACACTGCCGCGCCTTCGCCGATGTTGATGCCGCGACGCTGCGCGCTCATCGGGTTGGTTCGCACGGGGCTCGTCGATTCGAGCGAGGCGAAGCCTTGCAGCGTGAGTTCGCAAAGCGAATCGACGCCGCCCACGACGACGGCATCGCACAGGTTCGCCCGCAGCAGCCGGCGCGCGGCGGCGAATGCCTTCGCGCTCGACGTGCACGCCGTGGAGATCGTGTACGCCGGGCCGCGCAGATCGAGCGCCGCGGCGGCGAACGGCGCGGCCGTGCCGATTTCCATCTGGCGGTAATCGAACGCCGAAGCGGCTTCTTGCTGCGCAGGCTGCGTGAACATCATTTCCGCGGCGCTGATGCCCGACGTGCTCGTACCCAGCACGACGCCGATACGGCCCGCGCCAAAGCGCTCGCGCGCGGCTTCGATGGCGCTGCGGATCTGCGCCAGCGCGGCGAGCAGAAGCCGGTTGTTGCGGCAGTCGTAGTGGGCAAGCGACGCGGGCGGCGCGATGTCGAGCGGCGCCTTCACGCTGCCCGCGAACGCCGTACCGGTGCGTGTCGCGATCGGCCCCATTCCGGGCGCCTCGCCACGCGCGAGCGCACCCGCGATCGCAGTCACGTCGTCGCCAAGCGCGTTGACCATGCCGAGCGCGTGCAAATAGACAGGGAGCGCCATTACGCCTTTCTCCGTTGATTCGTGGGCATGCCGCTTGTTCCGCTTATGCCGATAGGCGCGAGCATGACGGACACCATGATGCCGAGCGACAACGTGGCGCCGAAACTCTTGAGAGCGGGCATGGAACTCATGCCGAGCATGCCGAACGAGAGCAACGTGGTCGCGGCGGATAGCAGCACACCCGTCCACACCGCGCCGCGATCGGTGGCAGCGCGCATCGCGCCTTCGCGCAGAAAGACGGCATAGTTCGCGCCCACGCCGAGCACGAGCATCAGCGCCAGCATGTTGAAGAGATTGATGCGCACGTGTGCATAGCCGAAAGCGGCGAGCGTGACGCCGATGGCGAGCCACACCGGCAGCGCGACCGCGATCGCGCCGCGCCAGCCATAGCGGAACATCAGCAGCGCGAGCACGAGCGTCAGCGCGCCCGCGAGCCAGATTGCGCCGTCCTGCCGATACACGCCGAAGAGCCGCGACACGCTCGCTGCCTTGTCGACGAAGCTCACGCCGGGCAGCGCGTGCGCAACGTCGAGCAGCGCGGGCTCGTTCGCAGCGGACACACCTTGCGGAATGACTATCGCCGCGAACGCACCCGGCGTGCTCACGGAACGCCCGAGCCACAGGTGGCGGAACGGCTGCGACCAGGGTTCGGCAAGCCAGTCGTCCACGTGCAGCATGGCAGCGCCCGAGCGCGCCCAGGCATCGAGCCATGTTTGCGCCACCTCGTCACGAAAGCCTGCTGCGCCGAGCAGCGAGCGCAAGGCGGCGGGGTCGGCGAACACATGCGCGCCGAGCAGCGCGCGATCGGCCCGCTGTCGCGCTTCGGACGGCACAAACGACGTCACCGATTGCCAGTCGCCCAGCGCGGATGCGCCCGTGAGCGTACCGAGCCGCGCGCACAGCGCCTCGGTGCGCTCGAGAACGGCCTCAGGCGACGCACCGCGCACGACGAAGAACTGCGCGCTGTTGTCGGCCCCCACCGCGCTCGACACCACACGCTCCTGCGCGACGAGCGCCGGGTCCCGCTGGATCAGCAGATGAATGTCGTCGTCGCTGCGCAGTTGCAGCCAGCCCGGCACGGCGGCGACCACGAGCGCCAGCGCGACGCCCCATGCGCGACGCCCGCCGATCAGCGCCTGCCACTTCGCGAGCGAAGCCGCGGCCACCACAAAGAGCGTTTGGGGACTGCGGCGCGCGGGCTGCGTCATAAGGCTGGGTAGCAGCCAGATGACCGAAGCGAACGCCGTGAATATGCCGACGATGGCGAAGCACGCGATCTGCCTGAGCGCCGGAAACGGCGCGAACGTCAGGATGGCGTAGCCAAGCAGGCTCGTGCTGAGCGCCACCGTGAGCGCGGGCAGCACTTCCCGCGCGCCGCGCCGCGAATCCCAGCCGTGCCGCGTGCCGAGGTAGACGACGAAGTACTGAATAGAGTAATCGACCGCCTCGCCGATCAGGCTCGCGCCGAACACGAGCGTCAGCAGATGCAGCTTGCCGAAGACGAGCATCGTGGCCGCGAGCGCGCACACGATGCCGAGCGCGGTGGAGACGAAGCCCAGCAGGATCAGCCGCGGCGAGCGGAAGATCCAGAGCATGAGCAGCGCGATCCCCACCGCCGAAACGATGCCGATCACATGGACGTCGCGCTCCGAGGCGCGCCGCGCAGACTCGGCATAGAACACGGCGCCCGTGCGCGCGACCGTGACATCGGGCCACGACGCCTTGAGTGCCGTTTCGCCGTGTGCGACGGCAAGCAGCACGCCTCGCTGAACGTCGGATTCGTAGGCTGACCCAGGCAGCGTGCCGATCACGAGCACGCTCGTGGTGTTGCCGTGGTGCGCAACGAGGAAACCGTCCTCGACGGTGAGATTCGATGCCGCGAGCGGCAGCCCCGCGAGCCAGTGCTGAAGCCAGCCGAAGGGATCGTCCGCGAGCGACGTTGCGAGACCCGCGTCCGGCAGGCCATAGAGGCGCTCGGCGAGCGCGCCGCGCAGCGTTTCGGTGCTTCCGGAGACAACGGCACGGTCTTGCGCAGTCAGCAGGCTAAAGCGGTACGGCAGGTAAAAGCGCGTAATGCGGCCGAGATCGAACGGCGGGACTTGCGCCGTCACCGAAGCAAACGCGTGACTCGCGCTCAGCACCGCGCCCAACTGCTGCGCCGCGGCTTTCGCGTGCGCCCCGTCGCCGCTCGACACGAGCAGCACGGCGCGGTTGCCGAGCGCGCTTGCAAGCTGGTCCACGGCCTCTTCGGCCACGGGGTCGGCTTCAGTCGCCGGCAGCAGCGCGAGCAGGTTCGTCTGCAGGGGCGTCGGTCCCGCAAAGCGCCAGGCGCAATACAGCGCCGCCGCGAGCGCCAGCAGCAGCCACGCGGCGCGCAGCGTCCACTGCCGCCACGGCGGCGTTGCGGTGCGAAGCTCGGAGGAACTCACTGCGGCGTTCCGAAAAGCTTCTGGTCGGCGGGCGTAAGTTCGGACACCTGCGCGCTGCCGCTAAAGTCGTACTGCGTAACGTCGCCGTTGGCGAAGGTGATGCGCAAGCTTTGCAGGAAGTCGCCGCCTTCCATCTCGATGCCGCGCAGCGCCTGTGCAATCTGCGGCTGGCGCGGCACGAGGCGCATCTGCCATTGCGAAGGCGTGCCGCGCGCCGCTACGTCGAATTGCGAGTACAGCCCGCTCAGGTCGCCGCCCAGCATCGCCCGCATCATCTTCGCGATCTCCGCCGCACCGCGCGCGCCCTGTGCACCGGCGTTCTGGCTACGCAGACCGGCCGCATCGATCACGGTGACGCCGCTGTCGCGCATGATCCACGTCTTCTTGTACGGCGTCTCGACCTGCCAGATCACGCCGCGTTCGCGAAAGAACAGCAGCGAGCCCGTGCTGACGAGCGGGGCTTTCATCGCGGCGAGCGTCTGCGTCTGCGTGAAATGCGCACGCACGCCATTGGCGCGCGCGAGACGCGACGCGATCTGCGAGACGAGTGCCGCGTCGCCGGCGTTCGCGCTCACGTTCGCAGGCGCCGTCGCGGCCCGCGCCGGAAGCCACATCGACTGAAGCGCAAGCACTGCGGCCATCGCCGCGCATCGTTTCAACGCGCCCATGCACGCTCCAGCTTTTCGAGCACGACAGGCGGCGAGACGAACTGCAGCTCCTGCGTGGCGGCGTTCACGGCGACCTGGATCGTGTAGCCCTTCGTGAGCCGCGTGCGCGAATCGCGATCGTAGATTTCGTAGCTGATCTTCAGGCGATTTTCGTATTCGAGCAGGTGCGCGCACACCTCGAGCTGCTGCCCATAAACGGCGGGCCGCACATACTTCAAATGCGCTTCGACCACCGGCCACACGTAGCCCGACGCCTGCATCTCGCGATAGTCGTAGTCGAACTTGCGCAGCAGCGCCGCGCGGCCGAATTCGAAATACTTCAGATAGTGGCCGTGCCAGCAGACGTTCATCGCGTCCACGTCATGGAACGGCACTTCCACGTTCGCGCTTGCGCTCAACACCGGCGCAACCTTGCGTGATTCGCTCATCGCCCGCCCTCCGCGTTCGGCCCGAGGAAGTCGCCGGTTGCGATTCGCTCCGTCATGTCGCGCAGTTCGTGTTCGAGCGCGCGGTCCTCGTCGACGAATGGCGATGTAGCGGCCACGTCTTCCATGAACGCGGCAAGCGGCGCGGGAATCATCGTCTCGGCGTTGCCGCGCAGCCGCAGACGCGCGGCCTGCACCGTGGCGAGCGCATGGGCGGCCGCGACCTGCTCGGTGAGTTGCAGCACGCGCAAACAGTCGCGCGCCGCGATCGTACCCATGCTCACCTTGTCCTGGTTGTGTGCTTCCGTCGAGCGGGAAAACACGCTCGCGGGCATCGTGTGCTTGAGCGCCTCCGCTGTCCACGCCGACGACGAAATTTGCACGGCCTTGAAGCCGTGATTGATCGGCGCGCGTGCACTCGTCGCGCCCGTGAGGTTGCGCGGCAGGCCGTTGTTGAACTTGTCGTCGACGAGCAAGGCAAGCTGCCGGTCCATCAGATCAGCAAGATTCGCCACGGCCGTCTTGAGTCCATCCATCGCGAACGCGATATGGCCGCCGTAGAAGTTGCCGCCGTGCAGCACGCGCTCGCCGTCGGGATCGATCAGCGGATTGTCGTTGGCGCTGTTCAGTTCGTTCTCGATGTCGCGGCGCATCCACGTGAGCGCATCGTTCGCCACGCCGATCACGTGCGGTGCGCAGCGGATCGAATAGCGGTCCTGCAAGCGGTGACCCGGCGTGTCCGGACGGCCAGCGAGGTCAGCACGGATCCAGGCCGCCGCCTCGCCCTGCCCGGCGTGCGGCTTGGCTTCGAAGATGAACGCGTCGAAATGCGCGGCGCGCCCGTCGAGCGCCACCGTGGCGAGCGCGGTGAGGCGCGCGGCGAGGCGCGAAAGTTGCGCCGCGCGCGTGAACGCGAGACACGCAAGGCCCGTCATGACCGCCGTGCCGTTCATCAGCGCGAGGCCTTCCTTGGGCGCAAGCGTGAGCGGTTCGCGGCCTAGCGCGAGCCACGCGTCGCGCGCCTCGCAGGGCGCGCCGCGAAACTGCACGCCACGCTCGCCAACCAGCGCCGCCGCGACATACGAAAGCGGCGTGAGATCGCCGCTTGCGCCCACCGAACCTTCGGCGGGAATACGCGGCAACACGCGATGATTGATGAGATCGGCGAGGCGTTCGAGCAGCACCGGGCGCACGCCCGAAAGCCCGAGCGCGAGCGAATTCAGACGCGCGGCGATCACGGCGAGCGCCGAAGCGTCGTCGAGATACTCGCCCATGCCGCAGCCGTGATAGCGCGTGAGTTGCAGTGGCAGCGCCTCGACGAGCGCCATCGGTACGTCGACGACGCAGGCGTCGCCGTAGCCCGTATTGACGCCGTACACGGTCGCACCGGCTTCGAGATGGCGGCGCAAAAACTCCGCGCCGCGCGCGATGCGTTCGCGCCAGGCCGGGTCGTCGTTGAGCTGCACAGCAGCACCGCCACGCGCTACCGCGACGACGTCTTCGATCGTCAAATGGCGGCCGCCGAATACCACGGCATCCGCCTTGACTCCGGCATCCTTCATGTCAGTCTCTGCCATTCGCTCCCCCACTGGGGCGCGCCCAGAAATCGTAGAAGTTGAACCATTGGTACGGCGCCTTGCGGCAATAGTGTTCGAGGCGCGACGCAAAGCGCTGCGCCCACGCCGCAATATGCTCGGCGCGGCCACGCCGCGGCAGATCGATGCGCTCGGCAAACGGCTCGAAGTAAAGCCGGTAGCCCGTGCGCTCTTTCAGGCAGAACAACAGATAAACGGGGCACGCGAGCGCATGCGCCAATACATAGGGTCCCTGAGCAAACGCGGCGGTCTCGCCAAGGAATTGCGCCTGTGTGGTGCGGCCGGTTTCGCGCGCGGGCGTGCGGTCGCCGACGATGACGAGCAGCTCGCCTCGCTCGATGCGCTCCTGCATCATCAGCGCCGTTTGCGGGCCGAAGTCGCTCACCGGCACGAGATGCTGCGCGAAATCGTGATGGGCGGTAGCCAGCACGCTGTTGAAGCGTTTCGCGTGCTCCGTGTAGACGATGGCCGTCACCTTCGTTTGCGCGCCGCGCACGGCCAGCGCCCGCGCCATTTCGAGGTTGCCGTGATGCGAGCCGATCACGAGTGCGCCGCGGCCGCTCGCGATCAACGCGTCGAACGCGCGTGGGTCGTCGATCTCCACGTCAGCCGGACCGACGCGGCCCGTCCAGGCGGCCAGCTTGTCGAAGCCCGATTGCGCGAACGAGAGCATATGGCGGTAGGCCGTGAACCAGCCGGGGCGCGGCGTCTCGCGTTCCGGCGAACACTGCTGCAGCCGGTCGAAATAGCGACGCGAGGCTTCGCGCGCGGGACGGCCCGTGACGAGGAAGTAGGCGACGATGGGGTGCAGCCAAAGCGCGGTGAAGCGCCGCCCGAACAGGCCGCAACTCCAGGCAAGCAGCGCCATGCCGAGCCGGCTGCCACGTTCGGCGGTGCGCCACCACGGGTCGTTGCCGTCGCCCGCATCCGTGCGCCGCGGCAGGACCTTGTGCGCGAGCAGCAGCGGCAGACGCGCGAGCATGCCCGCGACGAGCCGCGTATGGCTGCGGCTGATGCGCACGTTGTCCCACAGCACGTCGAAATGCGAGACGCCATCGGCCGCGTAGGTGACGGCGGTCGGAATCGAGATGAACGCCACGCGCCGCCAGTGCAGTCGCACGAGAATCTCGATGTCGAAGTCCATGCGCTCGGGCAGTTTCACGCTGTCGATCAGCGCGCACGCGAGGTCGAGCGGATAGAGGCGGAAGCCGCACATCGAATCGCGAATCGTGAACGAGAGCGTCTCGATCCACACCCACACGTGGGTCAGATAGCGCCCATAGAGGCGCGCTTTCGGCACACTCTCGTCGTACACGGGCTGGCCGATCACGACCGCGCGCGGATTCGCCTGCGCGGCAGCGAGAAAGCGCGGAACATCCGCGGCGTCGTGCTGGCCGTCGGCGTCGATCTGCAGCGCGTGCGTATAGCCTGCGTCGCGCGCGGCGCGCAGCCCCGCCATTACCGCTGCGCCCTTGCCGCCGTTGACGGGCAGGCGCCGCAGCGTGAGCTTGCCGGCGTAGCGACGCG
Source organism: Paraburkholderia guartelaensis (assembly GCF_004353905.1). Taxonomy (GTDB): domain Bacteria; phylum Pseudomonadota; class Gammaproteobacteria; order Burkholderiales; family Burkholderiaceae; genus Paraburkholderia; species Paraburkholderia guartelaensis. The sequence goes on along the minus strand of NZ_SMOD01000015.1, from coordinate 92,888 downwards.
CGAGGTCCGCCAGCACCTGCTGGGTGGCTTCATCGCTGCCGTCGTCCACGACGATGAGCGGCAGTCCGTGGACGATCAGGTTCGCCACGGTGCCGCCGATCGCGTCCTTGTGGTTGTAGATCGGAATGACGATACAGGCCGTGAGGCTCATGCGGGCTCCCTGTATACGAAAGCGCCGGACGCGCAGTCGCGCTCGCCGACGCGCCATGCGAACGCTACGCGGCGGCGCGCGGCGTCGTGCTTGAGCACGAGCTTGAGCAGCACGCCCGGCGGTACCGGCATGGTGAATTTCAGTTGATCGATCGAGACGAGCGCACGCACGCCGGGCACCCAGTCGCGCGCGAAACGCATCGCCCAGTCCACCTGCACGACGCCTGGCAGAATCGCCAGCCCCGGAAAGTGGCCCGCGAAATGAACGAGCGTGTGCGGGACGCGCAGTTCGAATGCCCGCCCTTCTGCGTCGTCCCATTGCGCAAGCAACTCGAACCCTTCATCGCTGGCCGCGAATGCGCGGGCGACCGCTTGCGCCTGAATCTTGCCGCGCGAGTCGACTGGCAGCGCGCAGTGAATGCGCCAGTGCCGCGGCAGAACGACCGCGTCGAACCAGGCGGCGAGATGGCGGCGCAACGCTTTAAGGAGCAGAACGCGGCCATCGCGGCGCAGCGTTTCGCGGCCCTCTGCGGTAAGCACCACGAGCGCGCCGATGCGCTCGCGCGAGCCGCCTTCGAGCAGCACGGTTCTCACTTCGGCAACGCCGGGATGCAGCAGCAGTTTGCTCTCCATCTCGCTGAGCGACACGCGCTTGCCGTCGAGCTTGACCACGCGGTCGAGACGCCCTTGCAGCACGAAGCGGCCTTGCTCGTCGAGCGTAGCCTTGTCGTCGGTGCGATGCCAGCCGTCGTGGCCGAGATGCGGCGAGCGCACCTCGAGCGCGCCGCCCTCCTCCGCAGCGCCCGCGCGCACGTCGATGCCCGGCATGGGCGTCCACGCTTGCGCTTCAGTCTGTCTGCGCCAGGCGATTCCGCCCGTCTCCGTGCTGCCGTAGATCTCCAGCGGCGCGACACCGAACGTGGCGGCATATTGCTTCGCGGTGTCGAGCGGCAGCGGGCCGCCCGACGAGAGGAATGCGCGCGGCTGCGGAGCGAGTGTCGCGAACCCCGGCAGATCGGGCCAGCGCGAGAGCTGCGCAGGCGTCGAGACGACGACGGTCGCGCCGCACTGCGCCGAACATTCGGCTATGCGCGCCTGCAGTTGCGCCGGGTCGGCACAGGTCGCGCGTGCAAACGGCCTTCCCGCGGCCAGTGGCCAGAAAACGCGGAACAGCAGCCCGTAAATGTGGTGATGCGGCACGCTCGCGAGCACGGCCGCGTCGCCCAGCAGGGCGCCCCACGCGGCTTCGAGCGTATGCACTTCCGCGTCGAACTGCGCGAGCGTCTTGTGTACGGGCTTCGGCGTGCCGCTGCTGCCCGACGTGAAGAGCGTGAGCATTGCGTTCGCATCGATCGCCATGCCGGGCTCGACGAGTTGAACCGCTGCGGTATCGGCACACCACGCGGCAAGCTCGTTTTCGTCGAGCACCGCGTCGTACGCATCGCTTAGTTCGGCAAGATAGCCGGGCGTCGCGTTCGCCGGAATCACGGGCACCTTGCCAGCGACAAGCAGTCCGAACAAAGCGCAGGCGAATAGATACGGATCTTCGCTCCATAGCGCGAAGCGCAGGCCCGGCTGCGTGCGCATGCGCGCCGCAATGCCAAGCGCATGCGCTCGGAACGTATCGAAGTCCGTTACGTTGGCGCCATCGACGCAAACCACGCTGCGCGGCTCGCGGCAACGCGCCACGAGAAGCTCGTGCAATGCGATCACACCGCCTCCCGTCGCGCAGCACGCGGCAGCATGATCCATTTACGCCAGACGAACTCGCCGGCCAGCAGCGCACCGATGATCACATAGGCGAGCAGCCCGTTGTAGAGCGACCAGGCGCGAGTGGGCCAGGCAAGCGCCGTCCAGGCGGAAAACATACTGTTCAAAGCGAAGAAAACACACCAGAGCTGCGTGACGCGGCGCGTATAGCGCACGATGTGCGCGGGCGGATCGGGATAAGTCAGACGTGCGAATTTTTCGACCATCGACGGGCCCTTCACAAGGGTCGCGCCGAAGGCGACGAGCAGCCCGATATTCACGAGCGAAGGATAGAGGCGCATGAGCCGTTCGCTATTGGTGAGGACGATGGCCACCGAGGCGACATTGAGCATGACGGCCACGGCCCAGTCCACCGGCGTGAGCTTGCGCAGCGTTGCGGCGAGCGCGCCCGTGCCGGCCACGCGCTGCATCCAGAGCAGCACGAGCAGCAGCAAGCCCACGAAGCGCGGCGAATCCCAGCGCCACGCGCAGAGGATCACGACCGGGTACGCGAGACTGGCAAGCAGCCTCCACTTGCTGCGTGCCCGGCCGCCTGCCGCGTCGCTTTCACCTGCACCGGCAGGCTCAGCCGAGCCGTGCCCGCGAAGAACCGTCACGAATGGCCTCAAGCCTGGGTCACGAGCAGCGCCTCGACCGCGACGATCACGTCGCCCACCGTGCGCACCTGCTTGAACTCTTCCGGCTTGATGCGGCGGCCCGTCATTTCCTGGAGCTTGATGGCCAGATCGACGGCATCGATGCTGTCCAGATCCAGTTCCTCGAACAGGTGCGCCTCCGGCGTGACGCGCGCCGGATCGATATCGAAGTTCTCGTGAAAGATCTCGCGGATACGGTCGAGAATTTCAGCCTCGTTCATGATTCAATCCCCTTTCCCTGCAGTGGCTTCCAGCGCCTCGTTTTCGTTTGTGTGCCCCGCGACGAGCGCCGCGAGCGTGTTGATCGACCGGAAGTAGCCGCGCACGCTTTCGTCGTCGGCGTTGATGGTCAGTTGATAGCGCTGACGCAGCACGATGCCGATCTCCAGCGCGTCGATCGAGTCGAGCCCCACGCCGTCGGTGTCGAACAGCGGTGCGTCGTCGTCGATATCGGCGGGCGTGAGATGCTCGAGATCGAGCGCCTCGATCAGGAGCCGCTTAATTTCCAGTTTTAAAGTATCCATAGTCAAACAGGTGCTGTGTGATTTGCGCCTCGATGGTGCGCGTGACGTTGCGCGCGGCGAGTGCGGAAGGCATGTCGCGCGGCGCGAGCGGCTGGACGCCGATGGGCGCCAGCACGTTCACGCTCATGCGGAAGGGCCGCTGCGGAACGTGATACCAGCGCATCTGCTTGGTGAAGGCGGGCGGATCGCAGTGCATGAGCACGGGCAGAACCGGCGCGCCGGCCTCGAGCGCCGTATGCGCGAAGCCGCGCGAGAACGCGTGCAGGCGATTCGGCGCGGGGCTGCGCGAGCCTTCGGGAAAAATGATCATGCTGTAGCCGTTCGCGAGCTGGCGCGCGCAGTCCTGCACAAAGCCTGTGGGATCGGCATTGCTCACGTACTCGGCCGCGCGCACGATGCCCCAAAAGCACGGGTTGCGCCAATGCGCGTTCTTCACGACGCAACAGGCCGATGGCGTGAGCGCGAGCAGCACCACCACGTCGAGATAGGTGGGATGGTTCGCGACAACGATGGCCGGTGTGCCCGAGCGCAGCGCATTCGCGCCGGCCACGTCGAGCTTCATGACGCCCGCGCGCTGCAAGGCGGCCACGAGCGAGCGGAAAAACCAGTGAATGATGGTGGTGACCGCGCGTTGCCGCGAGGCGCGATGCGGCCAGACCGACGCGAGCGGAAACACGATCACCGAGAAGAGCAGCCCGCACGCGCCGAACAAGGCGAGGCTGAAGCCGGTGGCGAAGAGCCGCCAGCCGTAATCAAGCCGAGCCGACATGCCAGCTCCATTGCCATGTGCCGCCGCTGCCCTGCCACGCGGCGCTTTCGCCGCCGCTCAGGCAGTGATGCAGCGCTTCACTTTGTGTAGCGAATTCGCGTGCCTGTGCTGCCGGGCCCTGCCTGTTTTCTGTGATGGAGCACGCGAGCCGGCCTTGCGGCGCCTCGCTCGCATCGAGCAGCAACGCGAACGCGCCGCGCTGAACTTCCTGCTCGACCGTGCCGTAGCGGGCGTCGGCGGGTTCGTCGGCGTAGACGATCAAGACCGCGCTGTCGGGGTCTTCCGTATGCAGCGCGTGGCCTTCGAGCAGCGCGTAGCCCAGCGTTGCCGCCCCTGCCGAGAGGGCCGTAGCCGGCGAACGGTCGCCGCGCACGATGCCGAACAGACCTGTCATCGCATTGAGCACGGAAAGGCTGAACGCGTTCGGCGAAACGAGCTTGTTCGCCTCGATATCGCGCAGAATGTCCGTCGTGCGGCGCAACTCGCCGTGCCGCGATGCGAAAACCACGCGTGTCCTGGTTTGCACATCGACGCAGTCGCCCGCCACCTTCAGCGCCATCCGCGAAAGCGCGCTCAGGCGGCGGCGCATCATCGGATCGACGAACGCAACCTCAGGCACACTTTCCGATGCGGAAGACCAGAAGGACCAACGCGCCACGGGCATGGTCCACGACAAATCAGGCATAGGGGTTGACGATAACGGCGGCCGCAACGTGCGGGCTCTCGACCCCGGACGGCGTATGTTTATTCTTCCTCGGCCCGCAAATTTTCTGGACGGAGTTCTCGTGCGTACTTTAACGGCGGGCGTCGCGAATTATTTAGGGTGGAGCACGAAATATTTTGAAATGATTTGTTACGCATCAAGAGATGCATTGAAATCAAGAATTTAGGCGCGCGACATAAGCACGCATTTACCAAAGCAGATGCCGCTCTGAGCATGACGAATATCGGCCGACGGTTTAGCGCCTCGGACCCGGCTGAAATAGGCATATACCGGCGCAAGCCGTAGAATGCGGGCACCGTGGGGCAGTTTCAGTTACTGGCTGCCACAACACCCTACAGTCAGCTTCCAACAATCCGAACTCCCTATTCCCCCAGTCGCCCTCATGCTTTCCATTTCCACCATCGGGCTGATGGTCTCGGGCTGCGCGATCGTGCTGCTCATGCCGGGGCCGACCAACACCCTGCTCGCCGCAGCCGGTTTGAGGCAGGGCCTGCGGCGCTCCGCGCATCTGACCGCAGCCGAACTGGCCGGCTACCTGGTGTCGATTACGGTCTGGGGGCTTTGCTTCAACCATGCGTCGCAATCGCTGAGCTGGCTGCCAAAGGTGCTGCGTGTGGCCAGCAGCCTCTATCTCGCGTGGCTCGCCCTGCGCCTTTGGTTCACGGCAAACTCGATAGAAACGTCGGCCAGAGGCGTAGTCAGCACGCGCACGCTGTTCAGCGCCACGGTGCTCAATCCCAAGGCCATTTTGTTCGCCGGCTCGATTTTTCCGCCCGCGGCGTTCGCGAGCGTCATCACGTGGCTCCAGGCCATGGCGATCTTCGCGGTCTTGCTGATTCCCATCGGCCTGACGTGGATCGCCATTGGCGCCGCGCCGCGCAATGGCCGCGCGCCATTCATTCGCCCCGCGTTCTTCCAGCGTTGCGCATCCGTCGTGGTGGGCGCCTTCTCCGTGTCGCTCATGTGGGCGCTCGCCCACTGACGCTATCGAGCCATTCCGGGGCTCAGGCAGTTGGCGGCAGAACGAGTTCGGCGACGCTGAGCCAGCGGCTGCCAGCCGTGCCAGCCAGGCGCTGCAGCGCCTCGGCGTCGTTCACCGCGCATTCCACCGGAAAGGACTTTGCCGCGTAGGCGGCTAGCCAGAGGGTCCGCATCACGCCATCCGTGAACGCAACGTACGGCACGGGGACGCTCGCCGGGCAACTGACTTCTGCAATCGGCACGGGGTCTTGCTCGCCGAAACTGAAGCCCTCGGCCGCCAGTTCGAAGCGCGGGTCGGCACGCCATGTCTGCGGATTGCCGTTTGCGAGCCCAGCGTGCTCGCTGCGCGGGTCGTCCCGCCAGAGCCTCAAGAAGCGCACGCAGTCCACTTCGACCACGGCCCGTTCCTCGTTGCCGTAGTTCGAGCGGCTCACCGACATATACACATCGGCGACCGATGTGCGCACGCGGAAAAGCGCGGCACACTGCCCTTTCGACGCCCTCGCCTGCAGACCCAGGTAACTCTCCATTTCCGCTCCAGATTAGCCGCAGCCCCATGCTTGCCGGAGAAAAAAACGCGGGATAGCAGGAATGCGACAGCCATAGGGGCAAAAGTGACCTTCTTCTTGCTGGCGCAGGTTTGGCGCCGGGTTGGCGTATTCATTCTCTCGATACAGCGCGTGGGTTCTATGTGCCGCGCGCCGATTGGTGGCTTACTTGCGCCATCAAGCCAGCGCCCCGGCACGAACCGCAAGTTGCACCGGGCGCACCACGACACGAGGAGAACGCGCATGCCCACCGAAGACCCGCAGCACCGCTACGTGCTCACGCTGTCCTGCCCCGCCGCCGCCGGGCAGGTTGCCGCGGTCGCCGGCTTTCTCGACGCGCACCGCGGCTATATCGACGAGCTCACGGTGTTCGACGACGACATCAGCACGCGGTTCTTCCTGCGCTGCGTCTTTCACGAGGTCGTGCAGCCCGGCGCGGCCGAGCGCTTCGACCTCGCGGGCCTGCGGGACGAGTTCGCGAGCGTCGCGCGCAAGCACGAAATGACCTGGGCCATTCACGACCTGCGAGTGCGTCCCAAAGTGCTCATCATGGTGTCCAAGCTCGAGCATTGCCTGGCCGACCTGCTGTTTCGCTGGCGCATGGGCGAGCTGCAGATGGACATTGCGGGTATTGCCTCGAATCACCGCGATTTCGAACCGCTCGCCAGGCAGCACGACCTGCCATTTCACTATCTCCCCGTCACGCCTGAAACGCGGCGTGAACAGGAAAACGCCATCCTCGACCTATTTGCCTCGACCGGTTCGGAGCTGCTGATTCTCGCGCGCTACATGCAGATTCTTTCCGACGAAACGAGCCAGAAGCTGGCCGGCCGTGCCATCAACATCCACCATTCCTTCCTGCCTGGCTTCAAGGGCGCGCGCCCCTACCACCAGGCGCACGTGCGCGGGGTCAAGCTGATCGGCGCGACGGCGCACTTCGTCACCGACGATCTCGACGAAGGCCCGATCATCGAGCAGGAAGTGCAGCGGGTGGACCACTCGCTGAACCCCGAGCGCCTGCTGGCCGTCGGGCGCGACGTCGAATGCGTGACGCTCGCGCGCGCCGTGCGGGTATTTCTCGAGCGCAGGGTCTTCATCAACGACGGCCGCACCGTCGTGCTGTGAGCTAGCGCGGGGGCGTTCACGCCGCCATGCTGTGGCGGCGTTGCGCCTGCGCCACCAGCGCCGCGAACGCGCCCTCGCTCATCCTGCTCGCCACCCGCTCCGCATAGTCGTGGTGCCGCGGCGAGAGCGCCGCGCCCACGCACCGCGCCTGCAGATAGCGCAGCAGCCCGATACGCCCGTGCCCGCGCGCCATGCTCTGCTCGAGCAGCGCGAGCGCGGCTTCGGCATCGCCATGACAGGCGCGTTTGTTGAGTTCGACGGTTGCGGTGCGCGGCATGAAAGCAGGCCTCGTGGATGGGTGCAGCGTGGGGCGTGTGCCCGCTAAGAGTTGACCAAAGCGGCGGCGGCGCCGCTAGAACGAACGCGCCAGGCCGGCGGAACCGCCCCGCCATGCGGCCTGTATTCCTTCAAGATTTCGCTTTTGCGAAGATCGATGGCGGAAATCGACAAGCGCCTCGGGGACATATCGTGGAAGCTTGGCTGAACCAGCATCGTCGCTTTCCTGGGCCTCCATGTCCGACACACTCGCCACCGCCGTTTCCTTCGACGCCGCTCCCAAGGAGCGCATCCGTTTCGGCATCGTGCTGCTGCCGAACTTCACGCTGACCGCGTTCTCCGGTTTCGTCGACATGCTGCGTTTGTCCGCCGACGAAGGCGACTACAGCAAGCCCGTGCGCTGCTCGTGGCGCGTGATCGGCGAAACGCTCGCGCCCGTGCGTGCGAGTTGCGGCATCCAGATCGCGCCTTGGGAAACCTTTGCCGATGCCGAACCGGTCGACTATCTCGTGGTCGTGGGCGGACTGCTGCACTCCGGCCCGCACGCAAGCGAAGCCACGCTGCAGTACTTCCGTCGCGCGGCCGGCGGTGAGACGACGGTCGTCGGGATCTGCACAGGCGTTTTCGCGCTCATGCGCGCCGGCGTGCTCGACGGTCATCGTATTTGCGTGAGCTGGTTCCACTATTGGGACTTCATCGAGCGCTTCCCCAACGTCAATGCCGACGCCATCGTCGCCGACCGCCTGTTCGCGATCGACCGGCGCCGCATTACCTGCTCGGGCGGCCGCGCGTCGATCGACGTCGCCGCTGCCATTTTGCTGCGCCACTTCGATCACGCGACCGTGCAAAAAGCGCTGCGCATTTTGCTGGTCGGCGAAATGCAAAAGGGCAATGCGCCCCAGCCTCACCCGCCCGGCCTCGAGCCTGCTACGCACCCGAAGGTGAAGCGCGCCGTACTGTTGATGGAGCAGCAGGTTGGACGCAACGTGCCGCTGGAAGAACTGGCCTGCAAGCTGAACCTCTCGCCGCGGCAGCTCGAACGCCTTTTCAAGGCGGAGACGGGGAAGAGTCCGCGGGCATTCGCCAATGTCTTGCGGCTGCGTACAGCCGCGTGGCTACTCACGAGTTCGGATCGAACCGTTGCCGATATTGCTTCGAGTTGCGGGTTTTCGGATGCTTCGCATCTTGGGCGTGAGTTTCGGAAGCAGTTTGGGGTGCCGCCGGTTATGTTTCGTGCGCAACGTAGTGGGCAGGATTCGGGGCAGTTGGCGGAGCTTGATGCGCTTTTGCGGGGTGGTGCTGCGCTTGCTGATGGGGAGGCTGCTGTTGGTGGTTCGTTGCACTGACTTTTTTGTTTGGTTTCGGTTTTTTGGGGGGTTTCTTGTTTTCGCGGCGGTATGCAGGCGTTGCCCCTGTGCGGGGCGGCACCTACTTTCTTTGCCGCGGCAAAGAAAGTAGGCAAAGAAAGCCGCTCACACCGCTAATGCCTGCCACGGTTCACATCTCGACGTAACTGGTGAATGGCTCCGGAGCGTCTGGCACCACTCGCCCATAACCGGAGTGACAAGGCGCTCATCCTTCCAGCGGCGCTACGCGCGCCGAAGGGCATAACCCAAAACCGGCGGGGCGCGTACATTCACGTAAAGCCTGACAATGGCCCCTGGTTTCCCATGCAGACCCAACCGCAGCGCGCGTAGCGAGCAGCGGGATGAATGACTGCCTTGTCACTAACTTTGGTGGTGCGAGGTGACAGACGCTCCGGAGCCATTAACCAGTTACGGCGAGATATGAACTGTGGCAGGCATTGGCGGTTTGAGCGGCTTTCTTTGCCTACTTTCTTTGCCGCGGCAAAGAAAGTAGGTGCCGCCCCGCACAGGGGCAACACCTGCATACCGACGCGAAAACAAGAAACCCCCAAAAAAACGGCAAAAAGCCAAAACCAAAACCAAAACCAAAACCAAAACCAAAACCAAAACCCAACCCTCACTCCACGCCCCGCCGCTCATGACTAGGCGCATGCCCAAACTGCACCCGATACGCCTTACTAAAATGGCAGGGTGAATTAAACCCACAAATAGCGGTCACACGAGAAATCGAAGTATCAGTCGTCCGCAACAGATCACGCGCCCGCTTCAACCGCAACGTCAAATAATAATGCGTCGGCGAGACATTCAGATAAGCCTTGAACATCCGCTGCAAATGCCGCTGCGAAAGCCGAACGAGCCGCGCGAGTTCCTCCAGCGACAGGGGCTCCTTGATATTAGCCTCCATCAACCGCACGACCTCCACCAACTCGGCACGCGAAAAACCCACACGCGCATCCACAGGAATAGGCTGCAGATCGGTCGAACCGCGAATCCGTTCGAGAATAAACTGTTCGGATACCTTGGCGGCAAGACTCTGCCCAAGACTCGCACCAACGAGTTCGAGCATCAGATCAAGCGGCGCGGTGCCGCCCGTGCAAGTAAGCCGGTCGCGATCGACCACAAACAGTTCATCAGCGAAACGCACGCGCGGAAACTCTTCGTGCAAGACCGTAAGATCCTCCCAATGCACCGCGCAGCGATAGCCATCCAGCAGCCCGCTCGCCATCAGCGCGTAAGCACCGGTGCAGATGCCGCCAAGCGGCACGCCCTGCTGCGCCACCATGGCGAGCGTGGCGCGCACGCCTTCGCTCATGATCTCGCGTATGCGTATGCCGCCGCACACGATCAGTACGTCGGGCAGGCACGCCGGGTCGATCGCCTGCGCGGGGCGCACCGTAATGCCGTTGCTAGCGCGGGCCGGTGCGCCATCCAGCGAGTAGATCGACCAGCGGTAATGGTCCGCGCGCCCCACGTAGTTCGCCATGCGCAGAACCTCGACCGCACTCGAAAACGCGATCATCGAAAAGTTCTGCAACGTCAGGAAACCGAAATGTCTGAGAGACGATGCCGTGCGCGTTTCGGGTTCGGGCACGGCGATGTCGGTCGTCACATTGCGCTCCTCAGGAACGAACGGCGGTTGATCGTGTTATGCGAACGGTTACGCCTCGACTACTGCGGGACGCACCCGCATCAGTTGCTTGAGCCCCGAGAGCAGCGGCGCTTTCACCGCGCCCGGCGCCCGGCCAAAGCTTTCGGTGATGCGGTCGAGGATGATGGCAAGCAGCACGACGGACAGTCCGCTTTCGAAACCAAGGCCAATATCCAGCCGCTGAATGCTCGCGAGCACGTCGTTGCCAAGTCCGCCCGCGCCCACCATCGAGGCGATGATGACCATCGAAAGCGCCATCATGATGGTCTGGTTCACGCCCTGCATGATGGACGGCAGCGCGTTGGGAAACTGCACCTTGTACAGCAATTGCCACGGCGTGCAGCCGAACGCCTGCCCTGCTTCGACGATCTCCCGATTCACGTGCTTGATGCCGAGGCTCGTGAGACGCACGGCGGGCGGCATGGCGAAGATCACGGTGGACAGAATGCCTGGCACGCGGCCGAGACCGAACAGCATCGCCGCAGGGATCAGATAGACGAAGGCCGGCATGGTCTGCATCAGGTCGAGAATGGGCCGCACGATGGTTTGCACGAGCTTGCTCTTCGCCGTCCAGATGCCAAGCGGAATACCGATCACGAGGCTGATGACCGTCGACGAGAGCGTGAGGCCGAGCGTCACAACGGTCTGATCCCAGAAGCCTGTTGCGTAGATCAGCAATAGCGAGCAGGTGACGAAGATCGCGAAGCGCAAGCCCACACGCCACAGGCCGATTGCGATGAAGAACGCCATGAGCGCCCACATGGGAATGGCCTGCAAACCGTGCTCGACGAATGCGGCGAAGCCCTCGATTGCCTTGCCGACGGCGTCAAAGCTATTGGCGTCGTGGTCGAGCAGATAGTGAACAGACTGATCGACCCACTGGCCGACGGGAATGATCTCAGACATGGGCAGCACCTCGATTACGCGTAATGACCTTCAGCACGGCGGCCTGATCGATGGAGCCGCAATAGCGGCCCTCGTCGTCGACCACGGGCAGCGCCGTCGTGTTCGCACACACGCGCGAGACCACCTGCTCGAGCGGCGTGCCTAGCGTGATGCATTCGACTTTCTGCAGCGATGGCTGCGCGGCGCCGATCGCGTCGCGCGTGACACACCCGCTGATGCGGCGCTGGGCGTCCAGCACGAACGCGTACTCGGCGCTACCGTTGAGCGACGAGGCAACGCTCTTCGCGTCGAGCGTGCGGATGACCGGCACGGCTTCGCGCTGCATGAGGTCACCGGCGGTGAGATAGCGGCTCGTGTCCACGCCGTCGAAGAACGCACGCACATAGTCATCGGCAGGATTGCTGATGATTTCCTGCGGCGTGCCGATCTGCACGATGCGTCCGCCTTCCATGATCGCGATGCGGCTGCCGATGCGCAGCGCCTCTTCGAGGTCGTGCGAGACGAACATGATCGTGCGGCGCTGCTCCTTTTGCAGTTGCAGCAGCACGTTCTGCATTTCCTTGCGCTTGAGCGGATCGAGCGCGGAGAACGCTTCATCCATGATCATGAGCGAGGGGTTCACCGCGAGCGCGCGAGCGAGGCCCACGCGTTGCTGCATGCCGCCCGAAAGCTCGGCGGGCAGCTTCTGCGCAAATGCCGCGAGGCCGACCTGTTCCAGCACGGCCAGCGCGCGCCGCTCGCGCTCCTTGCGGCCCACGCCCGCCACTTCGAGGCCGAACGCGGCATTCGCAAGCACGCTGCGCTGCGGCATGAGCGCGAACGACTGGAACACCATGCTCATGTCGGTCCGGCGCAGCGAGACCAGTTCCGAGCGCCGCACGGCGGCGATATCGCGCCCGTCGATGACGACCTTGCCGGCGGTGGGCTCCACGAGCCGGTTTATGAGCCGGATCAGCGTGGACTTGCCCGAGCCGGAGAGGCCCATCAGCACGAAAATCTCGCCCTCATGCACCTCGAACGACGCATTGTTCACGCCGAGCACATAGCCGGTCTTCGCGAACAGTTCGTCTTTCGTCGCGCCCTTCGCAAGCAGCTCACGTGCAAGCTTCGGGTTGGGCCCGAACACCTTGCATAATCCATCGACCACGATCTTGGGGGATTTCATCGACTCCGTCTCCTCGAACGGCAGGCGCCGGCCCGCACGGTATGTCTACATAGTTGCCAGAAAAATCCCTGCCGGGATGGCGAATTGCGACAGACGCTTACGCAAAAGCGACACGGCGCCGCATCAGAAAAGTCACTTGCTGCATGCGCACAATCGCACTGCGCGCGGCCCGTGATGGGCGCTGATCTGGCGGGGCCGCTGCGGGCCCCCTGCCGTTTTATTGCTTGCGATTACTGCGTGCCCGCCCAGGCATTCACGCGGTCGCCATGCGCGGCGATCCACGTATCGGCGGCGGCGTCAGGCTTCTCGCCGTTCTGGATCGCGAGCATCACGCTGTCGATCTCACCCGGCTTCCACTGGAAGTTCTTCAGGAACGTCACGACCTGCGGGGCCTTCTTTTCCAGCTCGGGGTTGGCCACGTTGTCCACGTGCTCGGCCGCGCCGTAGACGTTCTTCGGATCATCGAGGAAGCGCAGCTTGTACTTGGCGAACATCCAGTGCGGCGTCCAGCCCGTGACGATCACGGGTTTCTTCGATCCCACCGAGCGCGCCAGCTCGGCCGTCATCGCGCTGCCCGAACTCGGCATCACGCTGTAGCTGAGGTCGTATTGCTTGACGGCCTCATCGGTCTTGCGCATCACGCCCGCGCCGGCGTCGATGCCGACGATGCGCCCGCCGAACGCCGACTTGTCCGCGTTCAGATCGGTAATGCTCTTCGCGCTCACATAGTCGGGCACCACGAGGCCAATCTTCGCGCCCGTGAAGTTCGTGCCGAGGTCGACCACCTTGTCCTTGAATTGCGCCCAGTACGCGCCCTGTGTGACGGGGAGCCAGGCGGAAAGCGTCGCGTCGAGGTCACCGCGCGCCACGCCCTGCCACATGATGCCCGCGGCCACGGGCACGAGCTGCACCGGATAGCCGTAGCGTTTCTCGATGATGCGCGCGGCCACGTTGGACGTCGCGACGCTGTCGTCCCAGCCTTCGACATAACCGATCTTCAAGGTCGGCTTGCCGTCGGCAAACGCCGGGGCGCTCAAGCTCACCATCGCCGATAACACACCGGTCCAAAAGAGTTTTCCAGCCAGCTTCATGGTCGATCTCCTGTGATATGGGCAAGCGCCCCGTGCATATGCAGATTCGCCCGCCACAATCTGCCGCTAACGTCGATTTACGACGTGTTCTTGTCGTTGCGCGACGTGCGCGCTATTTGTCGACGACGAGGTCGGACAGCGGCTTCGAGCAGCACAGCAGCGCCATGCCCTGATCGATTTCGCGCTGGCGTATGCCGCCGCTATGCTTCATATCCACTTGCCCGGAAACGAGCTTGACCTTGCAGGTTCCGCACATGCCCTGGCTGCACGAGGAAGCGAGGCGCACGCCGGCCTGGCGCGCAGCATCGAGCACGGTCTGTTGTGCGCCGCATTGAATCTCGCGGCGGCTCTTTGCGAAGGTGATCTTGAAGCTGGCCGTTTCGACCGACGATTCCGCCGGAGGCTGTTCGACCGGCGCTTCGGCTTCCGCCGTAAGCGTTTCGAATGAAAAACTCTCTTCGTGATAGCGTTCGCGCGCGAAGCCCGCTTCGTCGAGCAGATCGCGCACGGCTTTCATGTAGGGCGCGGGCCCGCAGGTGAAGATTTCGCGTTCCATGAAGTCCGGTGCAATCAACTTCAGGAGCGGCAGCGAAAGAAAGCCCGTCACGCCTGACCAATCGGTGCGTGCGCCCACCCTTTCACAGACGAACGACGTGCGGAAATTCGCGCGGCTCGAAGCGATCAGTTCCAGTTCGCGCGCGAAGATGATGTCGTCGGGTGTGCGGGCGCTGTTCACGAAAACGATGTCGCGGTCCTCCGCGAGATCGTGATGCGCGCGGCTCATCGACATCAGCGGCGTGACGCCGGACCCTGCGGAAAGGAACAGATACTTCGGAGCGGGGTGACGCGCACAGGTGAATTCGCCGGCCGGCCCGAGCACGCGCAGCGAAACGCCAGGCCGCAGGTTGTCGTGCAGCCAGTTCGACACCTTGCCGCCCGGCACTCGCTTGACCGTAATGGAAATGGTATGAGGCCGTGCGGGCGACGACGAAATCGTATAGCACCGGTTGATGGCCTCGCCGTCGATCTCGAGTTCGAGCGTGAGGAACTGCCCCGGCTCGAACGAGAACGTGCGGCCCTGCGGCGAGCGCAGGAAAAAGCTCTTCACGTCGTGCGTTTCCTGCCATACGTGGCAGCACACGAGGGTCTCCTCGACCTCGCTCGTCCACCGCTCGGGCAGCGCGCCCCAGAACGCCGGGCGCGTCACCCGGCTGTCGCTGGCGTCGAGTGGATTGAATTGGGCCGCGTCTCGCATCATGTCAAACTCCGCTCTCTTTGCTTTACGCGTGTGCGTTATGCGCCAATCTGCCTGGCGAGGCGGCCGATATACCAGGCCGAGAACTTTTCAACGAGCCCTTCCGTGTACGGCGAATACGGACCCGGCTCATACGCACTGCTCGTCGCTCCGCGCTGCGAATACTCCACGAGCGTGCGGTCCTGGTTGTTGGTCGCGTTCCACACGGCAGTGAGGTTCTCCACGTCGTAATCGATGCCTTCGCGCGCGTCCTTGTGAACGAGCCAGCGCGTGCGCACGAGCGTTTCGCCGGCGGAAAG
This sequence comes from Paraburkholderia guartelaensis, assembly GCF_004353905.1. Taxonomy (GTDB): domain Bacteria; phylum Pseudomonadota; class Gammaproteobacteria; order Burkholderiales; family Burkholderiaceae; genus Paraburkholderia; species Paraburkholderia guartelaensis. The sequence continues at coordinate 77,655 of NZ_SMOD01000015.1, read as the reverse complement.
CGGAATCACGGAAAACGACACGATGTGATCGCTCATGAAGTGATGCCACGAATTCGGCTGCGTCCAGAACGAGAGGCCGCCGAGATCGGCCGTGCGGAATTCGCCGAGCAGCTTCTTCGAGGCGACCTTCGCATCCAGCGTTTGCGACTCGCCGCAGCGGTCGAGCGGCAGGCGCTGCGTGCGAAAACCCGTTACGTCCAGCAGTTTTTCGATTTCGACGGACGGCAGGTCCATCGCTTCCCACTGCTGCGCGCGCTCGTTGCAGGTGCGCTCGAACGCGTCCATGCCTTCCGCGTTGGCGTCCGTGCGCGCGTAGCCAAAGCCGTATTCGTAGAGCGAAATCGTCAGCTCGGGATGATTCGCCACGCAGTGATAGCACTCGCGATTGTTTTCCATCACGAGCTTCCAGTTGCCCTTCTCGATGATGTCGACTTGTGCGGCCACCTTGCAGCCCGCCAGGTCGTGCGGCAGCAAATACGGCTCCATTTCGGCGCGCATCGCCGCGAAGTCGGCGGGCGGCTCTTCGGCGAGACACACGAAGATCAGGCCCGCGAGATTTTCCACATGCACGTTCTTGAGGCTGTGCTTGCAGCGGTCGAACTGCTCGCCCATGTGCTCGGCGAACATCAGCGCGCCGGTGAGGTTGTAGGTCCAGCTGTGATACGGGCACACGATATTGCCCACCGACCCCTTCTCTTCGTTACACAGCCGCGCGCCGCGGTGGCGGCAGACGTTGTGGAACGCGCGCACCTGCATGTCGTCGTCGCGCACGATCAGGATCGAGTCGCCCGCCAGATCGACGGTCACGTAATCGCCCGGTTCCGGAATTTCCGCTTCCGTGGCGACCTCGATCCAGTGTTGCCGGAAAATCGTCTCCATATCGAGCGCGAAAATCTCCTCGCTCAGGTAGAAAGGCGCCTCCAGGCTGTAACCCGCTTGGCGGCGCTCGATCAGCGCGCGAATCTCTGCCGTTACTTTCATGTGTGCTCCGGATTTTTCATCCCAGTTCGTTGCCGACAGGCCAGCAAAATCAGTAGTCGATGAGTTGATGCTCCCGCAAATACGCGAGGATCACTTGTGCTTTTTCGACCGAACTCCCTTCAATTACGACGTTGCCGCCCCGGCTTTCGGTCGTGGTCGCCGAAAGCATGCGCGCGTGGCCTGAACGCTTTTCCGCCGCGGCCAGCCGCACGGGTTTACGCTCAATCGGGCCGACCGTCCAGGCGGCCGCTTCAGTCGATTCGGCGGCGCTGACGCGCGTTGCGCTCGCGGGCCGCACCGCGCCCGCGCGAAGCCGCGCATAGGCGTAACGGGGCTCGGCGTTCGCGAGCGGATGCACGGCGATCACCGCGGGCAGCGCCGTCTGCACGCGACGGCGCAGACCCTTGGGCAGAAACTGGCGCACCACGGCGGCGCGCGTCGTGACGTCCACGTCGATATCGACCGCGCCGCCCACGATCGGCAGGCCCAGCGCAGCCGCCACACCGTACGGCAGCATGCCGCTGTCGTGCGCGCCCTCGGCGCGCGTGCCGGTCAGCACGAGGTCGTAGCCGCGCACGCGTTCGGCGAGCACACGCGCCGCGTCGCCGGAAGGCGCGCAGGCCAGCACCTCCACTTCGTGCGCGCCCAGCGCGAGGTATTCGGCGAGCGCGGGATCGGCGGCGTCGCCTGCGTGCAGCACGTCGAGACGCGCGCGATGCCGCTCGGCCAGCGTACGCGCGAGGTCGAGCGCGAGGGCATCGTTGCGGCTGTAACGCGGCGCGCCGCTCACGGGGTGACGCCCCACCGAAACGAGCACCGCAATGCGCTCGATTCCACGTTGAGGATCATGGCGTGCGTTCATGCAGCGACTCCTGCGGAATGCGTTTCGTCACGGACGGCGCTCGCCCCGCCACGCTCTGCGCGTGCGGCTTGCACCTGCTCGATCAGCGCGGCGATCGTGCCTTGCGCGTCGCCGACCACGGTCAGATTGGCGCGCTTCGCAATGGGCGCGCTGCCGTCGAGATTCACGGCAATCACATGGCGGCAGTCCTTGATGCCCTGCAAGTGCTGCACGGCGCCCGAAATGCCGAACGCGATATACACGCTCGCCTCGACCGTCTTGCCCGTTGCGCCCACCTGCTTGTCGCGCGTGAAGTGACCGTTGTCCACTGCCACGCGGCTCGCGCCGATGGCCGCACCGAAGGCGCCCGCGAGGCGCCCGAACGCGGCGATGTCGGTCACGCCGTTGCCCGCCGAGACGATGAAATCGGCTTCTTCGAGCGCGACCTGGGCGGCGTCGATAGATTCGAGGCCGAGGTCCTTGTATGGCGACGCGAGGTCGGTAGCCGGCCGGATGAAATCGCCCGCGAGGCGTTCGCCCGCGCCGACGAAAGGCAGCTTCGCCTCGACAGCGTTCGGCGCGAGCAGGATCACGTCGGGCAGCGAGCGCGCGGCCCACGCGCGCTTCGCCTGTTCATACACGCCCACATGCGTCGCATCGATCTCGACCACGTGAGTTGCCACGCTCGCACCCGCGGCGGCCGCATAGCGGCGGCCGAGATCGCCGTCGCCGCTGGCGTTGTCGGGCAGGAAGACGTGCTTCGGCGCGAGCGCCGCGGCGCAGGCCTGCAGCGCACGCAACGCGCTTTCCGGCGCGAACGTACGGCGCTCGAAACCCGGCAGTTCGATCAGCTTGTCCACGCCGAGCGCCCCAGCATCGTCCTTCAGCTCGCCGAACACGAGCAGCGCGACTTCGGTTTGCGCATCGGCCAGCAGCGCGGCGGCGGCAATGGCCTGGCACGCGTGATCGTCGAGCGCGCCGCGTTCGGCGTGCGCGACAACGAGCAGTACATGATCCGGATGACTAATCACTCGGCGTGGCTTCGCTGCGCTTGCGTGCTGCGTATGCCATGGCTCGGCGCTCGTGTCCGCGCTGCCGGCTTCGCCCAGCGTGATGCGCTTGAGGCCCGCCGCCGTAATGACGAAGGGACGGCGCGGATCGATTCGTTTGAGGGTATTCATCGATTCACTCCAGCGAGGCGGCTACGAGTTCGGCCACGTCGAGCACGTCGGGGCGCGGACCCACGACGCCTTCGAGCATCGCCGTGCATTGCGGGCAGCCAACGGCGACGACTTCGGCGTTGACGGCGCGCGCGTCGGCGATGCGGATGTCGGGAATGCGCTGCTTGCCGGGGATATCGGTGAGCGGCGCGCCGCCGCCACCGCCGCAGCAGCGCGCACGCATGCCGTGACGCTCCATCTCCACGACCTTGATGCCGATGGTCTTGAGCAGTTGGCGCGGCGCTTCGGTCTCGCCGTTGTAGCGGCCCAGATAGCAGGGATCGTGATACGTCGTGCGCTTTTCCGCGAGCGCCTGCACGGCCTTGGGCGCGATGCGTCCCGTCGCGGCGAGTTCCGCGAGGTAGGTCGTGTGATGCAGCACTTCGTAACGCCCGCCAAGCGCGCGGTATTCATTGCGCAGACTGTGCATGACGTGCGGATCGGCGGTGACGATGCGCGCGAAGTCCAGCGTGGCGAGCGTCGTCATCATTTGCTTCGCCATCTGCTGGAATGTGGCTTCGTCGCCGAGGCGGCGCGCCACGTCGCCCGTGTCGGTTTCCCGCGCGCCCAGCACCGCGTAGTTCACGCCCGCCTTGTTGAGCACCTTCACGAGCGCACGGAGCGTGCGCTGATAGCGCATGTCGAACGCGCCCTCGCCCGCTACCACCAGGATGTCCACGCGCTTGCCGGGTTGCGCCACCGGCGCGTTGAGATCGACTGACCAGTCGTAGCGCGCGGCCTTGTCGTAGCCGCCTGCCGTGCCCGTTTCGCGCAGATTGGCAAGCACCTCGGGGCCTTTGCCCGGCACCTCGCCATGCACCAGGGTCTGATTGCGGCGCATATCGACGATGGCATCCACGTGCTCGATCAGCATCGGGCACTCCTGCACGCAGGCGCGGCAGGTCGTGCACGACCACAGCGTTTGCGCTTCGATCAGGTTCGAGACGATCGGGCCATTCGGTGCGCCGGCATGCTCGCCGACCTTGATGCCGGGCGTGGGGCTGCCCGCATAGGCCGCATCGGTGCCCCCGGCCATGCCCACCACGAGATCCTGAATCAGCTTCTTGGGGTTGAGCGGCTGGCCCGAGGCGAACGCGGGGCACGCGGCCTCGCATTTGCCGCACTGCACGCAGGCGTCGAAACTCAGCAGTTGGTTCCAGCGAAACTCAACGGGTTTCGCCACGCCATATTCCTGCTTCTCTTCAATGTCTGGGAGCTTCAGTGCCGTGGGCGGCGTAGCCGTGCCGTTGCCGGTCCAGCCCTCGCGCGTGGCCGAAAAGCGCTCCTGACGCGGATGGAACGCGAGGTGCAACAGCCCCGCCACGGCATGCTTCATCGGGCCGCCGCGCGCCGCGCCGAACGTCATCGCGAACGCGCCGACGGCGATCAGCAGCGCGCAGAGTACCGCGAAGCCGCCCGACATGGCGCCCGCCGGTACGACCGTGAAGAGCGCCACACCCAGCGCGAACGAACCGAGCAGCCACGGCAGCGTATTCCAGGGCCCGCGCGAGAGGCGCGCCGGCACCGCTTTCGCGTGGCGGCGGCGCCACACGAACACCACGCCGATCAGCATGGCGAGCGCAGCAAGAAAGATCAGCTTGTCGAGCCACGGCGAATAGATCGCGAACCCGTAGTTGATGAACATGAGCGCGAGCGCCGCGATGGCGCCGCCCGCGGTGGCAACGTGCGTCTTGGCGATGTACGGGTCGCGCGCCACCACGTGGTGCAGATCGACGAAATAACGCTTCGGGATACTGAACAGCTTGCCGACGCCGACGGAGCCGGGCGCAGCCGCGCGCCCCACCCGCCAGAAAGCGGCACGCTTCGCGACCGCGAACGCGAGCCCCGCCATCGACACCCACAGCAGCGCGGTAATGAGCCAGGTCGGATTCATGGTTCAGAAGTCCTTGGCGAGCCTCAGCGCGTCGTAGATCGCGCCGTGAATGTTGTGCAAGGAGATGCAGTCGCCCACGCGGAACAGCAGGAAGCGGCCATTGCCGAGTTCTTCGGAAAGGCACGGCTGCGCCTCGGCCGCGAAGAGCTTGTGCACGTCCACCTGCCCGCGATTGACCGATTCGGGCTTGAGCTTCCAGTACAAGGCGTCATTCGGCGTGCTGCCGTTTTCGATCACCACCTGGTCGACGGCGCGCTCTTCCTGTTCCTCCGTGTACTCGTTGCGCAGCACGGCGATCTTCTTGCCGTCTTCTTCGTACACGCGGTCGAGCCAGTAGTTCGGCGTGTGAGTCACGCCTTGGGCATAGAGCCGGCGATAGAAGATCGGGAACGTGGTGCCGCCCACGTCGTCGGCGACTTTCACGTCGGGCGTCACGATCTCCACCTTCGAGCCGCGGCTCGAAATGAAATCGGCCACGCCTGCGCCCGCATGCGTGCTCACGCCGTCGTAGACGAGCACGTTCTGCTTCGGTTCGACCTTGCCGCTCAGGATGTCCCACGCGCTCACGGCAAGCCCCTCTTCGACGCCCCAGGCCGGAACCTGCTGCGTGAAGCTCGAGCCGCCCGTGGCGAGTACGATGATGTCGGGCTTTTCCGCGAGAATGGTTTTTTCGTCGGCCGTCACGCCAAGGCGGCGATCCACGCCAAGACGCTTCGTCTCCATGTCGAACCAGCGCACGATGCCCGCCATCTGCTCGCGTTGCGGCGCTTTTGCAGCGAGCAGAATCTGGCCGCCCACGGCGTCGTTCTTCTCGAACAGCACGACGTCATGGCCGCGCAGGCGCGCCACGCGTGCAGCCTCCAGGCCCGCCGGGCCCGCGCCGACCACCACGACCTTGCGCTTCGGGCCGCGCGATTTTTCGATCACGTGCGGCATGGTCGCTTCGCGCGACGTCGCCGCGTTCTGCACGCACAGCACGTCGAGTCCGTTGTACTGGCGGTCGATGCAATAGTTCGCGCCCACGCACTGCTTGATCTCGTCCTCGCGGCCGTCGCGAATCTTGATGACCATATGCGGGTCGGCAATCTGCGCGCGCGTCATGCCCACGAGATCGACCATGCCGCTCGCCAGCAGACGCTCGGCCTGCCCCGCGTCGCGAATGCTCTGTGCATGCATGACCGGCAGCTTGACCACCGACTTGATGCCTGCCGCGAGATGCACGAACGGCTCCGGCGGCAGCGCCATCGGCGGCATGCAGTTCGCGAGCGTGTTGTGCGTATCCGCGCCGGAGCCGATCACGCCGAGATAATCGATGAGGCCGGTTTCCGACATCGCCTGCGCGATTTCCTTGAGCTGCTCGTGATCGAGGCCGTCTTCGTGGAATTCGTCGCCGCACATGCGCAGGCCGACGCAAAAGTCCTTGCCTACCGCTTCGCGCACGGCCTTGAGCACTTCCACGCCAAAACGCAGACGGTTTTCGAGCGAGCCGCCCCATTCGTCGGTGCGGAAGTTCGTGCGTGGGCTCCAGAACTGGTCGATCAGATGCTGGTGCGCGGCGGAGATTTCGATGCCGTCCATGCCCGCGTCCTTCACGCGCTTTGCGGCCGCCGCGAAGTCGTCGATGATGCGGCGGATCTCCTCCACCTCGATGATCTTCGCGTTGCCGCGGTGCACCGGCTCGCGTACGCCCGAAGGCGACATCAAATGCGGCCAATGCTCGCCGTGAAAGGCGGAGCGGCGGCCCATGTGGGTGGCCTGGATCATGATCTTCGCGCCGTGGCGGTGCATGGCCTCGGCCAGACGCGCGAGTGGATCGATGACCTTGTCCGTGGCGAGATTCACCGACTTCCACCAGCCCTGCGGGCTGTCGATCGACACCGGGCTCGAGCCGCCGCAGACGGCCAGGCCTACGCCGCCCTTGGCCTTTTCTTCGTAATAGCGGATATAGCGGTCGCCCGGCAAGCCGCCCGGCTCCGCGTAGACCTCGGCGTGGGCCGTGCTGACGATGCGGTTGCGCAGCGTGAGCTGATTGAGTGTCAAGGGTTTGAACAGATTGGGGTAGCGCATCGCAGACGACCTCTGGCGTTCGTGTCTTTCGGTGTGACCTGTATTACGTGGGGCGCGCGGTCGTTCAGGCGGCGATCGGCGAGACTTCGAATACGCAATACGCGTGGCCTTCGGCTGCGCACTGCACTTCTTTCGATTGCGAACGCGGTGCGTTCTTTCCGCCTTCCGTGGTGTCGTTCACCCAGTCCATCGCGCCAGCGAACCAGCCCGCGAACATGTAGCAAAGCTTGCCTTCCTTGCCCGGTTGCGCGAGCACGAACGACGAATGGCGCAATTCGATCTTCGCGCGCGCGGTTGCCGGGTCGGCTTCGCGTATCGTGAAGAGGCCCCAGCCGCGCTGCGAAAGACGCTTCAGGTAGTGCTCGAACACGTCCATGCCGGCAATGCCGTGCTTTTCGGCTTCCTTCGCACACCAGTGGTACGCCGACTTGTAGCCGGCCTTGTAGAGAATCTCGGCGTACGCATCACGACCCAGCGCCTCTTCCACGGCGGTGTGATTGTTGGTGAAGAAATGACGCGGCACATACAGCATCGGCAGCGCGTCCGTGGTCCAGACGCCGGTGGCGGGATCGACATCGATCGGCAGTTGCGGTTGCATTTCGTGGGGCTCCAATGACTCAACGAGCGTTTTTAGTTAGGGTTTCTAAGTAGTAACGATGGCCTTTCCATGCTGCATGGTCAGGCCTGGCGGTCAACCGCCCCAGACTTCTCCGAACACCCGCATCCAGTTCTCGCCCATGACCTTCTTGATGCGCGTCTCGCTCCAGCCGGCTTTTTGCATGGCGGCGGTGAGATTCGGAAATTCGCCGATCGTGCGGATGCCTTCCGGGTTCACGACCTTGCCGAAATTCGTGAGGCGACGATAACGGCCCTTGTCGTGGGTGATCCGGTCGAAGAATTCGGTGCTGTAGCCTTGCGTGAAATCCGTGCCGATGCCCACGCGGTCCTCGCCGATCAGATCGACGACGTATTCGATCGCTTCGATATAGTCCTCGACGGTCGAATCCGGGCCCTTCTTGAGGAACGGCGCGAACATCGTCACGCCCACGAAACCGTTCGCGTCGGCAATCTCCTTCAGCTGCTCGTCGGTCTTGTTGCGCGGGTGCTCCTTTAGACCCGACGGACAGCAGTGCGAATACGTCACCGGCTTTTTCGAGCACGCAATCGCGTCCGATGACGTCTTTCCGCCCACGTGCGAAAGATCGACCAGAATCCCCACGCGGTTCATTTCCTGGATCACTTCGCGCCCGTAGCCGGAGAGCCCGCCATCCGGCTCATAGCAGCCCGTGCCGACCAGGTTCTGCGTGTTGTAGCAAAGCTGCACGACATTCACACCGAGTTCCTTGAACACCTCGATATAGCCGAGGTTGTCCTCGAACGCATACGAGTTCTGGAAGCCGAAAATGATGCCGGTCTTGTTCTCTTTCTTCGCGCGCAGGATGTCGTCGGTCGTGCGCACGAGCGTGAGGATCTCGCTGTACTCGCGAATCTGCTGCTTCATCTGCGCAATGTTGTCCACGGTCTTCTGGAAGTCCTCCCACACAGAAACCGTGCAGTTGACGGCGGTGACGCCGCCCTTGCGCATGTCTTCGAACACCGAGCGCTCGAACTTCGAAATGTTCAGGCCGTCGATGATGATGCTGTTGTCGTGCAGAGTGCTCATTAGCCGCTCCGAAACTCGCGAATGAAATTGAAAGGCGGTGGTGTGAGGAATCAGGCTTGCGTATAGATCGGGAAGCGTTCGCACAGCGCGAAGATCTCGCGGCGCACGCGCTGCTCCGTGGCGGCGTCGCCTTCGGGATGCACGCGCAGGGCGTCGAACACTTCGAGAATCAGGCGGCCGATCTCGCGGAATTCGTCCACGCCGAAACCGCGCGTCGTGCCTGCGGGCGTGCCGAGGCGAATGCCCGAGGTGACCGTGGGCTTTTCGGCGTCGAACGGAATGCCGTTCTTGTTGCAGGTGATGCCGGCGCGCTCCAGCGCCTGCTCGACCTGATTGCCCTTCAGGCCCTTGGGTCGCAGATCGACAAGCAGCAGATGGTTATCGGTGCCGCCCGTCACGAGATCGACACCGCCCGCCTTCAGCACTTCGCCCAGCGCCTTCGCATTGGCGAGCACGCTGTCGATATAGGTCTTGAAGCTGGCGTCGAGCGCTTCGCCGAACGCCACCGCCTTGCCCGCGATCACGTGCATGAGCGGGCCGCCCTGCAGGCCGGGAAACACGGCCGAGTTGATCTTCTTCGCGATCTCCTCGTCGTTGGTCAGCACGAAGCCGCCACGCGGGCCGCGCAGCGTCTTGTGCGTGGTGGAGGTCACGACATGTGCATGCTCGACGGGGTTCTGATGACGCCCCGCCGCGATGATGCCCGCGATATGCGCCATATCCACCATCAGCTTCGCGCCGACCGAGTCGGCGATGGCGCGAAAGCGCGCGAAGTCGAGTGCGCGCGGATATGCGGAAAAGCCGGCGATGATGAGGTTGGGCTTGTGCTGCTGCGCGAGTTCTTCGACCTGGTCGTAGTCAATCAGCATGGTTTCGCGGTTCACGCCGTACTGCACTGCGTTGAACCACTTGCCGGAAAGCGCCGGCTTGGCGCCGTGCGTGAGGTGGCCGCCCGCGTCGAGCGACATGCCGAGCACCGTGTCGCCCGGTTTGGCGAGCGCGAGCATGACCGAGCCGTTGGCTTGCGCGCCCGAATGCGGTTGCACGTTGGCGAAGCCGGCGTTGAACAGTTGCTTGATGCGGCTGATGGCAAGCGCTTCCACCTCGTCGGCGAATTCGCAGCCGCCGTAATAACGCTTGCCCGGATAACCTTCCGCGTACTTGTTGGTCAGCACCGAGCCTTGCGCCTCGAGCACGGCGCGCGACACGATGTTTTCCGACGCGATCATTTCGACCTGCGACTGCTGCCGCTCGAGTTCTTTCAGGATGCTGCTGCGGATTGCCGAATCGCGCTGCGCCAGCGTTTGCGAAAAGAAAGGTTGAGTGTTCGACATAGGGCTTCCGTGACGATGAATGAAGGACTTCCTGCAATGCTGGAGGCCCCGTCGCGACTGGCTTGAGAGCGGCTTTGAACCCGCTTGACCGGCTGGGGACCGACGGTTCTATTCTTGTCGTTCGAATTGGCGCTCAACGTCGAAATTCAGACGCGTTCTTTTCCTTTTCCGCCATCCGCGTCCATTTTTCACAAGTGGCTACGTTAGGGCGCCCGCTAACGGTGCGCCGTGCCCCATGTTTCCCAATCCGAATTATTTATCGTGCATCGCGGTGCACCAATCCCGCACCCTCGTCCTATTTTCCGAATCCGGCTTTTTTGTCCAGATGACTCAGGGTTTTGCCGCATGGCACACTGGACCCGCCAAATTCGAAAATCAGGATAGCGTAGCCGCCCCCCGGCCTAACCGGGCCTCCACTGGGCAACAGGCTACCGATCACAAGGAATCGTCCCCCATGCTGCCGGATCGCACAGCGTCGTTAGCGCACTTCGCGTTCATGCCGCTGCCCGACTTCACGATGATCGCGTTCACGAACGCCATCGAGGTTCTTCGTATGGCTAACTACCTGAGCGGGCAGCCGCTTTACAGGTGGTCGATCATCAGCCCGGAGGGCGGCCCGGTCGCGTCGAGCAACGGGCTGTCCATCGACACAGGCCCGGCCGAATGCGTGGGGCAGCCCGATATCGTGTTCGTCTGCGGCGGCATCGATGTGCAGCGGGCCACCACGCCCGCCCATCTCGCGGCGCTGCGGCGCTTCGCGCGCATGGGTGTTGCGCTCGGCAGCCTGTGCACCGGGACCTATGCGCTGGCGAAGTCCGGGTTGCTGGCTGGGTATGCTTGCGCGATTCACTGGGAAAACATGTCGGCGCTGAAGGAAGAGTTTCCTTCGACGCGTTTTCTCAAGGAGCTTTTCGTCATTGACCGCGACCGCGTGACTTGCACCGGCGGCGTTGCGCCGCTCGACATGATGCTGCATCTCATCACGGCACGTGTGGGCACTGCTCGCGTGACGCAGATCGCCGAGCAATTCGTTGTCGAACATGTGCGCGATACGTCCGCCCAGCAGCGCATGCCGCTCGTCGCGCGGCTCGGGTCCGCTAACAAGTCGCTCTTCGAAGTCATCTCTCTTATGGAGAACAATATCGAAGAGCCGCTTTCACGTGAAGAACTCGCGCGACTCGCGAATATGTCACAGCGGCAGTTGCAGCGGCTCTTTCATGAGCATCTTGGCATGACGCCGACGCATTACTATTTGACGCTGCGGTTGCGGCGGGCGCGTGAGCTCCTGCTGCAGACCGATATGTCGATTATGCAGATTACGATGGCCTGCGGGTTTCAGTCGGCTTGTCACTTTAGCAAGAGCTATCGGGATGCTTTTGGGAGTGCGCCTACTGGGGAGCGGAGGAAGAGGATTGCACCGCTTTCTGGTTTGGATTCGCCTGCGGCGGCGGCTGTTGTTGTGCCTTTGCCTGTTGTTCATATTTGAAACTTGCTTTCGCGCTGGTCTGCTAGCGTTGCCCCTGTGCGGGGCAACACCTGCATACCGACGCGAAAACAAGAAAACCAAAAAACGGCGAAAGCCAAAACCAAAAACAAAACCGAACCTACGCCGCCAACAACCCATGCGGATCAATCACAAACTTCCGCGGCGCACCGCCATCAAATTTTTTATAGCCCTCAGGCGCCTCATCAAGCGAAATAACCGACACATTAACGATCTTGGCAATCGGCAACCGATCAAACAAAATCGCCTGCATGAGATTGCGGTTGTACTTCAGCACGGGCGTCTGCCCCGTATGAAACGTATGCGACTTGGCCCAGCCAAGCCCAAAGCGGATGCTCAGGCTGCCATGCTGCGCGGCCACATCGCGTGCACCCGGATCGTCCGTCACGTACAGCCCGGGAATGCCGATCATGCCCGCAGGCCGCGTGATTTCCATCAGCGAATTGAGCACCGTGGCAGGCGCCTCTTCCGAGTGACCGGAAGCGCCATGCCCGTGCGCTTCGAAGCCAACACAATCCACAGCGCAATCGATTTCCGGCTTGCCGAGAATCTGTTCGATCTGCTCGCCAAGCGTCGCGTCTTTCGACAGATCGACCACTTCGAAACCCATCGCCTTCGCATGGGCGAGCCGCTCTGCATTGATGTCACCGACGATCGTGCAGGCCGCGCCGAGCAGGCGCGCCGAAGCCGCTGCCGCCATCCCCACCGGTCCCGCGCCCGCGATATAGACGGTCGAGCCCGGCTTCACGCCCGCCGTAACCGCGCCGTGGTAGCCCGTGGGCAGAATATCCGAGAGGCACGTGAGATCGCGGATCTTCGACATGGCCTGGTCGCGGTCCGGAAACTTCAGCAGGTTGAAATCGGCATACGGCACGAGCACGTATTCGGCCTGACCGCCAATCCAGCCGCCCATGTCGACATAGCCGTAAGCGCCGCCCGCGCGCGACGGATTCACGTTCAGGCAAACGCCGGTGTGCTGCTCGCGGCACATCGCACAGCGCCCGCAAGCGACATTGAACGGCACGGAAACGAGGTCGCCGAGCTTCAGCGTTTCGACGTCGTTGCCCACCTCCACCACTTCGCCAGTGATTTCATGGCCCAGCACGAGACCGACGGGTGCCGTCGTGCGCCCGCGCACCATATGCTGGTCCGAGCCGCAGATATTCGTGCTGACCACCTTCAGAATGACACCATGGCCGATCGAGCGCCCGCTCGGATCGACCATCTTCGGATACGCGATGTTCTGCACCTCGACCTTGCCCGGCCCTTGATACACGACGCCTCGATTACCGCTCATCTCGCTGTCTCCTGTTCGATGCAGCTCGCAACGCTGCTCACTAGATGGCGTTGCCTCGCACGGACTCCGCGCAAGTCAACGATGCTTCGAGCGTAGCCTGCCCGCCGCATACGACGATGTGCAAAAAGCGACGCGCCCTTGCTTTGCGCCGACATCGGGCTACGCGTCTCGCCTGCTACGGCCGCCCGCCCCCGTCAACCCGTATCCATTGCCGATAGTCGGCGCGCGTCCAGTCGAGCCCCACGCCCACGCGACGCGTACCCGGCCGGATCTTCGGCTTGTGCACCGCAAGCCTGAGCGTTTCCAGCGCGGGCCATTCGCGAAACGAAAACGCCGCCATGTCCGCCACCAGCGTTTCGAGCAGCCGCGTGTGCGGCTTGCGCCCGAGAAAGTCGGCAAGGCGCGTGCAATAGCCGTCGTAGTCGATCCAGTCGCCCGCTTCACCCGTCGCGTTCTTTTCGTGCGGCATGCAGCGGTAGCCGAGCTGCGCGTCGATCACGAGGGGCTGCGGGGAACCGTGCTCGTGCGGATAGATACCGATGCGCGCCGGCACGCTCAACGCTTCGACGAATACGCTCCAGCCGCGCCCGCGCGGCTCGTCGTGAGCGCCGAGCGCACCGATTGCGCCCAGCGCGCCGAGCGCGGGCTCGAACGCTGCATCGACGATCTTCATGGCGCGACCGACGCCGCGGCGTCGACCATGATGCGGCAGAAATAATCGGCGAAGCTACGGCGCACGACGATTTCGAAGCGGTCGTCGCCCGTGGGAATCAGCACGATCGAAGCCTTGAAATACACGCTCTGCGCGCATTGACCCGGCTTGAAGAGGCGCGGATGCAGGTCGAGCGGGCAGCCGCGCGAGAGCACGTCGCGCGCTCGCGTGCCTTCGATCTCGATCACCGTGTTGCCGCTGCCGATGTCCACGGCCGCCGCATAGGCGTCACCGAGCACGGCGGTCAGCTTCGCTTCGAGCATGCCCGTTTGCACGGATGCGAGCGAACGCACGAGCCATTCGTCGGGCCCGAGCCAGAGCACGTCGTAATGGTCGCTGCGCGCGACCGTGTTCGGCGCGGCGGGTGGCTCGCAGCCCACCACGCTGGCGAACGCCGCGACGAACGCCGGGTCGCTCAATTCGCCGCGCACGTTCACGAGGTCACGGAACGGCTGTTCGCGCATGGCGAACGCTTTGGAGGCGCGTCCCTCCTGCGCCTTGATCAGATCCGCTGCGCCGGCGAGCGGCGACTCCAGGCGCACACCGACGACGCGCTCCGCGACCGGCAAGGGGTCTTTCGTTTCATTCAACATGCTGACGCACTCCTTCCGTGTCGTAGAAAATCGGGCTCGCGATCTGTGCGCTCACGCGCCGGCCATCGGCCATGGGAATCACCACGCGCTCGCCCATCTTGTTCAAGCCGCCCTTCACGACCGCGAGCGCGATGGAACGCTGCAGGATCGGACTGTAATAGCTCGACGTCACGTGACCGATCATCGGCGTCGTGCCGTCGGCGCGCGCCTGCGCATCCGGTGCGATGATCTGGCCGCCTTCGGGCAGCACGTATTGCGCGTCTTCGGTCAGCAGTCCGACGAACTGCTTGCGGTTTTCCTTCGCCGTGTCCGAGCGCTTGAGCGAGCGGCGGCCGAGGAAGTCCTTCGTCTGCGAGACGAGACCGCCCATGCCGAGGTCGAAAGGCGTGACCGACCCGTCCGTGTCCTGACCCACGATGATGTAGCCCTTCTCCGCGCGCAGCACGTGCATCGTTTCCGTGCCGTACGGCGTGATGTCGAACTCGGCGCCGGCTTCCATCAGCGCTTCCCATACGGCGCGGCCTGCATTCGCGGGCACGTTCACTTCATAGGCCAGCTCGCCCGAGAAGCTGATACGCATGACGCGCGACTTCACGCCCGCCACCGTGCCGTTGCGATACGACATGAACGGGAACGCGGCGTTGTCGAAGTCGATGTCCTTGCACACCTTCTGCAGTACCTTGCGGCTCTTCGGGCCGACCACGGCGAACGTCGCCCAGTGGTCGGTGACGGAAGCAAGGCGCACCTTCATGTCGGGCCACTCGGTCTGCAGCCAGCGTTCGAGCCACGTGAGCACGCGCGCCGCGCCGCCCGTGGTGGTCGTCATCATGTAGTGCTGCTCGCCGAGGCGCACCGTCACGCCGTCGTCGAACACCATGCCGTTTTCGTCGAGCATCAGGCCATAACGGCACTTGCCCACTTCGAGCTTGAGCCATGGGTTCGTATAGACCCAGTTGAGCAGCTTCGCGGCGTCGGGCCCTTGAATGTCGATCTTGCCCAGCGTGGAAGCATCGAGAATGCCGACGCTATTGCGCACCGCGAGACACTCGCGCTTCACGGCCGCGTGCAGATTCTCCCCGCTCTTCGGGTAGTACCACGGGCGCTTCCAGTTGCCCACGTCCTCGAATTCCGCGCCATGCTGCACGTGCCACTCGTGAATGCAGGTCTTGCGGATCGGGTCGAGCATGTCGCCCAGTTCGCGCCCCGCGAACGTGCCGAACGTGACAGGCGTGTAGTTCGGGCGGAACGTCGTCGTGCCCGTTTCGGGAATCGTCTTGCCGAGCGCGCTGGCGAGAATCGCCATGCCGTTGATATTGCCCAGCTTGCCCTGGTCGGTGCCGAAGCCCATGGCCGTGTAACGCTTCACGTGCTCGACCGACTCGAAGCCTTCGCGTGCGGCGAGCAGAATGTCCGCTGCCGACACATCGTTCTGGAAGTCGACGAATTGCTTCGGCCCGCGCGCCGCATCCTTGCGGCTGCCCACGAGCCACAGCGCCTGCAGCGGCGTTTCTTCGACCTCGGCGGCCCTGGGCACAGCGGGCCGCTTGAGCGGGAAGCCGAGCGACTTCACCGCGTCGATGCCGCCGTCCACGCCCTGCGTGAGCGCGCGAGCCAGACCGAATTCGCCCACCGCCGCCCCAACGCTCACTTCCTCCTGCACGCGCTTGCCCGGCATGAAGCACGCCTTCGCGTCGCTCCAGTGCGCCTTGCCGCCCGACTGCGCGAAGAGGTGCAGCACCGGGCTGAAGCCGCCCGACACGGCAACGAGATCGCATGGGAGCGTGGCCTGCTGCGCGCCCGCTTGCCCGTTCGCGTAGCCCACCACGTCGACTGAACTCACGCGCTGCTTGCCGTGCGCACAGTTGATGGCCGCGTTGTACATCACCTTCACGCCCTGGCGGCGCGCGGCGGCCTGCAATGCGCCGTTGCCCTGCGTGCGTGCATCGACGACCGTGACGGTCGCTCCGCATGCCTTCAGGTCGAGCGCACAACGGTAGCCCGCGTCGTTGTTCGTGAAGACGACCGCATTGCGGCCCGGCAACACGCCATAGCGATGGATATACGTCGAGACCGCCGAGGCCAGCATGATGCCCGGCAGATCGTTGTTGCCGAACACGATGGGACGCTCGTGCGCACCCGTCGCGAGAATCACGCGCTTGGCGCGGATTTTCCACAACAGCTCGCGCGTGCCCTGGCGCGTGGAAACCGGCAGATGCTCGGTCAAACGCTGCGTCACGGTCACGAGATTGTGATCCTGATAGCCGAACGCGGTGCTGCGCGACAGGATCTTCACGTCGGGCATCTGCTTGAGTTCGGCTTCGATCTTCTCGACCCAGTTGAGAGCAGGACGGCCATCGATATCGGCCTTGCACGATAACAGGCTGCCGCCCAGTTCGCGCTGGTCGTCCACCAGAATCACGCGTGCGCCGGTTGCGCCCGCCGTATGCGCGGCGGCGAGACCGGCGGGGCCGCCGCCGACCACGAGCACGTCGCAATGCGCGAAGCATTTGTCGTAGCGGTCGGCATCGCGCACTTCGGGCGCCTTGCCGAGACCCGCGGCGTCGCGAATCTTTTCCTCGTATTTCGGCCACCATTTGCGCGGCCACATGAAGGTCTTGTAGTAGAAGCCCGCCGGCAGGAAGCGCGAGAACTTCTGGTTGATCGCCATGCGATCGTTTTCGAGGCTAGGCTCGGCGTTCACGCTCGTCGCGACGAGTCCCTGGTACAACTCGACTTCGGTCGCGCGCGCATTGGGCACCGTATACGCGCCGCGCTCCAGCTGCACAATGGCGTTCGGCTCGGCCACGTCCGCCGTCATGATGCCGCGCGGGCGGTGGTACTTGAAGCTGCGCGCGACGAAATGCACGTCGTTGGCGAGCAGCGCCGAGGCGAGCGTGTCGCCCTGGAAGCCCTGATACGTGCGGCCGTTGAACGTGAAGTTCAGCGGAATCGCGCGGTTCACGCGCCCACCGGCGCCGAGGCGGTTCTTCTGGCTCATCGCTGCGTGCTCCCTTGCTTGTTGCCTTGCGCTTCATTTGTCGCGCCGAAGGTCTCGTAACACTGAATCTCGTAGGTGACGGTGTCGCGCGTCGCCTTGAACCAGCGGCGGCAACCCTGCGCGTGCAGCCACTGCTCCTTGTGCACGCCGCGCGGGTTGTGACGCATGAAGAGGTAGTCGCCCCATTCCTCGTCGGTGAGCTTGTCGGTCTCGAGCGGACGCGCGATGTCGGCTTCGCCGCCGCACGTGAACTCGACTTCGGCGCGGGGACCGCACCACGGGCATTCAATCAGCAACATGTTTGGATCTCCTGTCGACCAGAGTTGGCGCTTCAGCGCCTTACTCTGGTCCCATGCAACGAAGTTGCTCAGTGTGCGACGGCGGCTGCACCGTGTTCGTCAATCAGATGACCGGTATAGAAGCGGTCCAGCGAGAACGGCGCGTTGAGCGGATGCGGTTCGTCCTTCGCAATGGTGTGCGCGAACACCCAGCCCGAGCCCGGCGTCGCCTTGAAGCCGCCGGTGCCCCAGCCGCAGTTGAAATAGAGACCCTTCACGTCGGTCTTGCTGATGATCGGGCAGGCGTCCGGCGAAACGTCGACAATGCCGCCCCACTGCCGGTTCATGCGCACGCGCGAGAACACCGGGAACATTTCGACGATGGCCTGCAGCGTGCCCTCGATGATGTGGAAGCTGCCACGCTGGCCAAAACCGGTGTACTGGTCCACGCCCGCGCCGATCACGAGGTCGCCCTTGTCGGACTGGCTGATATAGGCGTGCACCGCGTTCGACATGATCACGGTGTTCACCACCGGCTTGATCGGCTCCGACACCAGCGCCTGCAGCGGGTGGCTTTCCAGCGGCAGGCGCACGCCGGCCATGTCCGCGAGTGTCGTGGTGTTGCCCGCCGCCACCACGGCGACCTTCTTCGCCTTGATGAAACCCTTCGACGTATCCACACCGGTCACGCGCGCGCCGTCGCGGCGAATGCCCGTCACCTGGCAGTTCTGGATGATGTCCACGCCGTGCTGGTCCGCGCCGCGCGCGAAGCCCCACGCCACGGCGTCGTGGCGCGCCACGCCCGCGCGGCGCTGGATCGAGGCGCCCAGCACGGGGTAACGGCTGTTCAGGTTGATGGTCGGCTCGATTTCCTTGATCTGCTCGGGCGTGAGGAATTCGGCGTCCACGCCGTTCAGGCGGTTCGCATTCACGCGGCGCTCGGTATCGCGCACGTCCTGCAGCGTATGCGCGAGATTCATCACGCCGCGCTGGCTGAACATCACGTTGTAGTTGAGGTCCTGCGAGAGCCCTTCCCAGAGCTTCATCGCTTTCTCATAGAGCGCGGCCGATTCGTCCCACAGATAGTTCGAGCGCACGATGGTCGTGTTGCGCGCCGTATTGCCGCCGCCGATCCAGCCTTTCTCCAGAATCGCGACGTTCTTCACGCCGTGCTCCTTCGCGAGGTAATAGGCCGTTGCGAGACCATGCCCGCCGCCGCCGACGATCACCACGTCGTACTCCTTCTTCGGCTCCGGGCTTCTCCACTGCCGCTCCCAGTTCTCGTGATACGACAACCCGTTGCGGAACAGACTGAATATCGAATAGCGGCTCATCTAGCGGACCCCTTGTTGCGCGTTACCATTAGCTTCAGTTAGCACTCGATGACGTTCACGGCGAGACCACCGCGCGACGTCTCCTTGTATTTCGTCTTCATATCGGCACCCGTTTCGCGCATCGTCTTGATGACGTTGTCGAGCGTGACGTAGTGCTCGCCGTTGCCCTTGAGCGCCATGCGCGCGGCATTGATCGCCTTGATCGCGCCCATCGCGTTGCGCTCGATGCAGGGAATCTGCACGAGGCCGCCCACGGGGTCGCAGGTCATGCCGAGGTTGTGCTCCATGCCGATTTCGGCGGCGTTCTCCACCTGGCGCGGCGTGCCGCCCATGACGGCAGCAAGCGCCGCAGCGGCCATCGAGCACGCCACGCCCACTTCGCCCTGGCAGCCCACTTCCGCGCCCGAGATCGACGCCGTTTCCTTGTAGATGATGCCGATGGCCGCGGCCGTGAGCAGGAAGTTGGCAATGCCGTCTTCGTTCGCGCCCGCAACGAACTTCACGTAGTAGTGCAGCACCGCGGGAATCACGCCCGCCGCGCCGTTCGTGGGCGCCGTGACGACGCGCCCGCCCGCCGCGTTCTCTTCGTTCACGGCCATGGCGTAGAGATTGACCCAGTCGAGCATGGAAAGCGGATCGCGCAGCGACTCTTCGGAGCGCGAACGCAGATGCACCGAGAGATCGGCGGCACGGCGCTTCACCTGCATCGGGCCGGGCAATTCGCCATGCATCTTGCAACCGCGCTCCACGCAGGCGGCCATCGCACGCCAGATCGCGAGCAGCCCTTCGCGCACGTCTTCCGGCGAGCGTGCCGCGCACTCGTTCGCGAGGGTGACTTCGGCGATCGAGCGACCGCTCTCCTTGCACACGCGCAGCAGGTCGTCGCCCGTGCGGAACGGATACGGCACCTCGCGCCCGCTGCGCACGCCGTTCACGCGGTCGCCGTCGCGGTTCACGACAAAGCCGCCGCCCACCGAGTAGTACTCTTTTTCGACGAGCAGCTGCCCGTTTTCGTCGAAGGCCTGAAAACGCATGCCGTTGGAGTGCAGCGTGTTTGCGCCGCCCATCGTCTTGCGAAAGAAGCCGATGCACTCCTTTTCGTCGAAGCGGATGGTCTGCTTGCCGAGCACCACGAGCGTCTTCTCGCGGCGAATGGCGGCGAGGCGCGGCTCGATCTGGTCGGGATCGATCGAGTCGGGCAGGTTGCCTTCGAGGCCGAGCAGCACAGCCTTGTCGGTGCCGTGGCCCTTGCCCGTCGCGCCGAGCGAGCCGTACAGCTCGACTTTGACGCGGCGCACAAAGGCGAGCAGATTGGCGTCCTCGATGTGGGACGCGAAGCGGCACGCGGCGACCATCGGGCCGACCGTATGCGAACTGGACGGACCGATTCCGATCTTGAACAGGTCGAAAACGCTGACGTTCATCTGACTTCCCTTCGCGCTGAGCGCATGGATGAGCTTGGGTGCAAGTAGACCAAAGAGGCCATGGCAGCCGATAGAACAAAAACGCCATCGCCGTTGGACGGCCTCGCCAGCCGGGGCTTCGGGCGACTCCGGAGGCCGCAACGCCAGCATTTGACCGCGGGTTTTCCCGATGTTTTGCGTTGGAAAAGCACCCGCATGTCCGCTTAGAACTGATGACGCAAGCCAATGCGCACATCGGCCTGGGTGGTGGTGGAAGACGGCGTGAAGCTATAGCCGATCACCGCGTCCACACCCTGCGACGCCTTGAGCCAGTCGCCTGAGATGTACACGTCCGTGCGCTTCGAAAGCAGGTAATGCATCCCCGCCGAAAGCTGATTCCAGTGGTGGCCGTCGAAGTGGGTGTACTGGTAGCCGCCCGCCACGCTCAACGCGGGCGTCACCTGCCAGTTCGCGCCGCCCTCGCCCACCTGCATGTGCTCGCTCTCGCCGAATGCCTTGATCTGCGTGTACGTGAAAGCGCCCATGAGCGTGACGTCGCCGATGGCGTAGCTCGCGCCCACGCCGAAGGCGGCCTGCTTGTCCACGGGGAACGGCGTCTCCGAGTAGAGCGAGTTGACTGCGCCCGTGGCCGGATCGACGCTCACGGTCGGCCTGCCGAAGAATGTGCGCACGCCGATCATGTTGTACGGGTCGAACGCGTAGATGCCCGATGGGTTGTTGAGCTGCGTGTAGGCGGTGCCCATCGCGAACGGGCCGTTCTGGTACTGCGCGCCCACGCTCCAGGCGCTGCCGGTGTGGAAGTCGCCGGGCGTATTGCTGAACGAGTACATGCCGCCGAACTGGAATCCGCCGAATGTGTTTGACATGAACTTCACGGCGTTCGGCAGATGGTCGCCGTTCATGCGGTCGAAGTCGCCCTGGTTGATCGCGTAGCCGCTCGCCCACGCCGTGACGTTGTAGAGGTAGACGAACTCCTGCGTCATGTCGGCCTGATTGCCGAACGTGAGCGTGCCCCAATCGTTCTGGAGTCCGACATAAGCCAGGCGACCGAAAAGCGAGCCGCCGTTGGCGATCTGTCCGTTGCCGAGGTGAAAGCCGCTTTCCAGCTGGAACACGGCCTTCAACCCGCCGCCGAGATCCTCGGTGCCCTTGAGACCCCAGCGGTTCGCCTGCGCAATGCCATCGTCGAATTTCACTTGATGCGAGCCGCCCGCATTGCTCACGTAGGTCACGCCCGCGTCGATGATCCCGTACAGGGTGACGCTGCTTTGGGCATGGCTTTCTGTCGAGACGGCGCTCAATGCCACCGCAATGCCGCTCAGTGCCACCGCATTCAGTTTTCTCATGGTGTCGGGTCTCTCTGGTCTGGCGATACAGGTTGTCGGGCCGCGCCGGCAACGCATGGCGCCTTGCGCGGTGGATCAAAACGTACAAGTCCAAATCTCGCCCGACTTGCGCAGACACGACACGCGCTGGCGCTAACGCGACACGCCAGTGACAGAAATACCCCTGCAAAACAGGCGCAATCCGTTATCTGGCGGGCCTCGCGAGGGGTTCCGGCGACGCGATCATCGGTAATCCGACGCGGACTTTGTAAAATCCGCCGATCCCGCCATTTCTACGTTTTTATTGATTGAACATTCAATAAAAAATACCTAGAGTGGAAACCTCCCCGAATCGCCCGGAATCACCATGCCCAAGATCGGAATGCGCGACGTGCGCCGCGCGCAACTCATCGACGCCACCCTGCAATCGATCGACGAGTCGGGTCTCTCCGGCACGACGCTCGCCACCGTCGCGCAGCACGCGAAGATTTCGACCGGTATCGTCAGTCACTATTTCGGCGGTAAGGACGGGCTGCTCGAAGCCACCATGCGCCACGTGCTGCACGACCTCTGGGAGGCCACGGTGCGGCGTCGCCTTGCCGCGAAAGACGAGCCGCGTGCTCGCTTGCGCGCCATCGTCGCGGCCAATTTCGACGTTTCGCAGGTGAACTCACCTGTCATGAAGACGTGGCTCGCGTTCTGGGCGGAAAGCATGCATCAGCCCGCGCTGCGCCGGCTGCAGCGCGTCAACACGCGGCGGCTGCATTCGAACCTCTGCGCGGAGTTCGAGAAGGTGTTGCCGGCCGCTACGGCCCGGCGCGCCGCAAGCGGACTCGCTGCGTTGATCGACGGCCTCTGGCTGCGCGGCGCGCTCACGGGCGAACCGTTCGACACGAAGGCCGCGCTGCGCGTGGCCAATGACTACATCGACCTGCTGCTCGAATCGCGCGCCAAGCCGCGTTCGGGCAAGTCGACCAGATAACCCGGCCCGGAGCCAGCGATGTCCCTCTTTCCCCTGCAACGCCTCTTCATCGACGGCGCCTACAGCGACGCCACCAGCGGTGAAACGTTCGACACCTACGATCCCGCCACCTGCGCCAAGCTGGCCACGGTGCAGCACGCGAGCGCCGCCGATATCGACCGCGCCGTGCAGTCGGCCCGCAACGGCCAGCGCATCTGGGCCGCCATGACGGCGATGCAGCGCTCGCGCGTGCTGCGGCGCGCGGTCGAACTGCTGCGCGAGCGCAACGATGAAATCGCGGCGCTCGAAACCAGCGACACAGGCAAGCCCATCGCCGAAACGCGTAGCGTGGATATCGCCACGGGCGCCGACGTGATCGAGTACTACGCGGGCCTCGCGCCCGCGCTCGAAGGCCAGCAAATCCCGCTGCGCGAAAGCTCGTTCGTCTACACGCGGCGCGAGCCGCTGGGCGTCACAGCAGGCATCGGCGCATGGAACTATCCGCTGCAGATCGCCTGCTGGAAATCGGCGCCCGCGCTTGCCGCCGGCAACGCGATGATCTTCAAGCCGAGCGAAATCACCCCGCTTTCGGCCTCGAAGCTCGCGGAAATCTATATCGAGGCAGGCGTGCCACCCGGCGTATTCAACGTGGTCCACGGCGACGGCCGTGTGGGCGCCATGCTGAGTGTGCATCCAGGCATCGAGAAGATTTCGTTTACGGGCGGCGTCGAAACCGGCAAAAAGGTCATGGCGGCCGCAGGCGGCTCCACGCTCAAGGAAGTCACGATGGAACTGGGCGGCAAGTCACCGCTCATCGTTTTCGAAGACGCCGACCTCGAGCGCGCCGCCGATATCGCCGTCACCGCCAACTTCTTCAGCGCGGGCCAGGTATGCACCAACGCCACGCGCGTGTTCGTCCATCAATCGGTCATTGCCGCGCTCGAGGCTCTCGTGCTCGAACGCGTGAAGCGCATCCGCGTGGGCAATCCCGCCGATCCGGCCACCAACTTCGGGCCGCTCGCGAGCGCCGCGCAACTCGACAAGGTGCTCGGCTATATCGAGAGCGGCAAGCGCGAAGGCGCGCGGCTGCTCGCGGGCGGGGCGCGCCTCACCCAGGGCGATTTCGCGCGCGGCCAGTACGTGCAGCCCACCGTGTTCTCCGGCTGCCGCGACGACATGCGCATCGTGCAGGAAGAAATCTTCGGCCCGGTGATGAGCATTCTCGCCTTCGCCAACGAAACCGAAGTGATCGCACGCGCCAACGAATCGCTTTACGGCCTGGCCGCCGGCGTCGTGACCGAAAGCCTCACTCGAGCGCACCGCGTGATTCATCGGCTCGAAGCCGGCATCTGCTGGATCAATACGTGGGGCGAGTCACCCGCCGAAATGCCAGTGGGCGGCTACAAGCAGTCGGGCGTGGGCCGCGAGAACGGCATCACCACGCTCGAGCATTACACGCGCCTCAAATCCGTCCAGGTGGAACTGGGACCGTATCAGCCCGTTTTCTGAGGGAGTCCTGCATGGCAGCGCAAGAGTACGACTACATCATCATCGGCGCGGGTTCGGCGGGCAACGTGCTTGCCGCGCGCCTCACCGAGGACCGCGACGCGACGGTGCTGCTGCTCGAAGCAGGCGGTCCTGACTACCGCTTCGATTTCCGCACGCAGATGCCCGCGGCACTCGCCTACCCGTTGCAGGGCCGCCGCTACAACTGGGCCTACGAAACCGATCCCGAGCCGCACATGAACAACCGGCGCATGGAATGCGGGCGCGGCAAGGGGCTGGGCGGGTCGTCGCTCATCAACGGCATGTGCTATATCCGCGGCAATGCGCTCGACTACGACGGCTGGGCCGAGCGCAAGGGGCTCGAAAACTGGAGCTATCTGGACTGCCTGCCCTATTTCCGCAAGGCCGAAACGCGTGACGTCGGCGCAAACGATTATCACGGCGGCGAAGGTCCCGTTCACGTGACGACGAGCAAGCCGGGCGTGAACCCGCTCTTCGAGGCGATGATCGAGGCGGGCGTGCAGGCGGGTTATCCGCGCACCGACGACCTCAACGGCTACCGCCAGGAAGGTTTCGGGCCGATGGACCGCACCGTGACCGCCAAAGGCCGGCGCGCGAGCACCGCGCGCGGCTATCTGGATCAGGCAAAGCATCGGCCCAACATCGACATCGTCACGCACGCGGTGACGGACCGCATTCTGTTCAGCGGCAAGCGGGCGTGTGGCGTCGTCTTTCTCGACGGGCCCGCGCGTGTAACCCGCTACGCGCGCCGCGAAGTGCTGCTGTGTGCGGGCGCGATCGCCTCGCCGCAGATTCTGCAGCGCTCGGGCGTCGGGCCTGGTGCATGGCTGCGCGAACTCGACATTCCCGTTGTGCTCGATCTGCCGGGCGTTGGGCAGAATCTTCAGGATCACCTGGAGATGTACATGCAGTACGAGTGCAAGGAGCCCGTCTCGCTCTACCCTGCGCTCCTCATGCGAAATCAACCGGCTATTGGCCTTGAATGGATGCTGCGCGGCACCGGCATTGGCGCGAGCAATCATTTCGAGGCGGGCGGCTTCATTCGCACGCGCGACGACGATCCGTGGCCGAACCTTCAGTATCACTTTCTGCCCGTCGCGATCAACTACAACGGGAGCAATGCGATCAAGATGCACGGCTTCCAGGCGCACGTGGGCTCGATGCGCTCGCCTAGCCGCGGGCGCGTCAAACTGCGCTCGCGCGATCCGCGCCAGCATCCGTCGATTCTCTTCAACTACATGGCCGAGGCGCTCGACTGGCGCGAGTTCCGCGACGCGATTCGCATCACCCGCGAAATCATTGCGCAGCCCGCGCTCGACCGGTTTCGCGGACGCGAGTTGAACCCCGGCGCGGCGCTCAAGACCGACGCCGAGATCGATGCTTTCGTGCGCAACCGCGCGGAAACCGCCTATCACCCGTCGTGTTCGTGTGCGATGGGCTACGACGACATGGCCGTGGTGGATGGCGAAGGCCGCGTGCACGGACTCGACGGCCTGCGCGTGGTCGACGCGTCGATCATGCCGCGCATTACCACCGGCAACCTCAATGCGCCGACCATCATGATTGCGGAGAAGATCGCGGATCGCATACGCGGGCGCGACGCGCTTGCTCGATCGCATGCGCCGTATTTTGTGGCGAACGGGACGCCGGCGCGAGGGGCGGCTTATCCCGCAGCGGACGGTAGGTCGCGCAGGGAGAAAGTACGCGCGCATAGCGTGACGCTGTAAGAAGCGAGCTGATGGCCCAGAACCGGCGCGCAAGGATCTGCGCGCCGGCTTGCGTTCTCCACCAAATGATGGACGCGAAAACGTACCGCAATCTTTAGGCTTGGAAAGCGATGCGTTTATCTGCGGCACATCAGGAGATCGAGCATGGCCGTCTATAGCTGGGCCCCGGGCGCGGCCGGGGATTTTGCGTCAGCGGCAAACTGGCTGGTGAACGGTGCGCCCGCAACACAGCCGCCTGGGCCGAACGACTTTGCGAGCATCGATGGCGTCGGCGTCGTCGTGACCGGTGCCGGGACCGTACAACGGCTGAAGTTCTACGGAACCGCCAATGTGTCGGGTCTATTGACGGCGACTTATGGCGTGCAGGCCAACCAGGAGCTGACGCTCGACCAGGGCGCGGTCCTGACCACACCGCGGCTTGGCTTGCCCATAGACGGCAGCCACGGAGGCACCTGCGCGCTCACGGTTGGCGCACATGCCGTTGTCGCGATCACGCCTTTCCATTCGGTGGACAACTACGGAATCCTGATTGGTGACGCCGGGCCTCCATCTGCTGCACTGTTGGTTCAAGGCGCTGGGGCCGTCGTCGATGGGGGCAATCAGCCTATCGCGGTTGGGCAAGGCAACCCCGGCACGCTGACCATTGCGGATGGCGGCACCGTCACCGCGGGCAATGGCGACCCGCTCGTCTATCCGTGGGCACTCGTCGTCGGCAACCATGCCGAGGGGACCGTGAACGTCTCGGAGGCCACCCTCACCGCTCGCGGCCAGATCATCGTCGGCCGGCAGGCCAACGGCACGCTCACCATCGCGGGCTGTAGCGTCGTCGCCGCCAGCGATCTGTATATCGGCTGGACGCTGCAAGCGCACGTGAGCGGCAAGGTTTCGATTTCGGGCCACCGGGCGCGGCTCGTCATCGAAGGCGCCTTGGGCGTTGGCGCTGCGCTGGGGACGGGTTCCCTCGATGTGGCGAATCACGCGATCGTATCGGCAGGCTTGGGTGTCAACGTCAGTGCGACGGGCACATTGACGCTCGATCACGGGCAAATCGACACGGCCGCGCTCGGCGTGGACAAAGGCGGCACGTTGTCGGGCAGTGGCCGGGTGACGGCACCCATGGGTTTCGAAAACAACGGCGGGACGATCACGGCTAACGGGCCGCTTATTTTAGTGGGAGACCTAAGCAATGACGGCATGATCAACGCCGATGCAGGCAGCGAACTCGTATGCGCGGGTTCGCTGGGTGGTACAGGGACGATTACGCTAGACGCGGGCGCCGTCGTATCGGTTGCAGCGGTGGCCAGTTCGCAAACCATCACGTTCGCCAGCAACACCGGCAAGCTGGTTCTGCTCAACCCTGGCGCCTTCGCGGGCGTGATAGCGGGCTTCGTGAAGGGCGACGTCATCAAGCTGCACGCTCCCGCCACGCGGGGTACGTTCGTACCCAGTCTCGTCAACGGCCTCACCGGCGGAGTGCTTACGCTCGAGGACGGGCACAACAACCCGGTCGCGCAATTGAGCATGATCGGCACGTATGCAACCGGCAGTTTCAGCGTGACGCTGGGCGTCGTCAAGCATCTGTGATGCAGTGTGCGATTGACCGGAAGAAACGCAAGGCAAAAAACGCGGCACCACGCGAGCGATCCGCCCGCACGATGCCGCCAACACTGAAGCCAACTCAGACCGACGCGGCCAGCCAATGCGAAACCGCAATCGTCAGCGCCGCCGCAACGAGCGCACCATACGGCGCCAAACTCAACCACCGGCTGCGCACCGGCACACTCACTTCCATATCGAGCGCACTGCCCGCCGGGAACCGCCCGCGATCTTGCCAGTAATGGCGGAAAGCAAACACCGGCACGATCAGCAGCATGGCAATGAGGCCATCGCGCAGCGTCCCCTCGCCTTGCAGATTGGCGCCCGCGCCCACGAACACGAGGTTCGCGTACCCGCACAGCGCACCCAGCGCGAGCAGCCACGTTGGGCAGCGAAACGGCCGCGCCCACGAGCCACGATCCATGCGATGAATCCAGCCCGACTGAAGGTTCAGGAACACGAACAACATGTAGCAGACGTTCGAGATCGACAGCACCGTCATATAGTCCGACATCGCGAGCAGGATGAGATTGAAACCGAGATCGGTCCACATCGCCGCCGTCGGCGCGCCGTGCTCGTTCACGCGCGAGAGATAGCGCGGCAGCCAGCCATCCACCGAAGCCTGATAGAGCGTGCGCGACGAACCCATCATCGACGTCATCACGATCAGCAAGATCGAGAGCATGAGCATCACCACCACGGCGTTGCCCACCCAGGCCCCGCCGCCCACCATAGCGGCCATCGCGGTGCCCACGCCGGTGCCGTCGCCAATGCGCGGATCGAGCATCATCGCCGTACCCAGCGAGCCCTGAAACGCGAGCGGAACGAGCGTCATCACGACGAGACATAGCGCGCCCGACCAGAAGATCGCCCGCGCCGTATCGCGCCGTGGGTCGCGAAACTCGCGCGTATAGCACACCGCCGTTTCGAAGCCGTACGATGCCCAACCCGCCATGAACATCGCGCCCAGCGCCATGACCACGCCCTGCCCGTTCCACGTGCCGAAGACCGACGCGGTGAGATTGCCGTGCGCGTCGTGGCCGAGCGGCAGCAGCGGAAAAAGATGCTTGGCGGGAACATCGCCCGTGACGAAGGGAACGAGCCCGACGATCAAAAGCGGCGTGAGCGATGCGATACCGAGAATCTTCTGCGTTTTCGCGGCCTTCGAAGCGCCGCTGTGCTGAAGCCGGAACGTGATGAGCAGGAACGCCGCGGCGATCAGGAATGTCGCGTTGATGCGCAGCGTGAGACCCGGCTTGATGAAGTCCAGGTTGGCGAGCGTCCAGTGCCACTGCAGGATGGCCGCTTCGGGCGCAAACAGCGTGGCGAGCGCGTAGTTCGCGGCGAGTCCGCAGCCCAGCGCCAGCATGGGCGACCACGCGAGCCAGTTACACCACACGGAAACCGGCGCGATCATCTTGCTGTAGCGGACCCAGCCGATTGCTCCGTACACCGAAGCACCGCCCGACTTGTGCGGAAAGAGCCCTGAAATCTCGGCGTAAGTGGCGCTTTGCACGAGGCCCATCGTGATCGATGCAATCCAGATGGCCCAGGCCGGCTGGCCGATGGTCGCGCAAACGCCGCCAATCGTGAACAGCACGCCCGCGGGCACGCCGCTCGTCACCCAGAACGCATCTTTCCATGTGAGGCCGCGCTGCAGCGCATGGCCATGACCGCCTCGTGCGGCGCTCTCCTCCGCGCCATGCGTACCGATTCCTGCTTGCTCCATCTGCCTCCTCCTCTTTTGAACGCTAATCAACCAAAATTGCCGCGCAAATAGGGATGTACCGCAGGGTTGTCCGCGGCTTTCGCCGCGGACAAGGGCACGTCAGTGCACGCCCAGCGAGGCGCGCACGGCAGGCAGGCCCGGCTTGCCGTCGAGCGTGGTCACGCCGGCGAGCCAGTTGTCGAGCACCTGCGGGTTGCCGCGCAGCCAGTCGGCGGCGGCCTTGTTCGGGTCCTCCTTGTTGGCGATCGGCACCATCAAATGGTTCTCGATGGCGGTCGTGAACTGCAGGTTGGAGACGAACTTCGCCACGTTCGGGCAGCGCGCGGCATAGTCAGGCGGTTCCGCGGTCAGGACGCGCGCCGCGCCATAGTCAGGCCCGAACACCGCATCGCCGCCGGAGAGGTAGTCGATCTTCATCTGCACGTTCATGGGATGCGGCTCCCAGCCGAGGAACACGATCCATTGCTTCTCGCGCACGGCGCGGTTCACCTGCACGAGCATCCCCGCCTCGCTCGATTCGACGAGCTTGAATTTGCCGAGCCCATACTGATTCGCGCCGATCATCTTCTGGATCAGCGCGTTGCCGTCGTTGCCGGGTTCGATGCCGTAGATGCGGCCTTGCAGCTTGTCCGCGTATTTGGCGATGTCCTGGAACGATTTGAGGCCGCCCTGGTAGACGTAATCGGGTACGGCAAGCGTGTATTTGGCGCCCGTGAGGTTCGGCGTCGAGAGCACCTTGATTGAGCCCGACTTCGTGAAGGGCTCGATGATCGGGTCCATGGTCGGCGACCAGTAGCCGAGGAACACATCGATCTGCTTGCTCTTGAGCCCTGCGAATGTGATCGGCACCGAGGCGATCGTCTTGGTCGGCGTATAGCCAAGCGCGCCGAGGATCGTCGATGCCACGCCCGTGGTCGCCGCGATATCGGTCCAGCCCACGTCGGCGAAGCGCACGTCCTTGCACGCGGCGGGATCGGCCGCGTAGGCGCTGGTGCAGAGAATGGCGGCGCACGCGAGCGCGCCTGTCTTAAGCAGGGGGAATCGGCACATCGTCATCTCCTCAGGAATCGAACTGCGTCGCAGGGTCATGAAGTCTCATGACACATAGTTGTCCGGCAAAAAGCGGACTAACGTAGCAATTGCGACGAGCAATTGCGCAGAAGCGACAAGCGATTCCCGAGAAGCCCCCCTGGGCAGCGGCTTTAAGTTAATTGAACGATCAATATACGAACTTGAACGACGTTTCTTTCATTTTCAAAACGTAATCCATCAGCCTCGCACACGGGGCTGTTGCCAGATCGGGTCGCGCGCGAATTCGACAAACGATTTGAGGTAATCGACCACGGCGTCGCCTTCGCGCGTGCCGAGAAAGATCTGCTTCGCGATGCCCTGCTTGCCGAGCTTCACGATCGCGAGCGGCATGCGGTCTGCGTATTCTTCCGCGAGCCATCGCGGCAACGCGGCCACACCGCGATGGCTCGCGACCATCTGCAGCATGATGTCGGTCGTTTCGATCGTCTTGTGACGGCGCGGCGTGATGTTCGCGGGCCGCAGAAACTGGTTGTAGATATCGAGCCGGTCGGTATCCACGGGATACGTGATGAGTGTTTCGTCGACGAGCTGTTCGGGCTTCACGTAGCGCACGTCCGCGAGCCGATGGTTTTCCGCGACCACCAGCACCTGTTCGTAGTCGAACACCGGATCGAAACGCAGCCCGGGCCGGTTCAGCGGATCGGGCGTGACCAGCACGTCGATGTCATATCCGATCAACGCGCCGATGCCGCCAAACTGAAAACGCTGCTTCACGTCCACATCGACGTCGGGCCAGCGCGCCAGATAAGGCGAGACCACCTTGAGCAGCCACTGATAGCACGGGGCGCATTCCATGCCGATACGCAACGTGCCCCGCTCGCCCGCGGCGTACTGCTTCATGCGTTCTTCCGCGAGTTCGAACTGGGGCAAGAGCCGTTCGGCCAGCGAGAGCAGATATTGCCCGGCCTGCGTCAGCCGCAGGCTGCGCCCCTCGCGGTCCCAGATTTGCGTGCCTAGCTGCTGCTCGATCTTCTTGACCGTGTGGCTCAACGCCGATTGTGTGAGGAAAAGCGATTCCGCCGCTGCGGTAAGCGAGCCCTGGCGGGCGACTTCGCGGACGATGACGAGGTGAACGCGTTCGAGCATCAGGCAACCAGATGAAAGAAACTAATGGATGGATGAAATAATGCCATTTTTCTTCATCATCGGATACCCCTATGATCGTTGCGACTCTGGATCGTTTTCAGCACTTTCATTTCGGACGGCACCGCACATGGTCACCACGCACAATCTCGGCTTTCCGCGCATCGGCGCGAAACGTGAACTCAAATTCGGTCTGGAGCGCTACTGGAAGGGCGAATCCTCGCGCGACGAACTGAAGGCACTCGGCGCGCAACTGCGCGCGCGCCACTGGGAGAACCAGAAGGGTCTCGACCTCGTGCCCGCCGGCGACTTCGCGTTTTACGACCAGGTGCTCGACATGAGCTTCACGCTCGGTAACCTGCCCGAGCGCGTGCAGGGCTTCCACGGCGACAAGCTCGACAACTACTTCCGCGTGGCGCGTGGCCGCTCGGCAGCAGGCACCGAGGACCATGCCGCTTGCTGCGGTGGCGTCGCGGCCGGCGAAATGACAAAGTGGTTCGACACGAACTATCACTACATCGTCCCCGAATTCACGGCCGATACGCAGTTCAACCTCGACACCTCGCGTCTTTCGGAGCAACTGCGTGAAGCCCGCGAACTGGGCGTGAAGGCCAAGCCGGTGATCATCGGGCCGCTCACGTACCTGTGGCTCGGCAAGGCCAAGGACGACTCGGACAAGCTGGCGCTGCTGCCGCGTATCATGCCCGTGTACCGCGCGCTGCTCGACTACTTCCGCGTGATGGACGTCGATTGGGTGCAGATCGACGAGCCGATTCTCGTGACCGAACTCGATCCGGCCTGGCGCGCCGCGTTTACGGCAGCGTATGAAGGCTTCGAGCAGCGCAGCGTCAAGCTGCTGCTGGCCACCTACTTCGGCCAGTTGCACGACAACCTCGACCTCACATGCTCGCTACCTGTCGACGGTCTGCATATCGACGCGATCAACGCGCGCGAAGAAGTCGCGCTGGCCGCGCAAAAGCTGGCTGCGCAGAGCGTGCTTTCGGTGGGCGCGATCAACGGCCGCAACATCTGGAAGACGGACCTGAACGCCACGCTCGACTGGCTCGAGCCGCTCGCGAAGCAACTGGGCAAGCGCCTCTGGATCGCGCCGTCGTGCTCGCTGCTGCACGTGCCGGTGGATCTCGCGAGCGAAGAGAAGCTCGACGCTGAAATCCGTTCGTGGCTCGCGTTTGCGCTGCAAAAGCTCGACGAAGTGAAGGTGCTCGCCACGGCGCTGAATGCCGGCCGCGACAAGGTCGCAGCCGAACTCGCGGCGAACGCCGCCGCCGTTCAGGCGCGCCGCCAGTCGCCGCGCGTGAACAACCCCGCAGTGAAGGCCGCGATCGCCCGCATCGATGCACAGCTCGGCAATCGTCAGCATGCCTACGCTGAGCGCGCCGCGAAGCAGGCTGCGCGTCTGAAGCTGCCCGCCTTCCCGACCACCACAATCGGCTCGTTCCCGCAAACGGCGGAAATCCGCCAGGCGCGCAGCCAGTTCAAGAGCGGCACGCTCGACAACGCGGGCTACCAGGCCGCCATGCGCGCCGAAATCGAGCGCAGCGTGCGTGAGCAGGAGCAACTGGGTCTTGATGTGCTCGTGCACGGCGAAGCCGAGCGCAACGACATGGTCGAATACTTCGGCGAGCAGCTCGACGGCTACGCGTTCAGCCAATTCGGCTGGGTGCAGTCGTACGGCTCACGCTGCGTGAAGCCGCCCATTCTGTTCGGCGACATCAGCCGGCCGAAGGCAATGACGGTGGAGTGGATCACCTACGCGCAGTCGCTCACGAACAAGCCCATGAAGGGCATGCTCACGGGCCCGGTGACGATCCTCAACTGGTCCTTCGTGCGCGACGACCAGCCGCGTTCGGTCTCGTGCTACCAGCTCGCGCTCGCCATTCGCGAAGAAGTGCTCGACCTGGAAAAGGCCGGCGTGGGCGTGATCCAGATCGACGAGGCCGCGCTGCGCGAGGGTCTGCCGCTACGACGCGCGCAGTGGGGCGAGTATCTGCGCCGGGCCGTGGAATCGTTCCGCATCACGGCGAACGGCGTGGAAGACGAAACGCAGATCCACACGCACATGTGCTATTCGGAGTTCAACGACATCATCGCGTCGATCGCCGATATGGACGCGGACGTCATCACGATCGAGACCTCGCGCTCGGACATGGAGCTGCTGGACGCATTCGACAACTTCAAGTATCCGAACGAAATCGGGCCTGGCGTGTACGACATTCACTCGCCGAACATCCCGACCGAAGCGCACATCGTGCAACTGATGCAGAAGGCCGCCGAGCGCATTCCGGCAGAACGCCTGTGGGTCAACCCCGACTGCGGCCTGAAGACGCGTCAATGGGCCGAGGTCATTCCGGCGCTGACCAACATGGTCGCTGCCGCCAAGGCGCTGCGCAGCCAGGTGCAATAAGGCGCCGAAGCGCCCCGAGCCAGTCTCGGGGCGCTTCACTTTTCGACCTCGTCAAGTTGCTCGCGCAACCATCACCGCAACTCGCGCCGCAAGATCTTCCCCGTAGCCGTCTTCGGCAATTCGTCGCGGAACTCGACGATACGCGGGTATTTATACGCAGCCATGCGCGCCTTGCAGAACGCGATCAGTTCCGCCGCGTCGGCCACCGCGCCAGCACGCAGGCTCACCACGGCTTTCACAGTCTCGCCGCGATACGGATCGGGTACGCCCACCACGGCCGCTTCGCGCACGGCGGGATGGCCGTAAAGCACGTCTTCCACCTCGCGTGGCCAGACCTTGTACCCGGCCGCATTGATCATGTCCTTCTTGCGATCGACGAGATAGAACCAGCCCGCTTCGTCCATGAAGCCGACGTCGCCGGTATGGAACCAGCCGCCGCGAAACGCATCGGCCGTCGCAGCCGCGTTGTTCCAGTAGCCGGGCACGACCATCGGTCCGCGGCAAACGATTTCTCCCGTTTCACCGGCCGCGAGCATGTTTCCGTCATCGTCGACGATGGCCGCTTCGGCGCCCGGCACGGGCACGCCCATGGCCAGCGCGCCGCTGTGTGGATCGACGGGCGCCGTCCTCGCGAGCGGCACCATGTGTGTGGGCGAATTCGTTTCGGTGAGCCCATACGCGCCGTGGATCACGTGGCCGAACTTCGCGCGAAACGCCTCCACTACGCTGGGCGCGATGGGCGCGCCGCCCGAATAGATCTTCGTGAGCGTCGCGAGTTTTTCGCGGGTCGCATCGGCGTGATGCAGCAGCGCGATGAACACCGTGATCGCACCGATCGTGAATTCCGCGCGGTGTTCTTCGATGGCGTCGAGCGTCGCCGCCGGATCGAAACGGTGCGTGAGAATGAGCGGCGCGCGCGCAATCCACGCCGCGCCGATGTGGCCAACGAGACCGGTAATGTGAAAGAGCGGCGCCACGCCGAGTATCGGGCCGCCTTCGCGCAGGCCGCAGAAATCGCGGTACGTCTGTGAGTTGAACGCGAAATTGCCGTGCGTGCAGATCGCGCCTTTCGGGCGGCCGCTCGTGCCCGAGGTATAGACGAGCATGGCGGGATCGCTCGCCGCCAGCACGACCGGCGGAGGCTTGCGCCCTGGCTGCACGGCCTGCGCCGCCTGCAAAAGATCGCGTGCGCCCTCGCCTGCTCCGCTTGCCTCGCGCTGTGTGCCGAACACGCGTGGATCGTCGCGTGTCTGCAGCGCACGCGCGCGCGTCGTGAACACGCGCGGCGCGGCGTTGCCTTCGGCTTCGATACTCGCGATCACTTCGCGAACGACTTCGCCTTCGAGCGCGGCGTCGCAGATCAGCACGCGCGCTTGCGAATCGTCGAGCAGCAGTTTCAGTTCGCGCGCCCGGTTCATCGGATTGACCGGCACCATCACGGCGCCCGCCTTCCAGATGCCGAGCAAAGCCATCACGAACTGCGGCACATTCTGCAGATAGAGCGCCACACGGTCGCCGCGCTGCACGCCTTCGTCCAGCAGCAAGCAGGCGATGCGGTCGCTCCATGCGTCGAGCGCCTGCCAGTCGAGCCTGCCGTCGAAGTAGAGCAGCGCGCTTTCGTGCGGCGCGCGCTCGAGCGCCGCCGCGAACATGTCGAGACCGTTCGTATACTCCTGCTGAGGATTCGGCTCGATGCCGGTGTCATACAGCGCGCGCCAGGGAAAGCGTTCATAGGCGTTCACGTTCGTCTCCTCAAGCCGCGTCCGCCGGCTGGCCCACCGTGCTGCGCGCCATGAACCAGTAGAACAGCGCCGCGCAGCCCGCAATCGCGCCGCCCATGATGAACGCCAGCGAATACGATCCCGTGCGGTCAACGATAATGCCCGCGACGACGGGCGAGAACGCCCCGCCGAAATAGCCGCCGAAATTCTGGATTGCACTCACGGAAGCGACCATTGAAGAAGGGGCGATGTCGGCCGCGAGCGCCCACGCGTTGCCGATGGTGGCGGCGATGAACGCCAGCCCCAACGTCATTAGCGCGACGCTCGCGCCTATCGTGCTCGCAAGTGGCAGCGCCGCCGCGCACACGCCCGCGCCAATTGCGCCCACCACGATCAGCATGCGCTTGGCGACCATGGGCGAAGCCACGCGGCGATCCACGAGTTTCTTCGCGATCCAGCCCGCAGCGATCTCGCCTGCCGCACCGCCGAACCACGGAATGCTCGCGTAGATGCCCAGTTGTGCGAACGAAATATGAAAGCGATCGAGCAGATAGAGCGGCAGGAACACGAGGAAGATATTCCACAGCCAGATCGCGCAGAAGTAGCCGAAGATCATGCCCCACACGCTGCGCGAGGCAAAAAGCGCGCGCCAGCGAATGGGCGCGGTGGTGAGCGAACGCTCGTGGCCGCCGCCACCCGCTTCGATATAGGCGAACTCCTCGCGCGTGAGCCGCTTGCTTTGCGCGGGGTTGCGATAGAGAAAGAGGAACAGCACGGCAAAAACAATGCCGATGGCGCCCGTCACGTGAAAGAGCGAGCGCCAGCCGAACGCGATCATCAGCGCAACGAGCACGGCGGGCGCGAGCGCGGGCCCCCACTTCGACGACGAATCCCAGATGCCGGTGGCGAAGCCGCGTTCCTTGGCGGGAAACCACGCCGCCGTGATCTTCGCGGAGGTCGGCCAGCACGGCGCCTCGCCCACCGCGAGCAGCACGCGCATGACGATGAGGCCCGAGATCGAACCAACGACGCCGGTGAGCCACGTCGCCACGCTCCACCAGATCATGCCCACTGCATAGGCGCGCTTCGCGCCGAAGCGGTCGATGATCCAGCCGGCCGGCAACTGCATCACCGCGTAGGTCCAGGCGAACACGGTGCCGAGCAGGCCGATTTGCGTGCGCGTGAGGCCCAGGTCGTGAATCATGCCAGGCGCCGCGATCGCGAGATTCGCGCGATCGAGGTAGTTGATGATGCCGCCGAACAGCAGCCAGATCAGCACGCGCCAGCGAAAGTTCGCGGCGGTGGTGGCTGTGGCAGTCGATTGTGTGGTGGATGCGGTTGCAACCAGCTCGTCGTCCATCCTGTCTCCTCCTCGTTGGCCTACGTTTTTTTGCGTGCGCTTTTGCGCACGCTCGTGAGACTCAAACCGCGTTCGTGCCCAGATCGTGGGACTTTTCGCCGTAGAAGCAACGACACGCGCGAGGGACATTGTGCGCCGGTTGGCGCGAATGGAGAACGCTGTATTCGCATAAACGCATGACGTCGATGTGAATACGCGGATCGTTATTTCATCCGCATGCTCTCTTACCAACCGTTACACAAGCGAAGCAATCGTTTCACCTGAATGGCGAGCGAGTTCATAGAATTCCTCAGACCGTTGAGCAGCAAGGCGCCACGCCACAACGGTCCCGCGCAGAGCCGCACGGAAAGCGGCATGACACAAGGCCCTGCGCGTGCAATCGATACCAACTACGCAGAAAGGAGTTCACATGACTCGCCTCTCGCTTGCCTCGCTCATCGCGGCTTCGGCCGCCAGCCTTTGCGCCGTTACGCTGAGCGCCCATGCGCAGACCCCCGCGCCCACCGCGGCTTCTGCCTCGACTTCGGCCGCACCCGGCAAGCTTCACGAAGCCGACAAGGCCTTCATCGCGGACGGCACGCAAACCGTCGCCACGCAGCGCGATGCCGCGCGCATTGCCGACTCGCGCTCGACCGACCGCGAAGTGAAGGCTTTCGCCGAAAAACTGGTGGCCGACTATTCGAAGCTGTCCGACTCGATGCGCGCGGCGAGCCCGCGCGGCGTGGACGTGCCGCGCAACGACCCGGATGCGGCGGTGATCAGCAGCATCAACAATCTGCGCGGCGCGGACTTCGACAAGACGTATATCGAGCAGGTCGCGCTGGCCGGCCAGCAGAAGACGCTCTCGGCGTTCCAGGCGGAAATCGCCTCGGGCCGCGACGCGGGCCTCAAGAAGGCCGCCACGGAAGGCTTGCCTGTGATCCAGGCTGACTATGCCAAGGCTCAGGAACTCGCCAAGCGCAAGCACCTGGCAGGCTGATGACGATGTGATGTTCGACGGGGCCGGCCGCATGCGCGCCGGCCCCACTGCTGTTTACTCTTCCTTCTTTTCGCCGGCAGCGAGAGCGAGCCGCTCCATGCGTTGATCAGGCACGAGCCAAAGCAGCGCCACGATGAAGTAGAAGATCGCGCCAATGCGCGGATAGTCGAACGCCGCGAGCGCAAACCCCGCCAGATAAAGCACCGGTGAAATCTTGCCCTTCACGTCGTTGCCCAGCGCGATGGCAAGCGGGCTTTGCATCCCGTGATAGCGCACCAGCGTGAACTGCAGCACGACATAGGCCAGCGCGCAGAGCAGCAGGTTGACGCCATAGAGCGCGGTCGGCCAGCGCCCGAATTCGTTCTCGCCCATCCAGCCCGTGGTGAACGGCAGCAGCGAAAGCCAGAACAGCAGATGCAGGTTGGCCCAGAGCACCGAGCCGTTCACGCGGCGCGCCACCTGCAGCATATGGTGATGGTTGTTCCAGTAGATACCCACGTAGATGAAGCTCAACACGTAGCTCAGATAGACCGGCCAGAGCGGCGCGAGCGCAGCGAGATCGTTGCCATGCGGCACCTTGAGTTCCAGCACCATGATCGTAATGATGATGGCGAGCACGCCATCGCTGAAGGCTTCGAGTCGGTTCTTTTCCATCTGTGGAATCGGCTTGCAAGGGATGTAAGGCGAGCGGCAAGTATCGCCGAAGTCGCCGCGCGACGCCACGTAGACGCTGAGGCGTCGCAGGTGCGTATATTGCGCCATACATGGCGCACACGTTCCTGGCCTATGATGCCCTTGAGCGCCACGCCCGGCCGCCCGCCTCGAATCATGAACTCCACGACCTCCGCAACCCGCCACCGTCCCGAGCACCCTGACCAGCCTGAGCGCCGCGTGCCTGTCTGGGACCTGCCCACGCGCCTCTTCCACTGGCTGACCGTCGTGCTCGTGGCGGCCGCTTACGTCACGCAGCGCATGAACTGGATGCAGATGCACGTGCGCCTCGGCGAGACACTGCTCGCGCTCGTGCTGTTTCGCATCCTGTGGGGCTGCTTCGGCAGCGAGACCGCGCGCTTCTCGCGCTTCGTCGCCTCGCCGCGCAAGGCAATCGAGCATCTGCGCCATCTGCTGCGGCGCGAACCCGACGTCCAGGTGGGCCACAACGCGGCCGGCGGCTGGATGGTTCTGCTGCTGCTCGCGCTGCTGCTCATGGAAACGCTCACCGGTCTCTACGACAACAACGACATCGCCGACGAAGGCCCGCTCAGCGAAATCGTGCCCGCAAAAATCGCCAATGCGATAGCCGGCCTGCACGCATGGGGCTGGGATCTGCTCGCGGCGGCGGTCGTGCTGCACATCTGCGCGATTGCCGTCTACGCGCTCGCGAAAGGCCACAATCTGATCGGCCCGATGCTGAGCGGCAAAAAGCGCCTGCCCGCTTCGGTGCGCGCGCCCGCGCGCGGGTCGCTTTGGCTCGCGGCCTTGCTGATGGGGTTATCGTGCGTCGTGGTTGCGCTGCTCGCCGCGTATCTTTGATGCTGCAAATTGCGGTGTAAAGCCCGCACGAAGCCCGCACAACGCGTAAAATCAGCGGCTCTTTTTCACTCGACAAGAATTATCGATGGCTACCTACCGCGAATTGCTCGCCCAGAAGCGCGAACTCGACGAGCGCATTGAAGCCGCGCGCGCCGAAGCGGCGAACGAGGCGCTGGCCAATGTGCGCGCGGCAATCGCCGAATTCGGCTTCACGCCCGACGAGGTGTTCGGCAAGCCGCGCCGCGAAAAGACCGCGCGCCGCGCCCGCAACGCCGAAGGCACCGAAGGCAAAAAGCGCGAGCGCTCCAATCTGGACTTGTTCGGCGACAACAACTGATCGTCCGCCCACGCCCTTCACGAGCAAACAGGGCCGCAAGGGCCCTGTCGCAAGCCATGCCGCGCGCCGGCTGGCGCGCGCATGGCGTGAACACCGAACGCGTTACTGCGCGCCGAGCTTCTTGATCAGCACATCGAGCTGCGCCACTTCCTCTTGCGTGAGGTCGGTGAGCGGCGCGCGCACCGGGCCCGCGTCGCGGCCCACGAGCTTCGCACCGGCCTTCACGATGCTGACCGCGTAGCCCGCGCGGCGATTGCGAATGGCGAGGTACGGCAGGAAGAATTCGTCGATGAGCTTGCCCACCGTCGCGTGGTCGTCCGCGGCAATCGCGCGGTAGAACTGCATGGCCGTCTTCGGAATGAAGTTGAACACTGCCGACGAATATACGGGCACGCCCAGCGCCTTGTACGCCGCTGCGTAGACTTCGGCCGTGGGCAGGCCGCCCAAGTACGAGAAGCGGTCGCCCAGACGGCGGCGGATCGTCACCATCGCCTCGATCTCGCCCACGCCGTCCTTGAAGCCGATGAGGTTCTCGCAGCGGTCAGCGAGCTGTTCGAGCATGTCGGCGTTGAGCTTCGAATTGGCGCGGTTGTAGACGATCACGCCCATCTTCGGCACGGCCTTGCAAACCTGCTCCACGTGCGCGGCAATGCCTTCCTGCGACGCTTCCGTGAGGTAGTGCGGCATCAGCAGAATGCCCTGCGCGCCATTGCGCTCGGCTTCCTGCGCGTATTCGATGGCCACGCGCGTGGCGCCGCCCGCACCCGCGAGAATCGGCACCTTGCCCTTGCAGGTTTCGGTGGCCGTCTTGATGACCTGCGAGTATTCGCTCTTCGTGAGCGAGAAGAATTCGCCCGTGCCACCCGCCGCGAACAGCGCGCTCGCGCCGTAAGGGGCCAGCCATTCGAGGCGCTCGGCGTAGGTGCTCGCGCGGAAGTTGCCCTGCGCGTCGAAGTCGGTCACGGGGAACGAAAGCAGGCCTTCGGAGACGATTTGCTTGAGTTCTTGCGGCGTGGTCATGGTCTTGATCCTGTTGCGAAGTCAGTAAAGGTGTTCAGTTGAAGACGGCGTTCAGCGCACGAGGCACGGACGCTTGTTGTCGAATTTCCAGTTGGGAATGAGGTATTGCATGGCGATCGCGTCGTCGCGCGCGCCGAGGCCGTGCTCCTTGTAGAGCGCGTGGGCCTTTTCCAGCGCGTCCATGTCGATCTCGATGCCGAGACCCGGCTTCTGCGGCACCTGCACCTTGCCGCCCACGATCTGCAGCGGCTCGCGCGTGAGGCGCTGGCCGTCCTGCCAGATCCAGTGCGTGTCGATCGCCGTGATCTTGCCTGGCGCCGCGGCGGCTGCATGCGTGAACATCGCGAGCGAAATGTCGAAGTGATTGTTCGAGTGCGAGCCCCACGTGAGGCCCCAGTCGTTACACATCTGCGCCACGCGCACCGAGCCCTGCATGGTCCAGAAGTGCGGGTCGGCGAGCGGAATGTCCACGCTCTGCAGCTGAATGGCGTGGCCCATCTGGCGCCAGTCGGTCGCGATCATGTTGGTGGCCGTGGGCAGGCCGGTGGCGCGGCGGAATTCCGCCATCACTTCGCGGCCCGAGTAGCCGTTCTCCGCACCGCACGGGTCTTCCGCGTAGGCGAGCACATCGTGCTTGTCGCGGCACAGGCGGATGGCTTCCGCGAGCGACCACGCGCCGTTCGGGTCGAGCGTCACGCGCGCTTCAGGAAAGCGCTCGGCCAGCGCCGTGACCGCTTCCATTTCCGCTTCGCCCGCCAGCACGCCGCCCTTGAGCTTGAAGTCGTTGAAGCCGTAGCGCGCTTGCGCGGCTTCGGCCAGACGCACGACGGCCTCCGGCGTCATCGCCTCTTCGGTACGCAGGCGCTCCCAGTCGTCGCGGCCATCGGCGCCGCTCGCGTAGGCGAGATCGGTCTTGTTGCGATCGCCGATGAAGAACAGGTAGCCGAGCATCTCCACTTCGCTGCGTTGCTGGCCTTCGCCAAGCAGCGCGGCGACGGGCACGTTCAAATGCTGGCCGAGCAGGTCGAGCAGCGCGGCTTCGAGCGCCGTGACCGCGTGAATCGTGGTGCGCAG
Organism: Paraburkholderia guartelaensis; assembly: GCF_004353905.1. GTDB lineage: Bacteria > Pseudomonadota > Gammaproteobacteria > Burkholderiales > Burkholderiaceae > Paraburkholderia > Paraburkholderia guartelaensis. The sequence goes on along the minus strand of NZ_SMOD01000015.1, from coordinate 36,026 downwards.
GTCGAACGTCTGCAGGCCACGTCCGCCCGAGTCGCGATCGGCGAACTGCTTGCGCACGGTGTTGAGCACCGACTGCATATTGCCGATGGACTGGCCGACCACGAATGCACGCGCGTCTTCGAGCGTCTTGCGGATCGCCTCGCCGCCCGGCACTTCGCCGATGCCGGTATTGCCCGCGCTGTCGCGCAGCAGCACGACGTTGCGCGTGAAGAACGGACCGTGCGCGCCGGAGAGGTTCAGCAGCATGCTGTCGCGGCCCGCCACGGGCACGACGCGCAACTCGGTCACAACGGGCGTGGCGTTCGGTTGAACGGTTTGTGTAGACATGAACGGATTACCTGTAAAAGTGCGGCGCGCTGCGCCCTGACAATCGAAACCTTGAATTGAAGCGGTCAAGCGTTGGCGGCGACGATCTCCACCCAGTTCGCCCCATTGCCGCCCTCGCCGCGCGAGACGGCTGTGAGCGCACCGCTCGCCGCATCGATCGTGTAGACCGACACGTGTTGCGATTTCTCTCCGCACGCCACGAGAAAGCGTCCCGTCGGGTCAATGCGAAAACCGCGCGGCTGCGTCTCGGTCGCCGTCGCACCCACGTATTCGAGCGCGCCGTCTTGCGATACGCGCAGCGTGAAAATCTGGCTCGTCGTGCGCTCGGACACGTAGACGAAGCGCCCATCGGGCGAGACGTGGATATCGGCGGCCCAGACGAGCTTCGCGAGCACAGCGGGGTCGGGCTGCACGGGGTCCGTGGGGCTCGGGCGCGCAAAACCGTCATTCAGATGGGCGAGCACCGGCGCGCGCGGCGAGACGTGCAGCGCCGCGAGCTTGCCCGTGGCGGCGTCGCGCGCGAAAACCGCGACGGTCGCGCGGAATTCGCTCAGCACGTACAGCACGTCGCCGTTGGGCGAAAAGCGCAGATGACGCGGACCGAAGCCCGCACCGAGATCGACCGTGCCGATCTCGACGAGGCGCCCCGCGTCTTCCAGCGCAAAAGTAAACACCCGGTTGCTGCCGAGCGACGACGCATAGGCGAAGCGCCCGTCGGCGGAAACGATCACGGCGTGCGCGTGCTCGATATCGCCGATCACCTGCAACGGAGCGCCATGCCCGTTCGCGAGATCGTTCGCGCCATACAGGCTCACGCGATGCTCGCCGTACGAAGCGCCCAGCAGGAAACGCCCCTGCGGCTCGGCGCACAGATACGCGAGGCTCGATTCGATCGGCGTCTGCACGCGCGGCGCGAGATTGCCGCTTTGCGCGTCGATGGCGTAGTCGTTGATGCGCTTGTCCGCGCCGCGCGTGGCCGCGTAAAGGCGGCGGCGATCGGGCGAGAGCGCCATCGGCATCACGTTGTCCTGCGCGGCCACGCGAGCTTGCGGCGTGAGCGCGCCATTACGCGCATCGAGATGAAACACGCCAATGTCGCCGTCTTTCGAATTCGCGACGTAGACGAAGAAGCGTTCGGGGTTCGGCTGGTTCATGGTGTGGGTTTCCTTCTCGATTGAGGGTTGCACGCGGGCTCAGTGCGCGCCGCTGCGGACCGAATCGTCGGCAAAAGCGCGGCGCGATGGCTTGTTACGGGCGAGGAAGGCGGCGGCGGCGGCAATCAGCGAAGTCACGCCGAGGCCGTAGAGGCCGCCCGTAATCGAGCCCGTATGCTGTTGAAGATAGCCGAAGGTGGCCGGTGCGAAGAACCCGCCGAGGTTGCCGAGCGAATTGATGAGCGCGATCACGCCGGCGGCCACGCGGGTGTCGAGATAGCCTTGCGGCATCGGCCAGAACAGCGACGAAGCCGCCTTGAAGCCGATGGCCGAGAAGCAGATCGCCACGAACGAGAACACCGGGTCCGACGACGTCGAAGCGAACAGGCCGCAGGCGGCGATCACGAGTGCGACGGCGAGCCACGCCTGCTGGAAGCGGTACTTTGCGGAAAGCAGCGCGAAGCAGTACATCGCGACGATGGCAATCATCCACGGGATGGCGTTGTAGAGGCCCACCTGGAAGTCGGTGAGGCCGCCCATCTTGCGGATGATCGTGGGCAGCCAGAACGTGGCCGCGTAGATCGTGAGCTGAATCGCGAAGTAGAGGAAGCAGAACAGCACGATCTGCGGGTCCTTCAGGAGGCGCAGCACCGGCACGTGCGCGCCCGTGGCGGCTTCGCGCTCGGCCTGTTCGCGCACCATGTAGGTTTCGAGCGCGCCCTGCTCGTCGCTCGTGAGCCAGTGGGCATCGCGAATGCGCGACTTCAGGAACACCCAGCTCACGCCGCACAGCACGATGGAAAAGCCGCCTTCGATCAGGAACATCCACTGCCAGCCCGCGAGGCCGAGGCCGCGCACGGACAGCAGCGCGCCCGTGATCGGACCCGAGAGCACCGAGGCGAACGCCGAACCAGCGAGAAATACAGCCGCCGCCTTGCCGCGTTCTTTCTGCGGCAGCCACTGCGCGAAGTAATAGATCACGCCGGGAAAGAAGCCCGCTTCGGCCACGCCCAGCAGAAACCGCAGCACGTAGAACGAGGTGTCGTTGTGCACGAACGCCATGGCGGCGGCCACGACGCCCCACGTACCCATGATGCGCGTGAGCCAGGCGCGTGCGCCATACTTTTGCATGAGGATGTTGGACGGCACCTCGAAGATCGCGTAGCCCACGAAGAACAGCCCCGCGCCGAACCCATACGCCGCCGCCGAAAGACCGATATCGGCTTTCATGTGCGCGCCGGCGAAACCGACGTTCACACGGTCGATATAGTTCGCGATGAACATGATGAGGAAGAGCGGGAGCACGTGCCGCAGGACCTTGGCGCTGGCGGACTCCAGCAGGTCCTCATAACGGTTGGCAGGGGCGGACATCGGGGTTGTCTCCTTTAGGCGCGGGCGGCGCGCGGATTGGATCGCGGTTTGAATGCTTTGTGGTACGTTGTCTGATGACATTCTAAGCGTGCCCGCCGAGGGAGCCAATGTCGTGTTTACCCTGCTCTGGAACGGGAATCATAACCGATAAAGCTTGAATTTGCGCGCCTGTAACGCTTCCCGGCTGCCAAAGGCGCCTGCCTCGGGTGTGCGGCGGCGACGATCTGGCGTATGATAGTTGTACGATGACTTAACTCACTGCAACGAGACTCGGAGACACCATGCAAATCACTGGCGACATGCTCATTGGAGGCCGCGCGGTGCGCGGCTCGGAAAAGCCGCTCGCGGCTTTCAATCCCGCCACGGGCGAAGCGATCCCCGCGCCGGCCTTCGGCAGCGGCACGGCCGCCGACGTCGACGCCGCCTGCAAGCTCGCCGCCGCGGCGTTCGACGCGTACCGCACGCTACCCCTCGCCGTGCGCGCCGCGTTCCTCGAACGCGTCGCCGACGGCATCGCCGCGCTTGGCGACGCCCTTACCGAGCGCGCTCACGCGGAAACCGGCCTGCCCAAGGCGCGCCTCGAAGGCGAGCGCGGCCGCACCGTCGGTCAACTCAAGCTGTTCGCCCAGGAAGTGCGCCAGGGACTGTGGCTCACGCCCACGCTCGACGCCGCCCTGCCCGAACGCAAGCCGCTGCCGCGCGCCGACCTGCGTCTGCAGAAAATCGCGCTCGGCCCGGTCGCCGTGTTCGGCGCGAGCAACTTCCCGCTTGCGTTCTCGGTGGCGGGCGGAGACACGGCCGCGGCGCTCGCGGCGGGTTGCCCGGTCATCGTCAAGGCACACGGCGCGCACCTCGGCACCTCGGAGATGGTGGGCCGCGTGATCCAGCAGGCCGTGCAGGAGATGGGGTTGCCCGAGGGCGTGTTCTCGCTGATCGTCGGCGCGGGGCGCACCGTGGGCGAGGCGCTCGTCGCGCATCCGGCCATCAAGGCCGTGGGCTTCACCGGCTCGCGCGCGGGCGGCACGGCACTCATGCGCATCGCCGCGAGTCGGCCCGAGCCCATTCCGGTCTACGCGGAAATGAGCAGCATCAATCCCGTCTTCCTGCTGCCCGAGGCGCTCGCGGCGCGCGGCGCGGCCATCGCGCAAGGCTTCGTCGATTCGCTCGTGCTCGGAGCGGGTCAGTTCTGCACGAATCCGGGTCTGGCGATCGGCATCGAAGGGCCGGCGCTCGACCAGTTCGCGCAGGCCGCTGCGCAGGCGTTGGGCGTCAAGCCCGCGCAGACCATGCTCACGGAGGGCATCCATGCGGCGTATGAAGAAGGCGCGCGGCGTCTGGCCGAAACCCAGGGCGTGAGCGCCCTCGCCCAAGGCCAGCCCGCGAGCGGCCCGAACCAGGCGTTCGCCGCCCTCTTCGTGACCGACACGCAAACCTTCCTCGCGCAGCCCGCCCTCGAAGACGAAGTGTTCGGCCCGGCCTCGACGCTCGTGCGCTGCAAGGACGAAGTCGAACTGCTCGCCGTGGCCGAGCACTTCGCGGGCCAGCTCACCGCGACGATCCAGATGGACCGCACCGACGTGCCCGCCGCGATGCGCCTCGTGCCGATCCTCGAACGCAAGGCCGGACGCCTGCTCGTGAACGGCTTCCCGACCGGCGTGGAAGTCACGCACGCGATGGTGCACGGCGGCCCGTTCCCGGCCACTTCCGATAGCCGCGCGACCTCGGTCGGCACGAGCGCGATGGAGCGTTTCCTGCGGCCGGTGTGCTATCAGGACTTTCCGGCCGAGCTGCTGCCGCAGGCGCTGATGGACGCCAATCCGCTCGACCTCTGGCGGCGCAAGAATGGCGAGATGGTGCGCGGCTGAGTTAGCTCGGTATCACCTACGCGCATCGCAAATGAAAACAGCGGCTGCAGTTCAACCTGCGGCCGCTGTTTTTCCATGCAGGCTACGCGCTATGCCTTTTCGCCCGACTCCGCCGCCGCGCGGCGCAGCCGCTCGCGGCTGCTCGACAGATGCATGCGCATGGCCGCGCGTGCGCCTTCGGGATCGTGACGGGCGATGGCGTCGAAGATGCTCTCGTGCTCGCGGTTCACCAGCTCGGCGTAAGCCTGCGGATCGCGATGCGCAATGCCGGCCGAATCCACGCGACGGCGTGGGATCAATGCCGCGCCCATCTGCGTGAGGATGTCGACGAAATAGCGGTTCCCCGTGGCGCGCGCCACCGAGATATGGAATTCGAGGTCGGCGCCCGAGCTGTCACCGCCCGTGCGGATGACGACGTCGAGTGTGTCGAGCGCGGCGCGCATGCCCGCCAGGTCGCGCTCGCTCGCACGCTGGGCGGCAAGGCCCGCGGCCTCCGTTTCGAGACTGATGCGCAACTCGAGCACGGAAAGCACATCGTCCAGCGTGCTGGCCGGGACGACGTCGAGATCGAGCGGCTCGCGGCGCGGCTCCAGCACGAAGCTGCCGATGCCGTGACGCGTTTCGATCACCGACATGGCCTGCAGACGCGAGATCGCCTCGCGCACCACCGTGCGGCTCACGCCCAGTTGCGTCATGAGGTTGCTTTCGGTGGGCAATTTGTCGCCGGGCTTGAGTGCGCGCGTGGCGATCTGCTCGCTGATGAAGTTGACGACCTGCTCGGCGAGATTGCGGCTACGCGTGGCGATGGGCGTGGCAAGCGACTCCGCCATGTGGATCTCCTTGGCTCGATATGCGTGCGTAAGTCATGTCTTTCCATTATACGTTGTCGGACAACCGCTGGAAAAGCGCACACGCATGCGACTGAGGACATCCTACGACCATACAATGGACTCCACCCGTGCAGGCCAGAAGACCACACGCAATCGCTCCTCAAACGATCCTCATTTTATTTCGCATTCCGATGCAATTCGCGCCGCGCCAATCTGTAGCAAGAAGCGAATGTCGTTGAGTTAGCAAACATATCCCGATGCAATAATCCGCGAAATTTATTTGCACATCCTGGCTGCACAAGTCGGCGTTCTCCGATAATCTCCTCGAAAAGGTGCGCGCCCGGCCGTCTTACACAATGAGAATCCCCCACGGACGACGCCTCAACTGATATCGAATCGCAACGCGTTTGTGTAGTCACCATCCGCAACGAGGGAATCATTGAGAACCCGCATCGTCCTGATCATCCTTGCGCTCGCGCTGCCATGGGCGCCGCTCCTCGCGGCGCCGCCCGCCGAGCCCGCGCCTGACACGATGCAGGCCCGCGTGATGGGTTGCGCGGCCTGTCACGGCGCACACGGCGAAGGCACCGACAACGACTACTTCCCGCGTCTCGCGGGCAAGCCGGCGGGGTATCTGTTCAACCAGCTCGTCGCCTTCCGCGACGGCGGCCGCAGCTACCCGCCCATGAACTATCTGCTGGCGTATCTGCCCGACGCCTACCTCAAGCAGATCGCGGAATTCTTCTCGCAGCAGCACCCGCCCTATCCGCCGCCCGCCAAACCCACGGTCGACGCGGCCACGCTCGCCCTCGGTAAAACGCTCGTCATGAACGGCGACAGCAAGCGCAACGTGCCCGCCTGCGCAGGCTGCCACGGCGCCTCGCTCACGGGCATGCAGCCAGCCATTCCGGGCCTCGTGGGTCTGCATGCGAACTACATCAGCGCGCAACTCGGCGCGTTCCGCTACGGCACGCGCCGAGCCGCCGCACCCGACTGCATGCACGACATCGCCACCCGTCTCGCCGACCGCGACATCACCGCGATCGCGGCCTGGCTCTCGTCGCAACCCGCGCCCGCCGATACGACGCCGGCGGCAGCCTCGCCGCTGCCGCTCGCGTGCGGCAGCGTCCATAACTAGCCGGGGCCTCGACGTGCGCAGACTTCGATCCCTTCTCCCGTCATCGTCCAAGCCACTCGCGACGCGTCTTTCGCTCGCGGCCGCCACGCTCTGCATGGGCGCCGCGGTCGCGCTCGCGCAAACGGCCGCGCCCAGCGCGAACGCAGCGGACGCGGCGAGCGCCGCCGCGGCGGCAGCCGCGGCCAACGCGAAGCCGCTCGCGCACAACGCCGAACTGATCGCGCGCGGCGAATACCTCGCGCGCGCCGGCGACTGCATTGCGTGCCACACGGTGCCTTCCGAGCAGATGTTTGGCGGCGGTCGCCCGATGGAAACGCCGTTCGGCACGCTCTACACGCCGAACATCTCGTCGGACAAGACCTTCGGCATCGGCGCGTGGACCGCCGACGAGTTCTACCGCATGCTGCACGAGGGCAAGTCGCGCGACGGCACGCTGCTCTATCCGGCCATGCCGTTCGCGTCGTACACCAAAGTGACACGCGCGGACTCGGACGCCATCTTCGCGTACCTGCTTTCCACGCAGCCCGTGCACAAGGAGAACCGCCCGCACGACCTGCGCTTCCCGTATAACAAGCGCGCGCTGCTGCTCGGCTGGCGCACGCTGTTCTTCCGCCAGGGCGAGTTCAAGCCCGACCCGACCCAGTCTGCCGAATGGAATCGCGGCGCCTATCTCGTGGAAGGCCTCGGCCACTGCACGATGTGCCATACGGCCATCAACGCGCTGGGCGGCAACTCGCCCTCGAAGGCATTCGAGGGCGGTCTGATTCCCGTGCAGAACTGGTACGCGCCTTCGCTCACCTCGAACAAGGAAGCGGGCCTTGGCGACTGGAGCATCGAGGACATCGTCGATCTGCTGCACGCGGGCGTGTCGAAGCGCGGCGCCGTGTACGGCCCGATGGCCGAAGTGGTCTACGACAGCTTCCAGTACCTCACCGAAGACGACGTACGCGCCGTGGCCGTGTATCTGAAGTCGTTGCCGGGCCGCAACAACGAGGTCGACAAGTCGCCCAAGAGCACGTTCGTGACGGAGGAAGCCCAGCGCCTCGTGCCGCTCGGCAGGAAGATCTACGAGTCGCAGTGCGCGGTCTGCCACGCCACCGAAGGCCAGGGCAAGCCGCCGCACTTCCCGCCGCTCGCCGACAACCAGTCGATCCAGATGAACTCGGCCGTGAACCCCATCCGCATGGTGCTCAACGGCGGCTACGCGCCGGGCACGCGCAAGAACCCGATGCCCTACGGCATGCCGCCCTTCGCGCAGTCACTCTCCGATGAAGAAGTGGCGGCCGTGGTCACGTATATCCGCACGGCGTGGGGCAATCACGGCACGCCGGTTTCCGAACACGAAGTGAACGCGCTGCGTTCCGCGCCGCTTTTCTGAGGCTGCGATGATCGAAACTCCCGTACCCGAACAACCGGGCGAGCGCCCGCAACACGAACAGGTCGACGAGATCGTGGCCAGCGGCCCGGGCGGCGCGCTCGCGGTAGCGGGCATCGCCACGGCGATCGTCGCCGCGCTCTGGTTCATCTTCTACTTCGTCGTGTTCCTGCCGCGCGGCGTCATCCAATAGATCAGACAGACAAGAAAAGGCCGGCCTCATGTCGAATCCGCTCGATAACCATGCCAGTGCCGAAGTCGCCGCGCGCGTCGAGCGCCGCTGGGCGATTCTCATGGTGGCGTTCGTCTCCCTGCTCGTGGCCGTGGTGGTGTTCACGGGCCTGCATTGGGCCATGATGCCGCCCTCGCGCGTGGAACTCGTCAATCCGCAAACGCTGCACATCTCCGGCGAATTCGTCGAGTCGAACCTCGGCAGCGCCGTGGAGACCGACGGTTCCGTGACGGTGCGCATTCTCGCGCAGGAATACTCGTTCACGCCCCAATGCATCCTCGTTCCGGCAAACACGCCCATCACGTTCCGCGCGACGAGCTCCGATGTCGTGCACGGCTTTCTCATCACGGACACCAACCTGAACTCGATGGTCGAGCCGGGCTACATCTCGACGTTCCGCACGACTTTCGACAAACCCTCCGACCACCTCATGCCGTGCCACGAATACTGCGGTACGGGCCACCAGGGCATGTGGGCCCACGTGAAGGTCATCGACAAGGATGCCTTCATGCAGATGGCGAATCAGGCAGGCAATTCAGCGCGGAGACTCAGCTGTGTTAAATAACAAGCGACTCGTACTCGCCCACTTCTGGCTCGCGTTCATCGTCTTCGGCGTGGCGCTGCTGCTCGGCGCGTGGCAGATGTTCGTGCGCAGCCCGCTGCATCCGTGGCTCAACGACCCCGAGCTGTACTACCGCTCGGTCACGGAACACGGCACCGTGATGGGTTATGTGTTTCCCACGCTCATCGCGATGGGCTTCGGCTACGCGGTCAGCGAACTGGCGCTCAAGCGCCCGCTCGTGGGCGTGAAGTGGGCCTGGCTCGGCTTCATCCTGCTCGCGCTCGGCGCGGTGACGGCCTCGGTGCCCGTGGCGCTCGGCCTCGCCTCCGTGCTCTACACGTTCTACCCGCCGATGATCGGCAACGTGTTCTATTACCTGGGCGTCGTGCTCGTCGTGGTGGGCTCGTGGGTCTGGGTCGCGCTGATGGGCATCAACACCGCGAAATGGAAGCGCGAGAATCCCGGCAAACCGCTGCCGCTCGCCATGTTCGCGACCACGGCGGGCGCGTATCTGTGGGGCTGGACCGCGGTGGGCGCGGCCATCGAAGTGCTGTTCCAGATCCTGCCCGTGGCCTTCGGCTGGCGTAATACGATCGACGCGGGCCTCGCGCGCGTGTTCTTCTCCTGGACCCTGCACGCCATCGTCTACTTCTGGCTCGTGCCCGCCTATATCGCGTACTACACGATCGTCCCGCGCGCGATCGGCGGCCGGCTCTACAGCGACGTGATGGCGCGCATCTCGTTCATCCTGTTCCTCGTGGTGGCCATGCCGATCGGGATTCACCACCTGTTCACCGATCCGCAGGTGGGCTCGGGCTTCAAGTTCGTGCAGTCGGTGTTCACGGCGCTCGTCTCGGTGCCCACGCTCCTCACCGTGTTCACGATCTGCGCGTCGGTCGAAATCGCCGGGCGGCTGCGCGGCGGCAAGGGCCCGTTCGGCTGGATCGCGAAGCTGCCGTGGCAGAACCCGCAAATGCTCGCCGTGGCGTTCTCGTTCGTCATGCTCGGCTTCGGCGGCGCGGGCGGCCTCATCAACATGAGCTACCAGCTCGACCAGTCCGTGCACAACACGCAGTGGATCACGGGCCACTTTCACCTGATCTATGGCGGCGCGATCGTCATCATGTATTTCGCCATCGCCTACGACCTGTGGCCGCAGATCACGGGCCGCGCGCTCAACAACTGGCGCCTCATGCGCTGGCAGCTGTGGCTGTGGTTCATCGGCATGATCGTGACGACCTTTCCGTGGCACCTGGTCGGCCTCATGGGCATGCCGCGGCGCATGGCCTATTACGACTACAGCGACCCGGCGCTCGCGGGCCAGGGCGCGCTCGTGGTGCTCTCGGCCATTGGCGGCCTGATCCTCGTGACCTCGGCGGTGCTGTTCTTCCTCGTGCTGCTGCAGGGCCATCGCAGCGAGGCGGCCGCGCCCGAGGAATATCGCTTCAGCAAACCGGTGCACGAGTCGGCCACGCTGCCGGTGGCGCTCAATAGCTTCGGGCTGTGGGTCGTGCTGATGGTCGCCCTCACGATCACCAACTATGGCTACCCGATCGCGCAACTGCTGGCGACGCCCGAAACGGCCGTGCCCGCGATCCCGATTGGAGCACAGCGATGAGCGACGAACGCCTGTTCTCGTTTCGCAATGTGTGGTTTCGCACGAGCGTGGGCGCGACGATCGTCGTGTTCGTCGTCTCCGTGCTGATCGGCTTCATCTGGCTGCCTTCCGCCAAGAGCGATCCGTATTTTCAGGGCATCTGGACGGCGATCTGCAGCGCGGCCGGCGTGCCGCGCGATTGGCATCCGGTCGGGTCGGCGGCGCCGCCGGGCTACCAGCTGAGCCAGGTCGAACTCACGCCGCACATGCTCGATGGCGCGACGACGCTCTCGGTTGGCCGCGGCGCGACGCTCGCCCTGCGCTGCACGATGTGCCATGGCCCGCGCGGCATCAGCATGGCCAATTCGCCGAATCTGGCGGGCCAGTTCGCCATCGTGATCTTCAAGGAACTGCACGACTTCCAGACAGGCGCCCGCCAGAACGCGGTGATGTCGCCCATGGCGCGCGATCTGTCCGACCAGGACATGCGCGACCTCGCCGCCTACTACGCCTCGCTGCAGCCGATCGCGCACCTGCATGGCGGCGCGCCCGCCATCGTGGTGCACGGCGCACCGCTGCGCAATATCCCCGCGTGCGCGTCCTGCCATGGCGCCGTGGACAGCAAGATCGGCAGCCCGTGGCTCGACGGCCTGCCGGCCGCATACACGAAGGCGCAGTTGCTCGCGTTCGCGAACGGCACGCGCCATAACGACATCTCCGAGCAGATGCGCAACATCGCGCGCAACATGACGCCCGAGGAAATCGACGAGGCCGCCGCCTGGTACGCGGGCGAATGGCAGCCGAAGCAACCCTGAACCCTACCCTGCGGGGCGGCGGCGGTATGCAAATTGCGCGCCCCGCACGTCCTTCACCCAACATCGTTACCCAACCTCGCGGAGCGACATCATGCAAAAGACAGCATCGGCAAAATGGCACGGCGGCATCAAGGACGGACAGGGCACGATCTCGACGCAAACCGGCGTGCTCAAGGAAGCGCCTTACGGCTTCGCCTCGCGCTTCGAAGGCGGTCCCGGCACCAACCCCGAGGAACTGATCGGCGCGGCGCACGCGGGCTGCTTCACGATGGCGTTCTCGCTCTTTCTCACCCAGGCGGGCTTCACGGCCGAGAGCATCGAGACGAAATCGACCGTCACGCTCGACAAGGTGGGCGAAGGCTTCGCCATCACGAGCTGCCAGCTCGACATGACGGCGAAGATTCCCGGCATCGATCAAGCGAAGTTCGACGAGCTTTCGAAGGGCGCCAAAGAGAACTGCCCGGTGTCGAAGCTCTTCGCCAACAACGCGAAGATCACGCTCAACGCGAAGCTCGTTTGAGAGGCGGTCATGGCCATCCCCCATGCCGCGCCGGGTGAGGTCTTCGACGTACGGCCACTAGGCGGCGCGCTCAAGAACGCGAAGTCGACCACCCTGATCCGCGCGCAGCAACTCGAAGTGATACGCATCGTGCTGCCCGCAGGCAAGCGCCTGCCCGAGCACAGCGTGCCCGGCGAGATCACGGTGCAGTGCGTGGAAGGCGTCATCCGTTTCTTCGTGAACGGCGACCCGCGCACCATGCACGCCGGCGACATGCTGCTGCTCGGCGGCGGCGAAACGCACGCGCTGGAAGCGCTCGACGACGCCTCCGTGATCGTCACGATTCATCTTGCCCATGGGGACAAGTAAGGGCTAGTGCCGCATCCGTAACAAGAAAAGGGGCGTGTCCTGGCGAATGCCGGACACGCCCCTTTTACTTTGCGAAGAACTTTGCGAAGACGGGTTGCCCCGCCCCGCTCATTGCTTCGACGGCACCGGATCGTCGTTGAGCGTCTTGAGGAACGCGATGATGTCCTGAATGTCGCTTTGCGACATCGCGGGCTTGTCGCCGAACTTGCGATCGAACGGCGCATCGGTGACGTCCACGTTCTTCTGGAACTGCGGCGGAATATCGTCGTACTTGTCGATCTTGCCGTCGGAGCCGTGCGGATAGAACTTGCCCGGGTCCGTATTGCGATCGTTGTAGAACGCCATCACGTCGTCGAGGTTGTGGTAGACGCCGTTATGGAAAAACACCGTTCGCGTGGCCGAATTGCGCAGCGTGGGCGTGAGGAACATGCCGCAGTACTGCGTCTGGTCCTTGAAGTCCGAGCGGAACGGGCCGCATACGCCCAGATCGAAGAAGTGCGGGTCCTTGTTCTGCGCGAGCTTGTTGTTGCGCGGCACGCCCAGCGCCTCGTACTGGTAGTCCGTGAACATGGGCGGCAGGCCGTCCTTGCCGGGCTTCGAGAGGTGGCAGCCCGCGCAGTTCGCCTTGTTCGGGTCGTTGAAGAGACGCAGCCCGTGCAGCTCGGCTTGCGAGAGGCGCGCATGGCCTTCGAGCCAGCGATCGTATTTGCTGTTATACGGATGGAACGATTGATCTTCCACCTGGTAGCGCGAGATCGCGAACATCGCCTCCGCCACGGCCATCTTCGGGTCGCTGAAGATCCGGTCTCCGAACAGTTCCGTGAAGCGCTTCGCGTACGGCGCTTTTGCGAGCTTCGTCGCCACCTGCTCGATGCTCGTGTTCGCCATTTCCACGGGATTGAGCAGCGGGCCATAGGCCTGCTGCTGCAGCGTGTCGGCGCGCCCGTCCCAGAAGAGGCCGCCCTGCGGCACCATCTCCACGGAGGTCGATGCGCCGCCCGCCACCTTCTGCGACTTCACGACGTCGGCTGCGGCGCTGGCCTGCTGGACGACCGTCGGCGCGTCATCGGCCTCACCCTGGTCGGGACCGATGCTGAAGTTCGGTTGACGGTACAAGTACATGAGCGAAGGCGGCGGGCGATAACCCTGCTGGTTCATCGCGAGGCCGCCCATCTGCACGTCGTGCCCGTTGGGAGGACCGTAGGAACGATCGGGGCTATGGCACGAAGCACAGGACTGCTGACCGGAGCCCGAGAGCGCCGGATCGAAGAAAAGCTGCTTGCCGAGCTGCGCCATCGCCGAAAGCGGTGCGACTGGCGGGCGCTGCAGCACCACCGGGTGCGGATTCGCGCCGGTCAGGTTCTCGACGACCTCGCCCACGGCATCGGGCACGTTGGCCGGGAACGCTACGGCGTAGGCGCAAAAACCCAGTGCGCCGACCGCGATCACGGCGGCGGCAACGCGCAGGACGACCCGCGTGGGGCTCGCCGCGCTGCGCGGTTTGGGTGAGGACGGTGTCGGCGAAGTGGAAAGCTCGGACATGATTCGATCTTTCTTTGCGAAATACCACGAAAAGGAAAAGCTGAACGCCGCGAGCACCCAGCGAACATCGAAGCTGGCGTGCAACGCGGCGAGAGCCACACGACGTGACAACGGCGCGAGGCCGGCCGCCCTGCACGCGCGAGACTAGCGCGTGCGAACGGTCGAACCTCGCGCCGGACGTCGATCAGATCGACGGCGCGGAGCTCAACTGCGTGCCCAGCGTACCGTCGAGATACAACACCGGCAGATTACCCGTACCGCTAAAGTTGAACAGCGCGCGCATGTCGCCTGCGGCTGCGTCGAACGAACCGCCGCCAAGGCGTGCGCCGCCGAGCCAGTTGTCTTCGATGAAGCGCACGACCGACGCTTGATCGATGAACGTGTGGTCGACGTAATTGGCCTTCGCCCACGGCGAGATCACGAGGAACGGAATGCGCGTGCCCGGACCGCAGCGGCCGTTGACCGGCGAGCCTGCGATACCCGTCGGCTGCGTGCCGGTGCCGCACACTGCGTTGCCGTTGAGCTGATCGGCCGCGTTCATCGACGAATGCACCGGCGCCATGTACTGGTGGTCGTACCAGCCGTCCGAATCGTCATACGTCACGACAACGGCTGTGTTCTTCCAGTCCGGCTGCTGCATCAGGAAGTTCACGACCTTGGTCACGAACTGCTGCTCGTCGAGCGGGTCCGAATAGCCCGCGTGCGCGTCCTGGGCGGCCGGCGCCTTGAGGAAGCTCACCGACGGGAAGTTGCCCGCCTTCACAGCCGCGAAGAAGTCGTCCGAGTCGTACTGGTGATTGGCCGGGTCGAGCGTCTTGCCGTCCGTTTCGAGCGTGGAGCCAATGGCCGCCGTCGAACTCGGGCGCAGATGCTGCGGGTTCGCCGTCGTCTTGAAGTACTGGAACCAGTTGTGGTGCGGGCTGTAGTCGGGCGTCGCCGCGTTCACGGCCGTAGCGACCGTGGTGCGCAGGCAGCCCGTCGTGCCGTTGGCGTTGACCGTCTGCAGGTTGAAGCCGCCCATGAAGCCGCCCCACGTGATCTTCTGCGCGTTCAGCAGGTCGCCGATGTTCTGCGCGTTGATCATGCCCTGGTCGGTCTTGCTCGAGCACGTGTCATAGCCCGGATCCACGTCGCCCATCATCGTCAGGCCGCCTGCGCCGTCTTCGATGTAGTAGCTCGGCACCGCAACCGTCGAAGGCAGCTTCGACGTGTTCACGAGTTCGAGACCGTTGGTCTGGCCCGAGACGACTTCGAGCGCGCCCGGCGTCGACGGACCGTAGGTCGTGGTCCATGCGTTGTCGCTCATCGCGAAGCTCTGCGCGTAGTTCCACAGCGCCGTGACGGTATTGCCGTCGTAATAGCCCATCACCTGGCCCTTCGTGCCGAAGGCGCCCGCGCCGCCGCTCGTGCCCTTACCCGTGTACGTCGGGAACAGGTCGAGCAGGCCGTTGTCGCCAGCCTGCTGCTCGGCCGTGTAGGCGTGGTTCTGGTCGGCCGTGGCGGCTTGCGTGCGATCGAGACGGAACGGCGCCGAAGCGTTCGTGCCGTTGAGCGTCGTGTTCGCGTTGCCGTTCGAGTTGATCAGCGCGGTGGTGAGGCCATTGACCGTCGGCGTGCCCGAGGCGGCCGTGAAGGTCGGCTCGCCGCTCGGGTTCGTGGCGCTCGGGTAGGTGGCGAAGTAGTGGTCGAACGAAACGTTCTCGCCGTAAATCACGACGAGGTGCTTGATCGGCGTGGCCGTCGTCAGCGTATCCTGCGCCGACGCGGCTGCGGCAGACGTCCCCGAATTCGTATTGCTGCTGCCACATGCAAACAATGCGGCAGCGAGGCCCGCACAAGGCAGGGCGAGTAATGCTCGGCGATACAACATGTAATTAGGCTCCATCGATTGTTTGAGTTGCTTTTTAGAGTCCTTCAGGCGCGGCGCGCACAAGTGCGCCCTGCCGCCGCGCCGTTCAGGCGGCGCCCATCCATCCTGCGAACGGGCTCCAATGCGCCTTACATCAGAGCGAGCGCATTACAACATCGCAAGATGACTACACGGCGACCATTTAATTTCCGAATACTTTCACTCGTTTTCAAAATCGAAAGCATCGCTGGGGTGACCGTGTGTGCGGGGTTCTGGATTCGGCCCTGGATTCGGTCCGCGTCGGGGACCGGGGTTCAGCCCATTGCACTCCGTGCGGCGCGAGCTATAACTGAAATGACAGTGCGGATGTTCTCTGCGCGCCCGCTCGCCCCTTCTTCTTGCGTCGCGCCGCGCTGTGCCGCCCCCGAATGCGTGGGCGCGCTTCCTTCGTGAGCAGTGAGCTAAGACGTTCGGCAGCCGTGCGCTGCGCGCAGGCATCCCGACTTTCCAGATGAGTGTGCGGCCTAAGGCTTTGCCTCTCGCTCGCGCGCACCTTCGCCGCGGAGTCACTCCGCAGTTATCTCGCAGTGACTTCGTCGTTGCCGCGAAGGCGCACTCACGAACTCGAGAAAGGAGGTTGATATGACATTACGCCTGGCATTGATCGCCACATGCGTGGCGGCCGTGGCAGCCGTTGCGCCCGGCACGGCGCGCGCGAAGGACGAACCCGTTTCGCAGGAACGCGCGCATCAGACAATGACCGACGATGCCGATGCTTCGGCTCAGGCCAGCACCGACATGTCGTATGGCGGCACGCCCGATACGCACAGCGCCTCGGGCCATCGCACGGGCAAGATGTGCTGGCCGCGTCCCGATTGCGACGTGTTCTTCGGTCATTGACCCGCGCCCGCTGAACGAGCGCCGATGAAACCGAGGCGGCGGCGCGCACGATCCGCCGCCCTCGCCTTTCGATTTTTCAACGCCTGCGCGCGGCCTCGCCGCCGCTTTACACGCGCCGGGCGAAACCCACCGCGCGCCACGTAAACAGCGCGCCCGCCAGCATCAGCAGGCTCGTGCCGAGGAACACGGCGCGCATGCCCAGATGCCCGCCGACGAAGCCGCCGATCAGCGGCCCCAGCACCTGCCCCGCGAATTGCGCCGATACCGAATAGCCGAGCACGCTGCCTGCGGCATGGTCCGGCGCGCTGTGACGAATGACTGTCGCGATGCACGGCAAAAGCGCCGCGAGCGACACACCCATGAGAAAGCGCAGCGCGACGAGTTGCCAGCCCGCTGTGACGAACGCCTGCGGCACGAGCAGCAACGCCGAGGCCGCCAGGGCCGCGACGATCACTTTCGCGTGCCCTATACGGTCCGCTACGCGCCCGAGCCGCGAAGCCGCGACGATGCTGCCGAGCGCCGCCGCCGACATCGCGAGGCCCGCGACGAACGTCACGCGCGCGGGGTCGTGCACGATCGTCGCCACGTACACGGTGATGATGGGTTCGATCGACATGTTGGCGAGCATCAGCAGCATGCCGGTCACGAGCATGGCGACGATCGGGCGCTTGTCGGGCAGCGCGGACCAGCCGCCTTTCTGCGCGGCATGTGCTACGCGCGCGGGACGCGGCGCTTCTTTCACGAACACGCAGGTCGCGATGAAGGCCACGAAGATCGTTGCGCCCGCGGCCCAGAACGTCGCGCGCAGGCCGATGAGCGGCGGCAGCGAGCCGCCCAGCAGCGGCCCGATGAGATTGCCGGCCATGACGCCCGACGAGAGCACACCGAGCGCCCACGCCGAACGGTGACGCGGCGTTTGCGTGGCGACGAGGATGGTCGAGCCCGACGAATAGCCGCCCGCGAAACCCGCGAGCAAACGCAGCGCGACGAGCTGCCAGATATTGCGCGACATGCCGATGAGCGACATCGTGACCGCCATGCCGAGGCTGGCGCGCACGAGCATGGGCTTGCGGCCGTAGCGGTCGCCGAGGCGTCCCCACACGGGAGCGACGAGCGCGGCCGTGAAGAACGTCGCGCTGTACGCAATGCCCGACCACTGCACGATCGCCGCGTGGCCGCGCACGCCCAGTTCCTCCACGTAGAGCGGCAGGAACGGCAGCATCAGCGTCATGGCGACGAGCGTCGTGAACGAGCCCGCCACGCAGACAGCGAGATTGCGCCGCCAATGCTGCGCGACCTCGGCATCGTGCGGGTTTTCGGGTAGCGCTCGCTGCGTGCGGGAAGCGGCAGGCGATGCCGCGGGTGAAGCAGCGGGAGTCGAGTCGGATGCCCCGGCGCGATCGCGTGGCGGATCGTCGGGGTCTTCTGCGCGGGAGGTCATCGGCGGATCGAGGCAGCGGCGGGCGACGCGCTTCGCCCGCTCGCCGGGTGAAGTCGCAAGGCACCTACGTTAAGCGAAGCGCGCCGCGCCTGTCAATTTCTAAGCGTCCGCCGAAGATAGGCGCTCAGGCGCCGGCCGAAGGTACTGGCGTGAGGCGCGCCGCTCGTTTGCCGCTTATTGCACGGCAACCTGCAGCAGCCCCACCACGCGCTGCAGCGGCACGAGCACTTCGGTGTCGATGCCATAGAGCGGACCAAGCGTCTGCGAGACGTCGCGATAGTCGAGCCGCGTGTGGCCTTCGTTGTCTTCCCAGATCACCATGCGCAGCGGCAACTCCACCGCCGCATGCGGGTTGGCCACCATGACGGGCGTACCCGCCTTCGGATTGCCGAACAGGATGAGACGCGTGCGGCGCAGGCTGAGCCCGGCGGTCTCGGCGGCTTCGCGCTGGTCGACGTCGGCGAAGATATCCGCGCCCGCCTTGGCCAGCGCGGCCTTCAGGCGCGCGATCGTCGTGTCGAAGTCGTGGGCGCTCTTGAGCGTCAGCACGGACGAGGGATGTTGCCCGTATTCGGCCATGACAAACTCCTCCTATGGCGCACGGCCCGCGCGAATGCGCGATGCATGCAACGGCACTTTATCCCAGAATGCGCAGCGAATGATCGAGGAGCGCGCGGGGAGGAGTCAGGCGCGCGGCTACCCGGCGCGCGTCTTCTTCGCGACGTGCGACTGGGCGGCGTGCGCAGCGTGGTGGAACCACGCACGCCACCATACCCACGCACCGCCTGCCGAGAGCACGGCTGCGATCAGCAGATTCACGCGCATGCCCGCACCGATCGACGCGCGCCCCGCGATCATGGCGCCCGCCACGGCCACGCCGAGCGCAGCGCCAGTCTGCCGGGCGGCGTTGAGCACGCCGGCCGCGACGCCCGCGCGGCCCTGATCGACCGTCGCCATGAGCGCCGCCGTGGCCGCGGGCGTGATGAGGCTCGCGGCGAAACCGATGGCCGGCAGCGGCAAGGCCAGCAAGTCGTAGCGCGCCGTCGTGCTGCAAACCGCCGCGCCGAGATAACCCACTCCCGCGAGCAGGCACGCAAGCGCGACCAACGCGCGCGGTCCTAGCCACGCCACCGCGCGCCGCGAAAGCAGACTGCCGAGCGGCACCACCACCGTGAGCGGCAGGAAGGCGAGGCCCGCACGCAACGGCGTGTAGCCGCGCTCCTGCTGGAGATACAGGCTGAGTCCGAATAGCAAACCGTAGAACGTGAACGCCGAAATCATCGAGACCAGCACGGCCGCCGTGAACACGCTATCGCGGAAGAAGCCGAGCGGCAGCATCGGCTGCGCGCAGTGTTTTTCGAGCGCGACGAAGCTGATCGCCGCTCCGCAGGCCAGCACGAGACCGCCCGCAACGAGCGGGGCACGCCAGCCGTGCGCAGGCGCCTCGATGATGGCGGCATTGAGCAGCGCGAGCGCCGCAATGGCCGCGGCCTGCCCCGCGAGATCGAGCCGGCGCGGCGCGCCCGGGCGTGGCTGCGGCGCCACGCGCGCGGCCATGACGATGCCTGCGAGGCACACCGGCACGTTGAGCAGAAAGATGCTGCGCCAGCCGACGAGGCCGATCAGCACGCCGCCCAGCAGCGGGCCCGCCGCCATGGCGACACCGCCCAGCCCGGCCCACACGCCGAAGGCGGCGGCACGCTCGCGCGCATTGGCGCACGCGCCGTTGATGATCGCCATCGATGCGGGCACGAGCAGTGCCGCCCCTACGCCTTGCAGCACGCGTCCGAGCGTGAGCAGCGCAAGGCTCGGCGCGGCGCCGCACAATGCCGAAGCCGCGGTGAAGACCGCGAGCCCGGCCATATAGATCTGACGCGCGCCGAGCCGGTCGCCGAGCGTGCCGCCCGACAGCAGCAGGCTCGCGAACGTGAGCGTATAAGCGTTCACGACCCATTGCAGGCCGGCCACGCCGCCGGCAAGACTCGCACCGATGCGCTCCAGCGCGACATTGACGATCGAGGTGTCGAGGATCACCACGACATAACTGATGCTCGTGGCCCACAGCACCCGGCGTTGCTGTTCGCGGCTGTGCGTCGCTTGTGTCTCTTGTGTCTCGTGCGTCTCGTGCATTTGCATAGGCTCTCCCGCTACGCCGGCGCGCGTGGGGCGCCGGTCACGAGCCCAGTATCGGGCGCACGGCAGTGGCGATGCTTCGATGCGTGTCGAAACATGCGATCCTGCTCGCGCGTTACGCTATGCGTATGTTTTGGAGAAACGCATGAATGGCATGAACACGCACCCGAGGGTGTCGGCCACGGCATTCCTGATCGCCGACCCCGCGCGCGCCGCGATGCTGATGGCGCTCGCCGATGGCCGCGCGCTGCCCGCCGGCGAACTGGCTTACGCGGCCGGCGTGACTGCACAAACCGCGAGCAGCCATCTGGCGAAGCTGCTGGACGGCGGGCTGCTCGCCGTGGAAAAGGAAGGCCGCCATCGCTACTACCGGCTCGCGGACGCCCAGGTCGCCACCTTGCTCGAAAACCTCGCGGCGGTCGGCGCGCGCGCGCCGGTGCGCCGCAAGCCGCTTGGCCGCGAGGCACGGGACTTGCGCTTCGCGCGCTGCTGCTATGACCATCTCGCGGGCCAGGTCGGCGTGGCGATCACCGAGCGCCTCACGGATGCCGGGCTCATCACGGCGCAAGCGGACAAACGCTTCGCGGTGACGCCCGCAGGCACGGCGTGGTTTGGCGAACTCGGGCTCGACGTCGCCGCGCTCAAGCCGGGGCGTCATGGCATTGCGCGCCAATGCCTCGACTGGACCGAGCGCCAGCATCATCTGGCCGGGCCGCTCGGCGTGGCCTTTCTCACGCTGCTGTGCGAACGCGGCTGGATGCGGCGCACCAGTGCGTCGCGCGCGGTACAGGTCACGCCGCGCGGCTGGGCCGATCTGCGCGAGCGGCTGGGCCTGACTCCCGAACTACTGGCCGCCCACGAAGATGATTCGAATGACTAACGAATTGCGCCTCGTCACGCCACGAGAAACCGCTGGGCAAGCCGCACCCAGCACGCCGCGCCGAGCGGCAGCACCTGGTCGTTGAAGTCGTAGCCCGGGTTGTGCACCATGCAGCCGCCGAACTCCCCTTCTCCGTTGCCGAGCAGCAGGTAGCAACCGGGCACCGCGTTGAGCATCCAGGCGAAGTCCTCGCTGCCATTCAAGCCCTTGGGCGCCTGCATGACCACGTTGTCCTCGCCCACCAGCTCCGCGCAGACCTGCTGCGCGAGCACGGTTTCTTCCGGCGTGTTGACCATCGGCGGCGTGAGTTGCCGATAGTCGATCAGCGCCTCCACGCCGTGTGCCTGCGCGGTAAGCGCCACGATCTCGCGCACGCGCGTTTCCACGAGCGCGCGCGTTTCGGCGCGCGCCGCACGGATGTTCAGCCCGAGCGTGACCGTCTCCGGGATGACGTTGTGGGTCGCGCCGCCGCGAATGTAGCCCACGGACACCACCGCGGATTCGTCGGGCGCCACGTTGCGCGCGACGATCGTTTGCAGCGCCGTCACAAGGGCCGCCGCGGCCACGATGGGGTCCTTCACGCGGTGCGGCATCGCGCCGTGGCCGCCCACGCCCTTGAGCGTCACGTCGGCCACATCCGATGACAGGCTCACCGAGCCCGGCAGCACGCGAAACGTCCCGGCCGGCACGCCCGGCATGTTGTGCAGCGCGTAGACCGCGTCGCAGGGAAAGCGCTCGAACAGACCGTCTTCGATCATCGCCTTCGCGCCGCACAGGTTCTCTTCGTCGGGCTGGAAGATCAGGTTGAGCGTGCCGTCGAAATCGCGGCGCTCCGCCAGCGTTTTCGCGGCGGCGAGCAGGATGGCCGTGTGGCCGTCGTGGCCGCACGCGTGCATCTTGCCGGGCGTCTGGCTCGCGTACGGCAGACCCGTGTTCTCGACGATCGGCAGCGCGTCCATGTCGGCGCGAATGCCGAGGCGCCGCTTGCCGTCGCCCACTTTGAGCTGGCCCACCACACCGCTCTTGCCGATGCCCGTATGCACCTCGTAGCCCCACTTCTCCAGCAGCATGGCGACGAGCTTCGCCGTGGCGCCCACTTCGATTCCTAGTTCGGGCTGCGAATGAATCTGGCGGCGAATGCCGATGAACGTCTCGGCGTCGATCTCGATCTCGGGCAGCAAGGTGGGCAGCAACTGAAACGGGGTGAGCGACGATTCACGTTTCATGAGGACTCCGTTGTTCGTGTGAAGGATCGAAAGGCGAGAAACTGCGCGCAACGCATCGTCAGCCGACGCGCTGCTCGCGAATCGCACCGATGGCGCACAGCGAGATGAGCCCGCAAACGACGAGATAGAACGCAGGCGAAAGCGGATTGCCGGTCTTCGCGAGCAGCCACGTGACGACGAACTGCGAGCTGCCGCCGAACACCGTCACGCCCACGCTATAGATGACCGAAAGGCCGCTTGCGCGCACGCTGGCGGGCAGCATTTCCATGAGCATCAGCAGCATGGGGGTGGAGCCGAGATTCGCCGCGGCCGTGATCATCACCGAGAGCGCGAGCACGAGCGGCACGCTCGGCATGCGCGTCATCAGCCAGAACGCGGGCACGATGGCGACGATGTTGAAGAGCAGCGCACCGAGCACGAGCCGCTTGCGGCGCGCGAGGCGGTCGGCGAGACGCCCCGAGACGAGCGACGCGACGAGCATCGTGAAGCCCGTGGCGCACCCCGAAAGCAGCGAGAGCGACGGCGGCATCTTGAGGACGCGGATCATGTACGTCGGCATGAAGAACACCACGAGATACATGCCCACGGTGCCCGCCGTGATCGAGAGAATGCCGAGGCCCACTTTCGCGCCGTGCTCGCGCATGAGCGTGCCGAGCGGGCTGGGCGCGTCGGGCTCGGCCTCGTG
This sequence comes from Paraburkholderia guartelaensis, assembly GCF_004353905.1. Lineage (GTDB taxonomy): Bacteria > Pseudomonadota > Gammaproteobacteria > Burkholderiales > Burkholderiaceae > Paraburkholderia > Paraburkholderia guartelaensis. The sequence continues at coordinate 13,236 of NZ_SMOD01000015.1, read as the reverse complement.
CGTTTCGTCGAGTTTCGAGCGGATATAGAGACCCACCGGCGCGATCAGCAGACCGCCCAGGAACGGCAGACGCCAGCCCCAGCTCTCCAGCGCCTGCGGCGAGAGCGTGGCGTAGAGCACCGCGCCCGTGAGCGCGCCGACGAGCGCCGAGATGCCCTGGCTGCCCAGTTGCCAGCTCACGCGAAAGCCGCGCTGCCCCACTTCGCCGGATTCCATGAGCATGGCCGTCGAAGCGCCGATTTCGCCGCCGAGCGAAAAGCCCTGCAGGAGCCGCCCCGCGAGGATGACGAGCGAGCCCATCACGCCGGCCTGCGCGTAGGTGGGCGCAAGCGAGATGCACAGCGTGCCCGCCACCATCAGCGCGATGGTCAGCGTCATGGCAGCCTTGCGCCCGCGCCGGTCGGCATAGCTGCCGATCACGAGGCCGCCCAGCGGCCGCATGACGAAGCCGATGCCGAACGTCGCCACGGCCAGCAGCAGCGAGCCGTAAGGGCTGTCCGAAGGGAAAAAGAGCCGGCCGATCAGCAGCGCGAAAAAACTGTAGACCGTGAAGTCGTACATTTCGAGCGCATTGCCGATCGAACACGCGGCGATCAGGCGGAACTGGCTCTGGCGAGTGGCCGCGGGCGGCGCAATCGGGGCGGTGGCGCTGAGCGTTGCGTCATTCATGGCGGATCTCCGCGAGACGTGGAGCGGTGGGAACAGGAAGTGGCCGATCGATATTCAGGCAGGTCTCACTTTTGAAAGAAGTCACAAATTTTCATCTTGATAACCGGATGGAATCGGCGTCATAACCATAAGGTAGCGGCCATTGTCGTTTTCCATGAGTGTCGCGGGGCGGTTGCGCCCGCGCCGGGCGGGGCTTGTAAGCGCTTACGTGGTGTCACGCAACGTTTAGAATCTCCTCCGATCGGAGACCATCGAAGCGCCACGCGCGGGGAGCATCACAGATGAAACTGCACCAGTTGCGCGTCCTGCTCGCGCTCGCGCAGCACGGCAGCATGCACGAGGCGTCGCGCAGCCTGCATATCTCGCAGCCGGCGCTTTCCAAGGCGGTGGCGGAGCTGGAGCGCGAACTGGGCGTGACGCTCATGTCGCGCTCGGTGCGCGGCGTGAGCCTGACGAATTACGGCCGCGCGCTCGCGAAGCGCGCGAGCGTGGTCGAACAGGAATTGCGCCACGCGCTGGAAGATATCGAAGGCATGCGCGGCCATGCCGAGGCGCAATTGAACATCGGCTTTTCCGCCGTTGCATCGAGCGGGCCGCTGCCCGAGTCGATCGCCGCGTTTCGCGCGCGCTTTCCGGGCGTGGCGGTACATGCCTACGAAATGCGGCCCCAGCAGATACTCGAAGGGCTGCGCGAAGGCCGCCTCGACCTCGCGCTCATCTCGACGAACAGCGGGCCCGGCACGAGCGCGTTTCAGTGGGAGCCGCTTTTCTCCGTGGGCATGGTGCTCGCGACGCGCCCCGGCCATCCGCTCGCGCGCACGACGCGCCTGCGCGACCTGCTCGAAGCCGACTGGCTCACGCTCGACCCGCTCGACGATCCCGGCTGCCCGCTCGCGAGCCTCATGCGCCTGAATCGCCTCGAGATGCCCAAGCGCATCGTGCACAGCGTGTCGAATCTGCTCGGCCTGCAGCTCGCGACCTGCACGGATGTGATCAGCATGTGGTCGGACTTCGTGTTCTACGGCATGAGCGGGCCGCTCGTCCTCAGGCGCGATGCGCTGCACACGCTGCCCATACGCGACGAGCTGCCCGACTTCCACGTGTTCATGGTGTACCGGTCCACGGACCTGATGACACAGGCGTGCACCGAGTTCAGCAAGGAGATTCGCCATCGCTGCCGCACGATGGTCTCGCCGCGCGCCGCCGCGCTCGACACGGCACGCGCGCGCAAATCGACGGGTGCAGCCGCGAAGTCACGTGTGGAACGCTGACGTCGCGGACGGCGGGTTCAGCCCGGTGCTTAACCCTACTTCGCGCCCGCCTCCCGCGCGCGAGCCAGCACGTCGAGATTGCCCTCGCCGAAACCGTGGTGGCCGCTGCGCTGCACGACTTCGAAAAAGATCTCGCCGGGATGGCGTTTGGCAAAGGTCTGGAAAAAGAGCCGCGGCACGCCGTCGTCGCCAATCTCGCCATCGATCAGCACATGACGCTTGCGCAAGGCTTCCAGGTCCACGCCGTGGCCGGGCAAACGCGCATCCACGGTGTCGTAGTAAGCAGGTGGAGGCTCGACGAACTCCACGCCATTGGCCTTGAGCGCATCGACGCTCGCGAGGATGTCGTTGCTCGCCAGCGCGATATGCTGCACGCCTTCGCCGGGATGCTCCGGCAGATAGTCATGCAATAGCTGCGTGCGCCGCGTGCCTTCCTCATAAACAGGTATGCGCAGTTCGCCATCGGGCGACACCATCACGCGGGACTCCTCGGACACATGCCAGTTCGCGTTGATCTCGTGGATCTCGCGGAAATGCAGCAGGTCGCGATAGAAGTCGAGCCATTCCGCAATGCGCCCCGCCCCCACCGTTTGCGTGAGGTGATCGACGCGCGTGAGGCCGGTGCCGCCGTGATCGAGATCGGTATGCGCCGTGGCGACGTCGATGGGCCGGAAGTCGATGTCGAAGATCGAAATGTCGCCCACGCCGCCGCGCTGGCCCCCGCGGCCGCGCCAGCGGTCGATGAAATAGAGGTGCGAATCGCCGATGCCCTGGATCGCGGGAATGTGCAGCTCCGCGGGACCGAGACGCTCGCCTTCGAACGCCCACGCGCCGAGCGAGATGGCGTGCTCGAAGGCGCGCCTCGCATTGTCGACGCGCACGCCGATCGCGCAGATGCCCATGCCGTACTCCTGCGCGTAGCGCGCGGCGAACGAGTCGGGCTCGGCGTTCAGCAGGAAATTCATCTCGCCCTGGCGGTAGAGCGTGACCGCCTTGCTCACGTGGCGCGCGATCGCCTTGAACCCGAACTGCTCGAAACGGCGGCCGAGATCGGCGGGCTCGGGCGCGGCGAACTCGACGAATTCGAGACCGGCCATGCCGAGCGGATTGTCCGCCTGCGGCGGAGGATTAGAGGGGCTGGACATGCAATGGGCTCCTGACGCAAGCGCTGAAACGGACACCTCGCGCCCCATCGCCAATCGGGAGAGGGCGAATCCGGCAGATGAGGCAGGCCGATTTTAACCATTTCGTTCATTTTGACGAAGACCGCCGTTCGCGGGCGGTCCACGCGCCATCTCGGTGCAAACCCGCAAAGCGTTCGATAATCGCACGCACTTGGGCGATAATCGCGCAAAACGGCACCGCCACGCATTGCCGGACCGCGCGGGCCGCCCTATGCTGCGTCTCACGTTTAGCGCGCATCCTGAATACTGCAGCATGGCACATGCGCAAAAGTCTGGAGACAACTGATGACCCCAAGCCTCGACACCACCGGCTCGCCCGACGCCGCCCCTCTCGCGCCGTCGCGCAGCCAGGCCCGCAAGGCGGCGCTGGGCAGTTTCGTCGGCGCGGTCGTCGACTGGTACGACTTCCTGCTCTACGGCATCGTCGCCGCGCTGGTGTTCAACGTGGCGTTCTTCCCGCAGGTCGGCAGGACCATGGGCACACTCGCCGCGTTCGCGACCTTCGGCGTGGGCTTTCTCTTTCGGCCGCTGGGCGGCGTCGTGTTCGGCCACTTCGGCGACCGGCTCGGCCGCAAACGCATGCTCGTTCTGACCGTCATGATGATGGGCCTTTCCACCGTGGCCATCGGTCTCTTGCCGACCTTTGCGACCATCGGCTGGTGGGCGCCCGTGCTGCTCGTCACGATGCGCGCGCTGCAAGGCTTCGCCGTGGGCGGCGAATGGGGCGGCGCGGCGCTCATGGCCGTGGAAAGCGCGCCGCGCGGCAAGAAGGCGTTCTATAGCAGCGGCGTGCAGGTGGGCTATGGCGTGGGCCTCGTGCTGGCCACCGGCCTCGTGGCGCTCCTGAGCCACCTGCTCGGCGACGCGGCGTTCCGTTCGTGGGGCTGGCGTCTGCCGTTCCTCTTCAGCGTCGTGCTCGTGCTCGTGGGCCTGTGGGTGCGCTCGAGCATGGACGAGTCGCGCGAGTTCGTCGAGAAAGTCGAGCACGGCCATCGCAAGCTCAAGATGCCGGTGCTCGAAGCGCTCACACGTCACCCGAAGGCCTTCCTGTATATCATCGCGCTGCGCCTGGCCGAACTGTTCACGATGTATATCGTGACCGCCTTCGCGCTGAGCTATTCGACCAGCAACCTCGGCATGTCGCGCGATCTCTTCCTCGGCATCGGCCTTTTCGTCGGCGCGCTCTCCTGCGTGACGATCCCCTGCTTCGCGTGGCTCGCCGATCGCCTCGGGCTGCGCCGCATCTATCTGATCGGCGCGTTCATCGGTCTCGTGAGCGCCGTGCCGTTCTTCCTCGCGCTCGAAGCGCGGGCCACGATCTGGATCGTCATCTTCTCCGTGATGCTCGCGAACATCGCCCACGACATGGTCGTGAGCGTGCAGCAGCCGCTCTTCACCGAACTGTTCGGCGCGGAGTACCGCTACAGCGGCGCGGGCGTTGGCTACCAGTTCGCGAGCGTGGTGGGCGGCGGCTTCACCCCGTTCATCGCCGTGGCGCTCGTGGGCTTTGGCAGCGGTTCGTGGCATCTCGTCGCCGCGTACCTCGCGATTGGCTGCCTGATCTCGCTGATCGTGGCGGCGCGCATGAAGCCCGAGTGAGCAAGCGCAGATCGCTCGCTCGCAAGCCGCAGGCGTTTGACGCCTGCGGCTTTTTGCATTGTTCAAGTCACCCCGCAGCACAGGTTCTTGCACGCCGATGAAGAAACCGCCACTGGACCGGCGCGACTGGATCGCCGGGCTCGAAAAAGGCCTCGCGATTCTCGAAGCCTTCGACAGCGAGCACGCGCGCATGACGCCCACCCAGGCGGCCGAGCGCACTGGCCTCTCGCGCACCGCCGCGCGCCGCTATCTGCTGACGCTCGAATCGCTGGGCTATGTGTACACAGACGGCCGTCTGTACGGCCTCACGCCGCGCGTACTGCGCGTGGGCTGGTCCTACTTCGATTCGGCGCGTCTGCCGCGCACCGTGCAGCCGTATCTGCAGCAGCTGAGCGCGACGCTCAACGAATCGGCCTATGTGAGCGTGCTCGACGGCTGGGACCTCGTCGTGATCGCGCGTAATGGTGTGTCGCGCGTGATGACGACAGGCTTCGTACTCGGCGCGCGCGTGCCCGCGCCGCTCATCTCGCCAGGCGTGGTGCTGCTCGCGCACGAGGCCGACCAGGACGCGGTTTCAGCGTGGCTCGATACGGTCGAGCTTTCGCCCTTCACGCCGCATACCATTACAAGCGGCGCGCGCCTGCGCGAGAAAATCGGGCGCGCACGGGTAGACGGCTATGCGCTCATCGAACAGCAGTTGCAGGTCGGCGTGCGCGGCATTGCCGTGCCGCTCAGGAATCGCAACGGCGAAGTCGTCGCCGCGCTCAGCACTAACATGCCGATGGGCGAAGAAAGTCCCGAGGCCGCTCTCCAGCGTGTCCTGCCGCATCTGCAGGAAAGCGCGCTCGCCATGCTCAACGTGCTTTAACGCGGGTTAGTGTGCTCTAGCGCTGCGTTCGAATCACGGCTCACGAGCGCGTGAGCGCCGCATGATCGGCAGTCATGCGCGCGTTACCTGCCACGGCGAGTCCCGCTGTGGCGAGTGTTTCGCGTGCATGTCCGCGTATATCGTCGACGGCGTATTGCGCGTCGGCGTTGCGCACCCATGCGCGCACCAGCAAGCGCGCGCCACCGCTGGACGGATAGCTGTCCACGGCGACCGTCGGCGCGAGCGTCGTACCGCTCTGCACACGCGGTTCCGCGGAAACCATCTCCTTGAGCTTGCCGATGGCCGCGTCCACCTGGTCGCGCCGCGCGAGATCGACCGTGACGTCAATACGCTGCGTGCCGCCGCTGCTGTAGTTGATGACGGGATTGCTCCAGATCTGGCTGTTCGGCACAAAGACGACATTGCCGTCGCCGCGCTCGATGCGCGTAGTGAACAGCCCCACTTCGCACACGATGCCCGCCGCCGCGCCGCTGCCTTCGATCACGTCGCCCGCGCGAAATGGGCGCAGCATCAGCAGCATGATGCCGGCAGCGATGTTTTGCAGCGTGCCTTGCAGTGCGAGGCCGATGGCGAGGCCGGCGGCACCCAGTGCGGCGAGCACGCTAGCGGTCGCAATGCCCACTTCGCTGAGCGCAGCAACGAGCGCAATCACGCGCACGGTCCACGCCGCCATGCCAGCGAGCATCGGCGCGAGCGTCGGGTCGGCGTGCGAGTGCGCCAGCATGCTCGCGAACACGTGCGCCACACGATTGGAAACCCACCAGCCGACCACCAGTATCAGCACGGCGACGATCACATTCATGACGTCGTGCGTCATCGTGGCGAGCAGCGAGGGTTGCAGATGGAAAAGGCGGTTGAGGAAATCGTCCATGATCGGGGATCAGATGGTTGCGATGGGGGCGAGGTGCGCGCATGGCGCACCTCACAGAACCCGGCAGCAGTCTGCATGCCCGTAAGCTTTGAAAGCCCCGAATTGGCGAGCTACATCGATCCGGCACCATTGCAGCGCAGGACCGTCATTGCTTGCACCCGCAACGATCTCCTCACCCTTCGATGCTAGAAGTCCACCGCGTCGCGAATGATCGGGCACGTCATGCAATGGCCGCCGCCGCGCCCGCGCCCCAGTTCCGCGCCCACGATCGTCACGACCTCGATGCCGGCCTTGCGTAGCAGCGTGTTCGTATAGGTGTTGCGGTCATAAGCGAACACCACGCCGGGTGAGGTGCACACGAGGTTCGCGCCGCTGTCCCACTGCGTGCGTTCGCGCTGATAGTCGTTGCCGCCCGCTTCCACCACGCGCATTTTCTTGATGCCGAGCGCCGCGCTCACCACCTCGACAAAGGACTTTTTCTCCTGACGCAGCTCCACACCCGCCGGTTGATCGCTGGGCCGGTACGTGAAAGTGCGGGTCTGCGCGAGGAAATCCGGCGCGATCAGCACGCAGTCGCGATCGGCAAACGTGAAGACCGTATCGAGGTGCATGGCCGCGCGTATTTTCGGCATCGCCGCCACGATCACCTGCTCGGCGGCGCCCTTCTTGAAGAGCGTGGCGGCGAGCTGGCTGATCGCCTGGCGCGAGGTGCGCTCGCTCATGCCGATCAGCACGGTCTTGTTGCCGATGGGCATGACATCGCCGCCTTCGAGCGTCGCCATGCCGTGGTCCTGCGTGGGGTCGCCCCACCACACGTTGACCTTGCCCGCGAAGTCCGGATGAAACTGGTAAATCGCCGCGGCAAGAATTGTTTCCTCGTGCCGCGCGGGCCAGTACAGCGGATTGAGCGTCACGCCGCCGTAAATCCAGCAGGTGGTGTCGCGCGTGTAGATCGTGTTCGGCAGCGGCGGCAGCAGATATTCGGTGGATCCGGCCGCTTCGCGTACGACCTTGAGCGCCGCGCCGCCATGCGATTCGGGGAAATCGTGGATCGAGAGGCCGCCAAGCAAGGTCTCGGCCAGCTTGCGATCGTCGAGCCCTTCCAGGTAGCTGCGCAGTTCGTCGATGAAACCCAGCCCGACCTGGTTCGGCACGATCTGATTGTCGAGAATCCACTTCTTGCCTTCGGGCACGGCAACGGTTTCGGCGAGCAGATTGTGCATTTCCACGACCTCGACGCCGCGGTCGCGCATCTTCGTGACGAAGTCGAAATGGTCGCGCTTCGCGTTGTCGACCCATAGCACGTCGTCGAACAGCAACTCGTCGCAATTGCTCGGCGTGAGACGCGAGTGCGCCATGCCGGGCGCACACACCATCACCTTGCGCAGTTGCCCGACCTCCGAGTACACGCCGAGCGGGCGCTCGTCCTTCGCCTTTGTCTTGCCGCCCTTCGCGGCTTTCTCCGCCTTTTCTACCTTCTCCACCTTCTCCGCCTTTGCGCCCTTGTCACTCTTGCCACCGCCCTTCGCCTTGGACATATCGATCTCCGCTCGTTCTCGTTAGACCGCCATACTGCCCGTGGCCAGCGCAACGACGCCTACGATGGCCGCTACGGCCGCCACGATGAAAATGACCCAGTCGCTCGTGCGCTGGAAAACCTTCAGCTTGCGCTCGCGCCGCGCGAGGAAATACAGCACCGTGCCAGGCGCGTAAAGAATCGCCGATAGCAGGATGAACTTGAGACCACCGGCAACAATCATGAACAACGTGTAGATCACGGCGACCGTGGCCAGCGCGAGATCGCGCTTGCGCTCCTCGGGCCGCACCTCGTAGCTCTCGCCGCGGTTCGAAACCATAAACCCGTAGGCGGCGACGAACAGATAGGGAATCAGCGACATCGAACTCGTGAGGTTGAGCATCAGCGAGAACGCATCGCGCGAGAAATACGTGCTCGCGACCAGCAGCTGCACGACGATGTTGGTGATCCAGAGCGCGTTGGCCGGCACGTTGTTGGCGTTTTCGCGTGCGAACACGGCCGGCATGTCCTGATTGCGCGCTGCCGCGAACATCACCTCGGCGCAGATCAGCGACCATGCCAGATACGCGCCCAGCACGGAAACGATCAGACCGATACTCACGAAAATCCCGCCCCACGGACCGACCACGCTTTCAAGCACGGCCGCCATGGAGGGCTGGCGCATGCCGGCCACGTCCGCACGCGGCAGCACGGCGAAAGGCAGCATGGAAACGAGCACCATGAGCGTGGTCACGCCGGCGAAGCCGAAGATCGTGGCGCGCCCCACGTCTGTGCGCTCTTTCGCATAGCGCGAATACACGCTCGCCCCTTCGATGCCGATGAACACGAACACGGTCACGAACATCGTCGCGCGAATCTGCTGGATGAGGCCGCCCTCTTGCGCCGCGGACTGGATGTTCAGGTGGAAGGTCCCGTATTTGAAGACGAACAGGAGGATGACGATAAACACCACGATCGGAATGACCTTGGCGAAGGTCACGACGGTGTTGATGAACGCGGCCTGCTTCACGCCACGCAGAATGAGAAAGTGAAACAGCCAGATGCCGATCGAAGCGACGACGATGGCCGTGACCGTATTGCCGTCGCCGAAAATCGGGAAAAACGCGCCCAGCGTGGACTTGATCAGCACCCAGTACGAAACGTTGCCGATGCAACTGCCGATCCAGTAACCGAACGCCGAGAGGAAACCGGGGTAATCGCCAAAGCCCTCTTTGGCATAGACGAACACACCGGCATCGAGATTCGGCTTGCGCTCCGCGAGCGCCTGAAACACGCGTGCGAGCGTGTACATGCCCACGCCCGCCACGAGCCACGCAATCGCCGCGCCGACCGGCCCCGTTGCATTGGCGAAGGTGCGCGGCAGAGAAAAGATCCCGGCGCCCACCATGCCCCCGACTACCATCGCGGTCAACTGCACGCGACTCATCTTCTGCTCGGTATCGGCCATCGGTTTCCTCGCTTTTTGTTCGGGACTTCGCTTTATCGGGCGGCCGGCGCACCGCTGCGCCGCCGTTCAGGCTTCAGGCGCCTGCAGGGTCACCGCGTCACGCGCACCGAGTTGTTGCCCATCAGCACACGCACACGATCACCGGGGACGAATTGCTGATCCGCATCCTGGACCACCGATATCAGTTGTCCCGAATCCAGACGCACGACGATTTCAAGGCCTTGCCGCTGCGTGACGCGCTGCTCCACGGCATTGCCTGCCGCGCCGCCCAGCACGGCGCCGCCGATGCCCGCTGCAACGGCACCCGTGCCGCGCCCGATGTTGCTGCCAGCCGCGATGCCGCCAAGCGCGCCACCGGTGATCGCGCCGATGCCCGTTGGACCCGGCTGGATAGTGACGGGCCGCACGGATTCGACCGCACCGAGTTCGACCACGAACACCTGCTGAGCCTGGGCCGGCGTGAAGACAGAGCCCGAAGTCGGCGCCTCGCAGCCGGAAAGCGCGACCGAGGCAACCACGGAGCCAAGAACTGTTGCAGCGAGATATCGCATGAAATTCCCCCTAATGCGGCACATTGCGGATTCGCTAATTCACTCTGCCTGTTTGCTAACGATTCCACGCATATTCATTAGCGAACATTCAACCAATACGTAACCCTGTGAGCCTCCCTTTCCCATCCATCCTCCGGACACCTGAAGAACATTATGGAATACGATTCGCACATGATGTATTCAACGTGACATTCGTTCGAGAATCGCCCAGCAATTCAATGTGGCGCGCATTTTCTATCCGCGATTTCCCGCGCTCGCATTACGACCGGTCAAAGATCAGAAAAAGGCTCGAACATGAAATCGACGGATGACCAAAAATTGTCGCTGCCGGTACTGACGGCCATGGTCGTTGGCTCCATGGTCGGCGCCGGCATCTATTCGCTGCCGCGCAACTTCGCGCTCGAAGCGGGCCCGACGGCCGCCGTCATCTCATGGTGCATTGCGGGAGGCGGCATGTATATGCTGGCCCGCGTCTTCCAGCTTCTCGCCGAAATCCGGCCCGACCTCGACTCCGGCATCTTTGCTTATGCACGTGATGGCTTCGGCGGCTACGCCGGCTTTCTCTCCGCGTTCGGCTACTGGATGGCCGGCTGCTTCGGCAATGTCTCTTATTGGGTGCTGATCAAATCCACGCTCGGCGCATTCGTGCCGGCATTTGGAAACGGCAATACGCCGATTGCCATTGCGGTTTCGTCGGTCGGCATATGGGCATTTCACTGGATGCTGTTGCGCGGCATTCAACAGGCCACGCTCATCAATGCGATTCTTACTGTCGTCAAGATTCTGCCCATTTTCGTTTTTATCGGCATTTTGAGCGTCTATGCGAGCGCGGAGCCATTCACGGACAATCTCGCGGAAAGCGCTCGAGGGCTTGCCCCGCAGGTCAAAGGGACCATGCTCGTGACGGTATTCGTGTTTCTCGGCATTGAAGGCGCAAGCGTGTATTCGCGCTACGCGAAGAAGCGCTCGGATGTGGGCGCGGCCACGGTACTCGGCTTCGCCTTCGTGCTGTTACTGCTCGTGCTCGTGACGCTGCTGCCCTATGCGCATCTCTCGCGCGTGGATATCGCCGTCATGCGGCAGCCTTCAATGGCGTCGGTGCTTGGCGCCGTAATCGGCTCGCCGGGTGCGGTGTTCATCGGCGGTGCGCTCATCGTCTCCGTTCTCGGCGCCTACCTCGCATGGTCGCTGATCTGCGCGGAAGTGCTGTATGCCAGCGCGAAGGCGGACGCCATGCCAGCCATTTTCGCGCGCCGCAATGCGCGCCAACTTCCCACCGCAGCGATCTGGCTCACGAGCGGCGTGGTGCAAGCCTTCGTCATCAGCACATACTGGTCCACCGACGCCTTCTCGCTCATGCTGCGCCTCACGAGCGCGATGGCGCTCATCCCCTACTTCTTCGTCGCGACCTTCGGGCTCAAGGCCATCCGCGCACTGCCGCAATCGGCCATGAGCGCGCGAACGCGCACACTGCGCTATGCCACAGCGGGCATCGCCACGATTTATACACTGTTCCTGCTTTACGCTTGCGGGCTGGAGCTGCTCGTCATGTCCGCGCTGCTCTATGGACCCGGCAGCCTGCTGTACATGTGGGCGCGGCGCGAGCGTGGCGAGGCGCTATTTTCGCGGCCCGAGTGGTGCGCGTTTCTCGTGGTGATGGGCGGCGGACTCGCCGCGATCGTCGGGCTGAGCACCTCGGCGTGGCGTTAGCCGCGCGTCACTGCGCTTGCCCGCATCCATCGGCCTCGTGACCGCGTTTCGCCTCACCGCCGCCATCCGAACGTTCCAACGTTCGACAGCGAGGAACCATGCCTATCAGCTACGCGCTCCGCAAGGCGCGGCTCGCAGCAGTCGAGCAGCGCACGATGAAGGTTTCCATTTACGTCGTGTGCCTCGGTTTCGCGGCCAACGTCGGCTATGGCTTCTTCGTGCAATCCGATACGCTGCTGCTCACCGCCATTTTCTATCTGCTCAATCTCGTGAGTTCCGCGCTTGGATTGCTCGTGGCCACCGTGGTGAGCCGGCCCGCGACGACTCGCTTCGAATACGGGTATTGGTTCCTCGAGCCGCTCGTGAATGGCATAAACGGGCTCATGATGCTGGTCGTTTGCGTATATGGCTTCGTGAACGGGATTGAAGGGATACGTTCGGGCGGCCACGTGGTGAATGCGCAAGGCGTCATGCTGATCAGCGCCGCGAGTTGCGTGATCAGCTTTGCCATGGTGGTCTATAAAAAGCGCGCGGCCGCGCAGATCAATTCCAAGCTGCTCAAAACCGACGGCTGGAAATGGATCATGAAATTCTCGTTCAGCGCGGCCACACTGCTCGGCTTTTTCGTGTATTCGATATTGCCCGAAAGCTTTCACTATCTATGGGCGCGCTACGTCGACAGTGCAATGACCGCGGGGCTCTCACTGATATTTCTCTTTGCGCCAGTGAAGATCGTGAGCACGAGCTTTGCTGAATTGCTGCACATGAGCCCCGAAGAGAACAATCCGCGTTCGGAGATCGAAATGGCGCTTTCGAAGCTCGAACGCGAACTTGGCATTCTGCGCCATCACACACACGTCATCCAGGCGGGACGGCGCAATTTTGTCGAAGTCAGCGTGCTCGTCGGCGCAACGTCCACGCTAAGCGATCTCGCGTCGCAGGACGAATTGCGCGAACGCATCTGGGAAACGCTCAGCGCGAATCCGCTGGAAAGCCGTCTCATTGTGCAGATTACCGCGGACCCGCGCTGGGAAGACGGACGCCAGCCTGGATAACGCGCGCCTCACCAGAGCGCGCTCGAAGAAGGCGGGTATTCCAGCGGCGTGTCCGGCTCCATCCTGGCGGCCATCGGAAACGTTGTCGTCCGAACACGTCAGCGCGGCGACCGGGAATGGTCGATCGCTCCCGGCTGCGGTGGAACCGTGCCGACTGCCCCCGATGGGCGGGCAAATTCCCCCACCTGTGGGCACCTCAAAATCCCCCACCTAGAGACACGCGGAGCATGATGCTGGCGCGGTCTGGCAGGACGTTACCTTGCACCCCTCGAATGAAGAAGAGGGGTTGTTGGAGTGAATGTCTTGAAGCCGCATCTGCAAACAACCATCGCCACGCTCGTCGCAGCGGGCAAACGTCAGCGGGAGATCGCCCGGATTACGGGCGTTGACCGGAAGACGATCCGTAAGTACCAGGAGCAATTCGCGGCGGCGCAGGCAAATTCCCCCACGGTG
>NZ_SMOD01000149.1 GCF_004353905.1 Paraburkholderia guartelaensis | reverse complement strand
CCGCTCTTGCCGTTGCGCTGGTTGGTCGCGTTCTCGGGCCGCACGGCGCCGGCCGGATAGCCCAGATGGTGTCCAAGTTCGGCGCCCAGCGCCCGCTCGATCAGCGCCTTCTTGAACGCCGCTGAGGCGGCATGCACCGCTTCGGCCGTCATCGGCCCCTTCACGAACTGGTCGATCAGTTCCTTCGGAATGGACGGCAACGCCGTCAGGGCCTCGGGGGACGTCTTGGGTTTGCGTGGCATACATGCTCCTTGAGCTACATGTTATGCCTTACACACAAAATTTATGACAGGCCCGCCACGGGTGGTAAGCCTAAGTCCAAACTTATTTGCCTGCGGACATCAACGTCCTCCCGCAAACTCTCACCTTTGCTGTTAACCTGACGCCTTTGCCATATTGGCGTCAGTGACGTGCCACGGCCTGACCCTAAGATACGAGCCTTCGCATTACAGGCGCGAAACGCAACGCGCTATCCAAGTCAGAGGAAAAGAATGAAGAAGTTCACACGCATGCTGATCGCCGCAGGCGCACTGGCCATGAGCGCTGGCGCCATGGCCGCCGCCGCTGCTGAGCCCACGTGGTTGCCCGCAACGGCTGCTGCAAGCCTGCAGAACGCGAGTGCGATCGTCGAAGGCGCGAATGGGTCGAACGTGAAGTCGACGCTTTATGTCTTTATGGACCCAAACTGTATTTACTGTCACTTGGTGTGGAAAGCGCTGCAACCGTATGAAGCGGTCGGCCTGCAGGTACATTGGATTCCTATGGGCTTTCTGAAGCCCGATTCGGCGGGCAAGGCGGCCGCGCTGCTGGAGGCGAAAGACGGCGCCGCGCTGCTCAAAGAGCTGGAAACGCACTACTCGGAGAAGGATGAATCGGGCGGCATCGCCCCGCTCGCGCACGTTTCCGCCGCCGACAAGAACAAGCTCGACGACAACATCAAGCTCTTTCAGGACCTCGGTTTCGACGGCACGCCTACGCTTATTTATCAGGGCTCGGGCGGACGCTGGGCCAATATTAGCGGCTTGCCGAAGCTGAACGACTTGCCGGGCATGCTGAATCTGCCGGCGCAACCGATCACCGATGCCGAGTTGCAGAAGTATCGTTGATCGCGCGCGGCGGTGAGTCATTCACCGCATCGTGAGTTCACCGATACAACGATAGGAGAGGTGGTGCCGCTTGTTCGGACAGGGTCCCGCGATTTTTAAGTGGAACGTCCGGGGCGATCATGCTGCCGATTTGATCGCTGGCAGCGTCGCGAAGTATGCCTCATCGGGCGTCTGATCCGCCAGACTCGAATGAGGACGTTTGCGGTTGTACAGCTCAATGTATTGGCCAATGGAGCGCCGGGCGTGGCTGACCGACTCGTAGGCTCTCAAATAAATCTCTTCGTACTTGATGCTGCGCCACACGCGCTCGACAAACACGTTGTCGCGCCAGGCGCCTTTGCCGTCCATCGACA
>NZ_SMOD01000148.1 GCF_004353905.1 Paraburkholderia guartelaensis | reverse complement strand
CTGCTGCAGACCCTCGTCCATCAACGCTACAAGCAACGCCGCAGCATCCTCGTCACGTCCAACCGCGTCGTCCAGGACTGGGGGCGCTACCTTCGCGACAGCACCATGGCTTCGACGATCCTTGACCGTCTGCTGCATCGCTCCAAACTCCTCGAGTTTGAAGGCAAGAGCTATCGTCTCCGTGAAGCCGCTGCCAGGCTTGCCGTCACTGAGGAATCCGACGCATAATCCGCTCGTCCTGCCTGGGGGAATTTAGCCGCCCACAAGTGGAGGAGTTTGAACTGCCCATCGGGGGCATCTAAAACCCTCTGATCCGCGAATAGGAGTTGCAGTATGAATCCAGCTAGTTCGCGAGCAGCCAGATTCCGTCCTCCGTAGCCCAGAGAATCTTTACCAGATCGCCCCGACGGCCCCGGAAGATGTAGACGTTGCCGGCCAGCGGATTCTCCTCAAGCGCGGTTTGCACCTTCGCAGCCAACCCCTGGAACCCGCATCGCATATCAGTGACGCCCGCAGCGATCCAGATGCGCGTGCCTGCCGGTAGGGAGATCATGAGCGCAGACTGCCCAGCACGATCCGCAGCATATCGGCATCTACCAGGCCGTCCACTCTAACCACCGCACGACCGATCCTGATCTCGATCGTGCCGACAGGTGGTACAGGCTTCGCGCTCTGCACTTGCGCTTCTGCCGGGGCTGACGCGATGACCTCCGTCGGCGTGTCGCTTAGCAATACGACCGGAATGAGCCCGGCAGATCGAGCTTGCTGATCGGCCAGATATCGCCGTCGCCAGGTGAACAGCATGTTCGCGTTGATGCCATTCTCCCGAGCCAGCTTTGCGACTGATACGCCCGGCTCGCAAGCGGCCGCTGCCAGTCGCTCACGAAGCTCCCGGGGGTAATTCGGGCGCCCCGTTCGTGTACCCGGCTTCTTCTCTGCAGACTGTGTCAAAGTGATGCCCATCAGATCGGAAATGATGGGCACCACTTTGATGCCGCCCTCAGCCACCGTCTATAACGGCCGGAACGAGTCGCTTACGCTGATTCACGGCGCTCGTGCTGTTATCCGTATGGCAGCCAACAAACCTGAAATGACCGATTCGTGGGTCATGAAACTATGTCGACGCCGACACAAAAAAATCGCCGCCGTGGCGCTTGCAGCAAAGAACGCCCGAACGGCGTGTGGGGGGCGACAATTATGTTGGCCGGTCGTTGACGTTTGTTTTGGCCGGTGGTCAGGAGTCGGAGGCGGCGTAGCCGCCGGAGACGACGAACCACCGGCGGCGCCGCGTCGGCGGGGCAATAGGATGGCTGATCGATTCTTAAAGAAGAAGCGGTCAGCACATGTCTGGAACCCGCATCACCGACCAACAGGTTCGCCTCTACATGAACAAGCGCAAACACCATCCGCAGGAACTCGCGGCCGCGAAGGCAGGAATAAGCGTGCGCAGCGCACGCCGCATCGAGCGTGACGCGACGTT
>NZ_SMOD01000147.1 GCF_004353905.1 Paraburkholderia guartelaensis | reverse complement strand
TCGATGGACGGCAAAGGCGCCTGGCGCGACAACGTGTTTGTCGAGCGCGTGTGGCGCAGCATCAAGTACGAAGAGATTTATTTGAGAGCCTACGAGTCGGTCAGCCACGCCCGGCGCTCCATTGGCCAATACATTGAGCTGTACAACCGCAAACGTCCTCATTCGAGTCTGGCGGATCAGACGCCCGATGAGGCATACTTCGCGACGCTGCCAGCGATCAAATCGGCAGCATGATCGCCCCGGACGTTCCACTTAAAAATCGCGGGACCCTGTCCGAACAAGCGGCACCACCTCTGGTAGCAGTCGAGCCGGTCGCCGTAGATGCGCACCTTCAGCCGGTGGCCAATCAGGCGCGACGGCGCACTGTAGAGGATGCCCCGCACCGTAAACGTGCTGCAGCGGGTCACAGGAGCCTCTTCCTCGACGAAGTCGGTGGTACGGTACTCCGGCAGATCCTGAAGCTGCTGGCGCTCGATACGGAACGCGGCGGCGCAGCGCCGGTTTCGGCGCATCACCTGCTCGCGGATGAATTCGTCGTAGGCGGCGCGATCAACGAAGTCGCGATGGCCACGCAGCATCAGGGCTTGATCGACTGCGTCCTTCAGATACCGGTGCGAGGATTCGACACTCCCGTTCTCGTGACCCAGGCCGCGATTGTTACGCGTGCCCTGCATCTCGTAGTGATCGAGCAGCGCCTTGTAACGGGTCGTGAAGTCTTCCTTCTCGCTCAGGTTCTTGAAGGCGGCTGACAGGCTGTCGGTGCGATGCTCGCTCGGGCAACCTCCCGCCTGCCATAGAGCGTTCTGCAAACCGTTGGCGAGGGCTTCGAAGCTCTCGCCTCCCTCAACCACGCAGGCATATTCCCAGCGCGAGAATGCCAGCACGAAGTGATACAGCCGGTGCTCGAACGGCGCGCCGCCAATCGTCACGCACAGCTTGTTCATGTCGGTGAAGTCAGACAGTCCGCGCACGCCGGGTTGATGCTCCTGGGGGAAGAAGATCTCCTGGCTGGGACCTTCGAGCGCCCGCCATTGAGAAATGCGTCGTTCCAGCGTGCGACGCATGCTGTCGGGATAGCAGCCCGGGTGATCATCCTGCAGCTTGCGCAGGATCGTGATGCCCATCAGGTGGGGAGCGTTACGCAGCAAAGGCACGACCTCGCTGTCCCAGACATCGGCGAACGGATCGGGACGGGTGCGCCAGGAGCGCTGCGCCTTCTGGGATGGCAACGTCGCGTCACGCTCGATGCGGCGTGCGCTGCGCACGCTTATTCCTGCCTTCGCGGCCGCGAGTTCCTGCGGATGGTGTTTGCGCTTGTTCATGTAGAGGCGAACCTGTTGGTCGGTGATGCGGGTTCCAGACATGTGCTGACCGCTTCTTCTTTAAGAATCGATCAGCCATCCTATTGCCCCGCCGACGCGGCGCCGCCGGTGGTTCGTCGTCTCCGGCGGCTACGCCGCCTCCGACTCCTGACCACCGGCCAAAACAAACGTCAACGACCGGCCAACATAATTGTCGCCCCCCA
>NZ_SMOD01000146.1 GCF_004353905.1 Paraburkholderia guartelaensis | reverse complement strand
AGCACACCAGGATCGCGCCGTCCATCTGTGCCGCGCCCGTGATCATGTTCTTCACGTAGTCAGCGTGGCCCGGGCAGTCGACGTGTGCGTAGTGGCGGTTAGCCGTTTCGTACTCGACGTGCGCGGTGTTGATGGTAATACCACGTGCCTTTTCTTCCGGCGCTGCGTCGATCTGGTCGTACGCCTTCGCTTCGCCGCCGAACTTGGCGGTCAGAACCGTCGTGATCGCTGCCGTCAGCGTGGTCTTGCCGTGGTCAACGTGACCGATCGTGCCCACGTTCACGTGCGGCTTGGTCCGCTCAAACTTACCCTTGGCCATTTTCGACTCCTAAGAGGATTTTTCCGTACGTTGCGCGGGGCGCGCAAACAATCACTGGCTTGCTGCTGCCTGCTCGATGCGAGGCTTCTGAGGCCCGCTAGATACCGGCTGGTGCCCATGGGCAGGATCGAACTGCCGACCTCTCCCTTACCAAGGGAGTGCTCTACCACTGAGCCACATGGGCGAAAACTGCTCTGAACCGCTTTAATGCTTCGCTGGAGCGGGTGAAGGGAATCGAACCCTCGTCGTAAGCTTGGAAGGCTTCTGCTCTACCATTGAGCTACACCCGCGAGGTTCGCCGGCCATTTCGATCGCGCAACTGCTAGCGCAATCTTTACCGGCCCATCACTGCTACAGCTGAATTCTGGTGGAGGAGGTTGGATTCGAACCAACGTAGGCGTAAGCCAACAGATTTACAGTCTGCCCCCTTTAGCCACTCGGGCACCCCTCCGCAGAGAACTGATGATTATGGGGGAACATCCGAATCGTGTCAAGCACTTTGTTCGGCGTCGATCCCACAACGCTCTCACTTATAGGGAGAGCGGAAAAGCAAAAACCCCGGCTTTTTAGGGCCGGGGTCTCGCTTGTTAAGGAGCCTGACGATTACCTACTTTCACACGGGCAATCCGCACTATCATCGGCGTGGAGCTGTTTCACGGTCCTGTTCGGGATGGGAAGGGGTGGGACCAGCTCGCTATGGTCATCAGGCATGACGGGTTGCTGCGTCGCAGGGTGCTGCGCCACAGCCAATCGGGAAGAAGCGTAAAGAGGTGTTGCTGAATTGGGGTTGTGTTGTTTCAGGCACAACACGCGATCGCTCAACCTGTGCGTCCTTCTCTCCACAGCCGGAGGGAGGCACACCTGTTATAGGATCAAGCCTTACGGGCAATTAGTATCAGTTAGCTTAACGCATTACTGCGCTTCCACACCTGACCTATCAACGTCCTGGTCTCGAACGACCCTTCAAGGGGATCTAGTCCCCGGGGAAGTCTCATCTTGAGGCGAGTTTCCCGCTTAGATGCTTTCAGCGGTTATCTCTTCCGAACATAGCTACCCGGCGATGCGACTGGCGTCACAACCGGTACACCAGAGGTTCGTCCACTCCGGTCCTCTCGTACTAGGCGCCGGCCCACTCAAACTTCCAGCGCCCACGGCAGATAGGGACCAAACTGTCTCACGACGTTTTCAACCCAGCTCACGTACCTCTTTAAATGGCGAACAGCCATACCCTTGGGAC
>NZ_SMOD01000145.1 GCF_004353905.1 Paraburkholderia guartelaensis | reverse complement strand
TGTCGCGCGCAGTTGTAAATTGATACGGCAACGCAGTTAGGAATTGATACACCTCGTTGTAGGGTTGCTCCTTTTGGGCGGCCCGTGATCAGCTACGAGGAGTACATGGAAATCGAGATTCTGCGTCGCCAGGGAAACAGCCTCCGGGACATCGCAGTCGAGACCGGCATGGCAGTTAACACAGTCAGGAAGTATCTGAAATCGGGTCCGCCGCAACGCAAGGCCCGTCAGCCGGTACCGGGCAAACTTGCGCCGTTCAAGACGTATCTGCAGGGCCGCGTGGAAGCGGCGAAGCCAGACTGGATTCCGGCGACGGTGCTCAAGCGGGAGATCGAGGAACGCGGCTATAAGGGAGGGTTGCGCCGGGTGCAGGAGTATTTGCAGAAGCTTCGCCCCGCTGCACGCCCCGACCCGGTGGTCAGATTCGAGACTGAGCCGGGCCACCAGATGCAGATGGACTGGATCGAGTTTCGTAAGCCGGGGCACAAACTCGGCATGCTCGCGGCGTTCGTTGCGACATTGGGCTACAGCCGCGTCAGCTACGCGGAGTTTGTCACCGACATGCGTATCGAAACGCTGCTGGCTTGTCATGCGCGGGCATTCGAGGCATTTGGCGGCGTCACCAGAGAGATCGTGTACGACAACATGAAGACGGTGATTCTGAAACGCGATGCCTATGGCAAGAAGCAGCACCGATATCATCCGGGGTTCGCTGACTTCGCCAAACACCATGGGTTTGTGCCCCGGGTGTGCAAGCCATACCGCGCGAAGACGAAGGGCAAGGTCGAGCGTATGAACGGATATCTGCGCTACAGCTTCTGGGTCCCGTTGGTTTCAATGCTCAAACAAGCTGGGCTCACAGCCGACTGCGGCCTGTGCAATGAGCGCGTCAGACTGTGGTTGCGCGACGTCGCCAACGTCCGTGTGCACGGCACTACCAAACGGGTTCCGGCCGAAGTGTTGCTTGAGGAGCGGCCGCATCTTCTTCCACTACCGGCGCCCTACGTGGGACGATCGGTTAGAACGGGCGCGACGCCACATCAGCAGCCGAAACCAGCATCACGGTACGCAAGCCCCGAGTGGAACAAACCGTTGCAGCACCCGTTGTCGGTCTACGACGCGTTCAGCCGCGCACAGGAGGTAAGCGCATGACGCCACAGCTCGAACGACTGACTGTGTTGTGCAAGCAGCTCAACCTGCTGCACTTGCCGACACAGATTGCACACCTCGGCCAGATGGCCGCGAAGCGCGAGCTCGGCTATCTCGACTTCCTCGAACAGGCCTTGAAGGATGAAGCCATGGCACGCGCGGAACGAATGCGCCGGATGCTGACGCGTCTGGCTGGCTTCCCGGCAATCAAGACGCTTGATGAATTCGACTTCGAATTCGCGCTCGGCGTACCGAAAGCACTGGTTCTCGAACTCGGCAGTCTTGCCTTTGTGGAGCGTGCCGAGAATGTCGTGCTCCTTGGACCCAGCGGCGTTGGTAAAACCCATCTTGCTGTCGCGCTTGGATATCGTGCAACGCAGGCCGGGTTTCGCACTCGCTTCATCACTGCGGCCGATCTGCTGATGCAATTGACGACAGCGTTGCGCCGTAACCAGCTGGAGGAA
>NZ_SMOD01000144.1 GCF_004353905.1 Paraburkholderia guartelaensis | reverse complement strand
GGCCGAGGCCGTGTGGAAACTGTTTTCTTTGCCCCGGAGTCGAGCTCGCCAGCCCGACCAATCAAGCTTGAGAACTCCGGCCCAACTTAACGTAGGATTTCGAGCGTAAAAAGCCCCTCCGGGCCTTACGTTCCGACCAGCTTCATCGCATTTATTGCCCTGCCAGCCCCAAGTATCTTGATGACGCGCTTCAGGTTGTAGGCCAACACTTGAAGACTCATTTCGGTACTCACCCGTCCAAGCGTCCTGGTCAGGAAGTGTGTGGCCCCCATCCAGTGCTTTAGCGTGCCGAAGACGTGCTCAACAGTGCTTCTGCGGATGGTCATTGCGTCAGGCTTGCGGTCTAGTCGACGCTGCATGGCATCAAGTATATGTTCGTGCTCCCATCGTCGAATTCGGCGGTAGTCGCTGGGCGAACATCGTTCCTTGAGCGGGCAACGCGGGCAGGCGCTCGGCCAGTACACCTGCAGCGTCATTCCGTGTTCCACGGTCGTGAATCGACGGATTGCGCGCTCGCCGGCGGGGCATCGATATTCGTCTTTCCCTGGAACGTAAACAAAGTCGCGCTTGGTAAAGAGTCCTTTCTTCCTTGACGCTGAAGTGAGGGGTTTCGGGACATACGGCGTGATCCCGGTCAGCTCGCATGTGCGGATATCCGGACCGCTGAAGTAGCCCCGGTCAGCCAGCACCTTCAGTTTGGGCTTGCCCATCGCTTTCTTCGCCGACGCAGCGATCCGGCCGAGTTGTCCGTGGTCACCTCCGACATTCGTTACGTCGTGTTCGACGATCAGATGATGCTTTGTATCTACGGCGACCTGAACGTTATAACCAACCGTTCCGGTTCTTTTGCCACCACTCGTCATGGAACGGGAGTCCGGATCGGTAAGCGACAACTGTCTGTCCGGTTCTTTCTTCAGTTGCTTTTTGATTCGCTTGAGCTCACGCATCTGCTCGCGCAAGATTGCGATCTTCTCATACAGCCGTTCAGTCCTCGCATCGAAACCCGTCGGACTGGTCCGGTCTGCGGTTTCAATCATGTCGAGATATCGCTGAACACTTTCCTCAATCTGCTGCTGACGCTTGTCGATCTTGCCTTCTGTGTAGTTCCTGTCACGGCTGTTTACAGCCTTGAACTTGCTGCCGTCAATAGCCACCATGTCGCTGCATAACAGTTTCAATCCGCGACACAGTTCGACGAAGCGACGGCATACATTGCGAATGGCCGGGCCGTTGTCGCGGCGAAAGTCGGCGATCGTCTTGAAGTCCGGCGTCAGACGCCCCGTCAACCACATCACCTCGACGTTCCGTTGGCATTCGCGCTCGAGACGCCTGCTAGATGGCACCCTGTTCAGATATCCATAGACGTAGATCTTGAGCATCACGCCCGGATGGTAGGACGGACGACCCGTGGCTGCTGGCGTGGTACCGTTGAAACCAAGTTCCGCAAGATCTAATTCATCGACGAAGGCATCGATGACCCGGACCGGATTGTCCTGCCCGATGTAGTCATCGACGCATTCGGGAAGTAATGCGACCTGCTTGCGGTCATCGCCTTCAACGAATCGCTTCATGAATCACCCGGTAACCATGCGTTGATTCAGTTTAGGCGATCCATGCGTTTTCACACGGCCTCGGCC
>NZ_SMOD01000143.1 GCF_004353905.1 Paraburkholderia guartelaensis | reverse complement strand
GGCCGAGGCTGTGTAAAAACGCATCGATCGCCTAGACTGAATCAACCCGTTGTTGCGAGAGGCGAAGATGGGGCGATTTGTCGAAGGTGCGGACCGCAATCAGGCGACGCTGCTGCCGGAATGTCTCGAGGACTTCATCGCAGAAGACAATCCGGTCAGAATCGTCGACGCATTCGTTGAAGAACTCGATCTGGCTTCTTTGGGATTTGAAGGGGCCACGCCTGCGACCACAGGCCGGCCGTCTTACCACCCGGCAGTGCTACTCAAGATCTACATCTACGGCTATCTCAATCGCGTGCAATCGAGCCGTCGTCTGGAAAGGGAGTGCCAGCGCAATGTCGAACTGATGTGGCTGATTGGCCGGCTCGCTCCCGACTTCAAGACTATTGCCGAGTTCAGACGTAGCAATGGTGAAGGCATCCGCAACGTGTGCCGGCGCTTCGTGATGATCTGCCGCAACCTGAAGCTGTTCACGGAAGCGGTCGTGGCTATCGACAGCAGCAAGTTCAAGGCGGTCAACAGCCGCGACAGTAACTTCACGCCCAACAAGATCGACAGACGCCAGGAGCAGATTGAACAAAGCATCCAGCGCTACCTGGAGGCACTGGAGACAGCAGACCGTACGCAACCAGCTGAGGTGGAGGCGAAGACGGAGCGGCTACGGGAGAAGATCGACACGCTGCGCGAGCAGATGCGGGATCTGGATCGTGCCGCAGAACTGTTGAAAGACCTACCCGAGAAACAGATCTCGCTGACCGATCCTGATTCACGCTCGATGATCTCGCAGGCGAAAGGCACCGGGGTGGTCGGCTATAACGTTCAGGTCGCAGTCGACACCAAACATCATCTCATCGTGACTCATGAAGTCACGAACGTCGGCAGTGACCGGGCGCAGTTGAGCCCGATGGCCAAAGCGGCGCGCGAAGCCATGGGCAAGAACAAGCTCCAGGCACTGGCAGACCGGGGATACTTCAGCGCACCGGAAATCAAGGCTTGCGATGACGCCGACATTGAGGCACTGGTGCCCAAATCGCAAACCTCAGGTGCAAAGGCTGACGGGCGGTTCGACCGGGGCGACTTCATCTATATCGCCAGCGATGACCAGTACCTGTGTCCGGCGGGGCAACGGGCGATATACCGATACACCTCGGTTGAGAGCGCCAATCTCTTGAAACTGCGTACCTACTGGAGCAGCGCATGTCCGCACTGCCCGATCAGGAGCCAGTGCACCCCGGCTCCGTACCGCCGCATTCGCCGGTGGGAGCACGAAGCGGTACTTGAGCAGATGCAGCAGCGTCTGGATCGTCAACTCGACGCGATGACGATACGACGCCGAACAGTGGAACACGTGTTCGGTACGCTCAAGCACTGGATGGGGTCGACGCACTTCCTGATGCGAAGACTTGGTCACGTCGCCACCGAAATGAACTTGCATGTACTGGCGTACAACCTCAAGCGCGTCATCGGGATACTGGGATTCGCGAAAGCAATGCGGGCCATGAAGCTGGCCGGCGCGTGATCTCACGCATCGACGCTTCGAATGGCTCGGTGCAATCAGCCCCGTCGTTCGATCTCAGCGCTGGGTGAACGCGTTCGCTCCGATGCTCGCGGCTCGAACCGGCGTTTTTACACAGCCTCGGCC
>NZ_SMOD01000142.1 GCF_004353905.1 Paraburkholderia guartelaensis | reverse complement strand
GCCTCGAAATAGCTTCTATGRGGTATTCGAAGTCAAGCCCCCTCGATAGCGATTTTGATCGCCAGATTCTCTCTTTGGACTCCACGAGTTATCCTCGGCCTGCCGGCGGGGTCTCCTCATGTGGCCACGACGCCGGCAGGCGGTGGATAACTCGTGTGCGTCAACAAGTGGTTATCGGCTTTCTTTCCCTCCTGCTCAACACGTCAATAGTCTTTGGTTCGGAGCGCTCGATGTCGGGCGTATGCCCGATCTAACTTCTATCCGTGCCGGCACCACGGCCGGTCACCCTATACCGCATGCGCTAACGCGGGCAGCGCTCCGTTCGGACGCGCCCCATCTGAAGGACGATTGCCTTTCGGGCAATCCTGCTATTTCACGGGCGCGCAAACCTTGAGACTCGTGCCGTCTGTCGACGCAGATGGTTCAGGTCGCAACCACACTGCGGTCTGCCTTGAGGGTTGCTCCAATCGGAATCTCACCATGCTCCGCATACCGCCATAGCGCGATCGCGAGACGACGAGCTAGTGCAATAATGCCGATACGTCGGGCACGCTTTCCTGCGCCAGCAAATCGTTTATGGAACCATTGGCTCAGTTTGCTTGCGGGCTGGTGGCGTAGCCAGCACCATGCGAGTTCGACCATGAGCCAGCGACAGCGCCTGTTGCCGGCCTTGCTGATGCCTTGTTCTATTTCGCTGGTCCCGCTGCTATATGGCGTGGGCGCAAGGCCCAGGCAGGCGGCAAGCTCTCGACGGTTGTGAAACTTGCGCCAACCAAACAACTCCTTGAGCAGAGTCCATGCACTTCCGGTACCGACACCGGTCAGGCGCGCTAACGCCGCAATTGAGGGTTGCGCGCCGCCGCGGACTTGCTGCTCCTGAAATCCCTCAAGCGTCTTGATTTGGTGGATCACAAGTGAGAGTCGCTCAAATTCACGCTCGATTTCGGCACGCAGGGCGGGGAGCAACTGCTGRGCGTGCCCGGCCCACCAGCGGGCCCAGTTACGACCGCCTACGCGCTCTACGCGCAGGTTGTGCAGCACCAGAAGCGAACGGATCCGATTGATGTGAGCGGTGCGCTCGTGTCGCAGGCGCTCGAGTTCACGATGCACGCGACGTTCATCTTCCTGCTGTGCGCTTGGGACTCGCGCGACTGCCCAGACCCKACGTTCGCCAGCGTAGTAGCGCATCAGCATGGAAAGCAGCTTGTCGGCGTCAAGACGGTCGGTCTTCGCACGTCGTGAGCGTCGGTTCACCTCAATACTTGCCGAGTCGACGACGAGACTGACAATCCCTTGTACGCTTAGCCAACGGTGCAACCAGAAGCCGTCGCGGCCCGCCTCATAGCAGCTCACCACCAAGGTGTCAGGGTGCAGATGACAGCGAGCTTTGGCTTTCGCGATAGCGGTCAGGACGGAAGCGGTGTCGCCGGCCGCTACCGTGCAACGGCTGGGAGCACGTACGCCATCACCGAGTGACAGCTTCCAGTTCTTTTCGCCCAATTCAAAGGCGACAAACAGCCTGCAGGTGATCGCGGTGTCCTGTGCGTGCAGGGTTCTCTCGGGTGCGTCCATTTGCGTGCTCCTTCCGGGAAACGGTCCAGACAAACCGTTTTACTCCTGGGGGCTTACGCGGGCTGTCCCTCATAGTATCTGAA
>NZ_SMOD01000141.1 GCF_004353905.1 Paraburkholderia guartelaensis | reverse complement strand
ATGTCATGGCCAGATACAGATGTCCGCTTCCCGGCCAAGTTCAAATGTCCGGGTTTAGCAGGTTCAGGATTCGTCTTTCATGCGTCTGAAGCCTGTACGGTATCGAAGGACGGATCCTGAGCGGGAAGGGTGTCTGCGTCAGTTCCACTGCTGCCTGCAGACCGCCGGCCAGGTTTTTGGGGCGATTGCTGCACCTGTCTACGCTGGGCAAGATCC
The DNA here is from genome assembly GCF_004353905.1 of Paraburkholderia guartelaensis. Classification (GTDB taxonomy): domain Bacteria; phylum Pseudomonadota; class Gammaproteobacteria; order Burkholderiales; family Burkholderiaceae; genus Paraburkholderia; species Paraburkholderia guartelaensis. Next base: position 1,472 of record NZ_SMOD01000141.1, on the reverse strand, counting down.
GTGATCGCCTGCTCGACATCCGCCTGCGTGAACTCGCGTTGTTTCTTCTTGCCCGGTTCGTGTTCGTTGCGCCTGGTTCGGGTCGAGTCGCCGCGGTGGGTCCGCGAGGGCGCCTTGCCGATCCGGCTGTTATCGCGTTGTGCCTGCAGTGCCTGCGCGACCTGCAACACGTGACTCAGGCGTTTGTGCTCGATGACCGCGCCCTGATCGATCTCGGCCAGCCGGTCATACTGCCTGCACGGCAGCATACGTCCGTGCGCGCGCAGTTCAATGCGCCCGTCCGGATACTCCCACACCTCGATATACCGGTCGATCAGTTTGCGGTTCTCCGGCGTGTCCTCGAGCAGGTACATCACCCGGTCGTACTGCACCGTGAGCGCCTTCGTCACTTTCCGCGGCTCGCGCCACGTGAGCACCGTGTCAAGGCTCTCATCCTCCCGTAGTGGGCGGTGCGCGTCGAAGTCGCTCCTGGGTGGCCTTGCAAAGCGCGCGTTGTACGATGCCATGAAGGAGGGCGCCCAGGCATTGGCTTCGGCCAGCGTGCTGATGCCACGCAAGCGCATCTCCTTCACGAGACGGTCCTGCAGCGTCAGGTGTGCCCGCTCCACACGTCCCTTGGCTGAACTGCTGTTGGCGCAGAACGTATCGATGTTCAGTTCGTACATTGCACGGCCGAATGGCGTCACGCGGTTGCCAGTCTTGCCAGGCGACACATTGCGGAACACGCTTGCCTTGTCGCTGTACAGCGCGCCTGGCTTGCCGTGGTGCTCGATATAGGCACGCGTCGCCTCGAAGTAGCTAAAGGTCGACTCCGTGGCCGTGAAGTGCAGGTGCATCAGGCGGCTCGTCGCATCGTCCACGTACACCAGCAGCGTGCAGGCCGGCGCGCGCTCCTCAAACCAGCGATGATCGCTGCCGTCGATCTGGATGAGTTCGCCCAGGCAGGCACGCCGCGCACGTGGCTGGTAGACCTTCGGCGGTCGCTGCCGGCGTGGCACCCACAGTCCAGCATCCATCATCAGCCTGCGTACGGATTCCTTCGCCAGCCGGATGCCGTGGCATTCCCACAGCTTCTCGCACGCCAGCGTCGGCCCGAAATCGGCGTAGCGCTCGCGGATGATCGACAGTGCCCGGTTGGCTGTTGCGGCATCCAGCCGGTTGTTGCTGGGCCTCGAACGCTTGCGTGACACGAGGCCTTGCGGCCCATGCTCGCGGAGTCGCGCCACCAGCCGCCGGATCTGCCGGGTCGTCAGCCCGAGACGTTCCGCGGCGCGCGTTGGCGTAAGCCTGCCGTCCACCACGTCCTCAATGACCTTGAATCTGTCCAGCTCGCACATCGTCATGGTTATCCGTTCTGTTGCAGCCATCGCAGCTCCGGCGCTGGACCTCCAGCGGCCGGTCAGGCTACGGGCAACTCGAAAGCGGACATTTGAACTTGGCCAAAAGCGGACATTTCTACTTAGCCACTACAA
>NZ_SMOD01000140.1 GCF_004353905.1 Paraburkholderia guartelaensis | reverse complement strand
GCGCAAAGTGATCTACACGACCAACGCCATTGAAAGCGTGAACGCCCAGCTACGCAAGATCGTCAAGACGCGTGGGCACTTCCCCACGGACGAGGCCGCGACCAAACTGCTGTGGCTGGCCTTGCGCAATATCACGGCTGACTGGAGCCGTGCCGCACATGACTGGAAAGCCGCGATGAACCAGTTCGCGATCCTCTACGAGGATCGCTTCACCAGGAATCATTTGTAGAATGCAATTGATGACCTGCCAGACGGCAGGTTTTTATCTGCCTTGCACACAAAAATTCAGACACTTCCAGCAACGCGTTCGCCTGCGTGAGCTGGTTCAGTACAACCTGCGCTCCGTACGGGCCTGGCTGCTCAAGGAGCAGTTCCAGCAACTCTGGGAATACAGCTCGCCCACATGGGCCGGCAAGTTCATTGATCAATGGTGTACTGACGTCATGCGCTCACGTATCGAGCCAATGAAGAAGTTTGCCCGCACGGTGCGCTCGCACCGAGAGCTGATTCTCAACTATTTCCGGGCAAGAAGACAGTTCTCCAGCGGGGTGGTCGAGGGCTTGAACAATAAGGCAAAAGTGACTATGAGAAAAGCGTACGGTTTCCGAACCTTCAAGGCGACAGAAATCGCGCTTTATCATGCACTTGGAAAACTACCCGAGCCTCCGAGCGCCCATAGTTTTTACTGACGAACCAAATTTTTACATACAGATCTGGGCTTTGTCACGGAATGACGTCATACTTCGATGCCTATTTTGGCAAGTTTCTTGTTACCTCAAGAGGGCCGATTAGTCATTGGACCGCCGCTTTTCATCCGTTGCCAGAACCCATGTTAGTTGAATCAGGGCAGTACTATCATTTGAGAGTTGATAAAACAGGGTTGATCGAGCTGATATGAGGACATGAAGTATCGTCATCGTGCGCTCGTGTCCAACCGATGGATTCGGCCGGTAAACGCAATACCAAGTTCGCCCTGAAGCACTGTGGCCGCAGGTGACCAACTGCTGCGAAGCGTACGACGGTCTCGGTTATAGATAGATAGTCGGGTCTAAATAGTCGGTCCTGCATAGGGTAGCCGCGTAGGCGCAGCAAGACGCTGGAGGGAGATCGAGAATTGGCGAACTCCCAGAAACGATATTCATCTGATCGATTTTCTGGAAGTTTGCGAGCCACGCCGATGAGCACGCCCGACTTTTTCCGCAGCCGTCTGGACACGATGATCGATCTTCGTCACCCACTGGCGGTGTTGGCCTCGCGCATGCCGTGGGCGTCCATTGAGGCGACGCTGTCGCCTATGTTTGAGCGCCGTGTGCGTGAAGGTCGTGTTCTGGAGGGTGCGGATCTGTTCGGTGCGACGACGCGCACTCGGCACTCAACGCCCGCCACTGTTTCTCCAGGCAGGCTGTGACATCGATTTCGATCTCGTACAGGCTGGACCCCATGACCTGTGCACGGATCCTGCCCGTCGAAATCTGCAGATCGATCACCGAACCATTGCGCACATAGGTGCGACCGCGTGGCAGGCGACTGGCGTAGTCGCTGTAGTGCTCCAGGTTATCGCACCATGCCTTGCCCCAGAAGGTCTTCGCAATAGCCCCACGATAGGGCGCGATGGGCGACAGCGACTTGCCAGCCTTGATCGCTCTCGCAACCAGCTGTTGCGCCTGCTTTCTGCGCTCGGCCACCGGGACGTAGGGGTTCCATCCGGCGT
>NZ_SMOD01000014.1 GCF_004353905.1 Paraburkholderia guartelaensis | reverse complement strand
CGCCACCGCCGCCCGCCCCTCCCCCGCAGGCACCGAAGCGCCGCCGGCTCGGCCCGCTCATTCTCGCCATCGTCGTGATCCTGCTGATCGTGCTCGTGATCGTGCACATCATGCGCAACAAGAAGACGGAGCATGGCGCGGCGCCGCAGGTCGTGACCGTGGCCGCCGCCACGCTCGGGCCCATGCCCGTGACGCTCAATGCGCTCGGCACCGTCACGCCTGTCGCGACTGTCACGGTTCTGCCGCAAATCAGCGGCTACCTCACCGAAGTGGGCTACAAGGAAGGCCAGGACGTCGTGAAGGGGCAGTTCCTCGCCCAGATCGACCCGCGCCAGTACGAGATCAGCAAGGAGCAGGCGCTTGCGCAGCTCGCCAAGGACCAGGCCCTGCTGGCGCAGGCGCGCGCCGACCTCGCGCGTTATACGCAGTTGAACGCAAAGCAGTCGATCGCGGCGCAGACCTATAGCGACCAGCAGTTCCTCGTCAAGCAGTATGAAGCCGCCGTGCAGGCCGACAAGGCGAACGTCAGGCTGTTCGAGCTCGATCTGATCTATTGCCGCATCACGGCGCCGGTGTCGGGACGCGTGGGCCTGCGGCTCGTCGATCCGGGCAACTACGTGACGTCGTCCAGCTCCACGGGCATTGCCGTCATCACGACGATCAAGCCCACCACCGTGCAGTTCGCCATCCCGCAAACCTCGCTCGGCAGCGTGCTCGATCGCGTCAACGCCGGCGCGCAACTGCCGATCACCGTCTTCAGCAGCGACAACACGCGCCAGATCGCCACCGGCACGCTCTTCGCGCTCAGCAACCAGATGGCCACGGCCACCGGTACGGTCACGCTGCGCGCGAGCGTGCCCAACGACAACGAGGCGCTCTTTCCGAACGAGTTCGTCAACGTGAGGCTGCTCGTCGACACGCTGCAGAACGCCGTGCTCGTGCCGACGCCCGCCGTGCAGACCGGCGCGCCGGGCGACTACGTGTACCTCGTGAACGCCGACAACACCGTGTCGGTCCACAAGGTCACGCTCGGCCCGAGCGATGGCCGCTACACGGTGATCTCGGCGGGCTTGCAGCAGGGTCAGCATGTCGTGACCGACGGCCTCGACCGCCTCAACGACGGCGCGAAGATCCAGCCGGCGGGGCCGAGGCCCGCCACGCACGCAGGCGCGGCGAGTGCACCGCACCATGGCAGCGCCCCGGGCGCGGCCAGCGAACCCGGCGCCACGGCGCCGAACGCCTCCGACGCGAGCGCCGCGGCCTCGCAAGCGGGTTGAGCCCCGGACCCAGCGCCGATGAATATTTCGCGTCTCTTCATCCTGCGGCCGGTCGCGACTTCGCTCCTGATGATCGCGATGGTGCTGATCGGCCTCGTCGCGATGAAGTTCCTGCCGGTTTCCTCGCTGCCCGCGGTGGACTATCCCACCATCCAGGTGCAGACCTTCTATCCGGGCGCGAGCCCGAACGTGATGGCGACCACGGTCACGGCGCCGCTCGAAGTGCAGCTCGGCGAAATCCCGGGCCTGCAGCAGATGATCTCGTACAGCTCCGAGGGCGCCTCGGTCATCACGCTGCAGTTCGACCTCTCGCTGAGCCTCGACGTGGCCGAGCAGAACGTGCAGCAGGCCATCAACGCGGCCAACAGCTTCCTGCCGAGCGGCCTGCCTGCGCCGCCGACCTACGCCAAGGTGAATCCGGCCGACCAGCCGATCCTCACGCTCGCGGTCACGTCGAAGTCGATGTCGCTCACGCAGTTGCAGGACGCGGCCAACAACCGTCTCGCCACGAAGATTTCCGAAGTGCCGGGCGTGGGCCTCGTGACCACCGCGGGCGGCAACGTGCCCGCCGTGCGCGTGGAGGCCGACCCGCATAAGCTCGCCGCCTACGGCCTGAATCTCGACGACCTGCGCACGCTGCTCGCCAACGTGAACGTGAGCAACCCGAAGGGCAATTTCGACGGCCCCGAACTGAACTACACGATCAATTCGAACGACCAGATCTCGGACCCGAAGGACTACGAAGACACCGTCATCGCCTATCAGAACGGCTCGCCCGTCTTCATGCGCGACGTGGCTCGCGTGTCCACGGCCGCGCAGGACGTGGAGCGCGGCGCCTGGTACAACAAGGCGCCTGCCATCGTGCTGAACGTGCAGCGCCAGCCGGGTGCGAACGTAATCGCCACCGTCAACCAGATCATGCAGCAGTTGCCGCAGCTCGAAGCGGCGCTGCCCGCGGGCATGCAGGTCACGGTGGTGTCGAACAGCGTGGGCGTGATCCGCGCTTCGGTGAGCGACGCGGCCTTCGAACTCGTGCTCGCCGTGGCGCTCGTGGTGGCCGTGATCTTCGTGTTCCTGCGCAATCTGCCCGCCACCATCATTCCGAGCATCTCGGTGCCGGTCTCGCTGATCGGCACGCTCGCGATCATGTACGAGCTGGGCTACTCGATCGACAACCTCTCGCTCATGGCGCTCATCATCGCCACGGGCTTCGTGGTGGACGACTCGATCGTGATGATCGAAAACATCGTGCGTTACCTCGAGGAAGGCGACAAACCCTTGCAGGCGGCGTTAAAAGGCGCTGGCCAGATCGGTTTCACGATTCTTTCGCTGACGATCTCGCTCATCGCCGTGCTGATTCCGCTGCTCTTCATGGGCGGCGTAATCGGACGCCTCTTCAGCGAATTCGCCGTCACGCTCGCGGTGACCATCGTGCTGTCGGCCGTGGTCTCGCTCACCGTCGTGCCGATGATGTGCGCGCGCATCCTGCGCGCCCAGGCCGAGCGCCACCCGAGCCGCTTCGAGCGCATCAGCGAAGGGCTGTTCAACAAGACGCTCAACGCCTACGAGCGCGGCCTGCGCTGGGTGCTCGACCACCAGACGCTCACGCTCGTCGTGTTCGTGGTGACGGTGGTGCTCACGGGGCTGCTGTATGTCGTGATTCCGAAGGGTCTGTTCCCGGTGCAGGACGTGGGCGTGCTGCAAGGCATCAGCGTGGCCGACAATTCCATCTCCTACCAGGCGATGGTGCGGCGCCAGTCGGCGCTGGCCGAGGAAATTCTCAAGGACCCCGATGTCGTTTCGCTCACCTCGTACGTGGGCATCGACGGTATCAACAACACGCTCAACAACGGGCGCTTCCTCATCAACCTGAAGCCGCACGACGACCGCTCCGAAACCGCCGACGAAATCGGGCGGCGCATTCAGCAGTCGGTCGCGAAGGTGGCGGGCGTGCGCCTCTACATTCAGCCGGAGCAGGACCTCACGCTCGACACCACGGTCTCGCGCAACCAGTACAACTTCGTGTTGCGCGGGCCGAGCCAGGACGCGTTCGACCAGTACGTGCCCTCGCTCATCGCGCGCATGAAGCAGATCCCGTCGATCCGCGACGTGACGAGCGATCTGAACACGGATGGCCTTTCCGTGAACGTCGAAGTGAACCGCCAGCTCGCGGCGCGCTACGGCATCACGGCGGCGACCATCGACAACGCGCTCTACGACGCGCTGGGCCAGCGCATCGTTTCGACCATCTTCCAGCAGTCGGACCAGTACCGCGTGATTCTGGTGGCGAAGCCCGAGGCGCTGCCCACGGTCGAATCGCTCGGCGACCTGTATCTGCCGAGCCAGACGAGCAGCGAAGGCCAGGTACCGCTCAAGGGCATTGCGAAGATCAGCATCACGCGCTCGCCGCTCATGATCAGCCACCTTGCGCAGTTCCCTTCGGTCACGATCTCGTTCAATCTCGCCGATGGCGCGTCGCTGTCCGCCGCCGTGCGCGACGTGCGCAAGGCCGAGGCCGCCGTCAACCTGCCGCCCTCGATCACGTCGTCGTTCCAGGGCGCGGCGCAGGCGTTCGAAGATTCGCTTGCCAGCGAGGTGTATCTGCTGATCGCGGCACTCGTGGCCGTGTATATCGTGCTGGGCGTGCTGTACGAGAGCTACGTGCACCCGGTCACGATTCTTTCGACGCTGCCTTCGGCCGGCATTGGCGCGCTGCTTGCGCTGATGATCGCGGGCAAGGACCTGGACGTGATCGGCATCATCGGCATCGTGCTGCTGATCGGCATCGTCAAGAAGAACGCCATCATGATGGTGGACTTCGCGCTCGAAGCCGAGCGCGTGCACGGCAAGCCGCCGCGCGAGGCGATTTTCGAAGCGTCGCTGCTGCGTTTCCGGCCGATTCTCATGACCACGCTCGCGGCCATGCTCGGCGCGCTGCCCATGCTGCTCGGCAGCGGCACGGGCTCTGAACTGCGCCGCCCGCTGGGTCTTGCGATCATCGGCGGCCTCACGCTTTCGCAGATGCTCACGCTCTTCACGACGCCCGTGATCTATCTGTTCTTCGACCGGCTGGCCGAACGCTTCGGCCGCAAGCGCAAGCCTGAAAGCCACGCAGACGGCGACGCGGACGGCAGTTCCGGCAACGGCGCGCCACCCGCGCCCGAGGGTACGCCGTGAACCTCTCGGCGCTCTTCATCCGGAGGCCGGTCGCGACATCACTCCTCGCGATCGCGATCCTCATTTCGGGGACGCTCGCCTTTCTTCGGCTGCCGGTCGCGCCGCTGCCCAACATCGCCTACCCGGTGATCGTGGTGCAGGCCAATATGGCGGGCGCGAGCCCGGACATCATGGCGTCCACCGTGGCCGAGCCGCTGGAGCGCCGGCTCGGCACCATCGCCGATGTCAGCCAGCTCACTTCGATCAGCAATACGGGCTCGTCACTCATCGTGGTGGTGTTCGGCCTGAACCGCGACATCAACGGCGCGGCGCGCGACGTGGAAGCCGCTATCCAGGCCGCGCGCGCCGATCTGCCCACCACGCTGCGCAGCAACCCGACCTACCGCCAGTACAACCCCGCGAGCGCGCCGATCATGGTGCTCGCGCTCACCTCGGAAACGCTCACCAAGGCCCAGCTCTACGATTCCGCCGATTCGGTCATCCAGCAGCAGCTCTCGCAGGTGGACGGCGTGGGCCAGATCACGCTGGGCGGCGGCGCGCTGCCCTCGGTGCGCGTGGAGCTGGAGCCGGGCAAACTCAACAGCTACGGCATCGGCCTCGAAGACGTGCGCGCGTCGATCGGCGCGGCCAACGCGAACAGCGCGAAAGGCCATATCGACCAGGGCAACCAGCGCTACACGGTGCTCTCGAACGACCAGATCAGCAAGGCCGCGCCGTTTCGCGACGTCGTGATCGCCTACCGCAACGGCTCGCCCGTGTTGCTGCGAGACGTGGCTTCCGTCATCGACTCCAACGAAAACATCCGCAACGCGGGCCTCTACAACGGCAAGTCGTCCGTGCTCGTGATCGTCTATCCGATGCCCGGCAGCAACGTCGTGAAGACGGTGCAGCAGATCCGCGCTCGCCTGCCCTCCATCGAGGCCGCGCTGCCCGCCACGATCAAGGTGGACGTGGCGATCGACCGCTCCGAATCCGTGCGCGCCTCCGTGGCCGACACCGAGCGCACCCTCTTCATCGCCGTGCTGCTCGTGATCGGCGTGGTGTTTGTGTTCCTGCTCTCGCCGCGCGCCACGCTCATCCCCGCCGTGGCGCTGCCGCTTTCCATCGTGGGCACGTTCGGGCCCATGTACCTGCTCGGCTACAGCATCGACAATCTCTCGCTCATGGCGCTCACCATCGGCACGGGCTTCGTGGTGGACGACGCCGTGGTGGTGCTCGAGAACATCGTGCGCCACATCGAGGCCGGCATGGAGCCGAAGGAAGCGGCGCTCAAAGGCGCGGGCGAAGTGGGCTTCACGGTGCTGTCGATGAGCCTTTCGCTCATCGCCGTGTTCCTGCCGATTCTGCTCATGCCCGGCATCGTGGGCCTGCTCTTTCACGAGTTCGCGATGACGCTCTCCATCGCGATCCTCATCTCGCTCGTGATCTCGCTCACCGTCACGCCCACGATGTGCGCCTATGTACTCAAGCGCGAGGCGCTGCATCGCAAGCCCTCGCGCGCGGCCGTGTGGATCGACGCGCAGTTCGAGCGCTTCAAGCAGTTCTACTCGCGCACGCTCGACGTCGCGCTCAATCATGCGCGGCTCACGATCTTCATCCTGTTCGCGCTGCTGGTCGGCAACGTGTTTCTTGCGCGGCTGCTTTCCGGCACGTTCTTCCCCGAGCAGGACACCGGCATTCTGATCGGGCAGATCATCGCGGACCAGAGCATTTCGTTCACGGCGATGGAGAAGAAGCTCGCGCAGTTGCAGGCCATCGTGAAGGCCGATCCGGCCGTGCAATCGGTGGCGGGCTTCACGGGCGGCCGCGCGCTCAACACGGCCACCGTGTTCGTCGAACTGAAGCCGATTTCCGAGCGCCGCCTTTCGGCCACCGAGGTCGTGAACCGCCTGCGTCCCAAGCTCAATGCCGTTTCGGGCGCACGGCTTTTCATGCAGGCCCAGCAGGACCTGCAGATCGGCGGGCGGCAGTCGGCGGCCGAGTATCAGTACACGCTCACGAGCGACGACGCGGACGCCCTCTTCACCTGGGTGCCGCGCCTCGTGGACGAGCTGAACAAGCACCGCGGCCAGATGTCGGATGTGAACTCGGACCTGCAGCAAAACGGTCTGGAGGCCTACATGACGGTGCAGCGCACGACCGCCAAGCGCTACGGGTTCGACCCGAACCAGGTGGACAACGTGCTCTACGACGCCTTCGGCCAGCGCACCGTTTCGACCATCTACAACGCGATCAACCAGTACTTCGTCGTGATGGAAGTGGCGCCGCAATACTGGCAGTTTCCGCAGTCGTTCCAGGATATCTGGCTGAGCACGGCGGCGGGCAACGCCAGCGGCGCCGCGCAAACGCAGATGCCGTCGAGCGTCATCTCGGGCGTCACGCCCTTCACGGCCGTGACCACGGCCACCACGGCGAACGGCAACACCAACGAGCGCAACGCCAACGCTGTGGCCAACCAGCAGAACAACGCGATCGCGAACAGCAAGGGCGGCAGCTCCAGCGGCAGCGCGGACAGCACTGCCGCCGAAACCATGGTGCCGCTCATGGCGCTCATGGACTGGAAAACGCGCCATACGGCCACGCAGGTCAATCACCAGGGCACGGAAGTGGCGGGCACGATTTCGTTCAATCTGCCCAAGGGCGGCTCGCTTTCCGAGGCCGGCAAGATCATCGAGCAGGCCGAGCGCGACATCGGCATGCCCGCCTCCATCCACGGCGCGTTCGCGGGCGCGGCGCAGGCCTACGCGCAATCGATGGGCGTCGTGCCGCTGCTCATTCTCGCCGCGCTCGCCGTGGTCTATATCGTGCTGGGCGTGCTGTACGAAAACACCATCCACCCGCTCACGATCCTCTCCACGCTGCCTTCCGCCGGCATTGGCGCGATTCTCGCCATGCTGATCTTCGGCACGCCGTTCTCGGTGATCGCGATGATCGGCATTATCCTGCTCATTGGTATCGTGAAGAAGAACGGCATCATGATGGTCGACGTCGCCATCCAGTTGCAGCGCAACGAAGGCATGGAGGCGCGCCGCGCGATTCACGAAGCCGCCGTGGTGCGCCTGCGCCCGATCATGATGACGACCTTCGCGGCCGTGCTCGGCGCGCTGCCGCTCGCCATCGGCATTGGCCAGGGCGCTTCGCTGCGCCAGCCGCTCGGCGTGACGGTGATGGGCGGCCTGCTCCTGAGCCAGGTCTTTACCCTGTACACCACGCCGGTGATTTACCTGTTCCTCGACCGCCTGCGCGCCCGCCTCGCGCGCTGGGCCGCGCGCCTGCCGTGGAATCGCCAGGCCGATGAGAGCGCATCATGATGAACACACGCCTTAATCCATCGCTCATGCGAATGCTGATCTCCGCCGCCGCAAGCGCTGCCACGCGCGCGTTGCCGCTTGCGCCCCTCACCGCCGCGCTGCTGCTCGCGGGCTGCATGGTCGGGCCGGACTACCACCGGCCGCAGGTCACCGTGCCCGCCACGTGGAAAGAACTGCCCGGCTGGACCCAGGCCGAGCCCGAAGCTGCCCAGGGCCCCAAGGGCGAATGGTGGACCGCCTTCCAGGACCCGCTGCTCGATGAACTGGAACCGCTCGTCCAGGTATCGAACCAGACCGTGCGGCAGAGCTACGCGAACTACCAGCAAGCGCTCGCCGAAGTGCGCGTCGCGCGTGCGAGCCTCTTCCCGACCATCGGCATCACCGGCTCGCTCGCGCGCGAGCGCTCCTCCACGGGCACGCTCAGCAGCGTGAGCAGCATCACGTCCACGCCGAGCGGCGCGCGTATCGTCAACGGCGGCACGCTCGAAGCGAACGCGAGCTGGGACATCGACCTCTGGGGCCAGGTGCGCCGCCAGATCGAGGAACAGTCGGCCACGGCCCAGGCGAGCGAGGCGACGCTGGCGAACGCTACGCTCTCCGAACAAATCGCGCTGGCGAACGCCGTGATCGATCTACGCATCACCGATGCCGATATCGACCTGCTCACGCATACCGTCCAGGCGTACTCGGACTTTCTGCGCGTGGTGGCCAACCAGGACCAGGCGGGCACCGTGCCGCCTTCCGACCTGATTTCCGCGCGCACGCAGCTAGAATCCGCGCGTGCGAGCCTGATCGCCCTGGGCGTGGCGCGCGCGCAATACGAGCACGCCATCGCGGTGCTCGTGGGCCGCAACCCCGAAGAGGTCGATATCCCGCACAGTACGCAGCTTCCCGCGCTGCCCACTATTCCCGCGGGCGTGCCCTCCACGCTGCTGCAGCGGCGGCCCGACATTGCGACCGCCGAACGCCAGATGGCGTCGGCCAATGCGTCGATCGGCGTGGCGGTGGCCGCGTACTATCCGACGATCTCGCTCACCGCGCTCGACGGCTTCACGCAGTCGCCGCTTTCGGGCTTGCTGCACATGAGCAACTATGTGTGGTCGCTCGGCGCGAGCGCGACCCAGACGATCTTCGACGGCGGCCAGCGCAGCGGCCAGGTGGCAGCCGCGCGGGCGAGCTACGACGCGGCGGTGGCGAACTATCGCGGTACGGTGCTGACGGCGTTCCAGGGGGTGGAGAACGATCTCTCGGGACTGCGCATCCTCGCGCAGCAGGCCGACGTGCTCGACGGCGCCGTGCGCGACGCCATCCGCGGTGCGCAGATCGCGCAAAACGAATACGAGGCAGGCACGGTGGACTACACGACGGTGGCCACGGCGCTGGCCACGCAGGTGACCAATCAGCAGAGCGCGCTCAACGTGCATCAGCAGCGGCTGCTCGATACGGCTTCGCTGATCGGCGACCTGGGCGGCGGCTGGTCCGGGCAACTGCACGATGCGCAGGATCCGGCGCGTGCGGTGACGCCGGCTTCCGACGCCGCGGCGGCGGGCGCGAGCGCAAGCGGTCCGGCAAACGTGGAAGCGAGCAGGACGCAAGGCGCCGCCGCGAGCCCCTGACCGGGAGAAGCTGCGCTACGCGCGCGGCTCCCGTTCCGAAGCCGTCGTCACCGGCATGGCGGAGGCCGGCAGGCCGAACACGGCATCGAATATCAGGTTGTAGACGTAGTTGTAGACGAGAAAGAACACCGAGAGGCCGATATCCATCGCGAACGCCTCCATCAACGTCACTTGCAGCGTGAGCGCGATCATCGGCACGAGGAGCACCACGAGCCCGCCCTCGAAGCCGACCGCATGCGCAATACGGCGCGCGACACTGCGGCCGCGTTTCGTCTGGCGCGCTTCCCAGCGCTCGAACAGCAGGTTGTAGACGAAGTTCCAGCCCACCGCGATCAGCGATGAAAGCACCGCCGCCGCGCCCGCGCGGTTCATGCCGCTGCCCGAGAGCGAGGCGAAGCTCGTGCTGGTAATCAGGATCGCGATGCCTTCGAACAGCGTGACGTACACGATCCGGCGTTTGATGCCCTGCATGGACCCTTGCTCCTGATGCGGCTCCCGCGTCGCTTCGGGCCGCGTCAATCGCCGCGCTTGCTGCGAGCGCGGCGAAAACCTGCGCGAATCAACCGAGATCGGTGAATACCGAAGCTGCGGACAAACGCGACTTCGGCAGCTTCGCGTTGAAGTCGTCGGCGCTGCGGTAGCCGAGACCGACCACCACGAGCGCGGTGAGGCCCTGCTCGCGCAGGCCCAGCTCCTCGTCGAGCGCCTGTGCGTCGAAGCCTTCCATCGGGCAGGCGTCGATTTCGAGCGTCGACGCGCCGATCAGCAGCGTGCCGAGCGCGAGATACGCCTGTTTCTCCAGCCACGCCGGCAGGTCGTTGCGCTCGCGATGCAGGTTCACATAGAACGCGCGCGTCTTTTCCTGACCCGCCTTGGCCTCGGCATTGGCGAAGCGGCCGTCCGCTTCTTCCTGCGCGATCACTTCGGCGAGGTGCGCTTCGTCCATGTCGGTGCGCACGCACAGCACCACCACGTGCGAGGCGCGCGTGACCTTCGGCTCGTTGTACGCGAAACCTTCCATACCCCTGGCGATGCGGGCACGCGCAGCGTCGCTTTCGGCCACCACGAAATGCCACGGCTGCGAATTCACCGACGAGGGGCTGAAGCGGATCAGCTCCTTGAGTTCGTCGATGACGGCGGCGGGAATCTTGCGGGCGGGATCGAACGCCTTGGTGGCGTGGCGAGCTTTCGCGAAGCGGGTGAGGTTCAAGCGGTTTTCTCCTTCGTATGCGGTCAGCCGGGGCAGAACCCGGCAAGGCCGACATCGTACCAGCATCGTGCGCCGGCCGCGGGGGCGGTCTGCGCGCCCGCCGCGCCTGCGCTATGCTTGAAGGCTGAAATCGCCGCGACGGCTCAGCAGCCACGCGCCGCCGCCAGCAAGGAGACCGATCATGCGCCAGGCCATCCATCATCTGCCGGTGAGCACGCGCAAGCGCGGGCTCGTCGAAATCAGCCATGAGGTGCGCGCGTTCGTGCGCGAACAGCGCATCGCCACCGGCTTGCTCACCCTCTTTTGCCGCCACACTTCAGCGTCGCTCGTCATTCAGGAAAACGCCGACCCATCGGTACGCCGCGATCTCGAACGCTACTTCGAGCAGCTCGCGCCCGAAGATCCGCAGCGCTACGAGCACGACACCGAAGGCCCCGACGACATGCCCGCGCATTTGCGCACGGCGCTCACGCACACGCACCTCGCCATTCCGGTCGAGCACGGCAATCCCGTGCTGGGCACGTGGCAGGGCATCTATGTGTTCGAACATCGGCGCGCGGCGCACACACGCGACATCGTGTTGCATCTGATCGGCGAATGAGCAGGTCAGGCGCATACACGCAAATCCCGTACGCAAGCGCTATGCTTGCGTCTTTCGTTCAACCGACTCACCGAGGGTTGCCCCAAATGAAACAGTCCGCCGGATCCATGATTTCCTTCACCCGCCCTGACGGCCAGTCGCTCCAGGGTTATCTCGCCAAACCGGAAAAGACCGAAGGCGCGCCCGCCATCGTCGTGATCCAGGAATGGTGGGGCTTGAACGACCAGATCCGCGGCGTGGCCGACCGGCTCGCACAGGCTGGCTACTTCGCGCTCGTCCCCGACCTCTATCGCGGCAAGAGCACGGTCGAACAGGAAGAGGCCCACCATCTGATGACGGGCCTCGACTTCGCGGACGCGGCCTCGCAGGACGTGTACGGCGCGGTCACCTATCTGAAGACGCTCACGGACCGCGTGAGCGTGACGGGCTACTGCATGGGCGGCGCGCTCACGCTGCTCGCGGCCACCATGGTCCCGGGCCTTACGAGCGCCGTGGTGTGGTACGGCTTCCCGCCGCTCGAATACATCGACGCGAGCAAGATCACGGCGCCCATCCTCGGCCACTTCGCGACCCAGGACCAGGCGTTCAACATCGAAACCGTGGCGGAGCTCGAAACGAAGCTCAAGGGCGCCAACGTCGACGTCGAATTCCATCGCTATCTCGCCCACCACGCGTTTGCGAACGAGACCGCCGTGGGCCCGAACCGCATCCCCATCACGCAGTACGATCCGGTCTGGGCGCAGCTCGCGTGGGACCGCTCGCTGACGTTCTGGGGCCGCACGATGTGGGCGCAGCGCGCGGCGCGCTGAAGCGTCGGCAGCGGCCCGCGCCGCCGCGCGGAACTGTCGTAGAATCGGCGTCGCCCCGCCTCGCGCGGGCGACGCCGATTTGCATTGCAGCGCCTTCGTCCCTCTCACGCTTTTCGCGGAGACTCCATGACGCCGCTCATCCTCCAGCGCCCCGCGCTACTGTTCATCGTGCTGATCCTGGTGCTGCCGCTTGCCGCCGCACTCGGCGCAAACGTGCTGCACAGATACTTCCCGCTCGCCGAGGAGGCGCGCGAGAACTACAAGATCGTGCAGGGCGCGACGCTCACGCTGCTCGCGCTCCTGATCGGCTTTACGCTCTCGATGGCCGTGAGCCGCTACGACCAGCGCAAGAACCTGGAGGAGGAGGAAGCCAACGCGATCGGCACGGAGTATCTGCGCGCCGAGCTTCTTGGCGGCGAGGCGGCTGCCCAGACCAAGGCGCTGCTTGCGCGCTACCTTCAGGCGCGCATCCACTTCTACGTCGTGCACGAGCCCGGCGCGCTCGATCAGATCAACCGCGACACCGGCGAGCTCCAGACGCAGCTCTGGGCGAGCGTGCGCGATCCCGCGAAGGCGCAGCCGAATCCGGTGATGGCGCTCGTGGTCTCCGGAATGAACGACGTCATCAACACGCAGGGCTACACGCAGGCCGCGTGGATCAACCGCATTCCCGTTGCCGCGTGGGTGCTGATGATCATCATCGCCATCTTCAGCAACCTGATGCAGGGCTACGGCGCGCACGGCCAGGTCGGCCGGCGGGTGCTGTTGCTCATCCTGCCCATCACGGTGACGCTGTCGCTCACGCTCATCGCCGATATCGACAGCCCGCGCGGCGGCCTCATTCGCGTCGCGCCGCTCAATCTGATGAGTCTTGCGCAATCCATGCCTGCCAATCCCTGAACCCCGCTCCAAGGCGCCGCACGATCACGTCCAAGCCCGTACAGCCATGAAAGTCATCCGCTCGAAAGCCTTCACCGCCACCCGCCCCTGGGGCGCGCTCGACATCGCCAACATGAACGGCACCACCGTGCGCCTGCACTGGACCGACCAGCCGTACAAATGGCACGTCAACGATGGCGAGGAGGTATTCGCCGTGCTCGACGGCGTGGTCGACATGCATTACCGCGAAGACGGCGTGGAGCAGATCGCGGTGCTCGAAGCCGGCGATGTGTTCTTCGCGGGCGTGGGCTGCGAGCACGTCGCGCATCCGCGCGGCGAGGCGCGCATTCTCGTGGTCGAGCGCGAAGGTAGCGTGTAGCAGCGGGTAAGCCGCGCCTTGCGGCGAAAAGACGGCTCGCGCCATTTCCACTAAACTTGGCGGCCTGACTCCACTCCCGCCTGTCGATCAGGCCGCGGCGCGCCTTGCACGGCCTGCGCCGCGCCGCTGAATGCCTTCAAGGAACCGCATGAACGACCTTTCCGCATTTCCCATCACCCGCAAGTGGCCGGCGCTCCACCCCGAGCGCATCCAGCTCTATTCGCTGCCCACGCCCAATGGCGTCAAGGTCTCGATCATGCTGGAGGAAAGCGGCCTGCCCTACGAGCCGCATCTGGTGCGCTTCGACACGAACGACCAGATGTCGCCGGAATTCCTCTCGCTGAACCCCAACAACAAGATTCCCGCGATCCTCGATCCGAACGGCCCGGGCGGCGAGCCGCTCGCGCTCTTCGAATCGGGCGCGATCCTCATCTATCTCGCCGACAAGAGCGGCCGCTTCCTCGCCCGTGAAGGCGCGGCGCGCTACGAGACGATCCAGTGGGTCATGTTCCAGATGGGCGGCATTGGCCCGATGTTCGGCCAGGTGGGCTTCTTCCACAAGTTCGCGGGCAAGGAGTATGAGGACAAGCGTCCGCGCGACCGCTACGTCGCCGAGTCGCGTCGCCTGCTCGCCGTGCTCGACCAGCGCCTCGAAGGGCGCAAGTGGATCATGGGCGACGAGTACACCATCGCCGACATCGCCACGTTTGGTTGGGTGCGCAACCTCGTTGGCTTCTACGAAGCGGGTGATCTCGTCGGTTACGCCGATTTCAAAAACGTCGCGCGCGTGCTCGGAGCATTCGTCGCGCGCCCGGCAGTCGAGCGCGGGCTCAACATTCCGCCGCGCGGCTAAGGCGCGCCCGCGGCGTCATTGCGGCGCCGCTTTCACACGCGCCGCAACCGAGTCGGCCACTTCGGCCGCCGCGCGGTCCACGTTCTTGCGGTCATCGGCGCGCGCCAGCACGAATTTGGCTGCCGCCACATACGGATTGAGCGCGATGGCCGCGCCGGCGCCCGGCTTCGCGTGGCTCGACTGGCTGTCGATCACCTGATAAAGCGGCTGCGGCGCCTGGGTGGCGAGGTTGTCCACCGCCACCGCCAGCTCGATCTGGCTCGCGCCCGAGCCGAAACCCACCACCGCGCGCCGCATGCTGTTGCCTTCGTCCACGCTCAGGAAGACGCCGCGCACCAGCCAGCCCTGCGCGGGCAGCGGCGTGCCGCTGGGCAGGCGGCGCGCGTCGAGGCCCTTCTCGCGCAGGTCGTTCACCAGCGCATCGGCCATTTTCGTGACGACCTGATCGGCCTGCTGCTGCGGGTCGCGATGGCGCAATAGCGGTCGTGGCAGCAAGCCGCCCATGTGCTCGCGTGCATTCTCCACAGGATTCGAATCCTGCTTGACGTTGGCCGCGTCGAGTTCGAAGTCCGTCACGTAGACGAGCGGCGCGCCCGGTTGTTGAGCCGCGGCGAGCGGCGCGAACGCGCACAGGCAGAGTGTCGCGACCAGCTTCCAGTTCCATTGCATCTTCATCGCAAGCTCCCGTACGTTCGCCAGCCATCCATTCATTCACGCCGTGGCCGCGCGTGCGGCACGGCCATCAAGCGTCGATCAGCCCGAGCCGCGCCAGGTCGCTCGCGAGCGATTCGGCTTCGACGAAGTGGCACGCCTGCAACCCCGCGTCGAGCGCGCCCGTTACGTTCGCTTCGCTGTCGTCGATGAAGAGCGTTTCCTGTGGCTGCGCGCCGAGCTGTGCAACGCAGCCAAGGTAGGTCTGCGCGGCCGGCTTGACCGCGCCGAACGTCGCCGACGAATAGATCTGCGAGCCGAAAAGCCGCGCAACGGGCGGATTCAGATAGTCGAGGTGATGCGTGACGAGCGAGCAGTTATTGGTCAGCACAGCGATGCGGCATCGCACGGCCACACGCTGCGCCAGCGCGAGCGCCGCCTCGTTCGGCGTGATCGACGCGCGCCGCGACGCGAGCCACACGTCGCGGCCCACCTCGCAGCCGAGCATCGCGCCCAGTGCGCGCAGATAAGCTTCGGGGTCGATCTCGCCCGCGTCGGCGCGCGCTTCGAGACCCGAGCCCCAGATCGCGTGACGCACCGATTCGGGCGGCGCGCCGGTGGCGGCCGCGAGGCTCGCCACGCGCGCGTCGCGATCGTAGTGGGACAGCACGCCTTCCATGTCGAACATGGACTACGCCGATCGCCGCCATCTGCCGCTCCCGCCACGATATTTCGCACCGCGGTCCCGCCACATCCGCAGCCGATCATACCGCCGGCCCGCGCCGGGCGGCGCACGAATGGCACACGTGCGGCGCGCGCTGATCGCACCCCTAAAACCACCCATCGATTTTGGGTAAACTGGGACGCATGGACACCTGCCGTTACTGCGGAAAACTGCGCGACGAATGGGATTGCCACGGGCCAGCGTGCCGCCAGGCGATCGCGCAGGCGCTGCACCGCCAGCGCAAGGGGCTGCCGATGGTCGCGAACGTGATCCGCAACGAAATCCCCGCCGACGCCACCACCGGCCAGATCATCACCGTGCTTTCGCGCCAACGCCAGCGTGCGAGGCGCGGCAACGAGGAACGACGCGAGCGCAAGGCGCTCGATCTCCCCGAGAGCGAGTAAGGCACCCGCGGAACCCGGTCAGCGCCCGCTCTCGTCCTCGTTTGCAGGCGCGGAAATACCGATGCGCGCGAACGTTTCCTCCAGATGATTCACGCACACGCGCACTTTCGCCGACTGCGCGAGGCGCGCCGGGTACACGGCCCAGACATTGGCCGGCTGCGTCACGCCCGGCAGCACGCGCTGCAGGCGCCCGCTCTCCAGCAATGGCGCGACATCCCACATCGAGCGCAGCACGATGCCGCGGCCCGCCAGCGCCCACTGCACCGCCACCTCGCCGTGATTGGTCGAGAGCGGCCCGGCCACCTTCACCGAAACCGCTTCGCCGTGCGTGTTCAAGCGCCATACGCCGAACGGATGATCGCGCTCCTTGATCGCGAGACACGCGTGTTCGGCCAGATCGGCGACCTCCTGTGGGGCGCCGCGCCGCGCGAGATACGCAGGCGCGGCGCATAGCACGCGATAGTTCGTGGCGAGACGCCGCGCGATCAGATGGCCGGCGATCTCGTCGCCGATACGCACGTCGAGATCGAAGCCTTCGCCCGCCACGTCGACGAGCCGGTCGAACAGTTCGAGGCGCACGCTCAGTTGCGGATACCGCTCCGAAAGCCCCGCGAGCGCGGGCGCGACGAAATTGCGGCCAAAGCCGAAGCTGCTCGACACGCGCAACGTGCCGCGCGGAATGCGCCGCGTGGTGGAGACGTCGTCCACGAGGCGCTCGACGTCGTCGAGGATCTTGCCCGCCGACGCATAGACGCGCTCGCCCGCCTCGGTCATCGCGACGCGCCGCGTCGAGCGGTGCAACAGGCGCGTGCCGAGGCGCGCCTCGAGCACGCCCACGCGCTTGCTCACATAGGCCGGCGACGCCGAAAGCGCTTCGGCCGCGGCGCTGAAACTCGCCTTGCGCGCGACCATGCAGAACACGCGCAAGTCGTCGAGTTCCGGCGACGCGACGGATTTTGGCGCTTTCGGTTCGTCCGGCATGTCCGTTACAGCGCGGCGGCGACCGCTTCGCCCAGTTCCGTCGTGTTTGCCGTGCCGCCCATGTCGGGCGTGCGCGGGCCTTCCACCAGCACCTTCTCGATGGCCTGCATGATCGCGTCGTGCGCGGCCTTGTATTGCGCGTCGCCGTTGCCGAGGAAGTCGAGCATCATCGCGCCCGACCAGATCATCGCGATGGGGTTGGCGATCTTCTTGCCGAAGATGTCGGGCGCCGAGCCGTGCACCGGCTCGAACAGCGAGGGGAACTTGCGCTCGGGATTCAGGTTCGACGAAGCCGCCAGACCGATCGTGCCCGTGCATGCGGGGCCGAGGTCCGAAAGAATGTCGCCGAAGAGGTTCGAGGCGACGACCACGTCGAAGCGGTCCGGCTGCAGCACGAAGCGCGCGCACAGAATATCGATGTGCTGCTTGTCCCACTTCACGTCGGGATACGCCTCGCCCATCGCCGCCACGCGCTCGTCCCAGTACGGCATGCTGATCGAGATGCCGTTGGACTTCGTAGCCGCCGTGAGCTTCTTGCGGCCGCGCTGGTTCGCGAGTTCGAACGCGTACTTGAGAATGCGGTCCACGCCGTGGCGCGTGAACACCGACTCCTGCAACACGAACTCGCGGTCGGTGCCTTCGAACATCTTGCCGCCCACCGAGCTGTACTCGCCCTCGGTGTTCTCGCGCACCACGAGGAAGTCGATGTCGCCAGGCTTGCGGTTCGCAAGCGGGCACGGCACGCCGGGCAGCAGACGCACCGGGCGCAGGTTCACGTACTGGTCGAACTCGCGGCGGAACTTCAGGAGCGAGCCCCACAGCGAAATGTGATCGGGCACCTTGTCGGGCCAGCCGACCGCGCCGAAATAGATCGCATCGAAACCCTTGAGCGTGGCAAACCAGTCGTCGGGCATCATCTTGCCGTGCTGCAGGTAGTAATCGCAGCTTGCCCAGTCGAAATGCGTGATTTCGAGGTTCAGGCCGAACTTCGCGGCCGCCGCCTCGACCACGCGCACGCCCTCGGGCATCACTTCCTGGCCGATACCGTCGCCGGCGATGGCGGCGATTTTGAATGTCTTGCTCATGTCGCGTTCTCCGTTTCTGTGTTGATTCTGTGCTGATGCGCCAGCATGCCTGAAAACCCGCCAGCGACCAGCCCCGCAGGCGTGGATAGATTCAACACGAAACGTGAATAATCGCACGAGTGCGCGCTACGGTCCATGGACACGCCGTATTCAGCGCCCGGCGATTTCCTGCCGATAGCCGATCTCGCCTAAAATCTCGTTTGGCTCCACCGCGCCTTTCGCTGGAACGGCGCATATCCAGATCGACCGACTTATGTTCTCGCTTTCCGACACCCTTCCCTCCGACAAACCCGCCCTCTACGAATCGCTGGCCGCACAGGCGCGCTCGCTGATCGAAGGCGAAACCGACGTCATCGCGAACGCGGCGAACTTCGCTTCGCTCGTGTTTCATTCGCTCGAAGGCCTGAACTGGGCGGGCTTTTATTCGTTCGACGGCACCGAACTCGTGGTCGGTCCGTTCCAGGGCAAACCGGCGTGCGTGCGCATTCCCCTGGGCAAGGGCGTATGCGGCACGGCGGCGGCCACGCGGCAAACGCAGGTGGTGCCCGACGTGCACGCGTTCGCGGGCCACATTGCGTGCGATTCGGCTTCGCAGTCGGAAATCGTCGTGCCCCTCGTCACGCCGGACGGCGAGCTGATCGGCGTCTGGGACGTGGACAGCCCGCATCTCGCGCGCTTCGACGAAGAGGACGCGAAAGGCATGGAATTGCTGTGCCGCACGTTCATCGAGTATGGGATGAAGCGTCGCTGAGCGCTGTTACGCGCCCTTATACGGGGCGCTCGACGCGTACTCAGGATCCCGAATCGTCTTGCGCGTTCGCCTTGACGAAGTCGACGAACGCGCGCAGCGGCGCCGGCAGGTGCCGCCGCCCAGGGTAGTAGAGAAACGGCCCCGGAAACGACACGTCCCAGTCGTCGAGCAAGCGCACGAGCGCGCCGCTTCGGATATGCGGCAGCAACATCTCTTCGAACAGATACACGATGCCGACGCCATCGAGCGCCATGTCGATCAACAGATCGAGCGCGGCGCCGGGACGCACGACGAGCACCGTGGGCGGGTCGAGGCGCAGCACTTCGCCGTCGCGCTCGAAATGCCAGAGCGGCATCGCACCGCCCGCGAACTGCACGCGCAGGCAAGCGTGGCCGAGCAACTCGCGCGGGTCTTCAGGCCGCCCGCGCGCCGCGAGATACGCGGGCGAAGCGACCGTCGCGAAGCGCTCCACGCGCGGACCGATGGGAATCGCGATCATGTCCTGCTCCAGCCGCTCGTCGTAGCGGATACCGGCGTCGCAGCCGATCTGCAGCACGTCGACGAAGCCGTCCTCCACCACCACCTCGACGCGGATCTCGGGATACGCGCGGTGAAACGGCGCGAGCACGCCTGGCAGGATGGTGCGCGCCGCGCTCGCAGGCACGTTGAGCTTGAGCGTGCCCGCCGGCTTTTCGCGGTAGCCGTTGAGCACGTCGAGCGCCGCTTCCATCTCGCTGAAAAGCGGCGTGATCGATTCGAGCAGACGCTGCCCCGCCTCGGTCGGCGCGACGCTGCGCGTGGTGCGGTTCAACAGGCGCAGCCCGAGCTTCGCCTCCAGCCTGCGCACCGCGGCACTCAGGCTCGATGCCGAAACGCCGCCCACGCGCGCCGCATCGCGAAAGCCGCCCGCGCGCGCCACCGAAACAAAAGCGGCCAGATCGTTCATTTCCATCGGCATGGTTCACCCCGCACTGTTCGATTTTCCGCACAGCCTGTTCTGATCAGATGGGATTATCGGACAATTCGAAGGCGCCCATACTGCGGACATTCGTCAACCGAGGAGTACGCAATGCCGAACCGCAAACCCGCAAGCACGTTTGAACTGGCTGGCCGCCAGGTGAGCCGCATGGGCTATGGCGCCATGCAACTGGCCGGCCCCGGCGTGTTCGGGCCTCCGAAGGACCGGGCGCAAGCCGTCGCGGTGCTGCGCGAGGCCATCGCGCTGGGCATCGATCACATCGACACGAGCGACTTCTATGGCCCGCACGTGACGAACCAGATCATCCGCGAGGCGCTGCATCCGTATGCGGCGAACCTCACGATCGTCACCAAGGTGGGCGCCGTGCGCGACGACAAGGGCGCCTGGCTGCCGGCACTGGAACCCGCCGACATCGAGCGCGCCGTGCACGACAATCTGCGCAACCTGGGTCTCGACGCGCTCGACGTGGTCAACCTGCGCATCATGGGTGACGTCCACAAGCCGTCCGAAGGCCCCGTGGAAAAGCAGGTCGAGGCGCTGGCCCGGCTGCGCGAACGCGGTCTCGTGCGCAACGTCGGCATGTCCAACGCGACCGCCGCGCAAATCGCGGCAGCGCAGCGCATCGTGCCGATCGTGTGCGTGCAGAACCACTACAACCTCGTGCACCGTGATGACGACGCGCTGATCGACGCCCTGGCCGAGCAAGGCATCGCCTACGTGCCGTTCTTTCCGCTCGGCGGCTTTACGCCGATTCAGTCTTCGTCGCTTTCCTCGGTTGCCGCGCGCCTCGAAGTCACGCCGATGGCGCTCGCGCTGGCGTGGCTCCTGCGCCGCTCGCCCAACATCCTGCTGATTCCGGGAACGTCCACGCTTTCGCATCTGCGCGAGAACGTGGCGGCCGCGAAGCTCGACCTGAACGACGAAGTGCTCGCCGAACTCGACGCCATCGGCAGCAGCGGCAACGGCGGCCACGCCTGAGCGCGAGGCGCTGCGCCGTCACGCCACTTCGGCCATCTCCAGCTTGTTAGCCAGCGCATCGCGGATCAGCGCGACCGGCCGCACGAGGCGCCCCGGCAGCGCCCCGTGCACGAGCCACACATTCAGGCCCGAGCGGAAGTCGGTTGCGTCGATGATCTGCAGCTGGTCGCGCAGAGGGCTGCGGGCGAGCGCTTGCGGCGCGGCGAGCCCGACGCCCATGCCGCGCGCGACCAGCGAAAGCTGCAGTTCCGAGCCGAAGGCCTCGACCGCAACGTTGAACGGCAGGCCCGCCATGCCCATGGCGCGGCTCAGCGCCGAACGCATCCCGCAGCCGTCCTGGTTCAGCACCCACGGATGGTGCGCGAGCGCGGCGAGCGTGGTGGGCTCGTCGGGCAAACCAAACGACCGCGCCGCGACGACGAGGGTCGGTGTGTAGCCGAGCTGGGTCGCGACCACGCCCTCCGGCGGCATCACCGCGGCGGGCAGCAGGATTACGGCCGCATCGAGTCGTGCGCGCTCGACCTCGTCGAGCAGGCCTGGCGACCAGCCCGCCCTCACGCGCAGCGTCAGCTTGGGAAACTCGCCACGCAATTGATCGACGGGCTGTTCGAGCGCCAGTTCCGAGAGAAACGGCGGCACGCCAAGCTTCAGTTCGCCGACCGGCTCGCTCTCCGGCGAGGCGACCGACATCAGGTCATCGACGGCGCGCAGCACCGAGCGCGCAAGGCCGTACACCTCGTTGCCCGCGGCCGTCGGCTTGAGGGGCTTGCTCTGGCGGTCGAGAAGCTCGATGCCGAGCGTCGCCTCCAGGTTCTGTACGCGGCGCGTGAGGCCCGGCTGCGTCAGGAACAGCCGCTCCGACGCCCGCACGAGCGAGCCGCTTTCGACCACCGCCACGAAGGCTTCCAGATCTCGAGTGTTCACAACGACTCCGCATAAAGATTATCGCGATAATTCAATTGTCGCATAACGTGATGCTCCCTACGATACCTGGACTTGCCACGTTGCGGAGCCAATCGATGGAGCACCCTGCTGAAACCTGTACACGTGTGATGGCGCGCGAACCTACCCCCGCGAGCCACGCCGAGCACGCCAATCACGCCACGCTCACGCTGCCGATGACGCTATTCTTCGCCGCCGCAGTCGGTGTGATCGTCGTCAATCTGTCTGCGGCCCAGCCGCTCGCCGGGCTCGTGAGCCAATCGCTGCATTTGCGCCCGGAATTCGTCGGCGCGGTCGCCATGCTGCCGCAGCTCGGCTACGCGGCCGGCCTGCTGCTGCTCGTGCCGCTCTGCGATCTGCTCGAAAACCGGCGCCTGATTTTCCGCACGCTGCTTGCCTGTTCGGTCTTTCTGGCGCTCGCGGCGCTGGCGCGCTCGGGCCCGCTCTTTCTCGCCGCGGCATTCCTCGCGGGCGCGACCTCCAGCGTGATCCAGATGCTCGTGCCGATGGCCGCGTCGATGGCGCCCGAAAGCCGGCGTGGGCGGGCCGTCGGCAACGTGATGAGTGGCCTGATGCTGGGCATTCTGCTGTCACGGCCGCTCGCGAGCCTGATTGCGGGAACGCTAGGCTGGCGCGCGTTCTACGGCATCGAAGCGGTGGCGGATGCCCTGCTCGCCGTGGTCCTCTTTCTGCGCACGCCACACCGCATGCCGACCGTGACGGCCCGCTATGCCGATCTGCTCTATTCGCTCTGGACGTTGCTGCGCACCGAGCGCGTTCTGCGGCGCAGTGCCTTCCTTGCGGCGCTTGCGCTGGGCGCCTTCTCCGCTTTCTGGACCGCGGTCGCCCTGCTGCTTTCGCAGCCGCCGTTTTCGCTCGGCATGAACGGCATTGCCGCGTTCGCGCTGGCGGGTGCGAGCGGCGCGATCGTCACGCCGCTCGCGGGCCGGCTGGGCGATCATGGCGCAGGACGCGCGGTGCAATACGCCGCGCACGCGACGATGCTCGGCGCGGTCGTGCTGCTGGGCGTGGCGGGCGCGGGCTGGGGCGGCTTTGCACCCGCGGCGCATCCAGCGCTGGCGCTCGGCCTGCTCGTCGTAGGCGCGGCTGCGCTCGATGCGGGTGTCATCGCCGACCAGACGCTCGGGCGGCGAGCGATCAACCTGCTCAACCCCGCCGCGCGCGGCCGGCTCAATGCGATTTTCGTGGGGATGTTCTTCATTGGCGGCGCGGCCGGCGCGCTCATGGCCGGCGCTGCGTGGGCCACGGCGCGCTGGAGCGGCGTGTGCCTCGTCGCCCTCGGCTTCACGGTTGCGGTGATCGCGCTGGGCTTCGTTTATCGCGCGTCGCCGGCCTCTGGCCGCTAGCGGCCTGCCTGGTGGTTGGTCCAATGAAAAAGCCGCGGCTGATCCAGCCGCGGCTTTCCTGTATCTGTACTGCCACTCGCGTATCTGACACTACGAAGCGAAGCGCGCGCGACTCCCCGGTCAAACCGTCATGCGCGCGGCGATGCGCTCACGTCTGCTGATCCGACCCATCCGCGGGTTGCGCGGTGTTGTCGTCGGCGGGCTTTTCGTCTTCCTTCTTCTCGACTAGCTGCTCGACTTCCTTGGCGCCCTCGAAACCGGCAACCGCGGCGGCTGCCTTGGTCAGAAAGCCCGCGTTCGGATCGAGCTTCTCGGCGCCTTCCACAGCGGCAACCGCACCGGCAATTTCACCCACCTTGTCCAGAATGCCCATTTCATCCCTCCAGTTGAAACCCGCTCCGGGCTGACGAGGCGATGTCTCGCCCCCCGTGCGCCGCACCGTCCATCCAGCGACGCGCCGCTTCATTGTGTGCCTGCTCGATGGCCGCATCAATCACTAACTCATTAATCTGACAATGATTAACGATGTTATATACGAACGTATATTGCGATGCGTCAATTGTTTGACTATAGTGAAGTCGTCTCCTCCATGTCTCCATTGGCATGGTTCAAGCCCGCATTCGCTGCGGGCTTTTCTTTTTCCCGCCCCGCATTCTCACCGGACGCCGGATCACCCTTGGCTTGCCGGCTGCGGCCAGGCTCGGGCCGTCCGCTGGCATAATCTTCCCTTCGCCGTTTTCCAGCCCTCTTTGATCTCGCCGCTGCAATGAATCTGCATACCTGGTGGCTGTTCCTCGTCACCGTCTTCGTCGTCTGCGCCATCCCTGGTCCCAACATGTTGCTCATCATGTCGCACGGCGCGCAGTACGGACTGCGCCGCACGAGCGCGACCATGGCCGGTTGCCTATCCGCACTGATTCTGATGCTCGCCGTTTCGGCGGCCGGGCTCGGCGTGTTCCTGCAAGCGTGGCCGACCATGTTCAACGCACTGCGCTTCATCGGCGCCGCGTACCTCGTGTACCTGGGCATCAAGGCGTGGGGCGCACCCGTGCCCGAAGCCGCGGCCGACGTTGCCGAACGTGTGGCCGCGCGCCCCGTGCGCTCGCCGCTCGCGCTCTATCGCAACGGCTTTCTCGTCGGCGGCAGCAACCCGAAGGCGATCCTTTTCGCGGCGGCGCTTCTGCCGCAGTTCATCGACGCGACCCGGCCGGTGCTGCCGCAGTTCGGCGTGCTCGTTGCAACCTTCGCCGTGTGCGAAGTGAGCTGGTATCTCGTCTACGCGGGTTTCGGCACGCGCATCGGCGCAACGCTCAAGAGCCGCCGCGTGGCAAAGGCGTTCAACCGCGTGACGGGCGGTGTGTTCGTCGGGTTTGGCGCGATGATGGCTCTGATTCGGCAGTAGAGCTGGCCGGGCGGCGCGATGGTCGTGGCGCGCTTTCCCGGATGCATGCACCAGGTCGGCCAGCCGGTAGTCGCTGGTCCGACCTGTGGAGATGAGAAACACTTCCAATCACGCGCAAATTAGTCTGGACTACTACTGATATGTAGCTACCCTGCTCCAGGCCGAAGAGACTGGCATCGCACGTCGGCGAAGCCAGGGTTTTCCCACGTTATGCGAGTCTCGCATAGGGACATGCCACCCCCGCATCGTCCTTTTTTTGACCGCTTCTACCATCCGGTCTGACTCTGGTGTGAGGTGTGAGGCGTGATCCATCCCGCTACCAATCGAATTCGGAGTCGTGGGATCGCCCGCTTTGTTCAGTTCATCAACGAGCCGGTGAGTTAGCCGTTCCTTCCGTCTAAGGTCTCTTCCGTTTGCACACGATCATGAATAAATTCGCGCACCCCGTTTCGACTCAATTTCGTACGACCGTTGCAGCCGCACTGGCCATCTTCCTTGCCCTTCCACTCTATTGCGCGTCCGCCGCAGCCGCGGACACCGGCGCCGAACAACAAACAAATGCCACCAGCCAAGCAAAACAACTTCCACGCGTCGTCGTGCTTGCAACCGGAGGCACGATCTCGGGAACGGCGGATGCCCGTTCGGCAATCGGATACAACTCGGGCGAGCGCACCGGGAAGCAGCTGATCAAGGATGTACCTGGCATCGAGAAATTCGCCACGATCTCGGCGGAGCAGATTTCGAATATCGGCTCGCAAGACATGAACGACAAGGTCTGGTTTCAACTGGCCAAACGCATCAATGAGATTTTTGATCGCGGCGAGGCCGACGGTGTCGTGATCACGCATGGCACGGACACGATGGAGGAAACCGCGTTCTTTCTGAAGAACGTTATCCATTCCACCAAGCCTGTCGTGCTCGTGGGATCGATGCGACCGGGCGGTGTCACCAGTGCTGATGGGCCCAATAACCTCCTCGAAGCCGTTGAAGTTGCTGCCAGCCCGCAGTCGCAGGGGCGGGGCGTGATGGTGGTCATGAACGACACGATTCATGATCCGCGTTGGATCACCAAGACGAATACCACTTCCCTTCAGACGTTTCTGTCTCCCAACGCCGGGCCAATCGGCTACGTGGACCCGGCGTCGATCCGCTTCGTTGCGCCCGTTCTCGCCGCTCGCAAGCCTCCGTACACGCTGCCCGTAGACGGGCAACTGCCGCGGGTCGAGATCATCTTCGCGCACAGCAACATGGACGCGACACAGATCGACCATGCGATCGCAGACAAGGCGAAGGGGATCGTGATCGCCGGGGTCGGCGACGGCGACGTTTCCAATGCCGCCATGCTTGCCATGCAGCGTGCCGCAAAAATGGGCGTCGTTGTCGTCCGGTCCTCGCGGGTTGGATCGGGCTTCGTGAACCGCAACGTCGAAGTCGACGATGACAAGAGCGGGTTTGTCGCGTCCCTCGATCTCAATCCTGAGAAAGCCCGTTTGCTGACCCAACTGTTGATCGCCAATGGGATCACGTCGCCCGACCAGGTACAGGCAGCGTTTTCTGCGACTTACTGACCGCAACCGATGAGGATTGCGTCTGCATTGGGTTAGTGCGGGCGCAATTCGCGTCGACACCATCGCGAGCCTTCGCCAGGTCAGGCACAGTCCTCGACGCGACCTGGTGCAACGGTACCGGCGTAAGATCGGAGCTTCCCGAAAACGGCATTTCGCGTCCCAGAAGGCGGGCCATACGTATGGAAATCAAGTGGGTCGAGGACTTCATCGCTCTTGCTCAATACCAGAGCTTTTCACGCGCAGCGGAGTTCCGCAATGTGACCCAGTCCGGGTTCAGCCGGCGCATTCAATCGCTGGAGCAATGGGTCGGGGCGGAATTGATCGATCGCAGCAGCTTCCCTCCCGTGTTGACGCCCGCAGGACAACTCTTCCGCGAAGTCGCTGAAGATATCCTGAACAAACTCTTCGATACACGCGCCATCATCCGGACTGAAAAACGGATCGGCGGCAAGAGCCTCCAGATTGCCGCCGGCCACACCATCGCGCTGAATTTTCTGCCTGCGTGGCTCAAGGCGCTTTCCGCACACTTTGGGGACGTGCGCGCGCGCGTGGTACCGGCCAATGTGCACGACTCGATCCTGACGCTCGTGAATGGCAACTGCGAGTTGATGTTCGCCTACCACCACCCCGAACTGCCCTTGCATCTCGATCCCGCGAAGTATGAGCATCTCACGGTGGGTATCGACACGCTCATGCCTGCCAGCAGACCCAACCTGCGTTCCGCGCCGATGTATCGACTGCCGGGAACGGCAAAACAGCCATTGCCTCACATTTCATACACGGAAACGAGTTATTTCGGCCGCTGCCTTGCGGTGCTGCTCGCTCGAGCGCCCTCTGCGCCTTCCTTGTTGCTTCACTATGAATCGGACATGGCCGAGGTGCTCAAAAAAATGGTCATGGAAGGCGAAGGGATGGCGTGGCTGCCAAAGAGCGCGATAGCCGCGGAACTGGACGCGGGTGAACTCGTCCCTGCAGGCCCGACGCACTGGAATCTGGATATCGAGCTGCGCGTCTACCGCGACGCATCGAATCGCAGTGAGTTTCTCGATACGCTCTGGCAGCATCTTCGCGCGGTTCTACAGACCGGCGTCTAGGGTTTTCCCGCGTTATGCAAAATTCGCATACGCACATGCAACAACGGCATCATCGCTTCTTTTGGCACCCCTAATATGCCTCCCAACGCTTGGCCGAGGTCGCAGTCGATCTCGCTCCAGGCGTCTCTCAACGTACACCGGTCATGTCTCGACCACCTTGCGTCACTCAAGGACAGACGGAAATGAAAAATCGCCTCACCGTTTATATTGCCGTTGGCATGATACTGGGCGTCATTGCGGGCTACGCGTGCCACGCCAGCACATCCGACCCGGCGGCACTCAAAGCCATTGCAGGATACTTCTCGATCATCACGGACATCTTCCTGCGTCTCATCAAGATGATCATCGCGCCACTGGTGTTCGTCACGCTGGTGTCGGGCCTCGCCGGCATGGACAGCGGCCAGGACGTCGGCCGCATCGGTTTGCGTTCGGTGGGCTGGTTCGTTTGCGCGTCGCTGATTTCGCTTACGGTGGGCCTCGTCTTCGCCAATCTCCTGCAGCCGGGGGCTGGCCTGCACATGGTGGCGGGTACCGGTGAAGTCGATACCGGCCTGAATACCTCGGCGCTGAACTTCAGGGACGTCCTGACCCACGCCTTTCCCACCAGCCTGCTCGACGCCATGGCGCGTAACGATATCCTGCAGATCCTGGTCTTCTCTGTCTTCCTCGGCCTGGGTCTGAGCGCAACGAAGCGGGACGCGCGCGTCAAGGTCGTGATCGAGATGATTGAAGGCATGGTGCCCGTCATGCTGCGCGTGACGAACTACGTCATGCGTGCGGCGCCCTTCGGCGTGTTCGGTGCGATCGCTTCGGCGGTGACGCTGCGCGGCCTCGACGTCATCTACACGTATGGCAAGCTGATTGGCTCCTTCTATCTGGGGCTGGTCGTGCTGTGGGCGATCCTGGTTTTTGTCGGGTATTTGTTCCTCGGCCGTCGTGTCGGCGCCTTGCTCAAGGCGGTGCGCGAACCCGCCATGATCGCGTTTGCAACGGCGAGCAGCGAGGCGGCCTATCCGCGGCTGACCGAGCAGCTGGAGCGCTTTGGCGTCGACAAGAAAGTCGTCGGCTTCACGCTGCCGTTGGGCTATGCGTTCAATCTGGACGGCTCGATGATGTATCAGGCGTTTGCGGCCATCTTTATCGCCCAGGCGTTCGGGGTCAACATGCCGATCTCGCAGCAATTCTTCATGCTGCTCGTACTGATGCTCAGCAGCAAGGGCATGGCCAGCGTGCCGCGCGGCTCGGTGGTGGTGGTCGCCGCGGTGGCGCCGATGTTCCATTTGCCGGTCGAAGGGGTAGCCATGGTGCTCGCGATCGACCAGATCCTCGATATGGGCCGCACGATGACCAATGTGATCGGCAACAGCGTGGCGACCGCCGTGATCGCGAAGTGGGAAGGCGCGCGCGACAGCAACGCTTCCGACTTCATTGAGGATGGCGAACAGATTTTCGGTCCGGCGCAGGGTGGAGCGAAATGACTTCCGATGTCGCCGGCCACAAGCGCAAGTTCGGTATTGTCGGCGGCCTGGGGCCGCTGGCAAGCGCAGATGTCTTCTTCAAACTGGTGAAGGCGACGCCCGCATCGACCGATGCCGAGCACTTCGACGCAATCTTTCAGCAGTCGCCTTTTCCCAACTCGGGCTCCGGAAGCACCGCGACGACGGAACGCAAGCTGTATATCTTCGAGATGATCCGGGACTTCGAGAAGCGCGGCGTGACAACTGTGGTGCTGCCGTGCTTTCTCAGTCATACCTTCATCGACGAACTGCGCGCAAACACGCGCCTGCAGATCGTGGACATGATCGAGGCAGTTCGCAGCCATGTTCGGCGCAAGTTCCCGGGCGCAAGCCGTATCGGCATACTCGCCTCCGACTACACGCGGGAAAAGCGCTTGTTTGAACGGTACTTTGCGCCCCCCGAGTCCGAAGTCATCCACCCCCGATGCGACGAAGGATTCGATCCGGTTACGGAAGCGGTATATGGATCGGATGGTATCAAGAGCGGCAACCTGCGCGGGCGTCCGGTCGAACTGCTGCGCGAGGCTTGCCGGGATCTGGTCGAGCAAGGCGCCCAGGTGATCGTCCCCGGCATGACGGAAATCGCCCTGGTTGCGGATGAAATCGGCCTGCTGGGCGTGCCGCTCGTCGATGCCAACCTCGCGTATGCGCAGTACGTCGTCTCCGGCGGTTACGGTTCGCCGTCGCATGCCTTCAAGGTTGGGGTCGTGGGCGGTGTGGGTCCCGCGGCGACGGTCGATTTTCTGCAGAAGATTGTCCGCAATACGCCCGCCACGCGCGACCAGGACCACATCAAGCTGCTGGTCGAACAAAACCCGCAGATTCCGGATCGCACCGATAATCTAATTGGCGACGGCGCGGACCCAACGGTCTCGCTGTACGCGACGTGCAAGCGGCTCGAAGACGGCGGCGCGGATATCATCGCGATTCCGTGCAACACCGCGCATGCATTCGTCGAGCGCATCCAGCCGTACCTCAACATTCCGATTGTGAACATGTTGACGGTCACGGTTGGCTATCTGCGCGAGACGTATCCGGCGCTTCGTGATGTCGGCGTGCTCGCGACATCGGGCACGATCGAGAGCGGGGTCTATCGGAAGGCGCTCGAATCGCAGGATCTTCGTCAGGTCGTGCCCTCCCCTGCGCTACAGGAGCGCGTGATGGAAGCCATCTACGGCAAACATGGCGTCAAGGCGGGATTGACGACGGGGCAGTGTCAGGAGGACATCGCTGCCGCGATGGAAGGACTGATTGCCGAAGGCGTCGAAGTCGTCGTCCTTGGGTGCACTGAACTCCCGCTCCTGTTGACCGGGAGTGAATTCGTGGGCAGCGGCGGCGCGCGCGTCAGGCTGGTTGACCCGACCGACGTTCTCGCGCGACGATGCATCGCGTACGCATTGTCGGCGGACGCGACCCTCGCTTGACCCGAATACTCTCCAACGGAGCAAAGCAATGTCCAATCGTTCTGAACGCATCGAACACGACCTTCTCGGCGACCTTGCCGTGCCCAATGAAGTCTATTACGGAGTCCATACGCTTCGCGCGCTCGCCAATTTCCCGATTACCGGCATTCCAATCTCGACTTATCCGAATCTGGTCAACGCCCTGGCGTATGTGAAAGAGGCCGCGGCGATTGCGAACTGCGAGTTGCGGCTGCTCCCCGAGCACAAGATGAAGGCCATCGTTCACGCTTGCCAGCAAATTCGCCAGGGGGTTGCGCACGACCAGTTCGTCGTCGACGTGATTCAGGGCGGCGCCGGCACGTCGACCAACATGAACGCGAACGAGGTGATCGCCAATCTCGCGCTCGAACATCTTGGCCACGAACGAGGGGACTACGCGGCGCTGCACCCAAACGAAGATGTGAATCTGGGGCAAAGCACCAACGACGTTTACCCGACCGCGCTGAAAATCGCCACGCATATGGGCATCGCGCAACTGGTCGATGCGATGGGTGTCCTGCGCGCCTCGTTCGAACGGAAGGCAGTGGAGTTTCACGACGATCTGAAGATGGGGCGAACCCAGTTGCAGGACGCGGTCCCCATGACCCTGGGACAGGAGTTCAGCACCTTTGCAGTCATGCTCGAGGAAGATCAGGAACGTCTGAGGGAAGCGTCGAAACTGATTTGCGAAATCAACCTCGGCGCCACGGCGATCGGCACGGGCATCAACACGTCGCCCGACTATGCGCCGCTCGTCTGCCGCCATTTGGCGAGCGTGACGGGTATCCCTGTGACGACGTCGCCCAATCTCGTGGAGGCGACCCAGGACGTCGGCTCGTTCGTGCAACTGTCGGGCGTGCTCAAGCGCGTGGCGGTCAAGCTCTCGAAGACCTGCAATGACCTTCGCCTGCTTTCGAGCGGCCCGCGTGCAGGCCTT
Source organism: Paraburkholderia guartelaensis (assembly GCF_004353905.1). GTDB lineage: Bacteria > Pseudomonadota > Gammaproteobacteria > Burkholderiales > Burkholderiaceae > Paraburkholderia > Paraburkholderia guartelaensis. Next base: position 200,681 of record NZ_SMOD01000014.1, on the reverse strand, counting down.
GGTGAAATCAACCTGCCGCCGGTTCAGGCGGGCTCCAGCATCATGCCGGGCAAGGTCAACCCGGTCATTCCGGAAGTCGTGAACCAGATCGCTTTCGAAGTCATCGGCAATGACGTGACGGTCACCTTTGCTGCGGAGGCCGGTCAATTGCAGTTGAATGCGTTCGAGCCGATCATTGCGCACAGCCTGTTCAAGAGCGTGGCGCACCTGCGTGCGGGATGTCTGACCCTGGCATCGAGATGCGTCGACGGGATCACGGCCAATCGCGAGCGGCTTCGCTCGCTCGTTGAAAATTCGATCGGCATCGTGACTGCGCTGAATCCGTACATCGGCTATACCAATGCGACCCAGGTAGCCCAGGAAGCACTCGTATCGGGAAGGAGTGTCGCCGACATTGTCATCGAGAGAGGCTTGCTCACGCGGGCGCAACTCGAAGACATTCTCAAGCCCACGATGCTGACGCAGCCGAGGCATCACCTGCCGCTTGCGTAGTTAGCGTACGCCGCGAGGCGAGCACCGCCAGCGTATTCTAGTTGCGACCTTGCGTACGGTAGAGTTCGTTGGCGCGGCTAAGATGGGCGCGCATCGCCGCCTCGGCGGCGTCGCCGTCACGGGCGGCGATCGCATCGACGATGCGTTGATGTTCGGTGAGCGTGAGTTCCTCGACGCCTGGCGCACGCACGAGCGGCTGGTAGTATTCGCCCGCCCAACGAAACAGCGACTCCACGATCGAAGGGAAAATCGGATTGCCGCTGATCTTCGCAATTTCGCGGTGGAACGCCATGTCCCTCTCGATGAATTCCGCGAGATTGACCATGGACGCGCGATGCTGCGCCACGCTCAACTGAAGCCGTGCGACGTCTTCTTCCGTGGCCCGCTCGGCCGCCATGCGTGCGGTGCCGGTCTCGAGAAAAAGCCGCGCGTGCTTGAGGTGCTCAAGCATGTCCGGTTGGGTGCGCAGCAGATGCAGCGCGCCGCCGGCGATCTGGGCAATCAGGCGGTCTGCGGTCGGCACGACCACGCGGGCGCGCTCACCATGCACGATCTCGACGATGCCGGAACGCTCGAGCGCCTGCAGCGCTTCGCGCACCGCCGGCCGGCCGACGCCGTAAATCTCCATCAACTCGCGCTCGGACGGCAACTGCGCGCCGGGCGCGATTTCGCCCGCACGAATGCGTTCCATGAGCCGGTCGACGACTTCCTGGTATAGCTTGCGACGTGGAATGATCTCGCCCATTGCATTGGTGCTGTAAACGTCTGGTGTAATGACAATACCACACCGCGCCGCCGGCCACCACGTCACCGCTGGATCACTTCGCCTGCCCTTCGCGCACGGCGCCAAAGAAGTCGGCCTGGCCGATCTGTCCGCCCTTGAGCACGATTTCGAGGCCATCGCGCCCAGCAGCGCTCGACCATGCCCTGCAAAGCGGCGCACCGGGCGCCACGCCCGCCGCCACGCTGAGCGCATCGATGCCCAGCGCGCTCGCGACCTCGCCCGAACTGTCACCGCCCGCAACGACCACGCGAGAAACGCCGGTGCGATCGAGCATGCGCCGCATCACCTCCGCGAGCGCGCGGCCGACCTCGCGGGCGGCGTCCTGGCGCGTGCGTCCGCAGCGCCGCGCGATCTCGTCGAAGCCGCGCACGACCGGGTCGTCCGGACCTTCCGCGCTGTGCACGACAGCGCTGCAGCCGCGGCGAATGGCATGTGCAGCCACCTCCGCGGCCCGTTCGATTTCAGCGGGGCCCGCCTGCCGATCGAGAGCACGCGCAAGGTCGAGCCGATCCACGTAAAAACCGTGCTGGCGTGCCCAGCCAATCTGCGCCGCGGTGACCGGCGAACAACTGCCGCTCACCACGCCAATCGCATCGACCGGACGCGCCGCGGGCAACGACGGCGCAGCGGGCAGCCAGCCTCGCGAGCGCCAGTACGCGGCAAGCGCGTACTGGAGGCCCGATGACGAAGCCGTGAACACTCCTTCGCCGCGCGCTTCCCAAACGAGGCGGCCCGCTTCTGTCAACGTTTCGTCGTCGAGCACATCGATCAACACGACGGGGGTATCTTCCGCGGATAGCATGCCCACGCGTAAGGCACTATCCCCGGCGCGCAACTGAAGCATGTCGACGAGTTCGATGCGGCGTGCCGTCTGCCGCGCGAGATGGCGGCGCAGATCCGCTTCGTCCATCGGCGTCACGGGGTGGCGCGACATCGTCGGATGACGGTCGAGGCGATAGCCGACGCCGTCGACGGCTGCGAAGAGATTGCCGAACACCTGATAGCGTTTGAGGCGCGGCGCGCCGATCACCATCGGCGACCAGCTCCCCGGCATGTACTGCGTGCCGATGTCGATCGCGGCGCCAATCGAACCCACCTCGGGCGACGAATCGAACGTGGAGCACACCTTGTACTGCAGCACCGGCGGGCCAAGCGCGGCGAGGCTCGCGAACGCTTGCGGCAGCGCTTCGCGCATCCACGCGGCGCTGCGCCCGCGCGACGATCCCGCGATACCCACGCAGCGCGCCTCGGGAAAGCGCGCGAGCGCCTCGGGCGCTGGCGTGTCGAGAAAAAGGATGGTGGGGATGCCCGCGGCCGTCATGGCCTCCATCGCATCGGTCGACCCCGTGAAGTCGTCGCCGTAATACGCGAGCAGCAGGCCGTCGGGCAGGGACGCGTTGTTTGTTTCAGCCATCCCGCTGCTCACTTCCAGAAGCCGAGCGCGGCACGCAATGACGGATGCCTTTGCGCGTGCTGCTCCAGCGGTATGCCTTCGATGGCGGCACACCAGGCTTCGCGCAACGCATCGACGCCCGCCGCGACGCCCTGGGGGTGTCCGAATATGCCGCCGCCCGCCGTGTGGATGAGATCCGCGCAGCCGAGTGCAGCGTAGGTATCGGCGGCCTGCAGGCCGGTCTGCCCCGAGCTGAAAACAGGCATGGCCGGCATGGGGGCGCTCGCCATCACCGGCGCGAGCACGGCGCGCGCCGCGGCGATCACGCTGTCGTCGGGTTCGCTGAACTTGTTGCGCAAGCCGTTCACGTGCATGTGGTCCGCTCCGGCGAGACGCCAGATCATCTGCCACGGCGCGTAGTCCCAACCGAGCGCCGGACTGCGCGAGAGATAGCCCCAGCCCGCCCGATGCGCGTGGATAGGCAACTGCGAATGCCGCCGCAATTCATGCAGGCCCACGATACCCACGGAATTGAGCACCGCCATTACGCACGTTCCGCCATGCGCGAGCACGAGATCGTGGCGCCGGCGCATCTGGTCGAGGTCGCCCGTGAGATTGAACGCCACCATCGCCTTCTTGCCGGTGCGATCGGCGTGCTCGTTGACGACGCGCATCACGGCCTTCACGCGTTCGTCGAAGGGACAATGGGAGCCGTCGGCCTGTAGTTCGTCATCCTTGATAAAGTCGATGCCACCCTGCACGAGCTCACGCACCTGCTGTGCGGTTTCATCGGGCGAGAGCCCCACACTCGGCTTGATGATCGTGCCGATCAGCGGACCGTGCGCCACGCCCGTGAGCCGCCGCGTGCCCTCGATGCCGAACGCTGGCCCTGGATAGGCCGCCGCGAACGACTCAGGCAGTCGCAGCCCGGTGAGCCTCAGGCCCGACACCTGGCGCAGCTCGAACAGGTTGCCCGCAACGGTCGACATCAGATTTGGCAGCGACGCGCCGAAATTCTCGATCGGCCAGGAGAGTTCGAGCGTGCAGCGCGTGTACGTGTCTGAGCGCATGCCGCCGGGCAGGCTCGGCGCATCCACGGTTTCGAGCACGTCGAGGCGCTCGACCCGCGCGCCCGAGCGCGCCTTCAGCTCGGGGGTTTCGTTTGGCAGTGCGACGAAAGTGCCGCTCGACTGCTCTCCGGCGATGACGTCGGCGGCACGCCGCGGATCATCACCGGTTTCCAGCCAGTAAGTCGCGTGAATACGTTCGGTCACGGTGCGATTCCTGTTTCGGGTCACGTGATACGGCGAATGCTCTCGGCGATTTCGGCGCGGTCGAATACGCCCTTCCAATCGTCGCGCATGAGGCGCGGCTTGCCGAATTCGATCGCCTTGTTGCAGGCGTCGGAGAACGCACCGGGTATCTCGTTGAAGATCACCGCGCTCAGGATGTTCATGTGGCCGAGCAGGAAGTCGCGCGCAGCTTCCTTGGGCACACCGCGCTGGATGGTCTCGTCCATCGCTTCTCGCATCACGTACAGCAGCGTCGCGCAGACGGTTTCGGAAAGACCCGGCTCCAGCATCGCCATCTGGTCCACGCTCAGGCGATACGAGCGCAGGATCGGCGCGTAGATCGTTTTCGCCACATCCTCGCCGAGATCGAACGCCGAGTCCGGGCCCTGCATCAGCGCGCTCGTGATCGACTGCTTTGCGTATGCGCCACCGAAATGATCGTGAAGTGACTTTTCATCGACATCGTAGTTAAAGATGATCGGATGGCACGGATGCGCAACGAAGTACGTGAGATCGGGCCGCTCCGGCAGATGGCCCGCAAACGGCGCGGCCGCGTCGAGCGTCATCACCATCGTGCCGGCCTTCAGCATGGGCGAGATTTCGTGGCTCAGCTTGCCGATCAGCGTATCGGGCACGGCGAGGATGACGACCTGCGCGCCATCGAGCGCCGCTTCGACTGGCACGCAGTCAATGTTCAGTTCGTCCTTGAGGCGTTTGCGGCCTGCCTCGCCGACTTCGACGTGCGCCACGCGGTAGTCCGACTTCTGCAGGTTGCCCGAAAGGCGAAAGCCCATCTTTCCGCCCGCGCCAAAGAGCGCAATTTTCTCTTTCATGTCCATCCTCCTTGCCAGGTCCGTGAGTCCAGGTTCGATCAATTCGCAGCGAGCGCGCGCTCGCGCTCACGCGATGCGCGCGGCTCGCGGGCAAAGGCCAGCGCGAGCACGGCGCTCAGCAGCATCAAGGCGCCGACGACGAACATCGGCGCGTGGTAAGAGCCGGTTGCATCGTGCATGGCGCCCGTCACGTAAGGGGCGACGAAGCCCGCCACATTGCCGACCGTGTTGATGAGCGCGATGCCCGCAGCGGCGCCCGCGCCCGAGAGCGAGCGGGCCGGCAGCGTCCAGAAGCACGGCAGCGCGGCGAACACGGCGCAGGCCGTCACCGTGATGACGGCGATGCTTGCGGCCGGCGACTTCATGTAGAGCGCGAGCGGAATGCTCAGCGCGCCGAGCAGCGCAGGAATCCCGACGTGCCAGCCGCGCACGCCGCGGCGCGTGGCGTCGCGGCTCCAGACGAAGAGTGCGATGGCGGCGGGCAGATACGGAATGGCCGTAATGAGCCCCTTCTGGAACACGTTGAAGTGTGTGCCGAACTGCCCTTCGAATCCGCCGATGATGGTCGGCAGGAAAAACGCGAGCGCATAGAGGCCGTAGACGAGCCCGAAGTACATCAGCGAAAACATCCACACGCGAGGGCTCAGCAAGGCCGCTCCCGCATGCGCGCCGTGGCGCACGGCGCCCGCTTCTTTCGTGCGCGCCTCCGCTTCGAGTTCCGCGTTGAGCCACGCCTGTTCGTCGCGTGTGAGCCAACGCGCCTGCGAGGGACGGTCGCTCAGATAGAACCACGCGATCACGCCCACCACAATGGCCGGCAAAGCCACGCCGATGAACATCACGCGCCACCCCGCGAGCCCGAACAAGCCATGCGCTCCGATGAGCAGCGCGGCGAACGGCGCACCGATCACGATGGTGAGCGGTTGCGCGAGATAGAACAGCGCGAGGATATGGCTGCGATGGCGCTGCGGGACCCAGTTGCTGAGAAAGAGGATCGCGCCGGGGAAAAAGCCCGCCTCCGCCACGCCCAGCAGGAAGCGCAGCACGTAGAGCGAGGTCGCGCTGTTGACCCACGCAAGCAGGAGCGCGACCACGCCCCACGTCACCATGATGCGCGCGAGCCAGCGGCGCGCGCCGTAGCGATGCAGCGCCAGGTTGCTCGGCACTTCGAGAAAGATGTAGCCGATGAAGAACACGCCCGCCGCGAAACCGAACTGCGCCGCGTCGAGACCGAGGTCGTGCGCCATGCCGTTCGGGCCGGCAAACGAGATCGCGGTGCGGTCGAGGAAGTTGATGAAGAACATCAAGGCGACGAACGGCACGAGGCGCAGCGAGACCTTGCGGATCGTCGGACGTTCGAAAGCGGATTCGGCTTTTCCTGAAACGGCTTGCATGCGTTTGCTCCCGCGAGATGATCTGCTGCCGGGGCAACAGATCATATGTGCTGGTATGATGAGTAGACCATCATGACGGAACGACTACACCTGGTATTTCCACCGACATGCGTGCATGCCGTTACGCAAACACCTCGCGCGAAGACGCGAACACACAGGCAAACGGACGCAGCGTTACCGGAACGCCGGGCGACAGCGTCCACGGCGAGGGCGCGCCGGGTCGTCCGCTCGACGAGCATTCGTCGAGGCTCGTCGCAAGCAGCGACGTGTGTATTGCCTCGTCGAATTCGAGCTGAACCTCGCGTGGCTCGCTCGTCAGATTGGCCAGCACGACTTCGATCGCGCCGTCGGCGTGACGTACTGCAAGACACGCGATACCGGCGGCATCTTCGCTTCGCGTGACGCGCAAACGCACCGCTCCCGCCACGCGAGCCAATGCCTTCGCGACATCGAGAACCGGATAGCGTGCGGGCGTGTCGGCTTGCACATCGGCAAGCCCGCGCGGCCCCGTCAAGGCACCGAGCGTGAGCGTTTCGATTCCCGCGCCTTCGAGCGCAGCCGCATATCCGGCGAGCCAGGCCGCACCGAATAACGCGTGCTGGCGCGGATCGTCGGCGGCCATGGCCACGCGTTCGCCAGCGGGATTCGGCATCACGCGCGAACCGTACGGGTTCTGCCGCATGCCGATCGAGACCGGCCCGATCGCGTAGGGCTGCCCACCGATCAGCGCGCGGCAAGAGCGTGTGATGTGGGGAATGGCCTCGAGCGTCTGCATCACACTGCGATCGTCGGCGGCGTGCACGATGGGACACGTCGCGTGGGTAACCCAGTCGACCATGTCGAGCGGCGGCCGCTTGCGGTTCAGCTCCGTGAAGTAGCTCAGCATGCCGCCGCCAAGGCGTAGCTTGGGGAACGCACGGCGCGCCTCGCGATAGACCTCGTCGAGCGCGGGACACGGCGGGCTCACGCTGCCCGGCGGGTTCGACTGCCGATGCACGGCCGGGCTCACGACGAGGCCCGTCAACGCGAGACCCGCCTGATCGATCTGGGCGGCTAGACGCGCGAGTTCCGCACGCGGCGCCTCCACACCCGGCAACGCAAACTCCAGCACGGCCGCCACGCCGCTTTTGCGCTGCAGCTGCGCAAAGCGCTCAAGCTCGGCCACGCCATCGCCCGCAAGCGGGTCGAAGCTCAGCGTCAATTGCTGCGGCCCAAGCTCTGCGAGCAACGCGAGATTCGCGAGCGCCGATGCAGCATCGTGTGCAGCAATCGCTACGCCGATCGCCGGCATGGTTTCGTGCTGCACGAGATTTCCAGAAGCGATTTCGATCTTGTCGGCATGCGCCTCTCGTGTGGCTTCTGCTCGCCCCGTCGTCTGATGCGTACCCGCCACGCTTAGTGTCACCGTCTGCGCGAACGCCGCGCCCTTTTCCAGCGTATAGGGCCACGGCAGTTCAAGCGGGCGTGAATAGGTCTTGAACGAAGCATCGGACCAGTTGCGCTGGTCTTCCATTTCGAACACATCGCCCGTGAAGGTGCAACGCACCGTCAATCCATTCGCCAGATCATGTTCGATTGCCGCGATGTCCTTGAAGGGCTGCCATGGATCGATCAGCGCCGGGAAGGCCGCGCTTTCGCGACTGCCATCGCCGTGCTCCACGCGCGCGGGCGCACCGGCTACGCCTTCGATGGGATGGAGCACGCAAAATCCGCAGCGGGCCGCGAGAAAGTCAGAATACACAGTGACGTCGCTGCGAAACGAGAGCGCGCCATGGCCAGATGCATCGATGGCAATTGCAAAGCTGAGCGCATCTCCGTCCGGATTCGCGCAGCGTGCCTCGTACGCAACGTGAAAACCGCCCACCGTCTCTTCGACGTCGATGCGCTCGATGTCGGGGCGGCACGTGCCCCAGTCCTTGTCCCGCACGAGAAACGAGACGGCGCGTATGACTTCGGTGCCTTGATAGCGGATGTCACGCAATGCGCCGTCGATCAGCCACGCCGACCACGGTCCCGCTTCGAGGCGGCGCGCCGGGGTCACTGGCTGCTCCGTGCCGTAGTAGACCGCGTTGTTCATACCTTCGCTCATGACGCCGCCTCTCCCGGCACGACGCTGCGCCCCTCGCGCGCCGAAAGATACGTAGCCTCCACAAGCTCAAGCGTACGCAGATTGTCGCGACCGCTCGTGGCCGGCTCGACGCCGCGCCGCAGGCAATCCACCCAGTGCGACTGGATGCTGACCACGCTGCCCTGGATCGCTACCCAGGGCTCGCTCGTCCATGAGAGCGCACGCGGTGCGACGCTGCGCAGTTCCGTGCCGCCACGCGTGTGGATCTGCAACTGGTAGTCGGCGAAGAGCCGCAGCGAGCCCCCGGCGCCGTCGACTTCGATGAGCGTCTGCGGAAAGAGCTCGCGCGGCAACTGCGTCGCGTAGCTGCAATCCACCACGCTGCTCACGCCGCTTTCATGTGCGAGCAGGATCGTCGCGACGTCCTCGCCGCGAATCGAAGGGTTCACGCGCGCGGTCGTGGCGCTCACACGCGCCACGTCGCCGAACAGGAAGCGCGCGACGTCGAGAATGTGTATGCCGAGATCTTCGACGATGAAGCGCTCGCCCTGCGCCAGATAGGGCTGACCGCTAAACACATCATATGCAGAACGAAACGACACGCGCCCCCAGAACGGCTGCCCGATCGCGCCCTCGCGCAGCGCCCTTCCCACGGCCTGAATCGCGCGCTGCCAGCGAAAGTTTTCGTGCACCATCAGCGGCACGCCGGCTTCGTGACACGTTTGAACCATTGCGCGCGCATCGGTGAGCGAGGAAGCGAACGGCTTCTGGCAGATCGTGGCCACGCCGGCCGCCGCCGCAAGCTCCACGAGCGCGCGGTGACTCGGCACGGTGGTCGCGATATCGACGAAGTCGAGCCGCTCTTCGCGCAGCATCGTGGCCGCGTCCGTGTAACGCCGCTCGATGCCAAACCGGTCGCCGACTTCATCGAGCCGCGTACGGTTCGCGTCACACAGCGCGACGATCCGTGCGCCGTCGATGTCCTGCCACGCATGCAGATGATTGAGCGAGAAGAATCCGCAGCCGATCAACGCGCCCCTCAATTGCGCCGGTGCTGCACTCGTGGTCACACTCATCGGTCACGCCCCCGTTGCAGCCTGCTTTTGCAGCGCAAAGCGCTGCTGCGCGCGCCGCTGGATCTGGTCGACGACCACCGCCGCCACGATGACGACGCCCTTGATCACGGTCTGCCAGAACGAACTCACACCCATCATCACGAGCCCATCCGAAAGCATGCCGATCACGAACGCGCCGACGATGGTGCCGCCGATCTTGCCGCGTCCGCCCGACATCGACGTGCCGCCCAGCACGGCCGCCGCGATCGCGTTGAGTTCGAACGTCTCGCCGCTCATGGGGTGCGAAGCGACGAGTTCGGACGAAATGATCAACCCGACGATCGCCGCGCAGAAGCCGGAAAACATATAGACGAACATCTTCACGCGATTGACGCGTACACCCGACAGCTGGGCGGCGCGCTCGTTGGCGCCGACCGCGTAGATCTGCCGGCCGAGCGGCGTGCGCGCGGCGATATACGCGGCGACCACGCCCACCACGACGAGCAACCACACCGTGAGCGGGATGCCAAGTATCGTCGCGCTGCCGAGAACGGGGAAGCCGCTCGTACCATAGGCTGGATTGCCCGTGAGGTTCGGGAAGGTCTCGCCGCCCGAGGACAGCAACGCTGCGCCTCGCGCGATATAGAGCGTGCCGAGCGTCGCGATGAACGGCGCGACGTTCAGCCGGGTGATGAGCAGGCCGTTGATCGCGCCTACCAGCACGCCCACGATCAGCGCCACGACGATCACGGCAGGCACGCTCAGAAAGAGCGTGTACTCGCTGCCGATGGGAATGCCCTTGAGGATGAGCCCGCCTGCCACCATGCCCGTCAGCCCCACGACCGAGCCCACCGAAAGGTCGATGCCGCCCGCCACGATCACAAACGTCATGCCGATCGCGAGGAAGGCATTGAGCGCGACGTGCCGCGACATGATGAGCAGGTTCTCGATGCTCAGAAAGTTATGGGCAGCGAACGAAAAGAAGACCACGACCGCGAACAATGCGATGAACGTGCGCAGCTTCAGCAGCAGGAGCAGCGGCGCCTCGCTGAAGCTCGCTCCGGGTGCCGTGCTCTTGATGGCCAGCGACATGAATGCTCTCCAGATGAATGCAGGCTAAACGTTGGAACCGAGACAACTGTTGTTGAACGCGCGTGCTCAGGCCGCCTGTTCGTGCGCTGCCGCGTGGGCGGCGTGCGCCGTCCTGTGCCCGACTGCGGAGGCGGCGACGAGCGCGTCCTGCGTAGCGTCGGCGGCATCGAATTCAGCGGTGACACGGCCGTTCGACATCACGAGAATACGATCGGACAAGGCCATGACCTCTTCCAGATCGGACGTCACGAACAGCACGCCCAGTCCCCGGCCGGCGAGGTCGCGCATGACCTTGAAAATGTCCGCCTTCGCGCCGACGTCGATGCCGCGGCTGGGCTCGTCCATCAGCAGCACTTTTGGCGTGGTCATCAGCGCACGCGCGATCACCACCTTCTGCTGATTGCCGCCGGAGAGCGAGCTGACCGGCAGCCGCCAGTCGGCGACCTTGATCGCGAGGTCGCGAATGTAATCGAGCACGGAGCGCTGCTCGCGCCGCGGATCGATGTGGAAACCTCGCGCATGTGCCGCGAGACTGGACAGCGTCATGTTCTCGCCAATCGACATGATGGGCAGCAGTGCGTCGGCCTTACGGTCCTCGGGAATGAGCGCAAGGCCCTGCACGACGCGCCCCGCGATCGGCTTGCCGTCGAGCGCCTTGCCGTCGAGCACGACGCTGCCGGTTGCGTGAGGATGCACGCCCAGGATGCATTCGAACAGCTCGGAGCGCCCCGCCCCCATCAGTCCGTAGATGCCGACGATCTCGCCCGCGTGAAGCGATAGCGACACGTGATCCACGAGCAAGCCACTGCCCTTGCGCGGCAGCGTGACGTCGCGCAGCGTCAGCACCTCGGCGCCGCGCGTGTGGCCGACGGGGCGCGAAAAGTCCTTCGTTTCGCGGCCCACCATTTGCCGCACGATCCACGGCACGTCGATCTGCGCCATCGGTTGATGGCCCGTGATGAGGCCGTCGCGCAGCACCGTGATGTAGTCGCCGATCCTGACCAGTTCTTCGAGCCGGTGCGAGATGTAGACGATCGAGACGCCCTGCGCCTTCAGCTCCGCGATCACGCGAAACAACACGGCCACTTCCGCCGCGCTGAGCGCCGAGGTGGGTTCGTCGAGGATCAGCACGCGCGCGTCGTGGGCGAGTGCCTTCGCGATCTCCACAAGTTGCTGCTGTCCGATGCGCAGATCCTCGACCAGCGTGTCGGGGCTGAGGTCGAGTTCGAGCCGCGCGAGCAACGCGCGCACTTTCTCGCGCTGTGCGTCGGCGTCGATATCGATGCCGCCACGCGTGATTTCGTGCGCGATGAAGATGTTCTCGGCGATCGTGAGGTTCGGAAACAGGTTGAGTTCCTGAAAGACGATGCCGATGCCGAGGCGCAGTGCCTCTGCGCTGCTGGCCGGTGCGACAGGCTTGCCGTCCAGAACGAGATTCCCGCTGGTTGGCTGCTCCGCGCCCGCGATGATCTTCATGAGCGTGGATTTTCCCGCGCCGTTCTCGCCCACGAGCACATTGACTGCGCCACGCCGCACCGCGAAGTTCACGCCCTTCAGGGCAACCGTGCCGGGATAGACCTTGGTGACGTCCTCGACCTGGAGGATCACGTCCGCATTGCTCGCACCGGTCATGACTTGCCCCCGACCGTGACCGCGAGCGGCACGATCTCCGGCTGGTCGCTCGACGAGTCGTACGAGAACGACCCTGTTACGGTAATCGGCTTGCCTTTCAGATCGTTGCGCGGCAGCGGCTTCAAGACGTGATTCGCTGCGTACGCATTGAGCGCCGTGCCAAACTGCGCATACTCGATCTGGTTGCGGAAATTGCTGAACGAAATGAAATCGAGCGAATCGCGCAGTGTGGTGCCGAGCACCGTCGGGCCGATGTCGACGATCACGCTCGCCTGCCCGCTGCCGTCGACGTCCACGCCCACGGTGCCCTGGCTCGACTGCGTGTCCACGTCCACGATGGTGCCGTGAAGTGTGGTCGGAAAATTCCACGGCGCGCCGTCGTCCTTGCCGCGGTAACCGTACTTGTGGCCTGCGGCGTCGGGGTCCGCCTTGATCGCGTCGCGCAGCGTCCGATAGTCCACCGCGCGCTTTTCGATGTCGGGCACGATCTTCGTACTCCACATCGACGCCACCATGGCGTTCGGGTCGTAGCCCGCCGACGCATAGTTGTCGTGCGATCCACCCGAGCCCTGCAGATCACTGTTCTTCACCAGCTTGCAACCGTGCAGCGCACCGCTCGCCACAACGGCAATGACCGCGTACCGAAGCACTCCCATGCATAACCCCATGTGGTTACGGATGTCCTTGCGGAGCGCGCCGCGCCCCGCTCGTGCAATGCTTGTGCTACCGATGCGCGCCTTAACGCAAGGCGAACATGTCGAGCTTGCCGGCGTTCGTCTTCGTGATGAGCGAGCAGTTGATGAGCTGCTTTTCGGGCTTGCCCGTCGCGCCGGTCTTCAGATACTTGTCGGCCTGATCGACCGCGTCGTTGGCCGCTTCGGCCGCTGGCTGCAACACCGTCGCGCGGATGTCGCCACGCTTGATCGCGTCGCGCACATCGTTGCTGCCGTCGAAGCCCACCACGATGATGTCGTTGCGCTTCGCAGCTTTCAACGCGGCTGTTGCGCCCATCGCCATGGTGTCGTTGCCGGCTATCACGCCCTTGATGTCGGGGTGACTCTGCAGGATCGATTCCATTACCGTGTAGGCTTCAGTCTGACTCCAGTTCGCCGATTGACGCTCGACCATCTTCATGTTCGAAAACTGGTCGATCACGTCGTGATAGCCCTTCGAGCGGATGCCGGCATTGATATCCGCCTCGCGGCCGACGAGCTCCACGTAGTTGCCTTTCTCGCCCATCGCCTTGACGAAGGCGCGCGCGCCGAGCTGCGCACCCTGGTAGTTGTTCGAAACGATCTGTGAGATCGCGATGCCGGTCGCGTTGATTTCACGATCGATCAGGAACGCCGGAATTTTTGCGTCCTTCGCCTTCTGGACTGCGGCGATGGACGCCTCCGAGCCGGCGTTGTCGAGAATGATCGCCTTCGCCCCGCGGGCGATGGCGGTGTCGATGAGTTGCGATTGCTTATTGGCGTCGTCGTCGTGGACCAGCACGATGGTGTCGTAGCCGAGCGCCTTGGCGCGCGCATTCGCCGTGTCGGCTTCCGCCTTGAAGAAGGGATTGTCGTGAGAGGGGGTGATGATGGCGATGAGATTGGCCGCTTGCGCGACGCCCGCCGTGCCGAGAACCGCAAATGACATCAACGTCGACGCAAGCCAACGCTTGGGTGCCTTCATGATGCTGTCTCCTGTCTGGTTAAACGCCTTTGTCTGACTACAACCAGCTGACGGTCGCGATTGCTTTGCAACACTCATCACTTATGCCGTCATGAGGTCATCATACCAGTAGGCGCGGGTTCCGCTATGTTTTTAGATCCAGGGTTTTCTCTCATCTCGCACAAGTGGCAGAATCGGCACTTATATCCTGCCCAGGTTAAAGACTGATAGGTCCCGGGCCCGCTCGGCGCGCAGCCCGCTTGCGCGCCCATCGCGCGCCTTCTACGCTTTTTATTCCACTTCCCACTTCCGGCCTGCAATGAAGTCCCATCGGCATACCATTTTCACGGCGCTGCTCGCGGCCGCCCTGTTCGGCATCACCACACCGCTCGCCAAGGCGCTGCTCGGCAGCATGTCGCCGTTCATGCTCGCGGGACTCTTCTATCTCGGCAGCGGCTCGGGGCTCGCGGTCGTGCTGCTGTTGCGCCGCCTTTCGGCGCGCCGCAGCGACTCAACCGCCGCGAATCAGCCCGCACACGACCCGCTGCGCCTGGCCGAACTGCCATGGCTTGCCGGTGCGATCGCCGCGGGCGGCGTGGCGGCTCCCGCCCTGCTCATGCTCGGCCTGAACACCACACCCGCCGCCACGAGCGCGCTGCTGCTGAACCTCGAAGGCGTGCTGACGGCGCTCATCGCCTGGGTCTGCTTTCGTGAAAACTTCGATGCGCAGATCGCCCTGGGCATGCTGGCGATCGTGGCGGGCGGTGTGCTGCTTTCGTGGCCCGGCGCGCATGCTGGCGCTGCTGTGTCCGGCATCGCGCCCGGCGCGCTGCTCGTCGCGCTCGCGTGCCTGTGCTGGGCCATCGACAACAACCTCACGCGCAAGGTTTCGACCAATGACGCGATGGTCGTCGCCTGCACCAAAGGGCTCGTCGCCGGGCCGGTGAATATCGGGATTGCGCTCGCCGCGGGCGCGCACTGGCCCGCCTGGCAGGCGGTCAGCGGCGCCATGGCCGTGGGTTTCGCGGGCTATGGCGTAAGCCTCGTGCTTTTCGTCATCTCGCTGCGCCATCTCGGCACGGCGCGCACCGGCGCCTATTTCTCCGTGGCGCCGCTCTTCGGCGTGGCGCTGTCACTGCTGCTGTGGCCGGAACGCCCGGCGCTCGCCTTCTGGCTCGCGCTCGCGTTGATGGCGTTTGGCGTCTGGCTGCACGTGCGCGAACGTCACGACCACACGCACACACACGAGCCACTCGATCACACCCACGCACACCGGCACGACGAACACCATCAGCACGAGCACGACTTCGCGTGGGACGGCTCGGAGCCGCACACGCACGCGCATCGTCACCTGCCGATCACGCATAGCCACGCGCACTACCCCGACGTGCACCATCGGCACGCGCACTGAGGGCCGCACGCGTCGCGGCCACTTCCTTCGCAAACGACGTCAAGATTTCCCAGGACCGCCACACGTGGCGCGCGCACGATGCACTCTTCACACAAAACGAAGGAGACAAGTGCGATGGCTACCGTCTACCGGGACATTCCCGTTGAAGCCTCGGCGCAAGACGTCTGGGCCGCGCTGCGCGATCCCGCCAATGTCGACCGCGTGTTTGCCGGCGTGCTGACCGGCGTGCGCATGGAAAACGACGTGCGATGGGTGACGTTCGCCGACGGCACCGTGATCGAGGAGCGCGTGATCGTCGTCGACGACGCGCACATGCGCCTCGCCTACACCGTGTGCGGCGGACGCTTCGAGCATCATCACGCGACGCTTCAGGTCGTGCCGGATTCACCCGCTTCGCCCCAGCGTTGCCGCGTGGTCTGGGTCAGCGACTTCAAACCCGACGAGCGAATCCAGTTGGTCGAGCCGCTCACGGATGCGGGCTGCGCGGCGCTCCAGCGCAATCTGGCACAACGGTGAGGGTGTCCGCCGGGGGTGGTCGTCGTCGCGAAACGCCACGACACGCTCGCTCGGGCATTTACACCGCTCACCCTGGAGACGGGTTTCATTCATCGCGCCAATGATTGGCGCTTTTGCGGTTGCGCAGGCCAAACTCAGGGACGTTGGGCGCGCTGGACAGTTAGTTGCGAACGTAGGTTGCAACCAAGCTGACAAAACGCCGAGCCCAGGCGGCGGGCTATCCCGAAACACACTGTGCGACGGCGCCCATACCGGCACGCCATTTGCGATCACAATAGTGCCAGATGACTCGACACTGGGAGCCGCAATGCGGGTAGGTAAATTAACGTTAGCCGTGCAATCCATCGCCGTCTGCGCGGGCCTTGCGGGAACACCGGCGGCACACGCCGCAGGCACCTTCGACGGCGACTGGAACGTGACGCTCACCTGCCCCAAGGGCGCCGACGGTGCATCGGGCTACCGGTATCAGTTTCCCGTCGAAATCCAGCAAAACGTTCTCCACGGCGAACATGGCGAACGAGATGCGCGCGGCTGGCTCACGCTGGACGGCAAGCTCGAACCCGACGGGTCTGCCACGCTCGTCGCCCAAGGTCTGACCGTCTCACCCCCCCACGCCAACACTCAGGCGCCCTATTCGTATGAAGTCAGCGCGCAGTTCGACGCGACTTCAGGTAGCGGCTCGCGTACGACTTCGCGCAAGTGCGACTTTGTGTTCGTAAAGGAATGACTGCGAGGATGGCTGGCGGCCCGGGCAAATCGGCGCCAGAAAAGAAAAAGCCCGCTGAGAGAGCGGGCTGAATCCATATCAGGAGGAGACATGGAGGAGACGGGTTAAGTGTAGGGTTTTCCCCTAAGCTGTGCAACTGTTTTTTTCACGATCTTGCCGCAGCCTGCTTCGGCCTCAATCGGCGCGCTTTTCCCGCTGAACCGCGCCGAAATGGAACGCAAGAAAAAGCCCCATAACGAGCCCGCCAGCCAGCACCGCCACGATGTCTTCGCGCGTTGCAGGCTGCTGAAGACGATGCGCGCCCAGCGCGAGCGCAATCGCGATATTCACGAAGCCCCAGACCACATTCACGATGGGCGACGAGTCGCCCCGCCCTCTCGGACGCGCGAAGGGCGTGGGAAAAGGCAGCCCCTGCAGGCCGGAAGCCAGATGTGGGATCGCGTTGCAAAAGAACGCGCCAGCGAAAAAGAGCCACACGTACGGCATGTCGTAACCTCGAACGTTCAACAGAAAGGGGCAGCGTGACGACGGCATCGGCGGCGACCGCCGCACCATAATGCGAGGATATTCTCGCAAATTATAGTAGAGAGTAACCTCGCATAAGTCAATTCACCGGGAAGCGGCAGGCCCATATCTATCGGTTCTTGCGCTTGTCTATGGAAGGCATCCCACGTGCTAATATGCGAGGAATTCCTCTCATATCCTCGCATTTGAAGAAAACGCCATGACGTCCTCCACACCCGCTGCGGAAACCGCGCGCCGCACCGAGCCCAAACGCGAACGCGGCCGTCAGCGCGTGGCCGCGATCATGGACGCCGCGGTCGCCGTCTTCACAGAGAAGGGTTACGACGCTGCCACCATGACCGAAATTGCGGCGCGCTCGTCGACGGCGACCGGCTCGCTGTACCGCTTCTTCCCGACCAAGGAGGCGCTGGCCGAAGCGCTGCTGCTGCGCTACGCACAGCAGGCGAAGAACGGACTCGCCGAACTGGAGCAACAGGTTCCGGAGATGACGCTCGCGGCCGTTGCCGATGCGCTCGTCGATTTCGTGCTGCTGTTGCAGTCACAACGCAGCTTCGCCGTTGCACTCGTCGATGCCCGCAGCGGCAGCGACGACCACCGCAAGCGCTTTCGCGAAGCGATGCGCGGTGGCGTCGCCGGCATCCTGACCCGCGCGATAGCGCATCTCAAACCGGCCAGGGCAAAAGTCATGGCGATCGTGCTGATCCATATGCTCAAGGGCGTCGCCGGCATCGTCAACGAAGAACCATCGGCGCGCGCCGTGCTCATGGCCGAACTGCGTGATCTCGTGCGCCTGTACCTCGTTTCGGCCGCGGAGCGCGCTGGCGACAAATAGCCTGCCGTCGGGGCAAAGCCGCTTCAGACGCGCATGATCTTTGTGCGCTACCATCGCTGCATGCCCGAACAACCGCTACCTGCACGCGCGGCTGCCGTGCCGCTCACCGCCACGGCGCAGCCCCAAAGCCCCTACGCCACCGCATTGGCGGGTGTGATCGCGCTGCTCGCGTGGGGAGCGCTCGCTGCGCAAACCGACATTACGATCCAGCGCATGGTGCTGCGCGGCTTCGACACGTTCGAGGCCATCGGCAGGCTTTCGGCCTACCTGACCAATCTCACCGTGTTGCTCGTCGCGCTCACCTTCACCTGCATCGCGCTACGCGCTCGCTCGTGGCCGGCACGCTTGCTCCGCGCCCCGGCCACAGTGAGCGCGGTAACCGTGTATATCGTGTTCGTTGGCATTGCTTACAATCTACTGCTGCGGCATCTCTGGACGCCGCACGGTTATCGCGCGCTGCTCAACGAGAGCCTGCACAGCCTGATCCCGCTGCTATGCACGGCGTATTGGCTGCTGTTCGTGCCGCGCTTCACCCTTAGCGCTCGCGATCGCCTCGCCTGGCTCGTCTATCCGTTGGGCTACCTTGTTGTCACCTTCTGGCGCGGCAGCGAGACCGACTTCTACCCCTATCCGTTCATCGACGTCGCTCAGCTCGGCTATGCGCACGTGCTCGTCAACAGCGCCTTGCTGCTCGCCGCCTTCATGGTGCTGATGACGGTCTTCGTGACGATCAACGCGCGCAGGCACCCCGCCGTCGTGGCAAACGAAGGCCTCGCCGTGACCGACTTGCAGCGCCCTCACTAACTCGCGGCTTCCTGACCGATCCCATGCCTGTCTATATCGCCCTGCTACGCGCCGTGAATGTCGGCGGAACCGGCAAGCTCCCCATGCCCGAACTTCGCGGCATGTGCGAAGCACTCGGGTTCACGCAAGTGCGCACCTATATCGCGAGCGGCAACGTGGTGTTCGAGAGCCGGCTGGGCGAAGCATCGGTGAAAAAGAAGCTCGAGCAGATCCTTGAGGCTTATGCAGGCAAGCCCGTTGGCGTGGTGGTGCGTACGGCCGTGGAATTGGCCTCGGTGCTGCAGGGCAACCCGTTTCCCGCTGCCGCGCCTGATCGCACCGTCGCCATCTTTCTCGACACGCCGCCGCCCGCGGACGCATTCGATAACGTGAGCGGCCAGGCGGCGGAGGAATTCCGCCTGGGCACCCGCGAGATCTATGTGTTCTACAAGGACGGCATCGGGCGCTCGAAGCTCAAGATCGCGGCAGCAAAGGCTGGAACGGCACGCAACATGAATACCGTGGCGAAGCTTCTGGAGATGGCGCAAGCGTGAGCCGCCCTGTGAAGCACAGCCAAGCCCTCACTTCAACGACCAAAAGAAAGGCCCATGATTACCTGCTACCTGCGTTACGTCATCGATCCATACCAGCTCGTAGAATTCGAAACGTACGCCAAAATGTGGATTCCGCTCGTGGAGAAGTTTGGCGGCACGCATCACGGCTACTTCCTGCCTTCCGAGGGCGCCAACAACATTGCGCTCGCGCTCTTTTCGTTTCCGAGCCTCGCAGCCTATGAAACGTACCGCGCCGATTCGATGAAAGACGCCGAATGCCAGGCCGCATTCCGCTATGCCGCCGATACGCGTTGTATCGTGAGTTACGAGCGGAGTTTCTTCAGGCCGGTGTTAGCGTAGCGTAAATGCAGCGACGCATCGCAGCCGATACAGTGTGTGACCCGCTACGCGTCACCCTCGGCCAGTCGCCGCCGCCAAAGCCCCCTGCCGCGCCTCCCCGCTCGCCTGCGCCGGATCGCCTTCGCTCGTATCGTGCAGACGGTCCGGAATGAACAGCGCCATCACGCCGCTCAGGAAAAACACCGCGCCAACCACGAGAAAGCCCATGCCGATCGAAAACTGCGTCGCGATATAACCGATCACGACAGGCGCCGCGCCCGAACAAAAGCGCCCCACGTTGTACGAACCGCCCACAGCGGTGCCGCGAATGCGCGTTTCGAAGCTCTCCGACATGAACGTGCCGATCGTGCCCAGCGGCACGCCATAGAGAAAGCCGAACGCGAGCATCAGCCACGCAATGTTCTCGCGGGTATGCAACAGCACGATCACGGGAAGAAAGACGGCCGCGCCGATACAGCCCAGCACATACACGCCACGACGGCTCCAGCGATCGCCCAGCCAGCCCGCCACGATCTTGCCGATGAACGCAACGACCCACGTCGCCGTCATGTAGCCCGTCATCGCACTGAATTTGATGTGCAGTTCGCTTTCCAGATACGTCGGCAACCAGTTATTCAAGCCGTAGAACCCCGACAGCGCGAACACGGAAGCGAGCGACCAGAAGATGAACATCCTGCGCGCCTCACGGTCCGCGAAAATCAATGCGTAGCGGTTGTCGTGCCAGCGGCGGCCGCTCGGGCGCGCCGCGGCCTCGCTCATGCGCCAGCTCGGCGGCTCGGGCACGAAGAAGTGAATCGCCACCGCGAGCAACACGGGCGCCGCCGCCACATAAAACAGCATGCGCCAGCCGTAGTGCGGCAGGATCCAGGTGCTGAGCGCGATCACCGTGATATAGCCAGCGGAAATCGCCGTCTGCAACATGCCGAGTATCAGCGAGCGCCGCGCCATGGGCACGTATTCGGCCACGAGCGTGCTCACCAGCACCATGCAGCCAATGCCCATCGAACTGATGAAGCGCACGACCGCGAATTCGAAGAAGCTGTGCGTGAGACCGAGCAGGCCCGCGCCCACCGAGAACAGCATCATCGCCCAGACCACCACGCGCACGCGCCCGAACGAGTCGCTCGCCCAGCCGCCAAGAATCCCCCCAATCGCCATGCCGAGCAGCGTCAGGCTGCCGAGCGCGCCCGCCTCGACATTGGTCAAGCCGAATTCGCTCTTGATACGCGTGAGCGTGAGGCCGTACATCATGACGTCCGCACCGTCGACCAGCAGCGCGAGATAGCCGAGCGCGAAAACGAGCAGCCAGCGATTGGCGTTGCCTGCGGATGTCGTTGTCTTCATCAACATGGGTCCTGCGATCAGGGGCTTCAATGAGCAGCAAAAGACATGCCGTGCGCGACGAGCGCCGGCGCGAGAAACGCACCGAGCAGCAGGCCCATTTCCTCGTGTTGCGCGGCGTACCAGCCCTCCACGTGCGTCAGGTTCATCGTCCCGACACAACGGCCGTTATAGGCAACGGGTATGTTCAGTATCGAGCCTAACCCCATCGCCGTCATCACCGCGTGATCGTCGAAGGCATCGCGCAGGCCCTCAGGCGTCGTCGCGCGAAACGGTTCGAGATCCGAAAGAATGCGCTGTGCCCAGGGCGTGCCGCTTTTCCGCTTGCGTCCGCCCGGAGGGTAGACATCAGGCATGTTCGTGAACACGCGCTCCACCTCCTGGTTCCCGGCGTCATAGGCCATAATCGTGAAGAGGCGAAAACCGATGGCTTCGGCGGCGACGGCGCACACTTCGCGGAAAATCGCGTCCGGTTGCCCGGGCTGGCGAATGACGTGCGAAAGGCGCGCGAGTGCGGCGATTTCGCGTTGCAGCGCATAGGGCTCGTTCACGTGCGAAGGGGGCGTTTGCATGGGGCGTCCGAGAGTGAGAGTGGCGCGTGCTCAGCCGCGCAGCCCGTCGCGGGCGAGCGGCTTGGGCGCATCGAAGTCCGCTTGTGCACCGCTCGCCTCGATGTCTTCGAGCGAGCGATTGCGGGTTTCGATGCCGAGGAAAAACACGACGCAAGCGCCCGCTAGCAGCACAGCGGTCGTCATGGCGAACACACCGAAGAAGCCGAACGCCGGATACACGAGACCGACCAGAATCGGCGCGCTCACCGAGCCGATACGACCGAACGAAGACGAAGATCCCGTGCCGGTCGTGCGCACGGCTGTAGGGAAGACCTCCGGCGTATAGGCATAGACGCCCGCAAAAGCACCATTCATGAAGAACGAGAGACACACGCCCGCCGCCGTGATCTGCACGCCCGTATGCGAGAAAGCCAGCGCAATCGCGGCGAGGCCGCCAAGCGTCATGTAAGAGGCCACGACGCCCTTGCGCCCAATACGCTCATTGAGCCATGCCGCCGAGAAATAGCCGGGAATCTGCGCGCCGTAGATGGCAATCGAATACCCAAAGCTCTTCGTGAGCGTCAGACCTTCCTTGACGAGCAGGCTCGGAATCCAGGAGAAGAACGAGTAGTACGCGAACGCCACAGAGAACCACATTAGCCAGCTCACCGCGGTCGTGCCCACAAGGCGGCGCGAAAACAGCGTCAGCACGTTCTGCACTGCGCTGCCGCTGCCCTGCGCTGCGGCGGGAATCGCGCCCACGGAACCGGGCGGCGCGAGCGCTATGCCTTCCTGCTCGTAGCGCGACTCGATCGCCCGCACGATGCTGTCGGCTTCGGCGGAGCGTCCGCGGCTTTCGAGCCAGCGCGGCGACTCGGGCAACGTCCTGCGCCACCAGAGCAGCATCACGACAGGGAGCGAGGTCAGCACGGCGAGATAGCGCCACCCGTCCGCGAAATTGCGCACGACGGTATAACCAAGAATCGACGAACTTAGATATCCGAACGACATGAAGCCGACGAGCGCGCCGCAGAACATGCCGCGATAGCGCCGCGGCACGAATTCCGCGAGGAACGGCGCGATAACGACCGTTTCCGCGCCCGAACCGAAGCCCGCGAGCATGCGCAGCCCGAAAAACGTGTGCCAGTCGTGCGCCGTAGCACTTGCCATGGATGCCGCGCAATAGATTGCCAGCGCGCTCATCATGATGCGGCGACGGCCAATCACGTCGGCCAGCACGCCCGAGAGAAACGCACCGAAAAAGTAACCGATATACGTGCTGCTGGCGACGAGTCCCGTCTCGGCGCTCGTCAAATGCCATAGCTT
Source organism: Paraburkholderia guartelaensis (assembly GCF_004353905.1). GTDB lineage: Bacteria > Pseudomonadota > Gammaproteobacteria > Burkholderiales > Burkholderiaceae > Paraburkholderia > Paraburkholderia guartelaensis. Next base: position 178,064 of record NZ_SMOD01000014.1, on the reverse strand, counting down.
GCTCACGACAGGCAGCAAAAAGGCGAGCGACGAAGAGTCCAGCCCGTCGAACATGTAGCCGAGCCCGCCGATCAGCAGCAGTTTGCGATGGAAGCCCGCGAGCGGCAGTCTTTCGAGTCGGGCAGCGACGGTGGACATGGTGGGTCGGTTCCGGTTGAGCGTGGCGGGTGTTCAGCGGCCGATCGCGTAAGCCTGCATCTGGCGCGGCGTCGCCGCGCCGCGCATGAGTCCGTTGCGGATGCCCACCGCGCACACGCGCCCAAGCCCCCATGGCTCGGCCACAGTGAGATCGTGGCCACGCGAGCGCAGTTCGGCGAGCGTCGCTTCGGGAAAGCGCGACTCGGCCGACATCTTGCCGAGCTGCATCGAGCGCGGATAAAACGAGCCGGGGAAATGCGCGGTCTGGAACGAAGGCGCATCCACGGCGGCCTGCAGATTCATGCCCGCATGCACGTGCCGCAGGAATAGCTGCATCGACCATTGATCCTGCTGATCGCCGCCGGGCGTACCAAATGCCGCATAGGGCTTGCCCTCGCGCGTGATGAGCGTGGGCGAGAGTGTCGTGCGTGGACGCCGGCCCGGCCCGAGCGACGAAGGCAAGCCCTCTTCCATCCAGAACATCTGCGCGCGCGTGGTGACGTTGAAGCCGAGACCGGGAACCGCCGGCGACGCCTGCAGCCACCCGCCCGATGGCGTGGCCGACACCATGTTGCCCCAGCGGTCGACCACGTCGAGATGAACGGTATCGCCGCGCAATTCGGGCAGCGGCGCGAACGTCGGCTCGCCCTGCCCGAAGCCGCCTGGCTGCTGCCGGCCCGCGTTGGCGAGGATGCGTGCCGCGCGCGTTTCGCTGTCGAGAAGCGGCCCGGGGCGGAACTCGAACGAGGCCTTGTGCGGATCGACAAGACGTCGACGCGCGTCGTTGTATGCGTCGCTCAGCAGCGTTTCCATCGGCACGTCGGCAAAGCGCGGATCGCCATAGAACACGTCGCGGTCGGCAAACGCGAGCTTCGACGTTTCGATGACCGTATGCACGAAATCCGCACCGAACGGATCCATCGCGTCCAGATCGAAGCCCTTGAGGAGCGCAAGCTGTTGCAGGAACATCGGCCCCTGGCCCCACGGTCCTGTCTTGTGCACACGCAGGCCGGCGTAGTCGTACGAGAGCGCTTCCTCGTAGGTGGGCTCCCAGCGCGCGAGATCGTCCGCGTTGAGCAGGCCGCGATTGCGGCGACCCGAGGTGTCGAGCACGTCGGTCGAGCGGAAATATTGGTCGATTGCGTCGGCCACAAAGCCGCGGTAGAACGCCGAGCGCGCGAGCTCGCACTGTTCGGCGCGGTCGCTTTTCGCGCTCGCCTCCCGCAGGATGCGGCGGTACGTGGCTGCAATGGCGGGATTGGCGAACAGCGCGTTCGGGGCGGGGGCGTCGCCGTTGCGCAGCCATTGCGCGGCGGAGGTCGTCCATTCGCTGAGGAAGAAGTCCTTGATCGCGAGAATCGAGGCGCACATGCGCGGCAGCACGGGGTAACCGTTCTCCGCATAGCCGATCGCGTAGCTCAGCACGTCTTCGAGCGGCAGTTGCCCGTAGTCGCGCAGCATCGTCATCCATGCGCCGAATGCGCCTGGCACCACGGCGGGCAACAGGCCGGTGCCCGGCACGACTTCGAGCCCGAGCGCGCGCATGCGTTCGATCGTCATGGCTGCCGGCGTCACACCCTGGCCGCACAACACGCGCACGCGGTCTTCGCGCACGCTGTAGAACACGACGGGCAACTCGCCACCGGGACCGTTGAGATGTGGCTCGACGATCTGCAGCACGAAGCCGGCAGCCGCCGCCGCGTCGAACGCGTTGCCGCCCTTCTCGAGCACCGCCATCGCCGACGCGCTGGCGAGCCAATGCGTGGACGCCACCATCCCGAAGGTCCCAATCAGCTCCGGACGCGTTGTGAACGACATCTTCCACTCCCTGTACGAAAGGTTCGGCTCGCAAGTCGAACCTTTCATGATTGGTTCCAAAACCTTTCACAATCAGGATACGAAGGAAGATTTTTTGCCGCATCCGGTGTTAACCCTGTAATTTCGACGGAATCTCACAGCTCCAGTCGATTTTGGCGATCTCGCGGTTGCGCGCCGCAGCACCGCTGCTAGAATCAAACCAATTCACATTGGTACACGTTACATTATGGAAAGGTCCGCGCTCGACAGCCTGCTTGCCTACATCGCACAACACCGGTTGAAAGACGGCGACGTGCTGCCTCCCGAACGCAAGCTCGCCGAGGACCTCGGCATGAGCCGCCGCGAACTGCGCGCGGCGCTTGCCTCGCTGGAGGCGTCGGGCCGAATCTGGCGCGGCGTGGGGCGCGGCACTTATCTGGGCGCCCGGCCGCTGAAGTTCGCGCCCACGCTGCGTGGCCTGCGCTCACGTACGAGCCCGGCAGACATCGCGGAGATGCGACTGATGTTCGAACCGGCATTAGCCGGCCTTGCCGCCACCAAGGCCACGCCCGAGGATCTGACCGAACTGGAGAAGTGCGCAAAAAGAAATGCGACGGCGAAAGACGATCACGAGTGGCAACTATGGGACCAGCGCTTTCACCTGCTGATCGCTCAGGCCTCGCGCAATCCCGCGATCATCGCGCTCATGGAAGTGATCAACGGCATGCGGATCAAGCCGACCCAGCGTGAAAAGACCACGGATCAGGCTACGCGCCACCATTTCGCGCAGCAGCACCAGTCCATCGTCGACGCGATTCTCGCCCGCGACGGCGAGACCGCCGCGCGCTGCATGCGCGAGCATCTACTGAATGTACAGGGATACGGCTCGCCGCATTGACTGAAGAAGTGACTGGCTTCGCGCGTTCACTTCACCGTGGAAGCCGCAGCCTTGCACGCTACGGCATCCTGATCACCCGTGCCGCCGCTGCAGCCGATCGCACCGATCACCTTGCCGTCCTCGACTAGCGGAAAGCCGCCGGGCGAAGCCACGAGGCCCGGCTCGAGCGTGGCCACGTAGGCGTGGCCGCTCTCGAACTGGTTATAGAACACGCGGGTCTCGCGGCGAAAGCGTGCGGACGTGCGTGCCTTGTTCTGCGAGACCTCGACGGAGGCGTATTGCGCGCCGTCCATGCGCTCGAAGGCGACGAGCTCGCCATGCGGATCGACCACGGCGATGTTCATTTTCCAGTCGTGCCTGCGCGCCTCGGCTTCGGCGAGCGCAAGCAGATGCTTCGCTGCATCAAGCCCGATAGGCGCACCGTAAGGAATGTCATAAGGCATGCGCTCTGGCACAGCAGCCGCAGGCGGCTCGGAAGCTGACGTTTGAGCCTGCACGCAGGTTACAAAAACGAGACAGGCTGCACCTGCAATCTGAACAGAGTGATGCATTGCACACCCTCCTTCATCGGCGGGCCCAAGGCGTTACGCGCGTCCAGCCCTTGCCAGTCAACATACTCGCGCGATACGCCATGTGCAAGGCCGATGAATCAGCCCTCCTTACCATCGACACGCGGCGCCATGAGCCAGCCTGCGTAGCGATAGCAATAGGCTGCGAACGCAACGACCCAGCACGCGCCAGACGCTTCGATCCAGAAGGTCAGCCACTGCGGTGCGAGCCATGGGCCCGCCACACGAATCAGCGCGGCGATCACGAGCAGCGCATAGCAGGCGATATCGAAGCCGCCCGCCACCAGCTTGCGGCCCGTATGTCCGCGCGCCGTGCGTGTGATCATCGCCATGATCGCGCAGCCGATCGCCCCCACCGTGAACGCGTGAATGGCGAGCGTATGCGCGACTAAACCCAATGCAGCGAGCGCGAGCAGCACGAAGCCGACGGGTATCCACACATAGGCGATGTGCAGGATGCTCAGGATCGGCCGGTTGCCGACCTGCCACGAACGCCAGCCCCAGATCCGCGCACCTTGTGCGCCCGCCGCCGCGAACGCGGCTATCGCGACGAGCACGCCGGAGCCTAGCGCGGCGTCGAGCACGAACGCCAGCATGCTGAGCGGCATCACCGCGCGCTCGACCGCATCCCAGCGCTGCACCGCGTAGCCGGGCACGGCATTGGCCGTGAACGACGGAATGATGCGCCCGCCGATGATCGTAATGAACAGCACCAGCATGCCCACGGCGAGATACGCGCTGTGCAGCGCCCAGTCCGCGCGACCGGCCAGCATCGAAAGATGGAACGCCACGTTCAGCGCGGCGAGCATGCCGAGCGCGACCGGCAAAAAGATGTTGTGGCTATTCTTGGCGCCGATGAGCACGCGCAGCAACACGAGCGCGCACGCAGGGAGAAAGAGGCTGTCGACCACGGCGGCAACGCCAGGCGGCGCGTAGGCAACGGTGATGCGCCCCGCGAGCCACAGCAACCATAGCGCCGCCAGCGACTTGCCCTGCGCCGGCGTAACCGACGTCCACGCGCGCACGGCGGTCAGCAAAAAACCCGCCACGATCGCTGCGCCAAAGCCGAAGATCATCTCGTGCGCGTGCCAGAACATGCCCGGCAGGTACGAACTGAGACCCGGCAACGGATGGCCGGCATACGCGGCCATCCAGGCCAGCAGCGCCGCGCCGCCAAAGAGCGCGCCACCCAGGTAGAACGGCCGGAAACCAAGCGCCCACAGCGCGAAACCACCGCGAGCCGCCGGGGTGGGTTCTTCGATTCGGAAGACGGTCATGATCGCTCTCGCCAATACATTCATTTTCAATGCATCTTATACGGACTGGCGGAGAAATGCCGCTGGGAATGCTGAAAACGCGATGTAATGCCGCAGGTCCGACTCCGCCCGCTCCCGGAGCAGCGCCGGGTGAACTCATGCGTGCTTGTACGTTAGCAAAGGTCGCAACGTGCGATGTCCGTCGCAAACTGGGCTACGTGTATGCGGGAAAAGCGCGAGGCGTAGTGCCGCCCACTTGAAACAGGCATCGAAGAATCGTGTATGCAATCAAGAGTATTGTGCTAACACCTATTCGATGCGCGTGCCATTGTAGGTAGCTAGCCATCACAGGAGGGCAATATGCTGAACACGCGCAAGCTTGGACGTGAAGGACTCGTCGTTTCGGAGATCGGGCTGGGGTGCATGGGGATGTCCTACGCGTACGGCACACCCGACGACGCCGAGTCGATCGCCACGATCCAACGTGCGATCGAACTGGGTTGCACGTTCCTCGATACAGCGGAGATCTATGGTCCTTTCGCCAACGAAGAACTACTCGGACGCGCGCTAAAAGGGCGTCGTGACTCGGTGACGATCGCGACGAAATTCGGCTTCAGGTTCGACAACGGGGTACGCGGCCTCGACAGCCGCCCCGCCCATATCAAGGAGGTGATCGACGCGTCGCTCGTCCGGTTGCAGACCGATCACATCGATCTGCTCTACCAGCATCGCGTGGATCCCGCCGTGCCGATCGAGGACGTGGCCGGCGCGGTCAAGGACGCGATCGCGGCAGGCAAGGTTCGCTATTTCGGCTTGTCGGAAGCGAGCGTCGAGACCATCCGGCGCGCCCATGCCGTGCAACCGGTCTCGGCCGTGCAAAGCGAGTATTCGCTGTTTGAACGCGGCGTCGAAGAGAAGGTGTTGCCGGCGCTGCGCGAACTGGGTATCGGCTTCGTTCCGTACAGCCCGCTAGGCCGGGGCTTCCTGACCGGCAATTCCAGGCGGGCGGAGGACCTTCCCGCCGACGACTGGCGTGCAGCCAATGATCCGCGCATCCAGGGCAGCAACTTCGACACGAACGCCAAGCTCGCAGATTTCGTCAAGAAACTTGCAGACGAAAAGTCCGTGACACCGGGCCAGCTTGCGCTCGCCTGGCTGCTGAAGCAAGGCGACGATCTGGTCCCGATCCCTGGGACCAAACGGCGCAAATACCTCGAAGAGAACGTGAACGCAGCTTCCGTTCGTCTGACGCCAGCGGATCTGGATCGCATCGGGGGCTTCCTTGCTGAGCACCAGACCGCGGGCACACGTTACCTGCCGCCCATGCTGTCTCATCTTGACCGCTAACGGCTGTCACACGAACGTATGGACGAGAACGCATCGGGCCCGAGCTCCACGATGCGTTCAAGCGATCGAATCAATGCGCGTGGCCCCGTTAGCGGACGCCAACAATCATCGAGTTTTGCCCGGCCAGCGGTTCGACTCTGATCTCCCGGAAGCCCGCCTCGGTCATCCATTCACGGCACTGCCTGGCGGTATAGTCGAAGCCACCAGGCGTCTCGATCAGCATGTTCAAACTCATTAGCATACCGAACGCATTGTGCCTGCGCTCGTCGTCAATCATCGCGTCGTAGACGATCACACATCCGCCCGCGGGCAACGCCTGATAGCTCCTCGCGAGCAATTCGCGCTTCTGTTCGAGATTCCAGTCGTGAAGAATGTGCCCCATCACCAGAACGTCGGCTGAAGGCATGGCGTCCTTGAAGAAGTCGCCTGGCTGAAAGTGAATTCGATCCTGTAGCCCGTTCGCCGCGATGTAGTCGTTGAACATCGGAGCGACGGCGGGCAGGTCGAATCCAATTCCCGAAAGATGCTCGTGCGCACGCGCAACCTCCGCCACCAGGGCGCCCTGCGCGGTGCCGACGTCAACGACCGAGCGATAGTTCTGCCACGGAAATTTTTGCGCAATCTCCTTTGCCAGATCCAGGCTCACACCAGTCATCGCGCCCAGAAACTCACGTAGCCCGCGTTCGTCACGATAGATTGCCTCGAACGCGTTGCCGCCCTGCCTGGCTTCGTTCTGCGGCAGACCCGTGCGCAGCGCTTCGGTCAGCGAACCCCAGAACGGATATAGGCGGTTGTTAGCCATGAGCAGCATTCCGGCGATACAGCCTGGCTTTGCTCTGTCCAGAAATGCACCGGCATCGGCGGAATTCCGGTACAGGCCGTCGTCTCGATCCAGGACTCCTAGCGCAACCAGAGCATCGAGAAAGTCGTGTGCCGATCTCGGATGCAATTGCAGTTGCTCCATCAATTGCGTGGCTGTGCGCGGGCCTTTGCCCAAGACGGTGAACAGGTCGAGTTCGACCGCGGATAGCAGCGCCTTCGAGGCCCAAAAACCCATGGCCAACTGAAGGAGTTTTTGTGGGGAAGCGGCGGATGCGCTCCCGGTTTCAGGCGTGAAGGTACTCGTTTGCGCTTCCATTGTCTCTTCTCCTTTCGCAGGGGTATCAAGGTTCTCGATGGCTTTGCTTCGCTGCGCTACGCGAATCTACTTTCCGTCAACAGAACACCTTGCGGGCGAACACTATTCCGCGCCTGCCTCAACTGCCCGAGACCGTGCGCTTTCCCGCAGAGTCCTGGTAGACGCGTCCGGTAGCCATCCGCTTTTCGGTAATGGCTTGCGCACGTTCGGTCACCGTCGCCAGGATGTGCGCCGGCGCCGTTTCAGGAGAACCGGACTGGAATGGCGGCTTCGGGTCATAGGCCATATACAGTTGCAGTTCCTGGGCGACTGTCTCTCCCCGCAGCAGCGAGACCACGATCAACGAACCATCGATTCCCGACGTCACGCCACCTGCGCTGATCAGTTGTCCGTCGATCACCACCCGCTCGCCGCTTGGGATCGCGCCATATAGCGGGAGGACGCCCATTGCCGTCCAGTGCGTAGTGGCACGCTTGCCGTGCAGCAGGCCCGCCGCACCGCAGAGCAGCGCGCCGGTACAGACCGAATAAACGTAGCGCGCCCCGGCTGCCTGACTGCGGATGAACGACAGAAAGGTTTCGTCGTGCATCAACGCCTCCTGGCCATGTCCGCCCGGCACCAGGAGGACGTCGAGCTGCGGCGCCTCTTCGAACGTGGTGTCGGCCAGCAACTGCATGCCAGCCAGATCGCGAACCGGGTTCTTGTCCTTCCAGAGCGTAAAGAACGACGAATTGGGCACTCGCGCCAGCGCTTCGAAAGGTCCAGTGAAATCGCACTGGTCCATGCCCGGAAAGATGATGCCGCCAATTTTCAGGTGAACGTCCAGAGGAACAGTCATATCCGTCTCCTTTTGGAAAACAGAACAGCAAGGGTGACCGGCGAGAAGGCGGACAGTCGATTACCGCCCTCTCGCCAGGTGCTTCGGCGCCTGGTGCTTAACCCTGCCAGGCGTATTGCTGGAACATCGCTTCGAGCGGCGGATTGGCGACGCTGCCGGTATAGTTCGTCATGGTCGACGCAGCGCTAACCAGGATGACATCGAGCACCAGCGCCTGCGCGAAACCGGCGGCCGTGAACGACGCGACGTCGTGATCGTCGAGACGGCCACGCTTGTCGATCAACGTGCGTGCGAGATGCGAGAGCGCCGCAAGCTTCTCGTCGGCCGGCAGACGACGGGCGCGGATGGCATGCACATCGGCTTCGCTGAGCCCTTCCTTGAGTGCGAGGCAGGTGTGGAAGGCGACAGCCCAGGTACTGCCATTGGTGACGGCATTCGTGAGCAACAGGGTCTGAACCTGTGCTTCCGTGAAATTGCCGCCATGAACCTGCTGAAACACGCCGGTCAGGCCGTTGATCAGTTTCGGCGAACCGGCAATTGCGCCGGCAATATTGGGGACCATGCCGAATGCTTCAGCAAGCCATTTCAATCCCGGCTTCGAGCCTTCAGGAGCCGATTCGAGTGTATAGACGGGGAAGTTAGCCATGATATTTCCTTGGGAGTTGGACGCATGCATCAAGGGGCGATGAACCGACAAGCAAAGAGTAGTCATGCGCCGCAGGCTCGCCAATTACATAGCGTGTAATAGAAACTGCTCGATGCAAAAAAGGGGAATCGAACAATGCACCATCTAGGCATCGCGGTCATCGTGTTTGCATGCGTGTTTAGTAGCGCCCTGCTCGGCTTGTGTCTGCACGCCTTGCTGCCGGCGCACCATCTCGGCGACGAATCGGTCAGCGTCATTAAACTGACGATTGGATTGATAGCCACGATGGCCGCATTGGTGCTCGGGCTGCTGATCTCGTCGGCGAAAAGCTCATTCGATGCCGCGAACGCCGCGGTCGTACGCGACGCCACCGATATCATTCTGCTCGATCGCACACTGGCCCAGTATGGTCCGGAGACGCAGGAGATCCGCGCCTTGCTGAAGCAGAGCGTCTCCATAGGTGTACAGAAGATCAGCTCTGGCGATCCGGCTCAGCTGGCAAGCATGCGCAGCCCCGAGGAGCTCAAACGCGGCGAAAATATTCAACGCAAGCTGGCGGAACTGTCGCCGAACAACGAAGCGCAACGTCTGCTACAGGCGCGCGCCATCCAGATCGCCGGTGAAGTGCTGGCGATGCGCGAGCTTGCGCTGCTGCAGGCGGCAGGCTCGACTCCGATGCCGCTATTGCTCACGCTTGTGCTGTGGCTGTGCATCATCTTCGGCTCGTTCGGGCTCTTCACGTCACCCAACGCGACGCTCGTCGCCGCGTTCTTTCTCGGCGCGATATCCACTTCCATCGCCATCTTTCTGATCCTGGAAATGAACACGCCACTCGGTGGAATCGTCTCTGTCTCTCTTGCGCCGGTGCATGAGGCGCTCTCCATACTTGGACAGTAGCCGTAGAAAGTTCGGACGAAATCAGACCTTCGCAATGACACGGTTGCGTTCTGTATCGCAGTGTATCTGCTCGCCGCATTGATACGTGCAATCACAAAAGCCCCCCTTCCTCGACACATTCGGGATACGTCTGCGCGCTCAAATACGCCCGTCGCGCGGCGAGTACGCACAGAACGCAATCGCCAGATGTTGCAGATGCAACACGACAAAGACGTTCTGTGCCCGTTGTCATGGGTCGACGTGATCCCACGGACAACCGGTCGCTGGAGATCGGCGGCTGCGCTGTCGCGCAGTCATCGCAATCCATCGTGCGTCAAATCACACCGCTATCAATCGAGAACTGGCTTCATCGCCAATGGGAACACTTATGCCGGACGATATTCTTCTCCCTTCGCCGTCTCGCCGCCGCTTTGTCAGCGTGGCCGCGGCTGCCGTTGCTGCCGGCTCGCTGAGTCAGCTGGCTTTCGCGCAGGAAAATCAATCCATCACGGACGCTGCCGCGGCAACTGGCGACGACAAGACCGCTATCCGTGAGCTTCGCATCCATGTGCCGGAGTCGCAGTTGATCGACTTGCGGCGACGCATCAAGGCGACGCGATGGCCGGACCGCGAGACAGTCGCCGACGATACGCAAGGCGTTCCGCTCGCAATGACTCAGGAAGTCGCGCGACATTGGTCGACCGATTACGACTGGCGCAAGGTCGAAGCGAAACTGAACGCGTTGCCGAACTTCGTGACTGAAATCGACGGCGTGGACATTCATTTCATTCACGTCCGTTCGAAACATGCGAACGCGATGCCGCTCGTGGTCACGCACGGATGGCCCGGCTCGGTCATCGAGCAACTCAAGATCATCGATCCGCTGGTGAATCCGACCGCGTATGGCGCGAGCGCATCGGACGCCTTCCATCTGGTGATTCCGTCCTTGCCGGGCTATGGATTTTCCGGCAAACCGAAAGAGACCGGATGGGGACCGGAGCGGACGGCGCGCGCCTGGGTCGTGCTGATGAAGCGCCTGGGCTATGCGAAATTTGCCGCGCAAGGCGGCGATCTAGGCGGGATCGTGGCGAACATCATGGCGAAGCAGGCGCCGCCTGAGTTGATCGGCATTCACGTCAACTTTCCCGCGACGGTTCCGCCTGCAATAGCAAAAGCGCTTGTAGCCGGCGATCCGGCGCCTGCCGGTCTCTCGGCTGACGAGAGGCTCGCTTACGGCCAGCTCAGCGCCTTGTCGAAGCGGCGCGCCTACGCTCTCGAGCAGGGCACGCGTCCGCAAACGCTCTATGGATTGGCGGACTCGCCCATCGCGCTGGCAAGCTGGCTTCTGGATCACCCGGACGGTTATGCGCAGCCGGCGGCGGCGCTCACGTCAGCGGTGTACGGACGCACGATCAACGGACATTCCTCAGGTGACCTGACCTTGAACGACGTGCTCGACGACATCACGCTGTACTGGCTGACGAATACGGGCGTTTCAGCAGCGCGCTTCTACTGGGAATCGCACTTCAACTTTTACGCTGCCGCAGATGTTTCCGTCCCCGCCGCCATCAGTGCGTTTCCCGGCGAGAACTATCAGGCGCCGCGCAGTTGGACGGAGCAGGCGTATCACAACCTCGTCTATTACAACAGGCCCGATAAAGGCGGTCACTTTGCGGCGTGGGAACAGCCAATTTTGTTCGCGCAAGAGGTTCGCGCGGGCTTGAGACCGCTGCGCACGTAACGGATCTGAAGGAGGCTTGGGCCTCCCCTTGTCTCGCTCCTGAACGGCGCGAGACGCACAGGACACGACGCCACACGCCGTCTCAGTTAGAGACGGCGTGCGCTTCATCGCCAGACCTGGTCAGACGAAAATGCTTACGACCCGCCAAAGAACACCGGCTTCATCCCAGTCGGGCTGGCCGGATGGCCCATCTGCGATGTGCCGTTCATTGCAGGGCCGTAGCCGCTACCCTGGCCTGCCGCACTTGCATCGGCGGCCGGCATATTGGAAGGAAAGTCGACCGTATTCGCATTGGCCGGATTGAAGCCGGCTTGCTGAAGCTGAGCGATCTCGGCCTGCACCTGCGCGCGCGTCAGCCCACCTTCCGACTGCGCCAACGATGCAATTGGCACAGCAATGACGGCGACCGCGCAAACTGTGTGGACTAGCGTCTTCATAGTGGCCCACCTCCGGGTTAGTGACACCGGCTGACACGTGCTGCAAAAGGCCCGTTTATCCGAACCCTGGTTCGACCCCTTGCCAGACTTTGCAGCGCTCAAGCGTTATCGTTGTCGTCTGTTTCGATCGTATGCGCGGGAGATCGTTTTGGCCTCCATCATTTGATGGAGACTGTCAAAAGGCCGGAAGGCAAAATGTGCAGTCCATTGCTCAGGGCGTTACCGCCGAGGCCTGCGAAACTGTGCCGCGAGACTGGCCAGGATGGCCAGTGTTCCCATCGTTTCCAACAAGGCGCAGAGCATGGTGTCCTCACTGATTAGCGATGTAACAGCATGGGCGTATACGTTTTCACGAAGAACGCCAGCGTGATGCAGGAGGTGACAAGCAACGTTATGGCGCGGATGATTCGCGGCGGCGCCCGGCGCCCGATCCGGGCGCCACTGTATCCCCCGATGATTGCGCCCACGAGCATGGAGAGCGTCTCTGGCCAGTGCACCGCGTTGGCCACGATGAAGGCAAGTACCGCCACCAGATTTGCCGCGCTGACCAGCAACGTGCGCGGCGCGTTGAGATGCTTCAGATCCGAGCTGTCGAGCAGTCCCCACATCGCAATCATCATGATGCCGACCGCGCCGCCAAAATAGCCGCCATAGACACCGAGCGCGAACTGAACAGCCAGTACCGCGTTCGCGTGAATGTGCCAGCGTGAGCGCAACGCCTCGCCAATGCGCCGCCCGAACGCGAGCGCGATGGAAGCAACCAGCAGTAGCCATGGCAGCACGAACGTGAACGCTGCCGACGACGTCCACAGCAACAGCAGCGCGCCGGCAAAGCCGCCGCAAAGCGTCGTAGCCAGGAGCGCGCGAAGCGATACGTCGCCCACCGGTCGCAATCCGTCGCGGTATGCCCACGCACTCGCCAGCCCTCCCGGGAACAGCGCTACCGTGCTGGAAGTATTCGCCTGAACCGGAGGCACGCCAGCCGCGATCATCGCCGGCAAACTAACGAACGAGCCGCCGCCGGCCAGCGCATTCATCGCGCCGGCCGCCAATCCTGCGGAAAAAACCAAAGCCATCGAGTTCATGGAAAGGATGTTAATCGCCAGCCTGCGTTCTCACAATCTGGCAATTCCGGTGCTAGACTTCGGAAATTCCGAAGAAATGACAACCAGCTATGCGCTTCGACTTGACGGATATGCGGCTGTTCCTGACCGTGGTGGAATGCGGAAGCCTGACACAAGGTGCCCGCGCGATGCATCTGGCGCTCGCATCGGTGAGCGAACGCATTGCAAGCATGGAAGCCGCATTGGGCGCGCCGCTACTGGAACGCAACCGTCGTGGCGTGCGGACTACCGCTGCAGGCGACGCGCTGGTCCGCCATGCCCGTTCGATCCTGGGTCAGGTCGAAATGATGCGCGGCGAACTGCGAACCTACGCAACGGGCCTGAAAGGCCGCATCAGGTTGCTATCCAACACGGCCGCCATGGCGGCGTTCCTGCCGCCGCAGCTTTGTCGATTCCTGGCGGCTCATCGCGACCTGTCGATCGACCTGGAGGAACGGCCCAGTGCGGACATCGTCCAGACTCTCGTGGACAGGCGCGCAGACCTGGGCGTCGTTGCGGACATAACGGATCTCGGCACACTGCAGACGCATCTGATCGCCAGCGACCAGCTCGTCGTGGTCGTCAGCCGTTCGCATCGTTTCGCCCAGCAGCCGAACGTGGCCTTTGCCGATATCCTCGATGAGCCGATCGTGGGCGTGGCGGACACGGCGCTCGAAACCCATCTCGCGGAGCGTGCGTCACGTCTGGGACGCCAGCTCGACTACCGCATACAGTTGCGCAACATCGAACATGTGGCCATGCACGTCGAGGCAGGCATCGGCATTTCGATCCTTTCCGATGGGTTAGCCAGGAAACTGCGCGGCGGCTTGACCGTCTTGCCGCTGGCGGAAGCCTGGGCCACGCGGCGCCTCTACCTCTGTGCGCGCGACTTCTCCGCGCTGACTCCGCATGCCGGCCTGCTCGCGCAGCAGCTGCGCGAGTGCGCGCCGTAGGCGCCACACATCGTCGTTGCCAGATCTCGGCGCCGGTCTTGGCGGGCGCTTATCGGGCGGGTATCGACAAGTCTTCTTGCGCGAGCCGGGTCAAGACGTCAGCAAGTGTGTGAATCTTGTACTGCCCCGCGCGTTGCGAGGGATAGACGAGGAAATAGCCCAGACCGTTTTGTGCGATCTCACTGAATGGCATGACGAGTGCCCCCGACTCGAGGCGTTCCTTCGCCATTCGAGGGTCGCCAATTGCAACGCCATGCCCCTGTGCCGCGGCAGTGAGCGTCAATTCGAGGGTATCGAGGACGAGTCCGCCATTGGTGTCGATCTGGGTCGCGCCAACATGATCGAGCCAGCATTGCCACTCTCCATGGCCGTGCCCCGGATGCAGCAGTTTGACCCGAGCAAGATCCGCAACGGATTTCAGCGATGCGGCCAGGTCGCTCGTGCACATCGGCGTCAAGCGCTCCTGAAACAAGGGTATCGCGTCCATACCCGTCCAAAGTCCAGCGCCACGCACAACGATTGCATCGACGTCGGGCGTCGTGAAATCCGGCGTGTCGTCTGCCGATGTAAAGATGCGCAATTCTGTCCTGGGCAGCGCGAGATTGATCGCAGACAGCCGCGGCAGCAACCAGCGAATCGCAAATGTGGACGGTAGCCGCAGAGTGAGAACAGACGCGGATTGAGCGAGAACATCTGCGTGTCGAACCAGTTGCGTGAGCAGGTTCACGGCCACCGTCAACAGAGCATTGCCTTCCGCTGTCAGCGTGAGCCCTGACGCATGGCGCACGAACAGCGCACATCGATAATGGGTTTCCAGTTGCTGGACTTGACGGCTCACTGCGCCCTGCGTTCGGCACAGATGGTCGGCGGCCTTGCTGATACTGCCTAGTTCTGCCGCGGCGACGAACGCCTGGTACGCAGACAGTGGAGGCAAGGCGCGCGTGAGGTCGGCCAGAGGATATGCACGATCTGCATACCCGGGTTGCGAATTTTTCGATTGTTCGGTCATCGCTGCGTCGATATCGTGGCTGCGTCAGATCCGCGCCCTTTCGTGCGGGCAGACCTGTCAACATACATTCGGAGAATGCTAGTGGATTCATCATCGGAAGCACTATACACGCGGCAGATTCGCACCTACCTGCGCGAACTGGAGCGCGGCGATGTCGCCGCAATCTGCGCCTTGTTCGCAGCGGACGCACAGATATACTCGCCTTTTCTCGGCTGGATGCACCCCGCGCCCTTCTTCGCCAAGGTGAATGCAGCATCGGGAGAAAGCCGGATCACGCCCATCGATATCTGCGTCAGCACGACGGGAGCCCAACGGGCGACCGGTTATTTCGTCTACGACTGGGGGCTGAAAGACGGTTCGACGGTGAAATTTGAGTGTGTCGACGTATTCGAGTTCGACGAAAGCGGTCGCATCGCGCGGATGATCATCGTGTATGACACGCATCCGGTTCGCACCACGGTGGGCGATAAATACGCGTAGTAAGGGTTGCGCATTTGCCACGCGATGGAATCTCTGGCCTCACCCTTCGAACCGCTCGCCCATGCGTAGCAACATCGCGACGACCATCATCATGCCGGGAACGAGATAAGCAGCATGATGATGGACGCGGGTGAGGAAGGAACCCGCAAAAATAACGGCGAGTATCCACACGCCCGTGAGATGCAGCTTTTTCCAGTTGGCCGGACCAATGAGACGCGCCGGCGTCGCGAACGATGTGATCGAAAGCAGCAGAATCATCAAGTAGCCGATGGAACCCGGTATGTTTGTCGCAGGCGTACGCCCCACCCAGAACGCTTCTGGCGCGATCCTGATGTAGATGATGAGCGCTATCGCGTGCAGTAATTGCGAAGCAGCGAACGACAAACCGATGTAGCGCCGCTCCCTGACCAGGGCGCGGGTTAGCGCCGATGGCACGAGTCTCGCAAACGAGGTGGCCAGGAACACCGCCAGAAACAGGACAAAGGACGTGCGAGCCGTTGCTCGTATCGCGTATTGCAGCGACTCCACGCCGTTCGGCGCTATCGCATAGGCCGTCAGGGCAAATAGCGTGACGATTACGGTTAGTACGCCAAAAAGATTCCAGCGAGTCATATAGCGTGTCCCAGCATAGTTAGGCGACTTGACGACATGGTGTGACAGTCGCCATCTCCACCGATTGACCGGCCTGCACCGGCGTGTGAGTTCGAGTGGCTTAGAGACTACGCGGACCAAACCCCGAATACGAACGCAATTGGCTGATCTGGGGTTGCGCCAGGTAGCCAGCCTTGACCAGAGGGAGTTCGCCCAGGAGTTGTCTCAGCCCGTCTTCGTCATCGGCTTCCGAAATCATGCAGGCGCCCCCTTCTGCCCTCAGCCATACCTGCCGGACGATCCCGGAGGCGTAAAGGCGGCGGACAAACTCAGCCTCCGCCTCGACTTCATCCCTATGAAGTGACATGGATGACGCGTTTTCGGAACGGGAAATCATCACGAGGTATTGCATGTTGCTCTCCTGGGTATGGCACTGCGATCAGGTGGGTGGCTTCGTACGAACAATACGAACAGCGACCTTGAAAACTATGTTTTTCATAGTAGCAACATTTCTCTCCGCATGTAAACCCATCATCTCTCGCTTTGAATCCGCGAAAATATCCGCAACCCCGCTATGGGATTCATGCCTAACTTTACACTATGTTTTTCATATCTACAATGCCGGAACAGAGAGGCTTCACCTCTAGCTGAACCGCCATTGCGACACCTGGGCGCGCTGGTCGACCGCGTCGGCGCGCGCCATGTTGCGACCGCGGGCGCACTCACGGTCGCCATCGCGTTCGCTTTTGTCGCAGCGGGCGCACGCAGCCTGGTGTGGTTGATCGTCGGGATGGTGTTGCTGGATCTGGGCAATCGCGCGAGTTTCATTGCCAACCAGGCGCGGATCTACGCTCTGCGCCCCGAAGCCCGCAGCCGCCTGAACACCGTTTTCATGGTTTCGTACTTTCTTGGCGGCGCAGTCGGTGCGGCACTCGGCGGTGCAGGGGCCCTGCACGCTGCCTGGCTCGGCCTCGCCGCGATCGGCGCCCTGCTCTCGCTCGCCGCCGTGGCGGTCAATACGCTCGCATACGCACGATCCAGTTCAGCCGTTGCTGACGGGCACGCATGACCCGGCCACCCGAAAACATCACTCTCCGTTTGGCAACGGCTCAATAGCTCGAGCCATCGGGAATCAATTTGCTCAGGAGAATCGAATGACCTTCAAAGCACTGCTCGCGACGAAACCGCGTGAAGCGATCTCGACGCGCATCGTCAATATGCGCGAGCAAGACCTCATGCCCGGAGACGTTACCGTTGCGGTCGAATATTCGACTGTGAACTTCAAGGACGCACTCGCCATCTCCGGACGCGCTGAGATCATCCGCGAGTTTCCGTTGATCGCGGGCATCGACCTGGCCGGCACCGTCGAGGCATCCACGTATCCCGGCATCGCCGTCGGCGACCGTGTCGTCCTCAACGGGTGGGAACTCAGCCAGAACCATCACGGCGGGTTCGCGCAAAAGGCACGCGTGAAGGGCGAGTGGCTCGTCAAGCTTCCAGAGGCCTTCTCCACGCGCGACGCGATGGCTATCGGCACGGCCGGATACACGGCCATGCTTGCCGTGTTGGCGCTGGAACATGGCGGCCTCTCGCCACTCAGCGGCGACGTCCTCGTCACGGGCGCCAACGGCGGCGTCGGATCGATCGCAATTGCCGTTCTGTCTGGCCTTGGCTATCGCGTCGTCGCATCAACCGGACGCCCCGCAGAAGCCGACTATCTGCACAGCCTCGGCGCGGCGGAAGTGATCGACCGGCGCACGCTCTCTGAACCAGGTACGCCGCTCGCCCGCGAACGCTGGGCGGGTGCCGTGGATTCCGTCGGCCATCACACACTGGCAAACGTGTTGGCCCAGACGCAGTACCGCGGCGTGGTCGCCGCCTGCGGCCTCGCACAGGGCTCAGGCCTCCCAGGTTCGGTCCTGCCCTTCATCCGGCGCAACGTGACGCTCGCGGGCATCGATTCGGTCAATGCCCCGCGGTCGGTGCGCATCGATGCCTGGACGCGGCTTGCGCGTGACCTCGACTTGAGCAAACTCGGCCGTGCGACGAAGGTCATCGGACTCGCTGACGTTCCTGCTGTCGCGGACCAGATACTGGATGGCAAAGTACAGGGCCGCACAGTCGTAGACGTCAACGCATAGACGTTTTCCCCCGCAACGCGCCTGAGTTCCGGAGTTCATCATGTCTGCCGTTCCTTCCTCGCCCGATCGGAGCGAACCGTCGTCGCTCGATGCCCGCGCGCTTTTCGCGGCGTTCGCCGGGCTCCCGCCTTAACGACTACGCGCTCGTATTCCTGTGCGGCGCGGGTGCACTCGCGCTAGCGTTCGTCGCAGACTTTCTGTTGCAAGCGCGGCGCAGCGTAGATCGGACGATAACCCGTTACGCGCTGACGGAACTATTCAGATCTTGCCTTCGCGGCCCGATATGTCTCGCGCCTTTTCTCGCGCTCTTTCGCAAACGAAGCGCTCAAGGTCGCGTCGAGATCGCGGCGTTCGACGTACTCGCCGCACGACGGGCAGATATAGTCGAGGCCAACCTCGTGCCCGCACACACGATGCGTAAAATGCACAGCGACTTCCTCGCCTTTGCTCTTGCACCAGGTCTCACCCCAAGTGCGTAGCGCCTGGATCACCGGATAGTACGCCCGGCCTTTCTCCGTGAGACGGTACTCGTAGCGCAACGGCCTTTCCTGATACGGATGGCGCTCGACCATCCCGTCCGCTTCGAGGGACTTCAGGCGCGTCGCCAGCATCTGGGGCGTCGCCTCCGTCTGAATCTGGATTTCCTCGAATCGGGTCGCGCCCATGTACAGTTCGCGCAGTACAAGCGTCGTCCACTTGTCACCGACAACTTCGGTCGACCGCGCCACCGGGCACACCGTGGCCGCCCCTCTTTCTCTGCGTTTCATTTTGCCTCCACCGTAACTACGGTTTTCATAGTAGCACGGATTTCGTCGCGGCGATGGCATCGGCATCCGGGGTAAACAAGGCGTTCTATACGCTCGAGACGCGTATGGTGTTTATGCTTCAGTTGAAACTATGAAATTCATATATATACTTTCTTCGTGAGCCATCGAAGTGCTCGACGTTGTGCAACAGTTCCGCGCAACAGGTGTCGGTTGTGCCACGTCCCATCCCGCATCGCTTTTCCGGGGAACATCATGTCGGACCCTGTCTATCACGCCGAACACACCGGTCTTTTGCTGGTCGACCCGTACAACGACTTCCTGTCACATGGCGGCAAGATCTTTCCGATGATCGAGGCAGTCGCCAATGACGTTCGGCTCCTCGACAATTTGCGCGCAACGGTGGGCGCCGCACGCAAGGCTGGTATTCAGGTGTTCTACGTGCCGCATCGCCGCTGGCAGCCTGGCGATTACGAAGACTGGGACCATCCGAACCCGACGCAACGGCTCGTGCAAAAGCGCCAGACCTTCGCAAAGGGCACATGGGGTGGCGAATGGCACCCCGATTTCGTTCCCCAGGAAAACGACATCGTCATCCACGAGCATTGGGCGCAAAGCGGCTTCGCCAACACGGACCTCGACTTCCACCTCAAGCAACACAAGATTTCGCACGTTATTACCGTTGGCCTGCTCGCGAACACCTGCATCGAATCCACCGCGCGATTCGCGATGGAACTCGGCTATCACGTGACACTCGTGCGCGACGCGACCGCCGCCTTCACGCCGGAACTGATGCGGGCCGCCCACGTACTGAACGGACCCACGTTTGCTCATTCGATCGTCACGACGGCCGAATTGCTGGCAGCATTGCCGGCGTAAGCGTCATGCCGACGACGGAGTGAAGCCGTCAATCCACTAATAACAAACACCAAAAGGACTCACGCATGATTACCATTTGGGGACGTGCCAATTCGGTCAACGTCCAGAAGGTCTTGTGGCTTTGCGAAGAGCTTTCCCTACGCTATAACCGGATAGACGCCGGTCTGCAGTTCGGACACAACACCGAAGCCGACTACCTCGCGATGAATCCGATGGGCAAGGTCCCCACCCTCGTCGACGGCGATTTTGTGCTTTGGGAATCGAACTCGATCCTGCGCTATATCGTGATGCAGTACGGTGGACCCGGCACCCTTTATCCCGCCGATCCAAAGGCGCGGGCCAGCATCGACCGCTGGGTGGACTGGTCGCTGTCGACTTTGCAGCCGGCCGAGCGACCCGTGTTCTGGGGAATCGTCCGCACACCCGAGGCCGAGCGGGACATCGAGAAAATCGCCGCCGATGTCGTAAAGGTCGCGGAAGTCTGGAAAGTGCTCGATGCGCAGTTGAGGGGTCGTGGCTTCGTCGAAGGCAAGTCGTTCACGATTGCGGATATCGTGCTCGGCGCCTTCGCGAAGCGGTGGTTTGGCATGCCGGGCATAGAACGTGCTCGAATGCCCGACCTCGAGCGGTGGTATGCGTCGCTCGCCACGCGTCCGGGTTTCAACACGCATGTCGATGTCGAATTGACCTGAATCCATGAAGACCGAACCGATCACGCTCTATGCATGGAACACGCCCAATGGCCGCAAGGCCAGCGTCGCGCTAGAGGAAATGGCGTTACCGTACGTCGTACAGCCTGTGAATATCGGCAACCGCGAGCAGTTCGAGCCGTCATTCCTATCCATCAGCCCGAACAACAAGATTCCGGCCATCGTCGATCCGGACGGCCCCGATGGCCAGCCTATCAGCGTGTTCGAGTCGGGTGCGATTCTTCTCTATCTTGGAGAAAAGACCGGCCGATTTCTCCCACGCGGTCTACGCGAACGGGTGCCCGTGATCGAATGGCTCATGTGGCAGATGGGTGGTTTCGGACCGATGCCCGGACAGGTGCACCACTTCGCCGCCCTCGCTTCCGAAGGCGACAGACGCTACGGTCTCAAGCGCTTCTCAGACGAAACACGGCGGCTTTATTCGGTGCTGAACGAAAGACTCGCCGGCCATGAGTACGTGGCCGGCGAGCTTTCGATCGCCGACTTTGCCATCATTGGTTGGGCTTGGCGGCACGAGCGGCACAAGGTCGATCTTGCGGACTACCCAAACGTCAAGCGATGGTACGACGCCATGTTCGATCGCCCCGCGGTGCGTCGCGGCTTCGAGGTCAAGCTTGACTAAAACAATTCCATAGTCATCCTGATTGACTCTCTATGGAACGTCACCTCCAGGCCCGTGAGTTCAATTCAAGCTGGGTCTGATAACGCGCGATCGGTGAACAGCGCGAGGGATTCCTTCACGAACGCGCGAACGGCGGGGGAAAGCTCTCGCCGCCTGCTGGCCAATGCGAGATGACACGGATACTCGAAATCCGCGATCGGCCGATAGCAAATGCCTGGCTGTGTGAAGTTGCGCATCGATTCCTCGCAGCTTGCGCCGGCGGCGATGCAGACGACCCGATTTGAGTCGCGCGCCGCCCGCCGACAAACGCTCACCCTCTCCGCTCAAGCCTCATCGACAAAACCGCAGAATCGCATCCGCAACGTCCTCGGGCGCCTCGCGCTGCGGAAAGTGGCCTACGCCATCGAGTACCTTCCGCTCATACCGCCCAAGGAAATAAGCCTCGCGCCCGCTGGAAGTGTCGGGATGGTTGCAAGTGTCCGCGCCACCGTGCAGCACCAGCGTTGCCACCGACAACTTCGGTGCGGGATTCAGACGCGCCTCATCCTCTGCATAGGCAGGGTCACCATCGACAAAGCCCCAACGGTGCCGGTAGCCATGGAGCACGACCTCGGCCCAATCGTCGCCCTCGAATGCCTGCGCCGCTTCGTCGAAGTCGGCCGGCGCATACCAGCCGGCTGGCGCCCAGGTATCCCACATCTGCCGGGTGAACGCCTCACGTTCCTCCCGCACCACACGTGCGCCTCGCGGCGTGGCCATGAACCAGTGATACCAGTAATTGCGCACCTGCTGCAGGGTCAGTACCTGGTGCGGATCATTCGTGCCGTATCCCACGGATAGCATCACCAGATGAGAAGCCACACCGTCTCGCAGGCCGCACGCATTCGCTACCGCGCGTGCGCCCCAATCATGGCCGACCAATACCGGCTGCTCGATGCCCAACACGTCGAGGAAATCAAGAAGATCGCGGCCCAATGCGGACAACTGCCCGCTACGCGGTGTGGCCGTATCGCGAAACCGGGTGGGCGCAAACCCGCGCAATGCCGGCGCAAGCACGCGGTAACCCGAATCGGCCAGAATGGGCGCGACGCGTTTCCAGCACTGCGGGCTGTCCGGCCAGCCGTGGAGCACCACGGCTGTGCGCGCGCCGTGCGGGTTCCATTCGAGCCAGGCGATATCGAGGCGCCCGGTGGCGGCGTGGTGGTAGGTGTTCATGGTTTTCCTCGTGTAGACAGCGAAGTCCCACGATAGCTCGACGCCTCGTGCCGATTAGTGAATAATCACTGATCATTGGTGATTTTTCGTGTTGAATGAGCTAATGGACATTCTGCCTACTGCCGACGGTGTTCCGCTCGATACCGTGTTGCTGCGCACCTTTTTTGAAGTCGTGGACAGCGGCAGCTTTGCCACGGCCGCCGAGCGTCTGGCGCTGACCCCTTCGGCCGTGAGCGGACATATCAAGCGCCTGGAACAGATCGCGGGCGTAGGCCTACTGATACGCACGACCCGCCATCTGGAGTTGACGCAGGCCGGCGACACCTTGTACGCCTACGGCCGAAACATCCTGGATCTGGAACGCGAGGTCCGCGCGAAACTACGCGGCACGCCGCTGCGTGGGCTGCTGCGAGTCGGTGCATCGGAGGATTTCGCCGGCACCTGGCTGCCTCAGGTCTTGCAGCGTTTTCGCCAGCAGCATCCCGAAGCGACCATCGA
Organism: Paraburkholderia guartelaensis; assembly: GCF_004353905.1. Classification (GTDB taxonomy): domain Bacteria; phylum Pseudomonadota; class Gammaproteobacteria; order Burkholderiales; family Burkholderiaceae; genus Paraburkholderia; species Paraburkholderia guartelaensis. Next base: position 155,418 of record NZ_SMOD01000014.1, on the reverse strand, counting down.
CCTGAAAGTCGGCATCACAGCCGATCTGTTGCGCCAGCAGGAACGCGGTCGTCTGGATCTCGTGTTCGGCAAGCAATGCAGCCGCGTCGGAAAAGGCGGCACGCTGCTCTGGGAAGAGCCGCTAGTCTGGACGTACGCGGAAGACGAGACCCTCGATCTTGACCAGCCGCTGCCGCTGGCCGTTTTCCCCGATCCCTGTATTTATCGGGAGTCGGCGATCACCGCACTCAACAAGGCCGGTCGAGCGTGGCGCCTGGTGTTCGAGAGCAGCAGCATGGCGGGCTGCCTGTCGGCGGCGAGCTCGGGTTTTGCAGTCACGGTCATCGCCGATAGTCAGCGAGTCGAAGGCTTGCGCCTGTTGGGTCGCAACGAAGGACTGCCTGCATTGCCGGTTGTGCGTTTCTACGCGTTTTCTCGCTCCGACTCGCCGGCCTGTGCGGCTTTGATCGATGCAGCACGCCGCGCGGGCCAGCAGGGCCGCTTCAGGGCACGCGCAGTTCGCGGGTGACCGGTCCGTCGTTTGTGTCGCGCGGCGACACGGTCAACGAGACGTTGCGCCTGCCGCTCGCACACGGCAAGGATGAAGTCTTGCGGCCATGCTTATCAGTTCAGCGAGCGAGCCGGCGTTCATCTTTCTCATGACGTGCCTGCGGTGCACCTTCACTGTAATCTCGCAGATGCCCAATTCGCCTCCCACTTGCTTGTTCATCAGGCCCGTCACCACCAACGCCATCACCTCGCGCTCGCGTTGACTGAGCGCGGCGTAGCGCTCATGGATCGCCTTCATCTCGGCCTCTTCGCTCAATGCAGCGCGGCTACGCTCGATTGCGTACAGGATGGCATCGAGCATGACCTGATCGTCAAAGGGCTTGGTGAGAAATTCGATCGCGCCCGCTTTCATGGCCCGGACCGTCGTCGGCACATCGCCGTTGCCGGTGATGAAGATGATCGGCATGCCGGTACGCTCGGAAGCAATCAGATTCTGCAGCTCGAGGCCGCTGAGATCGGGAAGACAGACCTCCAGTACCAAGCAATTCGGCCCCCTGGTGGGCGGATGCCCGAGAAAGTCGTACGCGCAGGCGAACGTTTTCGGCTTGTAGCCGGCACAGCGGATCATCGCATCGAGTGACTTGCGCACCGAAAGGTCATCGTCGACGACAAAGACTTCCGGCGTGGCGCTCGCCGGCGGCGATTCCAATTCGCGTTCGACGGGATAGGCTCGTGCCATTGCGAACTCCATTTGTATAACTAAATGAATCATCCGACTGACGCGATCACGATCGCTTCAATTTCGCGAGTCTCGCGTTCGGATTCGCCAAGCCCCGATAACCGGCCTATTACCAGCCTATTGCCGCCTGCGCTGTTGCCGTCGACGGCACAACGGTTGCCGTACACGCCGCCCTCGTATCCGCCCTTCGATACTCCTCATTCATCTATCTATTGAAAGATAGATGTTCGGACCCGAAAAAAGGCGATGTTCGATCGCCTCGGTGCATGAGCTTTACCATATCTACCGCTAGATAGACTGTCAAGCGGTTTTTGTTACCCTATGCCGGAAGAAGAACGCTCGATAGTACGCGCGTCCAACCCTTGCGGTTTGTGCGTCATCTCCCCGCTCGCTTGACCAGAGCCGATCCGAAGTGATGGATCGATTGCCGTTTATACCAACGTACAATTTATTTCTTTCTGGCGCTCCAATAAGCTGAGCGCCAATCATCGAACAAAGGTATCCCGCTCACGCATTCGTTCCGTGTTCCTGGTTCGTGCCGCGGTTCAATTGTGGATTGCTTCCTGACTGAAAGCTAACCAGACAGTCTCCCGGACCGGGGAAGTTCATTTCATTATTAAAGGTGTGCTAAATGATATCTTTGTCCGCCAGCATCCCGAATTCGCTGAAGGCCGCACTGGATCACGAACACGCAAGAACAGGAAGAACGTATTCCTCTATTCTTACGGCCGCCCTATCCCAATACCTGGATGTAACGGTACATACGCTGTTTCAGGTTTCGACTTCGGGGGCCTTGGTCGCGGGCGTATTCGACGCCGAGGTCTGCGTTAAATCTGTTCTCGAACACGGTGATTTCGGTCTCGGTACTTTTGCTAACCTGGATGGAGAAATGGTGGTACTCGATGGGCGCTCGTATCAGGTTCAGGGCAACGGTCACGTCTCGGAAGCGAGCAACGAAGCCGGAGTCCCCTTCGCAGTGGTAACCCGGTTCTCGCCGCAAATCGACGAAGAGTCGGCTCCCGTTTCCAGCTTCAAGGAACTGGAGATGTGCTGCGATCGCTATCGCACGTCGGGCAACATCTTCTATGCGATTCGGGTGGATGGGCACTTCCAACACATTCGGACTCGCGCCGTCAATCCTCCGGAGCCAGGTACGCGCCTCGCCGATGCGGCGAAGGCACAGACCGAATTTCATTTCGAATCGATCGATGGAACACTCGTTGGCCTGTGGTCGCCCGGCTTCTCGAGCGCATTCAGTGTTGCCGGGTATCACTTTCACTTTCTGTCCAGCGATCGCCAGCACGGCGGACATCTTCTGGATGTTTGCGCGGGCCCGCTTCGACTTCGAATTGAAGCGTTGACGAGCTTCCATCTGGCATTGCCGGAATCCGAAGCATTCCTGAAAGCCGACCTCGGCAAGAACACCGCCGAGGAACTCGCCTACGCCGAACAAGCCCATTGAGAGATTGCCATGAACGGAAAACCTGCAGATGCACAGCATATTGGCGCCGACCTGATCGTCAGCGCTCTGGAGGCACACGGCGTCACGCACGTGTTCGGCGTACCTGGTGCCAAGATCGATGCGGTCTTCAACGCGCTGGTCGACTCGAAGATCGAGACCGTCGTTTGCCGACACGAGCAGAACGCCGCCTTCATCGCTGGGGGCATTGGACGCATGACAGGCACAGCCGGTGTTGCCATCGCGACTTCCGGTCCGGGCATCTCCAACCTCGTAACTGGCCTCGCGACGGCCAACTCGGAAGGAGACCCCGTGGTTGCCCTCGGTGGTGCGGTGGCCGCAGACGAAGCGCTCAAACAGATTCACCAGACCATGGACGCCGTATCCATCCTGAAACCGGTGACGAAGTTCAGCGCCACGGTCGGTGCACCCGAGCAGATCAACGAGGTCATGGCCAATGCCTTCAGGGCCGCCGAAGATGGCCGCCCTGGGGCGGCTTACGTCAACTTGCCCAAGGATGTGATGGCCAAACCCTGTGCCAATGCGCCTCTGCTGCCTCCTGCATTTGCAGGCCTGGGTCTGGCCGACAGCGCAGCAATCAGGGAGGCTGCCAGGCTGATCAACGCGGCGTCGACGCCCGTGGTATTGCTCGGCATGCTGGCCAGCAAGCCCGCGAACGCTGACGCCCTGCAGGCGTTCATCGGCAAAGGCAACCTCCCGGTGGTCGGCACGTTCCAGGCGGCCGGTGCCGTTGGTGCGTTGATGTTCAGCAATTTTGGCGGCAGGGTCGGTCAGCTTGCCAATCAGCCAGCGGATCGACTGCTCGATTCCGCCGACCTCGTCATCACGATTGGCTACGACCCGGTGGAGTATTGGCCTGCGTTGTGGAACAAGGGCAAGCAGCGCAGGATTGTCCATGTCGATGTGCTTCCCGCGGACCTCGACAATTCCTATTGTCCTTATGTGGAGTTGACGGGTGACATTGCGCAGACGCTTCAGGCGCTGACGTCGCTGGTCGATCGCGCCGGAAAGTCGGCAATGTCATCGGGGATTCTCGAATTGATCCAGGCAGAGCGCCTTCAACTCGCCAGGGACTCCGCCGCCCGCAACGGCACGCCTGTCCATCCACTTCGGCTTGTCCACGAACTGCAGCAGTTTGTCAGGGACGACATCACCGTATGTCTGGACATGGGCTCTTTCCATCTGTGGATCGCACGCCATTTATACAGCTTCAGGCCGCGGCAGGTACTCATCACCAACGGCCAGCAGACGTTGGGCGTCGCGCTGCCGTGGGCGATCGCCGCCTCGATCGTCCGTCCTCACGAAAAGGTACTGTCCATTTCCGGTGACGGCGGATTCCTCTATTCCTCGATGGAACTGGAAACAGCCGTTCGACTCAAGGCGAACATCGTGCACATGGTCTGGATAGACGGCACATACGACATGGTAGCAACGCAGGAAAAGCTCAAGTACGGAAGATCTTCGGGAACCGACTTTGGTCCTGTCGACTATCTGAAATACGCTGAAGCCTTCGGCGCAAAAGGCCTCATGATCAATAAGCCGGACGAGATCCCTTCCGTCATGAAGACGGCTTTCGACACGGCAGGGCCCGTGATCGTCGGGGTTCATGTGGACTATCGCGACAACTATCAGCTGTTTGAAATGCTAAACGCAGACAGCATCCACTAACGTCAGTTCGCGTTTGGCTCCACAGAGCCTTTCGTGCAGCAGTCGATGGACGGTTGCGGGTATCGTGTGAGCGAGAAAGTCACCATCAATTTTCCCGCGCCGATACCCGCAACGACCGATGCGCTACCGCTGCGGCACGCCGTTGCGCCATTCACCCCAATGCGTGACGATGTCCTGCACTAGCGGATTGCCTGCGAGGAACAGATTGTCGATCGCGATCGTGAAGCCGCCTTGCGACGCGTAGTTGAGCAGATTGTCCGCGCTCGATTGACCTGCGTACGGCCGGTCGAAGTCCGAGCCGGCACGCAGCACCGCGACACGGTTCAGGTCGACGCGATGCACGGTCGCCGCGCGCGTCAGCGCCTCGAAGGTGGCGTTGTCTTCCTGCTGCGTCGTGCAATAAGTGCCCTTGCCGTCGGTCAGGATCTTCGTCCATTGCCGCGCACGCTCGCCGAGGTCGGTGCCCGACCACCAGGTATCGCCTGCCAGCGTGTCGCACTGGATCACGGTCGGAGGACGGTTTGCAGGCGCATAGCTGTATTTGGCGCGTGCGGCCTGCGCCTGTGCGTCGTCGGTGAGCGTCACGTTGCGCGACAGCGCGAATGCCGCATTCGTAAGCGCCGGATTTAGCTGGAACACCTCGGTGCGATAGTCGAGCGGCGGCTTCTGCGTCGGGCCCGTCGTGTTGATGCCGAGATAGCCGGTGTTCCAGCCCGACGGAATTTCGCGTCCGTCGATCTCCCACTGAATGCCGAAGTCGACGAGCCAGTTCGCCCAGGCAGCGGAACCGACGGTCCCCTGAAGCGGATCGATACCCGCGATGCCCGCCACCATGAAATACGTATGGCGTAGATCGAAACGCGGCGAGAACGTCAGCGCCATGATCGACGCGGCGGCGTTCGCGTGCCCCATGCCTGTCGTCATCACGCAGACATCCTGCCGGTTGCAATGCACGGCCGGATAGTCAGGGGACAGACCCGCGACGGTGATGTCCTGCCACGGTCCGAGATGATCCAGCCACACCTGGCCTTCCGGACCGAACATCGAAATGATCATCACCTTGACCGCTCGCCCATGCGACGCGCCGTCGTCCTGCGCGAAGCTGTCGTCGGCATGCGCGATGGATGGTGCAGCGGCGGCGCCGACCACGAGCATCGATGAAATCACTGCGCCAAAAGCACGATTTAGCATAATAGGTCCCACCCGTTATGTAAGAACCGCGGTTGCGAAACGTAAGTCGCGTGCCGTGTTGTCGACTGGCGTCGTGTTTTTTCTCGGCGTGCAGCGTGGGACCTGGGCGTGAGCCAATCAGGCGACAGCGAGTATAAACGGAGAAAAAAAACGGTATTGGCAAACGGCCGCTATTGTCGACAGCGACGACACGGCCAGGTACGGCGGCTATATCGGCGGGTCGGTGACGATCCGTTTCCTCTGTTACGACCTGCAACGACTGCGACTGAACCTCTGCCTCGAACCGTCGTCTCACTCGGAGCATTCGGCAAGGGACCACGCAACTGTCGACGGTCATCGTGCAGCACGACTGCGCTGCATGTAGCAAGCCCCGTCGGCGGTCGAACGCGGTCCCGCCTTTTAACCGCGATTGGAGGAAATAGAACATGCCAAAGAAGCGCTCAGTTCGAACGGCCGCCAGCGGTGGCAGCGACCGCGTTCTCGCCGCACCGGTTTTCTCGCAGCCCCAGCCTACGCCAGATCCGCAAACCTTCATCGTCAGGCACGCATCCGATGTGGCGGCCTACAGAATCATCGACGAACTCAATCGCGAGCACAAACTCAAGGCCCTTCCGTTTCCTGCGCCGCGCGGCGGCGTCGAGCCCCGCCTGACATTCGCGAACGTGATTAACAACGATCAGACCATCCTCGACCAGATCAACGCTAACGGACAGATCGTTTTCCACTCAACGGGCGATTGCGGCAGTACCCGAGGCCCGAAAACACAGAACGAAGTCTCCGACAAGATGGTCAGCGACTTCGACGAAACCGATCCAGCCGAAGTACCGCAATTCAATTTTCTGCTGGGCGACATCGTCTACAGTTTCGGCGAAGCGCAGTACTACTACGATCAGTTCTACGAGCCCTATCGCGACTATCACGCACCGATCCTCGCAGTCGCGGGCAATCATGACGGGATGATCTCGCCTTTGCAGCATGAGAAGAGTCTGCAGGCGTTTCTGCGGAACTTCTGCTCCGACTGCTTTGAGGTCTCTCCCGATGCAGGCAATCTTTCACGTACCGCGCAAATTCAACCGGGAGTCTTCTTTACATTCGAAGCGCCGTTCGTGCGCATTCTCGCGTTGTATAGCAATACACTCGAAGATCCTGGCGTGATTTCGAACAGCGACATCGGCAACAGCCAGCTGAAGTTTCTCAAGGCCGCGCTGACGCGGGTGAAAAAGGAAGGCTATACGGGCGCGTTACTGTTCGCGCATCATCATCCGCCCTATGTCGCGCGCGGACGTCACGGCTGGAGTGTCGAGATGCAGCAGCAGATCGATGCGATCTGCGACGAGGTGGGCGTGTGGCCCCATGCCGATCTTGCGGGACACGCACACAACTATCAGCGCTTTACACGCACACGTCCCGACGGCACCCACATTCCGTACATTGTGTGCGGCAACGGCGGACACAACGTACAGCGACTGACCACCAACGGACAGCCGCCGCTTCGTGCACCGCAGCTGATCCAGGCCGCCTCGAAGGACACGGATGCCGTTGTCATCGAAAACTACGACGACCAGAACTATGGCTATTTGCGCATCGTCGCGAACGCAACCCAGTTGAGGATCGAATATCACGCCGCCGTCGACGGACCGTATACCAAGGCGCCCGACGACCAGGTGACCGTCGATCTGGACACCCGCCAGCTTTCTCATTACGTGGCCCGCAATGCCGGCATACCCGAGCTGGCCACGCGTATCCGTGAATTCGCGCAAAGCGAGAAAGCGAGGCGCTGATCGGGAGGTCAGCGCGGGTGAGTTACCAATCAGCAGACGCGATGACCACAGCGCTATTCGTATGTTTTAGCCGCGGCCATCGCGTCAAGCGAATCGCCTCGCGAGCATGATCAGGCCGTCACGAATGCCTGCTCTCTGGTTTCTGCGCACGGATCTTGCCTTTCCTGAGGTTGATAAAGACTCTTATTCAAACCAAGCACTCGACATGGATCCCACCCGCGACTTGTGGTCGGATCTGTGCGGGACGCCTGGGGATTTTGCTGATGCCAACTTTACACACGGAGGTACCTGGACCGAGTAGCAGTTCCGCACCAATCGCCTGCTCAAAAGAGTTGAGTGTGGCAGACGGCGATGCAACGACAGGATCACCCCGGCCGCATCGGGCATCGCATCAAATTGTTCGTCGTTCTCCTTAGTAGTATCAATTCCTCTCCGACGCCGTGGCACATCGTATGCGCGACGCGGCTGTTGGCGTACGCGCAGAGTTTGTGCGCTGCACCGGCGCACTTTCGAAGCGGTTTGTACGAGGAAAGGGGCGGACGATGAACCTGGCGACGAAACACACGGCGACATGGGTGGTGGTTTTAGCGCTGACCGGTGCGGCTTATGCGGCGGCGGGTGGCAATGGCGGCGGCAACGGTGGTGGTGGCCACGGTGGGGGCGCGGGTGCCGGCGGCAATGGCAATGGCAATGGCAATGGCGGCGGTAACGGCAATGGCAACGGCGGCGGCCATGGTGCGGGTTCGGGCGGCAACGGCAATGGAGCCGGTGCGGGCGTCGGTGCAGGCGTGGGTGGCAATGGTGCTGGAGTGGGCGCGGGCGCAGGCGCAGGTGTGGGTGGCAACGGCGCTGGAGCCGGTGCGGGCGTCGGCGCAGGTGTGGGTGGCAACGGCGCTGGAGCCGGTGCGGGCGTCGGCGCAGGCGCAGGTGGCAATGGCGCTGGAGCCGGTGCTGGCGCAGGCGCAGGCGTGGGTGGTAACGGTGCAGGTGCGGGCGCCGGCGGCAATGGTGCCGGCTCGGGAGGCAGCGGTACCGGTTCGGGTGGCGCTGGCGCTGGTTCGGGCGGCGCGGGTGCTGGTTCGGGTGGCGCTGGTGCGGGTTCCGGCGGCGCGGGTTCGGGTTCGGGAGGGGGCGGCCACGGTGCGGGTAGTTCGGGTGCCGGTAGCTCCGGCGCGGGCAGTTCAGGCACAGGCAATTCAGGCACAGGCAATTCAGGCACAGGCAATTCAGGCACAGGAAACGCAGGTGGAGGCACCGCCGGCGGTGGTAACGCGAGCGCAGGCGGCCCAGGCATGGCATCGGCCAGCGTCCTGGGAAGCATGTTCGCCAGGTTGCGCATGAGGTCGAACACGATCGCGATAGTGCCCCGAACTGCGCCAGCAGCAAACGCCAGAGCGAGCGCCACGCCGGCAACTTACAGCCCACCGACCGCAACGGGTGCGGGCGGCAACATGAACGCCCGGGCGGTGGCGGCCTCGGATGGCGGCTACGGCTCGCCAGGCGTCACTGGCGCGGGGACCGGCGCTCGCAGCGCGGCGGCCGCCGTGCCGATTAGCACCGACTACAGCCCGCCGGGGGGCACCGGCATGAACATCGGTACGGGCCCCTGGGGCGGCTTCGCGGTGGATACCGGCGGTGATGAACCGCCTATCCTGACCCCCAACGGGCCTATGAAGTGATCAAGGATGGTTGCCACGCCGAGCCGCCACAGCGGCTCGTAAGCACCCGCCCCGGTGCGAGTTTGCGAGCCGCTTGCCCTGGCTGCTCTTTTTGATCGGCAGATCGCCACCTCCGCCCTGCTCGCCCGGATCAACACCGGGTGCACGACAGACGTCACGGACGACCTCGTCCACGACCTCGAAGACATGACCAGAGTGCCAATGTCTTCGAGGTCGCAGTTTTTTGGCAGCAAAGCACAATAATGAAAAGAATATCCAACCCACGACGCCAGGTCTTCGTGTGTCATCGCGCTCGGGAGGTCACCCATGAAAGTCCACGGCGTGACGGCAGACCTGTCGTTCCTGATGCGGCAGTCCTGCTATGCCGCAATGTTGCTCGGCTGCCTGACGAATCCCCCGGCAGCGCAGGAGCCAGAACGTGCGCGAGGCACGCCCACGGCCACCGCGCCGAGCTACAAAGTGGGTGACACGTGGACATTTATATGGGGGCGAACAGGCTCCACGCCCGGGACCCCACTTGTCATGACAGTAATCGCGGTAACAGGGACGCAGACGACGATGTCCTCCTCGTGGAACGGCGGCCGACCGAAGGAGGTCCATTACGACAATCAGGGGAACCTCACGCGAGATGGCAACGGAACAACGTACGAGCCGAGCAATGGAACCCTGAGTTTCCCAATGAGTGTGGGCAAGAGCTGGGACTTTCATCATGTCCGGCATTTCGCGTTCGGAACGATTGACGTCAGCGGCCACGATGAGATCGTTGCATTCGAGCGGGTACAGGTACTTGCCGGTTCATTTGACGCCTACAAAATAGTAAGCCATGGGGTGAACGCCAAGCAGCTCGATCGTTTGTACGATGCACCGTTCACCGAAACCTACTGGTATGCGCCAAGCGTCAAAGAGGTCATCAAGTCGGATTACGCGTTGTATCTCGATCATCAAACGCTGCTGACCCGCACTTCCGAATTGAGTGCTTTCTCACTTGCTCCGTGACGCTTGAAAGTGCTGTGCCGGATGCATTCAACCCTTGCTTCGCACTTGCGATCGATACCGGCTGGGGCTCTGACCAAACGTCCTTTTGAACGTCGAACTAAAAGAGGTCTCGGATGCGTAGCCAACGGCGGCGGCGATGCTCGCGAGATTTTCATTGCCCGTCTTCAAGGCATCTCTCGCAATCGTCATGCGCCAGCGAATCAGATATTCCAGTGGAGGCAATCCCACGAGGTCTTTAAAGCGCTCGATGAACGCGGTGCGCGACATGCCGACTTTCGACGCCAATTCGTCCACCTTCCACCGACGAGCCATGTCTTCATGCACCATCTTTAGCGCGGAGCCGATCCTTGGATCCGACAACGCGCCTAGCCAGCCGGTGGACCCCGAACTAGCGGCAAGATGCGCTCGCAGGATGTTCACGAGCACAATATTTGCGAGGCTGCCCGCCATCGCTGCCGCTCCGGGCCGGACTGATTCTGTCTCTGTCCTGATCAATTCAAGGGCCGCACGCAGCGACCTGGCATCCGCAGAATCCGCGGAAACGAGGACAAGCGGGGGCAAGATATTGAGCAACAGGCCGCTCATGTCTCCATCGAATTCGAACGTCCCGCCGACGCTGATCGTGCACATGTCTCCCTGTCCATAGCGAACGATTCCGTCCGCACCCACGTGCCTGGCAAACAGCTTGTCTCCGTCTTGCATTTCCACAGTGGGGTCACTGGCAAAACAGTAAGGCGATCCGTCGGTGAGGAGACAAAAGTCTCCCTCCTCCATTTTTGCGGGCGCGGTGACGCCTTCAATCCATACCCATCGAGCGCCCTTGATGACACCGCCGAACTTCACATGACGATAGGCGGGAAATCTCAGGGCCCACGGACCGGCTGCCTCAAAGCGCGCCGAGAGCACGCTTTTGACTTTCAGCAGCGAGAACACATCGGAAAGCGGGTCCATCAGAGATTTGTACGATTCAATAGAAAATACGATCGATTGATTATGGATTGAACGTACGTCATGAGCAAGAATGGCCGCTCCCAACCACTGCCGCCGCCGACGCACACAGGAGCGAGGTCCAGAATGTCTCAGACCCAATTTGCAACCACCCGTGACGAACTTGTCGCGCGTTTTATCCCCTTGCTGCATGAGATCAAGGACATGACCGCAAGCCCTGAGGTCGAGCAATGGCTGAATGCGAAATATGGCGTTGAAAGCGCGTTATACGGGGATCTGTCGCGACTCATTACCGCCGGCGTTAAGGAAGGCTGGGCAGCCGACACTGAGATCGCGGGTCCGCGCTATCGTCGCTCACGAGTTGTCGTGCCGAGCGCGGAGACGCACTTCTTCAGCGCCACCGCGGTGCTGCTGGACAGCACGGACAACACCCAGGACAACCCGGAAGGCAGCTTCCGCGCCGACTATCATTTGCACCCCTATGGCGAGATCAATCTGGTGGTGCCGCTCAATGAAGGCGCGGCGCTCGCCGGTCCGAATGGCTGGTGCTATGGCGGCTGGACAGCACCCGCGCCGGGCAGCCATCACTTTCCTGAAGTCAAGGGCGGTGCCGTCGTCTCGCTCACTTTTCTGCCTGCGGGACGCATTGCCTTCGACGTCAAGCCGCCGCGGCGCTGAAGTGTTCATGGACCGATCACGTGCCGCTTTTCGAACACAGTTGTGCTCAACGCGGCCAGTGCCTGCGAGAAACGACAGCAAAGCTTATGGCGATCGCACCTGTCGCTGCGCGAGGTTGTGTCTCGTGCGTCACGTCGCCGAAGCGCGCACGGCGACTGCGCCCTTTACGCGAACCGGAGTTGCTGACCAAGGTCGCATCGGACTCGCTGTCGACCGCCGTCTTGCCGATGGCGTCAGATTCAGGCGCCGTCCGGGGGCGGTCAGTCGTCAAGTTTCGGGTTGGCATTGCGAGTGATTTTCGAGTGGGAGACGTCTGTATTGAACTCCTTGCCTGTCAATCAGTAAAATGAATGTTCTTACCAAAATGATTACTTTTCCGAATGGAACTGAAATTACTGAGGACGTTTCTGACGGTCACCGAACTGCGCCATTTCAGTCGCGCGGCGGATGCGCTGCACATGAGCCAGCCGACCCTTAGCAAGCAGATCGGCGCATTGGAGGCGAGCCTTGGTGGCAGGCTGTTCGAGCGGGGTCGGCACGGTGCGCAGCTCACGCCATTTGGCGAGACGTTCCTGGCCGATGCGCAGGCGCTCGTACGCGACGCGGATGAAATCCTGCTGCGTGCGCGAGAAGCAAGCAGCGGCCGGCATGGTCACCTGCGCATCGGGATCTGCCTGTCCGTACTGACGATCGTGCCGAAACTCATTGCCGATTTTCGACAGCAGCATCCTGGTGTCGCCGTCACGCTGAGCGACCTCTCTTCCGCAGAGCAAACTCGCCGTCTTCTGGCGGGCAAGCTGGATGCCGGTTTCCTTCGCTTGCCGGCCGCGGAAGGTCTGTCATCGTTCAAGGTTGTCGACGAGGGACTGGCGCTCGCATTGCCGCCACAGCTTCAATACACACGCCTTCCTGCGAATCTGGACGTGCTCAATGAAATCGGCTTCATCTCGCTGCTGCGTCCACGCGGGCCGGGGCTGGCTGCACAGATCGACCGATGGTGCGCCGGGCATCGCTTTGTGCCGAAAGTGACACAGCAGGCCGAGGACATCCAGTCGGTCCTTACGTCGGTGGCCGCGGGAGTCGGCATCGCCTTCATCCCTTCTCGCGCACGACACCTGCTGCGGGATGCTACGGTACTGCCGCTCCATGGCAAGGAGGCGAAGTGGCGCGTGGGGCTCGCATGGCCTTCCATTCGGAAAGATCCCGTTACGGCGCGCTTTGTTGCGTTCGTACGCGCCGCAATGAAAGGCGGTTAGTGGATGCGGCGGCACGCTGGCTCTGCGGTGCCTGATCGATGAGGAATCCCCAGCTAGTGCGTCTAATTCAGCAGAGCGGCCCGAACATTCCGGGCCGCCCCGCTTCCAGCCAGGACCGACAAGCGGCCCATGCTGGCTTTAGTGCGTCGGCGTGAACGAAACGCCGCGCAACACTTCTGCAAACCCTGCGCTACGCACCGTGACGAACTGCTCCCGGTTGCCTGGAGCGGTCGTATTCTTCACCAGGTCGCGGATTGCCACCAGCTTGTTCGGGTCCGCGCCCTGGTCGCCGCTGCCGCTGACAGTCGACGTGATCGCCCACAGCATCACGGTACCGTCGCCCTCGACCCGGCCCGTCAGGTTACGCAGGCCGTCGGTTGCCGGTCCCCACGGCAGATTTGTTGCCTGGTTCGCTCCGGTCGGATAGCCGTCCACCGTGTACGGCTTGCCGAGGTTCAGGCCGTTCTGCAACGTGTACGCCAGCGTCCAGCTCTGCGTCTTCGCGTTGTACACCCACTTCTGCAAACCGGCGAGTTGCTGCGCGGCCGCATGCGTGTACAGATCCGAACCGCCCGCGTAGCCGTCGCCTTCGTCCGCCACGTACAGCGTATTCGCATCCGCGAACCACACGCCGAATGGGAAGTGCGTCGGATTCGTCGCCTTGTTCGACGTCGTCGGGAAGCCGCGGAGCACGCACATGTTGCTCGGCAGGCCGTTGGCCTGCAGCGTGGCGGCGCTATACGTGAGCGGTTGGGTCGGCAGCTTCGCGTTCGGCGCCGGCACGCCCACGCCATTCGGGCATGCGGTACCTGTCGTATCGAGGAAGTACACGGTGTTCACGCCGTTGCCGCCGCTGCCCTTCGTGTAGTACAGCACGTTGTTGTAGATTGTCAGGCCGCGGAAGTTGTCGTCCTTGCCAATCTTGTCGGCCTTGTCGCCAAGTTCGGTAACGGAAAAGCTGCCGACGGGCGTCGGCGTGCCCGGCGTTTGCTGCGCTTCGTGCTGCCTCGATTCGTCCATCACCTGCGCGCCGGCGCCGAGTACGACGCCGTTCGGCTGCGGGTTCCCACCGTTGCCTGCGTTGCCGGACGTGTAGACGATGTTCTGGCCGTTGCTGTTGTTGAGGATCGCGGCACGGCCATTATTACCGCTGTACGCGTTCGTTTCCGTGAACTTGAACTGGCCGTTTTCATCGACACGCGCCACTGCCCGATAAAAGTTCTCGCCGACCGGATTGGTCGGATCGACTGCGCCCGGCGTGTTCGAGTTGGACACATCGATGGCGTTGACCGGGGCGACGTAGCCCATGAACGTCAGATACTTGCCGTCCGTTGAGAGGTTCAGCGCCATTTCCGACTTCGACGAGAAGCTCGTCACCATCTGGTCGCCACCGTGGCCCGGATGCATGCTGTTCGGCACCTCGAGCGTGTTGACGAGCCGGCCGCCCGGCGTGATCTGGTCAAGGAAGGCTCGTGCAGTGATGCCGAAGCTCCCGTCATAGATCGCGTTGTTGAACACGTACGGAAACGTACCGTCGTTCGTCGCGCCAGTCGCTGCCGAGCAGCCGCCTTGCGTGCTTGCGCAATTCGGCGGCAGCACCGTGCCCGGTTGAACGTTGCTCGACAGATTGTCATAAACGCCGCGGCTGACGACCAGGTTGCCGGGCTGAAACTGGCTTGCATGGGCCACTTGGGTAGCCACGCCGGCCGCGATCAAGGTGAGGGCAATCGCAGGCCGCAGGAAAATTGTTTGCATGTACAGACTCCCAATATTATGAAGAAATCGATTTAATCTTCTGGCTCTCTGTCTGACACAACGTGGGCACGACGCTGCGACTTTAGATATCCCGAATGAAGGAATGATTGCCGCGACCTTTCAAACTTACTGGAACTTACTAACAGGTACGTTGCAGCCGCAACCGGATTCGGCTGCAAGGGGCCGTTTCGGCGTCAACTGGGGAAAGTCAGAAAAGCGCCGGTCATGGCAGCGATCGGAAGCCGCGAACCGGTTCCGCCCGGCTGTCACGGAGCGCAGTCCGTAGTGCAAGAAGATCCTCAGCGGCGCGCAATCGCCACGCGACTGCACCCATTTCCTCAGCGAGTTCGATCGCTTCCAGTAGCAGCCCCTCAGCCCTCCTGGGTGCGCCCTGCAAGGAGCGGATCGCGGCGTCCACACGCAGCAGCTCCGGCAGGCACCACCGCTCGTGCTGCGCCGCTGCGCGCGCGAGTGCTGCTTCGATCGTCGCCCGTGCTTCCTCGACTCTCCCGCCCCGCGCGAGCGCTTCCGCAAGCATGCTCATGTAAATCGGGGCGCGGATGGCAGAGCCGGCAACGAGCAGATCAGAGATCGACTGGTCCAGCAAGTCAATCCCGTTTTGCTGTCCGCGCTGAATCATCAATACGCTTCGCAAGCAACGACTCGACTGTGCCCAAAGCGTTAGTCTGCCACGCTCGAACTGTTGCTGTAGTAGGTCGATATAGCGCTCAGCATCGTCAATCCGGCCGCTCCAGAGTGCAATCGGACACGCGGTGAGCGACAACACGTTACACAGCGAAAGCGCGTGTCCCGATGAGAGCGCCTCCTGGACGGTATTCTCCGCAAGCTCAGCTGCCTTCTCAGGCTCCCCGGTCAACCATAGGAGCATTGCGAGCGTAGTCCTGGTCGCAACTGCGCGATTGATTTGAAAGTGGGCGTGGCCGACGCGCTTTCCCCCTCCCAAACACAAAGCCGACAGACGATCCAGCCGCGCCTTCGCTGCTGGAAAATCGCCGAGGTACATCTCGGCCGCAGCCAAAAGCCGTTCACCGTCTGGGGCCGCGGATTGATCGCTTAGCATTCGACAGAGTTCGCCGAAGAAGTGCAGCCGATGCGCTGCATCCGTCGGTCGGCCGATGTGAATATCGTAGACCGCACGTCCCCAGTGAGCCTTCAGCCGGCATTCGACTTCGCCTGAGCGATCCGCCAATGACAAGGCAAGATTCCATGCGTCATCCGCCGCCTTTGTCAAACCGCGCGCGTACATGAGCGAACTTGCCAGCGCGAGTTGCAGCCGCGCCTCGGCACCAATGTCGGTCAATCCGGCGGCGCGCCCCTCCGAGAGCGCACGCGACAAGTGCGCGATGCCCTCGTCAAGAAGCGATAAATGCTCCCACATCGGGATGGCCGCCACCGTGATCCGAACGCCCAGCGCGACTGCCCCATCGCTGCCGAACGCCCACGTCAAAGCACTGCGCACATCGGCAACTCTTCCAGCGGAATTCGTTAGCCGAACCGCCGTAATGTCATCTTCCCAGTGGCCCTGCAAGCGTTCCAGCAATACACAAATATGCTCCGCATGGCGTTGCCTGATCTGATTGCAGTTCGGGTCATCGAAGAGCCGGTCGGCCGCAAACGCACGGGTACTATCAAGGAAGCGATAGTGCAGCGCGTCCTCCCGCGAGTCAGCGGACAACAGCGACTTTGATATCAGAGCGGCTGTTCCCTCAAGTGCCGCACTGGAAGGAACACCAGCCGCGGGCGCAACAGCGACGACATCGTCCACGGTGAATGCGCCAGCGTAGACGGCCAAAGCTCGAAGGATGGCTGCTTCGTGCGCAGAGAGGAGCCCATAGCTCCATTCAAGTGTCGCGCGAAGTGCCCGATGACGCGCAGGCACCTTGTCAGTGCCATGGTCCAGCAGATCGAATCGATTCCTCAGCAGACTCAGCAGCTTTGCTGGAGCGTAGGTCACCGTCTGTGAGGCGGCGAGTTCAATCGCCAGGGGTATGCCATCGAGCCTGCGACAAATATCGACAATGGTCAAGCAATCGGTATCGACGAGTTTGTAGCCGGACGCTTCAGACGCACGCGTCACAAACAGGTCGACAGCAGAGAAACTGAGGACTGTGACCATATCGCCAGCTTCGATACCGTTCGCTGGAACCTCAAGCGGGTCGATCCTGAGCACTTGCTCCCGCGCCAAGCGCAGGGGTTCACGGCTAGTGATCAGGAATTTTGCGTTTGGGAGGCCCATAGCGAGCCTTTCCGCCGCTGCGGCGACGGCGGGAATCAGGTGTTCGCAATTGTCGAGCACGAGCAGCATCAACTGGTCCTTGATCGATCGCATCGTTGCACCGAGCAGATCCTCACTGTCCGAGCGAATACCGAGTTCGGACGCGGTAGCCGATGCGAGGAATTGGGGATCGTTGACAGTCGCGAGATCGACGAAGGCAACGCAGTCGAAAAACTGATTGGCCAGACACTGAGCAGCGGCAATCGCCACTGAGGTCTTCCCGACGCCGCCCGCGCCCGCAATCGTCAGGAAGCCGCTTTTGTTGATGCCGTTACACACGGCCACGACCTCCTTCGCGCGGCCGATCAACGGGCTCGCAGTCGGAAGTGGTATGTATCGTGCCACTGACTTGTAGGTAATGGTATCCACGTGCTCTTGCCTCACGGGCTCCGTGAAGCGATAGCCGCGGACCGGGACGTTGGCGATATAGGTCTGCCGCCGGTCATACTTCTCGAGCACTCGACGCAGATGCGCGATATTGACCTTCAGGTTGCTGTCATCGACGATCGTGGTCGGCCAGGCTGCGGCGATCAATTCCTCCCTTGTGACGAGCGCACCCGCTCTTTCGACGAGCGAAGTGAGTATTGAGAGTGCCCTGCTTCCGAGATGCACGGGCGTCCCGGCATAGAAGAGAAGTTGTCGATCTCTCAGCAGCTCGAACGCACCAAATCGATAGACTGTCTCGCCGCCCATAGTCCGATATACCTCGCACGCGCTGGATCCATGCTCGACGTGCCGAACAACCCGTCGAAATGCGTTGTACTTCGATATGGAGTCGGTAAAAAACGGCAGGAGGCTATGGAGAGTCCTGGTTCCGCCGGCGGGCAGGATCGCCTGTTCAGTTTAACCAATACGACCATGTGAGGCGACCGAGCACGCGGCGGAGACAGGACCCGTGCGATCCGGCAAAAGTTAGGGGACTTCGCGCACTTGACGGCTTTGGGCAGCCAGGCGGCAGCCGAAACCACTCAGCAAGCGCGCCTGACGCGAGCGAAACGCCTATCGCGCTGCAATCCCCTGCGCTCCAGGCGGCACGCCGGTGACCGAACCGACCGGTTCGAGCGTGCCGTCAGGCATCACGCGAAACCCACTCACCGCGCCGTTGCCCTCACGCACATAGAGGAATTTGCTGCGACTGCTGAGCGCCATGTCGAGCGGAGCGCTGAGCGTACCTGCAGCTGCATTGAGCAGGGTTAGCTTGCCATCCGCGGCAATGCGCAGACTGCTGATCGTGCCGCTACCGGCGTTGGCCGTATAGGCAAACCGTCCATCCCCGGTTGTGACGAGCCAGCACGGAGCGGACTGACCCAGCGGGATCGACGCGCTGATCGAATCAAGAGTTTTGCCGTCCTGGACTTCGTATGAAGAAACCGAACCGGACCCGGCCTCGGAGACAATTGCGTAACCACGTGTCGTGAGGGAAAAGCCGAACGGCGTAACGCCGTTTGAGGCATGGGCGGTGGGAGTCGAGGCGTAGCCGGTAAAGCCGACGGAATACGTGTCGATGATCTGCGTGCCCTTCTCGGTCACCAGCAATTCATTGCCTTCCGGCGCGAACCGGACCTCCGCTGGCTGGGCGGTGGTTCCGCCCGCCAAGGGCCGCTGCGAGCCGGGTAACGCAACGAGGCGCTTGCCGAACGCATCGACAAAATAGCCACTGATGTTCGGTGTGCCGCCGGCATTGAGCACATACGCGATGGGGCCCTTGACCGTCACGCTGACGGGCATTTGACCGCCCGATGGCTTTCTGTCGAGCAGCGTCAGCTTGCTGCCGTCGATTGCGAAGAGCGAAACATCATTGCTGCCAGCATTCACCGCAAGCAGAAAGCCCGAATCCAACGTCAGCGCGCCCTGCGAGCCTAGCGGATCGGCTCCCGTTCCCGCGCCTTTTCCGCCGGTTTGATAGGTGGCCATGTAGGTCAGCGTTCCGTTTGTAGCTCGGGCATAAACAAGAACCGAGTTTCCGGAAGGCTGGTTCGACATGACATAGACTGCCCCGGGCGGATCGACATCAGAAGCGGTTTGCGCAAAGCTGCTTGAAGCGAATCCCAGCGCTGCGGCGAACGCGATGGTTCGCAATGGAAACGATGAAACGTACGTGACAAATGACATGACGAACTCCTTGCCTGATAGACATGACTTCGTTAGGGGAACTGCCACTGCACTGCGCGCTCGCTCTTCTCTCGCAACATCGATCCCGAATGTAATCAGTACGCCGAATTAATTAAAACGCGCTCCTGACAGCATTGATCATCCTCCCGACCGCCTCAATGCGCGCCGTTGGAAACGCGTGCCGCGCCGATAATTGCTCCGTCCGCCGACTGGATCAGTATTGCCGCCTGTTCACCGGCCGGCGCCGCAGGTTCGAGCTTCAACGGAGCACCCGTCCATTCACCGACGGCTTGTATTGAGCGAACGATATTTGACTCCCTGAGCGTACGACCCGTGTTTTCGCCTCGTCCGACCTCGGTCACGTGGTCGGTGTCATATCCAACCAGCAAGACCCGACCATGGCCGGTGCCGGGCCCCACCGTGACTGATAGCGTCCCGCCGTGGCGCACACCGCTGACATCCACCCCTGCCTCGTCCGCTTTCTGTGCGGTCTCGATTGCCGCCTCGGCTGCATGTCGATTCGAACCCACGAGTCCCTTCTGACCGTCGATCACCATTTCCGGCGTATAGGGGCTCTGACCAAAACGCGCGCTGTACTCGGCCTGGCGCTGCGTGGCAGCTTCCAGCGAGTAAGGGTCACGCCAGCCAAGGCCGTCCCAGTACGTCACATGAAACGCGAGTGGAAGCAGTTCCGGACGCCCACGTGATAGCTCAGACAGGTAAGCGTCTGCTGGAGGACACGAGGAGCACCCTTCCGAAGTGAACAGTTCGACAACGACAGGTCTCGCAGACGCCGCAACGGGCGCGACAAGAAAAAGGAACGCAATAGCAACGAGCCGTACGGACATGACCGGTCTCCAGAACGACGGGGCTGCCTCTTAATTCGTTCGAGTACGCATCCCGGTTACAGCCGGAGGTACTTTATTTCATCGGAGAGATCACGGAAGAAGCGCGCCTCGCAAGTCCTTACGGATTGACGTGGCGCGCAGCGCCTGGATCGAGGAAACGGGGAAGCGACGCAATGGCAGGCTTCGGCAGCGGCACGCTGTAGAGAAAGCCCTGCGCAACCTCACACCCATGTGCATCGAGAAACGCAGCCTGCTCTATCGTCTCGACGCCTTCGGCAACAACCCGCTGCCCGAGGCAACGCGCGATGGAAAGGATGGCCTTCACGAGTTCGGCATGGCGCCGGTCAGTCGTGACTCGCTGCACGAACGTACGATCGATCTTGAGCGTATCGATAGGGAATCGGGTCAAATAGCTGAGCGCGGAATAGCCGGTGCCGAAATCATCGATCGCAATGGAAACGCCCATGTTCTCGAACGTCAGAAGCGCGCTCAGGACTGAGTCGTCCTCCTCGAGCAGCAGACTTTCGGTGATCTCAAACTCCAGCCACTCGGGCCGACAACCGGTTTCATCGAGGACATCTCTTACCGTCAGTGCGAGGTCGCGCGACTGAAACTGTCGCGCGGAAAGATTAATCGACACCCTGTGGCGCGCGCCGCTCCTGGTATTCCATTCGACGGCCGAGCGGCAAGCCTCGAGCAGCACCCAACGCCCGAGATCGACGATCAGACCTGTTTCTTCTGCAAGCGGCACGAACTGATCCGGGCGAATGAAGCCCTCGCCGGGACGATTCCATCTCAGCAAGGCTTCCGAACCGATGACTTCCGCGCCACGAAGCGTAACCTGAGGCTGGTAATACAATGCAAATTCGCCCAGATCGATTGCGCGCCGCAGCTCCGACTCGAGCGAAAGGCGCGCGGTGGCCTCGATGGTCAGGTCCTTCGTGTAAAAGCGAAAACCGCGGCGCCCTGAGCGCTTCGCAAGGTACATTGCCGAGTCGGCATATCTCAGCAAGTCTTTCGCGTCGGTGCTGTCGACCGGATACAGCGCGATCCCCACGCTGCACGATACGAACACTTCTCTTCCATCGAGCAGGAAAGGTTCGTCGAGCCGCTTGATGATCATCGCGGAGATGTCCTCGACGATGCCGCGATCGGCAACCCCGGGCAGCAAAACCGCGAACTCGTCGCCACCAAAGCGGGCAACAGTGTCCTCCGGACGCACACATGTCACCAGGCGGCGCGCCGCCTCGCGCAGCAACTCATCACCGATCGCGTGGCCCATCGTGTCGTTGACACCCTTGAAGCGGTCCATGTCGATCATCATGACGGCCGTATAGCCGTCGTGCGCGCCGTTCGAGATGGCCAGACGCAAGTCTTCGTTGAACTGCACGCGATTCGGAAGCGCCGTTAGCGCGTCGAAATACGCCATCCGATGGATCTTCCCTCTGGAGGCGTGTAGTTCCGAGATATCCCGTCCCACGGCAAGGACGGTTTCCACCATGCCGTCCGGTCCCAGTTCCGGTGTCAACCGGATCAGCTGGCATAGCTCTCTGCTCTCGTCAGGCCCCCAGATCAGCTCGAATTCCCTGTCGCTTGCCGTTGCGAAGACTTCCCTGAGCTGCTGCTCATAGAGAACGGACCCTGGCCCACCTGGATACTCGGCCGGCGTCCTGCCGAGCAGCGCTTGCGCCCCTCCGATGGCGAGTGATGCGAAAGTGGGATTGACGTAGAGGCGTCGGCAATCGCGTCCGTAGCGGGCGACCGTATCGGGCGAGTTTTCGACGAGGGTTCTAAACTCACGTTCCCGGCGTGCGAGTCTCTCATCGAAACGCCGACGTTCAGTCATGTCGCGCGCCACGCAGAGCACACCCGCCACCATCCCTTCTGCATCGAACACCGGCAGGCGTCGAGTTTCGAGCAACGTCCGTTCACTGGTCGGCGGTGCGACCACCCACTCGTCGCTCACGCAAACGTGCATGGCATCGATTGCGGCCTTGTCGCGTTCCCGAAAGTAGTCCGCCAGCTCGGCATCGAAGATGTCGAAATCCGTTCCCCCGAGAATTTCAGCTTTCGACTTGCCGACAAATCGCTCGAAACTCTGATTGCAAATCAGGAAGACGCCCGCGGTGCTCTTCAACCACACCAAATCGGGGATGGTGTGCAGAACGGTCATCAACTGGGTGCGCGCGCCGGACAATTCGCGCGCCTTGTATTCGAGGCGTTCGTTGAGCTGAAGAATCCGCTCATATTGGGCACGCTGCTCGGACTCCGCCTGCTTACGCTCGGTAATGTCCAGAATGGCGCCAATCAAGCCGGCCTGATGGCCTTCATCGTCGTGGAAAACGGCCTTGCTGAATTCCACGTCGCGCACTTGTTTCTTTGCGTTCTGGACCTTGAATTCGTAGCGCTGGATCCCGCCTTTCGCAAACAGCTCCTCGTCCTTGGCGAAATAGGTTTGCGCCAGCTCGTGCGGACTCGTTTCGAAGACGGTCTTGCCGATGAACCGCTCTTTGGGGACGCCAAGAAATTCTTCGAAAGCCCGATTGAGGTGAAGGTATCGCCCTTCCCTGTCTTTCGAAAAGACAGGAATGGGCATGGTGTCGAGCAGCGATTCGAGAAATGACTCGCGTTCACGGAGTTTTGCCTCAGCACGTTTGCGCGCCGTGATGTTGAAATAGATCGCAAGCACCCCGGGAGCCGCTTCCGAAGCCGGATAGCTTACGAACTGCACCAGGTAGTGTTCGCCGTGCATGTGCGGCAGGCCGTCGAACGTCAGTTCCAGCTCACGTGCGACGCCGGTAGTCGCGACTTCGCGCACGGTATCGAGGTACTGCTGCAGCGCCTGGGGTGAAAAGATTCGGGCTTCGGCATTCGTCGCGCAGGCGCTTCCGGATGTGTCCCTCATCATCGCCAGGGCCGCGCTGTTCACGTAGCGTTGTTGACCTTGCGCGTCGTAACGGATGACCGGCATAGGGAGGTTGCTGACCGGCTCGCTGTACTGGCTTTCTGCGTCCATTTCAGGGTTTCTCATGCTGTCAAAGAGAATGTGTGCTCGTACAACGCCATCTACGCACTCGTTCCCTCAATCGGCAACTTCAACAACGCGCAACACGGCATGCCATCCACCCGCTAACGGCAGAATTCGAGAATTCTGAAGTGCGTCGAGTGGGATCCTATGGACTTGCGGCAAGCACATGGCGCGCATTGCCCGCGAATTCGTTCCGCGTTTGCGTGAGTTATCGCGCATGTCTCATCCTGGCATCGCGCCAAACGACATCGATGTGTTATATAGGCGCGGTGCCTACTCTCGCCGAACCTGCATGCCGCTCTTCGATTTGCGCACGGTCATCCTGATGTCTTCCGTCATGCCAGGACTGATGGCAATCGCCTTGTTTTCGCTCGCCCGAAGCTTTCCTCAGAACATACGCGGGGTCCGTCATTGGGCATCAGGTGCGCTGGTGGTCAGCGTATCGGTGCTCCTGCTCGCGTTCCGCGGCAGCGTGCCGGACTGGCTTTCGATCCTTGTTGCGAATTGCGGAATCGTCTTTGGCACGGGGCTGGGACTCGTTGGCACCCAGCACCTCTATGGGTGCCGACCCAGCTGGCGATTTGTCTCGCTGCTGCTCTTCATCGCCGCCGCCGGCATGATCTGGCTGTGGCTGGTCCATCCATCCGTTGCGGGCCGCACTGTCGTGATCACCGGGGTACTCGCGCTACTCTACGGCACGCATGGCGTGGTTATGCTCCGCCTTGGGCGTCCCAGCCGCATGGCGCTTTTCGTTGGCGCACTGCTTCTTGCAGAATGCGCGGTTGCCGGCGCACGCGCTATCTCCGTCGCGCTTGCGACGCGGGGCCTGCCCGACCTCTTCCATCCGGAATGGATGCAGACGTTCTATCTCACCGCGGGTGCCGCATTTTCCTTGCTCGTGACAGTGGGCCTTCTGCTGATTGCAATGGAGCGGCTACGCACACAGCTTGAGCGGCAGTCGTACTGCGATCCGCTGACAGGTTTGCTGAACCGCCGCGCGCTCGCGCTCGCATTCGAAGAGGAACGTGAACTGGCAAAGCGCAATGGAGGCATGCTCTCCATGCTCCTGATCGATCTCGACCACTTCAAGCGGGTCAACGACGAGCATGGGCACGATACGGGAGACAACGTCCTGATCGACTTCGCGGAGCGCGCCAGTGCGGCAATGCCGCCGTCAGCCTATCTCGCGCGCTGGGGAGGAGAAGAGTTCGCCGTGTTGCTGCCGGCACTCTCATTGCAAAAGGCGCACGAGCTGGCCGAAGTGATCCGCACGCGAATCGCTGAGCCCGGCATCACGGCGCCTGGCATTCGATACACATGCAGCATCGGCGTGGCCTGCCTCGCCGCCGCCGAGGCGACGATCCAGCAATTGGCGCGCGATGCCGACAATGCGCTCTATCACGCCAAGCATCTCGGCCGCAACCGCGTTGAGATCTGCGACCGCGCATTTGCTGCCTGAAACAGACAAGCAGCCTGGTACTCAACGCAATCAGTTCTTCACCGGGAAAAACCAGAGATTGCGATCGGTATAGCCGAACTGTCTGATGATCGACCCCAGCGTTCCATCGGCGCGAAGTTCGTCGAGCGTTCGAGACACCGCGTTGTTCAGATCGACGTCGCCCTTGCGCAAAGCGTAGCGCGCGTAGCCGTATTCCTGCGGTAGCGGCCTGTAGTCAGCCACCATTTGCATTGCTGCAGATGGATGCTGTTTCAGGAATTGCCCGATCTTGATGTCGTCTTCCATCGCAACGTCAATTCGCCCCGCGATCAGATCGGAGAACTCCGCCTCGTTACTCGTGTAGAGCTTGAGCTCCTTCAGGTCCTTGCGCCCTTCGAGCAACTGGTGATTGATGCTCCCGCGCACCGTGCCAACAGTATGGCCGGCGAAGTCGTCCCATCCATGAATCTTCGACGGATTGCCACGCTGCACCGCGATGCCCGACCCGTACCAGTATGCCGGGCTGGTGAAGGCTACGACGCGCAGCCGCTGCTCGTTTTCGTGCAGGTTGTCGACGATGATGTCGGCGCGACCGGCGAGCAGTGCAGGAATCATCGCGTCGAACGGCACGATGTCCCACGTGACCTTCGTGATATTGAGCCGCTTCATGATTTCGCGGAAGATGCGCACATCAGCACCGTCGAACGTGTGCGTTTTTTCGTCCCGGAAAGTCGACGGCGGATCGGCGGCGATCACGAGCGTGATGCCGTTCTTGAGCGCGCGCGCGTACGAGCCGTCTCCGCCATCGAAGCGCACGTCGGTGATCGCCGCGCTATCAGCCGCGTGGGCATTGGACGACAACGCCGCAACACCCATTACTATCGATGCGAATGCCAGCGTAGCTTTGCGCATGAAACACCCCGAATTAGTTAGTTATCCAGATGTGATGATGTGATCCTGCCATTCGCCCGCGTACAGTTTTCCGCCCCTCGTGCGAGCGCACCGGTCATCGCGCACGCACTGCGGGACTCGCCGTGCGCGTGGTGCCCATCTTGCGCTCGAGCCAGTGCACGACCAGGGCGCTCGGCCACGAAAATGCCAGATACAGCGCGCCGACCAGCGTGAATATCGTGACGTACTGGAAGTTCGTCGACGAGATGATCTGGCCGGTGAACATCAGCTCCTTGACCGTCACGATCGACACGAGCGAGGTGTCCTTGAAGAGCGAAATCGCATAGTTGCCAAGCGGCGGCACGACGATACGGATGGCTTGGGGAAGCACGATCAGACGCAACGTCTGGCGGCCGGACATGCCGAGCGCCTTCGCGGCTTGCGTCTGGCTCTTCGGCACGGCTTCGATGCCAGCGCGATACACCTCGGCGAGATACGCCGAGTAGTTGATCGACAACCCGATTACACCCGCCGTGAACGGAGCGAAGCGAATCCCGAATGAGGGCAGCACGAAATAGATGTAGAACAGTTGCAGCAGCGCGGGCGTGCCGCGAATGACCTCGATATACACCGATGCAATGGCTCTCGGCAGCCGTGCGCGGCTGAGTCTCGCGATGGCAAGCAGCAGTCCGAATGGCAGGCTGAGCGCGAGAATGCTGAAAGTCAGCTCGATGCTCGTGAGCGCCCCTTTGAGCAGATCAGGCAGATAGCTGCTCGCATCGTGCAGATCGAACAGGTCGAAAAAGGTGGTCAGCATGAGGTCCTCGCCCCCGTCGCGGGGGGCACCAGTGTTCCGACAGGCAGAGGCGCGCTAGCTCGCCGCGCCGCTTTGCGGGCCAACCTGCGCGCCGAGCATCCGGCTGATGCGTTCTGCATGACTGCGCAGCGTGCGCCCCAGCGCGTGCAGGTCGTCGTCATCCAGTCCGTTCTTGAGCGTCGTCACGCTGATCGCCGCCACCCCCTCGCCCTCGCGGTTCGTAATCGCCGCGCCCACGCAAACCACGCCCAGATTGTCTTCTTCGTCATCGAATGCGTAGCCGCGCTCGGCGACCAGGATCAGATCCTTCATCAGCTCCGCGGGTGTCAGGCAGGTGTACTCCGTGCGGCGCGGCATGCCGGTGTGCGCCAGCAGCTTGACGACCCGCGCGGGCGGCAATAGCGCGAGCAGCGATTTGCCGAGAGCCGAGCAATGCGGAAGCTCACGTTGTCCGAGGGCGGACGCGATCCGCACGATCCCCGGCGCCTCGACGCGGTTGATTGCGACTGCATAGCCGTTCTCGTCGAGCACCGCAAGGCGGGACGTGAGACCGGTCGTATCGGTCAGTTCGCGCAATACCGGCATCGCAAGCTGGGAGATGCCGACGTCTGCCGCCGCCCGGTCGCCGAGGTGCACTAGCGCAAAGCCGAGCCGATAGCGCCGTGAGCTGCCGAGGCGTACGTCGGTGACGTAATTGCGGGCGAGCAAGGTTTGCAATAACTCGAACGCCGTGCTCTTCGACACGCCGATGGCCGTCGCAATCTCGGCAACGGTGAGCCCCTCGGTACCGCTGCCCCCGAGCGTCTCCAGAACATCGAGCGCGCGGCTGACGCTGCGAAGCGCGTTGCGCTCCCCAATGGTTTGGTCTGTTTGTGTCATCTGTATTTCGTCTTTTATCCGATAGCCGGCGGTCAAGCGTAATAGCCAGCTTCGCGCTGCCAATATTGACACTCATCAAGGTGGAAACTACCATAAATAGGCTGCCGAACTGCGTTCGGTAGAGCCGAACACAAATATTTATTCGGCATACAGCACGCCCGATTCGTTGCGTGCGTTATCCAGGTAGAAGACAACAGGAGGCCGCAGGGCCGGTGGTGCGCTCGGGGCAAGTTTGCGCGGCGCCATATTCCGACGGCAAATAAAAAATGGGAACAATGTCAGAAAGGGGTTTGGACGGCGACGGCCAACCGAAAATGTCGGGCGCCTGTTCGTCGCGAGTCGCTCACGGCGACATCTTGCACATCAAATCCGTGATTCAGCGATTGTCTGCGGAGGACCTGAACGAGGCGCGTCTGCCCCCGTCCTATTGGCGAAAGCGCCTGCAGGAAATCATGCAAAGCCATCAACTGTCGAAAAGCCAGTTCGATGAAATCGACCGGCTACTCGCGACATTGAAGGAATAGCGGCGCTTGCTTGCCGCACTAATACAGCTGACTCACCGAGCCGATGCCGATACTGATCGGTCGGAACTCAGTCCAGCGCCTTGAGATCCGCCTCAATCTTTTCGAGCGCGTCCTGCGAGATGAGGCCACCCGCGAACTTCGCCGCCGTCGTCAGCGGCATGCCGCGCGCCATGTCGATCTGCGGATGTGAGGAGAGGCCTGGCAGGTGTTTTTCCACGATGGCCTTGGCCGCAGCGCTTCCCAGGAGGTCGCTCACGGTGGATTCTATTGAGTAGGACATCTGAGTTTTTTCCCGAGTCCCGTCCTTGGGGGCAGACGCCTGCGAATCGGCGGGTGCTGAACTGACCTGCAGCGAACCGAGGCTCTGAATGGCGGGCAATGGCGGCAGGGGTTCGAAGCGTGATTCACGCTTGGCCTGCCAGCCTGCGATGGCTTCGGACAGGTCCGAGGTATCGAATATGGCGCTCTGAAGCAGGGCCATGTGCTGCAACGACTCCGCGGTTCCGTGATCGCGGGCATAGTTCATCGCCGTCTTGCTTCCCGCCACTGCAAGCGGAGATTTCGATGCAATGCTGCGCGCCAGTTCCATCACATGGAGATGGAGCGCATCAGCGTCGGGCAGCACGGCATTGACGAGTCCCACTGCGAGAGCCCGTTCGGCACTCAACCGCTCACTGGTGTACGCCATCTGGCGCACTACGCCCGCCGGAATGAGCTTGGGCAGGCGTTGCAGCACGCCAAGATCGGCCACCATGCCGATCTGCGTTTCCTGCAGGCAGAAGAAGGCGTCCGCCGTGCAGACGCGAATGTCGCAAGCAACGGCAAGGTCGAGCCCGCCTCCGATGCACCCGCCCTGCACGGCGCAGATAACGGGGAAACGTGCCTTGTCGAGTACCTCGAAGCAGTCCATCAGATCTGCGAGAGCGCGCTGAAAACCGAGGCGTTTGCGTGGACTGCGGGTGTCGAAGTCGTTCGATATGTTGGCGAACACCTCGAAATCCATGCCGGCCGAAAAGTGCTTGCCCGTCGAACTGATGACGAGCACGCGAACCTCGCCACTCGCATCGAGTGCCTGCACGATTTCGCGCAGGCCCGTATAAAACGCAGGGTCCATCACATTGAGCCGGTCGGGACGGTTCAATAGAAGATGCGCGATGCCTGCTTCGGTACTGAGGCGAAAGTATTTTTCGTTCATGGATTGCTCGCGGCTTTATACGCGGGAAGAAGATGAGCCAGACGCGCGCCCATCTCGGCACCCAGCACCTGCAATGCGTTGAATGGCCGGATCATCACTTCGAATTCCACGATGCGCCCCGTCTCGTCGAAGCGGATCATGTCGATGCCTTTGAGTTGCTTGTCCTGCACGGTCGCGCTGAATTCGAGCACGACGTTCAGGCCGTCGCCGCTGGCGAACTGGCGATGATAGGTAAAGCCCTCGAAAATGGTGATCACCGTACGCAGTGCCATCAGCAATGCAGGCGCGGGACCGTAGGGCTTGAACGCCATCGGCGAGCGAAAAACGGCCTCTGGATGCACGATGGACTCCAGACGGCTGAGATCCTTGCTATCCACGAGCTCATGCCAGATCGCGAGGGACCGCGCGACAGCGGGTGGCAAGTTGAGTATGGCGTCGTTCATATCGAGTCCGTTTTCAGGTCGAGGAAACACGCAGCGCGCTCAAAACGAGGCTGCAAGCGTGGTGCCCTCGTGGATGGCGCGCTTGGCGTCGAGTTCGGCAGCCTCTGCGGCACCGCCGATCACGTGCACTTTGCGGCCGGCAGCCAGCAGCTGGTCGGCCAGTTCACGCAGCGGCTCCTGTCCCGCGCAGACCACGACGTTATCGACAGCGAGGGTTTGCGGCACACCGTCGATGCTCACGTGCAGCCCTTCGTCGTCGATACGCTGGTATTCCACCGAGGACGACATGCCAACACCGCGCGCCTTCAAGGCCGTTCGGTGAATCCATCCCGTCGTCTTGCCGAGGTTTTCGCCAACCTTCGAGCGCTTGCGTTGCAGCAGATGCACGCTGCGAACCGCCGGACCAACCGATGCACGGCGCAATCCGCCGCGTTCGGCATAGTTCGTGTCCACGCCCCATTCGGCGAAGAATTTTTGCGGATCAAGGCTCGCGGACTCGCCCTCATGCACGAGATATTCGGCCACGTCGAAGCCGATACCGCCAGCACCCACGATCGCGACGTCAGATCCCACCGGCTTGCCGTCGCGCAGCACGTCCAGATAGCCCAGCACCTTCGCATGGTGAGCGCCTTCGATGCGCAGCGCGCGCGGCAGAACGCCAGTCGCCACGACTACCTCATCGAAGCCCTCCTGCATCAACGCTTCGGCGCTCGCACGCGTGCCGAGGCGAAGCTCGACGCCCGTCAATTCGATCTGGCGGCGGAAGTAGCGCAGCGTTTCATTGAACTCTTCCTTGCCCGGTACCTTCTTGGCGATATTGAACTGGCCGCCGATTTCGGTGCTGGCCTCGAAGAGCGTAACGGCATGCCCGCGGCTGGCCGCCGTCACCGCGCAGGCGAGACCGGCCGGCCCCGCGCCCACGATCGCCACGCGCTTTGGCTGCGCGGCAGGCCGGATAAGGATTTCCGTCTCGTGACAGGCACGCGGATTCACGAGGCAGGACGTGACCTTGCCTGCGAAAGTATGGTCGAGACAAGCCTGATTGCAGCCGATACAGGTATTGATCTCATCGGCACGATCCTCACGAGCCTTGCGCACGAATTCAGCATCGGCGAGGAATGGACGGGCCATCGACACCATGTCGCACGCGCCGTCGGCAAGCAACTGTTCGGCAAGCTCGGGCGTGTTGATGCGATTGGTGGCGACGAGCGGCACCGAGACCTTACCCATCAGTTGCCGCGTGACCCAGGCCCATGCGCCGCGCGGCACCTTGGTCGCGATGGTGGGAATCCGCGCCTCGTGCCAGCCAATGCCCGTATTGATGATGGTGGCACCCGCCTGCTCGACAGCCTGTGCGAGCTGGATGACTTCCTCCAGTGTCGAACCGCCCTCAACCAGATCGAGCATCGAAAGCCGGTAGATGATGATGAAATCACGGCCGACGCGCTCGCGCACGCGGCGCACGATCTCCACCGCGAAACGTATCCGATTCTCGTAACTGCCGCCCCATCGGTCAGTGCGATGATTGGTACGCATCGCAATGAACTCGTTGATGAGGTAGCCCTCCGAGCCCATGATTTCCACGCCGTCGTAGCCAGCATGTTGTGCGAGGGCTGCGCAGCGGACGAAATCGTCGATGGTTTCTTCAACCTCGTCGTCACTCAGCTCGTGAGGGGTGAACGGATTGATGGGGGCTTGCAATGCACTGGGCGCGACCAGCATCGGCTGATACGAGTAGCGGCCGAAATGCAGGATCTGCATGGCGATCTTGCCGCCTTCCGCGTGAACGGCGCGCGTAATCGTACGGTGCCGCTCGGCTTCCTCCTCCGTGGTCAGCATCGCGCCGCCATGCATGGGGCGCGCGCGTTCGTTCGGCGCTATGCCGCCAGTCACGATCAACCCGACTTCGCCACGCGCGCGCTCCGCATAGAACGCAGCCATACGTTCGAAGCCATTCGGCACTTCCTCCAGACCGACGTGCATGGAGCCCATCAGCACGCGGTTCTTCAAGGTCGTGAAGCCCAGATCGAGTGGACGCAGAAGGTGGGGATAGCGATTTGTCATGTTCATGCAATGGGTTGGATGACGGCGAGGTCGATAATGCAACCAGTTGCATAGAGAATCAAGCGAATGCGAGGATTTCGAAAACCTCCTCTACAAGCCACCTGATCACTCTCTCTTTGATCAGACGTTACTTCCTCGCTCCGGTGTTTCGATTTATGTAAGTTCTAACTGCGTCGGATCGCACGCAAAGGAGTCGCACAGGTCGGCATCACTCCGCGAGTTCTCCCGTGCGCAAGCGCATTGACGCATCTGCTACCATTCGAAACGACAGTCCAGCGGCATAACAAAAAAAGAAATGGACTATGACATGGCGTTGCGTTGCGTCGCGCGCAGAAGCGGAATCTGAATCTATAAGCGGCTCCTTCAGAGCATGTCATCTGAGACTCGGTCCAACTCGATTGCAGATAGCAGCCAGGTGTTATGGCAGGATGGCGACCGAGTCTTTTCCCGCGCATGGCGCTCGAGCCTCGATGGCGCGCAGACTTCGGTCATGGAGTTGCGGCCTTCGGCCGCCGGCCTCACGCCCGCGAGCCTCGAACGCCTCGCGCACGAGTACCAGCTGAAAGACGAGCTTTCCGCCGATTGGGCCGTGAGGCCGCTCGAACTCGTGCAGGAGGGCAGTCAAACGGTACTGGTGCTCGAGGATTCGGGCGCCGCTCCGCTCGACCGGCTGATCGGCTCGCCGCTTCGGCTAGAACGCTTCCTGCAACTCGCCATCGATATCGTCGGCGCCCTGGGCAAGGCTCATCAGCAAGGCCTCATCCATAAGGACATCAAGCCGGCGCATATCCTGGTGAACGACGCAACGGGCGAGGTCAGGCTCACCGGCTTCGGTATTGCGTCGCGACTTCCGCGCGAACGCCAGGGCCCGGAACATCCGGAATTGATCGCGGGTACCCTCGCCTACATGGCGCCGGAGCAGACCGGGCGAATGAACCGGTCGATCGATTCGCGCAGCGATCTTTACGCGCTCGGGGTCACGTTGTACGAGCTGTTGACCGGAACCCTCCCTTTCACTGCGCTGGACCCGCTGGAATGGGTGCATTGCCACATCGCGCGGCAGCCCGCTGCGCCGGACGAGCGCGCCAAAGGCATTCCTGCCCTGCTCTCGGCCATCGTCATGAAGCTGTTGTCGAAACCCGCCGAGGATCGCTATCAAACCGCGAGCGGCCTCGAGTGGGACCTCAGAAGGTGCCTGGCGGAATGGGAAGCCACCCATCAAATCGAGCCTTTTCCACTCGGAACGCACGATACGACCCGACAGCTCCTGATTCCCGAGAAGCTCTATGGGCGCCGCATGGAAATCGCGACGCTTCTGGATGCCTTCGAGCGCGTCGCCACGCAAGGCACGCGGGAACTCGTCCTCGTGTCCGGCTACCCGGGCATTGGCAAGTCGTCCGTCGTCAACGAATTGCACAAGGTTATCGTGCTGCCACGCGGGATCTTCATCTCGGGCAAGTTCGACCTGCGCCTGCGGGACGTTCCCTACGCCACCTTGGCTCAGGCCTTCGCCGAGTTGATCCGGCAAATCCTGAACGACCAGCATGCCAACGTTGCGCGTTGGCGCGACGCGATCGAAGAAGCCGTTGGCCAACACGGACGATTGCTAACCGATCTGATCCCCGAACTCGCCGGCCTGATCGGACCGCAGCCTCCGGTTCCCGCGCTCTCGCCACTCGAAACCCAGTTGCGGTTTCAATCCGTCTTTCAAAAGTTCGTGAGCGTGTTCGCGCGCGCGGAGCATCCGCTGGTCATTTTCGTCGACGACCTCCAGTGGCTCGATCCGGCCACGTTGACCGTGGTCGAATATCTGATCACGCACGACCACACGCACCACCTGCTATTGATCGGCGCGTATCGCGACAACGAAGTCGCGCCCGGGCATCCGTTGTTGAGTACGCTCGGTTCGATTCGCAAGGCCGGAACGACGGTGCACGAGATCACACTCGGGCCGCTCTCGCCGCATGATTTCAGCGAGCTGCTTTGCGACGCATTCAGATGCAGGCGCGAGCAAGCTTTGCCTCTGGCCACGCTGGTTCACCGGAAAACCGGCGGCAATCCGTTCTTTGCGGGCCAGTTTCTGACGAATCTCGCTGAGGAAGGTCTCCTCGCGTTCGAGTCGAGTTCGGCCTCGTGGCGATGGAGTCTCGAACACATCGACGCAAAAGGTTTCACCGAAAACGTCGTGGATCTGATGATCCGCAGGCTCCAGCGGCTTTCGCCCACCACACAGGACGCGCTGATGCTGCTTGCCTGCCTCGGCAGCCAGGCCGATTTCGGCACGCTCGCGAGCGTCTGGGGCGGCTCCGAGGCCAAGGTCCATGCGGACTTTGCCGATGCCGTTCGGGCCGGCGCGATCATCTCCATGGACCGCAGCTTCAAGTTCGTGCATGACCGGGTGCAGGAAGCTGCCTACGCGCTGATCCCGCCCGCTGCGCGCGCCGGGCATCACTTGCGCATTGGCCGCCTGCTGTTGTCGCAGCTCGCTGACGCGGACATTTCGGCCAGGATTTTCGATCTCGTGAACCAGCTGAATCCTGGATGCGAGCTGATGGTCGAGCGGGCCGAACGACATCGCGCAGCGGCCCTCAACCTCGAAGCCGCAAGAAAGGCGAAAGCCTCCACCGCTTACCGTTCGGCCTGCAATTATCTGGCGACCGCTGCGTCGCTGCTTTCGCAGCAAGGATGGGACGACTGTTACGAGCTAACCTTCAGTGTCTGGTTCGAGCGGGCTGACTGCGAGTTTCTTCTCTCGCACCTCGACAAGGCTACCGAATGGATCGATGAAATATTGCTTCGCGCGCAATCGAAGATCCACCGCGCCGAAGCCTACCGGCTCAGGATGGTCCTGCAGCTGGTGACCGGCGACAACGCGTCCGCAGTCAGGACCGCCCGCGAATGTCTCGGCATGTTCGATATCGACTTGCCCGATCATCCCGCAGATCACGAAGTATCGGCAGAATACGAAGCGGTCTGGGCGCATCTGGGCGCACGGCCGATCGAAAGCCTCCTCGATCTCGCGATGATGGAAGACCCGGAGATGCGGGAGGTCATGAACATCTTCCACATGCTGGGGCAGACGGCCTATTTCACCGATATCAACCTCGCCCAGACAATTGCGTGCCGAATGGTCGTCGTGACGCTGCAATTCGGCACGACCGAATCGGCTGTAATCGCCTATGCGTTCCTTTCCATCCTGCTGGGCCCGTTCTTCCATCGATACCAGGAGGGCGAAGCGTTCGCCCGGCTGGCGGTCGCAGTGGCGGAGAAGCACCGCTTCGCGGCTCAACACGTGGCCGCACATTTCTTTATGCAAATGGCGGTGCTCTGGACGCAACCGATCGAAATCGCGTTAGGGTGCGTCGATACTGCCATCCGGTACGCGCAGGAAACTGGCGAGGTCATCTATGCCAGCTTCAGCCTCGAACATCGGCTAACGGATCTTCTGGCGCGCGGTGTACACCTCGATGAGGCGTGGCTCGAATCGATCAAGGCCATTGCGTTCGTCGAGCGAATCAACTTCCGTCACGTACACGATATTCTCACGGGCATCCAGCAATTCATTCAGAGGCTTCGCGGGCGTACTGGCGACCAGACGGTCATCGAAGACGCGACGATCGAAGCGCAAATCGCGGATAGCGGTATTGCCGTGGTCAACGGCTTCTACTGGATTTTGCGGGTGCAGCGCCACTATCTGTTGGGCGAGCACGAGAAGGCGCTCGCGTGCGCCGCCCGGGTCAAGCCGATTCTCTGGTCCGGACGCTGCCACCTCCAGTTCTCCAACTACTGCCTTTACTATTCGCTTGCGCTCGCTGCCGTTCACCACACCGCGTCGAGCGAGCGACAAGCCGCGATCGAAGCCGATATCGCCGCAAACATTCAGGCATTCGAAAGATGGGCACAAAGCAGCCCGGTCACGTTTGCGCACAAGCATCTGCTGCTGCGCGCGGAACGGGCCCGTCTGAACGGAGACGCCATGCAGGCCTTGCGGCTTTTTGAGGATGCTGCGCGCCTGGCAGGCGAGCGAGGCTTCGTTCAGGAACAGGCGCTGGCCAACGAACTGGCTGGGCAGTGCTGCCTCGCCGCTGGCCTCGAGCGCGCGGCGCACGCCTACTTGCGCGAGGCATGGGACGGTTATTCGCAATGGGGGGCACACGGCAAAATCCACCAACTCGAGCAGCGCTACCCCGCGAGCAAGCCCGAAGCGGCGTCTGTCTCGCGCGCGACTATCGAGGAGTCCGCCGGGCAACTGGACGTTGCAACGATCGTGAAGACGGCTCAGGCAATCTCCAGTGAAATGGTGCTCGAGAATCTGATCAAGTCCTTGATGGTGACCGCGGTCGAGCACGCTGGCGCCGAACGCGGCCTGTTGATCCTTCCACAGGGCGCCCACCTGCGCATCGAGGCCGAAGCCACGACTCAAGGCGGCCAGGTCGTCGTGCAATTGCCGCAACAGTCGCCGAATTCGTCCGCGTTGCCCGAGTCGCTCCTGCACTACGTCGCAAGCACGCGCGAGCCCGTCATCATCGACGACGCCTCTGCCGAAAACCGCTTTTCCGCCGATCCCTATATCCGCCAGACACGTGCGCGTTCCGTCCTTTGCCTGCCGTTGCTCAAGCAGGCCAGGCTGATCGGCGCCCTCTACCTCGAGAACAACCTCGCGTCCGGCGTTTTTGCCCCGAAGCGCATCGCCATGTTGAAGCTGCTCGCCTCGCAGGCGGCGATTGCACTCGAAAACGCCGGCCTGTACCGCGATCTCGCAGAACGCGAAGCGAAGATCCGGCGCCTCGTCGACGCCAACATCGTCGGAATCCTGATTGGGGACGTCGAGGGCCGCATCCTCGAAGCCAACGACGCGTTTCTTCGTATGCTGGGATACGACCGTGACGATCTGCGGCTTGGGAATCTCAGCTGGAGGGACCTCACACCTACCGAATGGGTCGAGCGCAGCAGACTAGCGTGGGAGGAGCTGGAGAAGACGGGGATAATACGGCCCTACGAGAAAGAATACTTCCGCAAGGATGGCAGCCGCGTGCCGGTGCTGATCGGCATTGCCACGCTCGACGAGAAGGCGGTGCAAGCTATCGCGTTCGTGCTCGATCTGAGCGAGCTGAAACGGGCCGAAGCGCAGGCGCGCCAACTGCAGCTCGAGCTTGCCCATGCGAACCGCGTCACGGCCATTGGGCAGCTCGCGGCGTCGATTAGCCACGAAATGAAGCAGCCGATCGCGGCGACGGCCGTCAACGCGTCAACGGGTCTGCGCTGCCTCGAGACCGATCCGCCCAACGTCGGGGAAGCCCGCCAGGCGTTCGCCCGTATCGTGCGTGACACGAAACGCGCCGGCGAAGTGATCAAGCGGATTCATGGCCTCGTCATCAAGGCCCCGACGACCAACGAGATCCTGCAGATCAACGAGGCGATCCGCGAGGTCCTGGCGCTCGCAGCCAGCGAAGCAAACCGGAACGGCGTTTCTGTGCGGCTGCAGCTTGCGGAAGCCTTACCGCCCATCAACGGCGACCGCGTGCAAATCCAGCAGGTGATGCTGAACCTTATTATCAATGCCATCGACGCGATGAGCGCCGTTGAAGATGGACCGCGGGAATTGACGATCAGCACCGCCACGAATGAGCCGGATGCCGTTCTTGTGGCCGTGCGCGATTGCGGCCCGGGTATCGCTGCGCAGAATACCGAGCGCCTGTTCGAGCCGTTTTATACGACGAAGGCCAGCGGGATGGGTATGGGGCTCTCGATATGCCACTCGATCGTCAGCGCGCATGGCGGCCGATTGTGGGCGAGCGCCAACGTCCCGCGCGGTGCGCTCTTTCAGTTCACGTTGCCAGTCCACCCCGCCGAATCTGCGTAAGCCGGCCCAAAACCGACACCAAGGTATATTGACTCCCCGTTCCCAAAAGCCGATTGTTGTAGCGTCAGGCGCGCCGCAAAGGGACGGAGATGGACAACGAACTCAGTCGTACTGTGGATGCGCTCCCGGGGCTGGTATGGACTGCCTTTCCCGATGGCCGCATCGAGTTCGTCAATCGACGCTGGTGCGAATATACGGGGCTCTCCGTTGATCAGGCGGCGGGCGAAGGCTGGCACACGGCGTTCCATCCCGACGACCAGCCCGCGTTGCTCGAAGCATGGCGGAGCGTCGTTGCCTCCGGCGAGCAAGGCGAGGCGGAAGCGCGAATGCGCCGCTTCGATGGCACGTATCGCTGGTTCGCATGCCGGGCCAGTCCGATGACCGATGCTGCCGGTGAAGTCGTAAAGTGGTGCGGGATCAACTCGGACATCGAGGACCGTAAGCAGACCGAAGCGGCGCTGCGCGCACAAGAGCAGCGCTTCGGGCTGATCGTCGATAGCCTCCCCACCCGGGTCGTCCTTTTTGCACCCGACGGTGACGTGTTGCACGCCAACCGCCATACGCTCGAATTCGCCGGGGTGACCCTCGACGAGCTGCGAGCATGGAAGACCAATGGCCTGACCCACCCTGACGATCGGGACGCTGTACTCGCCCGGTTTCGTGCGTCGATCAGCAGCGGCGAGCCCTATGATGCGGAGTCGCGCCATCGCAGCGCCGATGGCGTCTACCGATGGTTTCGCGTCCAGGGCTTTCCGTTGCGTGACAACGAGAAGCGAATCGCGCTCTGGTATTTCCTTCAGACCGATATCGACGACCGCAAGCGTGCCGAGGCACTGCTTGCGGGCGAGAATCGCCTGCTCGAAATGATCGCCACGGGGCAGGCGTTGCCAACCGTGCTCGATGCGCTGTGCCGGCTCGTCGAAGAGATCGCGAGCGATTGCGTCTGCAGAGTCACCTTTCAGGATACCCACGGCACGGCGTGCCGGCACCTGGGGTCTCCTGGCCTCCCGAAGCGCTTTCTCCCGCGGTCCGGCGCACGCGCCGCCTCGTATGACTCCGGCCCACTCGGCATGGCAGTGTCCCTCAAGGCACAAGTGATCGTGCCCGATGTCGCATCAGACGTCCGCTGGACCAGGGCGTGGCGGGAGCGCAGCCTCGCGCACGGACTGCGGTCCTGCTGGGCGACACCGATTCTGTCGCGTACCAACGAAGTGCTCGGAACATTCACCCTGTTCCGGTCTGATGCCGGCAATCCCACGCCTCTGCAGCACGACCTGATCGCACAGCTCACGCACATTGCGAGCATCGCCATCGAACGGGCACACAGCATCGCGGCACGTCAAGAAGCCGATGAGCGGTTACGACAAAGCGCGGCGCTGATGGCCAAAGTGGAGCAGCTTAGTTCGAGCGGAAGCTTTTGCTGGTGCCCGCAGACCGGCTCGATCACGTGGTCGGAGCAGATGTATGGCATCTTCGGCATCGAACCCGGCGTGCCGATTACGTTAGACATGATTGCGGCGCGCTTCCACCCCGGCGACCGTCTGATACTCGATGAAATGATCGAGCGCGCGCAAGCAGGCAAGGATCTGGAGTTCGAGCACCGCCTGCTGATGCCCGACGGCTCGGTCAGGCACATTCACATCCAGGCGCATCCCACGCGCGACACGCAAGGCGGCCTCGACTACATCGGCGCCGCTCAGGACATGACGGAACGCCGGGAGTCCGAGGGGGCCCTCCTCGCGCTGCGCGCCGAACTGGCGCATCTGAGCCGGGTCAATAGCCAGGGCGCCTTGACGGCCTCCATCGCGCACGAAATCAACCAGCCGCTGGCTGGCATCGTCACCAACGCCAGCACCGGGCTGCGCATGCTGAGTGCGCAGCCGCCCAATGTCGAAGGCGCGCTCGAGACGGTACGGCGCACGATCCGTGACGGGCACCGAGCGTCGGAGGCGATGGCACGCCTGCGTGCGCTGTTCAGCAAGAAAGCCGCGACGACGGATGCGGTCGATCTGGTCGAAGCCACACATGAGGTGATCGAACTACTGCAGTGCGAGGTTCGCAACAAGCGGATCGTGCTCCACGTGAAGGCGGCCGACAACCTGCCGCCGGTCACCGGGGACAGGATCCAGCTCCAGCAGGTGGTGCTGAGCCTGCTTCTCAACGCCATCGAAGCGATGAGTGGCGTCGATGAACGCCCACGGCAGATGCGGGTGAGCATCGAGCGCGACGATGGCGACTGCGTGCGCCTCGCCGTGACCGATTCCGGCGTGGGCATCGACCCGCAACACGCGGCCAAGCTCTTCGATCCGTTTTTTACGACCACGCGTGAAGACATGGGCATCGGCCTGTCTGTGAGCCGCCGCATCATCGAAAGTCACGGCGGCCGCCTGTGGGCTTCATCCAACGCAGACCCGGGCGCCACCTTTACGTTTTCCATCCCGCTTGCGACGGACAGAGCGGCCGCTGCCGGTCAGACCGTACCGACCGGTCGCCCTGCGCGAGCAGACGCTGAGCAGACCGAAAGGAACCCGTGATGGCACAACGCCCGCTAATCGCGGTAGTCGACGATGACGAGTCAGTACGCGAATCGCTGCCCGACCTGCTGCGCGTCTTCGGCTTTGCCGCGCGGGCTTTTGCTTCGGCAGAGGAGTTTCTGGCATCTGGCTGCGCGGGCGAGGCGGGCTGCCTGATCCTCGACATCGCCATGCCCGGCATGTCCGGCCAGGACCTGCAGCGCGAACTCAAGCAGCGCAGGCAAGCCGTTCCGATCGTCTTCATCACGGCGCATGGAGACGAGGTGCTGCGCCCATACGTGCTCGAACAGGGCGCCGTCGACTGCCTGTTCAAACCCTTCAGCGACACCGCCCTGCTCGGGGCGATCCAGGCCGCGCTCAAGGTCGAATGATTCCTGTCGGGGCCTGTAAATGGAGTTCGGAATGACGCCCGCACATGCAGTTGAATTCGCATCGAAATCGTCGTCGCCGCAAGCTGCGCCGGTTGTCTTCGTCGTCGACGACGACGTCTCGGTGCGCGAGTCAATCGAAGCCATGATCCGTTTCGCGGGTCTGAGGGCGGAGACGTATGCTTGCGCTCAGGACTTCCTTATCCGCCCGCGCGCGACGGTTCCGAATTGCCTGGTGCTAGATGTGAGCCTTCCCGATCTAAGCGGCCTGGACTTGCAGAATCTCATAGCATCCGAGCGCACCGACATGCCGATCATCTTCATCACCGGCTACGGCGACGTGCCGATGACGGTACGAGCCATGAAAGCGGGCGCGGCCGAGTTTCTCACCAAGCCGTTTGACGACCAGGTTCTGCTCGACGCCATCCGGCACGCCATCGAGCGCAGCCGCGCGGCATTGAGCAAGGAAGCCGGCATGCAGTCGATCCGCGATCGCTACACGTCGCTCAGCCGACGCGAGCGGGAGGTCATGGCGCTGGTGGTTTCAGGATTACTGAACAAGCAGGTGGGCGCGGAGCTGGGCATCAGCGAGATCACGGTGAAGGTGCACCGCCGGCATGTCATGCGCAAGATGGACGCCCGCTCGCTCGCGGAACTGGTCAACATTGCGGGAAAACTGCACACTGAGAGTGCAACCGCGTGACGGCCGCGTCAGCGCACTCGAGGCGCTCGTCAGGCCCGTTTTGGGTCGTTCGCCGCCCCGATCGCGAACACGACAACGCATGCGGCTTTGGCAACGCACTCGACGGTCGAGACGAGCGCTATGGCGACGCTGTGCGCATACTCGAGAGGCAATGCCGGCGCTACGGCCAACACACTTGCTGCGCAAATGAAAGCGAAGACGTGACGGGCAAAGCGCACACGGGCGATGGCGGCAAAACCGGTGAGGCACACGAGTGCCTTCGAAACCAACACCGCGAGCAGTGCGGTCGAACTGATCGATCCGCTGAGTTCCAGCGGCGTCTCGATCAGTATCCAGCAACAGACCGCAACGACAGACCGCTTGAATGGACGCCCGGCTCTGGGCACCAGGTCATCGGCATCCGCCCGTAATCCCGCCAACACCTCATGCCTGCCG
Source organism: Paraburkholderia guartelaensis (assembly GCF_004353905.1). Lineage (GTDB taxonomy): Bacteria > Pseudomonadota > Gammaproteobacteria > Burkholderiales > Burkholderiaceae > Paraburkholderia > Paraburkholderia guartelaensis. The sequence goes on along the minus strand of NZ_SMOD01000014.1, from coordinate 114,320 downwards.
CGAACGCGCTTCGTCGGATTGCCTGATCCGTAATTCATCACGCGGTCCTCCACACGGACATGGCCGGCCGGGCTCGCGCGGGCGGATACACATTCCACGATCCGTCGTCGTGACGGAAGAAGAAAATCGACAGCAGGCCGCTTGCGCGCGCCGCCTCGATGCACACGCAGCGCCGATGCCTCCCGGTACGGCGGACCCGCACGACATGCGCGGGCGTTGCAGTCGTCGGTGCGAGCCACTTCTCGACGGCCCAGCGCAGCGTCATTCCGGTCGTGCTCATGGTGGCCTCCTTCGCGTCGTTGTCCAGATCAGGGTTGAGTGACGGGATTCACGCTGACCACCGCGCGACCGGTTTTGCTCAGGCTGCCGATGAAGGTGCTCACAAGACACAGCAGCGCGTGAACGCCCGCGAGCGGATGTCTGATGCATGCATGGACTTGTTCGCTGCGGCTTTCGCCGTGCAGGCACCACGTGCAGAAGTGCTCGCAGTTATTGGTCAACAGGCGATAGCGGCTTTCGCCAAGGCGCGAGCGGGCGCGCAGCACGGCTTGCGTGCCTGAATATTTCGCAAGCTGACGCGAGCGCACAGAAACGCTGTGACCATCGGCGAACTGTTCGATTGGCACTTCTTCGACAGGGCCGCGATACACGAACTTCGCGAAACCCGCGTAGTGAATGACCCTTCCGCAACCGACATAGATGCCGTGATGTTCGTAGCCGTGGCGTTTCGTGATCAGGTGGGCACCGAGCGCGAGTGCACCAACCGATCCATCAAGTGCGATATCCGCAGACGCATGAGCGGCTGCGCAGTCTCGTTCACTGCATGATTGGCGGCGGTCTCGGTCCATGGCTTTGCTCCAGCGCCGATGAGTGTCGGCATGGGACTCAATCTAGGGTGTGCCCGGAGGAGCCGCAATTACACTTTGGGTTCAAGTCGAGCCACTACAGGCATGCGCGGGTGTCGCTAACACCATCGTGTAATGGCGCGCTCCACCGCCTTCTGCCTAACTTTCACTGTGCGGACGAAGTTCTTTGGAGTCGATCCATGCACGAGAGAGCCCGGCATTCCACGCATGCCCCCCTGAAGGCCAGCCACGTATTCGAAGAGTTCGCGAGGACCCTCTGGTATCTGCGTGCACCGCTTGCAGCGCTATTTCTGCTGTTTCTTCTGCTATCGGCTGTCATGTACTACGCCGGCGGTCCAATCGATACGGGGAGCAGGACGCCATCCTCGCTTGGGGACACCCTCTACTTCTGCACGATCACCGCACTCACAATCGGTTACGGCGACGTGGTGCCCACCACGCTCCTCGGCAGGATCGATTCGGTATTGATAGGCGTGCAAGGCGTACTGGTAACGAGTATGGTCACCGCCGCATTCGTACGCGCTGTTCAGGAGGCCGCGCGCCGCGCCCACGAGGAAGACGAGCCCGGGGGCCCTCGCAGCGGCGATCGGTCCAGCACGGGCGAGAACCAGCAACCCCATCCGGCATGCACTGCCGAGCCCGACACTCGGCCAACCGTTCCCGCGCGGTGCGGCCAGCAGGACGGCTGCGTTACACCATCGTGCAATTGAGCCGCACACCCCCACTGCATAGAGTGGCTCTGTACGGGCAACGTGTCTCAACGCGGGCGTTGCTCAAACGCAGCCATTCGCACACCGTAATGGGAACGCCATCATGCTCACTGACGTACTCCACCTTTCGCGAGCCCAGTTCGCGATGACGACGCTCTTCCACATCGTGTGGCCGATCCTCACCATCAGTCTCTCCGCATTCCTGCTGCTGATCGAAGCACTGTGGGTCCGTACCGGCGACGTGATGTACTACCGCCATGCACGCTACTGGAGCAAGCTGCTCGCGCTCAACTTCGCGGTCGGTGTGGTCACTGGCATTCCGCTGGAATTTCAGTTCGGCACCAACTGGTCTGGTTTTGCGCAGTACAGTGGCCAGTTCGTCGGCAACATCCTGGGTTTCGAAGGCGCGATGGCGTTCATGCTCGAAGCCGGATTCGTTGGCGTGATGATGCTCGGCTGGGGGCGCGTGCCGCGTGGCGTCCACCTCTTTGCCACAGCGATGGTGGCGCTCGGGTCCACCATTTCCGCATTCTGGATCATGGTCGCCAATTCGTGGATGCAGACGCCCGCCGGTTTCGCCGTCGTCAACGGCAGGATCGTCATCACCGACTATCTGGCGGCCATCTTCAACCCCGACATGGTATGGGCCGTCTCGCACATGTGGACGGCCGCGATCGAAACCGGCATGTTCGTGATCGCCGGCATCTCCGCGTACCATCTGTTCCGTCGTCGACATGCCGAGTTCTTTGCGCGTTCGTTCAAGGTCGCACTGACCGTGCTCGTCTTCATCGCGCCGCTTCAGGTCTGGCTGGGAGACTCGAGCGGCACCAGCGTGTTCGCCACGCAACCCGCGAAAGGCGCGGCAATCGAAGGGCACTGGCAGACCAACAAGCCCGGCACGGGCGCCGCATGGTCGCTCGTTGCGTGGCCCGATCAGCAAAAGCAGCGTAACGACTGGTCAATCGAAGTACCGGGACTCCTGAGCATCCTCGGCACGCACTCGCTGCACGGCCGCGTTTCGGGTCTCACGGATTTCCCGCGCGCCGACCAGCCGCCCTTGGTGCCGCTTCTCTACTACGCGTTCCGCGTGATGGCCGGCATCGGCTTCGCGTTCATGCTGCTCGCGTTCTGGACCGCCTACGCGCTGCATAAGGCACGCGGCAGTCTCGAGCGCCTCGTCGCGCAACGCAAGCTCCTGCTCGCGTGGGTGCTGTGCATCCCGCTGCCCTACGTCGCTGTCGAGGCCGGATGGATCGTGCGCGAGGTAGGACGCCAGCCGTGGGTTGTGTATGGCCTGCTGCGAACGAGTCAGGCGGTATCGGCGGTGCCCGCTTCGTCTGTTACGGCCAGCATGGCGATGTTCTTCGCTTTCGACGTCGTGTTGCTCATCACCTTCTTCCTTCTCGCGCGGCGTTGGCTGAAGAACGGCCCCGATCTCGCGGCCACGCCGCCCGCGACCACCACCATCGTCCCGCCTCAGGCGGCGGCGACCGAATACTGAAACTTCGTTCGCCAACTGACAGGAGATTGTTCGATGGACAGCACGACTCATACCCTGCTTACCCTCACGTGGTTCGGCCTGATCGGCCTGATGCTGGTCTTTTACGTCGTGACGGATGGATTCGATCTCGGCGTGGGCATGCTCACACTGCTGTGCAGAAAGCGCGAAGACCACGACGTGATGATTCAAACCATCGGTCACGTGTGGGACGCGAACGAAACATGGCTGGTGGTGGTCGGCGGGGGCTTGTTCGGCGCGTTTCCCGCTGCCTACGCGATCCTGATGCAAGCGCTTTATCTGCCCGTCATGGCGATGATTGCCGGACTGATCATGCGGGGCGCGGCCATCGAATTCCGTCACAGTTCACAGCATGGTCGACTATGGGACACCGTGTTCGGCGTGGGCAGCCTCGTCGCAGCGATCACGCAGGGCATCATACTCGGCAAGGTGATCACGGGCTTCTTGCCTGATGGTCCCAGCACCGCGTTCATCACCGTGACAGCCATTGGGGTTGTGAGCGGCTATGCGCTGCTCGGCGCGACCTGGCTCGTGAAGAAGGCGGCAGGCCCGATCCAGCGTTGGGCGCGACGGCTGGCCGTGGTGAGCGCGCAGCTCACCGTGGCTGCCGCGCTCGTCCTCACCGCCGCGACCTGGTTGGGCAGCGTGGCGGTCCATGCCCGCTGGTTCCAGCCGGGCGTGCTCGCCCCGCTTGCGGTGCTTGGCGCGCTCGCGGTCCTCTCGTTCGTGTGGCTCCTCACATCGCTCTATCGCGGACGCGAGAGTCAGCCCTTCCGGGCGGCGGTGACGCTCTTCATGGTGTCGTTCGCTGGCCTGACGATCAGCCTCTATCCGGACTTCATCCCAGGCCGGCTGACGATCTGGCAAGCGGCATCGGACACGCTGACCCTCGCATTCATGTTGATCGGGATTGGCCTCGTGTTCCCTGTGATGATCGGCTACAACCTGTACCAGTACGCGGTTTTCCGCGGCAAGGTGATCGACACGACCCGCGCGTGAAACTACGCGATTTCATCGAAACGACTCGATTCCAGGAGCAATCCATGAAAGCGAATGAGTACGCCGCAGCAGACACCGAACAAGTCCAGATCGAAATTCTCGAACGGTCTGAAAACATACTCGTCATTCGCTGGGTGGAGCCCGGACGATGCCATTATGGCGAGCAGCGCTGGCGCCGCCGCCATGCGCGCGCGTCTGGCGTGTGCGTTGTGTCTCGACGCGCAATCCGCCGCGGCGATGCCGTCTTTCGCCCGGCCGAACGCCCCGCCCCTTCGAACGCAGCGGCGATGATCGCCGTGGAAGCGTTCGGCTATTGAGCGCGCGGCGTCGGCGTCGATTCCACGGGATCCAGACGTTGCGTGTCGTCCGGATTCGTTTCCTCATAAGCGACGCTGCGTTGCAGCGTCCTTCCCCCAGACAACTTGCATCGAAAAATAAAAAGCCGCTCAAGCGAGCGGCAAATATGCAGGGCTGTGGAGCCACAAAATCCCGTCAAGCGAGCCGGATATCCGGTTGAGCCAGCCCGTTGATCTGTTCGGCCGTCCAGAGCAGCGTTGCCCGGCGAAAACCGTGCAGCGCCTGCTGATGGCGTCGGTACAGCATCGCGTGGCTCAGCTGAGCGAGTTTGCCCCGGATGAGCCCGCCGGGAAACAAGCCAAAGCGCCCCAACGTGCCAAAGGAATCGTACTCGCTCAGTGACACGAGCGAACCGAAATCGCGGAATGCGAAGCCCGGAAGTGGCTTGTCGTAACGGATCCATTCCGGCAGATGGCGCGCCAGGTGTTCCGCCTGTTGCGCGGCGACCTGCGCAGTAGGCGGCAGCGGACGCTGTGCGCCTTCCGGCGTGAGTGAAGCGCAATCTCCGAGCGCGAAAATAGTGTCGTCGTGCAGCGACTGCAGCGTACCCGATACCACGATCTGGTTCGCACGGTTGGTCTCGAGGCCCGCAAGCCGGTTCATGAAATCAGGCGCCTTCACACCGGCAGCCCATACCATCAAATCCACTTCGACAAGTTTCCCGTCTCCGTAACGCAGGCCGCCCGGTTCAACGGCGGAGACGCCCGTCGAGGTCATGACGCGAAAGCCAATCTTCTCGAGTCGCTGCTGGCTCGCTGACGAGATCTCCGGCGGGAAGGCCGGAAGCACACGTGGTCCGGCTTCGAGCAGCGTCAAACTCAGCCTTTCTCTGATCCCGGGATCGCCATAGCCGGCCGCAAGCTCGAAGAGGTGACTGAGTTCGGCAGACAACTCGACGCCGGTCGCGCCGGCGCCCACGATCGCCACCCTGAGTCCCTCATCCTTGACCACCGAGCGAAGAGAACGCTCGCGCAGCGCGACGTTGAATGCCTCTGCCTGCTGCTGGCTGTCGATGAGATGGCAATGCTCCATGACTCCAGGCACGCCAAAGTCGTTCGCACGGCTGCCTGTGCACAGCAGCAGCACATCGTACGGCACGGCTCGCGGCTCGAGCATCAATCCGCCCTCATGCGCCTCGATGGCGGCAAGCTGGACTTCACGCCGTTGCCGGTCCAGTCCGCACATCTCACCCGGTTGATACGTGAAGCCGTGTTCACGCGCATGAGAGAGATAAATGACGCGCTGCTGATTCACATCGCGCGTACCTGCCGCAATGGTGTGCAGCATCGGTTTCCAGATATGCGTGGGGCTGCGGTCGATCAACGTGACACTAGCCTCACCCAAACGGCCCAGCTCGTCGCCAAGCCTGGTTGCAAGCAGAATCCCGGCGATTCCTCCACCTACGATAACGATACGACGACCTGGTTTTTTCATGGCAAGCACTCAATGAATGAAGGACGACTTCCAATACGTTTCGCCGATGGCAACCCACAGGTTGGGCAATAGCGCCGGCGTCAATGAGGCCCATCGGTACTTGCGCAACTTAGGGTATGCAGCAAACCGCTGCAATTACACCTTGGGCGCAGGATTTGAGCGCGCCTTTCCCCTTGCACCAAAGTGTCGTTACACCATCGTGCAATTGAGCCGCATGGCGATGCCTCATAAAGTTGGTGTCCATGAGCAAGGTCTTCCGAAATCGACATCGCTCAAACCTTTTAAGGATGCCAAATGACTACGACTCGCACCATCTCGAGCAACGTTTCTCAGGGAACGCTTGCATCGGGACGATTGTTTCTCCTTGAATTGAGCAGCAACTCGATTCACTCGATGAATCCGGACGGCTCCGACCGCAAGACGATCGTCACGGACTGCCGCCTTCCCGACGGCATCGCGGTCGATGCGGACGCCGGTCATATCTACTGGACCAACATGGGTGGCTCTCTGAGCGCCAATGACGGCTCGATCGAGCGCGCCGACCTCGACGGCAGCAACCGCGTCGTCATCGTCGCACAAGGCCTCATACATACGCCGAAGCAGCTCCAGCTCGACAAGGACGGGGCCAAGCTTTATTGGTGCGACCGCGAAGGCATGCGCGTGATGCGCGCGAACTGCGACGGCTCACAAGTCGAAACGCTGGTCGAGTCCGGCCGCGGCGACAATGACCGGCTCGACCAGAACAAGTGGTGCGTCGGGGTCGCCGTCGATCGCAAGGCAGGGAAGCTGTACTGGACGCAAAAGGGCCCGGACAACGGCAACCAGGGCCGCATCTTCCGTGCGAACCTGGAGATTCCGACTGGCGAAGATCCGGCCACCCGCTCCGACATCGAAGTGCTGTTCGACCACCTGCCGGAACCAATCGACCTCGAGTTCGACCGCGCAAGCCGCGTCCTGTATTGGACGGACCGCGGAGATCCCCCGCGCGGCAACACGGTCAATCGCGCCCTGGTCGACGCAGCCGCGACGCCCGAGATCGTGGTCACCCACCTGCTGGAAGGCATCGGCATCACGCTCGACGTGGCCGGCAACCGCATGTTCGTCACGGATCTGGGCGGCTCGGTCTATTCCGCGCAGCTCGACGGAAGCAACCTGCGCAACTTCCTCTATGCCCAAGGCAATCTCACCGGCGTTGCCTACGCCGAAGTCTGACCCGTACATTGGAGAAACCACATGAGCGACACCAAACCCATTCGCCGCGTCGCCATCATCGGCACGGGCGTGATCGGCGCGAGCTGGGCCGCGCTGTTTCTCGCCAAAGGATTGCATGTCGTGGCTACCGACATCGCGCCGAACGCGGAAGCGTCATTGAGAAAATTCGTGGAGTCCGCATGGCCGGCGCTCACGAGATTGGGCCTCTCGCCCGGTGCGTCGCTCGCCAACCTCACGTTCACGCCCGTGCTCGAGCAAGCACTCGTCGGCGCAGATCTGGTGCAGGAAAATGGACCCGAGCGGATCGATTTCAAGCAAAAGCTCTACGGGCAACTCGACGAGCTGCTGCATGCCGACGTGATCATTGCATCCAGCTCGTCGGGGCTCACCATGAGCGAAATCCAGAAAGGCGCCGCGACACATCCCGAGCGCTGCGTCATCGCGCATCCGTTCAACCCGCCCCACTTGATTCCGCTCGTCGAGATCGTCGGCGGTGCGAAGACCTCGGAAGCGACCATCCAGCGCGTGGCGGACTTCTATACGTCGATCGGTCAGCGCACGGTGCGGGTCAACAAGGAGATGCCAGGCCACGTCGCAAACCGGCTTCAGGCCGCATTGGCACGCGAGGTGTACTACCTCGTTGCCGAGGGCGTGGTGAGCGCCGCCGATGTGGACACGGCCCTCTCGTGGGGACCGGGTCTGCGCTGGGGCGTGATGGGCAACATGATGCTCAACCATCTTGGCGGCGGCCCTGGCGGCATCGAGCACTTCTTCCAGCAGTTCAGCGGCCCCATGACCGCCTGGTGGAAGACCCTCGGCACGCCGGTTCTTAGCCCCGACGTACAACAGAAGCTTATCGACAGCGTCCACGCCGAGACCGGGTCGCGCTCCATCGAGACGCTGGAGGCACAGCGCGATGAAGTTCTGCTCGGTCTACTCGAACTGCGCCGCAATGCTCGTAGTCCGCAGTAGAGTCAATCGCCAGATTCCGCTGCGCGGTCTGGCTGCAAACGACGAATCGCTCGCCCACCTAATGCGTCATCTCTGGATTTCAAGCCAGAGCAACAGGAGTCGCAAATGTCCACTACTGCCGCAGAAAGCAACGCTGCCCCGAAGCAGCTTCCGCCGCCGAACAGTGACTTCTATCACTTCGCAGAGACCTTGAGCGAAGGCGAGCGAGCGGTACTTCAGCGGGTCCGCACGTTCATGGAGTCCAGCGTCGCGCCGATCATCAACAAGTATTGGGTTGAAGACGCCTTTCCGTTTGAGGTGATTCCCGGGTTCAAGGAGCTGGGTATCGGCGGACTCGGTATCGAAGGGCACGGCTGTGTGGGCGGGAGCCAGTTGCTGTTCGGTCTCGCGATGATGGAAATGGCGCGAGTCGATGCCTCGATCGCAACCTTCTTCGGCGTTCATACGGGCCTCGCGATGGGTTCGATCGAAATCGCCGGATCGCAGGAGCAGAAGCAAAAGTGGCTGCCGCCGATGGCGCGCATGGAAAAGATCGGCTGCTTCGGACTGACCGAGCCGCTCGTCGGATCGGGAGCCGGTGGCGGACTGACCACGACGGTAAAACGCGAAGGCGACACCTGGGTTCTCAACGGCCAGAAGCGGTGGATCGGCAACGCGCCATGGTGCGACATCTCGATCATCTGGGCGCGCGACGTCGACGACAACCAGGTCAAGGGCTTCATCGTCGAGAACAAGACTACGCCCGGTTTCAGCGTCGAAAAGATGCTGGGCAAGGTCGCGCTCAAGGTCGTGCAGAACGGTCAGATCACGATGAAGGACTGCCGGGTGCCGGAAGCCAATCGGCTCGCCGCAGGCGTTCAGTCCTTCCGCGACACTGCGCGCGTGTTGCGCGGGACTCGATACGTCGTGGGTTGGGAAACGACCGGCTGCCAGATGGGCGCCTATGAGCATGCGCTCAAGTATGCACAGGAACGATTGCAATTCGGAAAGCCGATTGCCTCGTTCCAGCTCATCCAGGAACTCCTTGCGAAGATGCTCGCCAACATCACGGCGTGCCAGGCCATGGTCGTGCGCACGGCGCAGCTCGCGGACGAAGGCAGGCTGACCGACCAGCAAGCGGCACTTTCAAAGGCGTTCACGACGGCCAGGACACGCGAGACGGTTTCGTGGGCGCGAGAGCTGCTGGGCGGCAACGGCATTCTCGCGGACTACAACGTCGCGCGTTTCTTCGCCGACGCGGAGGCGCTCTATTCCTACGAGGGCACCTTCCAGATGCAGAACCTGATCGTCGGCAAGGCGATCACCGGGTTCAGCGCGTTCATTTAATACCGCAGGCGCGACGGTGAGATTGACGTCGTCACGCCAACGATCAGGATAGCTAATCATGTCATCGACAACCGTAGCGGATTCGTCTTCACCCCGAGCAGGGCTTGACACCTCACCGGCAGAAGTCATAACGCTCGCAAATGTCCTGTACGAAAAGCGCGATGCGATCGCTTATGTAAGCGTGAACCGACCCAAAGTGCTCAATGCCCTGAGCACGCAGACATGGAAGGATTTGCGCATGGCTTTCGAGGCGGCACGCGAGGACGCTTCGGTGCGCGGCGTGATTCTCACCGGTGCGGGGGACAAGGCATTCATCGCCGGCGCAGACATCAGCGAGCTGGCGCACGCGAGCGCGATCGAAGCGGAGCAGTCGAGCCGATTTGGGCAAGCCGTGCTCGACTTGATCGAGAACCTTGGCAAGCCCGTGGTCGCGGCGATCAACGGCTTTGCACTCGGCGGCGGCTGCGAAACGGCCATGGCGTGCACCCTTCGCATTGCCGCGGAGCACGCGAGGCTTGGCCAGCCCGAGGTCAAGCTCGGCTTGCTGCCCGGCGGCGGCGGCACGCAGCGGCTGCCGCGCCTCGTCGGCAAGGGCCGCGCGCTCCAGCTCATTCTGTCCGCGGAGCTGATCAGCGCACAGGAAGCCTGGCGCATCGGGCTCGTCAACGAGGTCGTTCCGGCAGCCGATCTCATCGGGCGCGCTGAAGCCATCCTGAAGACGATCGCCTCGAACGCCCCCATCGCCGTGAAGCTATCGCTCGAAGCGGTAAACAAGGGACTGGACGCGGGCCAGAGCGAGGGCCTCGCCCTCGAAGCCGCCTACTTCGGACTGTGTGCCGGGACAGAGGACAAAAGGGAGGGCACGACTGCCTTCCTCGAAAAACGCGCCCCGCAGTTCCTGGGACGATGAAACAAGCGCCACGATTCAGGAGAGATTCAATGGCAAGCGACAACATTTTTGCTGGACTCAAAGTGGTCGACTTTTCCAGCTTCGTCGCGGCGCCGGGCGCCGCCGTCATCCTGTCGGACTTCGGTGCCGACGTCATCAAAGTCGAACCGCCGGGCGGCGACCCGTGGCGACATGGGCACAAGATCGCGCCACAGCCGGCGGCGGATGAACCGTATCAATGGCATCTAGCCAACCGCAACAAGCGCAGCATGACGCTGAACCTGAAGTCGCCCGGCGCCCAGCAGGTCCTCCAGCAGCTCGTCGCGTGGGCGGATGTGTTCATCGTCAATACGCCCCACCCCGCGCGCAAGAAACTCAAGCTCGAATACGACGACGTGGTGCGCTGGAACCCGCGTCTGATTTACGCGGATCTCACTGGCTATGGCGAAAGCGGGCCGGATGCGGAAATGCCGGGCTTCGATATCACGGCGTTCTGGGCCCGTAGCGGGCTACTCTCCATGACGCGCGATGCCGGCGCACCGCCGACCTGGCCCGTGGCCGGCAGCGGCGACAATGCAACGGCGCTCGGAATCTACTCGGCGATCGTCACTGCGCTCTACCGGCGCGAGCGCACAGGTAGCGGATCTTATGTCACGACTTCCCTCCTTGCATCGGGTGTCTGGTCGGCAAGCGTCGCGATCCAGGCCGCGTTGGCTGGCGCGAAGTTCGCTCCGCCGCACGATCGCAAGCATCCCGCGAATGCGGCGCTCAACGTCTACCGCGCGGCCGACGGCACCTGGTTCGTTCTCGTCGTGACACCCGACAAGCTGGCCGCAGTCGCCAACGCCATTGGCCGCCCGGATCTGCTGACCGATGAACGGTTTTCCGATCCTGCGAAGCTGCCGGCGAATATGCCGCAGCTCACAGCCGTTCTCGACGAAGTCTTCGGCTCGCAACCGATGACGCACTGGCACGACGTGTTCAGTGGCGCACACGTCACATACGGCGAGGTGCGCGGACCGCAGGAGGTCATCGACGATCCGCAGTTGCGCGCAAACGATGTCATCGTTCCGCTCGAAGGCGCAGGCGGCAAGCTGACTTCGACTATCAGCAATCCGATTCAGGTGCATGGCGTTGTCAAAGTGCCGGCGCGGCGTGCACCCGACCTTGGTGAGCATAACGAAGCGATCCTCCGCGAGTTGGGATTCGGCGCGAAGGACATCGACAGCTTGCGCGAAACCGGCACGGTGCCGAGCCTCAACACGCAAGTAGCTTGACACAAGCGCGACAGAGAGTTTGGAGCAAACCATGAGTGACATCATTACCGAATCGACTGGCGACGGCGTTCTTCGTGTCGCATTCAATCGTCCCGAGAAGAAAAACGCCATGACGGGCGATATGTACTCGCGCCTCGCGGATATCCTCAACGAAGCCTCCGGAAACGACGCAGTCCGCGTTGTGCTCTGGCACGGCATTGGACAGTCGTTCTGCGCGGGAAACGACATCGGGGACTTTCTCGATCGTCCGCCCAAGCCGGGCGATTTTCCGCAGGGCCGCCTGATGGAGGCGCTCATCGCGTTCGACAAGCCGATCGTCGTGGCTGTGCAGGGCGCGGCGGTCGGCAGCGGAACCACCATGCTGACTCACTGCGATTTCGTCTACGCGGGCGAGAGCGCAAAGTTTCTGATGCCGTTCATCAATCTCGGCCTGGTTCCGGAATTTGGATCGAGCTTTTCGATACCCGCTCGCGTGGGTCATCTCAGGGCAGCGGAGTTGTTCCTGCTGGGTGAGCCCTTCGCTGCCCAGCGAGCGGTCGAGTTGGGCCTCGCGACTCGTGTGGTGCCCGACGACGATCTGCTCGCGACCGCCACAGCAACGGCCCAGCGGCTCGCAGCAAAACCGCGCGACGCGTTGCTGGCTGGCAAGAGGCTGATCAAGCAGGCTTCCATCGACCCGCTCAACGAGGCGGTGACCGCTGAAAACCAGGAGTTCATGGTGCGGGTTGGCTCAGCAGAGGCGAAGGAAGCGCTATCGGCATTCCTCGAGAAACGTCCGCCTGATTTCACGAAGATTCCAAAGCAACCGGTGGCCAAATAGTCCTTGCCTCCAACGACTCCACTTTTGAGCGAGATTCATATGTTGACCGACAGCCAACGCGACATCATCAAGGCCACCGTACCGCTGCTGGAATCGGGCGGCGAAGCCCTGGCAAGATACTTCTACAAGCTCATGCTCGACGGGTATCCGCAGGTGCGCCCGCTGTTCAACCAGACACACCAGGCGAGCGGCTCCCAGCAACGAGCGCTAGCCAACGCCGTCCTCACATACGCGCGCAACATCGACCACCTCGAGGCGCTTGGCCCGCTTGCAACACGGATCGTCAGCAAGCACGTGGCGCTACAAATCCAGCCCGAGCACTACCCGATCGTGGGCACCTGTCTGCTGCGCGCCATTCGAGAGGTGCTGGGTCCGGACGTCGCGACCGACGCGGTCATCGAGGCATGGGGCGTGGCGTACCAGCAGCTTGCCGATCTGCTGATGAACGCCGAGCGTCAGGCATACGACGCCCTGGCCAGCGCGCCGGGAGGATGGCGAGGCGAGCGCGCGTTCCGCGTGGTCCGCAAAGCGAAGGAAAGCGAAGAGATCACCTCGTTCTATCTGGAGCCGGTCGACGGTGGCGCCTTGCTCGACTTCACCCCGGGCCAGTACATCGGTCTTCGTCTGAACGTGAACGGCGAAGAGATCCGCCGAAACTATTCGCTGTCGGCCGCCCCCAACGGACGTAGCTACCGGATCAGCGTCAAGCGCGAGCCCAACGGCGTCGCTTCGAACTTCCTTCACGACGACGTTCGCGAAGGAAGCGTGCTGAAGCTCTTTCCGCCTGCTGGCGAGTTCACCCTCCGCGATAGTGACAGACCTCTTGTGCTGATCAGTGGGGGCGTAGGTATCACACCCACGCTAGCCATGGCGCAAGCGGCTTTGGACGGCAACAAGCGGGACGTCATTTTCATTCACTATGCGCGCAATGCGCTGGTACATGCCTTTTCTGATGTACTCAAAGCGTGGCACGCCCGCTTTCCGCGGCTGAAGTCTTACGTCGTCTATGAAGAGACTGATGCACGGGGAACGCGCGTCCCCGACGGGCACGTCCAGGACGGGCATGTCCCCGACGGAGTAGGTCGGCCGACCCTCGAGCAATTGCGACAGTGGCTTCCGCCGACCGACGACCTCGACGCCTACTTCCTAGGTCCGAAACCGTTCATGGCTTTCATCAAGCGGACACTGCGCGAACTGGGCGTACCCGATGACAGAAGCCGATGCGAGTTCTTCGGCCCCGCGGAAGCGCTGAATTGAGCTTCAATCCGGGCGGCCGCGATCGGGCCGGCCGGATCGACGTTGGCCGCGCTGAACCTGATAGCGCGATTTAACATGCAAAAGACGTTACCAACCGTTCGAGCCCTTGATAACCCGACAATCCGCCAAGCAGCATTTTTTACGAAAACTTGACGCCGCTCCCGATAAGATCAGGGCACGCTACTGAAAACGGCGGCCGATATGACACACCCAGTGCCGGTCCTGCGCACTCTCCTTGCATTTGGCAGAACGCCGCTCCCCCGACGGTCACGACCGGCGCCTGGCCGCGTCGTGATGATGCACGTCACCCTCGACGCGCAGCACGCCACCCCGCTGCGTCAGGCGCTGATTCGCGATTGCGCGGGCCAGCCATGGACGATCCGCGTTGCGGCGCTGCCCGGAACGGAACGCGTGCGGCTTTCGCTCTATCTGCCGAGAGACGCTGTGAGCGGTGCGATCCAACGTGTGGCGCATGTGGCGCCGACTGCCGAGCTAGGACAACTCTTCGAAGTTCCCGAGACACCCACCGACGCCTGGCAGGACTTAATGAACCCGGCCCTTTCTGTGCGTGCCGACTCGACTGCTCCACCGAATGAAATCGCAGCGGGAGAGGACGGGCTTGCACAGCTGCTCACTCCGGATCACGTGCTGCTGGATTTCGAGGTCGCTGACCGTAAGTCACTCTTCGTCGAATTGGGACGCGTTTGCGAACAACGTTTCGGGGTGCCGGCGGCCAGCGTGACCGCAGGACTCGAAGCGCGGGAGGCGTTGGGCTCGACCGCACTCGGGCAAGGGGTTGCCGTTCCTCACGGTCAAATCAGGGCGCTGCGTCGCGCCATGGCGTTGTATGTGCGTCCGACGGTACCCATTCCCTTCCATGCCCCAGACGGATACCCCGTGTCCGACGTGGTCGTGCTTCTGATTCCGCAATGGGCCTACGCCATGCATCTGCATCTGCTGGCCGACGTCGCGCAACGCTTTTGTGACCATCTGTTTCGCGAGCGGCTTCATGCGTGCGCCGATGCACAGGACGTATGCCAGCTGTATGCGACCTACGAGGCATCCTGAGCCGCACCGCCTGCTACGACTACGTGTCCGCAACCCTGTCTTCGTCCTTCGGCGCGAACACCATCCCCGAGCCGTCAGTTGAGCATCTGTTCGCCGGGCCGCAACGTCAAGACCCGTACGCCGTTGCGGGTCACGGCGACGGTGTGCTCGAATTGCGCGGAGAGTTGCCCGTCGCGTGTCACGACCGACCAGCCATCGTCTTCGGTCGAAACAGCAGCACGCCCCTGGTTAATCATCGGTTCGATGGTGAACACCATGCCTTCCCGCAACATCAAGCCCGTTTGCGGTTTGCCCCAATGCAGCACCTGAGGATCTTCGTGCATTTCCCGGCCAATGCCATGTCCGCAGTATTCCCTTACGACCGAATAGCCGTTTCTCCGGGCGTGCCGCTCAATGGCATGACCCACGTCGCCAAGCCTGGCGCCGGGGCGAACGGCCCTGATGCCTTTCCACATCGCCTCGTAGGTGACTTGCACGAGCCGTTTGGCCACTGGCGATACTTCGCCAACCAGATAGGTTTTACTGGAGTCAGCGATATATCCGTTCTTCTCTAGCGTGATGTCGAAATTGACGATGTCCCCGCTTTGCAAAACGTCTGTCGTGGAAGGCACACCGTGGCAAACCACGTTGTTGCGGGAGGCATTGAGCGCGTAGGCATACCCGTACTGCCCTTTGCTTGCCGGGCGTGCGTTGAACTCGTTGACGATGAGGCTATCGACCATGTCGTTCACCTGCATCGTCGACATGCCGATCAAGTTCAATGTGTCCAGATAGCCAAACACGTCCGCGAGCAACCTGCCCGACTCCGCCAGCAATGCGATTTCTTCCGGCCGTTTGGTCATGGCGTAGCCACGTTCACGGCTTGTGGTTCAACGCCCGCGGCCCGGAGCTCGCGGGCAACGATCTCATTGAACCCCATTGTCGGATTCATTTCGCACAACATACCGATCTTGATCCAGAAGGCTGCTTGCGCGTTGATCGACCGGCACGAAACTGCGCTTGCCTTTCGTATCTGATCGTGCAGATCGTCGTCGATATTCACGATGCCCATTTGCCTCTCCATATATGAAACGTATACGAATCATATATTAGTATAAGGCGGCAGTGCAAGCGCGTTCTGGTTGGACGCTCGCATTGGCCGCTGGCGGATGCGGATCGACGTCAGTTCGAGATTCCGGCTGCACAGCATCACGTTTGGGCTCGACTACAGGGGAGTAAACGGCGCGCAGGAAGGCGTACCATGAGGAGGCGAGCGAACGCCAGGCTCATCCCGGCCTGAGCGTGCAACGTCTCCGTAGCTTGGGGGACCGCCATGATCCAGTACCACTCCACTCCCGATTCGCCCGTCGTCGAAATATCCGTCGAAGGCAAAATCACCGACCACGAACTGCGCGAAACCATCGAGCGCATGCGTGGTGATCTTGAACTGAACGGCAAGACCCGCGTGCTCGAACGCATCGAGCATTTCAGCGGTATCGAGCCGAAGGCGCTGTGGACCGACATGACACTCGGCGTCTCCTTAGCCCGCAAGGTCACACGCGCCGCGGTGGTGGCCGACGCGGGCTGGATTCGCGCCTCGATGCATTTGGCGCGATTCTTCACAAAGGCCGAAATCAAGGCGTTCCACACAAACGAGCTGGAACAGGCGCGAGCCTGGATCAACGCCTGAACGCCGATGAAAGACCTCAACGCCTTGCTGATCTTCACGAAAGTCGTCGAGGCAAGCAGCTTTTCCGAAGCGGCGCGACGCCTGAAGATGCCGACCTCCAGCGTGAGCCGCCGCATAGCCGCACTGGAGGATCAGCTTGGCGTGCGCCTGCTCGAACGTTCGACCCATCATCTGCGGCTGACCGACGTCGGAGCCGACGTGTTCGAACTCGCACGCCATACTGCCGAGGTGAGCGAGGCAGTCGACGACGTCATCTCCAATCGGCTGCCGGAAGTGTCCGGCAGCCTGCGTCTGTGCGCGCCGCCCAGCATCTCCGACTCGCTCGTCGCGCCGGTCGTCAGTGCGTTTCAGCAGGCGTATCCGAACGTGCGGGTGCACGCCTTCGTCACCGAACGCATCGTCGACCAGATGGCCGAGGACGTCGATATCGCGTTCAAGGTCGGCACCTTTACCGATCCGCCGCTCGCCGCCCGCAGGCTGCTGACGTACCGGCACCAGCTGGTCGCGAGCCCGGCCTACCTCGCCCGGCGCGAGCCGCCGCAAACGCCGCGCGATCTGCTCGATCACCGCCTGTTCGCGTTTTCCTTCTGGCGGCCGGACTACCGCTGGCGCTTCGTGCATGCGAATGGCCGCGATGCCGAAACGCTGTCCTTTCAGCCGGCTGTCGCGATGAACGACTACACGGGTCTCGTCGTGGCGTTGCTGGAAGGCTGCGGCATCGGCGAGCTGCCGCCCATCGTGCAGCCCGAACTCATGCGCAAAGGGCTGCTCGTCGAGGTCATGCCGGACTGGCGTCTGCCGGTGTTCGATCTGGCCATCGCCAACCTGCGCGATCGCTACGTGCCGCGGCAGGTCCGCATCTTCTGGGACTTCGCCGCGCGCATGGTGCCTGGCCTCTTTGCCTCATTGCCTGTGTGAAGCGCAGAACCGGCATGCCTTGCACCACCTCTGAAATGATCAGGATACCGATTCATTCTGATTGCACTCCAGCCGGGCGCATAGACGGCGCTTATTCCGGCAGATCGGGAAACAAACTTGGCGCCACTTCTATGGCGAAATCCTTGAACAGTCGGCACGGCTTCGAAATGTGCCGGTTGCCGAGATGGACGAGCGAAAGATTGAGCGTTTGCAGGCGCCAGCTCGGCATGACTTCGACGAGCTTGCCTTCGCGCACGAGATCGGGCCGCACGAGCGGCGGCAACTCGCCGATGCCGCCGCACGTCAGCAGCGCAGGCGCGAGACCGGCGAAATCGTTGATCGTGAAATACGGCTCAAAAGTGAGCGTCTCCTTGTCCCGCCCATTGCTGTGCACGAAGTTCCAGACGCTCTGCGGCTTCCATTGCGAGAAGGCCAGCAAGCGGTGCTCGAGCAGGTCGCGCGGCTGCTCCGGCGGCCGGCAGCCGCGCAAATAGGCCGGCGTCGCAACGAGCCGGTGCCGGTACGCGAGAAGGCGGCGTGCCACGAGCGAGGAGTCGCGCAACGCCCCGACACGCAGAACGAGGTCCACGCCGTCCGCGATGTGATCGACAAAGCGTTCGGTGACGAGCACCTGGATACGCACGTTCGGGTAGCGCTCCTGAAAGCCGATGACGAGCGGCGTCAGCAGCGTGCCGGCAATGCTCGGCGGGCACGACAGCCGCAACACGCCCGAGACGTCGGAGAGCCGGCTGGACACAACCTGGTCGATCGCCGCGCCGAGCTGGGCCGTGCGTGCGGCATGCTCGAACACTTCGCGCCCCAATTCGGTGAGCCGCAACGTGCGCGTGGACCGTTCGAGCAAACGCACGCCCAGCGCCCGCTCCAGCTCGGCGACGCGGCGGCTCACGGTCGAAACCGGCACGTCGAGAAGACGCGCAGCCGCGGAGAAGCTGCCCGCTTCGACGACTCTGGCGAACATCACGAGCGCGTTGAGGTCGACCATCGCTTTTCCATAAATGGAAAATTCATTGTGCGTCACCGTCGCGAAGCCTTACAAGCAACTGCGGCCGCGAAGTCACGGCGGCACACGGATCGGCCCGGCGACCGTCTTATTTTCCCGGAAATGAAAAACCGATTCCCGTTCCTTCGCCTAACGTGGAAAGAGCGGCTGCGATACCGTTCGTACGATCGAAAGAGCGTGAAGGAGCGAGGCCGCATGACGCGCGTTGAGGAATTCGTATGAATAAATTCTCCGACATGACCACGTTCGTGACGGTAGTGGATGCGGCGAGCTTTTCGGAAGCCGCGCGGCGGCTGGGGACCACCAAATCGATCGTCAGCGAGCGTATCCAGCAACTCGAAAAGCGGCTCGGATGCGCGCTTCTCGAGCGCGGACGCCCGCTGCGGATGACGCAGGCCGGGCTGGTGTTCTATGAGAGCGCGGCGCGCGTTCTGGAAGACGTGGAGCGCGCGGAAGAGTCCGTGCAGGACGCGCAGTCGAGCCTGGGCGGCACGTTCCGCATCGCCGTGCCGATGGCCTTCATGACGCGCCATCTCGCGCCGCTCCTTTCGAAGTTTGCGATGATGCATCCCAACCTGTGCCTCGACGTGGAAGCGCAGGATCGTGTCGTGAGCCTGCAGGATGGGCAATACGACATGGCGATCCGCATGGGCGAACTCTCGGACTCGAGCCTCGTCGCGCGGACCATCACGGTCAACCGTCATCTGATCTGTGCGAGCCCGGCTTATCTGGAGCGGCAGGGTACGCCCGCGCATCCTGGCGAGCTTGCGCAGCATGCCGGGCTCGTCTACTACAACCGCGAACCGAACGGCATGTGGAGCCTGCCGCTCGACGGCCGGCGCCAATCGTTCCGCATCGGCACGCGCATGCGCACCGACTCCGGGCACTTGCTGCTCGAAGGCGCACGCGCGGGGCTGGGTCTCGCGATCCTGCCCACCTTTCTTGCTGCCGGGCCGATGCTCGCGGGCGAGCTGGTCGCCGTGCTGCAGGCGTACTCCCCTTCTGGCGGGCAGATCTCCGCGGTCTATCGCAAGACCGTGCGCACGCCGCCGAAGATCCACGTGCTGATCGATTTTCTCGCCGACGAGATCGGCCACCCGTCGCGTTGGGACGCCGAACTGATGAAGGCTGGGCTGATCGGCGAGCACTCCCCTGCCCAGGGCCTGGCGTGAGTGTCAACCGTCCCTGAGCGCATCGTCGCGACGTTCGCCTCAACCGAACATCGGATTCGGCCCACGCTATCTGTTGCACACGCTCCGACGCGTCTATTGTTCAGGCCATCAGCAGGTTCTGAACGGAGTTCGCGATGCAATACGCCAATACAGCCATCGGTTCGCCACGCGGTTCGCGGGTCGCCGACGTCGTGATCGTGGGTGGCGGCTCGGCGGGCGCGGTGATGGCCTCGCGGCTGAGCGAGCGGATTCACCGCTCGGTGGTGCTGCTCGAAGCCGGCCCCACGTATCCGGCATGGTCCTATCCGCACGTCATCGCGAGCAGCGATACAGTGGGCGGCGACGCGGCGCACGACTGGGGATTCCAGAGCGACGCGGGCCATATCGGACATCCCGTCAATACGATCCGCGGCAAGGTGCTGGGCGGCAGCTCGGCAGTCAACGGCGCGGTCGCGATTCGGGCGCGGCCGCAGGACTTCGCGAACTGGAACCTGCCTGGCTGGCGTTATGAGGAGATGCTGCCGGCGTTCAAGCGCCTCGAGCGGCGCGATGCCGGTTGTGCAAAGCTGCACGGCCACGACGGACCGCTTCCCGTGCGGCAACTGACGTGCAGCGAAACGACACCGATGCAGCAGGCGTTCATTAACGCAGCGCTCGAAAACGGCTTTCGCCTGATCGACGACTTCGACGGCTCCGACGCACACGGCGTCGGCCCGTATCCGATGAACATCGTCAACGGCGTGCGAGTCAACACCGGCATGGCGTATCTGGGCGACCGTGTAAGAGCGCGAGACAACCTGCGCATTCGCTGCTGCGTGCTGGTCGACAAGGTGCTGTTCGACAACGGGCACGCGGTAGGCGTACGGCTTGCGGATGGAGAGGACGTGCACGCACGCGAAGTGATTCTGTGCGCAGGCACCTATGGCAGCGCGGCGATCCTGCTGCGCTCGGGAATCGGCGCGCGCGCCGATCTGGAAGCGCTGTCGATCCCGCAGATCGCGGATCTGCCGGTGGGACAGCGGCTCAAGGATCACCCGTTCTACTACAACGCGTACGCGGCGCGCCCGGAGCGAATCGGCAGGCAGTCGCCCGTAATTGGCGCGAAGCTATGGACCCACAGCTCGACCGCGAGAGCCGGCGATCTCGACCTGCACATCACGGCAACCCATTTGTTTGCGCATGACCAGAGCCCTACCGGTGTGGGCTTCGTGCTGGCGGTCGCACTCACGCGCCCCGAGTCGATCGGCTCGCTGCGCCTCGCGAGTCGCGATCCGAACGTACCGCCGCGCATCGACCTGAATTTTCTCGCGGAACCGATCGACCGGGCGCGCCTGCTCGAAGGCGTGAAGCTCGCGCGGCGGATCGGCCGTACCGCGCCGCTTTCGACGCTGATCGAAACGGAACTGGCGCCCGGCCCGACGGCGCAGAGCGACGAACAAATTTTCGCGTCGATCACGGCGACGCTCGACACGTATCACCACCCGACCTCGACCGCACCCATGGGGCCGGCCGGCGATTCACACGCGGTGGTCGATCCCGAAGGCCGCGTCCACGGGCTGGAAGGGCTGCGTGTCGTCGATGCATCGATTTTTCCGGATGCGATCTCAGTCGCCACCAACGTGACGACGATCGCCACCGCCGAACATATTGCCGAACGGTACTACGACTGAAGAGCACCACCACTCTGAGCGGAAGCGGCTCAATCCATCAATCAGGAGCACGAAATGAATGCAGCGGAAACAGCAGTCGACGAGGCACTGAAGCAATACGAGGCGGCGCTCAATGCGTCGGACACCGAGGCGGTCATGCGCCTCTATGCGGACGATGGCGTATTCATGCCACAGAACTTTCCGTCGAGCGTCGGCGCCGGGGCGATCCGGGGCGCGTACGACACCGTATTCGGCGCGATCCAGCTCACCGTGAAGTTCGCCGTGCAGGAGATCCGGCAGATCGGCGAAGGCTGGGTGCTGGCGCGCACCAACTCCGCGGGCACCGTGAGGGTTCACGCCACTGGCGCGGACACCCGCGAGGCGAATCAGGAGCTGTTCCTGTTCCAGAACGTGGGAGGCGCATGGAAGATCGCCCGCTACGCGTTCTCGACGATCAACCCGGCCTGAGGGCGAGGCATGCCATGAACGGTTCGACATCACTGGAACGAAGCGTCCCAAGCGCAACGAGCGTCCAGGGCGCATACGCGGCGTTCGCAACGCAGCAGCATGACGAACTCGCTACGATGCCCGACCCGCCGTCGAGCCGGGATCATCAGTTGCATCCGCTGCTGGCCGAATCCGACGTGCAGAAGATGCACCACTACGGCAAGGTCGTTTTTTATCCCGCAGGCGCACGTATGACGGAGACGGGCAAGGCGATACCGGGCATGTTCGTACTGCTCGCCGGACGCGCACGCGTTTCCCGTCGCGATGGCCTCGGGCGCACGCGGGTGCTGGTCGAACAGACGCCGATGCACACCGTGGGCGAGATCGGCCAGTTGTCGGGCTGCCCTTCCCTCGTCGATGTGCATGCGATCGACGACGTGACGGCGATCCTCATTGCGCCCGAGCGGCTGCGCAAGCTCCTGATCGACCAGGCCGAGCTTGGTGAACGCCTGATGCGCTCGATGATCCTGCGTCGCGTGCGCCTGATCGAGGGCGGCAGCGGCCCTGTCATCGTTGGGCACGAGGGCGACGCCCGCGTGGTCGCGCTGCAGGAATTTCTGGCGCGCAACTCGCATCCGCATGCGGTGATCAATACGTCGGACGCGCCCGAAAGCGCGGCCTGGCTGCGCCGCTTGACGCAATCCAGGCAGGACCTGCCGCTCGTCATTTGCCCCGACGGCACGGTGCTGCGCGCGCCCAGCGAAGCGCAACTCGCCTCCGAGCTGGGCTGGCTCTCGCATTTCGACGCCGAACGAGTGTACGACGTCGCCGTCGTCGGAGCGGGGCCATCCGGCCTCGCCACGGCAGTCTACGCGGCATCCGAAGGCCTCTCGGTTGCGGTGTTCGATGCGTGCGCGCCCGGCGGGCAGGCCGGCGCCAGCATGCGTATCGAAAACTATCTCGGCTTTCCTACCGGCATCACCGGCCAGGCACTGGCGGCACGCGCGTTCGTGCAGGCGCAGAAGTTCGGCGCGCACATCGTGATTCCGGCCCACGTCCGCTCGCTCGACTGCGGCGCTTCTCCGCGCGTGCTCACGTTCGACGATGGCCGTCGCGTGCAGTGTCACACCGTGGTGATCGCGACGGGCGCGACGTATCGCAAGCCGCGCATCGACGGGCTGGAAGCGTTCACCGGACGCGGCGTCTGCTACTGGGCCTCTCCGGTCGAGGCAGAGCTTTGCAAGGGCAAGGAAGTCGTTCTTGTCGGTGGCGGCAACTCGGCGGGACAGGCCATCGTGTATCTCGCCTCGCGGGTCGCGCACGTTCATGTGCTGGTGAGGGGCGAAGACCTCCAAGCGAGCATGTCGCGCTATCTGATCGAGCGAATCGGTGCGTTGCCGAACGTCACGCTGCACATGCGGACCGAAGCGACCGGCGTCGAGCAGCAGCGCGGGTCGATCACGGGCGTGCGTTGCTCCGGGCCCGACGGCAAGCGCACGTTGAACACCGCGCACCTCTTTTTCTTCACGGGCGCGACCCCGAACACGTCGTGGCTGCACGACTGCGGTGTCGCGACCGACGCAAAAGGCTTCGTGCTGACGGGTCCCACGCTTGACGCAAGCAACGGCGCTTGCGCCGGTCACGCGTCGCTCGAGACGAGTGTCCAGGGTGTGTTTGCGATTGGCGATGTGCGTTCAGGATCGATCAAGCGCGTCGCGGCGGCGGCCGGCGAAGGCGCCGCGGTGGTCGCACACATTCATGAATTTCTCGCGGACACGCGCAACAGTGCGCGCCACCGTGCCCTTTCCTGATGCGCGGCGTCTCGACACGCACATCGTTTCTGCAACTGGCTGGAGGAGTGAATCATGAAGCACCGTTTCGTCATCGGCTATGCCGTCACTATGCTTATCGCTGCGCTGCTTGCGCTGGGCGCTTCGGTAACGCTTGCCGCAGGCGCTGAGGACAGCATCCCCTACTCGTCCGACCCCGCGGCAAGCACCGCGCAGCACGAAGTGTACGACGTCGTGAACCGCTACCAGGCCGCTCTCAACGGGAAGGACACGCAAGCCATCGTCGGGCTCTTCGCAGACGACAGCGTGGCCGAGTGGAACAACAAGCGCACCTACTCGACGCGAGAACAGCGGATCTCCGGCTACAACGATTTGTTCAGGCTCGCGAATTTTTCAACGCACTTTGCCTACGATGCAATCAATGTCTACGGTGACACGGCGGTCGTGCGCACCCATCATCATGTGGGCGCGGCGGTAGTCGAAAACGGCAAGAAAGTGACGGACTACAACCGCGAAGTGTTCGTACTCCGCAAGATCGACGGCGAATGGAAGATCGTCTTGTACACGTTCAACACCGACCCGAAGCAAGGCGAAGGCTGATGACATTGCGGGCGATTTTCCGCGCACTGGCGCACAACTGTATGGATGGAGAATGACGATGTCGACAATGACGGCAGCAGTGATTCACGAGGCGGGCGGCCCGGACGTGCTCAAGCTGGAGACGCGTCCAATCCCCTCGCCGAAGCCAGGCGAGACACTGATCCGTGTGCGGGCGTTCGGACTCAACCGCTCTGAGCTGTTCACACGTCAGGGACTCTCACCCGGCGTGCGGTTTCCGCGTGTTCTGGGTATCGAGGCGGCAGGCACCGTCGAGGAAGCACCTGGCGGAGAGTTCGGCAAAGGCGACAAGGTCTTCACCGCCATGGGCGGCATGGGGCGAGATTTCGATGGCAGCTACGCCGAATATGCGTGCGTTCCGTCGAGCCAGGCCAAGAGGATCGAGAGCAGCTTGCCGTGGGATGTGCTCGGCGCAATGCCCGAGATGCTGCAGACGGCGTGGGGCGCACTTTTCAAGGCGCTCTCGCTCGAAAGCGGCGAACGCCTGCTCGTGCGGGGCGGCACCACCTCGGTGGGGCTCGCCGCAGCGGCGATTGCAAAGCAGAGCGGAGCATTCGTGATCTCGACGACACGCAATCCGGCGAAAGCCGACGCGCTGCGCGAGAACGGAGCCGATCAGGTGCTCATCGACACGGGCACCCTGGCCGACCAGTTGCGCGAGGTTTCGCCCGGCGGCGTCGACAAGGTGCTGGAACTGATCGGCACCACCACGCTGATGGACTCACTGCGTTGCGCCAAGCCCCAAGGCGTGGTCTGCATGGTCGGGATGGTAGGCAACAAATGGTCGTTCGACGACTTCAGCCCGATGGAGGCGATTCCCAGCACGGTTCGGCTCACCATTTACGACGGCGGCGCCGCCGACTTCATGGACACACCCTACATGAAGCTGCTTGAGCAGGTCGAGCGCGGCACGTTGCGGCTTCCCATCGGCAGGGTGTACCGGCTGGCTGAGATCGTCGAAGCGCACCGCGCGATGGAAGAGAACCGGGGCGGCGGGAAGATCGTGATATTGACGTGAGCGGCCACGGGCCACGGGTTTATCACGCGCCACAAAAAAACGGAACAAATTGTCCTCTCCGGCTGTTCTCCATTGGAGACCCGCTAAACGCGACTCGGACGCGAACCATAGCTGAAGCAATCAGGCAGACAATGTGTGGGAAGACATGCCGGGCAATGCAGATGTTATTGTCGTGGGAAGCGGGATAAACTCGCTCGTGTGCGCGGCTGTGCCGGCCCGGCCAACGTGTGTTCGTGATCGAGCGGAACGCCAAGCTGGGCGCGTGCATTCGCAGCGAAACGCTGTTTTCGGGCTATACGCACGACATCCTGTCCGCGTGGCATCCGCTCTTCGTTGGCAGTACAGCCTATGCGGCAATCTCAGTTGACGAGGCATCGACATGGTTACGGACCTTGCACGCTCCTGGTTGACCTACAGCGCTCCGGTGGCTGCCGCGCGGGCCGCCGGCCGCCCAATCGTGGCGCTGGAATCGACCATCATTGCCCACGGCATGCCCTACCCGGAGAACGTTCGCACCGCGCGCGAAGTGGAGGCCTTGATCCGTGACGCGGGCGCTGAGCCCGCGACTATCGCGCTGATCGGTGGGCGAATCCGCATCGGCCTGACGAACGACGAACTGGAACTGATCGGCCGCTCGGACCGGGTACATAAGGTCAGCCGCCGTGACCTGCCGGCCGTACTAGCTAGCGGCGGCCTCGGCGCCACGACCGTAGCTGGCACGATGATATGTGCCGCGTTGGCCGGCATCGAGGTCTTCGTCACCGGAGGCATTGGCGGCGTACACCGGGGTGCGCAGGAAACCTTCGACATCTCGGCCGACCTGCAGGAACTGGCGAAGACCTCGGTGGCGGTCATCTGTGCCGGTGCGAAGTCCATCCTGGACATCGGGCTCACACTGGAATACCTGGAAACCTACGGCGTGCCTGTCCTCAGTTGTGAACAGGACAATTTCGCGGCGTACTACATGCGCGACAGCGGCTTTCGCGCGGACTTCAGACTGGACGACCCGGCGGAGCAGGCACGGTTCATCCGCACCAAGTGGAACCTGGGCCTCGAGGGCGGTGTGGTGTTGAGCACTCCGGTGCCGGTAGCGGCAGCGATGACGTTCGAAGAGATCGACGCGCTGACTCAGCAGGCGCTCGACGAGGCCACTGCGAAGGGAATCACGGGTAAGGCTTTGACCCCCTTCCTGCTGGATCGCGTCAATGCGTTGACAGGCGGACGCAGCCTGGCGACAAACATCGCGATCGTGAAACACAATGCCGAGGTCGGGGCACGGCTGGCGCTGGCGTTGGCGCACATAGAGCGCGGGACAAGCGCGGCATAGTCATCGCAACGTCCGGTTGCCAATCACTGATCCGTCCCGGTCAGTCGTGACGCCCGGCCAAGGCAGCAAACACCGGCTGGCTCCCTACGCTCTCGCGCTCCAGCATTCTTGCGTACCAGGCTTGAAGTGCCTCGCACTCGGCAGGCACCGGTAGCTTCACAAGCGCCGCAAAGATCAACCCGCCGATGACGGTGATGTCGGCCATCGAGAAAGCCTCGCCGGCGACATAGGGTTGCGCTTTCAGAACGGCATCGAAGTAGCGCATACCCCTCAGCGCTTTGTCGCGTTGACGGAACCCCCACTCCGGGTTTTGATACGTCTCGACATTCGGGCCCAGTCCCGGCGTGCCGTGATGAAAATAGACACTGACGGCATCGAGCAGCTCCAACTCGGCGCGCTTGCTCATCATGTGGATCACGCCCTTTTCGCGCGGTGTGCTACCGGTGAGCGTGGGCGCGCCATCGAGCGCGTCGAGGTATTCGGTAATGGCGGTGCACTCGGCAATACAGGTTCCGTCATCGAGTTCGAGCACCGGCAGCGTACCCGAATAGTTCTTGTTGGCCATGAACGCGGGCTTTTTGTGCTCCCCCTTGTAGAGGTCGACCATCACGAACTGGACGCGCGATTGCAGCCCCTTTTCAGCCAGAGCGATGCGCACGCGTGTCGGATACGGCCCTGTCGGGAAGTCGTGGATCTTCATCATGGGTACCTGCGTTGCGTCGCAATCGACGGTATGGGAAGTCATTGCCGGGGCGCTCCGTAGTGGGTTGCATCGGATTGGGCGGCGTGAAGGCACATCGTCCGAAAACCTACCTAACGTTTGTTAGGTTAACCATAGAATGTACAATGCAGGGTGTCAACACCTATTTCCCGTTCACGGAGGCTGAAGCAGTGAGCAACGATGCGAGTTCGAACTCGAGGGAAAGAATCCTGGCGGCCGCCACGAGGCTCGCGCAGGCGCACGGCTACGGCGGTCTGAATTATCGCGATCTCGCGGACGAAGTGGGTATCAAGGCCGCGAGCATCTACCACCATTTCGAAAGCAAGGCCGATCTCGGCGCTGCGGTAGCGAGGCGTTACTGGGAGGACTCGGCGGCGGCTCTGGAAGACATGCTGGCCAGATCGCAGGATCCGCTGCGCTGCCTTCGCGACTATCCAGGCACATTCCGCAAGGCGCTTGAGACCGGCAATCGCATATGCCTATGCAGCTTCATGGCCGCCGAAACTGACGACCTGCCGGAAGTCGTGATGAAAGAAGTCCGGACCTTTGCTGACGTGAATGTGGCGTGGCTGAGCAAGGTTCTGTCCGCAGCGGCCGTGGTCGGTCCCCGGGAGAGCAAACAGCGGGCTCGCGCTATCTTCGCTGCGATCGCCGGCGCTCAGCTCATCGCGAGAAGCCGCTCCGATATCGCTCTCTATGACGCACTCATCGAAAGCTATCGAAAAGCCGGCCTTTTGCCTACGTAGCAGTGCAACGGTCCATGAGCGTGCTTCTCTGTCGCGTAGGCGATTTGGCCAGACTCCGAAACGGGCCTGACCGCGATAAGGCGTGTCATGAAAGCCGGGGGCACAGTCGCGATCGGTTTCACCACCTATTCGGGCCAACAGACTGGTGGATTGATCGAACGACTAACAGCTGCTGGCTTCGTCGAAGCGAGGCTTGTCGAAACAGTGAAGGCTTTTTGCGTGCTCGCCGTCAAACCGTGAACGAACCGATTTCAAGGGCGAGTATGACGACATCGGCAAACCGACGTCGACGGATGGCAAGGCGCTTCGTCGCAAGAAGCACTGCGCTCAGATAATCGAGTCATTCGGCCGCGCGGCCGGTCTCCGCATACCGGACCGCGCGCCGCGAACTTCAGTCGAGCCCACCCTGGCACAGATACTTGATGCTGAGGTAGTCGTCGAGGCCATACTTCGAGCCTTCGCGACCATAGCCAGATTCCTTTACGCCGCCGAAAGGCGCCGCTTCGCTGGCCACGGCGCCTTCATTGATGCCGACGATACCGACTTCCAGCTTTCGCGCCACGCGATCGATTCGGCGCACGTCGTTGGTGTAGAAGTAAGCAGCGAGACCAAAAGGCGTATCGTTGGCAACCCTAATGACGTCATTCTCATCCGTGAAGCGGAACAATGGCGCAACAGGACCGAACGTTTCCTCGCAGCACAGCACCATCGCGTCGGTCGCGTCGGCGAGCACGGTGGGCGCGTAGTAGTTCGGTCCCAGTTCGCGAAGCCGCTTGCCGCCCGTGAGCACGCGCGCGCCATTCGCCACGGCATCCTCGACGTGCTTCGCGATCTTGTCGATCGCACGCTCGTTGATCATCGGGCCGATCTGCGCCTTCGGGTCCGTTGCGGGTCCCACGTGAAGCTCAGCGACGCGCCGCGCGAGCAGATCTCCGAATCGTTCGTACACCGACTCATGCACGTAGATGCGGTTCGGGCACACGCAGGTCTGGCCGCCGTTGCGGAACTTGGCTGCCATCAGGCCGTTGACGGCCGCATCGAGGTCGGCGTCCTCGAACACGATAAACGGCGCGTTGCCACCCAGTTCCAGCGAGAGCTTTTTGAGCGTGCCCGCCGATTCGCGCGCCAGATGCTTGCCCACTGCCGTCGAGCCCGTGAAGGTGATCTTGCGCACGCGGTCGTCGGCGAGCCAGTCGGCAACAGCGGCGATGCCTTCGTCCCGCGCGGCCGAGATCATGTTGAGCACGCCGTCGGGCAAGCCCGCTTCCTGCGCAAGCGCGGCTAGCGCGAGCGCCGTGAGCGGCGTGTCCTCGGCGGGCTTCGCCACGACCGTGCAGCCGGCCGCGAGCGCCGGGGCGATCTTGCGCGCGATCATCGCGAGCGGGAAATTCCACGGCGTGATCGCGGCTACCACGCCAATCGGCTCCTTGATCGCGCTCATGCGCTTGCCGCGCTGTGTCTGCGGAATGATGTCGCCGTAGATCTTCGTCGCCTCTTCGGCGAACCACGCGACGTACGACGCACCATATGCGACCTCGCCGCGCGCCTCCGCGAGCGGCTTGCCCTGCTCCATCGACATGAGGCGCGCCAGATCCTCGGTGTTCTCGATGATGAGCGCGTGCCAGCGGTTGAGCACGTGCGCCCGCTCGCGGGGCAGCTTGTCGCGCCAGGCGGGCAACGCGCGGCTCGCGGCATCAGTCGCCGCGCGGGCGTCGGCAGCGCTGCTGTTGGCTACCTGCGCGAGCGTGTCCTGCGTCGCCGGATTCGTCACGGCGTAACGGTTGCCACCGGCGGCGGCGATCCACTTGCCGTCGATGAAATTATCTTGTCGAAGCAGTTCGCCTCGCGTCAACTCCAAACTCACTGCGTGCTCCTTTCTACAAGGGATATCGTGATCCGTTGAACCGTCGCGACGGGTCTGACCGGCGAACCGGCCGCGCGCGGCACTATTCTGCCGTGCGCACGTCCGCGAAATCGCGCGCGAGCTTGCGTGCCGCGTTCGCGAACATCAGGATGTCCACGCCCGTCGCGACGAACGTGCAGCCGAGTTCGAGGTAATGACGCGCAAGCGCCGGGTCGGACGTGAGTGTGCCCGCCGCCTTGCCCGACGCGACGATCGTGCGAATCGCGCCGTCGATCGCCTGCTGCACTTCGGGATGCGTGGCCTTGCCGCGATAGCCCATCGATGCCGCGAGATCGGCCGGCCCAATGAACACGCCGTCCACGCCGTCTACCGCGCAGATCGATTCGAGGTTGCCCAGCGCCGTCGTCGTTTCGGCTTGCACGAGCAAGCACACTTCGTCATCCGAAATATCGAGGTAGTCGGTACGCAGGCTCCAGCGCGACGCGCGGCCCACGGCGCTGCCGACGCCGCGAATGCCATGCGGCGGATAGCGCACGGCGGAGACGAGCGCGCGTGCTTCGTCGGCGGTATCGACCATCGGCACGAGCAGATTGCGCGCGCCGATATCGAGCAACCGCTTGAGCAGCGCCGGATCGCCATTCACGGGGCGCACGACCGGCTCGCCCGGGTAGGCCGCCACGGCCTGCAGTTGCGCGAGGATCGTGCGCAGCTCGTTGGGTGCGTGCTCGCTGTCGATGAGGAGCCAGTCGAAGCCCGCCGTCGCACTCACTTCCGCGAGATACGGATCGGCCATGGAAAGCCAGAAGCCGACTTGCTTTCTGCGCGCGGCGAGCGCCGCCTTGAACGGATTAAGCCCTGACGTCTGCGGGTTCATGAATGCGTGTCTCCTGTGAGGGGTCGCCGAATTGAATGGGTTCCACCTTCCCGAGGAGGAACAGATAGTTGACGATCGCAATGCCGATCAGCGCCGCCGAGAACAGCAGCGCGGCAACGAACGAGCCGGTCGCGCCGACGATGGCGCCCGTGACGATCGGGCCGACCACACCGCCGAGATTCGACACCGAGTTTTGCAGGCCCGCGATCATCGAAACCGCATTGGGCGGCGCGACGTCGCCGGGCAGCGCCCACACCTGCGAGGCCGCGACCGTGGTGCCGGACTTCGCGATGCACAGCAGCAGCACCGCCACGAGCGCCGAATGCGCGAACGCCGCGAAACCGATGCTCGACGCCATCACGAGCCCGATCACGAGAAAGAGCTTGCGCGTTGCCGTGAGAGAGAGCTTGCCGCTCGCGAATACGCGATCCGAAGCCCAGCCCGCGAAAATCTCGACGACGATCGACACGAGCAGCGGCAACGAGGCCATCCAGCCCATTTGCAGCACGCTCATGCCGCGCTCCTTCATCAAATACGTGGGCAGCCACGTGATGAAGAAGTACGAGTTGTAATTGATCATGAAAAAGCCGATGCACATCGCCCACACATTGCGGTGCGCAAGCAGCTTGCGCCACGGCGGACGCACGGGCGGCTGCGCGCTGTGCACGCCTCTATCGCTTTCGATGTGCGCGAGTTCCGCCGCATTCACGCGCCGATGATCGGCGGGGGAATCGGTGAAGCTCACTAACCACACGACGAACCACACAATGCCGAGCAGGCCAGTGAGCACGAAGGTCATCTTCCAGTCGAACGCGGCCAGCATCCACGCGATCAGCGGCAAAGCGATCGCGCCGCCCAGCTTCGAGCCGCTGTCGAAAATGCCCGCGACGGTCGCGCGCTCCCTGCGCGGAAACCATCGCGTGGCGATGCCAGCGTTGCTCGGGTATGCACCCGCCTCGCCCACGCCCAGCGCCACGCGCAACCCGACGAGCGAGCGAAAACCGCTCGCGAGGCCCGTCATCGCCGTCGCGAGCGACCACCAGAGCACTGCGAAACCCAGCACCTTCTTCTGGCCCAGGCGATCGGCGAGCAAGCCCGCGGGCAATTGCAGCAGCGCATATGACCAGAAGAACGCCGACATGACGATGCCCATCTGCATCGCGTCGAGATGAAACTCCGACTGAATTTTCGGGGCCGCCGCCGAGAGCACCGTGCGATCGATATAGTTGATCGCGATCGCGGCCCACATGAGGCCCGCGACCCACCAGCGCATCTTCGAGCGGCCATGCCGTTGTGCAGATTCGAGCATCTGCTGTCTCCCTACCTGTTCTATTGATACCGATTCAAGGCGCGCAGTTACGTGCCTTCAGCTCACGATGCCCATGTGCCAGGGCACGAATTCGTTGTCGCCGAGTCCGAGCAGCTCGCTCTTCGTGCGCTCGCCAGAAGCCGCGCGAACGATCAGATCGAAGATGTCCTGACCCATTTCCTCGATCGTGCGTTCGCCGTCAATCACGAGACCGCAGTTGATGTCCATGTCCTCTTCGAGGCGTGTGAACATGGGCGTGTTGCTCGCAAGCTTGAGCGTCGGCGCGGGCTTCGAGCCGAACATGGAGCCGCGCCCCGTCGTGAAGCAGATCAGGTTCGCGCCGCTCGCAATCTGCCCCGTCACCGCGACAGGATCGTACCCGGGCGAATCCATGAACACAAAGCCCGCGCGATCGATCGGCTCTGCGTACTCGTACACGGCCTGCAGTGGCGTCGTGCCGCCCTTCATCGCGGAACCGAGCGATTTTTCGAAGATGTTGGCGAGACCGCCCTGCTGGTTGCCCGGCCCGACCACGCCGTTGAACTGGCCATTCTGGCCATGCGTATAACGTTCCCACCACGCGAGACGGTCAAGCAGCTTCTGGCCGACTTCGGGCGACACGGCGCGGCGGGTGAGCATGTATTCGACGCCATGAATCTCGGGCGTTTCGGAGAGGATCGCGGTGCCGCCGTGCCGCACGAGCAGGTCCATCGCCGCGCCCAGCGCGGGATTCGCGGTGATGCCCGAGAAGCCGTCCGAGCCGCCGCATTCGAGACCGATCTTCAGATGGCTGACGGGCACCGGCGTGCGCACGATGTCGTTCGCGGCGGGCAGCATGTCCTGCACGGCCTTGATGCCGGCTTCGATCGTCGCGCGCGTGCCGCCCGTATCCTGCATCACCAACGCGTGCACGGCCTTGCCCGTCTTCAACCCTTGTGAGTCGAGCAGATCGCCGACCTGATTGCGCTCGCAACCCAGCCCGACGATGAGTACGCCGCCCAGGTTAGGATGACGCGCGTAGCCCGCAATGGTGCGCCGGAGCACGTCGAAATGCTCGCTCGGCGAGGACATGCCGCAGCCGCTGGTTTGCGCAAACGCGACCACGCCGTCGACATTGGGATAATCGCGCAGGCGTTCGGACGTGAAGTAATCGGCGATATGGCGAATGACCGTGGCCGAACAATTGACCGACGCGATAATACCGACGAAGTTGCGCGTGGCGACGCGGCCGTCGGGCCGCACGATGCCGTTGAACGTCGCGCGCTGCTCCGGCGCGACGTAGTCGACGGGCCTCACGTCGAGGCCGAAGCCCGGATCGCGATCGAAATCGACGAGCGTGATGTTGTGCGTGTGGACGTGGTCGCCGGGTTCGATATCGCGCGCAGCCACGCCGATCACGGTGTCGTACTTGCGGATAGGCTCGCCCGCCGCAATGCGCCGCGCCGCCACCTTGTGGCCCGCCGCGACCTGGGCGCGCAGGCGAATCGCTTCGCCTTCGATCTGGACTTGATGCCCGATCGTCAGCGGTTCGCGCGCGATCAGAACGTTGTCGTTCGGGTTGAGCCGGATCAACGGCCCGTTATAGGACTTGTTGGACTGGAGCATTCGCCTGTCTCCGCTGACGATCCGGAGGGCGCGCAGGGGCACCTGCTCCGGTCCCATGCGAGATGGTTGCTGGCCGCGCAGGGGAACGCGCCGCCTTTCGTTCTGGAACAAAGTTACCGGTTAATGTAACCGGTAACATAGATGTCATCGTAGTACAGTTTTGGGATAATTGCCAACACCTTTTTGCAGCAGGAGCGCCCGCGCCCGTGACCAAGACCTCGACAGAATTCGCCCCGCCCGCCGCCGGCACCGCGTCGCGGCGTGCCCGCAAGAACACCGGCCGGGTCACGCTCAGCGATCTGGCCCGTCTGACCGGGGTCACGAAGGTCACGGTTTCACGCGCCCTCAACAATCCCGAACTCGTTTCGGTCGAAACGCTGGAACGCGTGCGCGAAGCCGTGCGGCAAACAGGCTACACGCCCGACCTGATCGCGGGCTCGCTCGCCTCGAATCGCAGCCACCTCGTCGTCGCGCTGATCCCGGCGATGGCGGGCAGCGTGTTCCAGGAAACCGTCGCGGCCCTGACCGTAGAGCTGGAGACGGCCGGCTATCAGTTGCTGCTCGGCCAGAGCGGCTACGACGAATCGCGCGAAGAGGCGCTGCTCGACGCCATCATCGGCCGGCGTCCGGCAGGCATCGTGCTCACCGGCGTGATCCACTCGGAGGCGTCGCGGCAAAAACTGCGCGCGGCCGGCATTCCGGTGGTCGAAACGTGGGACATCACGCGCTCGCCGCTCGACATGCTGATCGGCTTCTCGCACACGCGCGTGGGCGAAGCGGCCGCGCGCTACCTGCGCGAGCGCGGCGCGCGGCACCCGGCCATCGTCACGCCGGGCGACCGCCGGGCGAAGTTGCGCGCCGACGCCTTCATCGAAGCCTTCGGCAGCGAGCGCGAGATTCCCGTGGCCGCCGTGCCCTCGCCCGCGCATCTCGGCGACGGACGGCGCGCGTTCGCGAAGCTGCTCGACGAACATCCGCAAATCGACGCGATCTTCTGCGGCGCCGACATCATGGCGCTCGGCGTGCTCATGGAAGCCCATGCGCGCAGGCTCGACGTGCCGGGACGCCTCAAGGTGATCGGCTACGGCGACCAGAATTTCGCCGCCGACACGGACCCGCCGCTCACGACCATTCGCATCGACGGCACGAAGATCGGCAAGCTGGCGGCGTCCATGCTGATCGAGAAAATCGAGACCGGCACGAGCAAGCGCGCGAAAGTCGACGTCGGTTTCACGCTGATCGAGCGCGGCTCGGCTTGATGTTCGTCGCTTCGCGATGACTACGCAAAAAGGCCTCGCAAACATCGCGAGGCCTTTTGCTTTTCGCACGTGAAAGCGCGATCAGAACTTCGTGCGGATGCCCGTGAACACGTCGACCTGGCGATTCGTGGACGACGCGCCGCCCGCATACGCGATCGCCGCGATCCGGCTATAAGACGAGCCCACGCGCGTCGATGCGTCGCCGGCCGCAAGCTGGTACGTGCCCGAAAGGTAGACGTCCGTACGCTTAGAGAGCGCGTAGTCCACGCCCAGCGTGAACTGATGCCACTTCGGCTTGAGCGTCGCGCCGCCCGTGCCCGGCAGGCCGTTCGCGCGGCCGTCCGTGAACGTGTACACGCCGATCAGCGTCGTGGCCGGCGTGAGCAGGTAGCGCATGTTCGCGTCGTAGTTGTTGAACTTGCGCGTGGAACCGTCGTTGTAGTTGAGTTCGGTGTGGCTGAACGCAAAGCCCGCAATCGCGCTGCCGATCTTGTAGTTCGCGCCGGCCACCGCGATCTGCTGACGGGCCACGCCGCCGTCGAGGCCGTAGAAGAACCCGCCGCTGTAGTCGTCGCCGGTCGTGCTGGATGCGCCGCCGATCGCGCCGCTCGTGTTGGTCGTCGTGTTCGGATGGTCGAGCAGCACGTAGCCGCCGCCGATGGAAAGCGGCCCGTTCACGTAATTCGCTGCGATGCCCCAGGCGCGGTTGTTGCCGAAGCCTTGCCCGGCCGAGCTGCTCGCCTGGTTGCTGAACGCGTACATGCCGTCGACGGTAAAGCCCGCGATGGTGTCGCTGCGGAACTTCACCGCGTTGTTGATGCGGAACGTCTGGTTCAGGTTATCGTTGTCGCCCACGTGCGTGGACGGCGACCACGTGCCCGGACCCGCGTATTGCGCGACGAGATCCGCAAGCGGTTCATACTGGCGGCCAAGCGTGAACGTGCCGATGCCGCTCTTCGCAATGCCCACGAACGCGCTGCGGCCGAACAGGCGCCCGCCCTGTGCGGCTGTGCCGTCGCTGGGCTTGAAACCGCCTTCGAGCGTGAACACTGCGCTCAAGCCCCCGCCGAGATCCTCGTTGCCTTTCAGGCCCCAACGGCTGCCGCTCAGGCGGCCGCTCGTCAACTGGAACGCCGAGCCGCCCTTGATGTTATTGACATAGCCGATACCGGCATCGACGAGACCATACAACGTGACGGAACTCTGGGCCTGCGCCACGACGGGTGCGACGGACAAAAGCCCGGCCGCTGCGAAAAGTGCTTTTTTCATACAGGTGACCTGTCTGGTTTTAATATTTACAGGAGTACTACTGATTCCGGCTTGAGAGGATCAGCGGAAATTCTTCGATCGACGAAACGAAGGCCGAACCGGTGGATTTACGGGGCGTTGCTGTACTCGCGCGCCTGCGGCTGCGTCGACGCGCCGTCGAGACGAATCGGCTCGACCTTGCCCAGCAGGAACAGATAGTTGATGATCGCCACGCCGATCAGCGCCGACGACACCACGAGCGCGGGCACGAACGAACCCGTCGCGCCGACGATCGCGCCCGTGACGATCGGGCCAACCACGCCGCCGATGTTCGATACCGTGTTCTGAACGCCCGCAACCATCGACACGGCGTTGCGCGGCGCGACGTCGGCCGGTAGCGCCCACACCTGCGAAGCGGCCACGGTCGTGCCCGACTTCGCGATGCACAGGAGCAGCACCGCAACGGCGGCCGAATCGGCGAACGCGGCGAAACCAATGCTCGATGCCATCAGCAAGCCGATCACGAGAAAGAGCTTGCGCGTGGCGGTGAGCGACAGCTTGCCCGAGGCGAACACGCGATCCGACGCCCAGCCCGCGAAAATCTCGACCACGATCGAGACGAGCAGCGGCAGCGACGCCATCCAGCCCATTTCCATCATCGTCATGCCGCGCGCCTTCACGAGATAAGTGGGCAGCCAGGTGATGAAGAAGTACGAGTTGTAGTTGATCATGAAGAAGCCGATACACATCGCCCAGATGTTGCGATGCGCGAGGAGCTTGCGCAGCGGGGGCCTCGCCGCCCTGTCGCTTTGCTCCGCCAGCAAATCGCTCTCGATGTGCGCGAGTTCCTCGGAGTTGACCCGCTTGTGGTCACGCGGCGAATCGCTGAACGTGAATTGCCACACCACGTACCAGATCAGGCCGAGCAAACCGGTCAGCGCGAACGTGATCTTCCAGTCGAACGCCGTGAGCATCGCGGCGATGAGCGGCAGCGCAATGGCGCCGCCGAGCTTCGAACCGCTGTCGAAAATGCCAGCGACCGTCGCGCGCTCGCTGCGCGGGAACCACTTCGACGCAATGCCCGCGTTGCTCGGATACGCGCCCGCCTCGCCCACGCCAAGCGCCACGCGCAGCGCGACGAGCGACTTGAAACCATTCGCAATGCCCGTGGCCGCCGTCGCCAGCGACCACCAGAGCACCGCGAAACCCAGCACTTTCTTCTGGCCCAAACGATCGGCGAGAAAACCCGCGGGCAATTGCAGCAGCGCATACGACCAGAAGAACGCCGACATGACGACGCCCATTTCGACCGCGCTCAGGTGGAATTGCGACTGGATGCGCGGCGCCGCCGCCGACAACACCGTGCGGTCGATGTAGTTGATCGCGATCGCCGCCCACATGAGGCCGGCAACCCACCAGCGAATCCTGGAACGGTTCCGCACGTTGGTGGCGAGATGCATCTCGTGTCTCCTGTTCTATTAATAATGGTCGCTTCCGGCCGCTCCGGGGGTGAAGCCCGGCTTTGCCCGCCGCAATGTTACCGTTTACTGTAACCGGTAACATTGGGCGCAATCGTAGTATGGCCGCCGGAGAAATGCCAGCGTCTTCTTCTTGGGGTAATTGCGGATACCCACCTTTCAATTCGCAAGGATTGCCAGCGTCGGCGGGCTTCCAACAGCGTGGGACTGGGAACCGGAACAGGCTGATTGATATTCGCGCGGGCTTTCATGCAGACGAGTGACAGACCTAGCGCGCCATGAACTCTGAACGCGACGCCGATTCATCCGCGCGAATAGTAGGAGTCTTAACTAATGCTTCCCTGCACACGTAGCGCACATCAAATCTGTCGACACTTTCAGATCGAGGCGCGCCGTTAGCCAGGCGACAGATATTCGAGTTCTAAACTAGCCGCCGCCCCTAACCCGCTCCCAACCGTGCCTCACAGCCGTCTTGAAACGCTCCCACCCGCTTTCCGGATATCGCGACTCCCAGTTCGCGCGTGCGCTCGCTTCCACGCCCTGCCAGTCGGCCCCGCGAAACCGCTCGTCGCGTCCGAGCGTGGCTCCGTGTGAGTAGGCACGTCGATACTCGTCGTATGACGCACCCGTGTCCGCGTAATGTGCGTCGTAGTCCTTTCTAAATTCTTTGTCGTACGGGTTTTGGTCGTCCTGGTGGGTGCCGAGACCCGGGTCGCCCATGAAGCCCGTTCCCGATGGACGCTGGGCGTTTGACGCAGCGGCGTGGCCGTCGGGCGCCTGCGCGCTGTGCGCTTTGGCGCCGGCATCCGCATTCGCGCGCGCGAACCCGGCTTCAGACGCGCCCGATGCGTGCGGCTGCTTCTGCACGTGCAGTGTCGATCCGCGCTCGTCTGTGCGCGTCGATGCCTGCCGCTGCCCCGCAGCGGTGTTCGCAGTGGTCGACGAAAATGCGGTGCCGTGCGTGGCTTCCTGCTGCCTCGCGTGTTCGCCGGCCGTGGTGCCGGCTGGATGCGCCGTGTGTTCCGGACCTTGTGCCTTCGCAGAACCCGTACGCCACGCGTTGGCGCGCTCCTCGATGTCGGCAGCGCCCATGCGGATCATCGTTTCAATCGCCAGATCGACTTGCGCTTCAGAAACATCGGCGCTAACTATCGTGCCGCCGCGACGGATGAATTCCCTGTAATCCTCCGCATCGGATGGATACCCTCCTTTCGTGAAGATGCGCGCGAACAGCTGCTCCAGTCGATCGAAGACCTTCTTGTGATGGTGCGTATCGACCGCACCCTGGACATAGACACGTGGCCCCTTTTCGCGGGGAGCATCAACCGATATCGAGTAGATGGCAATTTCCGCTTGCGCAACCCCAGCCTCGCCCAGTGCGCGCTGCGCGGAACGCGCATTCGCGTAGCTGTCGTACACGCCTAACACGGTTGGCCTCATGACTTTCTCCCTCCGCAATTGGCGGGCGGCGTCCTCGCCGCCGTATCGGCGCGAAGCGCATAACTCGTGCCCGCGTCCGTCGTAAAGCCGCCCACGAAGAAGCCGGGCAGTCCTTCGATTGTAGGCCGTGGCGAGTATGCGCGTAACATAGGTACGTAGAGTACCCCGGCAGTAGTCCATTTACCGGATGGAGAGGCGGACATGCGGCTGGCAGACTTTATCGTGCAAGAGATGGAGGCAATACTCGCGGCGTGGGAAGCATTCGCAGCCACCCTGCTGCCGGCGTCGGCAGAATTGGAATCGGTAGACTTACGCGAAGAGGCGGAACAAATGCTGCACGCCGTTGCCGCAGACTTGCGCACCCCGCAGACCAGAGAAGCCCAACACAAAAAATCGTTGGACCAGGGCCCCACGCCGATCGGGACATCCGAATCAGCCGCACGAACGCATGGTTTCCTGAGGGCTCGGGCCGGCTTCACGGTCAACCAGGTTGCCGCCGAATATCGAGCGTTGCGCGCAAGCGTGCTTCGTCTGTGGATGGACGATTGCGCGCCGCAAGCGCCTGACCTCGGAGACTTGATTCGTTTCAATGAGGCGATCGATCAGGCGCTTGCCGAATCGGTCACCTCGTTCAATCTGCAGATCGAGCAGAACCGGAACCTTCTGCTTGGCATGCTGGGGCACGACATGCGCAGCCCCCTCCAGGCGATTCAGGCGACCTCATCGTATCTGGCAGCGTTGAATGCCGGTGAAGATGTGTCGCAGGCCGCCGGCCGCCTGATACGCAGCGGGGCCCGGATGCAGGGGTTGCTCGATGACCTGACGGAATTCAACCGGACGAAACTGGGCTTGGGCATCAACGTGTCGCCTATGCCTATCGATCTTGCGGATGTGCTTGCTGAGGAACTGGACGAGTTGCGTGCCATCCATCCCGAGAGACAGATTGAGATGCACGTGACGGGTGACCTGCGGGGGGTCTGGGACCGCCAGCGCCTGCAGCAATTGCTGGGAAATCTTGTCCTCAATGCCATCAAGTACGGGACACAGAACACACCTGTGCGCGTGGCGATGACGGGTGATGCAACACATGTCCGAATTGACGTCAGCAACTGCGGTGCGGCGATCGAACCCGCAACGCTCGCCCGCATCTTCAATCCGCTGGAACGAGGACAAAACCATCAGAATGAGGACGATAAATCGGGTAGTCTCGGCCTCGGCTTGTATATCGCAAGAGAGATCGCCAAGGCCCACCACGGTGCCATCGAAACACGGTCGGACGAGACGGAGACCATTTTTTCGGTGTCACTGCCGCGAGCGAAGTCGTAACTCTCGCGTCATCTCACGCGCCCACCGCAGACGCATGACGATCGAACGCCGCTTTATTGCGCTCGCCTTATCTCGTGCACCTTTTTGAAGAAGCTACAGCCGAGTGCAAGATCAACATGGTGCGGGATTCACCGAATCCACTGTGAACCGCTCAAAGCGCGTCAGCGTCGCAACGCTACACACCATGGTTTCGTACAGGTCGATAGCCAGCCCGGTCTCGACACCGCAGCGTTCAAGCCCGGATATCCGGCGCTCCTGTTCAGCCACCAGTTCGAAAGCGCGCGCAACGCGCTGATGCTGCCGATCCGCTATTGTCGCTGAGATGCCCGTTTCGCCCGCCCGGTACACGGCCTGGTGCGGAATCGATGGCGCGCGTTCGCTTCCACAATGCTTACTCTCCGAAAGGCTTGCAAGGGCGTCGAGAAGCATGCCTGGGTCAAAAGGCTTGTGGAGAAAACCTTCGGCAGCAATACCGGCATCGGTGTCGTCCCCGGACATGAGAATCACTGAAACACCGCAAAACCGCGGGATGGCTCTCAACATGGATACAGCGTCCGGTCCCTCGAGAACGGGCATATGAACGTCTGAGACGATCACCTCCGGCATGACCGCCAGGGCCGCCGAAACCGCTTCCAGGCCGTTTCCGGCCGTCGTCACATCGTGCCCTGCGTCACCGAGCAATGTCTGAAGCGCATCACGAAAGGCTGTATCGTCGTCAGCCAGCAGCACGCGGCTCATCGCTATTTCCCATACAGTTAGCTGCTTCGCCGCATCGGGCGTTCCCACTGACAAATACCGGGCACCAATTTCGGGACCCGCGGAGCGGTCGTGCCCCGAATCGCGGCATTGCTCCGTTGATGTGTCGCCATCGGCCTCGACTGAAAACGATGCGCTTCGAAGGGATCGTCAGGCTCCAGCGAGTGAGTCGGAGCCAAATTTTGCGAGCAGTTCGCTCGCTGCTTCCCAGGCCTCCAGAGCTGCTTCCTTGTTGCCACAGACTCGCGCGGCGACGATCGCCCCATCGATCAGCAGCATCAACTTGCTCGCGTAGCCTGGCGCTGCGTCGCCACCTGTCAGTGGTTCGAGTAGACGCTCCAGAAAAATTTTCAAATGCTGTTTCTGATCGGCGGACGCTTGCAGTATCCGTGCATCACTGGCGGCATACTCAGAGGCAGCGCTAATGAACATGCATCCGTGGAAGGATTCGTCTTTTATCCATTCGTCGTGCCATTCGAACACAGCGCGGACTCTGGCAAGCGAATCCTGGCGCTCGTTCACAAACGCAACGAGACCGGCTGCAACATCGACCTCGCGCTGCTGGAGCACCTCCACGACCAGATCATTCTTCGATGGGAAGTATTTGTACATCGTCATCTTGGAAACCCCGGCTTCGTCGATGATCCTGTCGATGCCCACGGCCTGATACCCAAACTGCGAAAAGAGCCTTGTCGCGGTATCCAGCACATCCTGTCGTTTCGCGCTCATTTGAATCACCTTTCCAATTTCATACCGATAGTATACAGACTTGTCTGTATACGATACATTGCTTCGCCTGTTCGCCGCTGGCCGGTACATTGTGGCGACAACTGGACCCTGGCCCAGTGTGATGTTTGAGTGTGGATGGGGTAACACCAACGTCGGAGAGTATGATGGAAGATGCAACCACGCAGTTGTTCGGTCCTAGGCACGATGACTTTGCATCTGCGCATGACGATGTGTTACCCAAGGTAGTCATTCATTTCACCGTTCAACCTTGCATAACCTATTCGTGGTGTGTTGCCGCCGATGCCGACCTGCGAGTGTTCGGCGCGCAAGTGTGGCTCACACGAATCCACTCCCCCTATGATCACTGGCTGGCACCCGGTACGCAAATGCGGTTGCAGGGCGGCGAACGCGTGTGGATCAGCACGGAAGGCCCTTGTGCCGCGCGTATTTCGATGACGAGCCTTCTGCCGGTCGTCCGCAATCCCCTGCGTCGCTGGCTGGGTCGGCTTTTGAAGCTGGATCTCGGTTCCATCGCGCCGCTCCGTTAGTGATGGCGAGGCCGCCGCTCTTCAATCAGACCATCTGGATGCTTCAGTGCCCCACTCGATCAAACGTCGAAATCTGCTGATTGGCCTTCCCCTCATTGTTGGCATGAGCGCTGTACCGGTGCTCCACGCGGCCGAATCACCGATCGCTGAAGTCGAGCGCCGGTATGGTGGACGCCTCGGCGTATTCGCTGTCGATACGGGATCGGAGCGTACGTTGAGCCATCGCGCTGACGAACGCTTCCTGATGTGCAGCACATTCAAGGGGCTCCTCGCGGCACAGACACTCGCTCGCGTCGATAGCGGCGAGGAGCGCCTCGACCGCCTCGTGCCCTACACCGAGAAGGACCTCATTTTCACGTCGCCCGTGACCAAGGCCAATCTCGCCAAAGGCGCGTTGCCGGTCGAAACGCTCTGCCAGGCAATACTCGAACAGAGCGATAACACGGCCGCCGTCCTGTTGATGAGAAGCGCCGGTGGTCCTGCAGGGCTGACCCAATTCGTTCGCGGACTTGGCGACACCGTCACCCGCTCGGACCGGTACGAGCCCGACTCGAACCACTACAACGGCGCGCTCGACACCACGACGCCGAGAGCGATCGCCACAGTCGCTCGCAGCCTTCTGCTTGGCGATGTCCTGAGCCCCAGGTCGCGCGCGCAACTGGAGCGTGGAATGACCGCGTGCAAACCCGGGCTCAACAGGATCCGCGCGGCTTTGCCTGAAGGCTGGCAGGCGGCCGATCGGCCTGGAACAAGTCTGACCGGGGAAACAAACGACTACGCGCTCGTGCGCCCGCCTGGGCGCGCTCCTTTGCTCGTCGCCGCATACTACGATGCGCCTGGCGTTAGCATGCAGACTCGCGAAACGGTCTTGCGCGAAGCTGGCGCAGCATTCGTGCAATGGGCCAGGAACGCGGCATGACGTCCGCCGCCGTAAGGAATCGGAAGATCGATCTGGCCATCCGCCAGGAAAAGGGCCAACAATGAAAACCCACCGCGTGCTTTGCTTCGGCCGTAATGACGAGAGCGGCAACGCTGCGATCGTCGTCGATGAGTCAGCGTTGGCCAGATCGGAGCGGCTAGCGTTCGCGCAGCGTCAAGACGCAAGCGCGACGGTA
This sequence comes from Paraburkholderia guartelaensis, assembly GCF_004353905.1. Classification (GTDB taxonomy): domain Bacteria; phylum Pseudomonadota; class Gammaproteobacteria; order Burkholderiales; family Burkholderiaceae; genus Paraburkholderia; species Paraburkholderia guartelaensis. The sequence goes on along the minus strand of NZ_SMOD01000014.1, from coordinate 70,967 downwards.
TTCGTGGACACGAATGCTGCCGGTGACAGGGAACTCGACTACTACTACCCGTATGCCCGCAGTCCGCTTTGCCTGCATGCGACGCTCGCGGCGAGCGCCGTGTTCTTTGAGCGGTCCCCGGACATCGGACGAACTCAATTCGTCACGAGCATGCATCGGCAGTTGCTCGAGATCGCGCGAGACGACGACGGCATTTTTGTCGGCGTCTCGGCGCAGACTTGCCCAACGTTTGCCGTCGACATCGCAGAAACAGCGGAGTTGCTACGCGTTGAACCGGCGGCGCTAGCGGGCGTGCCTCGACTCGCATCGATCGGCAGCGCAAAGCTGTTGGTCGAAGTGGCGGCGCCGTCCGTGCTGGCCGCGTTGACTCCCGATCTTGCGGGCATTGCCAATTGGAGTCGCACGCACGGCATCTCTGGCATGTACGCTTATTGCCGCTTGCGTGACGGTGTCTATGAAGGGCGAAATTTCAATCATCTGGACCCGCGCCTGGAAGACGCCGCGACGGGCGTGGCGGCGGGCGCGCTCGCCTTGTCGCTCGAGCGAAGCATCACGTTGCTGCAAGGCGACGCGCTCGGCAAGCCGTGCACGGTGCTTGCCCGGTACAACGACGGGGCCGTGCAAGTTGGCGGACGAGCGGTCAGGAGCGCAGTCTGACCAACCCGTTCTGGCTCGAACCTGTCATTCATTCCCGCGGGTCATTGGTCAACGCCTGTCGGCAGGGATACGCCAGCTGCGGGGATCCTTGCCGATTAGGCTCATGCCTGGCGGGTTTGCTTTTCAGCCTGGAGCGAGAACCCCGCCGGCGCGGCGCATAGTGCGAGACGCACGTGCGCCGCGTTCAGCCACTACTGACTTGCGCCCTGTCCAACACCCGCCTTCTTTTCCGCGTTCTGAATATCCTGCGGATAGTTCTGATCATTGGCGCGGCCGGGTTGATAGCCCGCAGCTTCAAGCTTCTTCAATTCGGCGTTCTTCTTTGCCCGAGCTTCCTTGCGGGCCTGCTTGCGCTCCGCTTTGGTTGGCTTGGCAGCCGACGCGCCCTCCATCGCTGCGGCAGTTCCCGCACCCGAAGCCTCGTTCTGGGCGAGGGTTGGTGTGACTGCACCAATCCCAAGCGAGGCTGAGGCGAGCAGGACCAACATATGTCTGGCGATACGCATTTTCTCCCTCCTGTTCCCGGTTATTTGATGCAGTGAAGTAGCCCAGGAAAGCGGCCCAAACGAAAGTACCCAGTATAGGACAGTGAACTTCGCGCAGGGCTGGGACGTGTATCCGGCCCTGCGCTGCGGCCCACCCGGCGAATCGGGCGTAATGCCGTTCTCTCTGATTCAGGTCAAACGAGTAATGCCGGAGTACGGTCCAATCAGGATCAGGCGCGCACGGCGTGCACGAGGCGAGGAGATCACGATGAAGCTGACGTTTCTGGGCGCGGCGCAAACCGTCACGGGATCGCGATATCTGCTGGAGGCGGCGGACAAGCGGGTGCTGATTGACTGTGGACTGTTCCAGGGCACAAAAAACCTCCGCCAGCGCAACTGGGATCCGCTGCCCTTCCCCGCCGACTCGCTCGACGCCGTGATCCTCACTCATGCCCACCTCGATCACTGCGGCTACCTGCCAGTCCTTGCGCGCAACGGCTATCGCGGGCCGGTCTTCTGCACGCCGGGGACGGCGGCCCTGTGCGAAGTCATGCTGCGCGACAGCGCAAGGCTCCATGAGGAAGACGCCGCGTTCGCGAATCGCCACGGCTATTCAAAGCACCACCCAGCCTTGCCGCTCTATACGCTGCAAGACGCCGAACAGGCGTTGCGGCTCATCGGGCCACGCGAAGTCGACACGTCCGTCGCGCTGGCGCGGCAGTTGAGCTTCCGGCTGCTTCCCGCCGGCCATATCCTCGGCGCCGCGAGCGTTGTGCTCTGTTGCGGACACACAATCGTCGCGTTCTCCGGAGACCTCGGTCGTCCCGACGACCCGATCGTGCGCGCGCCGTTACCGCCGGCACACGCCGACTACCTGGTCGTCGAATCGACGTACGGCGACCGGCTCCACGACGCGCTCAATCCCGAGGACGAACTTGCCGACGTCTTCGCACGCACCTTCGCGCGCGGCGGCGTTGTCGTGATGCCCTGCTTCGCAGTGGGCCGCGCGCAGGAAGTCCTCTACTACATCGCGCGGCTCAAGGAGACGGGACGCATGGCCAATGTTCCCGTCTATCTCGACAGCCCGATGGCGATCAGCGTGACCGACCTGTATCGCCATCACATGCGTGAACATCGATTGACGGTCTCGCAATTGCACGCCATCGATCACGCGGCGTTCATGACACGAACTGTCGACGAATCGAAGGCCATCGCTTCGCGCCAGGGACCGATGATCATCATCGCGGGCAGCGGCATGGCGACTGGCGGACGCGTGCTGCACCACCTGAACCTCTATGCGCCCGACCCGCGCAACACGATCGCATTGGTCGGCTACCAGGCGCCGGGCACGCGCGGCGCAGCGCTCGAAGCCCACGCGCCGACCATCAAGCTGCATGGTGACTACGTGCGCGTGCGCGCCGAGGTTGCCTCGATCTCCTCGCTCTCCGCACATGCCGATTACCGGGAAACGCTGCGCTGGCTCAGTGGCATGACGTGCCCGCCTCTGCGCACGTTCGTCACCCACGGGGAGCCCGCCGCAGCCGATGCGTTGCGCCGGCGTATCGCCGAAACGCTGCACTGGGACTGCAGCGTGCCCGAACCAGGCGAATCGGTCGAACTGCCGGAGGAGACGGTGCGTGTATGCCCGCCGCGCGAACCGGAAATGCCGGCCTGAGCGGACGTGGCACGGCACGGCCGGCGCGCCCAACTTTTTCGCTACGCGTTCTTGTGGCACTCATACAATGGCGGCAAGCCCCCGTGCGACGGCAGACGCCGGGTATCCCTGCATTGAAGTCGATACTTCATACGTGAATGGCTCATGCACCGGTTCCGCGCAAGCGAGTCGCCCCGGACAGTCCCGATGAGTACGGGCGCTAAACCGCGGGCACGCCTCGCGCGAGGCGCGGCGAGCATCCTCGTCGCCGGTACCGCGGCGGCCGCCGCATTCGCGCTCGTCGTTGGTCGGCTCACGCGCTCGAACGCGACGCCCCCGAAAGCGGGCGGCGCGCCGGCACTCAGCGATGCGCGCATGATGGCAATCATCCGTTCCTCGATGGAAGCGATCATCACCGTCGATGAAGCGCAGCGGGTCGTCATCTTCAATCCCGCGGCCGAGTTCGTATTCGGCCTTGCGGCCACCGAGGCGATCGGCTCCCCTTTGTCACGCTTCATACCCGAGCGATTCCGCGAAGCGCACGGGCAGCACGTGAACCGGTTCGGCGAGACAGGCGTGACCGAACGGCAGATGGGCCAGCACCAGCGCGTGCTCTACGGGCTACGTGCCAACGGCGAGGAATTTCCGATTGAGGCGTCGATCTCCCAGATCCGCGACCACTCCGGCAAGCTTTATACGGTCATGCTGCGCGACATCACGGAACGCCTGCGCGACGAGAATGCGCTCAAGCGATCGCGCGAAGAACTGCGCGAACTGTCCGCCAATTTGCAGAACGTGCGTGAAGCCGAAAAAACGCGTATCGCGCGTGAGCTTCACGACGACCTCGGCCAGCAACTCACTGCGCTCAAGCTCGATCTTTCCGCACTCGCACATGGCCTCGGCGATGACACTACGCCGGAGACCGCCGCACGTCTGACCGGCATGAGCAAGCTGATCGACTCAACCGTCGCGGCCGTGCGACGCATCGCAGCCGACCTGCGGCCCGTCATGCTCGACGATCTCGGCCTCGTGCCGGCCATCGAATGGCTCGCGAACGATTTCACGAGCCGCTACGGTATCGCAGTCGAGCGGCACGTCGACACAGACGGAGCGGAATTTTCAGGCGCGGCTGCCTCAACGCTGTTTCGCATCGTTCAGGAAGCGCTGACCAACGTCGCCCGACACGCCGAAGCCACACGTGTCGTGCTCACCCTGACCGTAGACGGGCAACGCTGCGTGCTGCGCATCGCAGACGACGGCGTCGGCGCGCTCAGCGATTCTGGCGACACACAACGCCGCGGCCCTCAGGACAAAACCTTTGGTCTGCTTGGCATCCGCGAACGGGCGCATATGTTCAACGGCACCGTTTCGATCGATACCGCGCCTCGCGAGGGCTTCGCCATGACCGTCACGTTTGCGCTCGACGCCCTTCAATCCGAAGAGGCCGCCTGATGATCAAGGTGATCCTCGCCGACGATCACACGCTCGTGCGGGAGGGGTTGCGGCGCATCCTCGAAAGCGCGCGCGAATTCGAGGTCGTAGGCGAAGGCTGCGATGGACCGACAACACTCTCATTGGTGCGCGAACGTGTCGCCCAGGTGCTGGTGCTCGATCTGTCGATGCCTGGGCGAAGCGGCGTGGATCTGATCAAGCAGATCAAGGAGGAAAAGCCAGCGCTGCGCATCCTCGTGCTGACCATGCATGCGGAGCAGCAATATGCCGTGCGCGCCTTCAAGGCCGGCGCCTCGGGTTATCTCACCAAGGAGAGCGCGAGCGCGGAGTTGGTGAATGCCGTCACGAAGATCGCCGCAGGCGGCGTTTTCGTCAGCATGGCGATGGCCGAGCGTTTCGCCCAAAGCCTGAACGAGCCCGCCGAAACCCTGCCGCACCAGCGGCTCTCAGACCGCGAGTTCGAAGTCTTCCGGCGTATTGCGGCTGGCGAGACCATCACGGAGATCGCCCAGACGCTTTGCGTGAGCGCCAAAACCGTGAGCACCTATAAAGTGCGCATTCTTGAAAAGATGCAGATGCCGCATGAGGCCGCGCTCGTCCGTTATGCGGTGCGTCACAAGCTCCTCGACGACCCGGACGAGCCCTGAGCGCGCAGTTGCCGCGGCATTTCACCACATGATTGTAGGAATCGCCCTACATACCTTCCGTTCCGCGTACGCGAATTTCAACCGCCGCCGATACTTTTTCGAGATCGCACCGCCAATACTGGCTACATGGAAGCCAGTGCGAACCGCCAGTACCTGCAAGTCTTCCTCGTCGAGGACGCGGCGGTCGTGCGCCGCAGAATTGCCACGGCGTTCACTGGGATGTCATCAGCGCTTGTGAAACAGCGCGCCGACACCGCGCGCTGAACCGGAGACGATCATGCACGCTGCGCCCGCCTGCGACACTTCCCGGACCGTATCGCCCACGCCGCTGCCCGTGTGGCGTTTGCACCCGCCCGTGCACGAGGCAGCACGCCACGGTCCGGCCACGCGCTGCTCTACCTGCTCGCTGCGTGCGGTCTGCATGCCGCACGATCTCACTTCAAGCGAACTCCAGCAGCTCGACACCATCGTTCACACCACGCGCCATGTCCGGCGTGGCGAAGCACTGTTTCGCGCACTCAGTCCGTTCCAGAGCCTCTACGCCGTGCGCACCGGCTCATTCAAGACGATCGTGATGCATCGCGAAGGCGCTGAACACATCACCGGCTTCCAGATACCGGGTGAACCGCTCGGACTCGACGGCGTGTGTTCCGGCACGCATACCTGCGAAGCCATTGCGCTCGAGGACAGCACGGTCTGCATCATTCCCTTCGGACAACTTGAAATGCTTTGCCGCGAAAGCCCGCGAATGCAACACCATCTGTACCAACTGATGAGCGGGGAAATCGTGCGTGAATCGAGTCTGATGATGCTGCTCGGCACGATGACCGCCGAGCAACGCCTCGCCACATTCCTGCTGGACCTGGCGGCGCGCTTTCGGGCTCGCGGCTACTCCGGCGTGCAGTTCCATCTGAAGATGAGCCGCGAGGAGATCGGCTGCTTTCTTGGCATCAAGCTCGAAACCGTGAGCCGGATGTTTTCGCGCTTTCAAAGGGAAGGTTTGGTCGAGCCGAACGGCAAACAAATCCGCATCATCGACGCCGAGGGTCTTGCGCGCATCTGACGTGTGAAGCACGCAAACTCCACATTCGAGGAGACAGCCGGTGCCACGCAGCCGCCCCGCCGAGCGCATGAATTAGTTACGCAAACGCACAGCACCGTGCCCTGCGGCACCGGCAATTGGCGCCGATCTCAGTTCGTGCACAGCGGCATCGAACACCGCACGCATCGCGGCTATCGGATCTTCGTTCTCGCCATGGGCGATCGGCTTGAACTCGCGCGAGACCGACAGGAGTTCGAGCCGAACGTCGTACGCGAACTTCCTGCCACTAGTGGTACCCAACTGCTCGACGGCGAGATGACAGCCCGACAACATGCCGCTGAACCGGTCGAGGCGCAGCAACTGCACGCCGGCTTCCGCATCGAGCGCAGACGAACCCGCAAAACCCAGATAAACGATTTGCATCCCGAGTCCCATCGCCAGGCCCTCCGTGTCGCCTTTGCTGGATCCGCTCGCGGGTCGTTCGCCAGAGGGGGCTAGATATCGAACGCGTGACGGCTTTTGAGATCTACCCACACCATGCCCTCGCGTAAGCCCTCCAGCACCGCCGCGACCTCGCTCTCGAAGATGCGATGATGGGCAAACGCGTGGTGGAAATGCTGCTCTGCCGAACCGTGCGCGACGCTGATCAGGCAACAGAAGCCACCCTGCTCAGCCTGTGAGGTTTCTGCCTCGACGTGCCACACGCCCGAGTCGACGGTGCCCTTCAATGTCATGATTTCACTCTCCGTTTCGCGGGTGAAACGGGCTCCCCGCCAATCCAGCGCGCAGGGCCACTGGCTCCGCGCGCCCTCCCGCTTCACCTTCACGCATTCATTCAATCTGCAGGCGCTTTTGCTCGGCAGCCGCCTTTTTCGGCAGCGTGAGCGAGAGCACGCCGTCCTGGTACTGCGCGCTGGCCGCACTCTCGTCGATATCGCTCGCTAGCGAGAACGTGCGCCCGAACGCGCCGCTGTAGCGCTCCCGGCGAATCACACGCTCCCCGTCCTTTTGCTCGGCGCTGCGCTCGATCTTTGCGTGAATGGACACGACGTTTCCGTCGATCTTCACGTCGATGTCCTTCTTTTCCACGCCCGGCATCTCTGCCTTTACCGTGTAGGTATTGCTGCTCTCGGTCACGTCGATCTTCATCGCCGGGACTCCGCCTTCGTCGGCCGCGAGCATGCCTCGCAGCGGCCGGAACATCCCCTGAAACAGATCGGACACCGGCTCCATCGCAAACGGGTCATAACGCGTCAGATTGCTCATTGATTGCCTCCTTTCGGCCGTTGGTGCGCGTCATGCCATGCGGCACGCACCGTATTCAATCTAGGCAGGCAAGGCGTTTTCCGATTGATCTGCCTCAACGACTCCTGTTTTTGCGGGATCTATGCGCGCCTTCGGCGCACATAAAAATAACTGATTCAAATCAATCTCATGGTGCCCCTCGACTTTAGACTCAGAGGACGTTGTGAGCGTCGAAGTGCACGTCAACCCTTCGCTGGAGATTGCAATGAGCTACAAGACCATCATGGTTCACATGGACACGAGCGCATGCGCCAACGCGCGGCTCTCGCTCGCGCTGAGGCTGGCGCGCAAGTTCGGCGCACATCTGGAGGGACTCTTCGCGAGGTTCGAACCCAACCCGCGCGAGTTCTACGTGATGGGTGGAACAGCCGACTATTACGAGACGCATCGCACGCTACGCATGGAGCAGCGCGGCGCGATTGAACGGCTCTTCCGCGCAGAAGTGTCTCGTGCGCAGATCGATGGCACCTGGGTTATCCCAGAAGGCGACCCGGTTGCGGCGATCATGCAGCGCAGCCGCACCGCCGATCTCGCGATTCTCGGACAAGCCAATCCGGACGACCCGGAGTCCTGGCTTGCGGACAGTTTCCCGGAGAGTGTTCTCCTGGGAGCGGGAGGGCCCGTGCTACTGGTGCCATACACGGGCCGATTCGAGTCGTTCGGCGAACGCGTGCTCATTGCGTGGAACGCAAGCCGCGAAGCTGCCCGTGCGGTTCACGACGCGCTGCCGTTCATCCTGCGAGCGGTGCACGTGACGATCCTGGCGCCCGAGCAGCCGTACGCGTCGTGCTCTGACCTTGCCGCCATGCTGGCACGGCACGGTGCCAGGTCGGTGGACATCGCCATGCTTGACCATCACGCGACTGAATCCATCGGCGACACGCTGCTGAACCATGCCGCCGACGGTGCGTACGACCTGCTCGTCATGGGCGCGTATGGCCATGCGCGATTCCAGGAGCTGGTTCTGGGTGGCGCCACTCGGTCCATCCTCTCCACGATGACGCTGCCGGTACTCATGTCTCATTGACCGACCGCACGCAGCGCCGCGATCGAACGAGGCCGCGCAAGGTCCCCGGTGGTAAGCCACCGGGGACGAGACACTCTTACATCCCCGTGAACACAACCGGATATCCGAGGTGGTCTTCGACTCCCCTGACGCCGGATACACGCTCCGCGGCGACGAGGATCGCCTTGCGCTCCTCTTCCGAGTTCACGGTGCCCCAGAAATGGACAACCCCTTCCTTGACGACGACATTCTCTGCCGCCATCGCCCAGCGGTGCCCGTCCAGTGCATGAAGTACGTCGCGCTGAATCGCCTCGTCAGACGCGACCGCAGCCGGATCGGGGTGCGCCGCGCTCGCCAGCGCGCGTATCAGGTTCGCGCGGCTCACGATACCCACGAGCCTGCCCTGCTCCAGCACAGGCACGCGCTTGATATGGTGGCGCTCCAGCAGTTCGGCGATCTCGCTCAGTTCGGCTTTCGGCGAGACGTAGATGACATTGCTCGTCATGATGTCGCCGACCTTCACGGCATTTTCCTTCAGGTATTCACTTGCGAGCCTGCGAGTCGAGTGGAGGAACTCACCCAGCCAGCTGCGTTGCGGCTTGCCTGTCCCCGTTTCCACGCGATGCAGCAGATCACCCTCACTGAGAATGCCGACAACAGCGCTGGTGTCGTCTACGACCGGGACGCCGCTCACGTGATGCCTGGTGAGCAATGTCGCGGCCTCGAAAACCGTCGCGTCAGGACGCAGGCTGACGACGTCCGTGGTCATGATGTCCAATGCTTGCATGAGTTCCTCCGTTACCGGCTAACGCCGCACTGGAACCCAATTTAGAGATCGGTTGCGCACGCGCATTGACCTAAATCAATCAAGCGGACTCGGTGCGATACGACGTTTCGTCGCCCGGTATGACATGCCCGCTTCGGGGGACGATATCGAGGTGATGGGCGCGGCAGCGTCCTCCCGGCCGACTCCGGTGCGACGCGGCCACGTGCCCGACCTTCACGCTACCTCGTCCCTCTCAGGTACCGCACCGCCCCAGGCCGGGAAAGGATCCCGGTATTCGCTCCATGCCTGCGGACCCACCGACATTTCCGCGTCCAAAAGCAGACAGGCGTCCAGACGGCGACGTAGCGCCGCTTCGTCCATGTCGATGCCGATCAGCACGAGTTCCTGACGCGCATCGCCAACGCCCTGAATCCAGTTCTGTTCGATTAACTCGAGCGACTCGGCATCCGTCGGCCAGTGGTGCTTCGGTACTGCCGCCCACCAGAGGCCAGCCGCTCCATGGCGGCACACCGAGCCGGCCTGCGACCATGACCCGGCGTGCGCCGGCCTGCTCGCGAGCCAGAAGAAGCCCTTCGAGCGGACCACGCCAGGCCATTCGCTGTTCACGAGATCCCAGAAACGCTGTGGGTGCATCGGCCGCCGCGCGCGCCACACGAAGCTGCCAATGCCATACTCCTGCGTTTCCGGCGTGTGCTCGCCGCGCAGTTCCTTGAGCCAGCCCGGAGCCTTTGACGCCTCTTCGAAGTCGAACAGCTTCGTGTCGAGCACGCGCTCGAGGGGCACCTTGCCGAACTCGGCAATTTCGAGCCGTGCGCGCGGATTCAGGCCACGCAGGATTGCCATGAGCCGTTCGCGATCCGCGGAGCCGATGAGGTCCACCTTGTTGATCACGATGACGTCGCAGAATTCGATCTGTTCGATGAGCAGGTCGACGACGGTGCGGTTGTCCTCTGCCCCGAGCGATTCGCCCCGCGCGTGCAGACTGTCCTGTGAGCTGTAGTCGCTCAGGAAGTTGAACGCGTCGACCACCGTCACCATCGTGTCGAGGCGCGCAACGTCCGACAGACTCTGGCCGGTGTCATCGGCAAAGGTGAACGTCTCGGCAACCGGCAGAGGCTCCGAAATGCCTGTGGATTCGATGACCAGTTGCTCGAACCGCCCTTCCTTCGCGAGCCGGTTGACTTCCAGCAGCAGGTCCTCGCGCAGCGTGCAGCAGATGCAGCCGTTGCTCATCTCGACGAGTTTTTCGTCTGTGCGCGACAGTTGCGCTCCACCATCACGCACGAGCGCCGCGTCGATATTGACCTCACTCATGTCATTGACGATGACAGCCACACGCCGGCCTTCACGGTTGTTGAGGATGTGGTTAAGCAGCGTGGTCTTGCCGGCGCCAAGAAACCCGGAGAGGACCGTCACCGGCAGTCGTGAATCCATCGAAAGGCTCCTTGTATGCGATAGGGTTACCGGATGTGAAATGTTATAACATTGCATATCCGGTTGCAACAAGGGTAGCAATACAGTCGGAACGCGGCCCCCTGAAAGGTCAACGGCGGATGCTTGCGGGTCGACGTGTTTCCCGTTTCCTGTGGAAGTAGCCGGGTTGCGATTCCGGCGTGCCGTTCAATTATGGATCTCCGCATGGACGGCACGCAGTGCGAGGAGATAACTCTCGATCCCGAAGCCGCAGATCTGCCCTTTGACGATATCGGCGAACACCGAATGGTGCCGGAATGGTTCCCTCGCATGGATGTTGGACATGTGCAGTTCGATGACCGGACAGGTCAGGATCGCGAGCGCGTCGCGAATGCCGTAGCTGTAGTGCGTCCATGCACCGGCGTTGATCAGCACGGCGTCCTTGCGCTCTTCGAAAGCTCGATGGATGCGCTCGCACATCGCCGCTTCACTGTTCGTCTGAAACGATTCGACCTGCACACCCAGTTCCTCGCCCAACACCTGCAGCCTGGCATCGATGTCGGCGAGCGTAACCGTTCCGTATTGCGCGGGGTCGCGCTTGCCGAACATGTTGTGATTGATGCCATGAAGCATCAGGACGTTCTTCATCGGGATCTCCTTTGCGCACTCAGTCGAGCGGCACGGTGAGGCGGTCGATGACCGCGGCCGTCAACGGTCGCACGCCGCGCCACCATGCAAAGGCCTCGGCCGCCTGTTCGACCAGCATGCCCACGCCGTCGGCGATACCGTGTACGCCGGCGTTGCGCGCGAGCCGCAGGAACGGCGTGAGCCGCTTTCCGTATGCAAGCTCGTAGGCAGTGCCATCCGGGCTGAACACGCCCGGAGGGACGGGTGGCAGGTCGCCCGTCAAGCTTGCGGACGTCGCGTTGACCACAAGGTCGAAGCGGCCTCGCGACGCGAGACCACCATAGCCGCAGGCGCGTAAGCCCGTACCGCGCGAGCCTACCTGGGCGACCAGCGCCTCGCCTTTGGACACATCGCGATTGGCGACGACCAGTTCAGCGGGACCCGCGGCGAGAAACGGCAGCAGCGCGCCACGCGCTGCGCCGCCCGCGCCGAGCATCAGCACGCGTTTGCCGGCAAGCGGAACGTCGAGATTGACTTCGATATCGCGCAACAAGCCAATGCCGTCGAAATTCTCGGCAATGATCCGGCCGTTCTCGAACTTGAGCGCATTGGCGGCACCCGCCAGTGTCGCGCGCTCGCTGCGCTCGTCGGCGAGCGCGAAGGCCTTGAGCTTGAACGGCGCAGTGACGTTCATGCCCTTGCCGCCATCCGCCACGAACTGGCGCACGGCCTTCGCGAAGCCATCGTCAGGGTCGAGCGGACCTTCGATTGCGGCGTAGGACATCGCCTGATGTGTCGCTTCGGCAAACAGGCCGTGAATCAAAGGAGATTTCGTGTGTCCGATCGGGTGGCCGATCACTGCATACGGGTCAGTCATGGTGTCTCACTTCGAGTAGAGAACGCCTTCGCATTGCATCGCGTCGATCTCGGCAGCGGAAAAGCCGAGCGATTGTGCGACCTCCGTGTTGTGCTGCCCGAGATCCGGCGCGACGTCGCGAATGGTCGTATCGCAATCAGAAAAGCGGAAAGGCAGGTTGGGCAAACGCAGCGTTCCATAGCGCGGGTGATGCTGCTCGACCACCATGCCGCGCGCCTGGATCTGCGGATCGTCGAGCACCTCGTCGATGCGCTGCACCTTTGCGCAAGGCACATCGATGCCATCCAGCAGTTCGAGCACTTGCGCGACGGGCCGCGCGGCGACCCACGGCTGCACGACAGACAGAATTGCCTGCCGGTGGGTGTTGCGGCCGACGCTATCGTGAAAGCGCATATCGCTGCCGAATCCGGCGGGCCCGCCGTGCACTTCGATCAGCGCAGCGAGGCGCATCCACGCGTCGTCCACCTGTGCCGCAATCACGAGGTCGCCGTCCGCGGCGCGAAACACACCATAGAGTGTCGAGGTCGGCATGTCGTGCCCCGTCTGCTCCGGCAGCACACCCCGAAGCGTGTAGCACTGCACCGCGTATTCGTGCATCGAGACGAGCGTGTCGTAGAGCGCCATGTCGATGTGCTGGCCGCGGCCGCTCTTCACGCGGCCGAGCAGCGCCGCGTTGATCGCCGCCACCGCGTGGATGCCCGTGTACATGTCGCCGAGCGAAATGCGCAGCAACGGCGGCGGCTCGCCTGGCGTGCCCACCATCTGCATGATGCCGCTCTTCGCCTCCGCGATCAGGCCGAATCCGGCGCGATGCGCGTCGGGGCCCGTATGGCCGTATGCCGAGATCGAGCAGTAGACGAGGCCAGGATTGCGCGCGGATAGCTCGACATAGCCCAGTCCGAGCTTGTCCAGCGCGCCGGGACGGTAGTTCTCGACGAACACATCTGCCGAATCGCACAAGCGGCGCATGAACTCCTTGCCGCGCGCATCTTTCATGTTGACGCTGACGCCGCGCTTGCCCATGTTCAATTGCAGGAAATAGCCGCTTTGCTGGCCATCCAGTACGGTCGCGTGCTGGCGACCTGCGTCACCGCTGCCCGGACGCTCGACCTTGATGACTTCGGCGCCGAGCGCCGCGAGGCAGCGGCCCACGTAGGGACCGGCGAGGAAGTGGCTATAGTCGACAACGCGAATGCCTTCGAGAGGACGGCCCTGCATCAGTAGGCTCCCGGCCGGCGCGGCACCATCAGACGATGTTCGCCGCGCTGAACCACCTGGTTATCCTGATTGATCAGTTCGGAGGGCAGCACGACGATGCCCCAGCCGGGGCGGCTGTTGCTCGGCCGCATGGCGCCGACGCGAAATTTCACGTGCAACACATCGTCGACCTTGATCGGCAGCAGGAAATCCCACGTCCACCCGAGCGACATACCGGGCAGAAAGCGATAGTCGCTCTGTGTCTTGAGGCCGTCGGCAATCGACAGACCGAAAAGCCCATGCGCGACGAGACAGCCGAAGTGGCTCGCTTTGGCGTATGCCTCGTCCACGTGCACAGGCGTATGGTCGCCCGTGAGGTCGGCATAGGCGAGGATGCGTTCCTTCGTCACGGTGTAGCTTGGGCTCGCGCACTCGTCGCCTTCGCGGGCGTCGTCCCAGTACTTCTCGATGATCGTCATGCTCACGCCTCCGCGCGCGGGTTGATGGTCAGCGCCTTCGCAACACAGGACGCGGGTCTGGCTTGAATCAGTTCGACGGCGAGGCCGTCGGGCAGACGCAGCCAGTTGCGCCCTTGCGGCATTTCGCTGACGCCAAAGGCATGGGCGGCTGCCAAAGCGGCTTCGAGGTCTTCGCACATGACGCCCAGATGCGCGAGGCGCCCTTCGGGGCCATCGTGTTGCGGCGCATGAATGAACTGAAGACCGCCGAGTGTCCAATACTGGCGCGGCGCGTCGACGGTGCCGTCGACTTCGCGCATGGTCATGCCGAGCACGTCTTCGAAGAAGCGGATATGCCACCGGATGTCCTTCACCCAGATCGCGACATGCTCCAGGTAAGCCTTCGAGCCGCTCATGCCGTCGTCTCCTTGCGCTGCTCGTCGGCCATCGCGCGCTCGATGCCCTTGATGCACGCCACCAGCGTCGCGTTGACGGGCGTCGGCACGCCGAGCCGTTGTCCCCAGCGCACCACCGAACCGTTGATGAAATCGATCTCGGTGACCGAGCCTTTTTCGAGGCTTTGCAGCATCGACGTCTTGAACGCGGGAGAGAGGCCTTCGGCCGCGAGTGTCCAGGCCTGCTCGGGGTCCGTCATCGAGAGCCTGATGCCGGCCGCCAGTGCCGCCGCGATTGCCTCGGATACGGCAGCGAGAGCCGTCGCTTTCAAGAGCGGCTCGTCATAGAGCTGGCCGTAAGTGAGGCGCGTAATGCCGGTAATCGCGCCCGTGGCGACGTTGACGAGCAGCTTGTCCCACATCGTGCCCATGATGTTGTCGCTGACTGTGGTCAGCAGCCCCGCTGCGTTGAAGGCCTCGGCGATCGTCTTCACACGGCGCGTGAGCTGGCCATCCAGTTCGCCGATGTACGTCGCCTTGCCGGTGACACCCGACTGGATATGCCCCGGACTGCGCAACACGCCGCCGACATAGGTCTTGCCCGCCAGCACACGCTCGCGGCCCACGATATCGGCGAGCACGTCTTCATGCCCGAGGCCGTTCTGCAGCGACAGCACGAGCGTTTCGGGCCCGATCAGCGCGAGTGCGCCGCGCATCGCCGCGTCGGTGTGGAAGGACTTGACGAGCACGATCACCACGTCGGCTGCACCGATTTCGCTCGCCTGGGTCGCGGCGCGCACCGCGATGCGCCGCGTGCCGTTGTCGTCGTCGACCAGCAGACCGTCGCGGCGCATCGTTTCGACATGGACGGGCGAACGGTCCAGCAGCCAGGTTTCGTGGCCGCCTTCCGTGAGCGCGGCGCCGATCGCGCAACCTAGTGCGCCGGCGCCGAGAATTGCAATCTTCACTGGGTTTCTCCTTGACGTGTAGGCACACGATAGGAGTCACCGCTCATATCGGCAATGCAATGACTACAATGGCATCATTGCGCCAGACAATAATGCCCGCTACGCCATGATGCCGACCGATTTGCCTGATCTGAAGCTGCTACAGCTGTTCGACCTTCTGTATGACACGCGCAGCGTCACGCGCGTTGCCGAGCAACTGGGGCAAAGCCAGCCCACCATCAGCATCTGGCTCGGCCGGCTGCGCGAGTGTTTGCAGGATCCGCTTTTCATCCGCACCCCCGGCGGCATGGCGCCGACGCCGCAGGCCGATGCGCTGATCGGGCCTTGCCGCGAGATTCTCGAATCACTCAGGCGCTTCGTCGCGTGGGAGATCGCGTTCGATCCTGCGACCGCGCAGCGGCGCTTTCGCATCTGCATGACGGACGCGAGCCACATCACGCTGCTGCCGAGACTGCTCGCGCACGTACGCGCCCAGGCGCCGGGCATCCGGCTCGAGGCAGCGGGAATCGACGGAAACACCGAACGGGCGCTGGAGTCGGGTGAGGCCGATCTGGCTATTGGCTACGTCCCCTGGCTGAGCGGCGGCGTCTACCAGCAGCAGCTTTATCAACAGGACTGGGTATGTCTGACGAACCGGCATCATCCGCGCGTTCGCGGGCGGCTCGGTTTGAAGCAGTATCGCTCGGCGGGACATGTCGCGATCGAATCGGGCACAGGTGCGCAATTGCTGGAACTGGCGCTTGCGCGCGAGCGGATCGAGCGTGACATCGTGCTGCAGCTGCCGGGCTTCCTGGGGCTCGGAACGATCGTCCAGACGACCGACCTGGTCGCTACGCTGCCACGCCATATTGGAGAAACGCTCGCGCAGGCCAACGATCTGGCAGTACATACCTGCCCAATCTCCGTGGATGGTTTCGCCGTCCGGCAACATTGGCATGCCCGATATCACCACGAGGCCGGGAATCGCTGGTTGCGTAGTGTGGTCCTCCAGCTGTTTGGCGTATCGCCGTGAAACTGACACTAAGGCGCCGTGCGCCATGTCACGGACAATATGACCGTTGTACCTCTGCAACCCGCCGTTGCCAGAGTCTATGAGCGAGCGTCCGGATTAACTCACATCGGACCTTGGTCCGATAGAGCAAACGTGCCCAAACGCCTAGTTTGGAAGTGGCGGCGTCGTTTCAATCGCGACAGATCCGAAGTGGCCCCTGAGGGAGTTCGTTATGAAACCTCTTTTCGCTACTGCACCGGCCGTATCATCCGCAGCGCGGCTCAGCAAAGGACACCCCGGTGATTGGGCCGTCGATAATCCAGCCGGAGACAGCCATGCCGGAATATAGGTATTTCGAAGAAAGCGGTTACTACTGCTTTTGTGAGGTACATGAAGCGACGCCTGGTGTGTGGCACGCGTCCGTGCGATTCGAACGAAAGATTTTTCATACCGAACAGAGAACCCGTATCCCTGGCATAAGGCACAAAATCAAACAAGATTTCGGCAGCAGCGACGAAGCGATGACTGCAGCTTCCGTATACGCGCTCGAGTGTGCTGCGGCGGACGAAACTGAACTGTAAATGAAGCGCGTCACCCGATCTTCGAATCGCGTGATTTCGGACAGACTATCTACGAGGTGGAAAAACATGTTACGAAACGCGATGGTCGTCGGTCTTCTGGCCAGCATCTATGCAAATGCATACGCTGCGAACTGGGACGAAATTTATTCCGGTCCGCCCGGGTCGATATGGGTCGATCGATCTACCATTTCAGAGGAACACCCGCTTGTTCATGCGTGGCTGCGCATGAAACTCAGCAAGCCCGATAACCCGGGAGATGTTACCTATGACGAACGCTCCGTCCACTTGATATTCGATTGTGAGAGTTGGCAGTACAGAGAAACTTCCGATTCAAAATGGCTTCACGGCAAACTCGTCAAGCAGTGGGAAGGTGAGACGGATTATATCGCGATAGACTCCGACAAACCGCTGGCGCAGGCCGCCAAAGCCCTGTGTCACAAAGCATATGGCTCCACGCATATTCTCGATTCACTGGAAAGTTGACGCAGCGGAACCAGCTCTTACTATCTGACGATACTCGAACAACTCAAGCCTCCAGTTGTCGATCGGCGCTCCGCCCAAAAGAACGGAGCGCAAACATGGCGTGAACCGGCGCGTCGCTGCTTGCCTCGGCCCCGCCAAATGCGGGATCATCGAATGGATGGTCTTCGTCAGCACTTAGTCAATGTCGTCTTCTCGGCCGCGTGCGCATGGAGCTTCGGCGGCGTCGCATTACCGCCATGCTCCTGGAGGAATTTGCACGCAGCGATAATATCGTCGCTCACCATCTCCGCCACATTGTGATTGACATGCGGGCGGACCACGACTCGCAGACTGCGCACAGATTCAGCGTTCGGTGGCATCGTGTACGCCGAGAGTACCCAGCCCTTTTCGCGGACCTTGTTCGAAACATCGAACTCGTTGAACTTCGTGATTTTCTTGTCGAGTGTGACTGCGACGACAGGAATACGCTGGCTCTCATTCATGATCGTAAAGTAGCCGCTGTCCACAAGCTTCTTTCGCAGCGCGATCGCATTGTCCAGCGTGTGCTGCATGATCCGCTTGTACCCCTCGAATCCGAGGCGCAGGAAAATATAGTATTGGCAGGCGATATTGAAACCGTTACGACTGAAGTTCAGCGTCGCGGTCGGCATTTCCCCACCCAGATAATTCACATAGAAAACCAGATCCTCGTTGAAGATCTTGCGCTCGCGGAAAACCACCCAGCCGCATCCGGGCGGGCACAGGCCGTACTTGTGCCCGGAGGCGTTGATCGACTGCACACGCGGCAGCCGAAAGTCCCATTTGTAATCGGGGTACAGGAACGGATTGACAAAGCCACCTGATGCGCCATCGATATGCATGGGAACCGAGATGCCCGTTCTCTTCTCGTAGTCGTCGAGCCAGTCGTGAATGCCCTGAATGTCATCGTCTTCGCCGGTAAAGGTCTGCCCGGCAATCGCCACTACCGAGATGGTGTTTTCATCCACATACTTTTCAAGCTCATCGGCGGTCAGCCGGTACTGGCCTGGGGACAGCGGCACGATCCGCGGTTCGACGTCGAAGTAGCGCAAGAACTTCTTCCACACGATCTGCACATTGCCGCCCGTCACCATGTTGGGCCGGCTCGCATCCTTGCCCTCTTTCTCCCGCTTCTGGCGCCAGTTCCATTTGTGAGCGAGGCCGGCCAGCATACACGCTTCGGACGAACCCACCGTTCCGGTACCGTACGGCTCCGCCTCCTTCGGTCCGTTCCACAGCTGATGCAACCACTTCACCATCCGCGTTTCCTGCGCATACAGCTGCGGATACATGTCGTGGTCGATATAGTTCTTGAACATGTTGCGCTTGGCAACTTCGATCACTTCCTCCTCTGCAAACGTGGTCAGGAACGACGACAAATTCTGCATCGGGTTGCAATCGGTCCACTCGTCGCTGATGACGACTGCGGCCGCAGCGCGTGCGCTCATGCCCTCCTTCGGGAACTCGTTCTCCGGAACCGGGTAGTTGAATTCGTCGTAGGGCGTGACTTTGTCGATTGGCGTGGCCATCTAAAACTCCTCGAGTTTGAAGAAACGTCACGTGAGTGAACAGCCTGCCTAACACTGCTTCGCAGGCCACGAACGGCGAGCGCCCACTAGGTCATGATCATCACGAGGACCATGCCCCAGATAGTCAGCAGGGTGTTGCCGACGGCATAGGTAACCGTGTAGCCGAGGCCGGGGATCTGACTCTTCGCGGCATCACAGATCATCCCAAGTGCGGCCGTCGTGGTTCTTGCGCCCGCACACACCCCGAGCAGAATGGCGGGATGGAACCGGAACACATACTTGGCGATCAGCATCCCGAGAATCAGCGGAACGCTCGTGGCGAAAATGCCCCACAGGAAAAGGCTCACGCCCAACTGCTGCAGACCCGAGACGAAACCAGGACCCGCGCTGATTCCGACGACGGCGATGAACATGTTCAGGCCGACGGAGTTCATGAACCAGACCGTGGGTTCGGGAATGCGGCCGAAAGTGGGGTGAATGGCGCGCAGCCAGCCAAAGATGATGCCCGCGATCAGCGCACCACCTGCAGTCGACAGCGTGATGGGAATGCCGGAGGCCTTGATGACGACCGCCCCCACAAGCGCGCCAACCGTGATCGCGAGGCTTACCCAGGCCACATCCGTCACATTGGATGGCCGGTCGAGGACGCCAAGCGCCTTCGCTGCCGCAGTCGTGTCCTGCGTACGGCCGACGATCGTTACCGTATCTCCGCGCAGCAGCCGGGTGTTCGGCAACACCGGAATCAGCGTTTCAGTCGGACCGCGCTTGATTTTCCTGAGGAAGACGCCCCGAGCCGCAGGGAGTTTCCCGAGTTCCTGCAAGGTCTTGCCGTCAACCGCCTTGTCGGTTACAAAAACGTCCACGCCTTCTGCCGGAACCGCCAGCAGTTCGGGATCGTCGACTTCCAGGGCCTTCACCCCGAGAGTCGATACGACCTGGCTGCCGCCGTTGCCGACTTCTGCGCCCTTCGCCCCGAGTAGCGACACGAGTTGTTCGCGGGGGCCGGAGACTGCCACCACGTCATCAGGCTTCAGGACGAAATCCAGCGTGGCTTCCTGTATGTTGCTACCGCGCCTGACGCGTTCGATAAATAGCCGCACGCCTTCGGGCTCGATTGCTTCCAGCTGGCTGACCGTCTTGCCGACAGCCTGCCCGTCCACAGGGATGCGAAACGCGCGCAATTCGTACCGGTGCCACGCCTGCCCCGGCCCGCCAAATTCCTTCGCGCCACCGAGAGTCGCTTCATACTCCTTGCACGCCGCGACGAGGTCGATGCGTAGCAATAGCGGCCCCAGGGTCGCGAGAATCACCGCCGAGCCGACCGTGCCAAAGATGTAGCTAACAGCGTACGCAGTCGGCATCGCATCCAGTAACGCCTTGGTCTGGTCAGCAGGTAGCCCCAGCCGGTTGATCGCGTCCGTGGCAAGACCCATCGAAGCGGAAATGGTTTGCGAACCGGCGAAGAGCCCGGCCGCTGATCCGACGCTGTAGCCGGCAAGCTTCGCAGCAACGATCGGCGCGGCGAGACACAGTACATTTAGAACGACGGTAAAGAGCGCCTGTGGCACGCCATCCTTGGCGATGCCGCGCACGAACTGCGGCCCGACGCCGTATCCCACCGCAAACAGGAACATCAGAAAGAAAACATGCTTGACGTCGGCCGAAATGATCAGGTGGGGGATCTGCCCGATCGCAACGGCTGCAAGCAACGTCGCCGTCACGGCGCCGAGGCTGAAGCCCTTGTAGCTGAAGCCTCCAACCCAGTAGCCGATGCCAAGCGCGAGAAATACGGCAATCTCAGGATATGCACGCAACGTGTCCGCAAGCCATGACATGGTGGAACCTCGCCTTGATTGATTCGCAAAACTAAATAATTTGCCATGCCTCATCAACCGAAGTAACAGTTGAAATCTTGAGGCTGCGGGCAGAAAGACGCCTGGCGTAGTGCGGTTGTTGGAGTTGTTGGAGTTGTTCCAAACACTTCGAATGCAAGCGGTGGCCGACGCAGGCCGCCGATGGCAGCATCATTGACAGCGTTGTGCGTAAGCTCGAGGGAACTGGTCGCGCGCTCCCGGTAACACAACAGCAAGCTCGATTTTTTTGTTGTTCACGCTGGGCCGTTGCTGCACGAGCGTGTTCGAAGTGGAATATCGATCACGTCGCCTCTTCCAGCAATAGGACTTTGGTCCGATGGCTACGCTACCAGCATGCAGCCAGGTACTTCAGGTAACCAACTAGTTAATTGCTATTAGCTGCTGGAAACCGAAGCGAAGACAGCGCGCGTCATCCGATTGCTGCTTGTCGATCCCGGTTTATGCGCCTGCAACCGCTTTCACCACACTATGCGCATCATCTCGACGATGGAGCATCACCACAACGATAATGGTCTAGACTCAATTCGGGCAGCGCGAGCTGGTATAGACGGAATGCTTGCCAGGCCCACGGCAGGCCCCGCACTCTACGCAGCGGCAAGCATGCCGCGACTTGCAGCCCATTTCTGAACCTGGCGGCGCTGCGCCATGAATCTGCCAGGCGCGCGACCCGAAGTCGCGCCGTTCCTGGCCCTGGCGATAGGCCACGCCATCGGCACCATCAAGTTCGGCCGGTAATCGGATACAACGCCTCCCTTGATCCCCGTGAAGAGGTGTCTCGGTGAACCGCATCGTGATGTTGATGCTGGTTGTCAGCTTCGCCGGCTGCGTACTGGCGAGCTGCACCACAACGCGGTCATCGGACTTCGTACCTGCATACAAGAATCGCGCAGTGACACGCACAGAGGGCGGCATGCAGGTGACGACGGCCGTGCTGTCGCCGGAGGAAAGCGCAGCGGTTTATGGCGTACCACTTGCCGACAGGAACATCCAGCCGGTATGGATCGAAGTCGAGAATCATGAGGATCGCAATTATTTTCTCCTGTCACCTGGTCTCGATCCGAACTTCTTTCCCGCGTCGGAGGCGGCCGAAGCATTTTCTGGCGCGCTTTCACATGATCAGCAGGCCGAACTGGATCGCCGGTTTCGTTCGCTTGCCTTTCATAATCCTGTCCACCCCGGAGAAAGAGTCGCAGGATTCGTGCTGACCAATCTCAATGAAGGCGCGAAGCTCGTACAGATCGACCTCGTCGCCCGGGAGCGCGCCCGGACGTTTTCGATTTTCGTAGCCGTGCCGGGATTCGAGGCCGACTACAAGCGCAGCCAGGTATTCAAACGTGCGGATGATCCCGACGCACCGGTCGTGAATTACACGGATGACGCGAGTTTTCGCGCCGCGCTCGAAGCCCTGCCGTGCTGCGCCACGAACGAGGACGGCTCGAAGCATGGCGATCCGCTCAACCTGGTGATCGTCGGCAGTCTCGACGACGCCTTTCCCGCGCTCGTTCGCCGGGGCTGGAGTCTGACTGAACAGAAATGGTCAGGCGCAATCAGGCACATGATCAGCGCCGCACTGTCCGGTGAACCCTATGTCAACGCACCCGTGAGTGACCTCTACCTCTTTGGCCGCGCACAGGACCTGGCGCTGCAAAAGGCGCGCGGCGACATCCACCAGCGCAACCACATGCGGCTCTGGCTCAGCAACATGCGCTACCACGACAAGCCTGTCTGGGTGGGACAGGTCAGCCGCGATATCGGTATCCGGCTGACATGGCATTCGTCGACGTTCACCACGCACAAGATCGACCCGGATGTGGATGAAGCGCGCACCGCGCTGACCGAGGACATGACATATTCGCAGAATCTCGCGAAGTTCGGTCTCGTAGCGGGTGTGGGCACTGCGCCGGAAAGCGCTCCGCGCCGCAACCTGACAACCGATCCATACTTCACGGATGGCTATCGCGTCGTGCTCGTGTTCGACCGCATGCCGACGGCGCTTTCGAATATCGAGGTCTTGCCGTGGGTCACGCCATACAGGGTCGTGCACGCTACACCTGGGGCCAAACCGTGAGCCTGTCGCCAACCGTTCATCGTGTGCGGGTGCGTGTGGGGGAATTGTTACTCGCGCTCGCACTCGCTGGCTGTACGACATGGCACGAGCCGCCCGAGGCCGACGAAACGGCGCTACGTGAGCGTGCGACCAGCACGACCAGTCATGACGTACGCGTCAGCGCGACGATACTCGACAGTGAGGATAGCAAACGAATCTATGGCGCAGATATCAACGGCACCAAAGTTCAGCCACTATGGATCGAAGTGCAGAACGGGACGTCGCAGGCGCTGTGGCTGTTGCGCTCGGGCACCGACCCGGACTACTTCTCGCCTCACGAAGTCGCCTGGTCCCACCATACGCTGTTTGGCGGCGCAACGAATTCGAGCATGGACGACTATTTCGCGAAGCTCGCATTCGGCAACCCGATCCCACCAGGCGAGACCCGCTCGGGCATCCTGTTCACCAACCCGGATCGGGGCATCAAGCTGGTCAATATCGATCTGCTCGGAAACCACACGCTGATTCCCGTCTCGCTTTTCGTGCGCGTGCCCGGTGGAACGATGGATCCGCATCTTGCACAGACGTTCCCCGAAACTGCAATCACGGACTACACCGACCTCGCGTCACTGCGCGCCGCGCTGGAACGCCTTCCGTGCTGCGCGACCGACGCAAGCGGGGCAGTGCAGGCCGATCCCCTGAACGCGGTCGGCATTGGCCAGCTCACTGACATCGGCGCGGCCCTGATACGGCGTAATTACCGGCGCGATGCACGGGCGCCCGATCTGGCGCAGCGCGTCTTCGGCCGGGAACCGGACTTCGTGATGCGCAAAGAGGCGCAAACGGGCGCACCCGCGACCTGGATACGCGGATGGCTCACCCCGATCCGCTTTCAGGGGCAACTCGTGTACATCGCGCAGGTTGGCCGACCGATAGGCGGCCGCTTTGCCCCACGCGGCAAGTCACACCTCGTCCTGCAGGGGAACGTCGATGAGGCGCGCAACTTCCTGATTCAGGACCTGATGTATTCAACCGGGCTCGACAAACTGGGATTTGTGAACGGGGTCGGCGCGGCGCCGTCGACCCACCCCCGAACCACACTCGATGGAGCGACCTACTACACGGACGGATTGCGCGCAGTCGTGTTCTTCGCGGTGAGACCGCGTAGTTTGTCGGACGTGGATTTTATCGACTGGGCGCCGTACCTCGAAAGGCGCGACACCGTTCAACGAGGAGCAACCGGCGATGCAGGTCGATGACCCGAGACTCATGGCATGGCCCTTCGCACCGAAACGCCACGACACCGTCATGGGTGTAGCGTGCCGGGCCCGCGTCGCGCTGGCGACGATAACGGCAGGAATTCTGCTGGTCGCATGCGCGACGAAACCGCTGACGCCGTATTCGACCGATACGCCACCACTGGCTCTCGTGCCCGCGTCCCAGGCCGGCGTAGTGGACAAGCGGGGGCGCTTCAGGGAGGTCTATTGCGCAGTGCTCGCAGCGCGCGGCCCGGCACTACCGGACTACCGGCCCTGTGAAGACGCACTGACCCGAGTGGGCAACGAGCCGGACGGCACCGGCAAGCCTGTCGATCTGGGGCAATCGCGACGTCACCTCATCGCAGTCGTCGTGCCGGGAATCGGCTACGGCTGTTTCAAACCGTGGCTGGATCCACCCAACTCCGTCGTGACGCATCTGCGCCAGTTCGGCTTCGACGCAACGCTGCTCGACGTCGATGCGCTGTCGAGTTCCACCCATAACGCCCGCCAGATTCGCGACGCGATCATGGCGATGCCAGCGCTCGAGGGTGCACCGCGCATCGTCCTGATTGGCTATTCAAAGGGGGCTCCCGACATTCTCGAAGCGCTGGTCGCCTACCCGGAAATTCGAAGCCGTATCGCGGCGATGGTGAGTGCAGCCGGTGCGATCGGCGGATCTCCGCTTGCCAACAACGCCAAACAATACGAGGCGGACCTGCTGCGATACTTTCCGGGGGCAACCTGCAACTCGGGCGATGGCGGCGGTGTGCAGAGCCTGAGGCCGGCCACGCGCAAGATGTGGCTCGCGCAACACCCTCTTCCAGGCGATCTGCGGTACTACTCGATCGTGACATTCCCGCAGCCGGAACGCGTCTCGTCCATCCTGAAATCGAGCTACAACAAGCTCTCACGCGTCGATTCGCGAAACGACAGCCAGGTCATCTTCTACGATGAGGTTGTACCCGGCAGCACGCTTCTCGCCTACGTGAATGCGGATCATTGGGCGCTAGCCGTGCCGGTTGCCCGCACGCATCCGACGATCGGGGCGCTCTTCGTGACACAGAATGCCTATCCACGCGAGGCGCTCGTCGAGGCGATCTTGCGCTTCGTGGAAGAGGATCTGGCAGAGCCCGCCCGGTGAGCCCTTGCCGTGCCCATGAAAGGATCGTTTGACCGCGAAGTGGTCGCTGAGTCGGTGCCGAGTCTTCTGGCTGAGTTGGGTCGATCTGGATACCCTGCAATTGATAGCAGCGGTGATGCTGACCTTGCTTTGCCATTTCGCCCAAATGGCAATCCGCCCTGATCGGCGACACGACGATGTGCAAACGGATGCACGTTGCCTTCCGCAAGAAACTGGCCGTTCCTAAGCGCGACGCGCGGCGGTGACCCACTCTACAAAGGTGCGAACTGCACTGGACGTCGCATGCTCCGCGAGATGGGCGACGTAGAAGCCATAGCCAGGCAACGCAACAGGAAGCACTTTCACGAGCGCTCCACTCAGCAATGCTCGCTCCAATACGATGTCGCTGCACAGAGCGATTCCCTGACCGGCGAGCACAGCGTCGATCGCATGGAGCTCTTCCCGAAAGCGCAAGTCACGCTTGCTGCGAAGAGGCGTGTATGCGGATACCGGCACACCCGAAGCAGAAAACCAGCGCGGCCAGGAAGGCGCTTCGGGATCTCCGTTCGTCCACTCGTAATGGATCAGGGGAAATCGAAGCAGGTCGATTGCCGCTATCGGGCGTGGATTTTCTGTCCCGAGGAGGCCGGGGCTAGCCACAGGGTAGAACGCGTCTCGCGCGATCTCTTTACAGACCAGACCTTTTGGCGCCGCGTGTGCGTAGCGTATCGCGACGTCGGCCTCGCCCGCGTCCAGGTCGAGGACCGCATCGGTGCCGATAATCTGCAGCGGAATGTCGGGGTGCAACTCGTGCCATTGTGACAACCGCGGAACCAGCCAACGGCTCGCGAAGGCGTTTGGGCTGGTGATCCGTAGCGCGACCGTGCCGCCCGTTTCGGCAACCGTCGAGAGCGCGTCTGCGAATGAATCGAATCCCCTGCGCAGCGCCGGATACAGAAGTTGTCCGGCAGTAGTGAGTCGAATGGGGCGCGGCCGACGCGCAAAGAGTTGACGGCCACACGCTTCTTCCAGCGTGCGGATCTGGTGACTCAGGGCCGTCGGCGTCACGTTCAGCTCTTGCGCGGCGTCCTTGAAACTGCGATGCCGCGCTACCGCCTCGAACGCCTGCAACGAGCGCAAGGGAGGCAACTTTCGCATCTGTTCAGTCTAGGTGAAATTTTCTCATCTGAAAGCTGAATTCTTTCATTTTGCTTCGACGCGTGGGGAGTGCAACGATCAAGCGACCGAACCTTGAATTTCGGCTTCAGCGCGAGCGAGCACGAAGGAGGCAAGATGAGCACCGAAACAAATTCGTCACCTGTCTTGAAGGGCGAAATCGACGCTGCCTCGCGTCAATGCGAGCAATTGCGTCGCACGCTTCACGGCACGCTGGTCATGCCTCGCGATCCGGACTACGACGAGGCGCGCCGGGTATGGAACGGGACAGTCGACAAGCGGCCGGCAATGATCGTCTACTGTGCTGACGCCGACGACGTGGTCGCAGCCGTGCGCTTTGCCAGGTCGATTGATGTGCGGGTTGCAGTGCGCAGCGGCGGTCACAACGTGGCGGGACTTTCAGTCTGCGATGCCGGTATTGTCATCGACCTCTCCCGCATGAAGCGGATTGACGTCGACGCTGATCGGCGCGTGGTGCGCGCGGAGGCGGGCCTGAACCTCGGAGAGTTCGATCGGGCCACAATGGCCCACGGCCTCGCGACGACAACGGGTGTGATCAGCGACACGGGCCTTGCCGGCCTGACGTTGGGTGGCGGATTCGGCAAGCTCGGCCGCAAATACGGACTGACTTGCGACAACCTCGTCGCCGTCGAAATGGTCACGGCCGACGGACAAAAACTGGTGGCCAGCGACCGCGAACATTCCGACCTGTTCTGGGCTGTCCGGGGCGGCGGAGGCAACTTCGGCATAGCGACAGCTTTTCATTTGCGGCTGCACCCGCTGGATCCCGAGTTGCTCGTCTGCTCTTTGCTGTACCCGTTCGAGCAGGCACGCGCCGCGTTGCGCTTTTACGATCAGTTTGCGCGGAGTGCACCGGATGAGGTCAGCGCAGACGCTGCGTTCGTCGCCAATCCTTCCGGAGAGCGATTCTTCAGCATATCGGCGTGCTATGTCGGCGCCCCCGATTCCGGTCGACAGGTTCTCGATGCACTGATGCAGTCAGGCTCTTCCGTCGACTGCCGCCTCGAGCGTGTGCCCTACCTGCAGATTCAATCGAACGGCGACAGCGTGTTTCCGCGAGGCCGGAGGTACTACTGGAAGGCGCAATTCCTGAGAGAGATCGAAGACGGAGCGATCGACGCTGTATTGGACGCCTATGAACGCTCGCCTTCGCCGTCATCGCTTTTGGTCTTTCAGCACGTAGGGGGCGCCATTGCCCGCGTCGCCGGGTCCGCGACCGCGTACCCGCATCGCAACGCGAGCTTTGACTGCTTTCCCGTCGCCATCTGGAACGATGCCGCCGAAGATGCGGCGAACGTCCAATGGGCGCGCAGCATATGGGACGCGCTAAGGCCGTATTCATCCGGAGGCGTCTATGCAAACAACCTCGGTGATGAAGGCGACGAACGCGTGAAGGAAGCCTACGGCAATAATTATGCGCGGCTGGCTTCCATCAAACGCCGGTACGATCCCGACAACGTCTTCCACATGAATCAGAACATTACACCCGCCTGAGTGGGCCCTGCGCAGTTACTGATCGTGTGCGAGCGCTTCGAGACGAGCATTGCCCGCGTCTCTCGCCGCGCGCTCCGTGGCGAAGGGTTCTTCGGCTACGAGCGAGCGCCGCACTTCACGCGCATCGAAGTCGACGAGCGAGATAACCCACACCCATCCGCCGATCTGTTCGGCCGTCTGCACGAATGCACGCACGTTGCCTTTGTCCTTGGTGTTCATTTGACCTCCTCGATAGGAAAACATCGGTAGCGTCGCCCGCGCAGCGCAGCGAGCGCTCATATGCCCTGATCAGTGAATTGTGCAAGCACTACATAACTCGCCACCATCACGGTAACGTTCGGGAGAGCCGCGTGGGGTACGGCCCTGCTGCCCCGGCCCTCGCAACACTTCATTTTAGGCAATGGGAATCGACATACCACTGGGTCCGGCGGACGCGATCCCTGCTGAGCGCCACAACAACTTTCGAGGCGAATTCCGCCGCCTCGGCACTAGAATTCAGGCATGGTCGCATTCCCGAAGGAGGCTGCCATGACTCAGTCAATGATCAGTTTTTGGGTTGGCCTTGTGGTTCTCGTTGTCGTTGCCATGGCCTTGTCCCGTCGCTACAGGCGCGAACACCAGGGAGAGAGCCTGAGCGAGTGGCTCGACACGCACCATATGAGCTGGATGCATCGCAAGCACTAGCTTGCGGCTCGGATTGACACCGAAGAGCGCTCCCATTTCCTGCACTAGAATGGGTTGTCGCCCGGATTCTCGTTAGAGGAATACCATGCCGACTTACCAGTACAGGTGCGAGAAATGTGGTGAGATGTTCGAGCATGCCGAGCATCTTGCTGAACATGCATCCGCTCATCCGCCTTGCCCGAAGTGTGGCAGCGAGAAGGTTCAGCACATCCCCACACCATTTGTGGCGAAAACGTCCAGAAAATCCTGAACTCTCTTCGGTTGCTCAGGCCTGCTCCGGATGCTCCCTGTCCCGATGATGGTCCGCGGCGAGGAACATATACATCGCGGGCACGACGAACAGCGTGAACAGCGTGCCGATCGACATCCCCGTGAAAATCACGAGTCCCATCGCGTTGCGGCCGGCCGCACCCGCACCCGATGCGATCACGAGCGGCACGACGCCCAGCACCATCGCGGCCGTCGTCATCAGGATCGGCCGCAAGCGCACGCCGGCCGCTTCTTCGAGTGCTTCGCGCTTGCCGCGTCCCGCACGTTGCAGTTCATTCGCGAACTGCACGATCAGAATGCCGTGTTTGCTGACGAGACCCATCAGCGTGACGAGGCCCACCTGCGTGTAAATGTTGAGCGTGGTGAGTCCCACGTTGATGAAGATCAGCGCGCCGAACAGCGCCATCGGCACCGACACGAGAATCACGACCGGATCGCGAAAGCTCTCGAACTGAGCGGCGAGCGCGAGAAACACGATGATCGTCGCCAACAGCAGCGTGGTCACGAAGCCGCCGGACTCCTGCACGAACTGTCGCGACAGACCCGAATAATCGGCCGTGTATCCCGCGGGCGCGACGTCCGTGGTGGCCTTGCGCAGGAAGTCGAGCACTTCGCCCTGAGAGATGCCCGGCGCGAGCACCCCGGAGATCGTGGCCGAATTCAGCTGCTGGAAGTGATTGATCGACTCGGGCACGACGTTGCGCTTCAGATGCGTAACCGTCGAAGCGGGAATCACACTGCCATCGGGCGTGCGCAAGTAATAGTCGAGCACTTGCGACGGATTCAGCCGGTCCGTTTGCAGCACCTGCGGAATCACCTTGTACGAGCGGCCGGCAATCGAAAAGTAGTTGACGAAGTTCCCACCGAGCGCCGCGCCCAACGTCTGCCCAACATCGCTCTGCGTGAGGCCGAGCGAAGCGACTTTGTCGCGGTCCACGAGCAGTACACTTTCCGGCTTGTCGATCTTCAGATCGCTGTCGACGAAGAAGAACATGCCGCTTTCGCGCGCCTTTTGCAGCACGGCTTGCGACACTTCGTTGAGGTTCTCGAACGGCTCCGTCGTGCTGATGACGAATTGCACGGGCAATCCTTGCGCGCCCGGCAGGGGCGGAAACTGAAATGCGGCGATACGCGCGCCCGCGATGCCGTTCCACTTCTGCTGCAATTCCTGCTGTAATTGCGTCGCCCCCTTCTTGCGCTTGTCCCACGTCTTGAAGAGCACGCCGCCGATGCCCTGGTTCAGCGTCGGCACGCCCGTGAGCTGGAACATCTGCGCGTATTCCGGCAACTGCTTCGAGATATCGAAGACCTGATCCGCGTAAGTCTGCATCTGCTGGATCGTCGCGTTCGGCGGCCCCTGGACCTGGGACAGCACGATGCCCTGATCCTCCTGAGGGGCAAGCTCCGTTTGCGACGTCATGAAGAGATAGACGGTGCCGCACAGGAGCAGCGCGCCCATCACGACGAACACGGGCCACGTGTCGAGCATCGCATGCAACAGACGCCGGTAGCCATGATGCACACGTTCGAACTGCCGGTCGACGAAGCGCGGGAAGCGGCCCGACTGCTGGTCCATGCGGAAAAAGCGCGAGCACATCATGGGCGAGAGCGTCAGCGCGATCACGCCCGACACGGTGACGGCGCCCGCGAGCGTGAACGCGAACTCGGTGAACAGCGCGCCGGTCAGTCCACCCTGAAAGCCGATCGGCACGTACACCGCGATCAGCACGACCGTCATCGCGAGAATCGGGCCACCGAGTTCGCGCGCCGCGATCAGTGCGGCTTCGAAAGGCTGCCTGCCCTCCTCCTTCATATGCCGGTCGACGTTCTCGACCACGATGATCGCATCGTCGACGACGAGGCCGATGGCGAGCACGAGCGCAAGCAGTGTCAGCAGATTGATCGAATAGCCGAGCACCTGCATCACGAAGAACGTGCCGATCAGCGAGAGCGGCATCGCGATCACGGGCACGATCACCGCACGCAGACTGCCAAGAAAAAGGAAGATCACAACAGTCACGATCAACAGCGCCTCGACTAACGTCTTCACTACTTCCACGATCGCCGTGTTGATGAAGTCGGTCGCGTCGTAGACGATGTCGCCCGTCATGCCCGTCGGGAACTGCCTCTGCAGATCCGGGAAGATCGTTTTCACGCGCTTCGCGACGTCGAGCACGTTCGCATCGGGCGCCACCTTGATGCCGATGAACACCGATCGCTTGCCGCTGAACGCGACGTTGAAGTCGTAATTGTCCGCGCCGAGCACGACGTTCGCGACGTCTTCGAGGCGCACGATCGCGCCGTTCTTCTGCGTGACGACGAGCTTCTTGAAGTCCTCGACGGAATGCAGGTCGGTGCCCGCATTGAGATCGACGCTTATCATCTGGCCTCTCGTTGTGCCAAGCGTCGCCAGATAGTTGTTGTTGCCGAGCGCCGTGAAGACGTCGGCGGCCGTCACGTTGTGTGCGGCGAGCCTGCTCGAGTCGAGCCATGCACGCAGCGCGAACTGACGGCCACCGAGCACTTCCGCCGTCTGCACGCCCTGGACCGAATCGAGCTTCGGCTTCACGACACGCAGCAGATAATCCGTGACGTTGTTGCTCGGCAGCACGTCGCTGTAAAAACCCATGTACATCGCGTCGGTGGTTTGCCCCACTTGCACGGTCAGCACGGGCTGTTGCGCCTGCGGCGGCAACTGGTTGCGCACCGATGCGATCTGCGTGTTGATCTCTGTGAGCGCGCGGTTGGAGTCGTAGTTGAGCCGCAGCGTCGCGGTGATCGTCGAGACACCCGTGGTGCTCGTCGACGACATGTAGTCTATTCCCTGTGCCTGTGCGATCGCGGCTTCGAGCGGCTGCGTGATGAAGCCCGCCATCGTGTCGGCGCTCGCGCCATAGTACGCGGTGGTGATCGTCACCACGCCGTTTTCGGTTTGCGGATACTCGCTGACCTTCAGCGCCGCGAGCGAGCGCAAGCCGAGCACGAGTATCAGCAGACTCACCACCGAAGCGAGGACCGGCCGTTCAATGAAGATGTCGGTGAATTTCATCGCGCGCTCTTCTATTGTTCCTGGGGCGTCGGATTCGGGCTGTTCGCAGGCAGCACGCGGTTGTCGATCACGAGGGGCGTGCCGTTTTTCAGTTTCAGCTGCCCGCTCGTCACGACCTGCGTACCTTCGCTGATGCCCTTGAGAATCGCGACCTGGTCGCCGCGCGTCGGCCCCGGCGTGACGAACACCTGTTGCGCGACGGGCATGATCTTGCCTTGTGCATTCTTATGTTCGCCGGGCTTCACGATGAACACGGTCGCGCCATACGGGTTATAGGTAATCGCCGTTTGCGGCAAGGTCAGATAGCGCTGCGCGCCACCCGCATCGATCTTCACGTTCGCATACATGCCAGGCAGCAGCTTGCGCTCGCTATTGTCGACAGTCGCCTCGATCTGGACGTTGCGCGTGCTACTGTCCACGCGCGGATTGATCGAGCGGATCTTGCCGTCGAACGTGCGGTTGCCGAATGCATCCGTATCGACGACGATGGCCTGGCCAACCTGCAATTGGCCGAGCTGCTGCTGCGGCAGAAAGAAGTCGGCGTAGATCGGGTCGATGGCTTGCAGCGTGACGATGGCATCGCCCGGATTGAGGTACTGGCCGGGATTGACCGTCGTGATGCCGACGCGTCCCGCGAACGGTGCGCGTATCGTCTTCTTTATGACGAGGGCGGCCTGTTGATCGACCTGGGCTCTTTTACTCTTGAGATCGGCGGCGTCGGCGTCGAGCTGCGCCTTGGCAATCGCCTGAATGTCGAACTGCGCCTTGTCGCGCTTGTAGACCGTTTGCGCAAGGTCCGCGGCTGCTTGCAACGACGCGAGCTGCGCGCGGTCCGAATCGTCGTTCAGGCGCACGAGCACCTGGCCAGTCTTCACCTCCTGCCCCGAGTTGAACGCGATCTCGCGCACGAGCCCGGCCACTTCCGTCGTCACGTCGACGCCGCGCACCGCGCGCAGGCTGCCCACTGCGACAAGCTGCGGCTGCCATGTTTGATAGCCTGCGATAGCGGCCGTGACGGTGGCGGGCGGCGCAGCGTTGCTCGCCATGAACTTCTGGATCATGTGCGCCCTGAACAGATTGAAGCCGACCAGCGCGGCGAGCAGTATGCCCACGCAGATCAGCATGATGATCATCCGCTTTGCCATCGGCTTTTTCGTCGTCATCGTCATGTCCTGGCCGGGGCGGCCACTGCAAAAGGATTCATTTCGGCGTAACCGGGGTCGGCTGGGCTGCCTGGCTCGTCGCCGTGTCGTTCCACCATCCGCCGCCGAGCGCCTGAAACAGCGCCGCCGTGTCCGCATAGCGCGCGGCCTGCGCCTGCGCGAGATTCACAACCGTCTGCTGGTATTGGCGCTGTGCATCGAGCAGCGCCAGATAGCTGACGCCGCCGATGCGAAACTGGCCGCGCGTGAGGTCGAGAGAATCGCCGGCAGCTCGCCATGCTTGCGTCTGTGCGCTCAGTCCGGTTGCATCGTGCTCGAGCGCGCGTAACGTATCGGCGACGTTCTGGAATGCGAGCAGCACTGTTTGACGGTATTGCGCGTTGGCCTCGTCGAACGCCGCTTCTGCCGCGCGCTTTTGCGCGCTCAACTGGCCGCCGTGAAAGATCGGCTGTGTGATGCCTGCGCCGATGCTCCAGATCATGTCGGCGTACTTAAGAAGGCCCGCGGGTGTCAGCGCCTGCGGGCCGTAACTCGCGGAGAGCGTGAGCTGCGGATACATGTTCGCCGTCGCGACGCCAACCTGGGCGCTCGCCTGATGCAGCGTGGCGTCGGCGGCGAGAATGTCGGGGCGCTGCCGCACGAGCGAAGACGGCACGCTGACGGGCAACGTTTGCGGCAGCGTGAACATCGACAGCCTGAACTCGGGCACGTCCGTATCGCTCGGCGGCTTGCCGGCCAGGACCGCGAGCTGGTGACGCGTCTGGTCGAGCGACTGATGCAACGGCGGCAAGGTCGCGCGCGTCTGCGCCACCAGCGTTTCCTGTGCAAGCACCGCTGCGCGACTCACGCCGCCCAGCGCGAGTTGCTTGCGCATGATGCCGAGCTGCGCGTCTTCGTCGTCGGCAATGCTTGCGGTCGCTTCGATTTGCTCCCGCAGCGAGGCTTCCTTGATGGCCGCCGTCACGATGTTCGCGGACAACGCGAGATACGCAGCCTGCAACTGATAGCCCTGATAATCGACCTGCGAGCGCAACGATTCGAGCTCTCGCCTTCCGCCTCCGAACACATCGAGGTTGTACGAGACGTTCACCGATGCGTTATAGAGGTTCAGCAGTTCCGTGAGCTGCGGCTCGCCGAACGTGACGCCGCTGAACTTCTCGCGCGTCGCATTGGCCGTCGCGTCGACGGACGGATACAGCGTGGTGCCCATTTGCGCACGAAGATTTTCGCCGGCCTGCCTGAGCGCCGCTTGCGCCGCGGCAACGTTGGGGCTGTTGGCAAGCGCTTCGCGGATCAGCACGTCGAGCGGCTCGCAATGAAAGAGCGTCCACCACTGGGCGGGAATGTCCAGGCCGGCGACGAATTGTTGCGGGACACCCGATGCGCCCGGCGCCGAGGCCGTTTGATCGGGTAGCGGCGTGGACGTGTACGTGCCGGTCGTGGGCGGCGTGGGCGTATGGTAGTTCGGTCCGACCGTGCAACCGGACAGGGCGATCAGGACAGTGCCCCATGCAGCACGCGTGAGCATCTCGCAGGCTGCATGGTGGCGCGCCGCACTGCGCGAATGCCAGTGCGAACGGCTGCGTCGGAAACCGTGGTTGACGTCATCGATCATCGATCCACCTTGTTTCAGCGGAATACGAACGAAACGGCAGATGCAGAGTTTGAAATCATGCCACAACATGTTCGCGTGACCCGCGAACGAAGACTAACATTGAAAGTAGCGGCCTCAGCCGAGGACGCCGGTGGTGATGCATTAGCTGGGTCACGTGCCCGTGGAGGTCGACATGAGTAGTGACGCATCGAATGAAAATGGTCCTGATCTGGCAAAAGGCGTGCCCATCGAATCTCTCGGCGAAGCTGGCCTGTTGTCGGGACACGTCGGTGATGATGCGGTGCTGATTGCACGGCTCGGTGATGAATTCGTCGCTATCGACGCTGCCTGTACTCACTACCACGGCCCGCTCGCCGAAGGGTTGATCGTCGGGGAGACGGTACGGTGCCCATGGCATCACGCGTGCTTCAGCCTGCGCACGGGCGAAGCGGTGCGGGCGCCTGCGCTCAGCCCTGTCGCCTGCTGGTCTACGGAGATCCGGGGCGACAAGATTGTCGTACTGCACAAAAAAGCGCCGGCCGCCGGTTCCGTGACCTCGCCGGCCGGCGCGCCACAGAAGATCGTGATCGTCGGCGCAGGCGCTGCAGGTTTCGCTGCTGCCGAGCGTCTGCGGCGCCTTGGCTACGCGGGCAGTCTCACGATGCTGAGCGACGACGCGGCGCCTCCTGTGGACCGTCCCAACCTCTCCAAAGACTATTTGGCCGGCAGCGCACCTGAGGAGTGGGTGCCGCTTCGAAATGATGCTTTTTACGCAGACCAGCGCATCGATCTGCGGCTGAACGTCGGCGTCTCGCGTCTTCACGTCGCCGCGCAGGAAGTGGAGCTCGCAGATGGGAGCAAGGTCCCCTACGACCGTCTACTTTTAGCCACGGGAGCCGAAGCGGTTCGCTTGCCTGGCCCCGGCATGGATTTGCCGCATGTGCATACCCTTCGCACGTTGGCCGATTCCCGCGCCATCATCGCTCGCGCAGAGAACTCGCGACGCGCGGTTGTCATCGGAGCCAGCTTCATCGGACTGGAAGTGGCCGCGTCGTTGCGCGCGCGTGGACTCGAAGTACACGTCGTAGCACCGGAGCAGCGCCCGATGGAGCGTGTGCTGGGGCCACAGATGGGGGAATTCGTGCAGCGGTTGCATGAAGAACATGGCGTCGTCTTCCACCTCGGGAACACCGCCAGCGCGATCGATGCGCAGCAGGTATCGCTCAAAGCGGGCGGCAGCCTGGAGGCCGATCTGGTGGTGGTCGGTGTCGGCGTGCGGCCGCGACTGGCACTGGCTGAGCAAGCCGGCCTCGCGATCGACCGTGGCGTGGTGGTCGACGCCTGCTTGCAGACCAGCGCACCTGGCGTCTTCGCTGCTGGCGACATTGCTCGCTGGCCCGATCCGCACAGTGGTACGGCAATTCGCGTGGAGCACTGGGTCGTCGCGCAGCGCCAGGGACAGACGGCGGCGATGAACTTGATTGGCGGACGTGAGCAGTTCGACGCCGTGCCATTCTTCTGGAGCCAGCACTACGATGTCCCGATCAACTATCTCGGGCACGCGGAGAGCTGGGACGAGATTTCAGTTGACGGCGATATTGCAGGACGCGACTGTTTCCTGCGCTACAAGCGCGACGGACGTGTCGTCGCCGTAGCCTCTATTTATCGCGATATCGAAAATCTGCGGGCAGAAGTCGAGATGGAACACGTCTTCCGTTGACGCGGGAACGAATCGCAAAGGGATGCCTCGCCAGGCCGGGATCGTTCGCAGCAGACAGCCGGGGATTGACGCACCGGTCACCGCCCGGTTAGACCCTTAAGGATTTTCCGAACGATGCGCTCGTGCCGCGCGAGCGCCTCTTCGAGCGTGCTGGCGCCATAGCTCTCGTTGTCATCCCCCACTTCCATTCCGGCGATTCGCGTCACGAAGAGCGCGGGTTCGCCGGCCCTCGTGTCGGCCACACCGCGAAAGCGTGTCGTGACCGTCACGCCGGATTCTTCGAGCAACGTGCGGCGAAAGATCAATTCGTTCTCTGCCATCCAGCGCGACCACTCGCTGCGGTCGAACACCTCGACAGGCCTGTTCTTCGCATCGAGGACGTAGAAGCGACTAGAGGTAGGCGCCGGTGCCATAGCGCCTCATGCGCCGAGGACGTCCTGAAGCCGCTGAACGACGTCCGGCCATCCTTTGCCCATGCCTTGGAATGCCGCCTTGCCGAGCGGCGAATCGAGATCGAAGCCCTTGTGCTCGAGTGACAGGCGCGTACCGCTTCCTTCGGCTTCGAGCCGCCACGTGATCGTCGTGTTCAGCGTGCCCGGTGCGAAGGAATAGGACAGCAGCCGTTCATGCTCGACGGCAACGACTTCACAGGGCTGCACGCCCCACGGTCCCATATCCAGCGTGAAGCGATGCCCGACGACCGCGCGTACGTCGCCAGCCGCCCACCATCTGGCGTGAATCGCAGGGTCGGTCAGGGCAGTCCAGACCCTGGCCGGCGGGTGCGGAATGAAACGCGTGAGCTGGATGAGTCCGGGTTCTGTCATTGCGTATCCTTGTCGAGTATTTCAGTGAGGGCATCGAGGCGCTGCTCCCAATACCCCTCGAACGGATGCAGCCACTCCGCGAGCTCTCTCAGCCTGCCTGCGTTCAATCCATAAAGGCGCTGACGTCCACTCGCCTGCTCTGTGACGAGGCCGGCAAGGCGCAAGACTTGCAGGTGCTCGGAAATCGCCGGGCGGTTCACGGCGAACGAGGACGCGATCTCCCCGGCTGCACGCGGGCCACCGCGCAGCATTTCGAGGATGCGCCTGCGCGTCGGGTTCGCAATCGCCCCAAAGACATCAGTCGTAGTCATACGCAGAGGATACGTCGGAAATCTCCGACGCGTCAAATGGCTTATGTGCTGATCAGGTAGGACGTAGCGCGCGATCCAGGTCGCCGAGCAAGCGGTCGATCACCGCGCGATCAGGCTTGTAGTACACCCAGTTTTTGATCTTCTTCGAGGTGACCAACCCTGCCGTTGCCAGCGTTTGCATATGCGTGGTTACCGTGGGCTGCGTCAGACCGATCTTCTCGGTGATGAAACTCACACAGACACCGTCCTTCACAAGGTCAGCGTCCCGCTGCGGCGGGAAATGCTTTTCCGGCTCCGTTAGCCAGATCAGTATCGTCAGGCGATGGCGGTTTGAGAGTGCATTCAGCGCGTCCTGCAGCCAGCTCTCGTAGAGGTTGTCGATTTTCGGCATGGCTCAAAATCCCCTTGACGTGAGCTAACTATATCGTATTCTTTCTATATAGACATTTCTCGATATAGGTCAGCTATGACGACAACCGCGATGGCTTCCACAACCACGCAGTCGATCACGCGCACGATGAGTGTTGCCGTCGTCTTCACGCTCTTCGTAGCGGTCGCGTTCGGTT
Organism: Paraburkholderia guartelaensis; assembly: GCF_004353905.1. Taxonomy (GTDB): domain Bacteria; phylum Pseudomonadota; class Gammaproteobacteria; order Burkholderiales; family Burkholderiaceae; genus Paraburkholderia; species Paraburkholderia guartelaensis. The sequence continues at coordinate 33,223 of NZ_SMOD01000014.1, read as the reverse complement.
TTGGGCTCTATCTTTTCGCCCTGATCGTGCCGGTGATGCGGCACAGTCTCGGGTTCGAATATACGGCGATTGGCATCGTCACCGGCGGAGCGCAGACCGCGTACCTCATTGCGGCGCTGGTTTGTCCGCGCCTCGTCAAGCGGTTCGGCGAGGGTCAGGTTATCGTGGGCGCCGTCGCTGCGGCGGCATTGTTGCTGCTGTTCTTTGCAGGGGTCCAGAGCGTCTTGTCAGTCGGCCTCGTTCTTGCGGGCCTTGGCGCCACTGCGGCTTTCATGATGGTCCCGACCGTCGGCGCAATTTCAGAGACGGTCCCATTTTGCTACCGGTCCCGCGTCAACGGTCTTGTATCCAGCGGTACGGCCTATGGGCAATTCGCGAACGGCATGCTGGTGACGTGGTTGTTGCCGAGGCACAGCTGGCAGTGGATATGGATCGTGGCAGGCTCGACATCGCTCGCCATTGCGCTTGGCGGACTGCTTGCGCTTCGGCGGTTCGCTCCACAGGTCTTCGTCCGTAAGGCGCCACAGCGCACAGAGACTCGCCGCCCATCCGGCAGCCGGTGGCATCTGGTGACGCGCAGCAATCTGACCGTCTGGACACTGCTGGCATTGAGCGGAATGGCGTGCGGGCCGTGGCAAAACTACCTGTCGAGCTTCCTGGTCGATGAGCAGGCGCACTCCCTGGAAACGATCGGGCAAGTCTGGTCGATCATCGGTGTGGTCGGGCTTTTCAGCGGATTTGCGGCGGGCATGGCTGCTGACAAGGCCGGCGTGCGGATTGCCCTCGCGCTCTCCTACGCTGCGCTCGCCGGCTCCGGCCTCCTGATCGCTTTCCATACGGCAGTCTGGCAATTGCGAGCGGCCGCCTTGTGTTTCGGCCTGTCGTTCTACGCAATCTACGGACTGATTCCCGCCTATATCAGCAAGACTGTCGACCCTCGCTCAGCGACTACGGTGTTTGCTGTTGCCAATGTCTTTTTGGGTCTTGGCACGACATTGGGCAACGTGACTGGAGGAAGTTTTCCAGGCTGGTTAGGATCGCTTAAGACTGTCTACATCACCGCATCGGCACTTGCATGCGTGGGGATGGTACTCACCACGGTCCTACGTGACGAACGAAGAGTCGGCTCCTGATACGCAAGGCAGGCCGCTGGCACCGACGACCTGGCAGCGGCGCGGCTTGAATTGCCCCGTTGGAAAGGGGCATCGCCACATAGTGCATGCCGTGCCCGTGATGTCATTGAGCAGATTTACGCGCTACCGGCAGCGCTGCCGGGCTGAGCGCCCAGTCCGTCGCCGCATCGAACAATGTCTCGCCGTCAGCACTCAACTTTTCGAATGACCGGTTACCAAGGAATAGCGCGACTCGACGAGCCGGCGCGATAAAGTCGTAATCCATGGTGGCGCCCTTCTCATAGGCGAACACGACGGCGTGCGACGGTTCACCGGGAACGGTCGCGATCACCGTCGCGCCGGGTCCAGGCTTGCCCCAGCCCATTTCGTCGTCGCGTGGATAGACCCAACGCTTTCCTGCGGGTACGCCACCGGCGATCGGGCTCGGCGCATTGACCACGTTGATGTAGTGCTCCTTCTCCAGTTCGCCGAAATCTTCGCCCTTCTTCTGGCCGGTGAACCGCAACGAATCGTAGAGATCGGATTCCCAGGTGAGAAGCGGAACCGGCACGTCGCGAAACGCCGTGCCCACCATGTCGCGGGCGCTGACCACCGAAGAGATGATCACCAGATCCATGCCATTCGCTGCGCTTGCCGGCGTGCTTTCGTCCACCATGGTGACCGACATGCCGCGAGATTCCAGGTGGGTTCGTACCTTGTCATCTTCCTCGCGATCACGGTGGGAAAGCCTGGTCACATAGAGAACACGCTTGTGTAGCGCGATGCCCGCCGACGAGTCTGCTGGAGCGGACTGCGCCATGACGTCATGCGAAAAGCCCGCCGCACCCACAGCAAACACAAGCGCGGCAACCAGCATGCCCCGATGAAGAGACGTCGTTGAAGTGTGGGAACTGCGAGTCGCAGCGGACCGGGCACGAAGAGCGAAAGTGAACATGATGAACAGGAGCAGGTTTATGCCGGCACGTTGGCCAGCCCGTTTCAGAAGTCGAAGGTCGAGGTGAGAATGACGGTGCGTACGAGTCCGATACCCAGTTGGCTCGCCCCCGCCGATGCCAGGTAGCCAGCCTCCGCGTTATTCCTCAGAAGTCAGCCGACGCCGACACCCAGAACGTGCGTGGCATCCCGCTGATGACATAGCCCGTCGGGTTGGCCTGCCAGTAGTACCTGTTGAACAGGTTCGTCACGTTGGCTCTGAGGGTGATGTCGCGACCGCCGATTTTGGTCGTATAGCGGCCGCCGAGATCAACGCGCGTCCAGCTCGGCACGTGCTGGAGGTTGTCCTGGCTGACATAGGCTTCGCCGGTGTAGATGACCCGCCCAGTCAGCGTAAAACCCGGAATGAACGGCGTGTCCCATTCCGCGCCCACGTTGGCCTGGAATGACGGCGCGCCAACCGCGTGGTTGCCGTCGTACGCGCCGCCCTGCGTACGTTCGAGCCGGGCGTCGAGCCACGTTGCGCCGCCGAGAACGCGCACGCGTTGCCCGAGCTTTCCGAAGCCCGAAAGCTCGATGCCTCGGTTGCGCTGCTCGCCGTCGAGACTGTAGATCTTCGTGACCGGGTCGACCACGCCGCTTGGCACCTTGATCTGGAAAAAGCTCAGCGTCGCGCCGAAGTTGCCGAGATCGAGCTTGGATCCCACTTCGACCTGCTTCGACTTGTACGGTGCGAAGACTGCGTTTGGATTGGCGGCATCTGCGGGCGGTGAGGAGCCAGGTGTCAGCGCTTCGATATAGTTCGCGTAGAACGACAGCTGGTCGATCGGTCGGATCAGGAGCGCAAACGAAGGCGTCACCGCCGACTGGTTGTAGTGGTAAGTCGTCGCGCCAGAGACCGCGTAGTTGCTGCTGTCGACCCACTGCTGGCGCACGCCCGCCGTGAACTGCACCATGCCGCTCATGACCGACAGCGTATCGGCGACGGCAATGCTGCGCAGCGTTTGCGAGCTGTCCTTGGCTTCCGGCGACGAGGACACGGCATCGCCCGGGCTCGACACGCGCACCGGCGAATAGATATTCGTCAGGTAGCTGCCATAGGTGGTCTGACCGAACCAGGTCGTCTGTTGCAGCGAGCTTCCGCTGACCACGAACTGATGATCCACCGGCCCCGTCTTGAAGCGCGCCCTCACGCCGGCCTCAGCGGAAACCGCGCGCGATTTGCCCTCCTGGTAGCGCGAAGTGGAGCGCGCATCGCCCTGCGCGTTCAGCAGCGTCGCACCCGGATCTTCGAGTTTGTCGTAGCCGAACTGGTTGGCGCCGACCGCACCGAACAACGTCACGTTCGATGTCAGGTCGTATTCCACGCGCCCCATTGCCGTGAGGCTGTGCGAATTCGAATACGAGAAGGTCTGCGCAAGATTGATCGTCGGGTCGGGCGCGCCGGGCATCGCGATCCCGGTCAGCGGCGTGTAGCCCCGCGCGGCCGCACGCATGTAGTCCTCCTGGTAAATGACGTCGCCCGATGCGCGCAGCCGCTGGCCGCGATAGTCGAGCCCCACGGAGAAGGCGTTGTTCCTGCGATATTGCTCGTCGATGGGTGTATCGCCCTCGCGATGCGCCGCGTTGACACGAATGCCGAATGCGTTGTCCGGCCCGAAGCGCCGACCGATATCGGCGTGAGCGCCGAACACGGAGTTCGATATGTACTCACCCGTCAGGCGCGTGAGCGGCTCATCGTCGGCCCGCTTCGTGACCAGATTGACGCTTCCGCCCACGCTGCCTTGCGGCAGCATGCCATTGAGCAGCGCGCCCGGTCCCTTGAGGATTTCCACGCGCTCGATCGGGTCCGGACCGACGCGATAGTCAGGTACGAGACCATACAGACCGTTGAGCGACATCTCGTCGTTTTCGACGCGCAGCCCACGAATCGTCAGCGCGTCGTAACGGTTGCTGCTGTCGATCGCCGCGCGCACTGAAGGGTCCGTGGTCGTGAGCAGTTCGGCGACACTTGTCGACTGCTCGTCGCGAATCAGCTTTTCGGTGTAACTCGCGATGCTGAACGGCGTGTCCATGTAGTCGCGCTCGCCAAGCAAGCCGACGCTCGCCCCACGTGCGACCTGGCCGCCAGCATAGGGCGCCGTCACTGATTCGGCGACCCGGCTGGCAACAACCGCCATTGTCGGAAGCACGGCTTCGGGCGCGCCAGTGGAGGCGGAACGAAACGAGTAGCTCCCGTCGGTCTGCCTCACCGCTTCGAGGCCCGTGCCGGACAGCAGCTTCTGGAAGGCTTCGTCGACGGAGTACGTACCCGACACGCCATTGCTGGTCTTACCCGCAGTCAGTTCACCCGGCACGCTGATCAATACGTCGGCCTGATCGGCCAGACGGTTCAAGGCACCCGAAAGCGGGCCGCGCGGCACATCGTATCGCCGCACAGTTGCGCTCGTTGCCGCATTGCCGGTTGTTTGCGCATGGGCCAACGACATGCCGCCGCCCGCTCCCGCGAGCAGGGCGCCAAGCACGGCGAGGCAAATTACGCGCGGCGCCGGGCGCCTTGTCTTTGCAAGCGCGGGTTCTTTTTGTTTGCTGCTCCGAACTGTGCCGGGGATGTTCCGGCGGCGGTCTAACGGCTGGCGACGCATAAGGCGCTTCTTCCTCGAGATGAATATGAACTCGGGAGGCCCATCGCACGGTATCGTCGTCCGCTCCCCTGCTGCACTCGCGCGCGTTTGACGGTCCGATGAGTCCTCTTTCATCTACAAATCGAACGAGGACGAAAAAAGCGAACTCATCTGGAAATTTTTTTCGACTGCGGCTCATCGCGGTTCGATGGTCGTCCACCACGGCAGCGTTCTTCGAATCGAAATCGGCAGGTCGCGAGCGAGCATCGCCAATGTCTGATCCGGGTTACCGGTCGGGAAACGTCCCACGACGCGAATGTCCGCCACGCGCGGATCGACGCCAATGTGGCCGCGCTGATAGCGGCCAAGTTCATCGATCAACATGGCCAGTGAAATGTCGTCGGCGAGAATCACGCCATGGGACCAGGCCTCGCGTGCGGGATCCGCCGCGACCGCGCTGGAAATGGTGTCGCCGGTAAACGAGCGCTGCTTGCCGGCGCCGACGCGTTCCGTGATGCCGGAGCGTGTTCGGATCTCCACCAGTCCTTCGAAGACTGACAGTTCGGTGAAGGAAGACGTCTGACGCACCGTGAAACGTGTGCCGAGAGCCTGCATCCGCCCATGTCGGGTGTCGACGTAGAACGGCCTGGCGCGCGGGTCCGTGCCGGTGTCGACCAGGATTTCACCGGCCTTCAGCGTGAGCAGGCGGCGTGTATCGTCATAGTCGACATCGAGCGCGCTATCCGTGTTGATCCAGACACGCGTGCCGTCGGCAAGCACGACATCCCGCTGCTCCCCAACCCCTGTGTGGTAATCCGAACGCCAGGCGACGACCAGTGCTGGCACGGGCGTGAATCGCCATGTCAGCCACGCCGTCAGCCCTGCTCCGCTCAACGCCGTGAGGCACGCAAGCACGCGCCTGCGGCTGGCTGCCTGCTTCGCAGAGACGCGCACCGCGACGGCGGCCGCCTCGCGCTCAGCCTCGCTCTGCGCCCGCAAAGGAGCGAACCGGCGGCTGACCGATTCGATATGCGCCCACGCGCGGCGATGCCGGGGAGAAGCAGCAAGCCACTCACTCCAGGCCCTACGCTGCTGGCCGCCTTCCCCAGCGGCCTGCAACGCGGCGTACCAGTTGGCAGCCTCCTCGAGGCTCTCGAAGTCGGCCTCGACGGCGTCCGTCACGGGCAAACGAGGCGTGCTCCCCATGTTCTAGTGCGTCAAACCCGCGTCGAACAGCGCGAGGTGCAGCATTGCCTGGGCCAGGTACTTCTGGACCATGCGATCGGAGACGCCAAGCTCGGCCGATATTTCACGCGTAGTCATGCCGTGAATCTGCGCCATGATGAACGCCGTGCGCACCTTCTCCGACAGGCGTGCAATGAGCGCCCCAACTTCCATCAACGATTCGATGATGACGGCGCGATATTCAGGCGACGGTTCGAAAGGTTCCGGCTGCGCGGCGAGCGTATCGAGCCACGCCTGCTCGACCTGGCGCCTGCGCCAGAGATCAATGCACATGCCCTGCGCCATTGTCCGCAGGTAGGCGCGCGCCTCACCCTGACTGGCGAAGCTCATGGTGGCCGGCTTGACGATCAGGCGCAGAAAGGCGTCGTGAGCGAGGTCCGCCGCATCGGCCGCGTCGCCCAGGCGCCGACGCAACCAACCCTGCAGCCAGCCATGGTGGGCCTGATAGAGGTCCTGCACCTCGCCATGGACAGTCGGTTGTACGGCGCTCATCGCGCTACCCTTTTCAACAATTCGCGGGACGCGCGGTTCGCGCAAACCCCTTTGGAGTCCGAATTCATTACGCTGGCTTGCGGCTGAAGATGTGCGCGCTGAACCACCCGCGCTGCCGGCATTCCACCGGGTTCGTCTTACACGTCGTTCTACCGACGATCCCCCACTATGCGTAACGAGAATTGTTCGCATTGTAAGTAGCGTTTACAAATATTGCAATCGGCCTTCGCTTAGGAGCGAGCGAATTTATAGGGGGCAAATCAAGCGCCTGTCGGCATCCGATCGACATTACATGACAATGCTTCTTGTTTAACTAGAGTGAATGTCGTCGAAATCCCATCCAATTTCTGCGATCTGCACGCGTGGCTTCAGAAAACGCTTGACATAACCTTACATTTGCGAATAATTCTCATTCTCCTGTGAGTGCTTAAATCGGGGACGGCAGCAAGAGAGCATGGAGCGTCACACCTGAATCCGGGTGCCCCAGAGCGTCGCGCGCGACTACGGTCGGCAGGGATATCCGGACACGGTGAATCCGCATCGAGCGTCATGAGGTCCGCCATAACAATGATGAGAACAAGGAAGCAACCAATGATTAGCAGTACGTATTGCCACCACACAGAATTTCTACGACATCCCGCCCGGCCTCGACCCAGAATCCTCGTGACCGCGGCGCAGCTAGTCTTTACGGGGGCGCTCACCGTTGCTTTCTCACCGGCTTCGCATGCGGAGGAACCCGCGCAAGCTACACCCGAGGCAAAGGATTCGCAGCAGACGCTCCCCGCAGTCGTCGTAAAGGCTGCCGCGCAACCCGATCAACTCCCGGCACCCTACGCTGGTGGACAGGTGGCAAAGGGAGGCCGCGTCGGTCTCCTCGGCAACAAGAACGTCATGGACACGCCCTTCAGCATGACCAGTTACACCTCGAAGCGGATACAGGATCAGGAAGCCGCGACGATTGCCGACGTGCTGAACAAGGATCCGTCGATCCGCTTCACGGGCCAGACGGGCGGCGTGACCGACTCATTCTTTATTCGCGGATTCCCGATCAACGAAGGCAACATCAGCGAATTCGCGTTCGATGGCGTTTACGGCGTCGTGCCGAACTATCACGTCTTTCCCGAATACGTCGAGCGCGTCGAGGTGATCAAGGGGCCGGCCGCCCTGCTCTACGGCATGTCGCCGAACAGCGGCGTGGGCGGCGTGGTCAACATCGTGCCGAAGCGTCCGCTCGATCAGGACCTCACGCGCGTGGGCCTCGACTACACCTCGGATTCGCAGGTCGGCGGACACGTCGACATCAGCCGCCGGTTCGGCAACGAACGCCAGTTCGGCATCCGTTTCAACGGATTGCATCGGCAAGGCGGCACGCCGCTCGACAACCAGAAGTCACGCGCGGAAGTGGGTGCGCTTTCGCTTGACTATCAGGGAGAACGCTTTCGCGCGACGCTCGATTTCATTGAGCAGTACCAATGGATCGACGCGCCGACGCGTCCATTCCTGCTCGCGTCTGGCATCGCGGTGCCGCCTGCGCCCGATGGCGCGCGCAATGTCACGCAGTCGTGGGGATGGTGGAAGTCGCTCGATCAGTCCGTGCTGCTGCATACCGAATATGACGCGACGCAAAACGTCACGGTCTTCGCGGATGCCGGCACCGCAAAAACCGATGTTTCGCGCCTCTCCGACCAGACACCGACGATCCTGAACGCAGCAGGCGACACGCGCTCGACGCCGCAGAACTGGAAATTCCAGGTCAATCGCTGGAGCGCGGACACAGGCGCGCGTGCACACTTCGACACCGGCCCGGTCTCGCATTCGCTCACGCTAATGGCGAGCATTTACGGCGATCGCATCGCCAACGGCAGCAATTCGGGTACCGCGATCCTGTCGAACATCTACTCGCCGATCGCCAGTCCGGAACAGGACATCGCCTCGCCCTCGCGCGTGCCCAAGGTCTCGTCCTCGCAGCTCTACGGTGTGGCGCTCGCCGATACGCTGAGCGTGCTGAACGATCGTGTGCAGCTTACGGCAGGCGTGAGGCAGCAGCAGGTCCAGTCGGACAACTTCAACACGACCACGGGCGCGAAGTCGTCTTCGTACGACAAGGGCGCGGTGACGCCGCTCGTCGGCATCGTGTTCAAGCCGGTCGAGCATGTGTCGCTGTACGCGAACTACGTCGAAGGTCTGAGCCGCGGCGACATCGCGCCGACCACGGCCTCGAACGCGGGCCAGGTATTCGCACCGTACAAGGCAAAGCAGGAAGAAGTTGGCGTGAAGCTCGACTATCACAGCCTCATGGCGACGCTCGCGGCTTTCCGTATCACGAAGCCGAGCGGGCAGCTCTACGGCACGCTTTACGCAGTAGACAGCGAGCAGCGCAACCAGGGGCTCGAATTGACGTTTGCAGGCGAGCCTGTGAAGGGCATCCGGTTGCTCGGCGGCGTCACGTACATCAATGCTGAGCTCACGAAGACCAACAGCGCTTCGACTGTCGGGAACCGCCCCGTCGGCGTGCCCCAATGGATGGCCAACGTGGGCACCGAATGGGATCTTCCGTGGGTATCTGGCCTCACGCTGACCGGCGGCGTCAATTTCACGGGACAGGAATACTTCGATCAAGCGAACACACAGTCGGTGCCTTCGTGGACGACCGTGGATCTCGGCGCGCGCTACACCATGTCGATCCATGGAAAGTCGACGACGTTCCGCGCCGGCCTACTCAACGCGTTCAATCGCAAGTACTGGTCGGGTGTCGCCTCGTACGGCACGATCTCGCTTGGGGCGCCGCGCACGGTGTTTGCATCCGCCACAGTGGACTTCTGAAGCGGATGGGCGAATTGCCTTTTGGTAGGGACGATCCCGCTCGATGCGCGGTGTGCGAATCTCGCGCACCGTCCATCTGCCTTTCATTGGTCCGGCAATCTGTAATAGGACCGCAAGGCAATGGTCGCAGATGTCTACTTGCCGCTGCTTTTGCCACCGACGCCGACCTTGCCGCGCCCGACCTTGCGATGCGGCGCAGAGGGGCGCTGCCCTTTCCTGGAGCCAGCCGCCAACGAGATGTGCTCCACAGGGTAGCGTGTTGTCCTGTGCGATGCGGCCTGATGAGCGGGATCGTGCGGATCGATGCGTTTGATACCCGACATGACTGGAACCTCCTCAGAGGCGTAGGTGTCGCTAAAACTGCCCTCAATGATTTCAACGATCTGATAACAGGGTAACGCATATACTGCGGGATTCACCCAACAGCGCAACACACAGGCAGAATCAGGACAGACGCAGCGAAACTTCCGTGCCCCCCGACCGGAGCCGTCCGGATGGACTTTAACGTCGGCCTCTTCGAAGTCCTGTTGCTCGTTTCAGCATTGGTGGCAATGCTCGTGCGGCGCTTGCATATGCCGTACAGCGTCGGTCTGGTCATCGCTGGAATCGCCCTCTCGTTCCTGGCTTCTTCCCGATTTCCCGTTATCCCTCTCAACGAAGATTTCATCTACAACGTACTGCTGCCGCCGCTCATTTTCGAGGCGGCGTTTCATATGCGCTGGGGTGAAATTCGCAGGGACTTCGTCGTAGTCCAGACGTTAGCTATCGTCGGCGTGCTCGTATCAGCCGGCGTAACGGCAATGGGCATGCATTACTTGTTGCACTGGGAATGGATTTCCGGCCTGCTCTTCGGCATGCTGATTGCCGCCACGGATCCCGTCTCTGTTCTGGCGAGTTTCAGGGAAGCCCGCGTGGCGGGACGCTTCAGGCATTTGATGGAGGCAGAAAGCCTCTTCAACGACGGGACGGCAGCGGCAGGCTTTCGCGTTGTGCTGGCATTCGTGGGTGGCGCGCACGTTCATCCGCTCGACGTGCTGAGAATATCCGGCATCGTGCTTCTCGGATCGGTCCTTTGTGGCTTGCTGATCGGCAACGTGGTGCTGTCACTGCTACACCGCACCGACGATCACCTCGTCGAGATTGCATTTGCGATGATCGCGGCCTATGGGTCGTTTCTGCTCGCCGAAAACCTTCACCTGTCCGGTGTGCTGGCGACGCTGGTTGCGGGTCTCGTGATGGGGACGCGCAATGCGGTCAATCCGATGACGAAGAGAGGCCGGGAAGCCGTCGAGAACGTGCTTGAATACGCGGTATTTTCCGCAAATTCATTCATCTTTCTCTTCATTGGCATTCAGCAGGCTCAGCGGGAGTACGAAACGGTGTGGGCTTCGATCGGCATCGCCGTGGTAATCGTGATGTTGGCCCGCGCTGTGGCTGTCTACCCGTGCTGCATGCTCTTCTCGCGCACGTCGCTGCGCATCGACGTGCGGCATCAACATATCCTGTTCTGGGGCGGAATGCGCGGTGCTCTCGCCCTGGCGCTCGCAATGGGCTTGCCGCCCGGCGTGCCGCGTCGCGAAGAAATCGTCACCGTGTCCTTTGCCGTAGTCGCCTTTTCGATTTTCGTTCAGGGCACGACGATGACCGTGCTCCTGCGGCGATTGCGAATCGTGTAACGCTACGCCCAGCGCGATGCAGACTTCAGTGGAGCATCGTGACTGGTGTGGAAGTCAGTCGCCATAGCCTGGCGAGGACCGCCCATCTGTGGAAAAAGCCGAGGTGGCTTGCGTCAAGCACCACGATATCCGCATGGCCCTTCTCCGCACACTGTGCGATGGTGCGCTCCGCAGGCCCGAACACGCGTTTCCATGTGTACGGGACGCCAGCATCATCGAGAATCGCCCGCGTCTGCATGAGCGCATCGAGCGCCGCCTGCTTCTCCCGTCGGTGCAGTGCCGCCGGTGAATGAAACGCTACGGCGCGGCCTTGCGCGACATCGTCGAGCACTTCGACGATCTCGACCTCGGATACGCATCGCTCCGCAAACAGGAACGCTCCGTGACGCGCCGCTTCGGTTGCCCCTTTGGTCCCGAGCACGGGGATAAGCAGTTTCAGCACAGCCAACCTCACCGGTAAGTCAATTTCAGCTTGATTGAATCACGGACCTCGCCAGGATCACGTAAAAGTACGAGGAGCGCGTGTAAAAATCCCGTTAACATCGCTGCTCACCTGACACCGACCAGGCAATACCCAACGCCCGTCTCCGTCACGATGTGTTCTGGCCGCGCCGGGTTCCGCTCGAGTTTGTGGCGGAGGTTTCCCATATAGATCCGCAGATAGTTCGCGTTTTGCGCATGGGCGGGCCCCCACACCTGCTCCAGCAGTTGGCGATGGGTGAGCACACAGCCTGCATGGCGAACGAGCGTGACCAGCAGGCGATACTCGATGGGCGACAAATGGATCGTCTCGCCGTTGCGCTGTACCGACCTCGCCGCCAGATCGATCGTCACCGCGCCGAACGATACCCTCGCCGAATCCGGGGTCACCAAGCGATCCTGTCTGCGCAGGTGCGCCCGGATTCGCGCCAGCAATTCGGCGATACCGAATGGCGTGGTCATGTAGTCGTCAGCCCCGGCATCGAGCGCCATCACCTTGTCGTTTTCCCGCGAGCGGGCCGACAGCACGATGACCGGCACAGCGGACCAGCCGCGCAGTTGCCGGATCACCTCCACACCATCGATATCCGGCAACACCGGATCGATGATCACCAGATCCGGTCTGGCGGTGGCGGTGATGGCGAGCCCCTCCTGCCCGGTGCTCGCATCGAACACGCGCATTACCTCGCTTTCCAGTGCAGCTCGCACATACCGGCGAATCTGCCTGTCATCCTCGATCAGGACAACCGTAACGGCCGGATCGCTCATGACATCACAGGCGATTCACGGTACCGCCGGAGACGTCCGACGACGGGCTCTGGGACGTCCCCGTGCCGGGCAGTTCCGGGACGTCGGTTTCCGTCGGCGGAGTTTCATCCGCGGGCAGCATGAACCAGAAACAGGCGCCAAGCACTTTACCGTTCATATCGGTGCGGTTCGACGCACCTATCCTGCCCCCGTGCGCTTCGACGATCGCGCGGCTGATGGCAAGTCCCAGCCCCATGCCCGGCTGCGCCGACTCCTTCTCGCCACGGGTGAACTTGTCGAACACCCGTGATTCCATTCCCGCAGGCAGCCCCGGCCCGCTATCAGAGACCTCGACCCGCACGTACCGGTGTGCCTCTTCCTGCAGCATGGACGCATCAATGGTTAGCGGCGTCCCGGCGGGCGTATATTTGGCCGCGTTCTCGAGCAGATTCGCGCAGAGCCGTTCGACGAGTACCGCGTCGAGCTGCAGAAGGGGGAGATCCGCGGGCACCCGTGCCTGAACCTCGCGGTCCCCCAGCAAGCGCCGGCAGCCGGCCAGCGCAGCGCCGATCACCTCCTCGATCGACGACCACTGCCGGTTCAGCCGCATGCTGCCTTCCTGAAGACGCGCCATGTCGAGCAGATTGATGACGAGTCCATTCATCCTCAGCGCCTCCTCGCGGATCGCCTCCGACAGATCCTGTGCCCTGGGGCCGCCCGACACGGCCACGCCCTGCTCGGCAAGCACCGATGCGAACCCCACGATAGCCGTGAGCGGCGTGCGCAGGTCATGGGAAATCGCGGACAGCAACGAGTTGCGCAGTCGTTCCGATTCCATGCTGACGAGTGCGTCCTGCGCGATCTCGACGTAGTGCACCCGTTCGAGCGCGAGCGCGATCTGCGCGACGAAGCTCTCGAGCATGCGCCGCTGCTCGGGCACTGCGAACTCCGCCATGCGCTCAGACAGCAACGCGATCACGCCGCGCGTGCGCATCGGCGCCTTGAGCGGCAGGTACAGCGCCGTCGCGGCAGGAAGGGTCTCCGTACCGTGACCCGCCTGTTTCTGCTGGTCATAAACCCATTGCGCGATATCGAGATCGACCTCGTTGAGCGCGGTCGCCGGATCGGGATTCTCGACCTTGGGCCGCACCTTCTCCAGGCTATCCGGCAACAGGATCGCCGTGCGCGCCTGGAACACTTCGCTCACGTGACGCATGCCGATCTCGATGATCTGATCCGTCATCAATGCGCCACCCAGTTCGCGCGTCATCGCGAACATCGCCCCCGTGCGGCGCTCGCGCAGCGTGGCGAGATGCGCCTGGCGCTTGAGGCTCGCCGTCAGGTGACTGATCATCAGCGACGTCACCAGCATCACGCCGAACGTGAGCAGATATTGTGTATCGGCGACCGTGAACGACATGCGCGGCGGCACGAAAAAGAAGTCGAACGCCGCCACGCCAAGAAACGAGAACAGCACACCTGGCCCGCGCCCGAGCCGTGCGGCCGTGAAAACAGCGCCGAGCAGGTAGAGCATCACGAGATTGGTCTGCGCGATCCGGTCAAGCAGCATGCTGGCGATTGCCGTAATGGCCGCACAGATCGCGAATGCGTAGGCGTACGAAGCGGGCGTGGAGCGGTGGGCTCCCGAATCGGGGCCCGCAAACCCGCTCACGGCATCGTGGCGCTCCGCGGCTTCGCGCACCGCACCGGAGTTGACGAGCGTGAGGTCGATATCGCGAACCGACCAGACCATTTGCTGAGCAACGGACGGACTGAGGCGCGCGCGCCATCCCCTCACCGATGACGCGCCCACCACCAGCTTCGATACGTTGCGCATGCGAGCATAGGCCAGCACCGTGGGCGCGACCTCGTCGCCCTGCAGCGTGACAGTTTCCGCGCCCAGCTCAGAAGCGAGCTTGAGCGCGTCGAGCGTGCGCTTGCGAACGGCATCGGGCAGCCGCGCAAGCCTGGGCGTCTCGACGTAGACCGCCAGCCAATCCGCTTTCTGGTTCGCAGCGAGGCGCGCCGCCGCTCGCACGAGATTGCTGCTCTCCTGGCCCGCGCCGACGCACACGATGATGCGCTCGCGCGCCTGCCAGATCCGCTCGATCGACTGATCGGCGCGGTACTCGCGCATCTGCGCATCGACGCGGTCAGCCGTGCGGCGCAACGCAAGTTCGCGCAGCGCGATCAGATTGCCCTTGCGAAAGAAATTGCGGACCGCATGCTCCGCCTGCTGCGGCATGTAAACCTTGCCTTCGCGCAGCCGGTCAAGCAGTTCCTCAGGCGGCAGATCGACCAGCGTCACCTCGTCGGCGAGATCGAACACGCGATCGGGTACTGTCTCCCATACGCGGATGCCCGTGATCTGGCCGACCACGTCGTTCAGGCTCTCGAGATGCTGGACGTTGACCGTTGTGAACACATCGATGCCGGCATCCAGCAGTTCCTGCACGTCCTGCCAGCGCTTCGGATGCCGGCTGCCCTGGACGTTCGAATGCGCGAGTTCGTCGACGAGGATCAGTTGCGGCTTGCGCGCAAGCGCGGCGTCGAGATCGAACTCGGCAAGCAGACGGCCGCGATACTCAATGCGCGCCGGTGCGATGACCTCCAGGCCTTCGATCAGTGCGACCGTCTCCTTGCGACCATGCGTTTCGACGATCCCCACGACGACGTCGGCGCCTTCGTCCTTGCGGCGCCGCGCAGCCTGCAGCATCGCAAACGTCTTGCCGACGCCGGCCGAGGCGCCAAAGAATATCTTGAGCCGTCCTCGCTGACTTCTCTCTTCATCGCGCTGCATCCGGTCCAGCAGTTCGTCGGGATCGGGCCGGTTCATCGCACGTCTCCTTGCGAGTCATCCCATTTTCCTTCTATTGATGGCACGCGCGCTGGCCGGGTCACGCCGTGCCAGCAAAACCTCAATGCATCGGCTTGATCCCGTCGAGCGCGAGATTCAGCGTCAACACATTCACTCGAGGCTCCCCGAATATGCCGAACTGCCGCCTGGAAGTGTTCTGTGCGATCAGTCCGTTGATCTGCTCGAGCGTCAGCCCACGGGCTTTAGCCACGCGCGCCGCCTGATACGCCGCCGCAGCCGGGGTGATGTCGGGGTCCAGCCCGCTGCCCGAAGAAGTCACGAGATCCACCGGAGGCGGCGTCGTGTTCGACGGGTCGGCATCGTGCAGCGCCGCGATGCGCCCCTTCACTTCGTCGGCAAGAGCCGGGTTCGTCGGACCGAGGTTCGAGCCGCCGGAATTCTGTGCGTTATAAGGGTTCGGTGTCGTAGCCGAGACGCGGCCCCAGAAGTAGTACGGTGCGTCGAACTGCTGGCCGATCAGCTCGGAGCCGACCGGCTTGCCGCTCTTTTCTATCAGGCTGCCGTTGGCCTGGTGCGAAAACACGGCCTGGGACACTGCCGTCACCACGAGCGGGTAGATGCCGCCCGTGATTACCGTCAGCAACACAAACAACACCAGCACGGGGCGCAAGGAATTGTTCATGGTTCAGACCCATCCAAATGCGGTAAGCACGACATCGATCAGCTTGATGAACGGGAATGGCAACAGGATGCCGCCAAGCCCGTAGATCAGCAGGTTCCGGCGCAAAACAGCGGCTGCGCCGAGCGCGCGATATTGAACGCCCTTGAGCGCAAGCGGGATGAGCGCGACGATGATCAGCGCGTTGAAGATCACCGCGGACAAAATGGCCGATGACGGCGAGGTGAGATGCATCACGTCCAGGACGCGCAGCTTCGGGTAAGTCGAGGCGAAGGCCGCCGGAATGATCGCGAAATACTTCGCGACGTCGTTCGCAATAGAGAACGTCGTAAGCGAGCCGCGCGTCATCAGCATTTGCTTGCCGATCTCGACGATTTCGATCAGCTTCGTCGGGTTCGAATCGAGATCGACCATGTTGCCCGCTTCCTTCGCCGCCTGCGTGCCGCTGTTCATCGCCACTGCGACGTCAGCCTGTGCGAGCGCCGGCGCGTCGTTGGTGCCGTCGCCCGTCATCGCTACGAGGCGCCCGGCCGACTGATGTTCGCGGATCATCTTGAGCTTCGCCTCGGGTGTCGCTTCGGCGAGGAAGTCATCGACGCCGGCCTCTGCGGCAATGGCTGCGGCCGTGAGCCGGTTGTCGCCGGTAATCATGACCGTCCGGATGCCCATTTTGCGCAATTCGGCAAAGCGCTCCTTGATACCCCCCTTGACGATGTCCTTCAGCTCGATCACGCCGAGCACGCGTGCTGGGCCACCTTCAGTAGTTCCGTGTGCGCCTGGCTTCTCGGCAACCACCAGGGGCGTGCTCCCGCGCCTCGCGACATCGGTCACCGCATTGTTGACTTCTCCAGGGTAGCGGCCGCCGGTGGACTCGACATACAGCTTGATCGCCTCCGATGCGCCCTTGCGGATTTCACGCTCCGGCAGATCGACACCGCTCATCCGCGTCTGCGCCGTGAAGCCGAGGAACGTGGCGTGCAACGCGCTCATGTCGCGCTCACGAATATTGAAGCGCTGCTTGGCGAGCACGACGATGCTGCGGCCTTCGGGCGTTTCGTCAGCAAGTGACGCCAGTTGGGCCGCGTCGGCGAGGTCTTGCTCCGAAACACCGGGACCCGGAATAAACGTCGATGCCTGCCGGTTGCCCAGCGTGATGGTGCCGGTCTTGTCCAGCAGCAGCACATCGACGTCGCCCGCAGCCTCCACGGCGCGCCCGGAGGTTGCGATTACGTTCGCCTGCATCATGCGGCTCATGCCTGCCACGCCAATGGCGGAGAGCAGCCCGCCGATGGTCGTGGGAATCAGGCAAACCAGCAGCGCCACGAGTGCCGTAATGGTCACGACGTGGCCTGCCTGCGCGGCTGACACGGAGAAAATCGAAAACGGCAGCAACGTCGCCGTGGCGAACAGCAGCACGAGTGTCAGCGCCACCAGCAGGATCGTCAGCGCGATCTCGTTTGGCGTTTTCTGCCGCTTGGCTCCTTCGACCATTGCGATCATCCGGTCGAGGAATGCCTCCCCGGGATTGACCGAGACCCGCACGACGATCCAGTCCGACAGCACGCGCGTGCCGCCCGTCACCGACGAAAAGTCGCCACCCGATTCGCGGATCACCGGCGCGGACTCGCCCGTAATGGCCGATTCGTCAACGGACGCGACGCCCTCGATCACCTCGCCATCGGCCGGAATCGTGTCTCCCGTCTCGATCAGCACGACGTCGCCTTTCCTCAGATCGGTGGAGGCCATGACCGTGACGGGCGATTTCGGATGCGCGTCGTTGAGCTTTTTCGCCATCACGTTGTGCTTCGCGCTGCGCAGCGATGCTGCCTGTGCCTTGGAGCGGCCTTCGGCGAGCGCTTCCGCGAAGTTAGCGAAGAGCACGGTAAACCACAGCCACAGCGCAATGGCCAGGATGAAGCCTGCCGGCGCCTCGGCTTGACCCGCGAGCGCGGCAAACCAGAGTATCGTCGTCAGGATGCTGCCCACGTACACGCAAAACATCACGGGATTGCGCAATTGCGTACGCGGCTTGAGCTTTCTGAAGGACTCGGCGATCGCGGGCTTCACGAGCACCGGATCGAACATCGAGCGTGCAGCCGTGCGTGCCTGGCCAAGATTGTCGGGACGGTGGGCAGGCGGTTGAGCGGGCGTAGTCATACTTTCCTCGTACTCAGTGACCTGCAATCATCGACAGATGCTCGGCGACGGGCCCAAGCGCAAGCGCGGGCACAAACGTCAGCGCGCCAATCAGGAGCACGGCCCCGAGCAGCAGCACAACGAACAGCGGGCCGTGGGTCGGTAAGGTCCCTTCGGTCACTGCAATGCGCTTCTTTTCGGCGAGCGAGCCCGCGACGGCGAGCACCGCGACCGCCGGCACGAACCGGCCAAACCACATCGCGATTGCCAGCAGCACGTTATAGAACGGCGTGTTGACGGAGAGCCCCGCAAATGCGCTGCCATTGTTGTTCGTCGCCGAAGTGAACGCGTAGAGAATCTCGGAGAAACCGTGCGGTCCGGGATTGGCAATGCCCGCGGTGCCGAGCGGAGACAGCACGCCGATCGACGTGCCGACGAGCACGATCATCGGCATGATGAGGACCGCGATCGATACCATTTTCATCTCGTACGATTCGATCTTCTTGCCGATGTATTCAGGTGTGCGACCGATCATCAACCCGGCGATGAACACCGCAAGAAGCGCGAATACCAGCATCCCGTAGAGCCCCGAGCCTACGCCGCCATAGACGACCTCGCCCAGCTGCATCATCAGGATCGGCACGAAGCCGCCCATCGGCGTTAAAGAGTCGTGCGCATTGTTGACCGCGCCGCACGAGGCCGAAGTGGTGGCAACTGTGAAAATGCCGGAATCGGCAATGCCGAATCGCACTTCCTTGCCTTCCATGTTGCCGCCTGGCTGCTGCGCCGACCTGGCCTGGTCGACGCGCAGCGAAGTGAACAGCGGATTGCCGGCCTGCTCCGCCGAGATCTCGCCCCAGCAGCCAATCGCAAACGCGATGGTCATGGCCGCAAGCACTGCATAGCCCTGCCGGATGTCGCCGACCATCCGTCCGAAGACGATGCACAGCGCGGCGCCAATGCACAGCATGGCGATCATCTGGACAATATTCGCTAGGGGCGTCGGGTTCTCATACGGATGCGCGGAATTGGCATTGAAAAATCCGCCGCCATTGGTGCCGAGCATCTTGATCGCTTCCTGAGACGCTAGCGGGCCCATCGCAATGGTCTGCTTGTCCGCCTTCATGTCCTGCATCACGGGGTTACCCTTTGCATCCTTGATCGGGTTGCCCTGCGCGTCGGTCTTCGGCGCCTGGTAGGTCGTGACCTGCAGCGTGGGCACGTCCACGTACGCCTTGAAGTTCTGGATCGCTCCCTGACTCACGAGCACGAGCGCGATGACGAACGAGATCGGTATGAGGATGTACAGCGTAGAGCGTGTCAGGTCGACCCAGAAATTGCCGATCGTCTTTGTCGTATGGCGCGCAAACCCCCGTATGAGCGCGACGGCCACGGCAATGCCGGTCGCCGCGGAAAGGAAGTTCTGAACAGCGAGCGCCGTCATCTGCGTGAGATAGCTCACCGTTGTCTCCGGCGTGTAGTTCTGCCAGTTCGTGTTGGTGATGAAGCTCACCGCCGTATTGAATGCGGCATCGGGCGTCATGGGGCCGAAGCCCTGCGGGTTCGCTGGCAGCCATTGTTGCAGGCGCAGAAAGCCATACACCGCCAATGCGCCGAGCGCATTGAACAGCAGCACCGCGAACGCGTACTGTTTCCACGACATCTCGCCTTCGGGATCCACCCCGGCAAGCTGATACAGCGAATGCTCGACTGGCCGCCCGATCTTGCGCACGACGACGGACGTGCCGTCGAGCACCGAGGTCATGTAATGACCAAGCGGAATGGCGACAGCAGTCAGGACTACGATGAAAAGCAGGACGTGAAGGATGTTGTAGGTATTCATTCGAGTTCCTCCGCGCGCAGGAGCGCATACACGAGGTACACGAGCAGGAGCAGCGTCGCAGCAGCGGCGAGCCAGATCATCCATGTGGTCATGGCCGGCCTCCCGGTCCACGCCCGTAAAGCTTCTCGCAACCAATGACAAGCGCGACACTGAGCCCGAGGAAAATCACAATGCCGGCAATATAGATGAGGTCCATTTCTGCCCCCTGGCGGATCGGAAATGACGACGTGAAGTCGGACCCTCGTAATGGTCATGACAAGACTAGGCAGCCGCGAATAAAAAAGGTGTAAATATCGAATAGGTGGTGAAGGCGACCATCGACAAATCTGCGGCCGGTGTGTCACCTGGGGCGATTGCATAAGCTGCTTAATTCATCGCCCCCGGATCTCGATATAACGGGTTCGCCTGCAAAATCTTTTGCGTGTGACCTACGCTACGAACAGCGGCGTCACGGAACTGATGCAAAATCCGCGCACTGATGGCTGCGATTTGCAGTGTTTCAAAACCACAAGACCTTAGCGAACATGTCGAACCCGACCAACGCCAGCGTCGATCCGGCTGACCAGCGCGGGATAAACGCGAGTCCTCCCCATGCGCCACCGTCTGCTGGGGGCGGCACCGCAATGGCATCGCTGGCGCTCGCCGCGCTCGGCATTGTCTTCGGTGACCTTGGGACGAGTCCCTTGTATGCATTGCAGGAAGCTTTCAATGGCGCGCGTGGCGTGCACGCGACGCCGGAAAACGTGGTGGGAATCGTCTCGCTGTTCCTGTGGTCCCTGATCCTGATGGTGAGCGTCAAGTACGTGCTCGTTCTGATGCAGGCCGACAACCATGGCGAAGGCGGGTTGCTGGCGCTCCTCGCGCTGCTGGTGGGAGAGCGGACAGGGCGGGAAATGCGGCGGGCCGCCCTACGTTGGGTGTTCCTCGCCATGTTCGGTACGGCCATGCTGTATGGCGATGGCGTCATCACGCCCGCGATATCCGTGCTGAGTGCGGTCGAGGGGATCGAGGTCGCCACACCGGCCTTCTCCCACTATGTCGTGCCCATCACAGTGGTGATCCTCGTGGCGCTGTTCGCCGTCCAGCCCCTTGGGTCGGGCAGGGTCGGTGTGGCGTTCGGGCCGATACTGGCCGTCTGGTTTGTCGTGATCTTTGTTCTCGGCGTCGCGTCCATTGCGGGAACGCCTGGCATTCTTGCGGCATTCAACCCGATCAACGGCATCACGTTCTTCATGCACAACGGCTTCAGAGGCTTTCTCGCGCTGGGGGCCGTCGTGCTGTGCCTGACCGGCGGCGAGGCGCTGTACGCCGACATGGGGCACTTTGGCGCCAGACCCATACGTCTGGCGTGGTACGGGTTGGCACTCCCTGCCCTGACCGCCAGCTACCTTGGACAGGGAGCGCTTTTGCTGCGCGACCCCAGCGCAGCATCGCGGCCCTTCTATACGACCGTACCCACGTGGGGGCTGTATCCCATGGTGGTTCTGGCGACGCTCGCCACCATTGTCGCGTCGCAGGCCCTGATCTCCGCCGTGTTTTCACTCACGCGACAAGCGGGACAGCTCGGCCTCTCGCCTCGCGTGACAGTCAGGCACACTTCGTCGAGCACGGCTGGACAGATCTATCTGCCGGGTCTGAACTGGCTTCTCATGGCCGCCACGATTGGGGTAGTGCTGCTCTTCCGCACGTCAGACAGTCTTGCGGCCGCTTTTGGCATTGCGGTATCCACCACCATGGCGATTACCACCATGCTGTTTGCCGCGTTTGCCCACGTGCGGTGGAAGTGGCCTGTGTGGCGCATCGCACTCGTCGCCGGCATTTTCATGGTGGTGGACGCATCGTTTGTCGCCGCCAATGCAATGAAATTCGCGGATGGTGGCTGGTTGCCACTGGCGATCGGCGGTCTCACGTTTCTGGTATCGACGTCCTGGCTGGTTGGACAACGGACAATGCGCCGTTCACGGGGGGATTCGGGCTTGCCGCTCGACGTCTTTATCGCAAGTCTCGCGAAAGACGCGCCATACAGGGTGACGGGAACAGCTGTGTTCCTGATGGCTGCTGGTAACTCGGTGCCCACGACGCTGCTTCATCACCTGAAGCACAATCAGGTCCTCCACCGGCGTGTGATTCTGCTCACGTTGCTGACCGAAGAAATCCCGCGCGTGGCGCCGGAAGAGCGATTCGACGTGCATTGCTTCGAGCAGGGATTCGTTCGCGTTGTGGGGCGCTACGGCTATCTGGAGTCGCTCGATGTGCCGGAACTCCTCCGGCAAGCCATGCAGAAAGCTGGACAGGAAGCCTATGACGCCATGACTACGTCGTTCTACCTTGGGCGCGAATCGCTCACCGTATGTCCGGGCCTGAACTTCGGACGGCGGTTGCTGTTGAGTCTGTTTATCCTGCTGCGCAGGAACGAACTGGACGCGACCACCCACCTGCGCGTGCCGCCTAATCGCGTGGTCGAGATGGGGGCAAGGCTCGACCTCGATTAAAGCCTCTCGCGTGCGCAGCAAGAGCGGGCGACGCGTACTGCTGTTCGTTTTGCCAATTACCGTATCGTTCTCGCTCTCTCTGATCGCCGACATCGACAGTCCGCGTGGCGGTCTCATTCGCGTGGCGGGACGAGCGGCGCACCGCTTTTGAGAACTCATTCGAATACGATTCGCGGGAAGTAGAGGGAGACAATCCAGTTAGGCCGGTCGACGATCTCGCTGATGCGCAGGTCGGCGCAAACGCTGCACAACAGGTAAGCATCGATTGCGCTGATGTGATGTTCTCGCGTCAGAACGTCGATCATGCCGGAGACGGCAGCCCGAGCACCTTCCATCAGATCTGGACCGATGCCGGTGGTGACTTCGTAGCCCTTCGTATCGAGATGACGGCTGACAGGGCCCGGCGTTGTAAAGCGAGGAAACGCGAGGTTCGCCTTTTTGACCAGTTCGAATTTCGCCGTCAGTGCTACGGGGCTCTCGATGGCCGTCCCGCAGACCTCGCCGTCACCTTGTGCGGCGTGCGTGTCACCCACCGAGAATAGCGCGCCCTCCACCTCCACGGGGAGATAGAGTTCTGTGCCCGCGCCGATGTCGCGGATATCCATGTTGCCGCCGACGCGACGTGGTGGAATCACGCTGTGCAAACCCGGTTCTCCCGGGGCGAGGCCGATCGTGCCGCAAAACGGCTTTAAGGGAACACGTCCACCGGGGCCATACATGGCCGGTGTTTTCAGATCCGCCTCGTATTTCCAGATGTGCAGGGCTGGCTCGGGAAACTTGTCTGCGAGCAAGCCAAAGCCGGGAATGTTTGCAGTCCACCCCCAGCCCGAAGGAGCAAACGACAAAAGTGTGACCTTGACGGCGTCGCCCGGTTCAGCTCCGTCGATATACATCGGGCCAACAACCGGGTTCACCCTCGCAAAGTCCAGCCGTGCAATGTCGTCGACGGTCGAACTGGCAGTGAACTGCCCACCCGATGCGTCGACGGGAAAGAACTCGACCGTGTCACCAGGCGCCACGGTCAACACAGGCTTTAGTGTCTGGTCCCAACCAAGGTGGCTCTGATGCTCATGAATTGAGTAGCGTGCCCAAGGTATTCCACTCATTACCCACTCCCTGGCAGTCCGGCGAATTCAAAAAGCCTCAGCCAGAATCTGCACGACAAAGTGCGCTGGTTCGCGCAGCACATCGAGATGGTTGCCGACGCACCCACCCAAGCTGCGGCCTGAGGCACCGCATATCTCGCACTGACGTCATGCCGCCCTTTCTGCTGTCGATAGGTGCGAACAATGGTCCCTCAGAAAGGTGTGTAGCTTGGGCTGGCCAGGATGCCCGCTATATGCGCCATGACGTTCTCCTTCCCGATAGCAACACTGTGCCACGGCGGATATTCGAGCGCCTCCATCAGATGATGGAGGTCAAATTGACTAGTTGTGCATACGATTAAAAAGCACGGCAAGGATGGTAGCAGGCAGCTCCAGGTGGGGCATGTTTGCCGACGTAAATCACGAGCATTTTCGGACGGCGAGCATCGCTGTGTGAACATCCCCTCCCAAGTTCCCGCTTTCGAGGCTGCAAGACTGGAATGAGTAGCTAATGGGAGAAAACCATGATGCGACTATGCCTGCTCGGAACGGGTGTTCTGCTTCTCGGATGCCTGTGCGGCTGACCTCCGGCACCCCAACCTGGAGCGCCAGAGGCAAGTCCAACGATAACGTGGAGAATTACCGTCTACGCGCCGAATGGGACGGTGGAGATTCCGCTGAATTCGGCAACCGCAAGCTATAGCTTGAGCGGACAGACAGAGTTCGTCGTGGGCTTCGAGGTAGACGACCCGAGCGGAATCGGTTCGCTGAATGTAGGCGGCGCCAAGTCAAACATTGTCTGCTTCTTCTATGCAGGCGGTCGATACAACGGGAGAGGCGGAGGTCCCATTTCGGCAACAACCGACGGCGGAACTCACGCGCTCCAGCAGACGACGGAATCGTTCAGCGGCACACAGGTGACGACACATCAGTCCGTTTTGTTCTGGTTTAACCAGACGGGCAGTGACCGGGTGTGCCCAGCGACCGTCGAGTTGAATGGAAAGACTTATGGTCCCGTTACCCCGCAAAGCGGAAGCATTATATTTAATGCAGAAGCGGCAGATGCGGCAAACCCGTCACTCACAACTAGCGGAGTCCTGACAATTCACATTGATCCAAACGCTAGCCCATAGGGTGTGTCGGCGCGGGTTAGACATCGAAACGTTCCAAGCCCCTGCGGTATCCAATCTTGAATGCTGTCAGGTCTCCCGGTATCCCGAACAGAAAAGCATCAAGCAACGTAAGCGTTCAACGCGTCCAATGGCACATGCAGGTTTTCATCTGCCGCGAATGCCTCCAGCAGATGTTTCAGTGTGACCTGCACACGTGGAGCCATCAGCGCCCGATGGGGGTACTGCATCACCATCTCGTATGTTCCAGGCTGGTGGGACTTGTGGAGGACGACCTTCAACGCACCAGAAAGCAGATGTTCCCAGGCAAGATGGACGCCGACCTGGGCAATCCCGACGCCGTCGCATGCTGCCTGAGCGAGCGATTCCGGCGCAGACAGCGTCAACGACGCTCTGCTCGCGGGGTCCACTGTGGTAATGCTTCCGTCCTCGGCTGTGAAGCTCCATGGAACAACCTGGCCGCTCAGGAACCGTCGCGCTATGAGCTGATGGGATTGCAACGCGCCTGGAGCTTGCGGCACTCCATGCCGTGCCAGGTACGCGGGTGAGGCAACAAGCACCGCGTTCAAGCGGCAGACCGGACGGGTCACGAGGGCAGAATCCTGGATGTTGCCGCCCCTCACAGCGATGTCGTAGCCATCCCGCACGATATCGACGACTCGATCATCGAAATCGACTTCGACTGACAGGGCTGGGTAGCGGGCCAATAGCTCCGGTAGCGCCGGTAGTACATAGCTGTGCCCGAAGGCTGAACTTGTCGAGATGCGAACCCTTCCGCCAGGTACGGCGCGCCGTGCCGCAATCGCGTCCACTGCGGCATCCAGCGCCTCCAGCGCAACACGAGCCTGTCTGAGAAAGGCCTCTCCCTCTTCGGTGAGCTTCAGCGTCCGGGTTGTGCGGTTCATCAGCCGCACGCCTAACGCTTTCTCCAGGCTGGCTACGTTCTTGCCTATAGCGGCCGATGTGACGCCAAGCACACGGCCCGCGGCCGCAAAACTGCCTGCATCCACTGCTTGTACAAGCGACATGATCGCTCGAACGCGTTGCGATGAATCCACGCCATCCTCCCGTTACCCGATACGAGCTTCGTGCACGCTGTCATTGCCGCGGCTGGCAATTCTAAACTTCCAGTTGAGGTTGATCCAACCCAATCGCGACTTCTGGCAATGGCTACGGCTGGCGACAATGGCGATCACTTCACTAACTTATCAATGGCGCGGATCCAAAATGCTCATAGCTATCGTTTACGACAGTGGCTACGGTCACACGAAAAAACAGGCCCAGGCAGTTGCCGGCGGTGTTCGACGCGTCCCCGGAGCCGAAGCGCAGTTGATCGCGGTTGCCGATGGCGAAACACCATGGGAAACGCTGGCTGCCAGCGATGCCATCATTTTCGGCTCGCCCACGTACAACGGCTCACTTTCGTCCAGATTGAAGAAGTTCATGGAGGATTCGACAAAGCCGGCCTGGGTATCCATGAAGTGGCGCAACAAGATCGCCGCAGGCTTCACCAACTCAGGCGCAATGCACGGCGACAAGCTTGGTTCGCTCATCTCCATGGCTTTGTTTGCTGCACAACACGGAATGATCTGGGTTGGCCTTGATCTCTTTGCCAGCACCGACAAGAACGACATGAACCGGATCGGCGGTTGGCTCGGCGCCATGGCCCAGTCGGACGATGCAGCGCCTGACGTAACCCCGATCGAGAGCGATCTGCTGACTGCTGCCCACCTTGGCCAGCGCGTGGCAGAAGTGGCTGCCCAGTTCAAGGCTGGAGCCGGAGTTTGACCGGGCAAGCAGCGATCGCAACATTCAACGGCTGACTGACTCCAGGGAGCTTTCGATGAGACTGCTTTGTCTCGACATTCCGCTGCCGGGCGCGAGCCCGGAAAAGTATCGACCTCATCTGCTGGAAGAAGTGCGTCACGCCTGGCAGCTCTATCAATCCGGCTTTGTGCGCGACATTTACTTCCGCGAGGACCGGCCCGGCGTTGCCATCATTGCCGAGAGCGATTCGGTCAATAGCGCCAGGCAAATCCTGGCGACGTTTCCACTTGCCGAGTTCGGTTTGATCGACTGGGAGGTTATTCCGCTTGGCCCATTCGTTGGTTGGGAATCGCTTTTTGCATCTCGTGATGCTTGAGCGATTGAATGGTCGATGCAGGCTACAACACCGGCATCAGTGTCGCAACAACGAACGGCACGGCGGCTTCCGCCAAAGTTGACTTGCACTTGAACGGTGCCTCTACATCCTGTATCCGGGTTTCTTGTATAGCGTTTGAGAGCGTGCCTCAATGTCCGGACGATAGACTTCCACCTTCCATCGATCAGAAGGGACTTCTTCGAAGCCGACCGAGACGGATTCTTCGCCATAGCCAAGGATCTCCATCACATCACGGGTGATGGCCTCGGCCAGACGTCGTTTCTGCTCTTCCGTCTTCCCTGGCCATGCTTTAACGATGACATGGGGCATGACAACTTTCTCCTGTGATCGATAAGACGGGGCAAGCGAGAGTCGTGAGCCCCGCCGGGTAACGCTCAATACGCTTGCGTAGTCGGCCGGAAAAGCACTTCGTTGATGTCCACGTCTTCCGGCTGGCTAATGGCAAAAGCCACCACACGCGCGAACGAGCTGGCCGGAATGGCCTTCTCGTATGTTTTGGCCATGCCCGCGGCTACATCCTGATCTGTGATCGTCTCGATCAGTTCGGTCGCGACCGCCCCCGGCGAAACGATGGTTGTACGGATGTTCCAGGGTTTGACCTCCTGGCGCAGCCCTTGTTACGTCGCGCGCTTCGCGAATACATCCTTGAATACGGGCATCGCCGAAAAAACGTTTGGCCAGCCTGCGTAAAAGGCGAGCTGTGTCAGCGCTTCGGACGCCTCGTCCTTCGTCAGTCCGTTGTCCATGGCACGGCCGAGGTGATAGGGAATTTGCGCGACCTGACCGCTGGCGACCAGGGCGCTCACCGTGACCAGGCTTCGGTCGCGCGGCGCGAGTCCCGGACGCAGCCAGAGGTCGTGGAAAAGTACGTCAGTCGTGTATTGAACGACGCCGGGAGCGACCGAGCCGAAGTTCACTTCGACCGCCTGCTCACGTTGCCGCTCTGCGATTGCATCCAGCGGCAGCGGGTCGACATCGGCACGAGGGACCTGATCGGTGCCAATGCCGCGTTCATCGAAAATGCGCTTCGCGACGACAGCCGCTCCGGTTGCATTTCCCCAGCCGGAATAGAAGGCGAGATGCGTGATCATTTCCGAAATCTCGCAGGCTTCACACCGCTATCCAGTGCCAACCGGAAGTAGAACGGCATCTCGATCGTCTGGTTGCGGACGATGAGCACCGACAGGGTCACGATGCTCCGGTCGCGCGGTGACAATTGAGGTCGCTTCCAGAGGCCACCGAGCACGGTCTGATTCGTATAACGCGCGAAAGCCGGAGAAACGGGAGCGAGGTCATCTTGTGATAGCGGAGTTTGCATGTTTCCAGTCCTTACTATTGATGTACAGGCAGCGAAGGAGAGCGCCACCGCTGTCGCCGCAGCGACGCGCGCCAGGAGACGCATCCCGGTTTGATGGCGCGCTCTCGAGACCTGCGTTACATCTGCTCGCCGCTGCCGAGGTACTGCTCGTCCGTCACCCTCTCCAGCCATTCGACGTTCTTGCCGTCGAGCGCTTCCTGAATGGCGATATGCGTCATTGCGGTCGTCGAGGTCGCGCCATGCCAGTGCTTGTGGCCAGGCGGGCACCAGATCACGTCACCGGCGCGGATTTCGACTCGCGGCTCGCCTTCGCATTGGGTCCAGCCGCAGCCCGCCGTAACGATCAAGGTTTGGCCGAGCGGATGGGTATGCCAGTTGGTCCGCGCGCCAGGCTCAAAGGTGACGCTCGCGCACGATACGCGTGCCGGCGGAGGCGGAGCGTTCAGCGGGTCCAGCCGCACCGTGCCCGTAAACCATTCTTCAGGGCCTTTTTTCGAGGGCTGGGAGCCCGCGCGTTTCAGTTCCATGACTGTTCCTCGTCGGTATTGTTTGGAGCGATATGCAGCTGCCGTTAATCTAGCGCCTGGCAATTGATGCGACTAGGTGGCAATATCGGCATGCCCTTATGCTGTGGAGCATTAATTGAAAGAAGATTTCAACGATCTGGTCGGCTTCATGAACGTCGCGCGTGAGCGCAACTTCACGCGCGCGGCGGCGCAACTGGGGGTCTCGCAGTCGGCGTTGAGCCGGACCGTGTCCGCCCTTGAAAAGCGGATGGGCCTTCAGTTGCTGACGCGCACCACCCGGAGTGTTTCCTTGACGGAGGCAGGCGAACGGCTCATGGCGGCCATTGCGCCCCGCTTCCAGGAAATCGAAGCGGAGGTCGAGTCTTTGCGCGCGATGTCGAACAGCCCGGGCGGAACCGTCCGTATCACGACCACCGACTACGCTGCAAACACGTACGTCTGGCCGCGTCTGCAACCATTGCTGCGCCAGTATCCAGACCTGAAGATTGAATTGGTCAATGACTACGGGTTAGCCGACATCGTCGCGGATCGGTACGACATCGGCGTGCGGCTGGGCGACCAGGTGGCCAAAGACATGATCGCCGTGCGAATCGCGCCTGACATGACGATGGCAATCGTGGGCGCTCCAGCCTATCTGCAATCGAGCGCACCAGCGAAGACGCCGCAGGATCTGACGCTGCACAACTGCATCAATCTCAGACTTCCGACGCGGGATTCACTGCTCCCGTGGGAACTGTGCAAGGGGCGGCGAGAATTGCAGGTGCGGGTTGAAGGGCAGCTCACCTTCAACAATGTCTACCAGATGCTGGACGCGGCCCTTGGCGGGTTTGGGCTCGCGTACGTGCCCAAAGATCTGGTTGAGGCGGATGTCCGGGCCGGTCGCCTGCGTTGGGTGCTGGAAGACTGGTTCCCCACGTTCGTTGGACATCACGCCTATTATCCGAGTCGCCGCAAATCGTCTCGGGCAGTCGAGCTTGTTGTCGACGCGTTGAAGAGTGGTTATAAGCGGCAAGCGCAGTGACTGGCATGACGGCGGTCGCAACCCAGATTTTCACGATGCCGGGTCATACAGACTTCGTTGAATCTGGTGCGGACCGGGGTAGCCATCATTCTCGCCCGATCTTGACTCTAACAACCGGATGAGATTGTCAGCGATATCACACTGCAGACGGTCCCGTTGACCGGATGGCAATACGCCGGTGGTGGACAGCCAGCGCTGCCTCGCCGCCGCTTGTTGCGTGAAAGAGTCCAAGCTGCTCGAACTCCTCTTCCTGCAGCGGCGTGATGGCGATATCCGTGTAGGCGTAGCGTTCCGGCGCCTTCATGACTTCCCTCAGGACAGCCTCTGTCCTGAGGTAGAAGCGCAGATACTTTGTCAACTTGACAGCGGTCTCACTCCAGTATCGCGGATAGAAGCGAAACGGCGATTCGACCGGCAGCCCCCAACGGCGGTCACGGCGGTGCTTCCTTCGCAAGGCTCCCCCTTCGAGCGGATGCACACCCTCGTGTTCGATCATCAGTCTGAACCAGGCGATTGTGCGCATGATCGTCTTCGGTCGGCCGTTCGGGATCTGCGCTGCCCGCTTGACGATCGTGCGGATATGCTCGTACGAGTAAAACGCACGCCAGGCGCACCGATACGCTTCTTCCCATTCAGCGTCCGACATTTTCGGGTGGTGCGTGACCCGGTGGTTGGTGTCATATTTATTGATGTCCGGGTCCATCCATTCAGCGTTCCTTACCATCGTCTGGTGATCCTCGGAGCCCGGAAGCGGGGTGAGCATGAAGAATTCGAGAATGTCGATTGGCAATTCACGCTTGATGATTTCGATGTCGCGCAGGATCGATTCTTTCGTGTCTGCCGGGAATCCGATGATATAGCCGGCGTAGGTAATCGCGCCGTGGGCGCGCCACTTCTGCAGCATGGCGCGGTATTCGGTGATCTTGTTCTGCCGCTTCTTGGCCGCGATCAGATTCTCGGGATTGATATTCTCAAGCCCGATGAACACGCGACGCACACCCGCGCGCGTTGCCTTCTCGATGAAATTTGGAATCTTGTGACAGAGCGTGTCGACCTGGATCGTGAAGCCGCAGTGAATGCCTTTCTTTTCCCGAAGTTCAATGACGCGGTCGAGAAGGATTTCCCAGTCGTGGTTGCGGGCGAAGTTATCATCCGTGACGAAGAACCGGTCGATGCCCTGCGTTGCGTTCTCGCGGATGATCCTTTCAAGATCGTCAGGAGTGCGAAAGCGACTCTTGTGCCCCTGCACATTGATGATGGTACAAAACGAGCACTGATACGGGCAACCACGGCCGAGGTCAACCGAGGTATAGGTACCTGCCGTGCGTTCGATATGCTTGCGCGGCAAGAACGGCTGGGGAGCACCTTCGAGCGAAGGTAAAGTGTCCATGAAGTTATACAAGGGCTTCATTGCACCATTCCATGCGTCGAGCAAGACCTCGTCAAGACGCCGTTCCTCGGCCTCCCCAGCAAAGAGCGCCACACCCATTGCTTGCGCTTCCGTAAGCTCAGCGGGCATCTCGGGCAGCATGGAGATGCAGCCAGAAACGTGGAAGCCACCGATCGCAACCGGCAAGCCTGCGGCACGGAACTGGCGGGCGAGGTCGAGTGCGCGCGGGTACTGGTTCGACTGGACGCCGACCAGACCAATCATCGATCTTCCGCCCTTTGCCTTCAGGTCACGAATGATGCGCTCTGGCCACACCCGCTGGTTGGTTTCGTCGCATGTTTCGATCTCAAAGCTGACGCCAGGGCCCAGCAGGTTTCGCTTTCGCGCGTCATCAGCGAGCGCATACATACAAGCGAGTGTATTGGAAGGCATAACCGAGCGGAGCCACTGGATCGGGTAGCCGTCGTCGTCGTAATGGGTCGGCTTGATGAGCACGAGAGAGAATCGGAAACCGTCAGCAATCGAGCACGTCTTATCCATAGTCTGCTCTGTAGCCCTGTCTAGTGGTCACAAAACCGTGAAGGTCGTCCGCCTACCGATAATAGGAGATGAATCGTGAACTGGCTGAAGGTGAATAAGCGAGACCGGCCCGGTGCTCGTCCGTCGAGTCGTCGTACCTTCTCGCTGGAATGCCGGGTTAACCGCCATCTGGCGGCGAGGAAATCTGTGTCCCCGGCTGGATCAGTGCCGCCGGCGGCGACACCAAGGTGCCAAGCCGCTGTGCGTCCCGCAGGCGACGCTCGGTCAGATGTGTCCGCATGATCGACTCCCACGCAATGTAAGCGCCAACCGCGTAATCCTGGCATGCTCTACGCGTCACCTCTGAAGAAGCGTCATGGGCTTTTTTCAACTGTCGAGTGATCTCTGCTTCAACCGCGGCTGTGAGCTCGCCGTAACTCCAGGTTTGGTGTTCATCCATCGTCCCCTCCACCCAGCGGCCCGCAACGGGGCTGGCCAATACATCGATTCGAACGTCCGTAATCCGGCTCTCAGACCCTTGACCAAGTTGCAGCCGCTCGCGGTCCGGGTCGAGGGGCGCCATCACAGGGTTGCTCATCCGGGTGGAACCTGGTGGCAATCCGTTTCGATCCAGTGGTCGACGAGGCGCTGCGCCGCATGGAGATCATCCGGGTAGTTCGGGTCGTCGTTCCATGGCGACGGGTCGTAGCCCGCTTTCCTCAAGGCTGCGATTTCGCTTTGACGTTGCGCCTTCGTGCCAGGCGGGTTGCTCTTGAGCGCGGCAAGGTCACTGCACTCCGTTTGGCTCAGATGTGGCCCGCTTTGCGGCACGCCGCCCGCTGCACATCCGGTCAGCACGAGCGCCAACGCAGAGAGCGCCTTGCGGTTTCTCAGGAGGTTTTTCATCGCGCAACTCCACGCATCGAATTACTGCCGCCAAACGTGCAATACACCCGATCAGAACACACGACAGAAAGTCCTGGCGCATCGGTTCGCACCGTCGATTCGAGCGCGTCGAAAATCGCCGGCATCGCCTGAATCACCGCCGGCTCGTTGCGGCCGACGCGCCGCAAGCGCATATCCCCTGCGCCCGCCCGCGTATCGAAATGCCATCCCTGGTCGTTCCTCCTGCGCGCGCGCAGAGGGTACCGTGGCGACCGCCAGCACAACGCCTACCTCGACGTTCGCGAACGTCAGCGCAAGGACTGTGTGCACACCGCGTGGGTTTGCGTTCATGGTGTTCTCCTCAGCGCCTGCCACCGCGTTCAACACCATCGTGCATGCCACCTCCGCCGGCGCCCGCCATCCGCAAAGGCAGGAGCCGCTGCCAGCAGGATCAGCCCCATGCGTGCGGCTTTCACCCATCGTTCGTTCCAGTTGGCCAGCTCCCCTCCTTCCCGCGGATCGTGGCGCGCAAAGCGATGCGGTCCATGCGGTGAGCAGAGCAGCCGGCAGTGGCTTGGCTGACTTATTCGCCGCTCGCGGCGTCAGCTCCGGTTCGAATCTCCAATGGTCTCCGCGCGTCAGTCTCCCGACGGGAGGTTTTAGCCTATGCGCTATCCCGTCCGTCGGGTATCGGACCTTGGTCCGATCCCTGGGATAGCGGTGTCACCACGCGAGTCGATCCCATGTAATGTACGTGAGACTGAAATCGGCCGAGGCTGTGTAAAAACGCATCGATCGCCTAGACTGAATCAACCCGTTGTTGCGAGAGGCGAAGATGGGGCGATTTGTCGAAGGTGCGGACCGCAATCAGGCGACGCTGCTGCCGGAATGTCTCGAGGACTTCATCGCAGAAGACAATCCGGTCAGAATCGTCGACGCATTCGTTGAAGAACTCGATCTGGCTTCTTTGGGATTTGAAGGGGCCACGCCTGCGACCACAGGCCGGCCGTCTTACCACCCGGCAGTGCTACTCAAGATCTACATCTACGGCTATCTCAATCGC
>NZ_SMOD01000139.1 GCF_004353905.1 Paraburkholderia guartelaensis | reverse complement strand
CATGGCTCGCAGCAACTTCTCTGGCGCGATGCTCGGCCGCCCGCCCTTTATGTCCGCTTCGTACATCTGGGCGAACTGTCGATCCATCTTCGCCAGCGCTTCATTCGCCATCACGCGGATCGAACGCAACGGATGCGACTTGGGGACGAAGTCGTCCAGCTTGCGCATGGAAAACAGACTCTCGGTGAATGTGTCGGCGCCGCGCATGATCTCCAGGGGACAAGTAGTGGTCCATCTATCAACGCCTCACGAGCTCTGCGCGATGACGTGTTTAAGCGGTATTTCAGCGGCCTGTTAGTGGTGTTGACCGGCTTGTCGTGTTTGTCGAGCAATATTCTGCGGCTCAGGATGTGCTGAGGGGGCTGCGTGAAGCCTTGCCAAATGCTCGACTGGTTGTTGAGCTGCGTACTGGAACTTATGAGGTTAGGTTCCATGAGCTAGCTGAACTTCTGCCAAGACCTCTCGACCGCGTTAGTCTGAATGCACTCTCACAATCTGAGATTGGGGCATTCCGCAGGCTTTGCGAGAGCGCGGGCCTTCGTCCTCCTAGCAAAGAGAGAGCGGGCGACCTGAGGGACATTCTTCTCGACCTTTTCAACAATCAGGAGATTCGCGATCGGGTGCGTCATGCACTGACACCCTTATTCGAGAAGCGGACTACGCGCCGTGTCCTTACTATGACGATGTTGATCGCGACTCACCAAGGCTCCGTTGGGGCGGCCTTCGTCCGCTCCGTTGTGGGGGCGGATCCCTTTGCGGTGCTAAAGCCATTTGAAAGTCTCTCGAACGAGATTTTCGAGCTTTCGGCGGACAGTTTTCGAGTGCGATCAGCCGTCTTCTCATCATTTGTAATCAATGATTTCATTGAACCCGATGAGATTGCCGATGCAGTGGTGGAGGTAACACTGGCGGCGGCCAAGCGCCGAAAGGAGCGTCCTTATCGAATTCTGATGTCCAATATGATGGCCTATGGAAGTCTGCGGCGCACGTTGCGCGGTAAGGGTGATCCGCATTCAATCATCATTGGCATCTACGAGCGACTTCGTTACGACGAGCGTGTCAATGACGAGCCTCTTTTCTGGCTTCAATATGCCATTGCCATGGCCGAGCTTCCAAAGCTGGATGCCGCCGACGAGTTTATTGAGAACGCCTACCGCAAGGCCAGAGAATTGGTGGGCTTCCAGACCTATCAGATTGATACGCAGGCTCTTCGGATCGCACTTCTGCGTGGCAGGGCCGAACCCAGTGGGCGTAATGTA
The DNA here is from genome assembly GCF_004353905.1 of Paraburkholderia guartelaensis. GTDB lineage: Bacteria > Pseudomonadota > Gammaproteobacteria > Burkholderiales > Burkholderiaceae > Paraburkholderia > Paraburkholderia guartelaensis. The sequence continues at coordinate 462 of NZ_SMOD01000139.1, read as the reverse complement.
TCGAATATCGAGGCAATTCTCACTGGAATAGAGCGGGTCGAAGCCATGTTGGAGGATAGTAGCCACCGTGCCTACGCCGTTCGTGTACTTCATGAAGTTCAGCCATTTGTAAGGGCTAGACGCGACGATTTCTCCAACGGGGAGCGGATTGCTTTGCAGTTTTGGTAGAGAGCGTCAAGCAGCACGGCCGGTCAGCGACAACTATTTTGGCCGGTCAACGGGGTAGTTGTCGTTCGGTATCAGGTCATATTTGACGTTGCTCCTTCGTAGTTGTCGTTGCATGATCGTGTAGTTGACGCTCTTCGTTACTGCGCAACGTTGCCGTCGTCAGGCAACTGGCCGCTGAACGGATTGGCAGGGTTGTCGCCGTGTAATTGACGCCGCCGTGCATTCTGTTTGTCGCCGGCCTTGCGGCGGCGGTAGCTTTCGACGTTGAGTTCGAAGATCGTCGAGTGATGCACA
>NZ_SMOD01000138.1 GCF_004353905.1 Paraburkholderia guartelaensis | reverse complement strand
AGCCATGCAACATGACCGCACCCATCGCATCGTTGCAGACGGCATTGCCCGAAAGAAAGCGTTCGAGGAATTCCAGCTCTTCGTCAGTCAACGGATTGTTGAGTTCGGGATCAGGATGATCGAATTTCATGGTATGTCCGTGGGGTATGCGGCAACCGCAATGCAGTTCACCCGCTTCGCCATTGCCGCCGACGTTCAGCGCGACGCCGCGCCTCCGGGAAGCCTCTCCGGCCAGTGTCACAGTCCCTGCATTTTATCCGAGGCGCGATGCACAGACCGGACGCCGGGCGACACGCGATGAAAGGAGGAAGCGCAAAATGTCGACGATGAACCCCACAGCGAAGCGGAACACCCAACGGCCAATGACCTGCGCGAGTACGGTGCAGGGCCAGCGCCTGCCCGTGATCGACATCACTGACCCGCGTTTCGCCCTGCCAGCCGATTCCGACGCCATCACGGCGCTCTTCGCATCGTACGTAGCCGACGAACGGCGCAGAGCCAGGATTCCGACTTTTGTCACGCGCCTGATATTGGCGCTCGTATCCCGGCGCGCACCGCTGCTCCGATCTGTCGTCAGCGCCAGGAGTGGCTTTCTCGACGGGCTGGGCACTTACCTGCTGAAACTCGGCCCGGACAATCTACCGCCCCCATTCAAGTCACACGCGTTGATTGTCCGCGTTATTCATCTAGCAGTTCAGCAAGCTGTTGCCTATAAACAAGCGTACGCGGAAGGGAAGGTGAGGCACGGCTAGCGACGCGCGCAAGCCGTAAACTGGCAGACGAGCGCGGCAATCACGGCCGTGGAAAGGAGGGTGGATGTCGAAAGAAGAAAAGTCGGCATTTGAGGAAGCCGATCTCGGCTTGTGTGCGGTGGAAAAGGTAATCAAGCTGCTCAAGCCCTTGTTCGGCATAGCAATTCCAGATTTCAAGGAAGCCGCCCGCGGCTTCGAAGAATCTGCAAAAGGATACTCGACGCCAATGAAAGCCTTGCTCGGTGGATTACAAAGTTCAGGGACTTCGATTTCACCGATCCGAAGGCTGATAAAAAGTTTAGGAAACTGGCGGCAAAATACAAAGCGTTGAAGACCGGCCGAGAGTACCAAAAACTAAGGTTCGGCTGCGGCAAGATCGGCGAGGTGTACCACACACATGTACGGGGCAAGTTAAAGGATCTATTCGGTGGCACGAAACTGGGCGAAGCGGAGAAAATCTTCGACCAACTCGCCACTGCGGACGTGAAAGACTACGGCGAAAAATTAAGCGTGGCGGATGTCGCTGACAAACTCGGCATTCCAGATGCATGCGGCCGAACGTCATGCGAAGGCAATTCGCCGCTGCGTTCGCGAACTACAGAAGAACGGGTTGACGGCGCTCGATAAGCGGCTTGATGAGATCGTTAGTTGGTAACTGTTTAAGATTGCGCATCGCCGGTGCTATAAACGGTGCGCCCCTTCGCCTACGCTAAGAGACGGTTTCAAAAAGAGTTCATAGGGGCTGTTAACCCGTAACGCAACCTGTTAACCTCGATCGTCGTATCAACAGGATCGAGGAGATGGGCAAACCAATCATCGACGACGAACTGTGGGCACTGATCGAGCCGCTGCTACCACCAGCGAAGCCACGGCGCTTCAAGCATCCGGGCCGCAAACCGGTACCGGATCGGGCTGCGCTGACCGGCATCTTGTTCGTGCTGAAGACCGGTATCCGCTGGCGAGATTTGCCAGCGGAGATGGGGTGCGGCTCCGGCGTCAGTTGTTG
>NZ_SMOD01000136.1 GCF_004353905.1 Paraburkholderia guartelaensis | reverse complement strand
GGCACCGTGGGGGAATTTGCCTGCGCCGCCGCGAATTGCTCCTGGTACTTACGGATCGTCTTCCGGTCAACGCCCGTAATCCGGGCGATCTCCCGCTGACGTTTGCCCGCTGCGACGAGCGTGGCGATGGTTGTTTGCAGATGCGGCTTCAAGACATTCACTCCAACAACCCCTCTTCTTCATTCGAGGGGTGCAAGGTAACGTCCTGCCAGACCGCGCCAGCATCATGCTCCGCGTGTCTCTAGGTGGGGGATTTTGAGGTGCCCACAGGTGGGGGAATTTGCCCGCCCATCGGGGCAACGCTGGCCTCATTGCTCGAGGGGACGTGACGGTTTAGATCGACCCAAGCCTGTTCGCGGCGCCCCCCCGAGCTGGACGTACGTGCCCGTGGCCGCCCCTGCGTCTACCCGGATGCGCTCGTGCAGATGTTGCTCGGCCTCAAGCAGGTCTTTCGCCTGCCACTGCGCGCACTCCAAGGGTTCGCGCTCAGCCTGGGCAGCTTGCCTTCCCCGGCTTGCCGGTGCCGCCGCGCGCAGACCCTGAAGGTCGCGCTGCCAGTGCTGCACACCGGCGAGCCGTTGCACCTCGTCGTCGATAGTACTGGACTGAAGGTCTACGGCGAAGGCGAGTGGAAGGTCCGTAAACACGGCTGGTCCAAGCGCCGCACCTGGCGCAAGGTCCATCTGACGATGGACGCGAACACCGGCCAGATTTGCGCCGCGCTGATGACGCATCAGGACGAGGGAGATGGCGAAGTGCTGCCCGATTTGCTCGACCAGATTCCCGCTGACGTGGCGATCGACACCGCTGGTGGCGACGGCGCCTACAACACCAGGCCGTGCCACGCGCAGATTGCCGCGCGCGCCGCTACGCCGTCTATTCCACCACGCGAGGACGCAATGCCCTGGCCTGACAGCACGCCCGGTGCGGCGTGGCGCAATGCGGCCATCGATGCAATCGCCCAGAGCAGCAGGAGCGAATGGAAGCAAGAGAGCGGCTACCACCGGCGCTCGCTTGCAGAGACCCTGATGTACCGCCTCAAGATACTCACGGGCCCCTGCCTGTGGGCGCGCGCGATCGGCTCCCAGGCGACCGAGGTATCGATTCGTGCAGGCGTGCTCAACCGCATGGCGGCGCTCGGCCGCCCGCAGTCCGTTCGTATCGCCTGAGGTTGAAAACATGGAGGCCACTTCGTCCCTATGCTCGATTTATGCAACAACGCCGCCTCGAGTACACCACTTAACTGGTCCCATAGAGGACGCCTTACAAGCGATCGTCGGTTCTTTCGTACCTCGCCATCCGCTCAATTTATGATGTAGGACTATATCGGTGCGGCAGCCAGGAAAATCAAATCGTTAAATGCCAGCTGTCGTTTCTCGCGTGTCCCAGTGCCCAGATGTCCCTGAGAGACGAACTCGCCGCTGTGGGTTTCGTGCCACGCCAACCCCACTGTGGCGGTATAGGAATGACGGTCGACCGCGATCAGATTGCCGTCGTGTCGTAGAAGAGCAGGGTCGGTGAACAGTGTGGCAATCAACTCTTGCAACAAATCCGTTGTGGCTGAATGCCGCCAGTACTTAGTCGCCCCTGAACAATTCGTTTTGGCCGTCATCGGCAACATCGGCGTCAGCGGGCGGATGCTCTCTGATCGACAGCGAAGAACAGGGCGATGAGAACAAGGGCGTAAAAAAGCCGCAGCTTCCTCAGGATCATCCGCAGGTTGTGACCGGCGCCGCATAGCACAGCGTGCATCGCGTCACCGAGCGCTCCCTTCAGCCAGTTCCGATCGAGTTTGCCATCTGTCTTCATGTGGCCGATGGCTGGCTCGATCGCACTGCGCCGTCTGATCATCGCTCGTAGTCTCCGCGTGATGCCT
>NZ_SMOD01000135.1 GCF_004353905.1 Paraburkholderia guartelaensis | reverse complement strand
CACAGGAGCTCGTCCCGGATGGCGCGCGTACAGGCCTGCCAACCGCTCCGCCAAAAACCGACTCGACCAACGGGTAATGAAGCGCGAGTCACATCGCAGCCGCTGCATGATCGCCTCACGTGCTTCGCCTTCATCAAGCATCAAGATCAGCCGTGCACGCCGCGCGTCCGCTGCGCGCACCGTTTGGCTACGAGTTGCTGACAGCAATTGTTTGCGCTCAAGCGTGGTCAAATTCATCTTTTCCATGCGTTTCATTGAATACCAAATAAGGTGCTTTTTCAATGACGCAATGGACTAGTGCAGTTTAAGACGGTCGCGTGCAGAGACTATCGCGACATCGAACAGACCTCGCTCTGTGTGGGTAAGTCTGTGTACGCGTTCAATCGCGGCCTTGGGAAGATGAGCCTGTTGTCGATCATCTGCTCAGATGCTTTCGACTTTACCGGACACGTCGATCAGGCACACCTCAATTGCTTGCTTATTCACATTCAACTCAATCCCAAGCCGGCTCACTCCGACTACGCCGCATATCGCGCGCGGCTATGTGCCGTCGGCACGAACAATGATGTCGAGCTTCTTTGCCTGAACTGGGCTCAGAATATCAAGGAAGCGAAAGCCGGGGGAAAGTTTTCCGAGTGGAAAAACGTCGCCGGGTCAGCTTGGTATGCACCGCCAGCGAAGTTCGGAGCCGACGACGGGCTGATCGACGAGTTGCATCGTCAAGGACTTTATTACAACGTTCTGGCACAACGATGGCACTCCTTCTTCCTGAACTACGAAGGCCAAATCCTCCAGCTGCAGAAGCAGAAGCTGCTCTTCCCGGGCGAACAAGCTCTCGTTCCGAAGAACTTTGTCGCGGTCGAAGAGCGCTTTACCTGGAATTCGCACGCGAGCGCCTGGGAACGGGGCGCGGTTGCACACGATGGCTTCGCTCTTGCGTTGACAAGCTATCAGGCAATCGCTGAACCATTACAGCGCGCATCCCAAACCAGCCCACTCGCTGTGGAGCGAGCCATTGAGATCCTCGTTGGTCCACGCGGAAATCCGAGCAGTTGGTACGCAGTCAACGAACTTGACTCGTTTCAACTGGACCAGGATGAGGAATCGATTCGACGGGTAACGGTTCATCAGGAACTCGAACTAACCCGGCCAGGCGTTGCCTACCGCAGAAGAAGACTGCAGCGTGCTCAAGATGCGATCGGGCTAGCTCGGAGCGACGTGCCATGGCCAGCACCGGTGCGGGACCTTGCCGGTGGCTTCCGCCTCGCCTGGCGACGAGAGGTGCCGCACCACAACGTGGAGCCGGCTACCGGGGCGCGTGGGTCGGCTGCGCTGGTATATCTTGCGGACCAAGCAGACGACGCGGAGATTGATAGCGCACATAAAAAACTCACTCAGGCTATCGTCAATCACGCTGTGAATATCGCTATTAGAGAGGGCAAGTTCGGTGAAGAATTGGGGGACGCCATTGTGCGTGCGCAGGACCGACTGTGCGTTGTCTTTCGCAGGGGCAACGAGTATGGCGCACGCGGACCGCAAGGTATGAATCTCATTGACGTTCCCGCCGGCGCATCGCCGGTGGACTTCGCGGAAGACAGGTCATGATTAATGCCCAGCGCGTGGAAGCAATCCTCAGAGGCCGATATCCCGATCTCGAAGATTTGGGCCGCGGGGTTTTTCGTGGGGTCGATCGGTTCGGCACGCGCGAATATGCTATTCGCTATTTCGATTTGAATGATCGGCTAGCCGCAATGGTCCCGATGCTCAAGCGATACCAGGAGGAAGTTAGAGGTGGCCGCGCAAAATCGGACAGCGGGATAAGTGGAACGACCGGGGCCTGAGCCAGCGATAATGCAGGCAAAGGAACCGAGAAAATGACGAAACGAACCCGACGCACGCACTCAGCGGCGTTCAAAGCGAAAGTGGCCCTGGCGGCAGTCAAGGGCGAGCGCACGCTCGCCGAACTGGCGCAGCAGTTCGATGTGCATCCGAACCAGATCACGGAATGGAAGCGGCAGTTGCAGGAGCGCGCGGCCGACGTGTTCGGTGCGGCCGGCCCGGTGTCGAGCGAGCCACCGGTAG
>NZ_SMOD01000134.1 GCF_004353905.1 Paraburkholderia guartelaensis | reverse complement strand
ATGCGGTATAGGGTGACCGGCCGTGGTGCCGGCACGGATAGAAGTTAGATCGGGCATACGCCCGACATCGAGCGCTCCGAACCAAAGACTATTGACGTGTTGAGCAGGAGGGAAAGAAAGCCGATAACCACTTGTTGACGCACACGAGTTATCCACCGCCTGCCGGCGTCGTGGCCACATGAGGAGACCCCGCCGGCAGGCCGAGGATAACTCGTGGAGTCCAAAGAGAGAATCTGGCGATCAAAATCGCTATCGAGGGGGCTTGACTTCGAATACCCCATAGAAGCTATTTCGAGGCGACGCGTGCGTACCTGGAGCGTCATGGCAAACCGGTGGCGCTGTACAGCGACAAGGCCAGCGTGTTCCGCAGTGTCAGGGCCCACGAGACCGGGCGCAGCGTGACGCACTTCGGGCGCGCGATGTACGAACTGAACATCGAGACGTTCTGCGCGAACAGCAGCTCGGCCAAGGGCCGCGTGGAGCGCGCGCACCTGACGCTGCAGGACCGCCTGGTGAAGGAGTTGCGCCTGCGCGGCATCAGCACGGTGGCGGACGCCAATGCGTATGCGCCTGCCTTCATGGCGGCCTACAACGTGCGCTTTGCGAAGCCGCCCAGGAGCACGTTCGACGCGCACCGGCCGCTGCGGGAAGACGAGGATCTGGACGCCCTGCTCACCTGGCGCGAGACGCGGCGTGTGACGAAGTCGCTCACGGTGCAGTACGACCGCGTGATGTACCTGCTCGACGATACGCTGCAGAACCGGAAGCTGGTGCACCGTTACATCGAGGTCTGGGAGTACCCGGACGGACGCATTGAGTTGCGGGCCGACGCGCGGGTACTGCCGTACCGCGAGTATGACCGCCTGACCGAGGTGGACCAGGGTGCGGTGGTCGAGCACAAGCGGCTCGCGCATGCGCTCGCGGTGGCGCAGGAACTGCAGGCGCAGCGCGACGACCGGCGCGCCTCGGGCTCGCCCTCGCGCACGAATCGCGGCATCGTGGTGCGCCCGGCCGAGCGGGTGCCGGGCACGAAGAAGCAGCGCGAGTTCACGCAGGCGGACATGGAAGCGGTGATCGTGAAGCTGGCGCAGGCCCCAAAGCCAGATTCAAAACCTGGCCGGCGGTCTGCGAGGGCTCGCTGAATGAGCACCAGCGCCCTGCTGCTTCAGACGCTATCCTTCAACACGGATTGGAGATCGAACCAGGGAAAGACAGAACCAAACCTTGGTAAAACCGGACATTTCTATTGAGCCGGAGATCGGACATCTCTATCTGGCCGGGACATTAGGTGTAGGAGCAAAGTAGTAGTGTCGTACTTGGGCAAAGTACAGATGTCGTACCCGGGCGCATACCGGTCCATGCTGGCGCGGTTCTCACCTAACCGCGGAGCCGGTCATGGCCGATACCGGGATGATCACCATGAGCATGCGCGAACTGGACCGGCTGAAGGTCATCGAGGCGGTTGCTGAGGCCCGCCTGATGCCCTGGCGGGCGGCTGAACGGCTCTGCATCAGTCGTCGGCAGGTGGAGCGGCTGGTTCTCCGGTATCTCGGTGAAGGCGCGGCCGGGCTGGTTTCACGTCGACGTGGGTGCCCCAGCAACCATCAGTTGCCCGACGCTCTGGTGCGACGCGCCCTGAGGCTGATCGGCGAGCGCTACGCCGATTTCGGGCCCACGCTGGCCTGCGAGAAGCTGCGCGAATGCCATGGCCTCGTGCTGTCGAAGGAAACCGTGCGGCACCTGATGACGGACGCCGGACTCTGGGTGCCGCGCAAACAGCGCCCGCCGGGAATCCATCAGCCACGTGCCCGGCGCGCGTGTTTCGGCGAGCTCATCCAGATCGACGGCAGCGACCACCGCTGGTTCGAGGACCGGGCGCCGGCCTGCACCCTGCTGGTGTACGTGGACGACGCGACGAGCCGCATCATGCACCTGCACTTCACGCAAACGGAGTCGACCTTCAGATACTATGAGGGACAGCCCGCGTAAGCCCCCAGGAGTAAAACGGTTTGTCTGGACCGTTTCCCGGAAGGAGCACGCAAATGGACGCACCCGAGAGAACCCTGCACGCACAGGACACCGCGATCACCTGCAGGCTGTTTGTCGCCTTTGAATTGGGCGAAAAGAACTGGAAGCTGTCACTCGGTGATGGCGTACGTGCTCCCAGCCGTTGCACGGTAGCGGCCGGCGACACCGCTTCCGTCCT
>NZ_SMOD01000133.1 GCF_004353905.1 Paraburkholderia guartelaensis | reverse complement strand
TTGTGCATCACTCGACGATCTTCGAACTCAATGTCGAAAGCTACCGCCGCCGCAAGGCCGGCGACAAACAGAATGCACGGCGGCGTCAATTACACGACGACAACCCTAGCAATCCGTTCAGCGGCCAGTTGCCTGACGACGGCAACGTTGCGCAGTAACGATGAGCGTCAACTACACGATCACGCAACGACAACTACGAAGGAGCAACGTCAAATATGACCTGATACCGAACGACAACTACCCCGTTGACCGGCCAAAATAGTTGTCGCTGACCGGCCGTGCTGCTTGACGCTCTCTACCCTCGTCGATTTGAACCAGCGCGTCCTCAACAAGGCGTGCACCGTGTTCCGTTGCTGCCATCTCGAGCGGCGTTTTCCCGGCAAATCGCTCCTTGCCGTCGCGAAGCCAGTTCATGGCTTTTTCCTGGCTTCCAGACACCGTCTCGGTCTGTGCAACTATCCTCGCGAGACGAATAGCCTTGTCGGACTCATCAGTTGAGGGGCGCTCGCCCTTCTGGCGGAGATGCAAGAGCGTTCGGCGAGGAATGGTAAAAAGGTGCTCTTCGGCCTTCAGACCATGCTCCCCGAGACGGTCAAGCACCTCCACGCCGATGCGCTGTGTCGCCAGCGCGGCAAGATCATTATCGGATCGGATAGTTGCCTGGAGCAAACTTCCCAGAAGCGAGAATTCGGTATGCCGCGGGTTGAAGCGTCCAGTGGGACGATACTCAACGGTAGTCATGGACCCTCCAGGCAAAATGCCCAATCGCCATGGGTATGTTTTCACAGATTGTGCCTGCCTGTTGTAGCGGTCCGCGCCGCGCAAATCGCGTGCGACCCATCTACTACGGCGAATCCGCTCCCCGCAGCCAGTCACAGCTGGCCGGCGCGCGTCGACCGGCAGTGATTCGAGGAGTCCAGGCGTACGTCCCCGGTCGTAAGGCAGCGAACCCAAAAAGGGCCCACTCCTGTCCAGTGAAAATTGTCGTCTCCCGGTACACGAACGGAAGATGCAGCGGAAAAAATTTCAACGCAGCGTTGTTGCCCTCCGCAGCACCTCCCGCTCCATCGCGTCCCGGGGGCACTCCGGAGTTCCTTAATACGGCCCGTCAGGAAGCATCCGCTTTGCCGCAATCGCTTGAGAAGCGATCTTCCGGCCGGCTCGTCAACCCCGGAAGGATGCAGTCTTCGTTCAGGTCAGCATCAGGCAATGCGGGCATGCAGTTCGACGTGCGCTGCCGTGGCACGAACGATTTCGCGCGCCCCACGACCCGGATTGGGCATGTTTTCCACGATCACAAGCCCGGCATCACGCAGAACATCCACATCGCGCTTAACAGCGCTCCGGTCACGATGCAGGCGCCTCGCGATTGCAGACACCGAAGCCGGCTCAGCTTTCACGGTTCGAAATACCCCGAGGCGTGCCCGCGTCAAAACCTGCATAAGATCTTCCGGGTCCTCGAACTCGACACTGAATGTCTCGGCGATGGACTCTCCCCGATCCGCTGCGCGGGCGATATGCCTGCCTTGCGCAAAGAAATCGTCAGGCGTCCCAAGTCCGATACGCAATTTCTTCATGCACATCTCCCAAAGTCGATCCAAGGCTTTTCAAAAAAACCTCAATGGTCAAGCCGACGAGAGCACACGATGGGGCACGACGTCGACCTGCCGCGCAGTTCCGGCCCGATACTATTCTCCCTCCGATTCCTACCGGTGCAACTCGCGACTCTTCAAAGTTACAGTTCACCCGCTCACTGACAACGCATTCGCACAGGCGCATGTCCTTCTTCGCTGCTCTGTCCCTTTCTCGCATCAGGATCAGTTTTAGCCCGCTACTCGGCTGGGCTCGGGCATCAGCGTGCCCGTACAACGGGATGGACTAGCCGTGAGTTCGGCAGTGTCTTTAAAAAGTCAGTCTTCCAGTGGCCTGCTCATAGAGGTGGCCGCGCAAAATCGGACAGCGGGATAAGTGGAACGACCGGGGCCTGAGCCAGCGATAATGCAGGCAAAGGAACCGAGAAAATGACGAAACGAACCCGACGCACGCACTCAGCGGCGTTCAAAGCGAAAGTGGCCCTGGCGGCAGTCAAGGGCGAGCGCACGCTCGCCGAACTGGCGCAGCAGTTCGATGTGCATCCGAACCAGATCACGGAATGGAAGCGGCAGTTGCAGGAGCGCGCGGCCGACGTGTTCGGTGCGGCCGGCCCGGTGTCGAGCGAGCCACCGGTAGAC
>NZ_SMOD01000132.1 GCF_004353905.1 Paraburkholderia guartelaensis | reverse complement strand
CGCCACGCTCGTCGCAGCGGGCAAACGTCAGCGGGAGATCGCCCGGATTACGGGCGTTGACCGGAAGACGATCCGTAAGTACCAGGAGCAATTCGCGGCGGCGCAGGCAAATTCCCCCACGGTGCCCACCGGCGCCGAGCTGCAAATTTCCCCACCCTGCCGGATACGACAGCGTCAAGCGGTTCGTGCGGACATTGCGCCAGCATGAGCCGGCGCAGTTTGACCGGCTGGACTTCCTGCCTGGCGAGGAAGCGCAGGTTGACTATGGCGAAGGGGCCCTGACCAGGGTGCCGGGCACAAACCGCTACCGCAAGCCGCGGCTGTTCGTGATGACGCTTCGCTACTCGCGGCGCAGCTTCCGCCGCGTCGTATGGAAGTCCAGCAAGCAGGTCTGGGCCGAACTGCACGAGCAGGCCTGGCGCCACTTTGGTGGCGTCACGCAATACGTCGTCCTCGACAATCTGAAGGAAGGCGTTGTCAAAGCGGACCTGTACGAGCCGGAACTCAATCCGGTGTATGCCGCCATGCTCGCTCACTACGGCGTGGTGGCGGACCCGGCCCGAGTGCGGGATCCGAATCGCAAGGGCACCGTCGAGAACGCGATCCAGCATACTCAGGGCACGGCCCTGAAGGGGCGCCGGTTCGAGTCGATCGAGGAGCAAAACGCGTTCCTTGATCAATGGGAATCGAACTGGGCGGCCAGGAGAATTCACGGCAGCACCCGTCGCCAGGTCCAGGCGATGTTCGAGGAAGAGCGCCCCCATCTGCGCGCCTTGCCAGCGCGCAACTTCGAATACTTCACCGACAAGGTCTACACGGTCTGCGACGACACGTGCGTACGGGTAGACCACAGCAGTTACGCTGCCCAACCGGCTCCCATCGGCAGCCAGGTGCTGGTGCGTAAATTCGCCCGTCACCTGGAAATCCGCAACCTCCAGACACAGGCATTGCTGCGCACCCACATTCTGGCCGAGAGGCCGGGAACGGTGGTACTGCCGCAAGACGAGCGTCCGTTCAATCCCTCCCGGGAAACGCGCCGCATCCTCGCGCAGGCCAGGACGATCGGGCCATCGGCCGAGCGCCTGTGCCAGCATCTGTTCGACACCGAAGGCCGGGTCGGTCAGCGCAAGCTCTGGGGCATCGTTGGCCTGGTCCGGCGCTACCCCCGCCGCCTGATCGAATCGGCCTGCGAGGTCGCCATGAGAGAAGGCGTACCGAGCTACAAGCACGTCAAGGCGCTGACCGAGCGTCTGCTGGAGCAGGCGCTGGCTGAACTGGACGCGCCCGTCCAGGGCGAACTGCCCTTGACCCAGGAACATCACCTCATCCGGGACGGCGACGACTATGCCGACCTGTTCACCCTCGGCGCCAAGCACAGCGCCGCCATGCCATCAACCCACGGAGATCTCTCTTGAGCATGAGCCTTGCCGAAATCGATCGCGCGCTGCGCGAACTTCGCCTGTCGGGCATCAGCGCGACACTCGAAACCCGGGTACTGCAGGCCCAGGCCAGCCAGCAGCCGTTCCTCGAAACCTTCTCCATGATTCTGCAGGACGAGCTCGATCGCCGGCAATCCCGGCTGCTCGAACGGCGTTTCCAGCAGTCCGGACTGGACGAGCGGAAAACCCTGACCGACTTCGACTGGTCCTTCAATCCGAAAGTACCCCGTCAGGCCTGCTTCGAGCTACACACCCTGAAGTTCGTCGCCGACAGCGACAACGCGCTGTTGATCGGCAAACCTGGCACCGGCAAGAGCCACGTTGCGAAGGCCATCGCCTACAACGCCACCCTGCAGGGGATGAAGGTGCGCTACATCGAGTCCGACACCGTGTTCGCCGGCTATGCCGTGGAAACGCGTGCCGATCAGGACCGGTTGCTCAAAGCCCTCGTCGAGCCCGAACTCCTCGTGCTTGACGATCTGTTCCTCGCCAAACGCATTCCCGATGCCGCGGCCGAACTGCTGCAGACCCTCGTCCATCAACGCTACAAGCAACGCCGCAGCATCCTCGTCACGTCCAACCGCGTCGTCCAGGACTGGGGGCGCTACCTTCGCGACAGCACCATGGCTTCGACGATCCTTGACCGTCTGCTGCATCGCTCCAAACTCCTCGAGTTTGAAGGCAAGAGCTATCGTCTCCGTGAAGCCGCTGCCAGGCTTGCCGTCACTGAGGAATCCGACGCATAATCCGCTCGTCCTGCCTGGGGGAATTTAGCCGCCCACAAGTGGAGGAGTTTGAACTGCCCATCGGGG
>NZ_SMOD01000131.1 GCF_004353905.1 Paraburkholderia guartelaensis | reverse complement strand
AAGTTTGACCTGGTGGCCGAATGTGGACAGCTTGCGCGCCATGTGATGAGAGCCGGCGCACGCTTCCATGACGATGATGCAGACCTCGTACGTCGCGAAGAATTCAAACAGTTGCTTACGCCCCAGCTTCTTGCGAAACACGGCCTTGCCGTTCCGGTCCTGACCGTGAAGGTGAAAGGAATGCTTGCCAAGATCGATTCCAACGAGCATCGCGTGGTCCATTATGGTCTCCGGTTCCGAGTGAGCTCTGTCAGCGTAACTTATTCGGTAAGGTGGGGCGGACCATGTCATTAGTTGTCGGCGACGTCTCCAACGATGCTTCCCGTGGTGCCACCATTGCCGAGCTGGAGCCTGCCAGCGGAAATCGTGGTACCGCCTGTGTACGTGTTGGCGCCGGTCACGACGGTGGTGCCGCGGCCAATCTGGGTGACCCCGCCACTGCCGGAGATCACACCGGGCAAGACCAGCACGGAGCTGTTGTTCACTGCCAGGGTGCCATTGTCGGTGACGTTGCCCACAATGCTGCCGCTAGTACCGCCATTGCCCAGCTGCAGTGTGCCGGCGCTGATCGTTGTGCCACCGGTATAGGTGTTGGTTCCCGTAAGAACCAGCGTGCCAGTGCCGCTTTTGACGAGGCCTGCTGTACCGGCAATGGCTGAATTGATGATCGCCGAATTGGTGCCGGTGGTCGTGATCGTCGGATTGGTCCCTCCCAGTGTCAGGTTGCCGCCAGTGATCGTGTAGCCACCCACGTTGAACGTAAGGTTTTGCACGGTGATCGGCACGCTTAGACTGACTGTGCCTGCGGCCCCGCCGAAAATCGCATTGTCTGGCGTGGCATTGTTCCAAATAGCGGTGCCGCCGTTCCAGGACGGGGTGGTGGTATCCCACGTGCCGCTGCCTCCTGCCCCGGATGCGCCGCCGTTGGGGTCCCAGGTCAGGTCTGCCGCCCTTGAAGGCGAACCCGCTAGCAAGACAGCAAAAACCGCGGCAATATTGGCAGTCCTGACCAGCTTTTTCACTGGCGCCTCCACTCCGTAGGAGACCACACTGTGCTTTAAACATCACCCGGTCAGGCTGGCCGGCGTCGAACTCGCAGATGAGTGGCGGGAAGGGGCTTCCTGGATTTAGTGTAGGTAAGCGGCGCGACAGATTCCAAACTCACCCGCCTTTACCTGATGCATTTATCCTATTCGGCGCGTTCTCGATGATTGGCGCCCCAGTATCGCGCCGCGGGTCCAACCGGCGGGTGCATGCGTCGGGAAGCATGAGGATTGCGGACGTTGCATCGCGAGACCGAAATGTCAGCCTTGAGTCGGTTGCGGGCAGCCGCATCGGTCGGAAGTCGGGCATGACGCGACGCTCGATCCGCGCGAGGAAACGTGCGCAGGATTCTGCGCAAGAATCATTCAACTGTCGGCCTGGCTCAAATCGCCAGATACGAGCGCCGGCTGTATCAGAAGGACTCCGGACCATTACCACGCGCACCTGACACCCACGTCGCCCCAAACTCCCCTGCGCTGCCCACTCGCCGAGCTGTTGACCGAGAACTGGTAGCCGAACTGGCCATATACCCTCATGCGTGTGTCGAGCTTCGCTGTGAAGCCTGCGGCTACATCCATGCGAGTTGCCTGCTGCGAGAGCGGCACCTGATCAACGCCGGAATACGTGGTCGTGGCCTGTGCACCCCAGTCTCGCCAGAGATTGGCGCGCACATACGGCTGCCACACCTGGCCATTCGCGCGATCGATCGTCCATTGCCCTCGCACGCCCAGCCGCCCGCTCACGCCTGAGGTGGAGCCCGGATCGACCGGCCCGAGCCCGTCATTGGCCTCGTTCAGCCCCACGTGCTGCCAGATGAGCTGCGCCTGCGGCTCCAGCACGAATGCGGGCCCGAGCGGCAACGCGAACGGGTAGCCCGCTTCCAGCGACGTGAGTATTCCAGACCCCGAAACCGGCAGCCGTGCGTTCTGTGTCGTCGCGTTGCCGTCGTAGTACGTGCCCTGCAGCACCGCGTCGACGTACCAGCCGCCGGGACCGTAGTGCGTCCAGTAGGCGCCGCCGGAATACGCATTGAGGTTCAGCGTGCCGGTGCTGGAAGGCACGTATGCGGTTGCGGCCGCATTGGTGACGAGCCCGTTCACGTCCACATCGCTGTTGCCGTACGCGAAGTAGACGCCGGTGGCGTCGTGATGGCCCGGCAGGAAGCTGCCGCGCCAGACATCGAGACCCGCCTGGAAGCCGAGCAGGTGACCGCTGGCGC
>NZ_SMOD01000130.1 GCF_004353905.1 Paraburkholderia guartelaensis | reverse complement strand
TTGTGCATCACTCGACGATCTTCGAACTCAACGTCGAAAGCTACCGCCGCCGCAAGGCCGGCGACAAACAGAATGCACGGCGGCGTCAATTACACGGCGACAACCCTGCCAATCCGTTCAGCGGCCAGTTGCCTGACGACGGCAACGTTGCGCAGTAACGAAGAGCGTCAACTACACGATCATGCAACGACAACTACGAAGGAGCAACGTCAAATATGACCTGATACCGAACGACAACTACCCCGTTGACCGGCCAAAATAGTTGTCGCTGACCGGCCGTGCTGCTTGACGCTCTCTAGGCGTGGGCCTTGCTAATTCGCAAGCAGGCCTATCAGGTTAGCCACGTTCCCGTGCGAGCTGACGCAACGGTCTAACAGGCTCAGGTTCTAACGTAGGTACAACACCACCTTCCAGAGGTTGCTTGAGCAGATTTTGATTCGATGACAGAACGGTCGGACCGTGGTGGGCCAAACCCGCTTTGCACCAAGGGCAATCAAGCCCGTGGCTCTGATGGGGTACCCACTCGCGGATATTCATCGTGGGCCAGCAGCGATTGCTGCCAAATGAGCCCGGATACATGGCTGCAACCTCGACCCAATGCCAGAGAGTCAGTCTGCTTGACAACTGGGAGTCGTCCATACATGGTGCAAATAGGCGGTCGGCCTATCCCCTGCAGGCGTTCGACACCCTGTTTGCCGCGCGCGCCTGGGTCACCGGGTTGGTGCGCTGGTATAACCACGAACATCGTCACAGTGCGATCCGTTTCGTCACGCCTGCCCAACGGCACGCCAAGCTCGACCAGCAGATCCTCGATCGCCGCGCTACGCTCTACGAGGCGGCAAAGCAGCGCAACCCGCTACGATGGAAAGGCCCCACGCGAAACTGGAAGCGCGTACACACGGTCCACCTGAATCCCGATCAGACAGACAACTTCGAACCCATCAAACGCGACCACCGACAGGAGCAAAAAGCCGCCTGAATATAATCGTTGAGGCGACATCTAGCTTGAAATTTACCGACGCTCGAGCAGCAACTCCTCGACGTCGCGCAGGCTCAGGCTAAACCGGAAATACCAGCGAACCGCGCAGGGTGGCCGTGAGAAAGCTGTTTTGCCTTCTTCATTACGTCATTCTACCGCCCCCTCTCCATCAACCTGACAGAGCCGCTGCCAATTGTAAGCCCGCTGACTAAGGTTCTACGGTTTGTTGGACCGTCGAGCAAGATAGAAGCTACAACCCGAGCCGGCCACCGCAGTGCATTCATAGTAGCTACGACCGTAAGGACCATTTTTCCGGCGCCACATGCTTTCATCCACCCCTAAAGTCGGTCGCGGAGGCCTCGGTACGAATCGTAAATCTGCATGGCGGCCGTTCCTAAGCTCATACGAGCAGTTAACTAGCGCTGGCGGCCCACTATCACTATCCTTCGCTGGATAGAACGTGGCAGAGGTAAATCTCTTGATGCGATCGTCATCGTCCGGCGCAACGCCCAACCACATACCCTCAGCATCGTTGGGTACTGCTGTAGCTGTATACCAAATTCCTTCCTTACTTATCTCAGAGATAACTGGACAGCGCTCTAACGTTTCGGCCGACGCGTACCACGATGCGCTAACTGCGATGTGAAAAATTAAAATGCTTTTCTTCATAGTCAAGATTAATCCTAGTACACAGAAGTATATTCGGAGAATAAATCCAAATCATCGATTTGAATCTGAATTAAGAAATGGCTCGTAAGAGCACTTCAAGGACGCAGCCGACCCACTATCCTTCGTACGTGTTGAAGAAACACGGTGGAGAAACGCCTTGATGGTGCTTTCCCCCAAGTCCCGGCGCAACACGCAGTCATTTGTTCTCGCCATCGCCGGCGATTGCTGTGTACACCCTCTTGCCATCGCGATATCATCGGTAATCGGGCAGCTTACGACTGCTTCAGCCAATACCGACATCAATAACCGGTGGATGGAAAGCAGGCCTTTACATAAAGCGCGAGCCGTGAGTCGCAGCGGTTCTGTCGCAGTAAGAGCGAAAGGTCGGCCAAGAGCGATATGGTATGGATTCCTTATCCAGCCAGCGAATAGAACTGCTGTGCGGGAGTTTGACCAACGCCGCCATCGTTCAATTGCCCCTTGACGATCATCTGCATGACTTCGATGCCACCCAGGAGAATGCGGGCGCAACGAAATTTCTTGAACCCAAGCATCGGTCCGGTCCGGCGCTTGATTGCCCGATGATCCTGTTCGATGATGTTATTCAGATACTTTTTCTGGCGGACCTTGATCGGCACTTCCCGCCTGGCGTTGAT
>NZ_SMOD01000013.1 GCF_004353905.1 Paraburkholderia guartelaensis | reverse complement strand
CGCCCATGTGGTACTGGTTGTACACGTCCCACAGGCCGTCGACGATCATGCTGTCGATGAGCTTCGCGTCGCCCATGCGGAAGCCGTCGCGCGAGCCCGGCAGCACGTGCGGCGCGGCGCTCATGTTCTCCTGGCCGCCGGCCACGACGATGTCCGAATCGCCTGCGATGATCGCGTTGGCCGCGAGCATCACCGCCTTCAGGCCGGAGCCGCACACCTTGTTGATCGTCATGGCGGGCACGGCCGCGGGCAGGCCCGCCTTGATCGACGCCTGGCGCGCCACGTTCTGGCCCGAACCGGCGGTCAGCACCTGACCCATGATCACGTCGCTCACCTGCTCGGGCTTCACACCCGCGCGCTCGAGCGCGGCCTTGATGACGATTGCGCCCAGATCAGGCGCCGCCACCTTCGCGAGCGAACCGCCGAATTTGCCTACTGCCGTACGTGCGGCCGAAACGATCACAATGTCAGTCATTTCCAGATCCTCCGGGCGACTTGGTGGCGCGCCATGCGCCCCGCCCGTCAAGTTGTTAATCCGAATTCCGCAGCAAGCGTATCAAGCGCATCAATCGCGCTGCTGCACATAACGCCCCGGCGCCGGCTCGATCTCGGGGAATTCCGCCGAGCCGGCTTGCGCACGCGGCTTCACCTTCTTGCCGCCGTACTGATCGAGCCATTCGGCCCAGGTCGGCCACCAGCTGCCGGGTTTTTCCTCGGCAACCGCGAACCAGTCGTCGGCTTCTTCCGGCAGATGCTTCGCATCGGCCTCGGTGCTCCAGAAGCTGCGCTTGTTCTTCGACGCCGGGTTGATCACACCCGCGATATGGCCCGACGCGCCAAGCACGAACTTCAGCGGCCCGGACAGCAACGGCACCGACGCATACGCCGTGCGCCAGGGCACGATGTGATCCTCGCGCGAGCCGTAGATGAAGGTCGGCACGTCGATGCGCGACAGATCCACTTCCTCGCCGCACACCGTGAGCGAGCCCGGCTCACGCAGCTTGTTTTCGAGGTACGTATTGCGCAGGTACCACGCGTACATCGGCCCCGGCAGGCTCGTCGAGTCGCTGTTCCAGAACAGCAGGTCGAACGGCGCGGGCGTACGGCCCTTCAGATAATTGTCGACGACGTAGTTCCAGACCAGATCGTTGGGCCGCAGGAACGAGAACGTGTTCGCGAACTCGACGCCGCGCATGAGTCCCGGCGTGCCGCCGTTCTTGCCGCCGATGGTCTGCTCGCGCATCTGCACGTGGGCTTCGTCGACGAACACATCGAGCACGCCCGTGTCGCCGAAATCGAGCATCGCGGTGAGGAGCGTCATCGACGCAGCGGGATGTTCGCCGCGCGCCGCCGCGACGGACAGCGCCGTGGCGAGAAGCGTGCCGCCCACGCAAAAACCGAGCGTGTTGATCTGCTCGCGCTCGCTGATGCTGCGCGTCGTCTCGATGGCCGTGAGCACGCCTTCTTCGATGTAGTCGTCCCAGGAGCGGTCCGCGATCGACGCGTCGCCGTTGTGCCACGAGACGAGGAACACCTGCTGCCCCTGCTCCAGCGCATAAGCGACGAGCGAGTTCTCGGGCTGCAGGTCGAGGATGTAGTACTTGTTGATGCACGGCGGCACGATCAGAAGCGGCCGCTCGCGCACGGTGGCCGTGCGCGGCTTGTACTGGATCAGCTGGAACAGCGCATTCTCGAACACGACCGAGCCTTCGGTGGTCGCGAGATTGCGGCCCACCACAAAGCGCGATTCGTCGGTCTGCGAGATCTTGCCGCGCGACATGTCACCGAGCAGGTTCATGACGCCCTGGCGCAGGCTCTCGCCCTGGGTTTCGAGCAAGGCGCTCTGCGCGTCGGGATTGAGCGCGAGGAAGTTGCTCGGCGAGGCCGCCGCGGTCCACTGCTGCACGGCGAAGCGAATGCGCTCGCGCGTCTTCGCATCGGTATCGATCGCGTCGACGAGTTCGTGCAGGTAGCGCGCGTTGAGCAGATACCACGCCGCCGTGAACGCATACGCGGGCGTGGCCTTCCAGGCGTCGGAGCTGAAGCGCCGGTCCTTGAGTTCGGGCGCCTTGGGCGTGGTGTCGGTGGCCTGACGCAGCAAGTCGAGCGCGTCGCGCGAATATTCCGCCTGCAGATGCTGAAGCCGCGTGGGTTCGATCGATGCCGTGGGAAGCTTGAACCCTTCGAACGGGTTCGCGCCGCCGAAAGGATTGGCCGCGCCGAAAGGACTGCCGGCAGCAAACGGATTACCCGCGGCGAAAGGATTCCCTGCTGCGAACGGATTCCCCGCAGCGAAAGGATTGCCTGCAGCGAAAGGATTGCCTGCGGCAAAGGGATTGGACGCGGCGAACGGATTGCCCGGCGCACCGTTGCCCGCCGGCGGCCACCAGTTGGCCGCAAGGCCCGCGAAGGGCGCTTGTTGCGCCGCGCCGCCCGTTTGCTGCGCAGCATTCAGAGCGCTCTTCCAGGCGTTCGTCCACGCGTCGAGATATTGCTGCATGCCGGCTGCGTCGGGAGCGAAAGGCTGATTGCCGCGCGTTGCACCATCAGATGATGCGCCCGTGCCCGGGGCAGTCTTGGAACGTTGAGATGCCGTCATGCCTGCTTTTGACCGATGTGTCCCGAAGGACTGGTTGAGAGGCAGGTGGTACGCATACGGACGCCGTTGCGGCGCTCGTCACGACCTGTCCCGTGGGTGAAGGACATTCTTGCTCCCCATGGCAAAGCGTGTCAATGCTTGTGCCCGATTTTGCCGCGCTGCGATATTTTTTTAATTATCGTTTTCCCGATGTAATCAATTGTTTAACTGCCGCGACACATTGCTATGCGGTCTGGCGCACAAAAATCCGCCGTGGCGGCAAGCGTTTGCAGTGCAATGCGGGAATCAGGAACTGAATGCGCCATGAGTGGCGCACAGCGCGTTGCGGGAATAGCTGCAGCGCAACAAAAAATCGTCCGGCTCACCGCGCGCCGCCGCGTTGCATCATGGCGGCGGCACGTTGCGGCAACGTCAGGGATGGAGCCAGATCAGCGCGGCCATGCGGCCGGTGACGCGATCGCGCCGGTACGAGTAGAAACGCTCGCGCAGCGTGACGGTGCACAGGTCGCCGCCGCTCACGTGGCGCACGCCGAGCGTATCGAGCCGCAGCCGCGCCAGTGCGGGAAGATCGGCGAGGTACTTGCCGCTCGCCTCGGGGCGCGCCACGAAGGCCGCTGCGGTGGCGGCGCGGTGGGCATCGCGTCGCGCTGCGTCGACCTGCTCCACATGGGTCATGAACGCGTCGCGCACGTCGGCGCCGACCTCGAAGGCCGTGGGCCCGATCGCGGGGCCGAGGTACGCATGCAGATCGGCAGTCGCACAGCCCGCGAGCGCGGAGACGCGCTCGGCCGTGCGCTCGATGACGCCCGCGGCCAGCCCGCGCCATCCCGCGTGCGCGGCGCCCACGGCGCGGCCCTCGCCGTCGCACAGCAAGACGGGCATGCAGTCGGCCACCATCACCGTGCAGGCGATGCCGGGCTCGGCGGTCACGCTCGCATCGGCTTCGAGCGGTGCACCCGCGCGCGCGGCATCGAGCGCCTGTGCGGCGTCGACCACAACGGGACCGTGGATCTGCTTGAGCCACGCGGCAGGCACGCCCGCATGCGTGAGGAGCCGTGAGCGGTTCGCCTCGACGTGCGCGAGATCGTCGCCGGAGCCGCGGCCCAGATTCAGGCCGCCTGGGAGATCCACGCCCTCATCGCCCTGTACCGCCTGCCAGCGCCCGAACGGCGGCTCGCTCACACCGCCGTGGCGCGTCGTCACCAGCGCGCGTACGCGCGGCGAAACCTGCCAGTCGGGATGCAGCAAATCGTCGGATGTCAGTTCCGGGCAGGTCGTCATGCGTGCTTGTCCTCGTCTTGCTCGTCGTCTTCGTCGTCTTCGTAATCTTCCTCGTCGCTGCCGATCACGTAGCCTTCGTCGGTGTAGGCGCTGTCGAACATGTCTTCATCGAAGCCGGCTTCGTCCTCGTCTTCCTTGCCGCCGAAGCCGAGCGCCTCGATCAGCGCGTCCAGGTCGTCGGGCACTTCGGCGCGCCATTGCATCGAGCGGCCCGTGACCGGATGAACGAGGCCGAGACGCCACGCGTGCAGCGCCTGGCGCGCGAAGCCGTCGGGCAGCGCCGCGACCGAGCGCTTGCCGCGCGCGTGGCCGTACACCGGATCGCCCAGCAGCGGATGGCCGATGTGCGCGCAATGCACACGAATCTGGTGGGTGCGCCCCGTTTCCAGGTCGCAATGAATGGCGCTCACCGGCTGGTTGTGCCAGAGCACCTTGTCGATGCGCCGGAAGTGCGTGCGCGCGGGCTTGCCCGAAGCGCCCTTCACCACCGCCATGCGCGTGCGCTCGCGCGGGTCACGGCCGATGGGCGCGTCGATGGTGCCTTCGTCGGCCATGCTGCCCCACACCAGCGCGAGATAACGGCGCTTGACCGTGCGCGCCTGCAACTGGCGCACGAGGTCGGTCTGCGCCTGGAGCGTACGCGCGACGACCATCAGCCCGGACGTTTCCTTGTCGAGCCGGTGGACGATCCCCGCGCGCGGCAGACCGGCCGCCGCTTCGCCATAGCGATGCAGGAGGCCGTTGAGGAGCGTGCCGCTCCAGTTGCCCGCGGCCGGATGCACGACGAGCCCGGCAGGCTTGTTGATGACGACGATGGCGTCGTCCTCGTAGACGATGTCGAGCGGCACCGGCTCGGGCGTGAACGCGAGCTGCTCGGGCAGGAGGTCCGGCACGAGCTCGATGGTCGCGCCAAGCGGCACCGGCTGGCGCACCTTGGCCGGCTTGCCGTCCACGCGCACCCGCTGCTCCTCGATCCAGCCCTGCAAACGGCTGCGTGAAAATTCCGGAAATACTTTGGCGAGCACCTTGTCGAGGCGCTCGCCTGCGAGCTCATCTGGCACCTGAACCGAGCGCGGGGCTTCGTCGCCGCACGCACGCGGGGCGCCGCCGGCGTCCTCGCTTGCGAGTTCGTCGTCGAGCCCCTCACTGGCGGCTGCGTCATCGGGCGCATCGCCCAGGCTATAATCTCTGATGCTGTTTTGGGCGCCGGGAGCGCCGGCCCCCGGAATAACTGTACGGGTCATTGAGTCTGGGTCACCTGTGGACCTGAAGCTGGACTGGATAAATGCGAGCCTTGAACACGATTACGAAACTGGCCCAACACGCGGTGGCCCGAAACGCAATGCGCGCGACGCGAGCAAACACGCTCGGCAAGATTGGCAACATCATTCGACTTGCTGCTTGCGGCGCGGCGCTCGCTGTGGTCGCGGCCTGCCACGGCCTGCCGGAAAAGACCGACGAAACGGCAGCGTGGAACAACAACAAATTATATACGGAGGCCCAGGACGCGCTCTCCGGCGGCGACTGGGGCAAGTGCGCGAAATACTTCGAAGCGCTCCAGGGACGCGACCCGTTCGGCCACTTCGCCCAGCAGGCGCAGATCAACGTGGCCTACTGCAACTGGAAGGACAATGAGAACGACGCCGCCGACCAGGCGATCAACCGCTTCATCCAGTTGCACCCGGATCACCCGGACATCGCCTACGCGTACTACCTCAAGGGCATGATCCACTTCAACGACGACCTGGGTCTGTTCGGCCGCTTCTCGGGCCAGGACATGAGTGAGCGCGACCCGAAGTCGCTGCGCGAGTCGTATGACGCGTTCAAGGTGGTGGTCGACAAGTATCCGCAGAGCAAGTACGCCCCGGACGCCGCCCAGCGCATGCGCTACATCGTGAACGCGCTCGCTTCGCACGAAGTGCACGCGGCCGACTACTACTATCGCCGCGGCGCCTATGTGGCGGCCATCAACCGCGCGCAGCTCGCGATTCAGGACTACAAGAGCGCGCCGGCAATCGAAGACGCGCTGCACATCATGATCCTGTCGTACCAGAAGCTCGATCAGCCGCAGCTTGCCGAAGACACGCGCCGCGTGCTCGCCGGCACCTTCCCGGACAGCCCGTACATCACCGGTCACGCGCGCCCCGGCAAGGAAAACAAGTCCTGGTGGCAGATCTGGTGATCGCCGCGCCTCTAGCCTGAGGCCCGCTGCAAAGCAAAACGCCACGGTTTTCCGTGGCGTTTTTTTTGGCTTCAGCGGCGGCAGAGCAGGCTACGCGCCTGCTCTGCCGTGGGGTTTGCTCAATCGCGCTCGAACAGCGCGATCGATTCCACGTGCGACGTGTGCGGGAACATGTTGACCACGCCCGCGCCCTTGAGCCGATAGCCGGCCTCGTTGACGAGCACGCCCGCATCGCGCGCGAGCGTTCCGGGACTGCACGACACGTAGACGATGCGTTTGGGCAGCGGGCCATTGCCGCTCTGCGCGATTTCCGCGAGCGCCTGAGAAACGGCGAACGCGCCTTCGCGCGGCGGGTCGACGAGGAACTTGTCGAAGTGGCCGAGCGCGCGCAAGTCGTCGGCGGTGACTTCGAACAGGTTGCGGCACGCAAACGACGTGTGGCCGTCCACGCCATTGGCGCGCGCATTCTCCAGCGCGCGGGCCGTCAGCGTATCGCTGCCTTCGATCCCCACCACTTCGCGCGCGAGACGCGCGAGCGGCAGCGTGAAGTTGCCGATGCCGCAAAACAGATCGAGCACGCGGTCGCCTGCCTCCGGCGCGAGCAGGCGCAGCGCGCGGCCGACCAGCACGCGGTTGATCTGGTGATTGACCTGCGTGAAGTCCGTCGGCTTGAACGGCATGCGAATGCCGTATTCGGGCAGCGTGTAGTCCAGTTCCTTGTCGAGCGGATAGAACGGAAACACCGTATCCGGCCCCTTCGGCTGCAGCCAGAACTGGACGTTGTGCTCATCCGCGAACGCGCGCAGCAAGTCTTCGTCGGCGGCCGTGAGCGGCTCGAGAATGCGCAGCACGAGCGCCGTCACGCTCGAACCCACGGCGAGTTCGATCTGCGGCATGCGATCGCTAATCGACAGCGCGGCCACCAGATGGCGCAGCGGCACGAGCATTGCCGAGACGTTCGGCGGCAGCACTTCGCAGCTCGTCATGTCGGCCACGTAGCTGCTCCTCTTCTCGTGGAAGCCGACCAGCACACCGCCCTTCTTCGGCACATTGCGCACCGTGAGGCGCGCGCGATAGCGATAGCCCCACGACGGCCCGTGAATCGGCCGGAACATCGTCTCCGAACGCACCTTCGAGAGGTGCATGAGGTTGTCTTCGAGCACGCGCTGCTTGACGGCGATCTGCGCACGCACATCGAGGTGCTGCATCGAGCAGCCGCCGCAGGTGCCGAAGAACGCGCACTGCGGCTTCGTGCGGATCGCGCTCTCGCGCAGCACGTTGACCACTTGCGCCTGTTCGAACGTGGGCTTCTTGCGGTAGCTGAGGTAGGTCACGCGTTCGCCCGGCAACGCGCCCTCGACGAAGATCACCTTGCCGGGCTCGCCCGTTTCGGTCACGGTGCGGCCGACGCCGCGGGCCTCCATGTCGAGCGACTCGATCTCGAGAATAGGGGCATGAGCGACCGAGGCTTCGATGGCGGCGCGCTTTTCGGCGCGGCGCTCGCGCTTGCTGCGCTTTTTCGGGGGCGTGAACGGCATAGGCTCGGCCTGGACAGGCTCGGCTTGAGGGTCGGGGGCAGCTTGAGACACCAGCGGATTCCTGACTGACGGTGAGTGAATTGTGGGCGAAGGCGAGATTGTAGTCGAAGTCGGCGCCCGCGCTCCGGCGCTGCTGTTTTCGTACTTGTCCGATCGTGCTCGCTGCGCCCCGTCACTACGATGATTGCTGACGCGCGATACGCCCGGCTGACGCGATGGAATCGTCATCGCGTCTGTGGCTGCCTGTAGCCGCCTGAGCCTCCCTGCAATCATTCGCGCCTTCATCAACGGAACCGATGTGAGCAAGCTACCTTTTTCTGCGCTCGTCGCAACGACGCTCGTGGGCGTCGCGGCGTGCGGCCCGACCATCCAGCCCGATCAACTTGCCGCCTCCATCCGGCCCGGCATGACGCAGGGCGAAGTCTACAAGCGCATGGGACCACCCGATCGCGGCTATCTGACCAACGGTCTCGACTGCTTCCAGTACGACCTCGGCAAATTCAATCTTGGCAGTTCGCGCAACGTGCCGTTCTCCGTATATTTCGACGACAGCAACCGTGTGGCCGGCACCGCGCGCGTCGCGTGCCGGGGTCGCCGGATCTAGCGCCAATACGTCGGCACGAAAACGGCGGATACCGCCAATGCCTTCTCATTCGTCATACAACACTTCGGAAGAAACCAGGCTAGGGTTAAACGTGCGGGAACCGCCGCAGCGCCATGCGAGGAACGTGCCGATGAAACTGGTGAGCTGGAATGTGCAGTGGGGGCGCGACGCTTCAGGCGTCGTCGATCTCGCGCGCACAGTGCGCGAGGCCCAGCGCCTCGCCGACTTCGACGTGCTATGCCTGCAGGAAATCACGCGCGGCTTTCGGGCGCTACCGGGCGGACCCGGCGACGATCAGTTCGCCGAACTGCGCGCGCTCCTGCCCGGCTATACGGTCATCGAAGCCATCGGCGCCGACTTGCCTGCACTGCCTGATGCGCAAGCGTCCGGTCAAGGCACGGCGCAGATGCCGCGCCGCCAGTTCGGCAACGCGCTCGCCACGCGCTTGCCCGTCGCGCAGGTTTTTCGCCACGCCCTGCCGTGGCCCGCCGACTCCACCGCGCCCTCGATGCAACGCGTGGCGCTCGAAGCCGTGCTCGACACGCCGGGCGGCGCGCTGCGTGTGCTGGTAACGCATCTGGAGTTCTATTCGCTGCGCCAGCGGCTCGCGCAAGTGGACGAGTTGCGGCGCCTGCAGCAGGAAGCCGCCGATCACGCGGCGCATCCCGCGCCCGCCGAAAACGATGTGGGCCCGTTCGCCCGCACCGCACGTCCCGTATCCGCCATCGTCTGCGGCGACTTCAACAGCGCGTGGGGCAGCGAGGCGTACACGCGCATGCTCGAACCGCTCGCGGGCAGCCCTGCTTTCATCGACGCGTGGACCGCGCTTCACGCGGGCGCGACGCCACCGCCCACGGCTGGCGTCTACGACACGAAGCAATGGTCGGACGGTCCGCTCGTGTGCGACTTCGTCTTTGTCACGGAGGATTTGCGTCCGCGATTGCAAAGCTGCGAGATCGACGGCGCGACCCAGGCTTCGGATCATCAGCCAATCGTGCTCGAACTGGACTGAGAGCGTTCGCCGGGCTTAGCTCGCGAACGCCTTGAGATACTCGCCCCAATGCGGCGCGGTTTCCGCGGCAAGCGACTGCTTCACGAACTCGATCTCATCCGCATATTCGCGCTCTGTGAAACCGCCGCGCATCATCTGAAACCGGCAATAAAGCAGATACGTGTTGACCACATCGGTTTCGCAGTAGTTGCGGATCTCCTCGATGCGGCCTTCCTGAAACGCGGTCCAAACCTGGCCGCCGTCCATACCGAGCTTGCCCGGAAAGCCGCAGAGCTTCGCGAGCGCGTCGAGCGGTGCGTTCGCGCGCGGCTGGTACATCGCGAGAACATCCATCAGGTCGGTGTGACGCGTGTGGTAGCGGCTAAGGTAGTTGTTCCACTTGAACTCGCGATCCTCTTCACCCGTTTCCCAGTAGCGCACCGCGCGAATGCCGTGCACGAGCGCACGATAGTGCAGCACCGGCAAGTCGAAGCCGCCGCCGTTCCACGAAACGAGCTGCGGCGAATACTTCTCGATCGTGCGGTAGAACGAATCGATCAAACGCGCTTCGCCGTCTTCGGGCGTGCCGAGCGAGCGCACGCGAAAGCCCTGGCCGTCGCGAAACACGCACGAGATCGCGGCGACGCGCTGCAGGTGATGCGGCAGGAAATCGCTGCCGGTCTTTTCGCGGCGCGCGGCGAAGGCGTGCTCGGCGACTTGGGTGTCGGTGAGCGTGGCGGGCAGATCGTCGACACGGCGAATGCCGTCGACATCGGGAATCGTCTCGATGTCGAATACGAGTACAGGAACTGTCATTCAGATGGACTGCGAGGGTTTAGAGAACGGCGTCCTTGCGCACGCCGTTCGAAGCGAAAAAGCGTTTGAGGCGCACCAGCGCTTCCTGCTGGATCTGCCGCACGCGCTCGCGGGTGAGGCCCATTTCGTCGGCCAGCTCTTCGAGCGTGGCGGGCTCGATATGGTTCAGGCCGAAGCGCCGTTCGATGACGTGGCGATGCTTATCGGATAAGCGCCCGAGCCACGCGCGTGTAAGCGTTTCCAGCTCGCGATGCTGCACTTCGGCATCGGGCGACTGGCTCTGGTCGTCCGAAAGCAGGTCGAGCAGGCTGCTGGCCGGATCGAGGTCGAGCGGCGCGTCGAGCGAGGCCGTGTGTTCGTTGAGCGCGAGAATGTCGGTGACTTCCTCGGTGGTCTTGCCCGTGAGATACGCGATGTCGTCGATGCTCGCGTCGCGGCGCTCGGAGGCCGAATCGGCGTTGAGCGAATTCTTCTCCAGATGTCGCTTCGCGCGCAGCACCTGGTTGAGCTCGCGGATCACGTGCACCGGCAAACGCACGGTGCGCGCCTGGTTCATGATCGCGCGCTCGATGCTCTGGCGGATCCACCAGGTCGCGTAAGTCGAGAAACGGAAGCCGCGCGTGGGATCGAACTTCTCGATCGCGTGCATGAGGCCGAGGTTGCCCTCCTCGATCAGGTCGAGCAGCGGCACGCCGCGATTGAGGTAACCCTTGGCAATGCTGACGACGAGGCGCAGATTGCGCTCGATCATGACCTGGCGCGCTTCGAACTCGCCGGCCTTGGCGAGCCGCGAGTAGCGCTGCTCCTCCTCGACGGTGAGGAGCGGCTTCACGCTGATCCGGTTCAGATAATGCTGAATGGTGTCGGCCGTGAGTTCGGCCTGCAGCATGGCGCGGAAGTCGTCGGCGTCGGGCGCGGCATCGGCCGTTTCGGCGCCCTCGCCCGAGCCGCCTTCGTCGGACTGCGAATCGCGCTCTTCACGCTCCTCGCGTTCCTCAAAATCGCGGCCGCCGTCGAGGTCGGGCGACGCGTCTTCGTCGCCCGCCTGCGCGCCGTCCTCCACCGAAACCTGGGCGGCTTGGCTGTCAGACTCGGATTGCTGCAGACGGCGCTTCGATTTCGGCATGGTCGGCTCGCTTTTATTGCGGCGGCAAGTACTTCAGTGGGTCGACGGGCTTACCCTGACGGCGTACTTCGAAATGCAGCATCACCCGGTCCGAGTCGGTATTGCCCATTTCGGCGATCTTCTGACCTTTGGTGACCGCATCCCCTTCTTTTACCATCAAAGTCCGGTTGTGTGCATACGCGGTCAAAAACGTCGCGTCATGCTTGATGATAATGAGATTGCCGTAACCGCGCAGCCCATTTCCGGCATAAACCACGCGTCCATCGCCGGCTGCCTTGACAGGATCGCCTGGCGCACCACCAATATTGATGCCCTTGTTCTTCGTATCGTCGAAGCCGTTGAGCACCGGACCACGCACCGGCCACGCGAGCGCAATGTTGCCCGCCGGCGCCGCGGCCATGTCGCCGCCGCTTGCACCCGGCTGCGGCGGCACGGCGGCAGCTGGCGGCGCGGCGTTCGCACCCGAACCGTAAATCGGCGGCTGCGCAGGCGTCCCCGCTGCCGGAGCGCCCGGCGCGGCGCCCACGCCCGGCACCGGCGCGGTCACGACACCCGGCGTGTATGCCGACGGATTCGCACCCGGCGGCACGACGCGCAACAACTGGTCCACCTCAATCTGGTTCGGATTGGTGAGATTGTTCCACGTCGCGATGTCGCGATAATTCTGGCCGTTTTCGAGCGCAATCCTATAGAGAGTGTCGCCCGGCTTCACCCGGTAATATCCCGGAGGCGGCGGCCCGAGCGGCACCGGAGGCTGTGCGGCTGCCGTGCCGAGCGGCGCGGTGCGGTCCACCACAGGTGCCTGATCGAGTCGCGTGGCGCATGCGGCCAGAAGACAGAGCGCGGCGACCGCGGCGCCGCGCTGGGCTGCGATCAGCGTGGCTTCGGGCAGGTCGACATTCAGGCGGTTTCTTTTGATCGCGCGCAACATACTCATCGGATTCAGATCACTCCAGATTTTAAGGGGACAAAGAAAACGCGATCCAGGCGTGACTCCCGCCACTGCGCCGGCCCGGTACGCTCCACGAGCGTGAGGACCTGCGTCGCTTCGCCGGCGGCACTCTGCGTGCCTGACACCGCTACCGGCGCCACGAGCCGCCCGCCGATGGCGAGTTGCTCGAGCAGCGCCTGCGGCACGTCGAAACCGGCAGCGGCGATCACGATCGCGTCGAACGGCGCCGCCGACGGCAAACCGAGCCGTCCGTCGCCGTAGTGCAAGCGGATGTTCGGGATACGCAGCGGGCGAAGATTCGTCTTCGCGCGCTCGTATAACGGCTTGATGCGTTCAATGGAATACACGTCGCGCGCAATCTGGCTCAACACGGCCGCCTGATAGCCGCAGCCGGTGCCGATTTCCAGCACGCGCTCCAGCACACGGCCCGCGCCCGCGAGCTCGAGCATGCGCGCGACCACGGAAGGCTTCGAGATGGTCTGGTGATGACCGATCGGCAACGCCGCATCTTCGTAGGCCTGGGTCGCAAGACCCGGGTCGATGAACATGTGGCGCGGCACGGCCGCGAGCGCCTGGAGCACGCGCGCATCGGCAATGCCGTTTGCACGCAGGCGTTCGACCATGCGTTCGCGTACGCGTTCCGAAGTCAGCGCGTGCGCGCCGTTGAGCGCAACCGCGGGCGCGCCCGTGACGGCCACGGCGGCGCGCGCCACACTCACGCCGCCCGGCATGGTGGCGCGCGGCGCGGCTGCGTTGCCGGCAGGATGCGCTGGCTTGATCGAACTCGCCGGCTTTGCGCTCACCGGCTTCACATTGACCGGCTTCGCAGGCGGCGCCTTGAAAGGCGTGTTTGCGGTGGACTTCGCAACGGCTGAATTGCCGACAGTCGTGGCTACCTTCGCACCCACTTTCGCGCCGGGCTTCGCGAGCGCGCCGACGCCCGGTTTCGACGGACTGCTGCTGCCCGCGCCCGCGAGCGACGTGCGTGCATCGCCCGGGCGCGCGTCGCGCCGGCGCGGCTCGCGTACGAGATCCGCGAGCCCGAGCGGAAAACGCTTCGTGCGCTCGCCCGTCATGAAGCACTGCCGCCCTTGCGCGCCCAGTCGTGCGTCGCGGACAGCATTTGCGTATGCGTGAGATCGAGTTGCAGCGGCGTGATCGACACATGGCCGTTCGCTACCGCGTGGAAGTCCGTGCCCTCGCTCGCATCGCGTGCGCTGCCCGACGGCCCGATCCAGTAGATCGGCTCGCCGCGCGGGTTAGTCTGGCGGATCACGGGCTGCGAAGGATGGCGCTTGCCGAGGCGCGTCACGCGCCAGTCGCCAAGCTCGTCGTACGGCAGGTTCGGAATGTTGACGTTCAGCAGCGGATGACCCGGCAACGGGTTCTCGAGGTAATGCGCAACGATCTCGGCCGCGACGCGCGCGGCGGAATCGAGATGCACCCAGTCTTTATCGACGAGCGAGAACGCGATGGCAGGCAAGCCGAACATGATGCCTTCGGTCGCCGCGGCCACCGTGCCCGAGTACAGCGTGTCCTCGCCCATGTTCTGGCCGTTGTTGATGCCGGAGACCACGAGATCGGGCTGCTGGTCGAGCATGCCCGTGAGCGCGATGTGCACCGAGTCGGTGGGCGTGCCGTTCACGTAATAGAAGCCGGTGCTCGCCGATCGCAACACCGACAGCGGGCGCCACAGCGTAAGCGAGTTCGATGCGGCGCTGCAGTTCTGCTCGGGCGCCATGACCGTGACTTCGCCGAGCGGCTTGAGCGCTTCATAGAGCGCCGCAAGGCCGGGGGCGAGATAACCGTCGTCGTTGCTGAGTAGTATTCGCATCGAGCGATTGTAACCGAGGAAAGAAGGCACGCGAACGACAGGCCGGCCCTTGCCGCGGCGCGTGTTTGGCGTTGCGCCGAACGTCGATATCGCGCGCCGGTCGAGGCGCATTCGCATCCGCGGCGCCTCTCGAAAGGCACCTGTCATCGACGCGAAATAAATCGCACGATCGTTCGCATTGCAGCGGATTGCCGTACACTGTTCCGCGGTAGCGCATGCACGACCGACGCAACTGAAAGCAACCGAACCGGAAAAGACAGGAGACACGATGCGCGCAATCCGCTGCAACCAGTACGGGCCACCCGACTCGCTCACGCTCGAAGACTCGCCCGACCTCGTGCCGGGCCCGGGCCAGGTGGTGATCGACGTGAAGGCCGCGGCCGTCAACTTTCCCGACGTGCTCATCATCGAGAACAAGTATCAGATGAAGCCGCCGCTGCCCTTCACGCCCGGCGCCGAACTCGCGGGCGTCGTGCGCGCCGCGGGCGAAGGCGTGAAGCTCGCGCCCGGTACGCGCGTTGTGGCGTATGTCGGCACTGGCGCGTTTGCCGAGCAGGCGCTTGCGGACGCATCAGCGTGCGTGGCCCTGCCCGAGGGCGCCGATTTCGCAACGGCCGCCGCCTTCACGCTCGCGTATGGCACGTCGCATCACGCCGTGGTCGATCGCGCCGCACTGCGCGCAGGCGAAACGATGCTCGTGCTCGGCGCGGCGGGCGGCGTGGGCCTCGCGGCTGTCGAGATCGGCAAGGTGCTGGGCGCGCGCGTGATCGCCGCCGCCTCGAGCGAAGAGAAGCTCGAAGTCTGCCGCCGGTTCGGTGCGGACGCCACCATCAACTACAGCACCGAGGACTTGCGCGAGCGCATCAAGGCGCTCACCGACGGCAAAGGTCCCGACGTGATCTACGACCCGGTGGGCGGCGAGTATGCGGAACCGGCGTTCCGCAGCATCGGCTGGCGCGGGCGCTATCTCGTGGTCGGCTTCGCGAATGGCGAGATTCCCAAGCTGCCGCTCAATCTCGCGCTGCTCAAGGGCGCAAGCCTCGTCGGCGTGTTCTGGGGCGATTTCGCGCGTCGCGAACCGCAGCACAATGCGGCAGCGTTCACGCAGATGATGGGCTGGATCGGTGAAGGCAAGCTCAAGCCGTACGTCTCGAAGCGCTACAAGCTCGCCGACACCGCGCAGGCGCTCAAGGACATGGCCTCGCGCAAGGTGACGGGCAAGATCGTGATCGAGCCCTGAACGTTTCTGTCACGCACGACGCAAAACGAAAACGGCTCGCCGGTGCACACCCGGCGAGCCGTTTTGCATGATGCGCGCGGCCTTAGACGATTTGTTGCTCGCGCAACCGTGCAATGTGGTCCGCGTCATAACCCAGCGTCTGCAGGACTTCATCGGTATGTTCGCCCAGCGCGGGTCCAAGCCAGCGCGTGTCGCCGGGCGTAGCCGAGAGCTTGGGCGTGACCGAGGGCAGCGCAATGTCCACGCCCTCGTCCGCCTTCGCACCTGGCGCCTGCCAGCGGAACTGCTGGATCATCTGGCGCGCCGCGAACTGCGGATCGGCGAACATGTCGGCCACGCTGTAGATGCGGCCCACGGGCACATCGGCGGCGTTGAGCACGTCGAGCGCTTCGTTGATGGTGCGCGTGGAGAGCCACGCCGCGATGGCGCCGTCGATCTCCGCCGTGCGCGGCACCCGGCCGTCGTTGTGGGCGAGTTGCGGATCGTTCGCGAGGTCCTCGCGGTCGATGGCCATCATCAGGCGCTTGAAGATCGGATCACTGTTGCCGCCGATCACGATGCTGCCGTCCCGGCACGGATACGTATTCGACGGCACGATGCCCGGCAGCGACGCGCCGGTGCGCTCGCGCACCATGCCGTACACACCGTACTCGGGCACCACGCTCTCCATCATGTTGAACACGGCTTCATAGAGCGCGACATCGACGATCTGGCCGCTGCCGCCGTTCATGTTGCGATGATGGAGCGCCATCATCGCGCCGATCACGCCGTGCAGCGCGGCAATCGAGTCGCCGATCGAAATGCCGATGCGCGGCGGCGGCAGATCGGGATAGCCGGTAATGTGGCGCAGGCCGCCCATCGATTCGGCAATCGCGCCGAAGCCCGGACGGTCGCGATACGGGCCGGTCTGGCCGTAGCCCGAGAGCCGCACCATCACGAGGCCGGGATTCTCCTTCGAGAGCACGTCGTAGCCGAGCCCGAGCTTTTCGAGCAGGCCAGGCCGGAAATTCTCGATGACGATATCGGCTTCCTTCGCGAGCCGCCGCACGATCTCCTTGCCCTCTTCGGCTTTTAGGTTCACCGTGACGGACTTCTTGTTGCGCGCCTGCACGGCCCACCAGAGCGAAGTGCCGCCCGCTTCCGGGTAGAGCTTGCGCCATTTGCGCAGCGGATCGCCACCCTTGGGGTCTTCGATCTTGATGACTTCGGCGCCGAACTCGCCGAGGAAGCGAGCCGCGAACGGACCGGCGATCAGCGTGCCGAGTTCGAGGACTTTGACGCCCGCGAGCGGGCCCGTGCCTTTCGCTGCGGATGCGTTCGACCGGGAATGGGGGGAATCGTGTGAAGGGGCGGCTGCGCTCATGGTGTCTCCTTTCGTTCTGTTCGGCGTGCGGCGCCATGATGCGTACGCCGCGATCGAAGCCTGGCGGGACGCTACATCGAGCGCCGGTCGAGCATGGCCCGCGCGATGGTACCCGCGTCGACATATTCGAGTTCGCCGCCCACCGGCACGCCGCGTGCGAGGCGCGTGACGGCGAGTCCGCGCGCCTTGAGTGTCTGGCCGAGATAATGGGCCGTCGCCTCGCCCTCATTCGTGAAATTGGTGGCGAGCACCACTTCCTTGACGACGCCGTCCGACGCGCGCTTCACGAGCCGGTCGAAATGGATCTCTTTCGGACCGATGCCGTCGAGCGGACTCAGATGCCCCATCAGCACGAAATACAGACCGCGATACGTCATGGTCTGTTCGAGCATGATCTGGTCGGCCGGCGTTTCGACGACGCACAGCAGCGTAGGATCACGCTCCTCGTCGAGGCACGTTTCGCAGACCTGAGCTTCGGTGAAGGTATTGCACTTTTCGCAATGCTTCAGGTTCTCAGTCGCAAACAGGAGCGCGTTGCCGAGCTTTTCGGCGCCGTCGCGGTCGTGCTGCATCAGGTGATAAGCCATGCGTTGCGCCGACTTCGGCCCGACACCGGGCAACACGCGCAACGCCTCGACGAGAGCGGCGAGAGCGGAAGGTTGTTTCATGCGGATTCAGCGCGAGTTGCGCGACGGAGTGTGAAGCGGAATCGACTTCGGGTGCTTCCTGCTGCTTGCTGCTGCATGCTGCTTTTGACGCCATGACGCCTGCGCAGCCCCGCCGGGTCGCGGCAAGGCACGCGGGACGCGCGGGCGCCGGCCTGCCTCACGCAGACGCGGCGCTCGCCACGTTCCTTAGAACGGCATCTTGAAGCCCGGCGGCAGCGGCAGACCGGCGGTCATGCCGCCCATCTTTTCCTGCGACGTGGCTTCGGCCTTGCGCACCGCGTCGTTGAACGCCGCGGCCACGAGGTCTTCGAGCATGTCCTTGTCGTCCGTGAGCAGGCTCGGATCGATCGACACGCGGCGCACGTCGTTGCGGCAGGTCATCGTGACCTTGACGAGACCGGCGCCAGCCTGACCTTCGACTTCGATCTGGGCAAGCTGCTCCTGCATCTTCTTCATGTTTTCCTGCATCTGCTGGGCTTGCTTCATGAGCCCTGCGAGTTGGCCTTTCAACATAGTCACTGCTCCTTCTGGATCGTAGTCGTTCGAATCGATGCGCTCAAAAGCGCGCGACGCTTCCCGCGCCGCGCGGCGCAATTCAGTGGGCGGCCTGAGTGCCGCCCGATGCGGCATCCGGCGCAACCGGCCGGATCGAGCCCGGCACGATGCTCGCGCCGAAGTCGCGAATCAGTTGCTGCACGAAGGGATCGGCGCCGATCTCGCGCTCGGCTTCGCGTTGACGCTGGGCGCGATCCGCGGCGTCGAGCGCGGCCGCCGTACGTCGCGCGGGGCCGACTTCCACATTCACTTCAACAGTCTTGCCAAGACGCTCGGCAAGCGCCGTCTTGAGCTTCGCGACCTGCGAGGCTTCCGCGTACTGCGGCACCGGCACGCTCAATTTGAGCAGCGTGCCTTCGAGCGCCGTCAGTTCGCTGTTGAACGCGAGCTGGTACGAGATGCCCTTGAGCGAGAGCGTGGCGGCGAGCGCGGGCCAGTCGCCCGTGAAACCGATCGGGTCGAGCGGAATGCCCGGCGGCAGCTTGCTCACGTCGACCACGGCCGGCGACGGCGTCGGCACCGAAGCGGCGGAGCGCGGCGCAGAGGGCTCGCTGTCGTAGGCAGGCACGAAACCGTCGTCGGGCGGCGCAAAGTAGGCATCATCGGCGCCGAGCGGCACGTAGTCGTCGGGCGGCATATCGTCCCACGGCGGCGCGCCCGAGGCGTCTTGCTGCGCGTTTGCGTTGCGCGGCGCCTGGCGTGCCTGCGCGTCTTGCGCGGCGGCGGCTCGGCGAGCCGGATCGGGCGTCGGCACCTTCACTTCCATGCGCGGTGCGGCCTTCGGCGCGGGCGCAGGGGCAGCCGCGCCGGCAGCGGCTGCGGGACGGCCCGTGGCAACGCGCATGCCCTTGCTGCGCAGCACGTCGAGCGCGGCGCTAGCACCACCTCGCGCGGATCCCGCAGCACCGGCAGGCTCTTCGCGAGATTCGAATTGCGGCGCGGGCGCGGCGACAGCGCTTTGAACCGGTTGAGTCTCTTCTGCCGCTGCGGGCGCTGCCGCAGTCGGCCCAACCGCGGCGGCGGGCGCAGCTTGCGGCTCTGTGCTCAGGTTCGGCGCGGACTCGCCCTCGTCTTCCCAAGGCGGTACGACGCGCGCTTCGGCTGCGGGCCTGGCGAGCGGCGCAGGCGCGCTCGCTTGCGGCTCGGCAACGGGCGTCTTCTCCGGTGCGGCTTCAACCGGCTGCGGCGCAGGGGCTGCAGGCTTCGGTGCGACCGGCTGCGCAACGGCAGGCGCCGCACTGCTGCGCGCCGACGCCGCTACCGGAGCC
This sequence comes from Paraburkholderia guartelaensis, assembly GCF_004353905.1. Lineage (GTDB taxonomy): Bacteria > Pseudomonadota > Gammaproteobacteria > Burkholderiales > Burkholderiaceae > Paraburkholderia > Paraburkholderia guartelaensis. The sequence continues at coordinate 220,220 of NZ_SMOD01000013.1, read as the reverse complement.
GGCGCACGCGTGCCCGTGCCGGCCGCAGCGGGCTTCGACGCCGGCGCACTGCCCACGCCGCCCGAGTTCACGGACGGCTCGAATGCGAGCATGCGCAGGAGCGTCATCGTGAAGCCGGCGTATTCGTCGGGCGCGAGGCCGAGCTCGCTGCGGCCGAGGGTCGCGATTTGATAGAAAAGCTGGACCTGCTCCGGGCTCAATGCATCTGCAAAACGGCGAATGTCGTCGGCTTCGGGCCATTCGTCGAGCACCGAAGAAGGCGCAAACTGCGCCCAGCCAATGCGATGGAACAGACTCGCGAGGTCCTGCAGCGCCGTGGAGAACGACAGGCTGCGCAGCGCCATTTCGTCGGCGATGGCGAGCACGCTCGCCCCGTCGCCGGCCACGAGCGCGTCGATCAGGCGGATCAGATAGCTTTGATCGAGCGCGCCAAGCATGCCGCGCACCGCTTCTTCGGTCACCTGGTTGGCCGAATAAGCGATGGCCTGGTCGGTGAGCGAAAGCGCGTCGCGCATCGAGCCGTCGGCGGCGCGCGCGAGCAGACGCAGCGCCTGCACCTCGAACTCGACCTTCTCCTCACCGAGAATGTGCGTGAGATGCTCGACGATGTTGCCCGCCGGCATCTGCTTCAAATTGAATTGCAGGCAGCGCGAGAGCACCGTGACCGGAATCTTCTGCGGGTCCGTCGTCGCGAGGATGAACTTCACATGCGGCGGCGGCTCTTCCAGCGTCTTCAGCATCGCGTTGAAGGCGTGGTTCGTGAGCATGTGCACTTCGTCGATCATGTAGACCTTGAAGCGCGCATCGACCGGCGCGTAGACCGCACGCTCGAGCAGCGCGGCCATTTCGTCCACACCTCGATTGCTCGCCGCATCCATCTCGACGTAATCCACGAAACGCCCTTCGTCGATTTCCCGGCACGCGCGGCACACGCCGCAGGGCTTCGACGTCACGCCGGTCTCACAGTTGAGCGCTTTGGCGAAGATACGCGACAGCGTCGTCTTGCCCACGCCGCGCGTGCCCGTGAAGAGGTACGCGTGATGCAGGCGGCCGCCGTCGAGTGCATGCGTGAGCGCGCGCACCACGTGCTCCTGTCCGACGAGCGAAGCGAAATCCTTCGGTCGCCACTTGCGTGCGAGAACTTGATAGGTCATCCGGAAATTGTATCAGCAACGCCCGCGCGTCCAGATGAATCGAAAGGCGGCCGATGCCCGGTCCACGGCCGCCGCGCAACGGCGCCAGCATGCAATGACGGACGACGAAAACAGCAGCGATGCAGGCGTGACGAATGCGACGAACGAAGAACCGCGTCGCGCAGTCAATTGCGCGGCGTCAACGTTGTATTCGGGGAGAAATGCGGAAGAAAAAAGAGGAAGGTGACGAGCCTGACCCTCGGCACTGGCGGAAAACGGCTGTGGCTGCTTCGTTCCCGACCTGACCAGGTTGACCGCCCCTCCATGCGAGGAGGCCCGTCACGGCGCATTCTAACATCGGTCGCGCGGCAATGCGACTGCTGCAGTGCGAAAAAACGCGCCGAGCCGCTCCGGGCATCGTTGCGCGCCCAGGATAGCCCCCCTCTTGCAACGGCCCGCGCCGCCTCCAGATAGCGTGCAGGAGCACAAGGTATCGCACGAAAAGGCCCCGCCAAAATGCTCGCGCCACGCCCCGAATGTCCCGCCGAATGTGGTCTGCAGGACGGAAACCCTGCTTGCGGTATGAGTACTATCACCGTCGGCAACGCATAGGGATTTAGGCTACACTGGCGTCGGCAATGGGCTGGGCCATCTGGTTTGCGTGCGAATGATGTGTGATTTGGACGTGTGACTCGGGTTCGGTCTGGCCGCTCAGGCGGCCCCGGAAGAATTTTCAGTTTTGGTGTATCGTGGCGAGCAATTTACTCAGCCTCGAATCGAAAGAGGTATTCATACAATGAGCGAACAAATCAAGCATATCAGCGACGCATCGTTCGAACAGGACGTCGTGAAATCTGACAAGCCCGTGCTGCTGGACTTCTGGGCGGAATGGTGTGGTCCGTGCAAGATGATCGCGCCGATTCTCGATGAAGTCGCGAAGGATTATGGCGATCGCCTTCAGGTCGCGAAGATCAACGTCGACGAGCACCAGTCGACGCCGGTGAAGTTCGGCGTGCGCGGCATCCCGACGCTGATCCTCTTCAAGAACGGCGCCGTTGCGGCGCAGAAGGTCGGCGCGCTCTCGAAGTCGCAGCTCACCGCGTTCCTGGACAGCCACCTGTAACTTCCTCGCGGGCCGTCCCTCCCCGCCTGGGCGCATTGCCCGGCCAGCAAGGGGTGAGCTACGCAACGGTGCGTGTTGTCACGCGACAACACGCACCATAAAAACACGTCGAAACTTGCTGTCGGTCTTCACTGACGGTTTCTGGCGTGTGCTATGCTAGAATTCATAAAGCGTCTACCGGCGCCCTGATAAAAGTATCAAGCAAGCTTCAAGCAAAGTTTCAACCAAAAGTCCTTGAGCGGTTCCGCTCGCTTCTTTTCCCCCATTCTTTTCGTCGCACTCCTCCCCGACGGGTTCTCCGTATGCATCTTTCCGAGCTCAAGTCTCTGCACGTGTCCGAATTGATCGAGATGGCCAATGGCCTCGAGATCGAAAATGCGAACCGCCTGCGCAAGCAGGAACTCATGTTCGCGATTCTCAAAAAGCGCGCCAAGACGGGCGAAACGATCTTCGGTGACGGCACGCTCGAAGTGCTTCCCGACGGCTTCGGCTTCCTGCGCTCGCCGGAAACCTCATATCTCGCCAGCACGGACGATATCTATATCAGCCCGTCGCAGATCCGCCGCTTCAACCTGCACACCGGCGACACGATCGAAGGTGAAGTGCGCACGCCGAAGGACGGCGAACGCTACTTCGCGCTCGTGAAGGTGGACAAGGTCAATGGCCAGCCGCCCGAGGCCTCGAAGCACAAGATCATGTTCGAGAATCTCACGCCGCTGCACCCGAACAAGGTGCTGCTGCTCGAGCGCGAAATGCGCGGTGAGGAGAACGTGACGGGCCGCATCATCGACATGATTGCGCCCATCGGCAAGGGTCAGCGCGGCCTGCTGGTCGCTTCGCCCAAGTCCGGCAAGACCGTGATGCTCCAGCACATCGCGCACGCCATCAAGCAGAACCACCCCGACGTGGTCCTGTTCGTGCTGCTGATCGACGAGCGTCCTGAAGAAGTGACCGAAATGCAGCGCTCGGTGGCGGGCGAAGTGATCGCCTCGACCTTCGACGAACCGGCTGCGCGTCACGTGCAGGTCGCCGAAATGGTGATCGAGAAGGCCAAGCGACTCGTCGAAATGAAGCACGACGTCGTGATTCTGCTCGACTCGATCACGCGTCTCGCGCGCGCCTACAACACCGTTGTGCCCGCATCGGGCAAGGTGCTGACGGGCGGTGTGGACGCCAACGCGCTCCAGCGTCCGAAGCGCTTCTTCGGCGCCGCGCGCAATATCGAAGAAGGCGGCTCGCTCACCATCATCGGTACGGCGCTGATCGAAACCGGCAGCCGCATGGACGACGTGATCTACGAAGAGTTCAAGGGCACCGGCAACATGGAAGTGCACCTCGAGCGCCGTCTCGCGGAAAAGCGCGTCTACCCGTCGATCAACCTGAACAAGTCGGGCACGCGCCGCGAAGAACTGCTGATCAAGCCGGACATCCTCCAGAAGATCTGGGTGCTGCGCAAGTTCATCCACGACATGGACGAAGTCGAGGCCATGGAATTCCTGCTCGACAAGATTCGCCAGACGAAGAACAACTCCGAGTTCTTCGACATGATGCGCCGCGGCGGCTAAGGCCCTCGCCCGCACGAGTCTCCGCAAAACGCCCGCAAATTCGCGGGCGTTTTTCTTTTCCGGCACCGGATCGTTGTGCGCCACAACCTGTACGTGAACGTTTACGTTGAACTATAATGCGCAGCATATCCTGATCGCCCCACGGCGAAAAAAGAGTGCCTCATGCCCAAGGACTCCCCTGCGCTGCTCACGGTGCGCGACGCCGCCGAGCGCCTGAATGTCACGCCACGCACGCTCAAGTATTACGAAGAGCGCGGGCTCGTGAGCCCCTCGCGCAGCGAAGGCCGCTACCGGCTCTACGACGAGCACGACCTCGAGCAGTTTTCGCGCATCCTGCGGCTGCGCGCGCTCGGCTTTTCGCTGCACGGCATCACCGAAATGCTCAAGCGGCCGCTCGAACAGGTTGGCGAGGGCCGCCGGCGCTATTCGCAGGAGTCGCTCCAGCAGATCGCCGACGCGCTCGCGCAGCAGATCGAAACGCTGGACACGCGCATCGCGGCCGTGCGCCGCGAGTTGAAGGAAGCGCAGACGGTGCGCACGGAGCTGGCCGACGACCTCGACTACCTGCAGCGGCGCCTCGCGGGAGAGCCGTCCGATCAGCTGATCGAGCAGCGCCTCGCCGCCACGCGGCGCCGCAAGGCGACCGCGACCGCGACGGGCAGCAAACCAGCAGAGCCTGCGGGCAACGCACGCGAGAACGACGAATCGGCATGAGCACGGCCCAGCCCCGCGAGCCGATCTTCAGCGCGGCGCGCCTGCGCGGCGACTTTTTCCCGTGGGTGCTCGCCCTCGCGACCGGTCTCGACTACTACGACAACGCGATCTTCTCGTTCTTCACGAGCCATATCGCGGGCGGCATCAACGCGTCGCCGGACGAGCTCGTCTGGTCGTCGAGCGCCTACGCCGTGTGCGCCGTTCTGGGCATCCTGCAGCAGCAATGGTGGGTGGAGCGCATGGGCTATCGGCGCTACGTGGGGAGCTGCCTGCTGCTCTATTCCGTGGGCGCGATCGCGGCGGCACTGTGCGAATCGTCGATCGAGCTTGCTTTCGCACGCGGATTTCAGGGCTACTTCATCGGCCCGATGATGGGCACCTGCCGCATCCTCATCCAGATCAGCTTCACGCCGCAGCAGCGTCCGGTGGCAACGCGTGCGTTCCTCATTCTCATCGTGCTCTCCAGCGCGCTCGCGCCGCTCGTGGGCGGCCAGCTCGTCTCTCATTTCGACTGGCGCGCCCTGTTCGCGTTTTCCGCGCCCGCCGGCGTGCTCTATGCCGTGCTAGCCCTGCTCGCGCTGCCCGATACGGGCCACTTGTTGCCCGAGGAACGCGGTGAAGCGCACTTCTGGCCGTACATCATCTTTGCGTTTGCGCAGGGCGCGCTGCAAATCGCCATGCAGCAGGTGCGCTTCGAACTGTTCAGCGCGTCGCCGGAAATCATCCTGCTCACGCTCGTCGGGATCACGGCGCTCGCCTGGTTCGGCTGGCACCAGTGGCATCATCCGAAGCCGCTCATGCGTCTGCACGCACTGCGCGAGAAGCCGTTCCAGGTGGGCCTGCTGCTCTACATGGTCTATTACTACCTGAGCACGGCGCTCAGCTACCTGGTCTCGCGGCTGCTCGAAGGCGGTTTCAACTACCCCGTCGAAAACGCCGGCCGCCTCACCGGCATCACGTCGCTCATCTCGGCGGGCGCGCTCTTTTTCTACTTCCGCTACGCGAAGTTCATGACGCACAAGAAGTGGATCATCGTGCCCGGCTTCGTGCTCTCGGCGTTCATCTCGTTCTGGATGACACGGCTCACGCCGCAGGCAAGCGAAGCCTGGCTCATCCCGCCGCTGCTGCTGCGTGGCCTGCTGCTGCTCTTCATCGTGCTGCCCGTCGCCAATCTCACGTTCCGAATCTTCGCGATCGAAGAATTCACGCACGGTTATCGCTTGAAAAACATCGTCCGGCAGTTGACGATATCGTTCGCCACCGCCACGGTTATCATCGTCGAACAGCACCGGCTCGCGCTGCACCAGACGCGCCTCGCCGAGTTCGTGAATCCGTTCAACCCGGCGTTCCAGAGCACCTACGCCGCGCTGACGCATTCGTTCGAGCTGATGGGCCGGTCCGCGAGCGAAGCGCGCGGACTTGCGCTCGCGGAAGTGAGCCGCATGGTCGCGCAGCAGGCGAGCTTTCTGAGTTCGCTCGACGGGTTTTACTTCCTGATCGGCGTGGCGGTGTGCGGCGGGATCTTCGCCGCGTGGCAAAAGCAGATCGACTGAACGACATCCTGACGCACGGGAAAACACACCCAGCGATGCTTTCGAAACTCTCTCACTGGTTCGACGCGCGCCGCCGCGAAAAGGCGCTGCGCACCTACGCGATCGACGACGCGCTTTGGCAGGCGACGCTCGCGGGCCTGCCTTTTCTCAAGCATCTCGACGCCGCCGACCTCGTGCGTCTGCGCGAGCTGACGAGCCTTTTCCTCGCGCAAAAGGAGTTCTCCACGGCGCACGATCTCGAATTGACCGATTCGATGACCGTGGCGATCGCCGCGCAGGCGTCGCTGCCTGTGCTCAATCTTTCCCTCGACCTCTACAAGGGCTGGGTGGGCGTAGTCGTCTACCCGGGCGAATTCGTGATCCGCAAGACCGTGGAGGACGAGGACGGCGTGGTCCACGAGGTCGAGCACGATGCGAGCGGCGAGGCGTGGGAAGGCGGCCCCGTGATCCTCTCGTGGGAAGACGCGCAGATGACCGATGACAGCGACGCCTACAACGTCGTGATCCACGAGTTTGCACACAAGATCGACATGTTGGGCGGCGAGGCCGACGGCCATCCGCCCCTTTTTCGACGCTGGCATGCCCCGCTCGACGCGCAGGCGTGGGCCGACGTATTCGACAACGCTTACGACCAGTTCTGCGACAAGGTCGACGCCGTACCGGAGCGCCGCTGGGCGCGCTTCGAGCGCGATTCGCTGATCGATCCCTATGCCGCCGACCACCCCTCGGAGTTCTTCGCGGTGTGCAGCGAGGCCCTTTTCGTCAAGCCGAAAGCGTTCGAGGCGGAATATCCCGAGCTTTACCGGCTGCTCGCGCGCTATTACCGCCAGGACCCGGCGCGCGTGGGCGCACTTTCTGGCCAGCCGGCCTGAAAGCCTGTCGTGCGGGAGCCTCAAAAATTCGCCAACCGGCTGATTATCTGGCATAATCGCCGTTTTTCGACCCTTGGGTAAGTGGCTCGCGCGAGCAAAGTCGGCAACAGGGTGTTGCAGGCTGGTGTTGAACCGCGGGGGTTGGCTACCGCCAGATTTAAGGAATAACCATGAAAGAAGGCATTCACCCGAATTACCGCGAAGTTCTGTTCATCGACGTTTCGAACGACTTCAAGTTCGTGACCCGCTCGACGATCCAGACGCGCGAAACGGCCGAATTCAACGGCAAGACCTACCCGCTCGCCAAGATCGAAGTGTCGTCGGAATCGCATCCGTTCTACACGGGCACGCAAAAGATCATGGACACGGCAGGCCGTGTCGAGAAGTTCAACAAGAAGTTCGGCGCACGCGCCTCGGGCAAGGCCGGCAAGTAAGCACCTCGCCGCACCGGCTTCGGGCCGGTCCCGCATTGAACGTGCACAAAAAGGGCAGCATACGCTGCCCTTTTTTGTTGCCTGCGCCACTGTTGCGCCGTCCAGCAGCTAGGCGGGTGCGACTTACCGCCCCTTTTTAGATGTTTCTGTGGATTATCCCGCGGCTAACGCCGTGACGCGCGGTCGCCGGCCCGGCTAGAATGCCGGATTGCTCCACGGCACACGGCCGGGTGTACCGTTTGCCGCGCATGCCTGCTTGACCCCCGCGTGCGAGCCACCCGCTCGAGCACGCCTGGTTTATCCGTCTCCCTTCGTACTGCATGAAGCCAGCCATTCGACTGACCGCCTCCGCCACCAGCGCCCTGCCGCGCTGGCTGCTGCTGACCATCTGTATCGTCTTCGCCGCGTTCGGCCTCTTTGGCCGCGACCCGTGGAAGAACGAGGATGCGGCGGGCTTCGGCGTGATGTGGACGATGGCGGGGGGCACCTCGCACGACTGGCTGCTGCCCAATCTCGTCGGCAAGTACGTGACCGAGAACGGTCCGCTCGGCTACTGGCTGGGTGCCGCCTGCATCCGGCTCTTCGCGCCGTGGGTGGACGCGAGCAACGCCTCGCGCATCGCCACGGGTGTGTTGTTCTGTCTCGCGTGCGCGTTCGTCTGGTACAGCGCCTATCTGCTGGGCCGCCGCCCCGAAGTGCAGCCGTTCAAGTACGCGTTCGGCGGCGAGCCCGAGCCCCGCGACTACGGCCGCACCCTCGGCGACGGCGCCCTGCTCGTCCTGCTGGCCTGCTTCGGTCTCGCCGAGCGCGGTCACGAGACCACGCCGCAGCTCATGCAGTTCGTGGGCATCGCCATGCTGCTGTACGGCGTCGTGCGCGCCATCGACAAACCGGTCCAGGGCGCCCTCTGGTGGGGCCTCGCGCTCGGCATCGTGATGCTCTCGAGCGGCCCGGTGCTCGTGGGCGCGCTCCTCATCGGCACGCTCGCCATGCTCGCCGTCGCCCCCGAAACACGCTCGCGCTGGCTGCTCGTGGCGGGCCTGCCCGTGGCGCTCGTGGTCTCGGCCTCATGGCCGCTGCTGGCGCTGCACCTGTATCCCGACGACGCCGTCTGGTTCCTCAACCAGTGGGCGCACACCAACGTCAACGCCTTCGCAGGCCCCCCTGGCTACGTGCTGCGCTACGCCGCGAAGAACCTGCCGCTCTTCACGTGGCCCGCATGGCCACTCGCGATCTGGGCCTTCGTGAGCTGGGCCGGACTGCGCCGCAAACCGCACATCGCGATTCCGCTCTCGGTGATCGTGCCGCTGCTCATCCTCGTGATCGTGCAGAGCCACGAATCCAACCGGCTCTTCATGCTCGTGCTGCCCGCGCTTGCGGTGCTTGCGACGTTCGCGCTGCCCACGCTCAAGCGTGGCGCGATCAACGCGATCGACTGGTTCGCGGTGCTGAGTTTCACGATCCTCAGCACCTTCGTGTGGCTCGTGTGGCTCGCGGGCATGACCGGCTTCCCGGCGCCGCTCGCGCGCAACCTCGCCCGCCTCGCGCCTGGCTTCGTGCCGCAGTTCAAGATTCTCTCGTTCGTGTGCGCGGTGGCCGTCACGGTGTGCTGGATGGTGCTCGTGCGCTGGCGCGTGGCGCGCCATCCGAAGGTGCTGTGGCGCAGCGTCGTGCTCTCGAGCGGCGGCACCACGCTCATGTGGGTGCTGCTCATGACGCTGTGGCTGCCGGTCGTCAACTACAGCCGGACCTACAAGGACGTCGCCGAGCAGATCGCCGCGCACCTGCCCGCCGACTATCAGTGCATCTCGCCCGTACGCCTCGGCGACGCGCAGATCGCCACCTTCGCGTACTTCGGCAACATGCACTTCGCGTTCAACGAGGACTGCGACGTCATCCTGCGCCAGGACACGCAGGATTATGGCGAGCCGAGTTCGATGCCGGACTATGTGTGGAAGCTCGTGTGGGAAGGCCGCCGCGCCGCCGACCGCGACGAGCGCTTCCGCCTGTACGTGCGCATCGACCGTCCGACGCCGCCGCTCAAGAAACATGTCTGGCGCAAGCGTCCGGACTGAGGCCGCGGTGACGACGACGTTCGCGGGCGACGTCCGGCGCATCGCCGCGCTCGCGTGGCCGGTGCTGATCGGGCAGCTCGCGATCATCGCGTTCGGCGTGATCGACACCGCGATGGTCGGCCGTTACTCAGCGCTCGATCTCGCCGCGCTCGGCCTGGGTTCCTCGATCTACATATCGGTGTATATCGCCCTCACGGGCATTCTCAGCGCGCTGCAGCCGGTTGCGGCGCAGCTCTACGGCGCGCGCAAAGACACGGAAATCGGCCTCGAAGTGCGCCAGGCGTTCTGGCTCGCGCTCGTGCTGATGGTGGTCGGTTTCACGATCCTCTACTTTCCCGGCCCGCTGCTCGACCTCGCGCACGCGCCGGAGGCTCTGCGCGAGCGCACCGTCGGCTATCTGCGGCTGCTCTCGTTCGGGCTGCCCGCGGCACTCGCCTTTCGCATCTACAGCTCGCTCGCCAATGCCGTGGGGCGGCCGCGCCTCGTGATGTTCCTGCAGGTCGGCGCGCTCCTGCTCAAGGTGCCGCTCAACACGTGGCTCATCTTCGGCGGCCTCGGCGTGCCTGCGCTCGGCGGTCCGGGCTGCGCGCTCGCGAGCACGTCGATCAACTGGGCGCTCGCCTTGTGCGCGGCCGTCGCGCTCACGCGTGTGGACGTGTTCGCGCCGTTCGAAATCTTCAGGCACTTCTGCTGGCCCGAGTGGAAACGCCAGGCCGAACTGCTCAAGCTCGGCATTCCGATGGGGCTTTCGTACCTCATCGAAGTGACGTCGTACACGTTCATGGCGATCTTCATCGCGCGCATGGGCACGACCACGCTCGCCGGACATCAGATCGCCGGCAACATCGGTGCTGTGCTCTATATGACGCCGCTTTCGATCGGGGTGGCGACCTCGACGCTCGTCGCCCAGGCGCTGGGCGGCAATCGCCCGGCCGAAGCGCGCACGCTCGCGCGGCACGGCGTGGCGACGGCTGTGGCGATTGCCTGCTGCTACGGCGCGATCGTGTTCGTGCTGCGGCCGCTCATCATCGGCGCGTACACGCCGGACCCCACCGTGGCGGTCGCGGCCCTGCCGCTCGTCGCCATCGTCACCTGCTATCACGTGTTCGACGCCCTGCAGATCACCACGGCCTTTGCGTTGCGCGCCTACAAGGTCGCGGTCGTGCCGACCATCATCTATGCGCTCGCGCTCTGGGGCGTGGGGCTCGGCGGCGGCTACGCGCTGGGCTTCGACGTGACCGGCACGGTGCCCGCCTGGGCGACCGGCGCGCGCGGGTTCTGGCTCGCCAACATGACGAGCCTGCTGATTGCCGGTGCTGGACTCCTCTTTTATCTCTCGCGAGTGAGTACGCGGTTTGCGCGAGAGCGCGCCTAGCCCGTCGGCATCGGAGCCGCTAGGCGGTTAGTTGCAAATACAGGTCAACCCGCCTCAGCCTGCCGCGCCGCCTCCACGGTCTGCGCCGCGTGATACGACGAACGGACGAGCGGCCCGGCGACCACCTCGCTAAATCCCATTGCCAGCCCCGCCGCGCGCAACGCGGCGAATCCGTCTGGATGCACGTAGCGCTTCACCGGCAGATGAAACCGCGACGGCGCGAGATATTGCCCGATCGTCAGCACTTCTACGCGATGCTCGCGCAGGTCGCGCATCGTCGCGAGCAACTCCGCATCGGTTTCGCCCAGCCCCACCATCAGCCCCGACTTCGTGACGAGCGCACCGTTCGCCGCTTTCGCGCGCGCAAGCAAATCGAGCGAGCCGCGATAGTCCGCGCCCGGCCGCGCCGCGCGATACAGCGAGGGTACGGTCTCGATGTTGTGGTTGAACACGTCGGGCCACGCGTGCGAAAGCGCCTCGAGCGCGCGCGCGATACGGCCGCGGAAATCGGGCGTCAGCACCTCGACGCCGATCCCCGGCACGCGCTCGCGCACCTGCGCAATGCAACGAGCGAAGTGCGACGCGCCGCCGTCGCGCAAATCGTCGCGATCGACCGACGTGATGACGACATGACGCAAGCCCAGCGCCGCGACCGCCGCCGCAAGGTGCGCGGGCTCGTCCTCGTCGAGCGGCGCGGGCCGCCCGTGAGCGACATCGCAGAACGGACAGCGCCGCGTGCACAGCCCGCCCATGATCATGAAAGTCGCGGTGCGCTGCGCAAAGCATTCGCCGATGTTCGGGCACATCGCTTCTTCGCACACCGAATGAAGCCGATGCTCGCGCAATACGGCCGCCACGCCCGCTACGGTCTCGCTCATGAGCGGGCGCGCGCGCAGCCAGGGAGGCTTCGGCAAGACCGCGTCGGCGCTGTCAGGCGGCACGATCTTCACCGGAATACGCGCGAGCTTCTCGCGGCTGCGCAGGCCCTCCTGACCCAGCGCCGTACTCGACGAATGGGGCGTTCGAGACGTGGCGGCCTCCATGCTCAGGCTCCTTCGTCGAAAAAAGCTTTGAGCAGGCGATTGACCTCCTGCGCCGCCTCCATCTGCACCATATGCCCCTTGCCCGCGATCACCTCCACGCGCACCGGCGACGGCAGCCCCTGCGCGTGGCTCGCCGGAATGATCTGGTCGGCCTCGCCCCAGATCACGAGCGCGCGCGGCGCAAGCGATGTCACACGCTCACGAAACACGCGCCGCTGCGCGCCGCCTTCGAACGCCTGCCCGGCAATCTTGCCGAGCGCGGCCTGCACGCCTTCGAGCCGCTTGTACTTCACGAGATCCTCGACGAGCTGACGCGTGACCAGCGCGGGATCGGCGAACAGCTTCGTCACGTGCGGCTTGAGCGCATTGCGATTGGCCGCCGCGACGAAGCCCTCGATGTACACACCATCGATCTCGCTGCCAAGGCCCGCACTCGAAATCAGCGCAAGAGATGCCACGCGCCCAGGCGCCTGCTCGGCCACCGCCATGGCCACCGCACCGCCCAGCGAGTGCCCGACGAGATGCGCACGGTCGATCTTCTGCGCGTCGAGGAACGCGATCACGCTTTGCGCAAGCTCGTCGAGGCTCCCGCTCTCGAGCGCCTTGCCCGATTCGCCATGACCCGGCAGATCGAGCGCCCAGACGGTGCGCTCTGCCGCGAGATCGGTGTGGTTGAAGAGCCAGTTGTTGAGATCGCCGCCGAAGCCGTGGATCAGCACGACAGGCACGCCCTCGCCTTCGCCTTGCTTCAGGTAGCGCACGGTCCTGCCGCCGATTTGCGACTTTTCCGGCTGCGGCCCCGCGTCGGCGTCGCCCGCCTGCGCAGGCACGAAGTCGCGCTGAAACTCGGCCACCGCGGCATCGATATCCGCGTCGGCCGCTTCGGCATCGGCGACCACGCCCAGCAGCGCACCGACGGGCAGCGTGTCGCCCTCCTGCGCGATCTGCCGCCGCAACACACCCTCGAATGCGCACTCGACGCCCGACGCGATCTTGTCGGACTCCACGTCGAGCAATTCATCGCCCTTGCTGACCTTGTCGCCGAGCGATTTGAGCCAGCCGTTCACCTGGCCCTGCTCCATCGACAGGCCCCATTTGGGCATCGTGATCATGTGAATCGGCATGACTTCAGCTCCTTGCTGCGCGCGCGGCTTCGACGATCTTCTCCGCCGAAGGGATGTAGAGGTCTTCGAGCGATGCCGCGAACGGCACCGGCGTATGCGGCGCAGTGACCATCCCGACCGGTACCTTCAGTTCCTTGAACGCCTTCTGGCCAACGAGTGCGGCAATGTCGGTCGCGATCGAGCAGCGCGGATTGGCTTCGTCCACGACCACGACCCGGCCCGTGCGGCGCGCGCTTTCGAGGATCGTCTCCTCGTCGAGCGGCGAAGTCGTGCGCAGGTCGATCACATCCGCTTCGATACCGTCTTTCGCGAGCTTCTGCGCGGCATCGAGCGCGTAATGGACCATGCGCCCATACGTGACGATCGTGACGTCGTCGCCATCGCGCACGATGTTGGCCTCGCCGAACGGAATCGAATAGGATTCCTCCGGAACGTCGCCTTCCATCGTGTAGAGCAGCTTGTGCTCGCAGAAGATCACGGGGTCGTTGTCGCGAATCGCCTCGATCATGAGGCCCTTGGCGTCATAGGGGGTGGCCGGGCACACGACTTTCAGCCCCGGAATATGCGTGAAGAGTGAGGTCAGCATCTGCGAGTGCTGCGCAGCCGCGCGCAACCCGGCGCCATACATGGTGCGAATCACGACCGGCGTGACCGCCTTGCCGCCGAACATGTAGCGGAACTTCGCCGCCTGGTTGAAGATCTGGTCGAAACACACGCCCATGAAATCGATGAACATCAGCTCCGCTACCGGCCGCATGCCGCACGCCGCCGCGCCCACTGCCGTGCCGATAAAGCCGCCTTCCGAGAGAGGTGTATCGAGCACGCGCCCGGGGAACTTGCCGTAAAGGCCCTTCGTCACGCCGAGCACACCGCCCCACGCGTCCTGCTCGCCTGGTGCGCCCGCACCGCCCGCGTTGTCCTCGCCCATCACGATCACGCTCTCGTCGCGGCCCATCTCCTGGGCGAGCGCTTCGTTGATGGCCTGCGAATAGGTGATTTTCCGTGCCATTTCCGTCTCCTTGATCTGGAATCCTGATGACCTGAGTGCGCAGCGCTTAAGGGTACGACACGTACACGTCCGTGAGCAGCGCCTCGGCCGGCGGCAGCGGCGCGGCCTTGGCCTGCGTCACGGCATCGTCGATCAGCTGCTTCACTTCGGCGTCCACCTTGCGCAGATCGTCACTGCTCGCGAGTTCGGCGCGCACCACGCGCTCCTCGAAGCGCTTGAGACAGTCTTTTTCCTCGCGTAGCTTCTGCACCTCGCCTGGGGCGCGGTAGGTTTGCGCGTCGCCTTCGAAGTGGCCGAAATAGCGCGAGAGTTTCATCTCCACGAGTGTCGGGCCGCCGCCGCTGCGTGCGCGCGCAATGGCTTCGCCCAGTGCCTCATGCACGGCGAAAAAGTCGAAACCGTCGACGATCACGCCCGGCATACCGAAGCCGTTCGCACGGTCGGCGATGTTGTCGGCAGCGACCGACCATGTGGACGACGTCGCCTCGGCATAACCGTTGTTTTCCGCGACAAAGATCACCGGCAAGCGCCACACAGAGGCGAGATTCATCGACTCGAAGATCACGCCCTGGTTCGACGCGCCATCACCGAAGAAGCACACGCCCACGCCGCCCGTCTTCTTCTGCTTGGCGGCGAGCGCGGCGCCGCACGTGAGCGGACCGCCTGCCCCGACGATGCCGTTAGCGCCCAGCATGCCCTTCGACAGATCGGCGATATGCATCGAACCGCCCTTGCCCCGGCACGACCCCGTGGCCCGGCCATAGATCTCGGCCATCATCTCGCGCACGTCCACGCCCTTGGCGATGCAGTGGCCGTGGCCGCGGTGCGTGGTGGCGACGTAGTCGGTATCGTTCAGATGGCTCATCGTGCCGACCGCGGAGGCCTCCTCGCCCGCATACAGGTGCACGAATCCTGGAATTTCGCCGGTTGCGAACTCGACGTGCAACCGCTCCTCGAACTCGCGGATTGTGCGCATCGAGCGATACGCGGTGAGCAACTGCTCCTTGTTCAACTGAACTGACATGGTTGTCTCCTGGATGTACGACGCTGGACCGCTCTGGTTCAAGCCTGCTGCGGGAAATGCCACTGCTCCTAGTGAAAAGTGAAACCGCCGTCGACGTTCACCGACTGGCCCGTGACGTTGTCCATCGTCGCGAAGAACAAGGCGAGCCGCCCCATGTCCTCAGGCGTCTGCGCGCGGCCCTGCGGGATCAGCGTGAGCTGATGGCGCTGCCAGGACTCTTCGACGCTCTCGCCTTCCGTCTTCCATTCGTCGGAGAGCCGGTCCCACATATAAGTGCGCACGATGCCGGGGCAAATCGCATTCACGGTGATGCCCTCGCGCGCGACCTCCTTCGCGAGCGCGTTGGTAAAGCCGACCACCGCGAACTTCGAGGCGCTGTAGTGCGCGAGATTCGGGAACCCTTCCTTGCCCGCGATCGAAGCGACGTTGATAATCCGCCCGCGCTTTTGCGTACGGAAATGTGGCAGTGCAGCCTTGCAGCCGAGGAACACGCCTTTCGCGTTGACGCCCATGACGAAGTCCCAGTCCCGCTCCGTTAATTCGGATACCGGACTAATGGAAATCACGCCGGCGCAGTTCACGAGAATATCGAAGCCACCGAATTCTGAAAGCGCCTGCGAGACCATCCCTTCGAGCTGGACGGCCTGGGTGACGTCGACTTTGGCGAAGGCAGCGCGTCTGCCAAGCGCCCGTATGTCATCCGCAGTCGCTGCAAGGGGTTCTTCGAGCAGATCCGCGAGCAGCACGTCCGCGCCGGCCTGCGCGAGCGTGAGCGCAATGCCGCGGCCGATGCCACGCGCGCCGCCGGTCACGATCGCGACCTGGCCTTTCAAGGGTGTGTCCATGCGATGTCTCCTACTTTCGGTGATGCGTGGAGGAAGCAAGCCAAATCGCTATGCGCGCGCGGCGGCTTCGCGCAACAGCTGATGCGACGCCGCGTAGCGCAGCGTGCGCGCGACATCGACGGTCAGCGGACCGTGCCAGTCGAGCGTCACTTCATAGCGGTCGCCTCGCGCCGGTTCGATCTCACGCTCGCCGTCGAACGCGAGCGTGCCGTGGCCCGCTTCGAGCGGCAGCGCCACGCCGACTTCGAGGCGCTGGCAGGTAAGCATCGTCAGGCGCTCGACACGGCCCGGCGCAATCGGCGCGAGCAACGGCACGCCTGCGCCGCTGCCCTCGGGCGCATCCGGCTGGGCGAACGTCATATGCAGGCCGTGCGCCGCATCGCGCCCGACCGGCGCCCAAGCCCCGCCAATCGACGAGAGACCGATGCCGTCGGGTGGAGCGAAGGTCAGAAAAAGTGATTCGATATCCGAACTTTCAGAAATCGCACGCGCACCGATGAACGGCTGACGCGCCACGCAAATGTCGACGAGCGCGATTTCTTCGCGCCCGCGCGACGGTCCTTCCACGCAGCGCGCGACGAGCCGCTTGTTGCGCGAGAGCGCCGACTCTGCGGGCACCGCGCCGGTCGCGACGAGCGCGCCCGCGAGGCCCGCCACGGTGGCCTCGCGCAGTTCGGGAAAGGCGTTGTTGGTGCCGGTCGAGAGCGCGAGCAGCGGCGTCGCGCCACAATGAGCCGCGACCGCGCGATGGGTGCCGTCGCCACCCAGCACCGCGATCAGCGCGACCTCCTCACGCACCATGTGATCGACGCCGACGTGCGTATCGGCGACGCTTTCGCTCACGGGCAGATCGACGAACACGACCTCGGGCCAGGGCTCGTGCGCGGCAATGGCCGCGTGCGTTTCGATCGCGCGCAGAAGCAGTGCGGCGACGCCCGTGTTGTCGCGCAACGTGAGCACGCGTGACACGCCGAGCGCGCCCAGGCCCGCGAGCAGGCGCACGACCATGTTCGCCTTCTCGGCCGTGGGAAAGACGGATGCATGCGAAGTGAGACGGCGGATGTCGCGACCCGATGCGGGGTTCGCGATCACGCCTACGGTCACGGGCGTCGTCACGGGTCTTGTCTCCTGATGGCGTCGCACCGAGCATTGCCGTGCGCCGCTTTTGCCAGCAGACTCTGCAAGCGTCATGCCAATGACGTCGAGAAAGCGAGGTGATAGCGCAGAAGGCCGCGTGACAGGGTTCTGCGGCAAATGCACGGCGTGGCACCGGCACGATCAGCGTCGCGCGCGGCGTCTCAGCCACCGTCTCGCGCGAGCGACGCGCCGCTCGCACGACCAACCGCCCGTGCGCGGGGAAACGCGCACAGCCCCGCGTGGCCTGCCTGAGCGGCGACTGAACGCCCGTCTCCCCCGCATTGAAAAGCGCGACACGAGGCGCTGAGACGATCGTCTCAGCTGTCTCGCATGCTGCGCTGCGGTGTGATCGCGCGCAAAGGATGTGCTACAAAAGACTCCCGCCGAACGCTTTACGGTCCGACGTAATCCGACGTTACCCCGACGCTCACCGCGAGCCGTCGTCTGGAACCGCTCATGCCCTACGCCCTTGCGTCTACCCGGCACGCCGAGCGCGTGCGTGGCGCCGTAGAAGGCCGGCTGCCCGCGCCGTCCGATTCGCCGCGCCTCGTCTCGTCGTGGCAGCGCTCGTTCGAGCGCTATCAGCTGGACCCCGGCTCCGTGATTGGCCCGCGCGTGCTGAGCGCCGCCGAGCTGCGCGAGATCCGCGATCGCGAGGAGTCCTTTCTGCGCGCCTCGGGCCAATGCCTCACGCGACTGCACGACATGGTGCGCGAAGCCGATTACTGCGTGATGCTGACCGACGCGCACGGCGTGACCATCGACTACCGTCTCGACCGCGAGCGCCGCAACGACTTCAAGCACGCGGGGCTCTATATCGGCTCGTGCTGGTCCGAGAGCGAGGAAGGCACCTGCGGCATCGCGAACGTGCTCACCGATCTCGCGCCCATCACGGTGCACAAGACCGACCATTTCCGCGCCGCGTTCACCACGCTCACGTGCAGCGCCGCGCCGATCTTCGCGCCGGGCGGCGAGCTGATCGGCGTACTCGATGCCTCGGCCGTGCAGTCGCCCGACAATCGCGAGAGCCAGCGCATCGTCAACCAGCTCGTGCGCCAGAGCGCCACGCTCATCGAAGACGGCTATTTCCTGCATCGCCTCGCGTCGTGTTGGATACTCTTCGGTCACCAGAATCGCAATTACGTGGAAGCGCAGCCCGAACTGCTGATCGCCTTCGACGAAAACGGCAACGTCGTCGCCGCAAACCGGCGCGCGCGCGAATGCATGCCGTGCCTGGACGGCCCGCGTCATATCGACGAGATCTTCGATTCGTCGCACGTGCAGTTGCGCGACATCGGGCGCATCGAAACCATCGCGGCGCTGCGGCTGCGCGCGAACGGCTCGATGCTGTATGCGCGCATCCGCGCGCCGCTCGGGACGAGCGGTTACGGCGGACACAGCGCACGGAGCAGCCAGAGCGCTGGCGCGGCGCATGGCGCCATGCCGCTGCGCGGCGACGCCGCCTCCCACGAATACGATCGCAGCGCGCTCGGCCCCTTCCTGCGCAGCGCCGACCCGCGCGTGGCCGAGAACGCACGCATTGCGCAGCGCGTGGCGGGCAAGCGACTGCCGATCCTGCTGCTCGGCGAAACCGGCGCCGGCAAGGAAGTGTTCGCGCGCGCCATCCACGACGCCAGCGCGCGCCGCAATCGCCCATTCATCGCGGTGAATTGCGGGGCGCTGCCCGAGTCGCTGATCGAAAGCGAACTATTCGGCTATGCGCCGGGCGCGTTCACGGGCGCGCGCCGCCACGGCGCGCGCGGCAAGATCGCGATGGCCGATGGCGGCACGCTCTTTCTCGACGAAATCGGCGACATGCCGCTCGCGCTGCAGACCCGCCTTTTGCGCGTGCTGGCCGAGGGCGAAGTCCTGCCGCTCGGGAGCGAAACGCCGGTGCGCGTCGATATCGACGTGGTCTGCGCAACGCACCGGGACCTCGCGCAAATGGCCGGCGCGGGCGCATTCCGCGACGATCTCTACTATCGGTTGAGCGGCGCGGTGCTCACGCTGCCGCCGCTGCGCGAGCGGCGCGACATCGCGATGCTCATCGACATGGTGTTCGCGGAAGAAGCGCAGGCCGCAGGCCGACCGCTTGCGCTCGACGCTACGCTCGCGACGCGGCTCGCGGCATTCGCGTGGCCCGGCAACCTGCGGCAGCTGCGCAATGCGATGCGCTACGCATGCGCCGTATGCGACACCGTGCTGGTCGAAGCGCGGCACCTGAGCGCCGACCTCGCAGCGAGCCTGCCGGAACTCGCTCCGCGCGCCGCGTCCTGGTCCCCTGCCGGCATCGCGGCCACATCGCCGCTCTCCGATGAAGACGAGCGCGCACGCATCGTCGCGGCGCTCACGGCGCACCGCTGGCGTCCGAACGCCGCCGCACTGGCGCTGGGCATTTCGCGCGCGACGCTCTACCGGCGCATGGCGAAGCTCGCCATCGTCGGGCCTCATCGCGTTTGAGCCGGATTGCGCTGACTTGCGCGCGTTTCGCGTCGCCAGATTGCACAGAAGTATTAAATATTGTGCGGCGCGATTTACTTGCCACACATCGACCGGTATAAATCGAGCGCTCGCGATCCACGGATACGCCATCTGGCCTATTCTTGTACCGCAGCCCCTCCGCTGGATGCGTCGTCCGTTCCCGGCTAACTGAAATGCCCTCAATGGAGTGATTGCCATGCTCAAGAAGCTGCTGATGCTGTTCCTCGCGATCGGCCTGTCGCTGTCCGCCGTGCTCGCCGCAGCCGTGGAAGTGAACACCGCCGACGAAACCGCGCTCGAATCGGTCAAGGGCATCGGCCCCGTTCACGCCAAGGCGATCATCGACGAACGCACGAAGAACGGCCCGTTCAAGGACGCCGACGACCTCGTGAACCGCGTCAAGGGCATTGGCCCGAAGTCGGTGCAGAACCTCGAGGCGGCGGGTCTCACGATCAACGGCTCCTCGGCGCCGCCGGCGGGCAAGACGGCTAGCACGAAGAGCGGCAAGAACGCCGCGGCAACGAGCGCCGCACCCGCCGCTACGACCGCCAATCCGATGACGGCGCAGACGCCGGCGGCCGCGACCACCGCGCAAGCCGCCTCGGAGACGGCCGCGGGCAAGTCGAAGCACAAGAGCAAGAAGGACAAGGCAGCCGCGGCTGCAAGCGCGCCCGAAGCGGGCTCCGCTGCGGCTGCGACGGCCGCGGCATCCGATACGAAGGCGAAAAAGCCCAAGAAGTCGAAGAAGGACAAGGCCGCTTCCGCTGCGGCCGCTTCCGGCGCCTGATTGCCGCCATCGTCCGGCGCACGCAAGCCGTGCACCGGACCGCGAAAACGCGGCGCCGCCTATGCGTGCGCCGTCCGACTTACCGGCCGCGCGCCCTGTCGCGGCCATCACCCAGAGAGATCGTCATGAGTCTGCTAGATACCCTCGGTTCCCTGCTCGGTTCGCAGTCGCAACAGCAAGGCGGCGGCCAGGCCCAGCTCCTCGCCGCGGCGATGGAGTTCGTCAACAACCAGCCCGGCGGCCTGAATGGCCTCATCGAGAAGTTCCAGCAAGGCGGCCTCGGCGACATCGTGCAGTCGTGGGTCGGCAACGGCGAAAACCAGCCTGTTTCGGCGGATCAACTGCACAACGTGCTCGGCTCGGACGTCGTCTCCGGTCTCGCGCAGAAGGTCGGCATGCAGCCCGACCAGGTGAGCGGGCTGCTCGCCCAGGTGCTGCCGCACGTGGTCAACACGGGCACGCCGAACGGCGAGGTGCCGCAAGGCGGCCAGATCAACACCGAGAGCGTGCTCGGCACGCTTGGCGGGCTGGCGTCGCTGTTCGGCGGCGGCAACAAGCAGGCATAAGCGCTTCTCGGCAGAAATGAAAAAAGGGCAGCGGATCACTCCGCTGCCCTTTTCGTTTCGGCTCAGTGCGCGCCTTGCGGCACGAGTCTCAACCGAGGTTTGCTACCCGCCTTAGTGCACCACGCGCTCGAACACGAACTTGCCGTCGTGCACGCCGACCGGAATCACATCCTTCGGCCCGAACTTGCCCGCGAGGATCAGCTTGGCGACCGGGTTCTCGATCTCCTGCTGAATCGCGCGCTTGAGCGGCCGTGCGCCGAACACCGGGTCGTAACCGACCTTGGCGATCTGGCCCAGCGCCTCGTCCGAGACCATGAGTTCCATATCGAGCTTCTCCAGACGCTCGCGCAGACGCTGCAGCTGGATCTTCGCAATCGACTCGATATTCGAGCGATCGAGCGCATGGAACACCACCACCTCGTCGATCCGGTTCAGGAACTCGGGGCGGAACTGCTGCTTCACTTCGTTCCACACGGCGTCCTTCACGGCTTCCTGCGGCTCGCCCGCCATCGCTTGAATGAGGTGCGAACCGAGGTTCGACGTCATCACGATCACGGTGTTCTTGAAGTCGACGGTGCGACCCTGGCCATCGGTCATACGGCCGTCGTCGAGCACCTGCAGCAGCACGTTGAACACATCCGGGTGCGCCTTTTCGACTTCGTCGAGCAGGATCACGCTATACGGCTTGCGACGCACGGCCTCGGTCAGATAGCCGCCCTCTTCATAGCCCACGTATCCCGGCGGCGCGCCGATCAAACGCGCCACGCTGTGCTTCTCCATGAACTCGCTCATGTCGATGCGGATGAGGTGATCTTCCGAATCGAACAGGAAGCCCGCCAGCGCCTTGCACAACTCGGTCTTGCCCACACCCGTCGGCCCGAGGAACAGGAACGAGCCGTACGGCCGGTTCGGGTCCGAGAGACCGGCGCGCGAGCGGCGAATCGCGTCGGCAACGGCGGTAATGGCTTCGTCCTGGCCCACCACGCGCTCGTGCAGCTTCTCTTCGATCTGCAGCAGCTTTTCGCGCTCGCCCTGCATCATGCGCGAAACGGGGATGCCGGTCGAACGCGACACGACTTCCGCGATTTCCTCGGCGCCCACGAGCGTGCGCAGCAAGCGCAGACGCGTGGGGTTGTTCTGCTCGTTCGCCTCGGCGAGCGTCACCTGCTTGAGCTGCGCTTCGAGTTCCGGCAGCTTGCCGTACTGCAGTTCCGCGACCTTCTCGAGCTTGCCTTCGCGCTGGAAGCGATTGATCTCCGCGCGCACGCGGTCGATCTCTTCCTTGATCTGCGCGCCGCCCTGCACCGCGGCCTTCTCGGTGGTCCAGATCTCTTCGAGGTCCTTATATTCGAGGCTCAGCCGGTCGATCTCTTCCTCGATCAACTGCAGACGCTTCTGCGACGCTTCGTCCTTCTCCTTCTTGACGGCCTCGCGCTCGATCTTCAGCTGGATCAGGCGACGATCGAGCTTGTCCATTGCTTCGGGCTTCGAATCGATTTCCATCTTGATCTTCGAAGCCGCTTCGTCGATCAGGTCGATGGCCTTGTCCGGCAGGAAACGGTCGGTGATGTAGCGATGCGACAGTTCCGCCGCCGCGACGATCGCCGGGTCGGTGATTTCCACGCCGTGGTGCAGCTCGTACTTCTCCTTCAGGCCACGCAGGATCGCGATGGTCGCCTCGACCGACGGTTCATCGACGAGCACTTTCTGGAAGCGGCGCTCCAGCGCGGCGTCCTTTTCGATGTACTTGCGATACTCGTCGAGCGTGGTCGCGCCGATGCAGTGCAGCTCGCCGCGCGACAGCGCCGGCTTGAGCATGTTGCCCGCGTCCAACGCGCCTTCGGCCTTGCCCGCGCCGACCATCGTGTGAATTTCGTCGATGAAGACGATGGTCTGGCCTTCGTCCTTGGCGATGTCGTTGAGCACGGCCTTCAGGCGCTCCTCGAACTCCCCGCGATACTTCGCGCCCGCGAGCAGTGCGGCCATATCGAGCGAAAGCACGCGCTTGCCCTTGAGCGTTTCGGGCACTTCGCCGTTGACGATGCGCTGCGCGAGGCCTTCGACGATGGCCGTTTTGCCCACGCCCGGCTCGCCGATCAGCACCGGATTGTTCTTGGTGCGGCGTTGCAGGATCTGGATCGAGCGGCGGATTTCGTCGTCGCGGCCGATCACGGGGTCGAGCTTGCCCGAACGCGCGCGCTCGGTCAGATCGACGGTGTACTTCTTGAGCGCTTCACGCTGGCTTTCGGCGTCCTGGCTGTGCACCTGCGCGCCGCCGCGCACCGCGACGATCGCGGCTTCAAGCGCCTTGCGCGTCAGGCCGTGCTGGCGCGCGAGACGACCCGCTTCGCCCTTGTCTTCGGAAACGGCGAGCAGGAACATCTCGCTCGCGATATACGTGTCGTTGAGCTTCTGCGCTTCCTTGTCGGCCTGATTGAGCAGACCCGTGAGTTCGCGGCCGATCTGCACGTTGCCGTCGGTGCCCTGCACCTGCGGCAAGCGGTTGATGGCGTCGTTCAGCGTGTTCTGCAGCGCCTGGACCTGCACGCCCGCACGCGACATCAGCGAGCGCGCGGAGCCGTCCTGCTGCGCGACGAGCGCAGCCAGCAGGTGAACGGGTTCGATGTACTGGTTATCGTGGCCCACCGCGAGGCTTTGCGCGTCGGCGATGGCTTCCTGGAACTTGGTGGTGAGTTTGTCGATTCTCATTTAACGCGAGACCTCCAGATTTCTAGACTGTCACCAAATTTGAGGGGGGACGCGCCGGTTTCAAGCGCTCTGGCGTCATTTTTTCCGATTTTTGAGATTCAAGCGCAGGCGACGGCCATCGGCAACCCCTGCCGCGGCGTGAGAAAACGGGGGAAGAATGCGAGGCGGCCGCAGCCGCGCGAGACAGAGCGCGACGGCTACGCGTCGCTGCTCGGGAGAGAAGAAAGAGCGAACGGGTGACGCTGGCGCGCCCCCTTTCAATGCTCCCGCGAAGACGTGGGTCGAGCCGCCTGCGCGCGCGGCATGAACTGGATCGGCGCGAGGCCAAGCAGCCCCGTCAGTTCGCCTGCCGGCTGGGCCAGTTCGCCGATGGTATGGCGGTCGAGTTCCGCGAGGAACGCATCGCGCGCCGCCGCCAATGCGTGCTTGAGCCGGCACTGCGGCTCGATGACGCAGCTACGCCGATCGCCATGTTCGTCCGGAAAGCAGCCGACGAGCGAGAAGTCGCTCTCGGTCTCACGGACGACCGCGCCAACGCTCAGATCGAGCGACGCCGGTGCGAGCCGCAAGCCCCCATTGCGGCCGCGAACGGTATCGACCCAGCCAAGCTCGCCAAGGCGCTGCACGACTTTCATCAGATGATTCTTCGAAACGCCGTAGGCGTCCGAGATCTCCTGGATCGTGGCCAGGCTGTCGCGACGCAGCGCGAGATACAGCATCACGCGCAACGAATAGTCGGTGTAGTCGGTCAGTCTCATGGCGGTCGCAATGACAGAGGGGGTGCAGGTGACAGAACCCATACAATAACATGCAGTTAGCATGCAGGTTTTGCCTGGACTGGGTATGATTGTTACTTCGATGGACACTTCGCAGTGCCTGGCAGCTTGCATGCGGCTCATGGCCGCATCGTGGCGGCGCCCCGCCGCCGACTACACTCCAGGCACTCCAGGTATCGCCCAGGCCCCAAATGACTCGCCCCGACACCCTCCCCGCTGCCGCGCTGCACGCCCAGCCAACTGAAGAGAACATCCGCGAACTCGTCTACGCGTTCTATGACCGCGTGCGCGACGACGCCATGCTCGGGCCGGTGTTCGACGGCGTACTCGCCGGGCGTTGGGACGAACATCTGCCGAAAATGTGCCGCTTCTGGTCGAGCCTCGTGCTCGGCACCAAAAGCTACCGCGGCAATGTGCAGCAGGCGCACGATCCGGTGCCCGGCGTCGAGCCGCAGCATTTCAGCCGCTGGCTCTACCTTTTCCTCGATACCGTGCAGGCTCGCTACGAGCCCGCAGCGGCCGTGCAGTTCATGGAACCCGCGCTGCGCATTGCGCAAAGCCTGCAACTCAGCCGCTTTGGCTGGGATTACACGATTCCGCCCGAGCAACAGGCGCTTCTCGACCGCGTAGCGCCTCGCAGGCGCCCCGCCGGGCACGGCCATGACCTGCCCACGCGCCCGACCGGCGAGCCGTTTCCGGCCCGTTTCGTTGGCCGCCAGATGGATGTCGACGAGAGCACGCCGGCAGAGTGAGCACATCTGCTTCCAGCGCGGCGCTGGACTAGGCGGTTAGTTGCGTTAGATAGGGACGGGCGAGCTAAATCTGCCCTCTCATCCCGGCGGTCAGCGCTAGCCGGATTCCCGCGAAGTGTTCCCCGACGCCACACCCCAGCGCGCCAGCGCCTTGTCGTCACTCTCGCGGGCATCGACCCAGCGTGCGCCCTGCTCCGTCTCTTCCTTCTTCCAGAACGGCGCCTCGGTCTTGAGGTAGTCCATGACGAATTCGCAGGACGCGAAGGCGTCGCCGCGATGCTTCGAGGTCGTCGCGACCAGCACGATCTGGTCGAGCGGCGCGAGCTTGCCCACCCTGTGCACGATCAGCACCTCGATGCCCGCCCAGCGCCGCTGCGCCTCGTCGACGATCGCCTCCAGCGCCTTCTCGGTCATGCCCGGATAGTGCTCGAGTTCGAGCGAGGCGATCGTGCTGCCGTCGTTCAGATCGCGCACCGTGCCGACGAAGCACGCCACCGCGCCGATCGCCGGATTGCGCGCGCGCAACTGTGCGACCTCGGTGGTGAGGTCGAAATCTTCCGTTTGTACGCGCACGGGCATCGCGAGTCTCCTGTGGCGCTCAGCCGCCCGTCACCGGCGGGAAAAACGCGACTTCGCAGCCCTCGGTAATACGCGTGCGCGGGTCCGTCATCACGTGATTGCAGGCCATGCGCAGCGCGCGGCCTTCCGCCAGCGTCTCCGCCCAGACACCGCCGCGCGCACGCAGCCAGCCGCGCACGTCGCCGACCGTCACGATGGCGTCAGGCAGCGTGACCGTTTCGTCCGCGACGCCTAGCGCCTCGCGCACACTCGCAAAAAATTTCAACTGGATCTTCATCGCTTGAGGCTTTTCAGTACAGCAATTCGGTGAACGGAATGAAGCGCACGGTCTCGCCTGCGCTGATCGCATGGTTGGGCGGATTGTCGATGAGACCGTCGCCCCAGACCGTGGAGGTGAGGACCGCCGAACTCTGGTTCGGGAACAGGTCGAGACCGCCAGCCGGATTCACGCGCGCGCGCAGGAATTCATTGCGGCGATCGCTCTTCGTCTGGGTGAAGTCGGCGCGCAGCGAGAGCGCGCGCGGGCTTACTTGCGTCGCGCCCGCGAGCCGCAGCAGGAACGGGCGCACGAACAGCAGAAAGGTGACAAAACTCGACACCGGGTTGCCCGGCAGCCCGATGAAGAACGCCTCGCCGGACTCCACCTCCGTAGCCCCTTGCGCTCGACGCACCGCGCCGAACGCAAGCGGCTTGCCCGGCTTCATGGCGATCTGCCACAGGTTGATGCGGCCTTCGGCCTCGACGGCAGGCCGCACGTGGTCCTCCTCGCCGACCGAGACGCCGCCCGAGGTGAGGATGAGGTCGTGGGCGGCGGCCGCCTCGCGCAGCGTCGCGCGTGTGACGTCGAGCTGGTCCGGCACGATGCCGTAGTCGGTGACTGCGCAGCCGAGGTTGCGCAAGAGGCCCGTGAGCGTGAAGCGGTTCGAGTTGTAGATCGCGCCGGGCTTGAGCGGCTCGCCGGGCATGGTCAGTTCGTCGCCGGTGAAGAACACCGCGACCTTCACGCGGCGCACGACGGTGAGCGCGGCGCACCCAACCGACGCCGCGAGCCCGAGCGCCGCCGGCGTGAGGCGCGTGCCCGCCGGCAGGATCACCGTGTTCTTGCGGATGTCCGCACCCTGTGCCGTGATCCATTCGCCCGCCTTGGGCGCGTGCAGAAACGTGACGGCTCCTTCCGCGGCCTCGGTCTGCTCCTGCATCACCACAGCGTCTGCGCCCGGCGGCACCGTCGCGCCCGTGAAGATGCGTGCGGCCGTGCCCGCCGCGAGCGGCTGTGGCGCGTGGCCCGCGGGAATGCGCTGCGAAACCGGCAGACGGCGGCTGCCCTGCGCGAGATCGGCCACGCGCACCGCGTAGCCGTCCATTGCGCTCGTATTCATCGGCGGCACGTCGAGCGGCGAGACGACGTCTGCGGCGAGCACGCGGTTCAACGCGTCGAACGTCGAAATCGTTTCGGTGCCGGCGAGCGGCTTCGCCGCGGCAAGCAGCGTGGCAAGGGCGTCGGCAGTGGAAAGCATCGGCGCGCGCGGCGCGGGTGCAGGCGCAGGCGCAGGCGCAGCGGAAGACGGGGACGTAGGCGTGGACATCGAGGTCGTCTCGGACTTGGCGGTGGGGCCGCCAGCAGCGGTTGGTCTGCCGTTATTGTAGCGGCGCGACCGGCGCGCTGTGCCTTATGCCGTGGATATCCCTGGCACGCCATGCGTGCGGGTGAGCAGGATCGGCTGGAGTGTCGCAGCGGGCGGGTTCGGGCAACCCGCCGTCTCGTGAAACCTGATGCGATATCGACGCGCCAGGGCCGCAAACAGATCCGGCCCCGGCTGCGCAGATCAGTGCGCCGTGTGAGCGGCGATATAGTCCTTCACGCGCTGGGCGTCGGCAGGCACGACTTCGAAGCGCTGCGGCAGCGCCTCGAGGCCTTCGAACGCCGCCGGACGCTCCGGCTCACGGTCCAGCGCTTCGCGGATCGTCTCGCCGAACTTCACCGGCTGCGCGGTTTCGAGCACGATCATCGGCACACCCGGCTGCAGGTGTTCGCGGGCGACCTTCACGCCGTCGGCCGTATGAGTGTCGATCATCGTCTTGTAGCGCGAGTAGATGTCGCGAATCGTGGCGATGCGGTCGTCGTGGCTGCTGCGGCCCGAAACGAAGCCGAACTGCTTGACGCGCACGAAGTCGCCGCTCGCCACGAGATCGAAGCCGCCCTTCTCCTCGACGTCGCGGAACAACTGCGTCACGCGCGCCGGATCGCGGCCCAGCAAGTCGTAGACGAAGCGCTCGAAGTTCGATGCCTTCGAGATGTCCATGCTCGGGCTCGTCGTGTGATACGTCTCGGCCGAGCCGCGCACGCGGTAAATGCCGGTGCGGAAGAACTCGTCGAGCACGTCGTTCTCGTTGGTCGCGACCACGAGCTTTTCGATCGGCAGACCCATCATGCGCGCGATATGGCCCGCGCACACGTTGCCGAAGTTGCCCGAGGGCACCGTGAACGAGACGCGCTCGTCGTTCGACTTCGTCGCCGCGAAGTAGCCGGCGAAGTAGTACACGACCTGGGCCACGACGCGCGCCCAGTTGATCGAGTTGACCGTGCCGATCTTCTGCTGCGCCTTGAATGCGTGGTCGTTCGAAACGGCCTTGACGATGTCCTGGCAGTCGTCGAATACGCCTTCCACGGCCAGATTGAAGATGTTCGGGTCCTGCAGGCTGAACATCTGCGCCGTCTGGAACGCGCTCATCTTCTTGTGCGGCGAAAGCATGAACACGCGCACGCCCTTCTTGCCGCGCATGGCGTATTCAGCCGCGCTGCCGGTGTCGCCCGAGGTCGCGCCGAGAATGTTCAGCTCCTGGCCGGCCTTCGCGAGCGCGTACTCGAACAGGTTGCCAAGCAGCTGCATCGCCATGTCCTTGAACGCGAGCGTCGGACCGTTCGAGAGCTCGAGCAGCGAGAGCGTGGTGCCGTTTTCCACGCCGAGCGTGGTGAGCGGCGTGATCTTGCTTGCGTCTTCGCCGTGGCGCACGTTGCGGTACGTCTCGCCCGTGTAGGTGCGACGCGTGATGTCGCGCAGGTCCTCGGCCGGAATGTCGCCGGCGAATTTCGAGAGGATCTCGAACGCGAGATCCGCATACGAAAGGCCGCGCCAGCGCGCCAGTTCTTCCGTGCTGATCTGCGGATACTCGGCCGGCAGATACAGGCCGCCGTCGCGCGCGAGGCCGCCCAGCAGGATGTCGGAAAACGAATGATGCTCGTCGGCGCCCGCGCCGCGCGTAGATACGTAATTCATAGCCCTTGCCTTAGTTCAGTCCTTCCATACGCAGCTTCGTGACCTGCGACTTCACCGTCGCGAGCTTTTCGATCTGCGCGATCGCCGCGTTGACGTTCTTCTCGATCGTCTCGTGCGTGATCAGGATGATGTCGGTTTCCGCCTTGCCCTGCGCGTCGACCTGCTCCGCTTCCTTTTGCAGCAGCGCGTCGATCGAGATGCCGCTGTCCGCCAGGATGCGCGTGATGGCCGCCATCACGCCGGTCTGGTCCGCCACGCGCAGGCGCAGGTAATAGCCGCTCGTGACTTCGTCGATCGGCAGGATCGGCGTGTTCGAGAGGCTGTCCGGCTGGAACGCCAGATGCGGCACGCGGTGCTCGGGGTCGGCCGTATGCAGGCGCGTCACATCCACGAGATCGGCCACCACGGCGGATGCCGTCGGCTCCGCGCCCGCGCCCTTGCCGTAGTACAGCGTCGTGCCCACGGCGTCGCCATGCACGACCACAGCGTTCATCGCGCCTTCCACGTTCGCGAGCAGGCGCTTGGCCGGAATCAGCGTGGGATGCGTGCGCAGTTCGATGCCGCGATCGGTGCGGCGCGCGATGCCGAGCAGCTTGATGCGATAGCCCAGTTCTTCCGCGTACTTGATGTCGATGGCGTCGAGCTTGCTGATCCCTTCCACGTAGGCTTTGTCGAACTGCACGGGCACACCGAACGCGATCGCGCTCATGATCGTCGCCTTGTGCGCGGCGTCCACGCCTTCGATGTCGAAGGTCGGATCGGCTTCCGCGTAGCCCAGTTCCTGCGCGGCCTTCAATGCGGTCGCGAAGTCGAGCCCGCGCTCACGCATTTCCGAGAGGATGTAGTTCGTCGTGCCGTTGATGATGCCGGCGATGTACTGGATGCGGTTGGCCGTGAGACCTTCGCGCAGCGCCTTGATGATGGGGATGCCGCCCGCCACCGCCGCCTCGAACGCGACCATCACGCCCTTGGCGCGCGCCGCTTCGAAGATCTCCGTGCCGTGTACTGCCAGCAGCGCCTTGTTCGCCGTAACGACATGCTTGCCGTTGGCAATGGCGCGCAGCACGAGATCCTTGGCGAGCGTCGTGCCGCCAATCATTTCGGCGACGATCGAAATCGAGGGATCGTCGACCACGGCGTTGAAGTCGGTCGTCAGGTCGACGCTGCCGGCTTCGGTGCCGAGCGCCGTCGTGGCCTTGGCCGGGTTGCGCACGGCAATGCGCGCCACCTCGATGCCGCGGCCCGCGCGGCGTTTGATTTCTTCCTGGTTGCGGCGCAGTACCGTGAAGGTGCCGCTGCCCACCGTGCCGAAGCCCAAGAGACCTACTTTGATCGGATCCATGCAGCGTGTGTTCGTCTAAGTGTTTGAAAAGGGGATGCGTGTGACTGGCTCAGGTACCGTGCCGCTGACGATAACCGTCGAGGAAGCGCGCGATGCGGTTGATCGAATCGGTCAGGTCGTCGACGTTCGGCAGGAACACCACGCGGAAGTGGTCCGGCTGCTTCCAGTTGAAGCCCGTGCCCTGCACGAGCAGCACGCGCTCCTGCAAGAGCAGATCGAGGATGAACTGCTGGTCGTTCTCGATCGGATAGAGCTTCGGGTCGAGGCGCGGGAACATGTAGAGCGCCGCCTCCGGCTTCACGCAGGTCACGCCCGGAATGGCCGTCAGCATGTTGTACGCCAGTTCGCGCTGGCGATAGAGGCGCCCGCCCGGCTGGATCAGCTCGTTGATGCTCTGGTAGCCGCCCAGCGCCGTCTGGATCGCGTACTGGCCCGGCACGTTCGCGCACAGGCGCATCGAGGCGAGAATACCGAGACCTTCCGTGTAGTCCTTCGAGCGGCGGCGGTTTTCCCCCGTCATGCCCGAGAGGAACATCCAGCCCGCGCGATAGCCGCACGCGCGATAACTCTTCGACAGGCTGTTGAGCGTGACGGTGATCACGTCTTCCGAGAGCGAGCCGAGCGCCGTGTGCGTCTTGCCGTCGTAGATGATCTTGTCGTAGACCTCGTCGGCGAACAGGATCAGGCCGTGCTCGCGCGCGATCGCCACGAGGCCGCGCAGCAGGTCGTCCGAATAGAGCGCGCCAGTCGGGTTGTTCGGGTTGATGACGACGATCGCGCGCGTGTTCGGCGTGATCTTCGAGCG
Source organism: Paraburkholderia guartelaensis (assembly GCF_004353905.1). Lineage (GTDB taxonomy): Bacteria > Pseudomonadota > Gammaproteobacteria > Burkholderiales > Burkholderiaceae > Paraburkholderia > Paraburkholderia guartelaensis. Next base: position 189,119 of record NZ_SMOD01000013.1, on the reverse strand, counting down.
GATGTCGTCGAGGTCGGGCATCCACGCGTTCGACTCGTCGCAGATGTAGTGCACGGGCGTGCCGCCCGAGAGGCTCACCGCCGCCGTCCACAGCGGATAGTCGGGCGCGGGCAGCAGCACTTCGTCGCCGTCGTTCAGAAGCGCCTGCATGGCCATGACGATCAGCTCGGACGCGCCGTTGCCGATGTAGATGTCGTCGAGCTCGACGCCCTTGATGCCCTTTTGCTGCGCGTAATGCATGATCGCCTTGCGCGCGGCGAACACGCCCTTCGAATCCGAATACCCCGAGGAGCCCGGCAGGTTCAGGATCATGTCCTGAATGACCTCGTCGGGCGCGTCGAAACCGAACGGCGCGAGATTGCCGATGTTCAGCTTGATGATGCGATGGCCTTCTTCTTCGAGGCGCTTCGCGTGCTCGAGCACCGGCCCGCGGATGTCGTAGCAAACGTTCTGCAGCTTGTTGGATTTGAGAATCGGTTTCACGGCGGGCTATCGGTATCGGTCAGAGAAGCGGTCAGAGCGTCAGAAGCGAGTAAGACGCGGTAAAAGGGCTGGAACAGGCTGAAATGCCGTCGACCGGCCGGCGGATGGCGCCTTGGCGGACAGGACATGCAAGGGAGCCGGAGGGGCGCCCCCGGCGGGACAAATGCCGTGCACGATTCGGGGGGAGCGCGAACCACCCCGGCAGCTTGTGGCTGCCCTCGCCCGATGCGCGGTTGGCGCGCGTAGCGGCTTGCCGGCGCGCTCTACCCGCGGGCGCCGCCGCTGCGGCGGCTAAAAAGCTATAATTTAGCGGATTTTGACCAACTTCCGCAATGCGCAATCGGCCAGAAGGCGGGTCGCGAAGCGGGTGACACGGCGGGCTGCAAGGCGGTTCGCTCCGGGGCCGGCGTCGGCACAGGATATGCGCCCCTCGCTTGCGCACCCGACCTGCCCCTACCCCGGAACCCCGTTTTGAAACTACACCAGGACTCCAGCGCCGCACTGAACACCGTGACCGGTTACGGCGCCGACTACGTCGAAGTGAACCTCGAACGCCATACGGGCAGCATCATCGTGATGCCCGAATCTCCGGTCACCGCCTGGCCGGTGCAGTCGTTCGACGCCCTCACGCCCGAACTCTTCGAATTGCTTCTGCCGCTGAATCCCGAAGTGGTGGTGTTCGGCAGCGGCGAGCGGCTGCGCTTTCCGCATCCGCGCCTGACCGCGGCGCTGGCCGCCAAACGCATCGGCGTCGAGGCGATGGACTTCAAGGCCGCCTGCCGCACCTACAACATCCTCATGGCCGAAGGCCGCCGCGTGGCAGCCGCGCTTCTGATCGAAAGCTGAGGCGCCTTAAGCTTGCCATCAGGTCGCTGCGCAGCGGCGTAGTACACTTGCGCGCCGCGTGCGAAGCGCGCGCTTCGCACCTCGACCGCAACGACTGCAACAAGAACAGGCTGAAACCCATGAACGATACGCCATCGAGGCTACCGCTCAACCGCAGCACGATCCTGCTCCTGATCCTCGCCCTCGCCGTGATCTGGTTCCTGCCGCTCGGCTGGCGCCACCTGCTGCCGAGCGACGAAGGCCGCTACGCCGAAATGGCGCGGGAAATGTTCGCGAGCGGCGACTGGATCACGCCGCGCTACAACGACTACAAGTACTTCGAAAAGCCGCCGCTGCAAACCTGGATGAACGCGCTCACGTTCGCGTGGTTCGGCATCGGCGAGTGGCAGGCGCGCCTCTACACGGCGCTCACCGGCTTCGCGGGCGTACTGCTGATCGGCTTCACCGGCGCGCGTGTGTTCAACGCCGCCACGGGCTTCTTCGCCGCGGTCGTGCTCGCCTGCGCGCCGTACTGGAACCTGATGGGCCACTTCAACACGCTCGACATGGGCCTGTCGTTCTGGATGCAGCTCACGCTGTGCGCGCTGCTGCTCGCGCAGCGCCCGAACCTGCCCAAGGCGAACGCGCGCCTGTGGATGTGGGTGTGCTGGGCCGCCATGGCGATGGCGGTGCTCTCCAAGGGCCTCGTCGGCCTGATCCTGCCAGGCGCCGTGCTCGTGCTCTATACGGCGGTTTCGCGCGATTGGGCGCTCTGGAAGCGCCTCTATCTCGTGAGCGGCCTGATCGTGTTCTTCGCGATCGTTTCGCCGTGGTTCATCCTCGTGCAGCAGCGCAATCCCGAGTTCTTCAACTTCTTCTTCATCGTCCAGCAGTTCCAGCGCTACCTGACGCCCGCGCAGAACCGCCCCGGCCCGTTCTACTACTTCGTGCCGGTCATGCTGGTGGGCTTCCTGCCGTGGCTTTCGGTGAGCGTGCAGAGCGTGCGCCATGCGCTGCGCGCGCCGCGCCAGCCCAACGGTTTCTCGCCCGTCATGCTGATGCTCGTGTGGACGGTGTTCATCTTCCTGTTCTTCAGCGCCTCGCACTCGAAGCTCGTCTCCTACGTCCTGCCGATCGCGCCGCCCGTTGCGCTCATCATCGGCATGTATCTGCCGGTCATGACGCGCGCCCAGTGGAAGAAGCACCTCGCGGGCTACGCACTGTTGGCCGTCGTGCTGATGGCGGGCTCGTTCGTGCTCACGCGGCTTGGCGACGCGCGCAATCCGAACGCGCTCTACCGGGAGTTCCAGGTCTGGGTGTTCGCCGCAGCCGCGGTGGCCTTCGTCGTCACCATGGTCGGCCTGCGCCTGAACCGCGCGAAACGCACGCCCGAAACCGGCGCGCGCGCGCCAGCGGTTGCGCTCGGCACAGCGTGGCTGCTGCTCGCGACCATTGCGGGCACGGGCCACGATGTGTTCGGCACCCTGAGTTCCGGCGCGCCGCTCGCGCCCGCGGTGCGCGCCGCCATTGCGAAGCTGCCGCCCGACACGCCGTTCTACTCGGTGGGCGTACTCGACCACACCATGCCCTTCTACGTGCGCCATACGATGACCATGGTCGAGGTCACCGACGAGCTTGCCTTCGGCATCTCCGAGGAGCCGCAAAAATGGGTGCCGACCATTGCCGACTGGGAGGCGCGCTGGAAGTCCGACCGCTACGCGCTCGCGCTGATTCCGGCGCAGCGCTACGAAGAACTGGCCGCACAGGGCCTGCCGATGCAGGTGATCGCCCGCGACGCGCGGCGCGTGATCGTCGAAAAGCCGCAATCCTGAACGCTTCCTGGCCCCGATTGACGCATGGGCGATAATTGGGCGGGCCGCGCAGACGCGGCCTGCGTGGCCCGGCCCGCGCGGCGGCGCCGGCCCAGCCCCCGCCACAATCCGATAACCCGTTGAACCACCCTTTCCGATGAATCCGATTTCCCTGATCTGCATCCTCGCCGGCGTCGGCCTCAACGCCTGTGCGCAACTGTTGCTGAAAGCGGGTGTCAATGCCGTTGGACACTTCGAATTCAGCCGTGCGAACATCTTGCCCATTGGCCTGAAGCTCGCGACGCAAGTGCCGATTCTCGGCGGGCTCACCTGCTACGTGTTCAGCGTGGTCGTGTGGATCGTCGGGCTCTCGCGCGTGGACGTCTCGATCGCCTACCCGATGCTCTCGCTCGGCTACGTGGTCAATGCGTTCGCGGCGTGGTATTTGTTCGGCGAAGTGCTGAGCGTGCAGCGGCTCGTGGGTATCGGCATCATCCTGATCGGCGTGTTCGTGCTGGCGCGCAGCTAACGCTGCCGCGGCGCGCGCTCCTGGCGCGCATGGCGGGACCGCTTGCAGCGCAGCATATTGCGCCCATATAAGCATTTCGTAAGATGCGCCGCGGCAGACTTGCTGCCCGGCCCCACTTTCTGACGAGCAAAGAGCAAGGCACTCATGACCCAGTCATCCCCGCAGTCGACCCTTCCGTTCCTGCCGTTCGTGCGCCCCGAAATCGACGAGGAAACCATCCAGGGCGTCGTCGACGTGCTGCGCTCGGGCTGGATCACGACCGGCCCGCAGAACCAGGCGTTCGAAGCGGCGCTCTCCGAATACTGCGGCGGCCGTCCCGTGCGCACCTTCAACTCGGGCACGGCGACACTCGAAATCGGTTTGCGCCTTGCCGGCGTGGGTCCCGGCGACGAAGTCATCACCACACCCGCCTCGTGGGTCGCGACCAGCAATGTGGTCTACGAAGTCGGTGCGACCCCGGTGTTCGCCGACATCGACCCTGTGACGCGCAACATCGACCTCGACAAGCTCGAAGCCGCCATCACGCCGAAGACCAAAGCCATCATCCCGGTCTTTCTCTCGGGCCTGCCCGTCGACATGGACCGGCTCTACGCGATCGCCCGCCAGCACAAGTTGCGCGTAATCGAGGACGCCGCACAGGCGTTCGGCTCGACCTGGAACGGCAAGCGCATCGGCGCGATCGGCGATATCGTCTCGTTCAGCTTCCACGCCAACAAGAACCTCACGTCGATCGAAGGCGGCGCGCTCGTCCTCAACGACGAAGCCGAAGCCGTGCTCGCGCAGAAGTACCGCCTCCAGGGCATTACGCGCACGGGCTTCGACGGTATGGACTGCGACGTGCTCGGCGGCAAGTACAATCTCACGGATGTGGCGGCGCGCGTCGGGCTCGGCCAGCTCAAGCACATCGAGCGCTTCATCCGGCAGCGCCGCGAGCTTGCGCGGGCTTACTTCGCGGGCTTCGAAGGCGGCGCGGCGGTTAAGCTCGGCGTCGGCCTGCCGCTCGCCGATTTCGCCAACAGCAACTGGCACATGTTCCAGATCACGCTGCCGCTCGACAAGCTCGCCATCGACCGCGCCGGTTTCATGGGCGAACTCAAGGAGCGCGGCATCGGCTCGGGCGTGCATTACCCGGCCATCCACCTCTTCACGCTCTACCGCGAGCGTGGTTTCAAGGCGGGCATGTTCCCGCACGCGGAGCGCTTCGGCGCAAGCACGGTCACGCTGCCGCTCTTCACGCAGATGACCGAAGCCGACGTGGCGCGCGTGTGCAGCGCGGTGAACGAGATTTGCGCGAAGTTTGCGAAGTAGTTTGCAGAACTGGCGGTAACGGAAGTCGGGGCCTGGCTAAAGCCGCCCTGACGGGCATGGGACCGGAGTCGGCGCTAAAGCTAAGGCGCCAACTCTGGTCGACACAGGGGAAACGCAGGCGGACGGCGCAGCGCACGCGCCGCCGATTTGCGCACGCAGCAAACCGAAGCATCAAATAACGGAATCGACGCACAAATGAGTCAAACGGAACAAGGCACCTTGACCCCGGACACGCCGGAAGTCTCGGTCATCATTCCGGTCTACAACGAGGAAGCCGGCCTTCCCGCGCTGTTCGCGCGCCTGTATCCGGCGCTCGACAAGCTCGGCACCTCGTACGAAGTGATCTTCATCAACGACGGCAGCCGCGACCGCTCGGCCGCGATGCTCGCGGAGCAGTTCCGCGCGCGGCCCGACACCACGCGCGCGATCCTGCTCAACGGCAACTACGGCCAGCACATGGCGATTCTCGCGGGCTTCGAGCAGGCCCGCGGCGAGATCGTCATCACGCTCGACGCCGACCTGCAGAATCCGCCCGAGGAAATCGGCAAGCTCGTCGAGAAGATGCGCGAGGGCTACGACTACGTCGGCACCATCCGCAAGCAGCGCCAGGACAGTCTCTGGCGGCGCAAGGCCTCGCAGGCGATGAACCGTCTGCGCGAGCGCATCACGCGCATCAAGATGACCGACCAGGGCTGCATGCTGCGCGCGTACAACCGCCGCATCATCGACACGATCAACCGCTGCGGCGAAATCAACACCTTCATTCCGGCGCTCGCCTACACGTTCTCGCAGAACCCGGTCGAGGTGGAAGTGGCGCACGAGGAGCGCTTCGCGGGCGAATCGAAGTACTCGCTCTACAGCCTCATTCGCCTGAATTTCGACCTCGTGACGGGCTTCTCCGTCGTGCCGCTGCAGTGGCTCTCGTTCATCGGCGTGATCCTCTCGCTCGGCTCGGCAGGCCTCTTCCTGCTGCTGCTGATTCGCCGCTTCATTCTCGGCGCGGAAGTGCAAGGCGTGTTCACGCTCTTCGCCATCACGTTCTTCCTGCTCGGCGTGATCATCTTCGCGCTCGGTTTGCTTGGCGAGTACATCGGCCGCATCTACCAGCAGGTGCGCGCGCGTCCGCGTTACCTGATCCAGACGATCCTCGAGGAGCGCAATGGCCGCGCCGTCGTCGATACGCCGCGTCAGGATTTCATGCAGGCCGCCGCATTTGCCCAACCGGCTGAACTCGCGCGCCAGGCAAGCGCTGCCGCAAGCCCGGCCACCGCGAATCCGGCCAACGAAGGAGCCGGCCAATGAAACCGCGTGCCGTCGTCTTCGCGTATCACAATGTGGGCGTGCGCTGTCTGCAGGTGCTGCTCGCGGGCGGCGTCGACGTTGCGCTCGTCGTCACGCATGAAGACAGCCCGACCGAAAACATCTGGTTCGGCAGCGTGAAGTCGGTGGCCGAGGAGCATGGCATCGAGGTCGTCACGCCCGCCGACCCGAAGAGCGCCGAGCTGCGCGCGGCCGTTTCCGCGGCGCGCCCGGACTTCATCTTCTCGTTCTACTACCGGCACATGCTGCCCGTGGACCTGCTCGCCCTCGCCGGGCGCGGCGCGTACAACGTGCACGGCTCGCTGCTGCCGAAATACCGCGGCCGCGTGCCCACGAACTGGGCCGTGCTCAACGGCGAAACCGAAACGGGCGCCACGCTGCACGAAATGGCCGCGAAGCCCGACGCGGGCGCGATCCTCGCGCAAACTCCCGTGCCGATCCTCCCCGACGACACCGCCGCGCAGGTATTCGACAAGGTGACGGTCGCGGCCGAGCAGACGCTCTGGCGCGTGCTGCCCGCGCTGATCGCGGGCGAGGCGCCGCATCTGCCGAACGATCTCACGAAGGGCAGCTATTACGGCGGGCGCAAGCCGGAAGACGGCCGCATCGACTTCGGCGAGAGCGCACAGCACGTGTACAACCTGATCCGCGCCGTCGCGCCGCCCTATCCGGGCGCGTTCACCGACATCGGCAACGAACGTTTTGTGATTGCCCGCGCGCGCCTCGTGCGCCCCGGCTCGCAAGACGCCGAAAGGGTCCGCACCCTCGCCGGATTGCCCGTGGGCATCCACGTAAGCGATAATGCGCTTTTCGCCGTCTGCGGCGACGCACGCGCCATCGCGATCCACGAACTGCGGCATCAGCATAACGGTCAGGAGACCGTCATCAGCCCCGCCGCGTTCTCCGAACTCATTTCATCTGTCCCCCGTCCATGACCAAAAAAGTTCTGATCCTGGGTGTGAATGGCTTTATCGGCCACCACCTCTCCAAGCGCATCCTCGAATCCACGAACTGGGAAGTGTTCGGCATGGACATGCAGACGGACCGCCTCGGCGACCTCGTCAAGCATGAGCGGATGCACTTCTTCGAAGGCGACATCACGATCAACAAGGAGTGGGTCGAGTACCACGTCAAGAAGTGCGACGTGATCCTGCCGCTCGTCGCCATCGCGACGCCCGCTACCTACGTGCAGCAGCCGCTGCGCGTGTTCGAGCTCGACTTCGAGGCGAACCTGCCGATTGTGCGTTCGGCCGTGAAGTACCGCAAGCACCTCGTCTTCCCGTCGACGTCGGAAGTCTATGGCATGTGCTCGGACGAGCAGTTCGACCCGGACGCTTCGGCGCTGACCTACGGCCCGATCAACAAGCCGCGCTGGATCTACGCGTGCTCGAAGCAGCTCATGGACCGCGTGATCTGGGGCTACGGCATGGAAGGCCTGAATTTCACGCTGTTCCGTCCGTTCAACTGGATCGGCCCGGGCCTCGACTCGATCTACACGCCGAAGGAAGGTTCGTCGCGCGTCGTGACGCAGTTCCTCGGCCACATCGTGCGCGGCGAGAACATCAGCCTCGTGGATGGCGGTGCGCAAAAACGCGCGTTCACCGACATCGACGACGGCATCGAAGCGCTGATGAAGATCATCGAGAACAAGGACGGCGTCGCCACGGGCAAGATCTACAACATCGGCAACCCGACCAATAACTTCTCGGTGCGCGAACTCGCGCACAAGATGCTCGCGCTCGCCGCCGAATTCCCGGAATACGCGGAAACGGCCAAGAAGGTGCAGCTCGTCGAAACGTCGTCGGGCGCGTACTACGGCGCGGGCTATCAGGACGTGCAGAACCGCGTGCCGAAGATCGACAACACGAAGCAGGAACTCGGCTGGGCGCCGAAGTCGACGTTCGACGAAGCGCTGCGCAAGATCTTCGAAGCGTACCGTGGCCACGTGGCCGAAGCGCGTGCGCTCGTCGAGCAACATTAAGCGTTAGAGAAAGGTCCTCGCCTCTTGGCCCGCATCGTCCTGAAAATCGACGTCGACACGCTGCGCGGCACGCGCGAAGGCGTGCCGAACCTCGCGCGTATCTTCGACCGCTACAAGGCGCGCGCCACGTTCCTGTTCAGCCTCGGCCCCGATCACACGGGCTGGGCGCTGCGCCGCGTGTTGCGGCCTGGCTTTCTCAAGAAGGTCTCGCGCACGTCGGTGGTCGAGCACTACGGCGTGAAGCAGCTGATGTACGGCGTGCTGCTGCCGGGCCCCGACATCGGCGTGGAAGCCGCGGCTGAAATGCGCGCGATTCACGAAGCCGGCTTCGAGTGCGGCATCCATACGTGGGATCACGTGTACTGGCAGGACAACGTGCGCAAGCGTGACGCGCAGTGGACCGCGCGCCAGATGCAGAAGAGCCACGACCGCTTCACGCGGATCTTCGGCACGCCGCCCGTTACGCACGGTGCGGCAGGCTGGCAGATGAACGAGGCCGCCTTTGAGCAGATCGACACGTGGGGCATGCGCTACGCCTCCGACGGGCGCGGTCATTCGCCCTACCGTCCGGTGGTGGCGGGCCGCACGCTGAACCACGTGCAGATGCCCACCACGCTGCCCACGCTCGACGAGGTGCTCGGTGTCGATGGCGTCGATACCGATACGGTCGCCGCATGGATGCTCAAGCGTACCGAAAACAACCCGCACGACCAGGTCTTCACGCTGCACGCCGAACTCGAAGGCCAGAAGCTCGCACCGGTGTTCGAGCAGCTGCTCGCCGGCTGGCGCGCGCAAGGCCATACGTTTGCCACGATGGGCGACTACCATGCGACGCTGGACCCGGAATCGCTGCCATCGTACCCTGTCACCTGGGGCGAGATCGCCGGCCGCTCCGGCCAGCTGATCGTTCAGCCCGACTGAATCCGCCGCCCGCGCGCCGCTCAGTGTCTGCCAGGACCCGCGCCCGCGCAAAGCCCCCCGCCGCGGGCGGCACGCCGTCCCGGCGAAACGGCGCCGTGAGTTGCGGCAACGCCAGCCAATAACAAAGGGAGAGCCACGTGCCTGACGTGACCATCGCAGTCGACCACCCTGTTCCGGACTTCACCGCCCCCGCTACCGGCGGCGACTTCACGCTGTCGAGCCTGAAGGGCAGCAAGGTGGTGCTGTACTTCTATCCGAAAGACAACACGCCGGGCTGCACGACCGAAGGCCTGCAGTTCCGCGACCTCTATCCGAAGTTCAAAAAGGCCGGCGCGCAGATCGTGGGCGTGTCGCGCGACAGCGTGCGTTCGCACGATAACTTCAAGGCCAAGCTCGAACTGCCGTTTACCTTGGTATCGGATGCCGACGAAGCGCTGTGCACGCTCTTCGACGTCATCAAATTGAAGAAAATGTATGGCAAACAGGTACGAGGTATCGAACGCTCGACCTTCCTGATCGACGCGACCGGCGTGCTGCGCCAGGAGTGGCGCGGCATCAAGGTCCCGGGCCATGTCGAGGAAGTTCTGGAGGCTGTACAAGCGCTTTGAGGAGCGTTATATTGGGCTGTAATGAGTGCCTGTCCAACCCTTTTTACGTCGCGTTGCGGCGGTTTCGCAGCCGGTCATGGAATGACCGGAAGTGCGTATCCGAGGCAACGGGACAACACCGAAGTGAAGCCGCTTGCCTCGTCATCCGGGGCGGCGGCTTTTTTGTTTGTTCCGTGCTGTTCTCTCCCGTTTTTCTCCCCGTTCGTGCCGGCTTTGCGACCCGGCGCGCGCAAACGTCAAGGAGCTGATCGAAAACCAGGCGAACCGGCATTTTCTGACCTGAGCGCGCACCTTGCGCAGTAACGGCGGGCGCCTACCCGGCACCCGCACGCACCGCCCGAAAGCGCGCCTTACTGGGTAACCCCGCGACCACTCGACCCGATTTTTTCGAGGGACACCATGCCTTTGCCTACTCCCCCCAGCAAGCTCGGCAACCTGCTGCCGCCCGAAGAATATAAGGCGCGTGCCCGCTCGACGCGCAGCACACGCAAGGCCGCGAGCGAGAACGACGCGGCCGACGTTGCCGAATACGGCCCCGCGAGCGTCGCCGAGCCGATGACGCAGGCCGCCAACGCCGCGACCACGTTGCGCACGGTGCCGCTTTCGAGCGCCAGCGCCGAACTGGCTGCGCTCGAACCGGTCGCACCGGCGCCCGCGCGCAATAAGCGCAACAACAGCAAGCAAGTCGCGGCCGCGCTGCTGCAGCCTCTCGAGGCACGCACGGAAGCCGACGACACGCCCGTTGCGCGTGGCGGCAAACCCGCCTCGGCCAAAGCCTCTGGCGGCGCCGCAGCCCCTGCCACGCGCGCCGGCGCGAAAAAACGCCTGCATCCCGAAGAGAGCACCGAAGTCCAGAAGCTCTTCGTGCTCGACACGAACGTGCTGATGCACGATCCGACCTGCCTGTTCCGTTTCGAGGAACACGACGTCTATCTGCCGATGATGACGTTGGAAGAACTCGACAACCACAAGAAGGGCATGTCGGAAGTCGCGCGCAACGCGCGCCAGGTGAGCCGCACGCTCGACCAGCTGGTCGCCAACGCAGGCCCGATCTCGGAAGGCATTTCGCTGGGCCGCCTCGGCAGCCGCGAAGCGCTTGGGCGCCTGTACTTCCAGACCACGCTCACGCATATCGATCCGGTCGACGGCCTGCCCCAGGGCAAAGCCGATAACCAGATCCTCGGTGTGGTGCGCGCGCTGCAGCGCGACCGGCCGGACCGCCTCGTCGTGCTGGTGTCGAAAGACATCAACATGCGCATCAAGGCCCATGCGCTCGGCCTGCCTGCGGAAGACTACTTCAACGACCAGGTTCTCGAAGACAAGGACCTGCTCTACTCGGGCGTGCGCGCGCTCCAGCAGGACTTCTGGTCGAAGCACGCAAAGGGCATGGAGTCCTGGCAGGACACCAAGACCGGCACCACGTATTACCGCGTGACGGGTCCCGAATGCCTCTCGATGCTCGTGAACGAGTTCGTCTATCTCGAACCGCAGAACGGCGAACCGGCGTTCCACGCGATCGTGCGCGAGCTCAACGGCAAGACGGCGCTCCTGCAAACGCTGCGCGACTACGGCCACCACAAGAACAACGTGTGGGGCATCACGGCGCGCAACCGCGAGCAGAACTTCGCGCTGAACCTGCTGATGAACCCGGAGATCGACTTCGTCACGCTGCTCGGCCAGGCCGGCACGGGCAAGACGCTCGTCGCACTCGCGGCGGGCCTTGCGCAAGTGCTCGACGAGAAGCGCTACAACGAGATCATCGTCACGCGCGCGACCGTGCCGGTCGGCGAGGACATCGGCTTCCTCCCGGGTACCGAAGAGGAAAAGATGCAGCCGTGGATGGGCGCCTTCGACGACAACCTCGAAGTGCTCCAGAAGACCGATGACGCCGCCGGCGAATGGGGGCGCGCAGCGACCCAGGAACTGATCCGCTCGCGCCTGAAGGTCAAGAGCATGAACTTCATGCGCGGCCGTACGTTCGTGGACAAGTATCTGATCATCGACGAGGCGCAGAACCTGACGCCGAAGCAGATGAAGACGCTCGTCACGCGCGCGGGTCCGGGCACGAAGATCGTGTGTCTCGGCAACATCGCGCAGATCGACACGCCGTATCTGACCGAAGGCAGCTCCGGCCTCACCTACGTGGTGGATCGCTTCAAGGGCTGGGCGCACAGCGGTCACGTAACGCTCGCACGCGGCGAACGCTCGCGGCTTGCCGATTACGCGTCCGATATCCTGTAATCCGTTCGCTGGGCGCCGCCTTTCGAGAGCGCCCGTGCAGATGGCGAGGACCGTATCCGGGGAACCGGATGCGGTCCTTTTTTATTGCCCGAGCGTCCCCCAGGCACAACAGTTGGCGTACGAACTTCAAGTAAGTTGTGAAGAATTCTTGCGAAAGCCCTGACGGGCGGGCTACCATCCGCCCATGATCCGTTTTCCCGATGGCGCAAGCGTCGCGCGCGCCACCTCTGCTTCATGCGTCGACTCTGGCTTCCGCTTCTGATCGCAGTCCTGCTTGCCGCGTGCTCCAGCACGCCGCAAAGGGTATCGCGCAGCGGTTCGTCTTCCAGCGAAAACGCGTGGCGCACCAAGCCGCCGGGCTTTCCCGATTTCGTCGATCACAGCGTGGGCCGCGAGGAAATCTCGATCCAGGCGATGGGGCTCGTCGGCATTCCGTATCGCTGGGGCGGCAATACGCCCGATAGCGGCTTCGATTGCAGCGGTCTCGTCAAATACGTGCTTGCGCGCTCGGCCTCGGTGGAATTGCCCCGCACCACGGCCGAAATGAGCATGCGCGGCGAAACGATCGAGCCCGACGAGATTGCCGCCGGCGACCTCGTCTTCTTCAATACGACGGGGCGGCCGCATTCCCACGTCGGGATATACGTCGGCAACCTGCGCTTCGTCAACGCGCCTTCGACCGGCGGCACGGTGCGTCTCGACTATCTGACCAACCCCTACTGGGCCAAGCGTTTCGACGGGATCCGCCGCATGGCGCCGCCCAAGCGCACGCCTTTCGAGACGCCGACCTGGGAAGCGTCTGCGCCGCCTGAACGCGGACCGGCCGTGAGCGCCGCACAACCGGCTGCCGCAATGGCGAGTGTTGCGCCGGCTGCGGCGGCGCAGCCCGCGCCGCGAGCCGTGGCCGCGAGCCAGAACCGCATCGTTGCCGGACCGCAGCCGGCCTATGCGGCAACACCAGCGGCAACGCCAGCCACCACGCCGACGGCTTCCACGGCCGCCCCGGCCGACGCGTTCGAGCCGCCGCCCGCCTCGCTCGGCGCGGCGCAGACTCAGGCACGCGACGCGGGCGCGCGCGCACCCGCGGTTGCGCCCGGCAACAACTCGCCTGCATACGCTGCCAACCCAGCTGCAACCCCCGCTGCCAACCCTGCCGCCAGCGCCCCGCGAGACGCCATCGACGCCGCGGCCGACGCCTTCGAGCCCCCGCCGCCCACGGCAAGCGCAGCGGCGCGCCAGGCCGGCCAGGTGGGCTCGACGCCGATCCAGGCGGCATCGCCAGCCGCAGGCGGCGCGCAGATCATGCGCGCCTCGACAGCCGGTTCAGCCTCGCCCGCCCCGACCCAGTCCAGCGACGACCCCATCGCGCGCTTCGCCAACGGCGGCGACTGAAGCGGCCCCGCCACGGCGCTGAGCGGCGCGTTGCCCATGGCTGGACGGCGTGTCTTGCTTCCAACGGTTTTCGGCGCCCCGCGCCTCTGCTATCGTTTTGGGACCGTTTTTCATACTTTCGCGCAGCGAGGCGACGATGGATCTTGGACTCAGCAAGAAGGTGGTACTCGTGACGGGCGGCAGCAAGGGCATTGGCCTTGCCTGCGCGCGCGCCTTTGCGCAGGAAGGCGCCCGCGTGGCAATAGTTTCGCGCGACCCCGCCAATCTCGCGCGTGCACGTGAGCAACTAGCGAGCGAAGGCCTGCACGTGCACCTCACGCGCGCGGACCTGCACGAAGCGCATAGCGCCGCCGACGTGGTCGAAGAAGTCTCCACCGCGGTCGGCCCCATCGACATCCTCATCAACAGCGCGGGCGCGGCACGCCGCTACGACCCGGAGACGCTCGATGCGGACGCGTTCAGGGCCACGATGGAGGCGAAATATTTCCCCTACATCTACCCGCAGCAGGAAGTCCTGCGCCGCATGGTGCAGCGGATCAAGTCGGGCGAGAGCATGGAGCCCGGGGCCATCGTCAATATCATCGGCATGGGCGGCAAGTTCGCGAGCGACATCCATATCGCGGGAGGCGCGGCCAACGCGGCGTTGATGCTCGCCACCGTGGGCCTCGCGCACTACCACGCGCGCTACGGCATCCGCATCAACGCGATCAACCCCGGCGCCACGCTCACAGAGCGGCTGCAGGAAGCCGTTCAGTTGGAGGCGCAACGCGCAGGCGTCGGCGCGCAAGAGGCGTTGGCGAGCGGCGAGTCGAAGGTGCCGCTCGGGCGCTATGCGAAGCCGGAGGAAATTGCCGATGTCGCGCTCTTCCTCGCGAGCCGCCGCGCGAGCTACGTCACCGGCGCGCTCATTCCGATGGACGGGGCCAGCACGCCGCTGATCTGAAACGCGCATCAGCGCGCTCACAAGGTCTGAAAAGCACTGCGGCGCCCGAAGGCGCCGCAGGTTTTACATGAAGCGGTGACCGAGCCACCAGGCGGCCGCAGCCAGCGTGGCCGAGGCCGGTATGGTCAGCACCCAGGCCCAGACGATGTTGCCCGCCACGCCCCAGCGCACCGCGCTGAGTTTCTGCGTCGCGCCGACGCCGACAATCGCGCCAGTGATCGTGTGCGTGGTCGAAACGGGAATACCCAGCGACGAAGCCGTGAAGAGCGTGAGCGCCCCGCCCGCCTCCGCGCAGAAACCGCCCACCGGCTTGAGCTTCGTGATCTTCTGGCCCATCGTGCGCACGATGCGCCAGCCGCCGAACAGCGTGCCGAGACCCATCGACAGATAGCAGCCGCCGATCACCCAGATGGGCGGTGCGTCCGAGCCGATCGCCGAGTAGCCCGTTGCGATCAGCAGCATCCAGATGATGCCGATGGTCTTCTGCGCGTCGTTGCCGCCGTGGCCGAGGCTATAGAGACTGGCGGAGAGCAGCTGCAGGCGCCTGAAGCGCCGGTCGACCTTGCTTGGCGGTGTGCGGAAGTACAGCCACGACACCGTGAGCATGAAGAACGAACCCAGCACGAAACCGAGCAGCGGCGAGATGAAGATGAACGCCACGGTCTTCATGAGGCCGTCGAAGTTGAGCGAGGCCCAGCCCGACTTCGCGAGCGCCGCGCCCACGAGGCCGCCGATCAGCGCGTGCGACGAACTCGACGGAATGCCGTAGTACCAGGTGAGCACGTTCCAGCCGATCGCGCCCATCAGCGCGCCGAACACCACGTAGTGGTCGACGATATCGGGGTCGATGGTGCCCTTGCCTACCGTCTGCGCCACCTTCAAGTGGAACACGAAATAGGCGATCACGTTGAACATGGCGGCAAATGCCACCGCCTGCTGCGGCTTCAGAACACCGGTGGACACGACCGTGGCGATGGAATTCGCCGCGTCGTGAAAACCGTTCATGAAGTCGAAGATGAGAGCGATGGCGACCAGCGTCGCGACCGCCCAGAGAGCGAGTTGTATCGATTGCATCGCAGGGCGCTCAGGCGTTCTCTAGCACGATGCCTTCGATGATGTTCGCGACATCCTCGCACTTGTCCGTGATCGCTTCGAGCAGTTCGTAGATCGCCTTCAGCTTGATCAGGTTCTTGACGTCGTCTTCCTCGCGGAAGAGCTTCGAGATGGCCCCGCGCAGCAAGCGGTCGGCGTCGGATTCGAGGCGGTCGATGTCTTCGCAGGCCTGCAGGATCTCGCGCGCCTGCTTCATGTCGGAAAGGAGCCCCACCGCCAGCTGCACGCGCTCGGCCGTGGCCGTCACCACGTGCGCCAGCTGGCTCGCCTCGGCGGTCACGGCTTGCACGTCATAGAGCGAAATGGCCGTCGCGACGTCTTCCATGAGGTCGAGGCAGTCGTCCATCGTCGTGATCAGCTTGTGGATCTCGTCGCGGTCGAGCGGCGTGATGAAGGTCTTGTGCAGGAGGTCGATCGCCTCGTGCGTGAGCTTGTCCGCGGCCTTTTCGGAGGCCTGCACATTCTGCTTGTGAACCTCGGCGTCAGCGAGGTTATCGATCAGGAGTTCGAGTTCGCGGCTCGCGGAAACGATGCATTTCGCATGCGCATTGAAAATCTCGAAGAACTTGCCCTCGGTGGGCATGAATCGACCGAACATTGGTATCCCGGAAATTGGTCTCGGATTGCCGTCACGAAGCGGTGACTTCGCGGTCACTTCACGGCAACAAGGCGGCAAAATAAGCGACAGAGCTGACTGTCATAAAACGGCAATATTGTATCGTCAGGCGAGAGCTGCCGCATGGATCGGCAGTCGCCAAAGCGGCATTTGCGCCACTTTGGCGCAAGCCGCGCAACGATTTGCGTTATTCGCCGTAGAAGGTTTGCGCCCCGGCAAAATTGTCGAACTTCGTGTATTGGCCGTGGAACGTGAGGCGAACGGGTCCGATCGGACCATTACGCTGCTTGCCGATGATGATTTCGGCCGTACCCTTGTCGGGACTGTCGGGGTTGTAGACTTCGTCGCGATAGATGAACAGGATGACGTCCGCGTCCTGTTCGATTGCGCCCGATTCGCGCAGGTCCGACATCACCGGCCGCTTGTTCGGACGCTGCTCCAGGCCGCGGTTCAGCTGCGAGAGCGCGATCACCGGGACATCCAGTTCCTTCGCCAGGCTCTTGAGCGAGCGCGAAATTTCCGAAATTTCGGTCGCGCGGTTCTCGCCCGTGCCCGAGCCGCTCATGAGCTGCAGGTAGTCGATGATGATGAGCCCGAGCTTGCCGCACTGGCGCGACAGACGTCGCGCGCGCGAGCGCAATTCCATCGGGTTCAGGCCACCCGTTTCGTCGATGAAGATCTGCGCCTCGCTCATTTTCTGCACGGCGTGCGTGAGCTTCGGCCAATCTTCGTCGGTGAGGCGCCCCGTACGCATGCGGTGCTGATCCAGGCGGCCAACCGACCCGAGCATACGCATGATGAGCTGCGTGCCCGGCATTTCCATGGAGAACACCGCCACCGGCAGACCATACTCCACGGCCACGTACTCGCCGATATTCATCGAGAACGCGGTCTTACCCATCGATGGGCGCCCTGCCACGATGATCAGCTCGCCGCCGTGCATGCCCGACGTCATGCGGTCGAGGTCCATGAAGCCCGTGGGCGTGCCCGTCACGTCGCTCGGATTGGCCGTGTGATAGAGCGTGTCGATGCGCTCCACGACCTGTGTGAGCAGCGGCCCGATTTCGAGGAAGCCCTGGGTACCGCGCGCGCCGTCTTCGGCGATCGAGAACACCTTCGACTCGGCCTCGTCGAGCAGCTGGCGCACTTCCTTGCCCTGCGGGTTGAAGGCGTCGGCGGAAATTTCGTCGGCGACGGAAACGAGGCGGCGCAGCACCGCGCGGTCACGCACGATTTCCGCGTAGCGGCGGATGTTCGCGGCGCTCGGCGTGTTCTGCGCGAGCGCGTTCAGGTACGCGAGGCCGCCCACGTCATCCGCTTTGCCCGAGGTGCCGAGCGCCTCGTACACCGTCACCACGTCGGCCGGGCGCGTGGCGGCGATCAGCCGGCCAATGTGCTCGAAGATGATGCGGTGATCGTAGCGATAGAAGTCGCTTTGCGAGAGGAAGTCGGCAATCCGGTCCCATGCGCCGTTATCCAGCAGCAGGCCGCCGAGCACCGATTGCTCGGCTTCGATCGAATGCGGCGGGACTTTCAGCGAGTCGAGTTGGGGATCTTTCGGAGCGTTCATGGAGGGCAATTATCGGACAAGGGGGTGCCTCGAACAAGCTTGAAAACTTGCAACGAGCGTAGCGTCCAGGCAGCGCACAACAAAAAAGGCAGAAGCCCTGCGGCTCCTGCCCTTCCTGAGTCTTGCGTCAAACCATGCGGCCCGCGAGGGCCGCACGTGGGTACTTAGGCGTGCTCGCCCAGCACCGACACCGTGACGTCGACGAGGACGTCGGTGTGCAGCGCAACCTGCACCGGGTGGTCGCCCACCATCTTCAGCGGGCCTTCCGGCAGACGCACTTGCGCCTTTTCCACTGCGAAGCCTTGCTTCGTGAGCGCAACGGCGATGTCCGCGTTCGTGACCGAACCGAACAGGCGGCCGTCCACGCCGGCCTTCTGGCCGATCTGGACGGTCAGGCCGTTCAGCTTTTCGCCTTCGGCTTGCGCTGCTGCCAGCTTTTCAGCGGCGACCTTCTCGAGTTCTGCGCGGCGGACTTCGAATTCAGCGATTGCGTCCTTCGTAGCACGGCGTGCCTTCTTGTTCGGGATCAGGAAGTTACGTGCGTAACCGTCCTTCACCTTGACGATGTCGCCGAGGTTACCCAGGTTGACGACTTTTTCCAGAAGAATGATCTGCATTCTATTGCTCCTTATCGCGTCGTCTTATTAGGCCTTGTGCTGGTCGGTGTACGGCATCAGCGCGAGGAAACGCGCGCGCTTGATAGCCGTGTCCAGCTGACGCTGATAGTGGGCCTTCGTACCCGTCAGACGAGCCGGCGTGATCTTGCCGTTTTCGCCGATGAAGTCCTTCAGCGTATCGAGGTCCTTGTAGTCGATCTGCTCGACGCCTGCAGCCGTGAAGCGGCAGAACTTCTTACGCTTGAAGAGCGGGTTTTGTTGCTGACGACGCTTGTCGAATTTCTTACCAGTCGGGCGGGGCATGATTAGTCCTTTCCTGTGCCTTGCATTTCGGTGATGTGAAACACCAGGGTTCGCGCATTGCGGTGCTTTTTCGCCAGAAAACCGGTGAAGAGCGCTTCCACGCCCATCTCACAGCTTTCTACGAGACCGCAGGCCTTGCCGGCCGCCACCGCGGGCATCGTGAGTTCGACGAAGCGGGGAATGCCGGCTTCGACGACCTCCGTGCGGTGCTGCAACGTGACGCTTGCGATCGGAACGCCGGCGGGGGTATACCGCACCGGTTCGCGTTCGACGACGCTAGCGGTAAGTTGAAGCCTGTTCACGCGGGGTTGGCTATGACTTTGCTTGAATCCTGATGGCTTACGTACTTAAGCCTGCGCTTCGGTCGGCTGGGCAGCCGCCTTCTTGGCTTCTTCGCGCTGCACTTCCTTCATCATCGGCGACGGGCCGGTTTCGGCCTTCTTCATCTTGACGATGAGGTGACGCAGAACAGCGTCGTTGAACTTGAACGCGTGTTCCAGTTCGTCGAGCGTGGTCTGGTCGCATTCGATGTTCATGCAGACGTAGTGAGCCTTCGCGAGTTTCTCGATCATGTAGGCCAGTTGACGACGGCCCCAGTCTTCGATGCGGTGGATCTGGCCACCGTGCGAGGTGATCGTGCTCTTGTAGCGCTCGATCATGGCGGGCACTTGCTCGCTCTGATCGGGATGCACGATGAAGACGATTTCGTAATGACGCATGTATCACTCCTTGTGGATTAAAGCCACCCGGGCGTCGGAACCGGTGCGGCAAGTGAGAAGCCGAAGATTGTAGCGCGGATGGGCTACACACGCAAGCCAGATCGTGCGTTCGGGCAATGAATCGGGCGTGTTTTCAATGACTTGCGCGGCGAGGAGCGCCGTGAAGGCGCCCCTGTGCGCCCGTGTGAGGCGACAGCCTAGCTGCCGGCCGCCTCGCTCGCGCCGCTCGCCAGACGGGCGTCGAGCGCCGCGCGCAGGCCGTCGAGCGCGTCCGCACCGGCATCCGACACGGCCCACAAGGTCATGCCCGCCGCCTGCCAGCGCAGGAGTGCGTAGCCTTCGCTCGAACTCTGCGGCGCGGCGCCCGAGACGGCAGGCCCGTTCGCGCCTGGCGGGAACACATAGACATCGATCACGTGCTTGCCATGGTGATAGACGAGCACGGCGACACGTTCGCGCCCCACATAATCGAGACGCCCGCCCGCAAGCGCAAAGCCCTGCTGCGCCAGATCGAAGACAGGCGGCGCGTAGTCGATCCGGCCGTTGAACCACGGCTTCACGGTATGGCGGTCCGTCGAGATCACGTCGATATCGCGGCCCGAAATCTGGGCCCGCACGTGGCTCGACACGAGATCGTCGACGAAGGCGGTCTCAGCGGCCGGGCGGCGCAGATGCAACGTGGCGATCACCGCCAGCGCGCAAAGGATCAGCACCGCGCAGCCGAACCACGCGAGCGTGGCCGCGCGCGGACCCGCGTTGACGGACGCCGCGCCCCAGCCATGGCCGCCCAGGTCGTCCCGCACCCCGCCGCCCGGCCACCAGTTGCGCACCCAGGCACGCCAGCCTCGCGAGTCGCGCGCAGGGACCGGCGAAGGCGCTGCTTTCGCAGGCGCCGCGTCTGTCGCCGGCAGTGCCGCGACGATACGCGCAGCAAGCCCAGCCGGCGCACGGTGGTATGGCGCGGAACGGATCATTTGAGAGATGGCCTGCGCATCGTCGGCGACACGGCGGCACTGCTCGCAGCCCGCGAGGTGCTCGCGTACTCGCCATTCGTCGGCGGCGGAGAGTTCGCGGTCGACGCTCGCGTCGACCAGCGGGCGCGCTTCGTTACAGTTCATCGGGCGCCTCCGTCGTTCGGGCCTTCGGTTTGAGAGCGAGGGCGCAACGGCGCTCCGCCGTCGGCGGCCGGTTCCTCGCGGAACCGACCGCCGTTCCCCCGGCCGGATGGTCTCCTGGCTTGATTGCTTCCCCCGACTCCTGCCCTGTCGTCCGCGCAGCCGTGGGCGCGGACAACCGAATCGCTCGCAGTCTCATCGACTGCACTACCCGCCGTGGGCGTATCGCGCTCGCCGCCGCGGTATGCCGCCAGCAGCGTCGCCAAACGCCTGCGGCCTCGTGCGAGCCGCGACATCACGGTGCCGAGCGGCAGATCGGCGATCGCCGCGATCTCGCGGTAGCCCAACTCCTCCAGCTCGCGCAGCACCAGCACTTCCCGATACTCCACCGGCAGGCGCCTGAGCGCGTCGTGCACGTGACGGGTGTCCTCGGCGCGGATCGCGAGCGTCTCGGGATCGACGCCGCCCGTTTCCCAGCCTTCGAGCGGCGCGTCGTCGCGCAACTCGTCGAACGGCGCCACCTCTTCCGCACCCGCGCGCCGCCGCCATTCGTCGTACCAGACGCGCCGCACGATCGCGAGCACCCAGGGGCGGGCCTCGTCGCCGCGAAACGCGTCGAAGAAGCGAAACGCCCGCAGAAACGCCTCCTGGACGATATCTTCCGCGTCGCCCGGGTTGCGCGAGAGCCAGCGCGCGAGGTTGTAGGCCGCATCGAGATGCGGCAGCGCCAGCGCCTGAAAGCGGCGGCTGCGTGCGGCCTCATCCTGCTCGTACGCGGTTTCTCCCACGTGGTCCCCTCGCATCTTCGTTTGGCTTGCGCGACCGTGGCCGCATACAGGCACTACCGAAGCTCGGGCCAGTTTATTCCCGCTCCGTGTGCACGAAAACGAAAAATAAATTCGAAGCGCGCGACTACACGCCGGCCCAGTACCCCGGCCGCGCGTAGACCTCCTTGAGATAGTCGATGAAGTAGCGCACGCGCGCCGGCACGTAGCGCTGCTGCGGATACACCGCGAGGATGTCGTAATCGGGCAGCGCGTACTCGTCGAGCACCGTTTCGAGTTCGCCGCGCGCGAGCTGGGCGTCGATCTCCCAGGTCGACCGCCAGCCAAGACCGAGGCTCTCGGTCACCCAGCGGTGCAGCAGCTCGCCGTCGTTACAGTCGAGCGTGCCGCCCACGCGCACGGTGACGAGCTTGCCGCCGCGGCTAAAGTACCAGCCGCGGTTCTGGCCGCCCTGCAGATTGAACGCGAGGCAATTGTGGTTCGGCAGGTCTTCGAGCGTTTTCGGCCGCCCGTGCTTGCGGAAATACTCGGGCGTGCCGCACACCACGCGCCGGTTGGTGGCGAGCTTCACAGCAACGAAGTTCGGGTCCACCGCGCCGCCGATGCGGATCGACAGGTCGTAGCCCTCGCGCACCAGATCGACCACGCGGTCGGTGAGATTGAACGACACCTGGAGTTCGGGCTTGTCGGCGAGAAACTCGGGCGCGAGCGGCGCCACGTGTTTGCGCCCGAACGCCGCCGGCGCCGAGACGATCAGATGGCCGCTCACCACCTGACGCCCGGCGGACAGCTCGTTCTCGGCCTGATCCCAGTCGGCGAGCAGGCCGCGGCAGCGTTCGAGAAAGGCCGCGCCCTCCTCGCTCACCACGAGCCGCCGGGTGGATCGGTAGATGAGCTTCACGCCCAGGCGCTTTTCCAGCGCGTCGATACGCCGCCCGAGGATCACCGGCGAGACGCCTTCCTCGAGCGCCGCCGCCGCGAGGCTGCCCGCGTCCGCGACGCGTACGAAGGTTTCGATCTGCTTGAAGCGGTCCATCGCGTGTCTCCTGTCGGCAGCACTTGGCGCTTCAGCGCTTAGTGATGCCCCATGCAAAGCTGTCGGCAGCACCTGGCGCTTCAGCGCTTGGTGATGTCCCATGCCGCGCGCCGCAGGCGCCGGCGCGGCCGGAAGCCCCGCCTCGCGGACATTCCATACTTTTTGTTTCGGAATAAACGACTGGGACTGATCTTATCAAACCTTTCCTGCGCCCCTAAAGTGGGCCTCAACGCATCGCCATTCCTCGCATACGAGACATTCAGGAGACAATCATGGCCAAAATGAGAGCCGTCGACGCCGCAGTTCTGGTGCTCGAAAAAGAAGGCATCGATACCGCTTTCGGCGTGCCGGGCGCAGCCATCAATCCGTTTTATTCGGCGATGAAAAAGGCCGGCGGCATCACGCACGTGCTGGCGCGCCACGTCGAAGGCGCCTCGCACATGGCCGAAGGCTACACGCGCGCCACGCCGGGCAACATCGGCGTGTGTATCGGCACCTCGGGCCCCGCGGGCACCGACATGATCACGGGTCTCTACTCGGCCCAGGCCGATTCGATTCCGATCCTCGCGATCACGGGCCAGGCGCCGCGCGCCCGCCTCTACAAGGAAGACTTCCAGGCCGTCGACATCGAGTCGATCGCCAAGCCCGTCACCAAGTGGGCCGTCACCGTGCGCGAGCCGGCGCTCGTGCCGCGCGTGTTCCAGCAGGCGTTCCATCTGATGCGCTCGGGCCGTCCAGGTCCGGTGCTGGTCGACCTGCCGATCGACGTGCAGCTCGCCGAAATCGAATTCGATATCGACACGTATGAGCCGCTGCCGGTCTACAAGCCTAAGGCGACGCGCAAGCAGATCGAAGCCGCGCTCGAGATGCTCAACGCGAGCGACAAGCCGCTGATCGTCTCGGGCGGCGGCGTGCTCAACGCAGCAGCCGAAGACCTGCTCGTGCAGTTCGCCGAAACCGTGGGGGTGCCCGTGATCCCGACGCTCATGTCGTGGGGCGCGATTGCCGACGACCATCCGCTCATGGCCGGCATGGTCGGTCTGCAGACCTCGCACCGCTACGGCAACGCCACGATGCTCGCCTCCGACTTCGTGCTCGGCATCGGCAACCGCTGGGCGAACCGCCATACGGGCAGCGTCGAGGTGTACACGAAGGGCCGCAAGTTCGTGCACGTCGATATCGAACCGACGCAGATCGGCCGCGTGTTCGGCCCGGATCTCGGCATCGTCTCGGACGCGAAGGCCGCGCTCGAACTGTTCGTCGAAATCGCCAGGGAATGGAAGGCCGCGGGCAAGCTGAAGGATCGCAGCGCGTGGGTGGCCGACTGCCAGGAACGCAAGCGCACGATGCTTCGCAAGACGCACTTCGAGAACACGCCGATCAAGCCGCAACGCGTGTACGAAGAGATGAACAAGGCGTTTGGCCGCGACACCTGCTACGTGAGCACCATCGGCCTTTCGCAGATCGCCGGCGCGCAGTTCCTGCACGTGTACAAGGCGCGCAACTGGATCAACTGCGGCCAGGCGGGCCCGCTCGGCTGGACGATTCCGGCGGCGCTCGGTGTGCGCGCAGCCGATCCGACGCGTCCCATCGTGGCGCTCTCGGGCGACTACGACTTCCAGTTCATGGTCGAAGAGCTGGCCGTGGGCGCGCAGTTCAAGCTGCCGTACGTGCACGTGGTCGTGAACAACTCGTATCTCGGCCTGATCCGCCAGGCGCAGCGCGCGTTCGACATGGACTTCTGCGTGCAGCTCGCGTTCGAGAACATCAACGCGCCTGAAGTGAACGGCTACGGCGTGGATCACGTCACGGTTGCCGAAGGCCTCGGCTGCAAGGCGCTGCGCGTGTTCAAGCCCGAAGAGATCGCCCCGGCGCTCAAGCAAGCCCAGGCGCTCGCCGCCGAGCACAGCGTGCCGGTCGTCGTCGAAGTGATTCTCGAGCGTGTGACCAACATCTCGATGGGCACCGAAATCGACGCCATCAACGAGTTCGAGGAACTGGCCGAAAAGCCCGAGCACGCGCCGACTGCCATCAGCGCGTTGAATGCTCTCGACTGAGTGCACCCGCTCACGTCGCACCGCAATACAGGCAGCGCGCACGGCATCGGCGCGCTGTCTGAGTGACTTACCGCGTCACCTCCCGCCTGACTTCCTTTACTGACCGACCAGCGAGACCCAGCACCATGCCAAAATTCGCCGCGAACCTCACCATGCTGTTCAACGAAGTGCCCTTCCTCGACCGCTTCGCAGCGGCCGCACAAGCGGGCTTCGACGCCGTGGAGTTCCTGTTCCCGTATCCGTACAAGGCCGCCGAGCTGGCCGAGCGCCTCGAGGTCAACGGCCTCAAGCTCGTACTCCACAACCTGCCCGCCGGCAACTGGGAAGCGGGCGAGCGCGGCATTGCCTGCCTGCCCGAGCGCCGCGGCGAGTTCCAGGAAGGCGTTGGCCGCGCGATCGAATATGCGAAGGCACTGAAGGTGCCGCAACTGAACTGCCTCGTCGGCATTCCGACGGCCGGCGTCGATCGTGATACGGCACTCGCCACCATCGTCGAGAACCTGCGCTACGCAGCCGGCGAACTGAAACGCGAAGGCATCCGCCTGCTCGTCGAGCCGTGCAATTCGTACGACATTCCCGGCTTCGCGCTGAACCGCTCGGCCGAAGCGCTCGACGTGATCGAAAAGACCGGCTCGGATAACCTGTTCCTGCAGTACGACATCTATCACATGCAGCGTATGGAAGGCGAACTCGCCGCGACGATCAAGAAGCACTTCGCGAAGATCGCCCACGTCCAGCTCGCCGACAATCCTGGCCGCAACGAACCGGGCACGGGCGAAATCAACTACCCGTTCCTGTTCGATCTGCTCGACTCGCTCGGCTACGAAGGCCACATCGGCTGCGAGTACAAGCCGCGCACGACAACCGTCGAAGGCCTCGGCTGGCTGCGCAGCGCGAAGCAGCGCACCGCCGAGCTCGCCTGAGCCCGCAATCGGACGCAACTACGCACATTCACGCATTCGCTTTAACGGAGACACAAGATGGCAAAGATTGGCTTTATCGGACTCGGCATCATGGGCGCGCACATGGCGCGCAACCTCATCAAGGTCGGCCACACGCTCGCCGTGAACGGCAAGTACCCGGTGCCCGACGACCTGCGCACGCAAACCGAAGTCGTCGCCGATTCGACGGCTGTCGCGAAGGTTTCGGACATCGTCATCGTGATGGTGCCGGACACGCCTGATGTCGCCAACGTCCTGTTCGCCGACGACGGCGTCGCCAAGGGTCTCTCGGCCGGCAAGCTCGTGATCGACATGAGCTCGATCTCGCCGCTCGAAACGCAGCAGTTCGCCAAACAGATCAACGCACTCGGCTGCGACTATCTCGACGCGCCGGTCTCGGGCGGCGAAGTCGGCGCACGCGAAGCCACGCTCACGATCATGGTGGGCGGCCCGCAAAAGTCGTTCGATCTTGCCAAGCCGCTGTTCGATTTGATGGGCAAGAACATTTCGCTCATCGGCGATAACGGTGCAGGCCAGACCTGCAAGGTGGCGAACCAGATCATCGTCGCGCTGAACATCGAGGCCGTAGCCGAAGCGCTGCTGTTCGCAGCACGTTCGGGTGCGGACCCCGAGCGCGTGCGCAAGGCCCTCATGGGCGGCTTTGCTTCGTCGCGCATTCTGGAAGTGCACGGCGAGCGCATGACCAAGCGCACGTTCAATCCGGGCTTCCGCATCGAGCTGCACCAGAAGGACCTGAACCTCGCGATCGACGGCGCGCGCAAGCTGGGCATCGCCCTGCCGCATACCGCGAGCGCGCAGCAGCTCTTCAGCGTGTGCGCCGCGAACGGCGGCAAGGCGTGGGACCACTCTGCGATGATCCGCGCGCTTGAGATCATGGCGAACTTCGAGATCGCCGAACCGCAAGCGCAGGTGAAGGTGGCTTGAGTTTTAGCCGTAGCAAATAGCAGGTAGCAGAACGGCGGTTCGCGCGACGCAACGTGCGGGCCGCCTGTAGAACCGGATCACGCATACCGGCTGGTGCGCAGGCATTCGAGCGTGCGCATCAGCCTCCCGTGGGGCGCTTCGCGACGGCGGCAACCGTCGCGAGGCAAATCGGTGCCGCTCTGGGCTGAGGGCGGCCAGTGGGGTCCGAAAGCGGCACCCGGTGACGGCGGGGAAGCCTTGGTCGGTCAGACGTCGTCATCGGGTGTCCGCGTGTCGGATGCCCGTTTTTCTTTGCTCTCTCTTTTCTCTCCCCGGTTTCACACTCTTTAACGCTGCCCCGATGGACGCGTTCGCGGCCGCATTTCTAGAATCGTGCTTTCATCCGGCTGTCATGCCGACGGGTCAATGTGGACACGACGCGTGACCACCCAGTCATTTCCAGCACGTGAGGAGTGTGATCGATGGGCATTATCAATTTCATCAAGGAAGCAGGCGAAAAACTGTTCGGCACGGCTGCCGCTCCGGCCGCCGCCGCGGAACCCGCTGCCGCACCGGCAGACCCTTCCGCGAATCTTGCCGAACTGAACCAGAAGGCCGGCGACGCGATCGCGGCCTATATCCGTTCGCAAGGTCTCGATGCCGACAACCTCGGCGTGACCTACGACGGCGTCTCGCACACGGTGACAGTCACCGGCAACGCCGCCGACCAGCCGACGAAGGAGAAGATCCTCGTGGCGGCCGGTAACGTGCAGAACGTCGACAAGGTCGACGACCAGATGACCGTGACGAACCCCGCGCCCGAAGCGCAGCACCACACGGTCGTTGCCGGCGACAACCTCTGGAAGATCGCCGAAAAGTACTATGGCAGCGGCGCGAAAAACGACGCGATCTTCGAGGCAAACACGCCGATGCTCAAGAGCCCGGACAAGATTTATCCCGGTCAGGTGCTCGTGATTCCGCCGCTGCAGTAAGCGCGGCAACACGCGAACACGGCCAGAAACGCAACGGGCCTGGCGGATCGCTCCGCCAGGCCCGTTTTACTTTGTGCGCGGCCAGCCTCAGTACGTGTCGAACACGTCCTGCAGCCCCGCCTTGTCGGTCGTGCCCGCCGCTAGCGCGAGCAGCAGCAGCACACGCGCCTTGTACGGGCTCAGCGTGCCCGAAGACACGAAGCCGAGCGTATCGTCCTTGGCCGCGCCGTTGTGCATCACGTGACCCGAGCCGACGCGCGAGGCGCGCACGACGGCCACGCCCTTGGCGGCCGCTTCGGCCAGCGACTGCTGCAACGCGCCGTGAATCGAGCCATTACCCGTGCCGGCCACGACGAACCCATCCACACCGGCGGCAAAGAGTGCTTCGACCGCCGCGCGCGACACGCCCGCGTAGCTCATCACGATCTCGACCTGCGGCCATTGGACCGGTGCCGTGAACGGCGCATCGACCGTATGCGGGCGCAGCGCGCGGCGCTGGAATTCCACGCGCCCGTCCTGCACCCAGCCCAGCGCGCCGATTTCCGGCGACTGGAATGCATCGACCGCGTAAGTGCTGACCTTCGCGACGTCGCGTGCGCAATGAATGCGGTTGTTGAACGCCACCAGCACGCCCTGCCCGGCCGCCACCTCGCTCGCGGCGAGCGTGACGGCATTGAGCAGATTGAGCGGGCCGTCGGCGGAAAGCGCGGTGGCGGGCCGCATGGCGGCCGTCAAAATGCACGGCTTCGCACTCTTCACCGTGAGATGCAGCAGGTACGCGGTTTCTTCGAGCGTATCCGTGCCGTGCGTGATCACCACGCCGTCGATCTCGTCGCTCGCCAGCAGTTCGTTCACGCGCTGAGCGAGCGTGGACCATAGCGCAAGCGACATGTCCTTGCTGTCGATGCTTGCGACCTGCTCGGCATGGATCTGGGCGATGGCGTCGAGGCCCGGCACGGCTGCCAGCAGTTGCCCGACACCGATCACGCCGGCCTGGTAGCCGGCGGTGTTCGCGGCGTCCGCAGCGGAGCCCGCAATCGTGCCGCCCGTGGCGAGCACGGCGATACGCGGCAGCGCCCTGGACGCCGCGGCGGTAGAGGAAGTGGAAGTATTCATGGCGGCGATTTTAAGCGATCCGCCGCCCGCCGAGAAAATCAGCGCGCTTTTCAGGTTGCCTCGCGCAGCTGGCTCGCGATCTGCTGCTCGGTGAGCTGCGGCGCGAACATTTCGATGAGCCGGTACGCGTACTGGCGCAGGAACGCGCCCTTGCGCAGGCCCACTCGGGTCGTGCTCGCATCGAAGAGATGCTCCGTGTCGAGCGCGACGAGTTCGCTGTCGCGCTTCGGGTCGTAGGCCATCGCCGCGACGATGCCCACGCCCATGCCGAGTTCGACATAGGTCTTGATCACGTCCGCGTCGATGGCGGTCAGCACGACGTCGGGCACCACGCCAGCCTTCGCGAACGCCTGGTCGATATGCGAGCGGCCCGTGAAGTCCTGGTCGTAGGTAATGATCGGATACTCGGCCACGTCTTCGAGCGTGAGATTTTCGCGGCCCACGAGCGGATGCGCCTTCGGCACGACCACCACGTGATGCCAGGAGTAGCACGGGAACGTGACGATATCGGGGAAGCGGTCGAGCGCCTCGGTCGAGATGCCGATGTCGGCCTCGCCGTTGATGATCATCTGCGCGATCTGCTGCGGGTTGCCCTGACGCAGTGCGAGGTGGACTTTCGGAAACACTTCGCGGAACCGGTGCACGACCTTGGGCAGCGCGTAACGCGCCTGCGTGTGCGTCGTCGCGACCACGAGGTGACCGCTGTCCTGGTCGGCGAACTGGCGCGCCACGCGGCGCAGGTTCTCGGCGTCGAGCAGCATGCGCTCGATCAGCTGATGCACCGCCTTGCCCGGCTCCGTGAGTCCGGTCAGGCGCTTGCCGCGGCGAATGAAAATGTCCACGCCGAGTTCGTCTTCGAGATCCTTGATCTGCTTGGAGACGCCCGATTGCGACGTATAGAGCACGTTCGCCACTTCGGTCAGATTCATGTTCTGCCGCACGGCTTCGCGCACGAAACGCAACTGCTGAAAATTCATGGTCTTCTCTCCGGGACTGCTGACCGATTATTCGTTTTTGTCGATGTGAGCACTGTAACGCTTGCTGGGCCGCTTTTTACAACGCTCATTGCGCCGGAAATACGCGCAGTCCGCGCGGCACGGCCGTAACACCCTCGCCCACTGTGAGGCCCAGCGCGCGCCACGACTCGCGGTCGAGCTCGGCTTCGAGCGCGCCGCCCGTGCGGCTTTCCAGCTCCACGCGCACCGAACCGCCCAGCGTCACCACGCGGCGCACGTCGACGACGATGCCGTCGCGATGATCGCTCGCTTCGCGGTGCAGCACGAGGTCGTGCGGCCGCACGTAGGCGAGCGCCGGGCCTTCGAAGCTCGCGTGCACGGAGATCGGCTGCGCCGCGCCATCGGCGACGAAACCGCGTGCATCGACGCTACCGCGCAACCGGTTCGCGGCGCCGAGGAATTCGTAGACGAAGGCCGTCTGCGGATGATCATAGACGTCCTGCGGGCTGCCCACCTGCTCCACGTGCCCATGATTCATCACAACGATGCGATCGGCCACCTCGAGCGCTTCCTCCTGGTCGTGCGTGACGAAGATCGTCGAGATGTGCAGGTCGTCGTGCAGGCGGCGCAGCCACGAGCGCAACTCCTTGCGCACCTTGGCGTCGAGCGCGCCGAACGGCTCGTCGAGCAGCAGCACCTTCGGCTCCACGGCGAGCGCACGCGCAAGCGCGATGCGCTGACGCTGGCCGCCCGAAAGCTCGGACGGATAGCGCTGCGCGAGCCAGTCGAGCTGCACGAGCTTGAGCAGTTCGTGCACCTTCTCGCGAATCACGGCCTCCGAGGGCCGCTCGCTGCGCGGCTTCACGCGCAGGCCAAACGCCACGTTCTCGAACACCGTCATATGGCGGAACAACGCGTAATGCTGGAACACGAAGCCCACCTGGCGCTCGCGCGCGCCGACCTCGCCCACGTCCTGGCCTTGCAGTACGACCTGGCCCGCGTCGGCGTATTCGAGGCCCGCGATCACGCGCAGGAGCGTGGTCTTGCCACAACCGGAAGGTCCGAGCAGCGCAACCAGTTCGCCCGGCGGAAAGTCGAGCGAGACGTTGTCGAGGGCGGTGAAGTCGCCGAAGCGCTTATGCAGATTGCTGACGGTGATGCCCATGTTTACTGCTCCCCTACTTGAATCGGTTGGCGCACGGCGCGAGGCGCTGCGTGTTGTGAAACGTGTTGCACGGCCACAGGTTGCGGGCCGGCGTAGGCGGGAACCTCGTCCGCGCCGCGCAATTCCGCGGAAAGGCGGCGCCCCGCGAGGAGCTTCAGCCCGAGCGTGACGAGCGCGAGCAACGCGAGCAGCGACGCCACGGCGAACGCCGCCGCGAAGTTGTACTCGTTGTAGAGGATCTCGACGTGCAGCGGCATCGTGTCGGTCTGGCCGCGAATATGGCCCGACACCACCGACACCGCGCCGAACTCGCCCATCGCGCGCGCATTGCAAAGAATCACGCCGTACAGCAAGCCCCAGCGAATATTGGGCAGCGTCACGCGGCGGAACATCTGCCAGCCCGAGGCGCCCAGCACATGCGCGGCCTCTTCTTCGTCGTTGCCCTGCGCCTGCATCAGCGGAATCAGCTCGCGCGCGACGAACGGGAACGTCACGAAGATCGTGGCGAGCACGATGCCCGGCACCGCGAAGATGATCTGCACGTTGTGGTCTTCGAGCCACGGCCCGAGCCAGCCCTGCGCGCCGAACATCAGCACGTAGATGAGACCTGAAATCACGGGCGAAACTGAAAACGGCAGGTCGATCAGCGTGGTGAGCAGCGCCTTGCCGCGAAACTCGAACTTCGCGATCGCCCACGAGGCCGCGAGGCCGAAGCCCAGATTCAACGGCACCGCGATCGCCGCGGTGATGAGCGTGAGCTTGATCGCGGAGAGCGCGTCGGGATCGACGAGCGACGTGAAGTAAAAGCCGATGCCCTTCGACAGCGCCTGCCAGAACACGGCGACGAGCGGCACCACGAGAAACAGCGCGAGAAACGCGAGCGCGATGCCAGTCAGGAGCCAGCGCACCCACGGTGATTCGGTGACCGGGTCAGGCCGGCGCGTGCTTCGTTGTTGCGGCAACGTGCTCATTGCGCACCTCCCGCGACGGTTGCGCCCACCGCGGCATTCGGCGCGCTGCCGGCCGTTACACCCCGGCTCGTGCGGCGCTGCAAATACCACTGCAGCGAATTGATGAGCAGCAACATGACGAACGACACGCAGAGCATCATCACGGCGAGCGCCGTTGCACCCGCATAGTCGTACTGTTCGAGCTTCGTGATGATGAGCAGCGACGTGATCTCCGACTTCATCGGCACGTTGCCGGCGATGAAGATGACCGAACCGTACTCGCCCAGCGCGCGCGCGAACGCGAGCGCGAAGCCGGTGAGGAGCGCCGGCAGCACCGCGGGCAGCACGACACGGCGGAACGTGAGCCAGCGCGAGGCGCCGAGGCACGCGGCGGCCTCTTCCTGTTCGCGCTCGAAGTCCTCGAGCACCGGCTGCACCGTGCGCACGACAAACGGCAAGCCGATGAAGGTCAGCGCCACGAGCACGCCGAGCGGCGTGAAGGCAATCTTCAGACCGAGCGGCTGCAGGAACTGGCCGATCCAGCCATTGCCCGCATACACGGCGGCGAGCGAAATGCCGGCCACGGAAGTGGGCAGCGCGAACGGCAGATCGACGAGCGCATCGATCACCCGTTTGAACGGGAACGTATAGCGCACGAGCACCCACGCGAGCAGGAAACCGAATGCCGCATTGATCAGCGCCGCGCCGAGCGCGGCGCTGAACGTGAGCCGGTACGACGCGATCACGCGCGGCGACCACACGGCGCGCACGAACTGGCTCCAGTCG
Organism: Paraburkholderia guartelaensis; assembly: GCF_004353905.1. GTDB lineage: Bacteria > Pseudomonadota > Gammaproteobacteria > Burkholderiales > Burkholderiaceae > Paraburkholderia > Paraburkholderia guartelaensis. Next base: position 156,996 of record NZ_SMOD01000013.1, on the reverse strand, counting down.
AGTGTCGCCGTCTTGAGAAAGGTGGCGGCAAGCGGAATGAGCACCACGAGGCTCAGGTAAGCCACCGTGATGCCGAGCGTCAAGCCGAAGCCAGGCAGCGCACTGGGCTTGCGCAATCGTAACGTTGTCATGCTCTTCGTCCAGACATGGGTTGCGCGCTTGCCGGGTTCCCTGGCGGCGCCGAAAAGCGCACCCGTGGGCGCGCTTTGTTGTTATGTGGCCGCGTCGTTATCGACTGCTGACCGGTACTGCAGTACCGCGTTGTTGCGTGACTTACTGCGGCTGATAGATCGAATCGAACACGCCGCCATCTGCGAAATGCGTCTTCTGCGCGTTGGTCCAGCCGCCGAACGTGTCGTCGACCGTGTAGAGCTTGAGCTTCGGAAACTTCGCCGTGAGCGCCGCCGGAACCTTGTCCGAACGCGGACGGTAGAAGTTCTTTGCGGCAATCTCCTGGCCCTCTTCGCTATAGAGGAACTGCAGGTAGGCCTCGGCTTCCTTGCGCGTGCCCTTCTTGTCGACGACCTTGTCCACCACGGCAACCGGCGGTTCAGCCAGAATGCTCACCGAAGGCACCACGATCTCGAACTTGTCCGGGCCGAACTCCTTGAGCGAGAGGAATGCTTCGTTCTCCCATGCAATCAGCACATCGCCGATGCCGCGCTGCACGAAGCTCGTCGTGGCTCCCCGCGCGCCCGAGTCGAGCACGCCCGCGTTCTTGTAGAGCTTCGTGACGAAGTCCTTCGCCTTCTGCTCGTTGCCGCCCGGCTGGTGCAGCGCATACGCCCACGCCGCGAGGTAGTTCCAGCGCGCGCCGCCGGAGGTCTTCGGATTCGGCGTGACGATCGAGACGCCGGGCTTGGTCAGATCGTCCCAGTCCTTGATGTGCTTGGGGTTGCCCTTGCGTACCAGGAACACAATGGTCGACGTGTACGGCGAGGCGTTGTCGGGCAGGCGCTTTTGCCAGTCCTTCCCGACGATGCCCTTGTTGGCGAGCGCGTCGATGTCCCATGCCAGGGCGAGCGTCACGACGTCGGCTTGCAGGCCGTCTAGCACCGAGCGCGCCTGTGCGCCCGAGCCGCCATGCGACTGCTTGATGGTGAGCGATTCGCCCGTCTTCGCCTTCCACTGCTTGATGAAGGCTTCGTTGATGTCCTGGTACAGCTCACGCGTCGGATCGTAGGAGACGTTGAGCAGCGACGTATCCGCGTGAGCGGCGACAGGCACGATGGCCGCCATCGCCGTGACTCCGACGAGCGGCGCAACGCCGATCACCAGTTTTGCCGCCAGTGTTTTCAGCCAGCCCGCGCGCCCCGTATGTGTCGTGCCCATCTATCTGTTCTCCGTTTTCGTGTGTGCTCGTTTGCGCTCATTGGTGAAATGGAGCTAACGATGGAGGCCAGTCTAGCGATCCGCTTACATTATTAAAAATGATGTTTTCTCATTTTTTAATACGCAAAAGTGGTAAGGACAGAGGAAGTCGCTGCTGGAGCGCGGTTTCATCCACGCAAACGCGGGAAAGCGGCGTGATGGCAACGCTCAGTTGGAGAACTTCAAGTAACACTTGAAAAGTGGCGAGTACTGTATAAAAATACAGTTACCTGTTCAAACATACAGTGGCGCCATGACCAAACTCACCGCACGACAGCAGCAGGTTTTCGATCTGGTTCGCCGGGCCATCGAGCGCACGGGCTTCCCGCCCACGCGCGCCGAGATCGCGGCGGAACTCGGCTTCAGCTCGGCCAACTCCGCAGAGGAGCATCTGCGCGCGCTGGCGCGCAAAGGCGTGATCGAACTGGCTGCGGGCGCCTCGCGCGGCATCCGCCTCGTGCCGGGGCCCGACGACCTGCCGCACCAGTTCACGCTCCCGCACCCGAGCATCATGCAGCTCTCGCTGCCGCTCGTTGGCCGCGTCGCAGCGGGTAGCCCGATCCTCGCGCAGGAGCACATCTCGCAGAACTACATGTGCGACCCAGCGCTCTTCTCGAGCCGCCCCGACTACCTCTTGAAGGTGCGCGGCCTTTCGATGCGCGACGCCGGCATCCTCGACGGCGACCTGCTCGCCGTGCAGAAAAAGGCCGAAGCGAAAGACGGCCAGATCATCGTGGCGCGTCTTGGCGACGACGTCACCGTGAAGCGCCTGAAGCGCCGTCCGAACGGGCTCGAGCTGATCGCCGAGAACCCCGATTACGACAATATTTTCGTCGAGGCCGGCAGCGCGGAATTCGCGCTCGAAGGCATCGCGGTCGGGCTGATCCGCCCCACCGAATTCTAAGTAATCCGTTTGAGCGCAGTTTGCGCACGCACTGTCTGCGCACTACCTGGAGAGAGTCATGGAACGCCTTGCCCGCTTGCTGCCCTTCCGCCAATTCGGCCGTCTTCGCCATCTCCGCGGCATCGCCTCGTGCGCGGTCCGCGAAGTCCGCGGTTCGGCTGCCGCACTGAGCGGCTCGCTCTTCGAAGACTCGCCAGAGATGGTGGCGGCCAGCACGGCCGACCTGCCGGTGCTGCCCTCGGCCCAGCCTGCGTTTGCGCGCGTGTCGCTCAACAGCACGCTCAATACCGAACAGCCCATGCGCCGTGCGCCCGTGCGCGTCTATCAGGGTCCGTCGCGGCTCATTCTCGTCGGCACGGTCGACGCGGTTTGCCGCGCGATCGACCGCTGCATCGCCGAGCAGCACAGCGACCTGCCCGCAGCGCTCGCGAAGTAAGCAGGAACGCAGCTGAAATGTGAGAAGAGGTTACGGGCGGGATCGTTTGGCCTGGTTTGCGGTCAACACCGTGTTTAAACGATTTGCCCTATGCCGATGACGGAATCTCTCTCGACCCCGCGTAAGACCCAAGGCTGGAAAAAGCCCGTCGCGATCACGGTCGCGCTCGCCATGGTTGTTGCCGCGATCGGCTACGCCTATGCGTCGCCCTATATCGCGGTGAAACACATGAAGGCGGCCGCCGACGCGCGTGACGCCGTCGCGCTCAACGAGTACGTCGATTACCCTGCGCTGCGCTTGAGCCTGAAACAACAGGTCGGCGAGATGCTGCATCGGCGCGTCGAGGGGCAGCACAGCAGCAATCCGTTGCTGATCCTCGGCGCCGTGATCGGCGCGGCACTGATCAGTCCGCTTGTGGACGCTTACGCAACACCTGAAGGTGTGGCAGCACTGCTCGATGGGATGCCGCCGACGGGCAAGCCCGGCGACCGGCCGCACGCGCCGCCGCCAGCGGAATCCGGCACGGAAACGACAGAACCGGCGCAATCAGCGCAATCGGCACCCGCCTCCGCCCCGGCACCTGCCCCAGCGGCATCCGGCAACCCCGCGCCCGAGGCTCGGCCCGTTACCACGGCCGGCTATCGCGGCCTCAATGAGTTCGCGCTCACATGGGACCGTGGCAGCACGGGCGAGCACTACGCCGCCATCCTGCAACGTCACGGGCTCTTCTCGTGGAAGCTCTCGGCGGTCGAGCTAAACGAAGGAAACGTCTCGAACTGAGACGGATCGGAAGTGAAAGCGAAAGCGGAAATGGAAGCGGGCCGGTTCTGTGCGAGCCGGCCCGCTTGATCCCCTACGCGGCGGCTTGCTGCTGCTTTTCCTCAGCCGCCGACGAACACGCCACGAGAATGCTGCACGATACGCGGTCGAGCAGCGGCGTATTGCCCGCGCCCATCCACCAGCGCGAGAGCCCCGTGCGGCAGCGGTGGCCCACCACCACGAGGTCGGCATTCAGCTCGTTGGCCAGATTCGCGATTTCGTCGATCGGATGACCGAACGCGAAGTGCCCCTGGGCGCGCACGCCACGCTCGGTGAGCCAGTCCACGCCTTCCTGAAGGATTTCGCGCGCCGTTTCCTCGAAGCGGCCGCAGGCCACATCGGTCAGCAGCCCCGCGCTCTGGGCGATCGTCGAACGCATGTCGACGACCGAGAGCAAGTGCGTCTCGGCCTGCAGATCGAGCGCAAGATCGGCGCCGCAACGCAGTGCCTTGCGGCCTTCGCGCGAGCCGTCGTAACAGAGCAGAATTTTTTTATAGCTCGCCATGATCGCTTCTCCCCGCCCGCGTGATTTGCAGGCTGTGCGATTCTTATGATGGTGCGCCGCAATTCCACACGCAAGGGCTGGAAAACGCCAGGTGTGCATCGAAAAGCGCCACGGCGCCCCGAACCGCGCACGCATCTTGCGCACTGCTGAATGCTTGCCGTGACATGCATTCGTCTCGCGCGTTGTCCAGCGGCTTCGAAGCGACGCCCGACCCGCCACGCAGCAATGCACTAAAATGGGCCGCCTTGTTTCGTGCGATTTTTCGATCGACTCTTCGAGCGACTCGCGCGACGCCCGTTCGACTCACGTTCAACCGGTCCATGCCCGCACCCGCCATCGAATTCGAGCAGGTCATCAAACATTACGGAGACAGGACGGTCGTCAACGGCCTGTCGTTCGACGTCGTTCCCGGCGAATGCTTCGGGCTGCTCGGCCCGAACGGCGCGGGGAAAACCACGACGCTGCGCATGCTGCTCGGCATCGTTGCGCCCGATGCGGGGCGCATCAGCCTCTGCGGCGAACCCGTGCCGGCGCGCGCGCGTCATGCCCGCCAGCGCGTGGGCGTGGTGCCGCAATTCGACAACCTTGACCCCGACTTCACCGTGCGCGAGAACCTGCTCGTGTTCGGCCGCTACTTCGGCTTGTCCGCGCGCGAAACGCGCGACCTCGTCGCGCCGCTGCTCGAATTCGCGCGCCTCGAAAGCAAGGCCGACGCGCGGGTGGGCGAACTCTCCGGCGGCATGCGCCGTCGTCTCACGCTCGCGCGCGCGCTCGTGAACGACCCCGACGTGCTCGTGATGGACGAGCCCACCACGGGCCTCGATCCGCAGGCGCGGCATCTGATTTGGGAGCGGCTGCGCTCGCTGCTCGCGCGCGGCAAGACGATTCTGCTCACCACGCATTTCATGGAGGAGGCCGAACGGCTTTGCAATCGCGTCTGCGTGATCGAGGAGGGCCGCAAGATCGCCGAGGGTGCGCCCAAGGCGCTCATCGAATCGGAGATCGGCTGCGATGTGATCGAGGTGTACGGACCGGATCCGGTCGCGTTGCGCGACGAACTCGCAGCCGATGCGAAACGCACGGAGATCAGCGGCGAGACGCTGTTCTGCTATGTCGACGACCCCGCGCCCGTCCATGCGAAGCTGCGCCATCGCTCCGATTTGCGCTACCTGCACCGGCCCGCGAATCTCGAAGACGTGTTCCTGCGGCTCACGGGCCGCGAGATGCAGGATTAACTGCGGCAGGATTAAAGACAGCAAGATCGACGGCGGCGCACGAACCGCCAAGGACACCATGCAGACACGCACCAACAACCCGACGCCCTCGCGCCCCGAGCATGCGAGCGTGCGCGAGCCGCGCGCCGCGCTGCCTTCGAACGCCACGCACTGGATGGCCGTGTGGCGGCGCAACTATCTGGTCTGGCGCAAGCTCGCCCTCGCGTCGATGTTCGGCAATCTCGCCGACCCGATGATCTATCTCTTCGGTCTCGGCTTCGGGCTCGGGCTGATGGTCGGGCACGTCGACGGCGTCTCGTACATCGCGTTTCTCGCGGCAGGCACGGTGTCGTCCTCGGTGATGATGTCGGCGAGCTTCGAGTCGATGTACTCGGGCTTCTCGCGCATGCACGTGCAGCGCACGTGGGAAGCGATCATGCACACGCCGCTCACGCTCGGCGACGTCGTGCTCGGCGAAGTGATGTGGGCCGCGAGCAAGTCGATGCTCTCGGGCGTGGCGATCATGGTGGTGGCAGGCCTGCTCGGCTACGCGAGCTTTCCTTCCATGCTGCTCGCGCTGCCCGTGATCGCACTCGCGGGCCTCGCGTTCGCGAGCTGCGCGATGATCGTCACCGCGCTCGCGCCGTCCTACGACTTCTTCATGTTTTATCAGACGCTCGTGCTCACGCCGATGCTGCTGCTCTCCGGCGTGTTCTTTCCGATCGCGCAACTGCCCGCCGCCGCGCAGCACATCACGCTGATGCTACCGCTCGCACATGCCGTTGCATTGATCCGTCCCGCCATGCTCGACCGGCCTGTCGAGCAGGCCGGTCTGCACCTGCTGGTGCTCGCGATCTACGTGGTAGTGCCATTCGCGATCGCTTCAGTGCTGTTCCGCCGGCGCATGATGCGCTGAAACCGCACCGCGAGGCGTTCAGTCTTCGTCGTCGCCCCAGGGAATATCGACGTCCGAAATAAACGCGACCGTCGCGAACGGGCCGCCTTCCTGGCGGCCGACCTTGCCGTCGGCGCGATGCCATTCCACGCGGAACATCGTCGATTGGGTCTGGGCGAGCAAACGCACCGTGCGGATCTCTTCGGGATCCGACTCCTCCACCGGGCCATCGAGCGAAACCAGCAGCGACTGCGGCCAGAGACCGTCGGCCGGGTCGTAGATGCGATCGCCGTCGGGAATCGAGGTATCCGCCTCGACGCCGATGGTGGCCGAAGCCTCGACGATCATCTTGCCGAGCGCACGCAGCACCGCCGTGGCGCGGGCCGAATTGGCCTGGCGAATGGCGAGATCGCCGCGCGTGAGCGCCTGCTCGAGTTTCGGATTGGTTTTTTGCTTTGCCATGCTGGTTTTCGGGCCGCGGCCCGCTCCGTGGCGGACGGCGAACCGCCCGCGTATTACAAGAATGCCAACGCTGAACGCATGACGCTTGCCGCGCCCCAGCGTCCCTAGAAGCCCAGAGCCACCGCCGCGAGCCCGGCGGCGATGCCGAAGAACACCACCGTCGTGCCCACGACGGCGAGCATGCGCGGCCGGAACGAGCCCGCCAGCATCGCGAACGACGGCACGCTCACGGGCGGCAGCGTCATCAGCAGCGCGCCCGCGGGACCCACGCCCATGCCGAGCGCCAGCATCGCCTGGATGATGGGCACCTCGCCGGCCGTGGGGATCACGAACAGCATGCCGACCACGGCGAACGTGACGATCCAGCCAAGGCTGCTCGTCACTTCCGGGCCGATGTGCGGGAAGAGCCATGCGCGAGCGGCGCCAAGCAACAGCACGAGCACGATGTATTCCGGCACCAGTCGCACGGCCATGCGCGCAAAAATACGCGCCCAGCGCACGAAGACGTTGCCGCCTTCGGCCTGCTGCTGGGCGAGTTGCGCGAGGCGGTCGTCGGCGGCACGCGATTCCTCGGGTGTCACGAGCCGGTTGCAGACCCAGCCAAGGCCGAACACCATCAGCAGGCCCAGCGTGAGACGCAACGCACTCCACTGCCAGCCGAGCACGAAGCCCATGAACACGAGCGTGGCGGGATTGAGCACGGAATTGCCGAGCCAGAACGCAATCGCGCCACCCGCCGACGCATTGCGCGCGCGCAGGCCCACGACCACGGGCGCGGCGCAGCAGGTGCACATCATGCCGGGCACGGCGAGCAGGCCGCCCGCCGCGACGCTGCCGAAGCCGCGCCGGCCGAGCACGCGCGCGACCCATTGCACAGGCAGGAGCGCCTGCACACCGGAGCCGAGCAGCAGACCAAGCACCATGGCCTGCCAGATCGCCTTGCCGTACGCGTAGGCGTAATCGAGCGCGGCGGAGAGCGAGGGATCGGGGGCAGTCGCCGAACCGCCCATCAGGATCGATTTGCCGATGGAGTGCGTTTCCTCGGCGGTAAACGCGCGGTGATAGTACGGGAACCACTTCACGTAGAAGAGGCCGGCCACCGCCAGCAAAATAAAAATGGGCCAGCCGTAAGACGGGGGCGATTGCGCTGGACGTGCGCTCGTCATTGTAAAAATTCTCCGGGATTGAGCGTATGGACGGCCGACGGGGCGCCGTCACGCGAGACGTGATGGCGCCCCGGGCGGCGCATGCTGGATCGTAGTGTATGCCTTGCGAATCGCCAACGATTTTGCGGAATTGGCGACTCGCGCGGCGCCGCGCGGCCCGGCAAGGGGTAACACGGCTTCCGCCTCCTCCTTTAAGGGGCCGGATTCGGCTGCTGCTCGTGCAGCGCGTCGATCTGCGCGAGCAGTTCGGGCGTGAGCTTGACGTCGGCGCTGGCGATATTTTCCTTCAACTGCTCGAGCGAGGTCGCGCCGATCAGATTGCTGGTGACGAACGGCCGGCTATTGACGAACGCGAGCGCGAACTGCGCGGGCGTGTAGCCGTGTGAGCGGGCGAGCTCCACGTAACGCGTCGTCGCGGCCAACGATTCCGGCTTGCTGTAGCGCTTGAAGCGCTCGAACCGCGTGATGCGCGCGCCTTCCGGACGCGCCCCGCCCTCGTACTTGCCCGAAAGCCAGCCGAACGCGAGCGGCGAATACGCGAGCAGGCCCACGCCCTCACGGTGTGCGAACTCCGATAGGCCGCTTTCGAACGTGCGGTTGAGCAGGCTGTACGGATTCTGGATGCTGACGATGCGCGGCAGTCCGAGCTTTTCGGCCGCACGCAGGAACTGCGCGACGCCCCACGGCGTTCCGTTCGACACGCCGATATGGCGGATCTTGCCCGCCTTCACGAAATCGGCGAGCACGCTGAGCGTTTCCTCGATCGGCACCGTGTATGCATCGTCGAGATACGGGTACATGCTGCGGCCGAACGTCATCGTGCTGCGATCGGGCCAGTGCAGTTGATACAGGTCGACGTAGTCCGTCTGCAGGCGCTTCAGGCTGCCGTCGAGCGCTTCGGTCAGATTCTTGCGGTCGAACTGGTTCTGCGGCCCGCGAATGTGCTGCGGATTGTGCGGCTGGCGCGCCGGGCCCGCAATTTTGGTGGCGAGCACGATACGCTCGCGCGCCGCGCGATGCTGCGCGAGCCACGTCCCGATGAAGCGCTCGGTCTGTCCCTGCGTCTCAGGGCGCGGCGGCACGGGGTACATTTCGGCGGCATCGATCAGCGTGACGCCCTGGTCGAGCGCGTAGTCGATCTGCTCGTGCGCCTCGCGCTCCGTGTTCTGCTCGCCCCACGTCATCGTACCGAGCCCGATCAGGCTCACCTTGATATCGGTATCACCGAGTGTGCGGTATTCCATGGAAACGTTGTCCATCAGTTCGGTTGGGAAACGGCGAAACTATCACGCCGCGGGAATTTTTTCAGGATTTGCTGAATGCGGCACGGACGTGCCGGCCGGTCACGGCGCCGTTCGCCAGAGGACGTGCCAGAATCCGCACATGCGCCTACGAGGAGAAATCGGCATGGAAAACCGACGCAGCTACGAATACATGGGTTTCGACATGACGGCCGGCGTGGACGGCGACCACGAAGCCGGCTTTTTCGTCTCGACGCAGATCATCCAGAGCCTCACGGATGCCGAAAACGGCAACGTGCCGATTGACGGCATCGCCGCCGGCCGCTTTCCGACCCAGGACAACGCCTTCGACGCGGCCTTCGACCGCATTCGCGAGGCGATCGACAAGCGCGTGCGCGCCGCTTCCTGAGCGTCGCCGGGGGGAAAGACCCAGTCCGGACACAGAAAAGCAAAAAGCCGGACGTCGAAACGACATCCGGCTTTCAGGCCGCCCGTCTCGCGGGCGGCTCGGCAACGAATCGGAACTTCGGCGCGACTTACTGGCCGAAGAAAACCGATTGCGGGCCCGTGGCCTTCGCGTGGCTGCCCGACTGCGAAGCCGAGCCGGCGACACCGCCGTAAGCCGATTGCGCGCCTTGTTCCTGGACGCGTTCGGCGGCCACGGTCTGGACGCTCTGGCCACGCTGCGACGCGGGCGCGCCGACGTCCGGGCGATAGAACGGTGCCGGGCCGTAGCCGCTGGCGAACGCCGGAGCGGCAACAGAAGCGGTAGCTGCGACCAGCAGCGCTGCGATGAGTTTGGTCTTCATGGTGGACTCCAATATCAGGTTCAGTTGCGGATCGGGAAGGCGCCGCGCCTGGGAGGTCAGTGCCCACGAGCTGCGTCAACGAAACTCAGTGTATACACCTACTATCGGAAAATAATCGCGATAATCCGAATTTACTATTCTCCGTTCAACAACAATCCGGTGAGGCAGTTCTGACGGGGCTGAGCGACGAACAGACCCTAAAAGTGCCCTCAAAAAAATTTGCGCGCTGCAGCAAATTGCAGGCGGATTACATAACGTGCGTAGGGTTTTTCGGCCGAAAATGGCCATCGGGCGCGCTTCCTGCTTGGGTATCCGGCAAATTGGCGCAGTGCGCAAAGGGTACGAAGAGCCAGGCCCGTATGCGTTAAAATGCAAGGTTGATCCACGTCAGCCGTTACTCCCCGGTTTCCCATCGCCATGTCCGCCAACCGTCAAGCCAGCCCCCGCCGCGCTTCTGTCGCGCCGATGATGGACTGGACCGATCGCCACTGCCGTTCGCTGCATCGCTTCATCTCCCGGCACACGTGGCTGTATACGGAGATGGTGACGACGGGCGCCCTCCTTCACGGCGACGTGCCGCGCCATCTCGCGTTCACGCCCGCCGAAGCGCCGGTCGCGCTTCAGCTGGGCGGCAGCGAACCCGACGACCTCGCGCGCGCCGCGAAGCTCGGCGAACAATGGGGCTATGACGAGATCAACCTGAACTGCGGCTGCCCGTCCGAGCGCGTGCAGCGCGGCGCGTTCGGCGCGTGCCTGATGAACGAGCCGCAACTGGTGGCGGACTGCGTGAAGGCGATGCGCGATGTCGTATCCGTGCCCGTGACGGTCAAGCACCGCATTGGCGTGGATACGGTCGAGGACTATGCGTTCGTGCGCGACTTCGTCGGCACGATTGCCGAAGCGGGCTGCGACGTTTTTATCGTGCACGCGCGCAACGCGATCCTGAAGGGCTTGAGCCCGAAGGAAAACCGCGAAATCCCGCCGCTCAAGTACGACTACGCGTACCAGCTCAAGCGCGACTTCCCGCAGCTCGAAATCATCATCAACGGCGGCATCAAGACGCTCGACGAAGTCGAGCAGCATCTACAGCATGTCGATGGCGTGATGCTAGGCCGCGAGGCTTACCACAACCCCTATGTGCTCGCCGACGTCGATGCGCGCCTCTATGGCGCGACCGATGCTGCGCTCACGCGCGAGGAAGTGGAAGCGAAGCTCATCGAGTACTGCGCGAGCGAGATCGCGCGCGGCAGTTACCTTGGCGCAATCGTGCGCCATGCGCTGGGTCTCTATCGCGGCGTCGCCGGCGCGCGCGGATGGCGCCGTATCCTCTCGGACAGCCGCAAGCTCGCGAAGGCAGATCTCGCGATCTTCGACGAGGCGCGCGAATATCTGCGCGTTCCGGACGAAATTCTTGAATAAAGGGCTAGGCAAGGTAGCTTTAGTATGTATATAATCTTGCTTCTTGATTGACGCCGCTTTCGAAGCAGCGCTAATTGAGAAAACAGCGGTGGCTGTAGCTCAGTTGGTAGAGTCCAGGATTGTGATTCCTGTCGTCGTGGGTTCGAGTCCCATCAGCCACCCCAAAGAATTCAAGCAAAAAGCCCAGTCCTCGTGACTGGGCTTTTTGCTTTCTGGCGTCCATGTGGCATGGTGTAGGCGCTGGCGGCAAAACGAAGGCTATTCGTCCAGGTTTAGATGTTTCGCCACTTCGGCCGAAACGAGTTCGAGCTTCGCGTTCGCCTCGGCCTCGTCCATGCCCTGCTCGATGCTGATCCGCGCGGCCAGCGTCGTCTTCGCGGCCTGCATGTCATCACCGACGATCACGCCAGCGTCGGTCAGCGTGAGCGCGGAGCCCGGCGACACAGCGCTGCTCGCGTAACTCGTTGCCTCGCTTGCACTGACTCGCATCCAATCCCCCGGAAATGAAAAGGCCGCTCGCCGCGGCCAATAAAAAAGCCAGCTCGAAAGCTGGCTTGATTGCTTGCGCTTTGACGGCTCAGTTGCCGCTCAGATAGGTTTGGTATCGACTTGCGAGGTCGTCAGCAATCTTTTGTGTGCACGTTCTGCACAGATGCGTCGGGCGTGCAGCAGTCTGCGCCCATGTGCCCCGCAACATTGGCGCGCTGCGTGAAGATGTTGAGGTCCTGGGCGAATTGCGCCCCCGCAGTGAGCCGGGCTGGGTCGTGAGCGCGAGCCAGGCAAGAAACACTTTTGAACCGTCGCCTAAGTCATGAGATTTGCCCGATCTCTCGCAGCAACGAATTGCCGATGGGTAGCGACCTCGCGTGCAATCAGGGCGCGTATCAAATCGTCGTTTGGGTTTTCGAGTATCAGCGGCGGCAGATCACGCGCCAATCCTTCGCGTGCCGCGACCCAAGCCTCGTAGGCAGTTGTGAGCTCGTCAACGATGTCCAAAGTTTGTCCCCGACGACTGGCAATGATTCTCTGGACCATTGCACCGATTTCGCTTGCTACGCCGCTCGCATGGGCGCGAGCGGGAGAAAGTTAATCACACATTTGCGTCAGGGACGACCCAGGATTTTCGAGGCAGCGTTCAGTACATTCGTGCGCCGCCAGATCCCTGCCGCGCAACAGCAGGGACATGGCTAAGTACTACGACGAGAGAGAGATCAATCAATACGCAGCGCAGTGGTTGCGTAACCTGACACCCAGCACTAGTCGAGGTCAATCATTTGCAAAGCTTGCAGCTTCCCGATTGCTGTTGCCTCTTCGTAGGTACCGCGATGCATCAAACGGCCACTAGACAACGGGACACTGCCGGCCCAGACAGTATCGTCCATTGCGATGGCCCACCGCGGACCGAATTCTCCGTTACCAACATCAAACGGCGTGAAATCGACGATGTATCCCTTGTAGCGAATGACGTGATTATTCATTGGCTCTCCCTCCCGGTTGCAATCTAACACCGCCACCGAGGGTGAATTTTTAGAGATTGTTAAGTGAATGTGGAGGCGCCACGGAAATCGTTATATCGGCCGCTGTGGCAACAACCTTTAGCGACTTGGGCAATCCCGCCCAATCACATAGCGGCGGAGTGATGACCACGTATTACAACGAGATCGACAAGCGAAGCGCGCGGCAGCGTTCGCTCTCGCGCCTTCCGATGCGACGAGAGCGCCGAGTGAAATAGGTTTTGGCGAAAGTGCGCAGTTATCCACAGAAACTGTGGACAAACCTGTGCGAAGGACGAGCGACGCAGAGCGCGCTAGAGACAGCAAATAAGCGACGAGCCTAGCCTGTCAAGATTTCATCGACCATCGCGCGCCCCCAAGCGAACCCGGCGCTTTCCGCATCGTCCCGAGTGCTGTGGCTCGTCTCCAGGTCTTGACTCGAAGCGATGTCGCGATCTGTGCCCCTGCTTACTTTCGCGCGCCATACCCACATTTCATTGGGGCACTCAAGGGTTTCCGAATGAAGGTCATAACCACGGTAGTCGGTAAAGCGCACGTTCCAGCCCATCGGCAGTCTCCTTTCAAATTGAAAGAAAATAGTAACATGGGGCGCCATCGCTATGGATGTAACAGGTAACCGCCCGACTTCGCCGCCCACGACCGCCGCAAGGGAAAGCCCGCGAGCGCGACAGAGCATAGCCAATGTCGCTTCGGGACTAGCTGTCTTTCCGGCTCGTAACATTTGGTAATATTCCAGGCTATACTCCGTCCCCTAAACCATGCGCACGCGTATAGCCAACAATGCGAGACACAGTCACGGCAAACCAAACCCCGATCCTGACCGCGCCGGTGGACAGGGCGCTGCATCCGGTGATTGACGAAGTGGTTCATCGAAGCGTGTCGGAGGCAACGACCAAGGACGGGTACATGCGTTGTGCCGACTACGCCATCGTCGGCGCGCAGCTCCTGACACTGTTGACCGGCGTGAGGTATCGGCCCGTTGCGGGCGGCGAGGTGATGGATTTCGGCGACGGAAACCTCTACGCCCTGTGCTCGACGCGCGAGCGGCGCCGCACCGCGAAACATCTGTCGCAACTTGCGCGCTATCACTGCTGGATCGAGGCGCGTCACGCCGGTACCGAAGGGGACGTGCGAACGGAAATCGTCGACTTCACTATGCGCCACGACGCACTGGTAGCGGCCGAGGTTGGCATGCCGTTTTCCGGTGTAAAGCAAACGTATCTATGGGGCTGGACGGATGAGCACAAAGTGCCAGCCGAACTGCACGATCATCCTGCGTTTGCGAAACAGGGGCCGCACTGGCGCTGGCCGGAACGCGAGTGCACCGAACTGTTGCGCGCCTACGAGCGCGAGCGGCCGAGCTACTTCGGCCGTCAGGTGTCCCGCGCATTGAATCTGCTAGCCGATCAGATCGAAAACCAGGGTTGAGGGCGTAACCCCTTGGCCGCGTTGTCGTTCGCGGCTTCTTTCTGGATACACAGCATCCCGCCAACGCCGGGACCAGCTAAAATACGCCGGAAATTTCGGAACGCCTCCTCGCAAACCCACGCCAGTGCGCAGCGATATGGCGCGTTCCATTCCGAAGTTGGAATCATAGGGCTTTGATTTTCAACCGGAATTTTCTGTTAGGCGACTCGATTGCGATTCCTGCTGTCGAGGGTTCGAGTCCCATCAGCCACCCCAAAGAATTCAGCAGTGAACAATTGAGCCCGCACCGGTTGCGGGCTCTTTTGCGTCTGTGCACGAGATACACCCGGGAACGCCTTTGAGCTTCGAGGAATACTACAGGCGGCTGCAACTGCCGGAGACTGCGTCGCCGGCAGAGATCAAGCGCGCCTACCGTCAACTGCGCGCGAAATACCATCCGGACCGCAACAAGGGGCGCGAGGCGGCAGTCGAGCCGGTGTTCAAGCTCATTCAGGAAGCCTTCGAGATTCTGAGCGGCAGGCGCATCGCGCCAACGGCCAGGACAACTGGCGCCGCGAGTCCGGCCAGCAAGACCCGCAACGGTGAAGCTCAACCGCGCCAGCGCCGCGCAGCCCCGCCCATGCGCGGTGCAAACTGCCTCGTCGAGTTATTCGTGCCGCTCGACGTCGCGATCAATGGCGGCGGCGTTCAAGCCCACTACCCTGTCAGAGGTCCGTGTCCTGCGTGCGAACAGGAAGATCGCGGCGCGCTTTGCGAACAATGTCACGGCACCGGCGTAAAGACATGGCGCAAGTCGGAAGTGGTCGAGATTCCCCACGGCGCATGGGACGGTCAGCGTCTGGTGGTGGCCGGTGGCGGCCACCCCGGCGTGAACGGCGGCCCACCGGGAGACGCGACTTTCTCGGTCTCCATCGTGTGCGGCCCAGGCTTCACGCGCAACGGGCTCGATCTCGCTTGCGAACTTCCCGTCGACTTCGTGACGGCCATGCTGGGCGGCGGCGTTCAGGCAAAGGTGCTCGGCCGCACGTTCGAAGTGAAAATTCCGGCGAACGCGAATGCGCGCACGCCAATCCGTCTGCCCGGTCTTGGGCTCGCGGACCGCAGCGGCTCGCGCGGCAACCTCACGCTGCACCTGGTACTCACGATGCCGGCCGCCGCCGCACATTTGACCGGCGCGGAGCGCCAGCAACTACGCGACATGTTCGCCGATGCAGCGCGCCGGGCAAGCCAGTCACCCGGCGCGGGTTCGCAAGGCAAACGCTAGCTCGCCTGCGTGCCGCGCGCATCGATCCACGCGCGCGCCGCTTCGAAGCCCGCCTCTGCCGCCGCGTGCTCGGTGGACCAGAGGCGCGTGATATGCACGAGTTGCCAGTCCTCCACGACCGTATCGTCCTTCAGCACGCGATAGTGCGCCTTCACGCCCGTGAGCACCTGTTCGACCGCGACTTCGATGTCGTAGTCCTTGTAGCGCTCCTCGTAGTCGCCCATGTCGATGCCCTTCGGCTCCATGTTCGCCTCTTTCGTCTTCTGCTGACGGTTCATGCTAGCACTTCCGCCCGCCGCGACTCGCAGGCGGCGCCGAGGCGCGCGCGCTTCACAGGCGCGCGATCGACACCTCCGTCGATTTCACCAGCGCGACCACTTCCGAGCCCACCTTCAACTCGAGTTCGTCGATCGAGCGCGTGGTGATGACCGACGTGACGATGCCGAACGCCGTGTCGACATCGACTTCCGAAACGACGGGCCCGCGAATGATTTCTTTGATCTTGCCGCGAAACTGGTTGCGCACGTTGATGGCGGTAATGCTCATAGGTTCGGCTCCGTGAGTTCGGGTGTAAAAAAAAGGATTCCTGATGGATGATTCAAGCCACTGTGTCCGATGGTTGCCCGACGGCTTGCTGTGGGCCGTGGCCGAGCACACGCTGCAACACGCGCTCCTCGAGCGCGGCGAAGCGTGCGTCGACGCGCGCACGCGGGCGCTCCAGCGGCACGCGCTGATCGAGCGCGATGCGCCCCGCCTCGACGAGCAAAATGCGGTCGCCCAGCGCAACAGCTTCGTGCACGTCGTGCGTCACCAGCAGCGCAGTGAAGCGATGCTCGCGCCACAGGCGTTCGATCAGCGCGTGCATCTCGAGGCGCGTCAGCGCGTCGAGCGCGCCGAGCGGTTCGTCGAGCAGCAACAGGCTCGGACGACGCACGAGTGCACGGGCGAACGCCACGCGCTGGCGCTGGCCGCCCGAGAGGCGCGCGGGCCACTCGTCGGCGCGCGCGATCAGGCCCACCTCGTCGAGCACCGCGCGGGCGTCGTCGCGAGCGCCGCGCCCGAGGCCTAGCATCACGTTCTGCAAGACGGTCTTCCACGGCAAGAGGCGTGCGTCCTGAAACATGATGCGCGTATCGAGCGCCGAGCCGCCTGCGCCGCGCCGCTCCACCGCGCCCTCGTCCGGCGTTTCGAGGCCGGCGATCAGGCGCAGCAGCGTGGACTTGCCGCAACCGCTGCGTCCGACGATCGACACAAAACTGCCGCGCTCGATCGCAAGGTCGAAGCCGCTCAACACGGTGCGCTCGCCGTATCGTTTTCCCACTCCGCGAAGGGCAACGGCAGAGTCCGCGTCATGTGCATGCGTACGCAGTGACACGCCCTCGCGCGCCGCTTGCGCCCTGTCGTTGCGTTCGCGCGCCTGCACGCGCTCCAAGTCATCCCGCCCCACGCCGTAGTTTGGCGCCAGTTGGCTCGCGCTCATGCTTCGTTCTCCTGTTGATAAGCGGGGTGCCAGCGCAGCGCCACGCGCTCGAGCGACTTCGCAAGCCAGTCGGCGAGCTTGCCGAGCGCCGCATACAGCAGGATGCCGACCACCACCACATCGGTTTGCAGGAACTCGCGCGCGTTCATTGTCATGTAGCCGATACCCGACTGCGCGGAGATCGTTTCGGCGACGATCAACGTCACCCACATCAGGCCGAGCGCAAAGCGCACGCCGACGAGAATCGAAGGCAACGCCCCCGGCAATATCACCTCGCGATAGAGCGCGAAACCCTTGAGCCCGTAGCTGCGCGCCATCTCTACGAGATTGGCGTCCACCGCGCGGATGCCGTGGTACGTGTTCACGTACACGGGAAAGAACACGCCCAGCGCCACGAGAAAGACTTTCGCCTCCTCGCCGATGCCGAACCAGAGAATCACGAGCGGAATCATCGCGAGCGCCGGAATATTGCGGACCATCTGCACGGTCGAATCGAGCGCGGTCTCAACGGGCTTGAAAAGCCCGGTAGCCAGCCCGAGCACGAGCCCGATTCCGCCGCCGATCGCGAACCCAGAGAGCGCCCGCCACGTGCTCACACGGACGTCCGCCCACATTTCGCCCGACTCGATCAAAGACCAGGCCGCCCGCACCACGGCGAGCGGCTCGGGCAGCACGCGCGTCGAAAGCGCGCCGCTCTTTGCGGCGATCTCCCAGATCACCAGCACCGCCAGCGGCACGAGCCAGGGCGCGAGTCGCCGCCGGCCCGCACGCACGAATGCCCGCGCGGCGCGCAGCGCGCCGTCTGGGCCGGGTGCGGCCGTAACTATGGATTGTGTCATCGTTGCGTCCTCCACGATTGCCCGTCTCGAGCGTCTCAGCTCTGGCTCACTTTCGGCAGATAGTGATTGCCGACCACTTCGCCGAACGGTCCCGAAAGCGGGCCACCCGCGCCCTTCGCCGTGCGCCCAGGCAGCAGCGGGAACACGAGTTCCGCGAACCGGTAGGATTCCTCGAGATGGGGATAGCCAGACAAAATGAACGTCTCGATGCCAAGCTGCGCATATTCCTTCATGAGCGCGGCCACCTGTTCAGGATTGCCGACGAGCGCCGTGCCCGCGCCGCCGCGCACGAGGCCCACGCCTGCCCACAGGTTCGGATACACCTCGAGATCCTTGCGCGTGCCGCGCTTGCCGCCGTGCAGCGCGGCCATGCGGCGCTGGCCTTCCGAATCCATCTTCGCGAACGCGGCCTGAGCGCGCGCAACTGTCTCGTCGTCGAGGTGGCTGATGAGCTTGTCGGCGGCGGCCCACGCTTCGTCTTCGGTCTCTCGCACGATTACGTGCAGGCGAATGCCGAAGCGGATCGTGCGTCCGTGTTCGGCGGCGCGCGCGCGAATGTCGGCGATCTTGCGCGCGACGGCTTCGGGCGGTTCGCCCCACGTCAGATACGTGTCGATGTGCGCGCCTGCCATGGCGTGCGCGGCCGGCGACGAGCCGCCGAACCACAACGGCGGATGCGGACGTTGCGCCGGCGGATACAGAACCTTGCCGCCTACCGAGCGCAGATGGCGCCCCTCGAAGTCGATCGCCTCGTTCGTGTGCGCTGCCGCGAGCAGCTTGCGCCAGATGTGCAGGAACTCGTTGGTGATTTCGTAGCGCGTGTCGTGATCGACGAAGAGGCCATCGCCTTCCAGCTCGGCCGTATCGCCGCCCGTCACGACGTTGATGAGCAGGCGGCCATTGGAGAGCCGGTCGAACGTGGCGGCCATGCGTGCGGAAAGCGCTGGCGACGAGAGACCCGGGCGGATCGCCACGAGAAACTTCAGGCGCCGTGTCGCGGCGATGAGGCTCGACGCCACGACCCACGCGTCCTCGCACGAACGCCCAGTAGGCAGCAGAACGCCTTCATAGCCGAGCGTATCGGCAGCAACGGCGATCTGCTGGAAATACGCGAGATCGGCCGCGCGCGCGCCCTGGGTCGTGCCCAGATAGCGGCTGTCGCCGTGGGTCGGGATAAACCAGAACACATTCATGCATGGCTCCTGCTTTGCATTTCGAAACACGAATCGGAAGACTGCCCGTCAGCGAGCGGGCAAAGGCACGCCGCGCAAACGAACGCGCCGCTCGTGGCTCAATTGAAAGGATTCGACAGCAGACGGAATGCGCCGGCGCGTTCCCCGTGCGCCTCGCGGGAGCGCCCGGGGACGGCGGCGCCGTCTTCATGGGGAACCAGTCTAGGGACGGCTCGCACCCTTTAGAACGATTTTTTTGAGCTTAGGTTTTCCACTTTCGTGCTTTGCCCGACGCTTTAGCATACGGTCCGCCTCGCGCGCACCGTGCGCCGATATAATGGCGCACGCACCCACAAAAACACCGGCACGCCGCGCACACCACGCTCCATAAGGCTCATTGCGCGGCGAGGCCAAGCAAGCTCTCGCAAGATTCCATGCAAAAACTGATTCTGCCGTTCGTATCCGGCTTTCTGGCGTCGCTCTTCTTTCGCGAGGCGACGCTCGCGCTCCTGCATGCCGCGCAGGTCATCGACGCGGCCGGATTTTCGACGAACCCGTTCCAGCCGCTCGGGCTGCCCGAGTTCCTCGTGAATGCGATCTGGAGCGCCATCTGGGCGGTGCTGATGGCGTGGCTGCTGCGCGTGTCGCCTTCGCGGCCCGCGCCGTGGGTTCAGGCCTTCGTGTTCGGCGGCATCGTGCTCACCGCGGCGATGGTGTTCGTCGTCGATCCGCTGCGCGGCATCTGGCCGACCGGCAACATGCTGCCGCGTCTTGCTACGGGCTTCGCCTCGAATGCGATGTGGGGCTGGGGCGCGCTGGTTTTCATGCGCGCGTTCATGAGCGAAACTGCCGAAGACTGACCCCGCCTGCGGGCCGTGCGCAACGCGCGGCCCGAGTTTTCCCGCCGCGCTTTTCCCTCACGCCTCCCCCACCCTTCCCTCGCCCTCGCAAGCTCAACCGATGAGTTCGCGCAGCGGGTGCTCCATCAAGCTCCAGGGACTCTCGAACATCCGCTCGACGTCTTCGCGGCGCACGTCTTCGATATTCGCGAAGCGCCAATGCGGATGATTGTCCTTGTCGATGATGCGCGCGCGTATGCCCTCCATCACGTCGCCAATCGTGAAGCTCGAGCGCGTGAGGTCGAGGTCGCGGCGCAGGCAATCGGCCATCGTGCCTTCCGCGCGCGACACTACCTCGAGCGAGACCGCCATGGAAAGCGGCGAACGCTCGCGCAGAACGTCCACCATCTGGCCGGCCCATTGTGTCTGGTCGCCTGCTCCCGCATGGCGCGCGGCTTCGAGCGAGGCCAGCATGGCCGGCACATCGGCGAGCGAGAAATGCCGGTCGATCCAGCCGCGAACCGTGGCCAGCAACGAACCTTCTGCGAGGCGCTGCAGTTCAGGCGCTGGCAGCGCCGCCTGGCGGATGCGCGCAACCACTTCCGCGCCGCTCGCAAACGGCTCGCTCTCCAGCGCATCGAGCAGCGCCGGCCACGCGGACTCGTCGAGCGACGCATCGGCCAGGCCCGCATAGACCGCGCTGGCTTGATCGAGCGTCTCGCCTGTCACGGCGAGATAGCGGCCGATCGCGCCAGGCGTGCGCGCAAGGAACCAGCCCATGCCAACATCGGGAAAGAGGCCGATACGCGTCTCCGGCATCGCCATGCGCGTGGTCGGACCCACGAGCCGCAGCCCGCCCGTGCGATGCGCGCCCTGCGAGATGCCCATGCCACCGCCCATGACCACGCCGTTGAGCATCGCGATGTACGGCTTCGGAAAGGTGAAGATGGCGTGGTTGAGGCGATATTCGTCGGCGAAGAACGTGTCGAGCGCCGCCTGGTCGCCCGCGCGATACGACTCATACAGAAAGCGAACGTCGCCGCCGGCGCAGAACGCTCGCGCGTGGCGCGTACGCACGATCACGGCGAGCACGCCCGGGTCGTCGCGCCAGCGATCGAGCGCTGCGTGCATCGTGCGGACCATGGCGGTGGTGAGCGCATTGAGCGCCTGCGGACGCTCGAGTTCGATATAGCCGATGCGGTTCGCGACGCGCGTAAGCACATGGGAATCGGTATCGGATGCGGTCGGGCTTGCGTTGGCTTCGTGTGGCATGGCGATTGGCAAGGCAGAACGATGAGCGGCGCCTGAACAGGACGAGGCGCGATCACAGACTTACTGAGGCTATCACGACGCCACACCTGGCGCTTGCGCGCCCGGCAACGCAGCCGCAGCGGCGCGCGCACCGAACCAGGCATCGAGCGTGGCGTCGATCAATGGACCAGGCGCCGCGTGCTGAAAGCCGGCGCGAGAGAGCGTGAGCATCACCACGCCGTGCAGCGTTGCCCAAAGCGATTGCGCAAGCATCGCGCCGTCGATGCGCGCCCCGCTCGCCGGCGTCAGCGCGGAGAGCGCGGCGGCAAAGAACTGCGCGCCGCCGGCTTGCGCGGCTCCCGCGTCACTCGCTTCAGCTGCATCGGCTGAATCAGGCACGTCGCGCTGACGGCGAGCGGCCGGCCCCACGTGCTCCGAGCGCGCCTTGTGCGCCATGAAGATGAGTTCGTAAGTCTGCGGATGGTCGCAGCCGTACGCCACATATGCGTGCGCAAGCGCATGTAGCCGCTCGCGCGCATCGGCGATCAGTGCGAGCGGTTCAAGCTCCGCGAGCAGTTGCGCGTAACCTTCGCGGCCGAGCGCTTCGGCAATCTCGTCGCGGCCGGCGAAATACAGATAGAGGGACGCAGGCGAATAGCCGATCGCGTCGGCGATCTTGCGCATGGAGAGCGCGGCGAGGCCTTCGCGCATGACGATGCGGCGCGCAGCGTCGAGGATGCGCTCACGCTGGCCATGCGCGCGCGCTGCGTGCCTTGTGTGGAGTTCGCGGTCTTTGCGTTCGACGATGCTCATGGCGACGCTAGACGGTTGCAGCAACCGGGTATTCCAGTGACGCCCGAACGGGCGTATCTCGTACTACGAGTCCAAGCCTACGAGTCCAGACGTCCGGGCGGAAAATGACCGCTCTTGAGCAACACCGGCGTGCCGTTGCTGAGTTCGAGATGGGCGCGCGCCACAGCCTCGATGCGCGAACGGCCGGCGTCGAACGCCTGCATCCACGCGTCGCGGTTCGCCGGCAGCGCGCCGAAATGGTCCTCGAGCGCCTCGACGGAAATCGCGCAGGGTACGCGTGTGCCGTCGACGAGTGCGGGAAAGACCACGGTCAGATTCGCGTCGCGATAGAGCGGCGCGTCGGCGGGAAAACGAATGATCATGTCCAGCCCCAATGGGGAAAATCAGCAGAAAGCACTGCCGCCGCGGGACGACGCGGCGCACGGCGGTAACCGGCCATGTTACGCGCGAGACGCAACGTCTGGCGCGAATGTGGCCAATGCGGTGGCCGGTTCAGCCGCCGTCTTTCAATGCGCCTGCATCTTCGAGAACAGATTCAGCACGACCACGCCGGCCACGATGAGGCCGAGCCCGAGCACGGCCGGAAGATCGGGCACTTGCCGATAGAGCGCCATCGCCACGAGCGTGATGAGCACGATGCCCACGCCCGACCACACCGCATAGACGATACCCACCGGCAAACTGCGCAACGTGAGCGAGAGCCCGTAGAACGCGATGCCATACCCCATCACGACGATCGCCGAAGGCACGAGCCGCGTGAAGCCATCCGACGCGCGCAGCGCCGAAGTGGCGATGACTTCCGCGACGATCGCGATGACGAGCCAGGTCCAGGCTGAGAATGGAGGAATGCGCATCGTGTCAGACCTTCGCGAGCGCGAGCTGCGCGTAGTCGACACCGAGTTGCGCGCAAAGCGCTTCGACCACCACTTCGTGATCGGCGCGCTGCGGCAGGCCCGAGACCGTGATCGAGCCGATCACGCCCGCCCCCGCCACCGTGAGCGGGAACGAGCCGCCATGCGGTGCGAAATCGGCGATCGGCAGGCCGTGCTTTTCGGCGAGCGTCGAGCCGGTTTGCTGCATGCGCAGGCCGATCGCATAGGAACTGCGTCGAAAGTGCTCGACCACGCGCGACTTGCGGCGAACCCAGTCGGCGTTGTCGGGCGTCGCGCCGTCGAGCGCGCAAAAGAAGAGTTGCTGGCCGAAGGTACGCACATCGATGGCGACGGGCAGCGCGCGAGCGCGCGCGAGTTCATGCAGATGCGAGCCGAGCTGCCAGGCGCGATCGGCGTCGAAACGGGGAAACACCAGCGCGTGCTCCTGGGCGGCTATCGATTGCAGATCGAGGGGAATGTCCATGGAAGAGGCAAGTGAAGCGCAGTGCGCTGTAGAAGGCAAAGGCGCAGCATGAACGTTGCGAAGAGCATGCACTGCGCCGACCGAGCCCTGATTCTATCCTGACGATTCAGGAAGCCATTCACGCGCGCCCTGCAAACTTTTTGCAACCGCGTGGAAAGGCGCTCGTCATTTGTTGTTGCAACGCGGCGCAAACTGTCATATAATCTTTTCTTCGACGGACGCGGGGTGGAGCAGTCTGGCAGCTCGTCGGGCTCATAACCCGAAGGTCGTAGGTTCAAATCCTACCCCCGCAACCAGCAGAATTCGAAAGGGTTACAGGTCATTGGCCTGTAACCCTTTTTCCGTTTACGGTCTTCATGCAATGCAGACCTTCAAGGCGCGGCGTCCTTGCCGACTTCTTCGCTCGCACATGAGGGCACGTGAGCGATGGCGCTGAGCGGTGATAAACTCGCATCACCCATCCCCCTATCGTGCCCATGAAATTCTGCTCGACTTGCGGTCAGGCGGTCAGCCTGCTCATTCCGCCCGGCGACAATCGCGAACGCTACGTCTGCTCACACTGCGGCACCATCCACTATCAGAATCCGCGCAACGTGGTCGGCACGGTTCCGGTCTGGGAAGACAAGGTGCTGCTGTGCCGCCGCGCGATCGAGCCGCGCTACGGCTACTGGACGCTGCCCGCAGGCTTCATGGAGATGGGCGAGACGACCGCCGAAGCTGCGGCACGCGAGACGCTCGAGGAAGCCGGCGCGCGCGTCGAGGTGCAGAACCTCTTTTCGCTCCTGAACGTGCCGCGCGTGCACCAGGTGCATCTGTTCTATCTCGCACGCCTGCTCGACATCGATATCGCCGCCGGTGAGGAAAGCCTCGAAGTGCGGCTTTTCGAAGAGCACGAGATTCCCTGGGACGACATTGCGTTCCCAACGGTCGGGCAGACCCTGCGCTGTTTCTTCGCCGATCGCGAGTCGGGCAGCTTCGGGCTGCATACCGGCGACGTCCTGCGCTCGCTGCGCGACGGCTGATCGTTCTTCTGACTGCGCACGCGACGATGGTCCCCTGGCTTTCGCCCGACGAACCGTTTCCCGCCGTCGAGCGCGCACTTGGCGCGTCGAGCGGCGCGCCAGGCCTGCTCGCCGCCAGCGCGGATCTGCTCCCCTCACGCCTGATCGACGCCTACCGGCGCGGCATTTTCCCGTGGTACTCCGACGGCCAGCCGGTGCTCTGGTGGAGCCCCGATCCGCGCATGATCCTGCGCCCCGACGAATTCAAGGTCTCGCCCTCGTTCAGGAAAACACTCAAGCGCGTGCTGCGTGAAGACGCGTGGGAAATTCGCGTCGACAACAATTTCGCCGCCGTGATGCGCGCGTGTGCGAACGCGCCACGGCGCGGCCAGCGCGGCACCTGGATCACCGCCGACGTGATCGACGCCTATTCCACGCTGCACCGCGTGGGCGACGCGCACAGCATCGAGGCCTGGTTCGGCGGCGAGCGTGTGGGCGGACTCTACGGCGTGGCGCTCGGCACGATGTTCTTCGGCGAGTCGATGTTCGCCTCTGTCACCGACGCCTCGAAGATCGCGCTCGCGGCGCTCGTCGCGCATCTGCGCCGCCATGGCGTCGAGTTGATCGATTGCCAGCAGAACACCGCGCATCTCGCCTCGCTCGGCGGGCGCGAAATCTCGCGCAAGGCGTTCATCGCCCACGTGCGCACGCACGTGAACGCCGCGCCCATTCCCTGGAAGTTCGACAAAGCCGTGCTCGCCGATCTGCTCGGCGGCAGGGGCGCGCCCGACGAGTTCTTGCCCGCAGCGTGAATTGCCGGTGAGCGCTAAATGAGTGGCATATGAGCGACGCACGATTCCTGCGCGCGCACTTGCTACAGCCCGCTCAATTCGATGGATACATGTTCGGCGTCAATGTTAGACTGACTGAAGAACTGTCGCCGCCCGGCCTTGCCTGGCACGCCACGTGCGGTGTGCCGTGTGGTCTGGCAAGGCTTGTGCGCGAGGCTGGGTGCGCCGCGCGCGCCACGCGACGATCCGAACTGCTACGAGAGCTGCCAACGTGACGCATCCAAACGAGCTGCCGCTTTCACCGCTTTCCGCGCTGCAATTCTATGCAACGGCGCCCTACCCCTGCAGTTACCTGGAGGGGCGCATCGCGCGCTCGCAGGTGGCGACGCCCAGTCATCTCATCAATTCCGACGTCTATACCGATCTCGTGAAGGCCGGCTTCCGGCGCTCGGGCGTGTTCACCTATCGTCCCTACTGCGACGGTTGCCGCGCGTGCGTGCCGGTGCGCGTGCCGGTCGAGCGCTTCTCGCCGAGCCGCACGCAGCGCCGCGCATGGAAACGGCACGGCGCGCTCGTCGCCACGGTCGCGCCGCTGCACTACGACGAGGCGCACTACGCGCTCTACATGCGCTATCAGTCCGCGCGCCACGCGGGCGGCGGCATGGACCGCGACAGCCGCGACCAGTACGAGCAGTTCCTGCTGCAAAGCCGGATCAACTCACGGCTGGTCGAATTCCGCGAGCCGGACCCCGCGCATCCGGACGAGCCCGGCGCGTTGCGCATG
This sequence comes from Paraburkholderia guartelaensis, assembly GCF_004353905.1. GTDB lineage: Bacteria > Pseudomonadota > Gammaproteobacteria > Burkholderiales > Burkholderiaceae > Paraburkholderia > Paraburkholderia guartelaensis. Next base: position 131,223 of record NZ_SMOD01000013.1, on the reverse strand, counting down.
GTGAGCATGATCGACATCCTCGGCGACGGGCTCTCGTCGGTCTACACGTTCTTCGACCCGGACACGCTCCACACGAGCTACGGCACCTACAACATCCTCTGGCAGATCGAGCAGGCCCGCAGCCTTCAGCTGCCTTACGTCTATCTCGGCTACTGGATCCGCGAGAGCCCGAAAATGGCCTACAAGGCGCGCTTTCAGCCGCTCGAAGGTCTATTCGACGGCGCGTGGACCGCACTCACGGCCGAAGCCTGAGCCCCCGGCGCATCGCCCAGGGTCCGCGTTACCGCTAAAATAGCGGGTTCCCATTTTCTGGCGCCCGCGCCTTCTTCCCGTGTTCAGCACCCTTTATCCGTTCGTCCGCGACCAGCTCTTTCGCATGGACGCCGAAGACGCCCATCACCTCTCGCTGCGCATGATCGGCGCCGCCGGCCGCACCGGCATGGCGGGCCTGCTCGCCCCCCGCGTGCCCGATTCGCCGCGCACCGTCATGGGCCTCACCTTCCGCAACCCGGTGGGGCTCGCCGCGGGCCTCGACAAGGAAGGTGCCGCGATCGACGGTTTCGCCGCGCTCGGCTTCGGCTTCATCGAGGTGGGCACCGTGACGCCGCGCCCGCAGCCAGGCAATCCGCGCCCGCGCATTTTCCGGCTGCCGCAGGCAGGGGGCATCATCAACCGCATGGGGTTCAACAACCACGGCGTCGAGCAGTTCGTGAAGAACGTGCAGGCCGCGCGCTATCGCGGCATTCTCGGCCTGAATATCGGCAAGAACGCCGACACGCCGATCGAGCGCGCCGCCGACGACTATCTCTTCTGCCTCGAGCGCGTCTATCCGTTCGCGAGCTACGTGACGATCAATATCTCGTCGCCGAACACGAAGAACCTGCGACAGCTGCAGGGCGGCGGCGAACTCGACGCCCTCCTCGCCGCGCTCAAGGACAAGCAGCAGCGTCTGGCCGACATGCACGGCAAGCTCGTGCCGCTCGCGCTCAAGATCGCACCCGATCTCGACGACGAGCAGATCAAGGAGATCGCCGACACACTCCTGCGCCACAAGATCGAAGGCGTGATCGCGACCAACACGACGCTCTCGCGCGCGGCGGTGGAAGGCATGCCAAATGCGAACGAAACAGGCGGCCTCTCGGGACGCCCGGTGTTCGACGCCTCGAACAACGTGATCCGCAAGCTGCGCGCCGAGCTGGGCGGCGACGTGCCCATCATCGGCGTGGGCGGCATTTTTTCGGGCGACGACGCGCGCGCGAAAATCGCGGCCGGCGCCTCGCTCGTGCAGGTCTATACGGGGTTCATCTACCGGGGCCCCGCACTCGTCGCCGAATGTGCGCGGGCGCTGGCCGCGCGTAAAGCTATAGTGGCAGGCTAGTCATGGCGCATCGGAGGCGCTACGCACTAGCACCAGAATCGCAGCAGCAGAACAAGAGGAAAACATGAAAGCCGGTTTGCTGAAAAAACTCCTTGCACTCGCAATCGTTGGCGCATCGTTCGTCGCAGCCAGCGCCCACGCCGATGACCTGCTCGACCAGGCCAAGGCGCGCGGCACGCTGCGCATCGGTCTCGAAGGCACGTTCCCCCCGTTCAACTCGAAGGCGCCCAACGGCGAGCTGGTCGGCTATGACGTCGACATCGCCAAGGCCGTCGCCGCGAAAATGGGCCTCAAGCCCGAATTCGTCACGACCGAATGGAGCGGCATCATCGCGGGCCTGCAGGCAGGCAAGTTCGACGTGATCGTGAACCAGGTCGGCGTGACCGACCAGCGCAAGGCCGTGCTCGACTTCTCGCCGGCGTACACGTACTCGGCCGCACAGCTCATCCAGCGCAAGGACGACACGCGCGAGTTCAAGGCGCTCGAAGACCTCAAGGGCAAGAAGCTCGGCGTTGGCCTCGGCACCAATTACATGGACATGGCCAAGTCGGTGCCGGGCATCGACGTGAAGACCTATCCGGGCGCCCCCGAATATCTGCGTGACCTCGCAGCGGGCCGACTCGACGCGGCACTGAACGATCGCCTGATGCTCGCCTACCTGCTGAAGAACTCGCAGCTGCCGCTGCGCACGGGCGCGATCGTCGGCAACGGCAACCCGTCGGCCATCCCGTTCAAGAAGGGCAATCCGAAGTTCGCCAAGGCGATCGACGATGCGATGACGCAGCTCGAAGCCGACGGCACCTTCACGAAGATCTCGGACAAGTGGTTCGGCATCGACGTGACCAAGCCGATCTCGCAATGATTCGGCAATGATCCTGAGCGCCGCACAGTCCGGCTGACGCGAAGGGCGGTATCCCACGATGCCGCCCTTCGCGCATGTGCGTCCATTGCAAAACGCGCCACTTCCATTCGTTACCTACGCCCATGCCCATCTATACGCTCATCATCCAGTCGCTGCCGGTGCTCGCACAGGGCGCGGTGCTGACGGTCAAGTTCGCCGTGCTTTCGATGATTTTCGGGCTCATCGGGGGTGCCGTGCTCGCGCTCATGGGCATCAGCTCGAACCGCGCGCTCGTGTTCATCGCGCGTGTGTATGTGAGCCTGATGCGCGGCACGCCGCTGCTCGTGCAGATCTTCGTCATTTACTACGGATTGCCGAGCATCGGCATCTCGCTCGACCCGACGCCCGCGGGCGTGATCGCGCTTTCGGCGAACGTGGCGGCGTATCTCTCGGAAAGCATGCGTGGCGCGATTCTCGGCATTCATAGCGGACAGTGGCTCGCGGCCTATAGCCTCGGCCTCTCGCGAACGCAGACGCTGCGCTACGTGATTGCGCCGCAGGCGTTGCGCATCGCCGTGCCGAGTCTCTCGAACAGCCTCATCAGCCTCATCAAGGACACGTCGCTCGTTTCGGTCATTACCGTGACGGAGCTGCTGCGCAGCGCACAGGAAATCATCGCTTCGACGTATCAGCCGCTGCCGCTCTATCTCGCGGCCGCTGCCGTGTACTGGGTGCTTTGCCAGGTGCTCGAATGGGTGCAGCACTGGTACGAAAGGCGCCTCGCGCTGCCTGCGCGCCACTGATAGCACAAGCGTTTTCATACACGGCCCGCATATGCGGGCCGTGTCGCTTTCGAGCCGCTTATTAGCTTGTCACTCGCAGGGAAAACGCAGTCCGAGCGCCGCGCGCGCGGCGTCGGCCATGGCGAGCATGCGGCGCGAGGTGTCGTGCGTCATCACCGGGCTTTCGAGCGCGCCCGCGCGCAGCAGCTCGCAGAAGTGCGCGGTCTCGTAGTTGAGACCGCCGCCCTCGAACGGCTCATCGAGTTCGACGACGCGGCCGTCCACATAGCGCACCGTCGCGCGCACCGGATTCCACCAGTTCGCGTGGATCGTCACGTTGCCAAGCGGCCCCGCCAGCAGCGCGTCGCCATAACCGTGCAGATCGAGTCCGCAGAATAACTGCGCAATGCCGCGCTCATGCTGGCAATTGAGACTCGCGAAGGTGTCCACGCCAGTCGAGCCGAGCCGCCCAACGGTCTGCACCTCGCGTGGCGCGCCTAGCCAGTCGACGGCAAGAAACATTTCGTACACGCCGATGTCGAGCAGCGCGCCGCCCGCTTGCTCGAACGAAAGCGAGGGATGGTCGGCAGGCACACTTGCCACCGAACAGCCCGCGCGCACGAGCCCGACCGGCCCGATGGGATCGGCATCTAGTTGCGTGCGCAACTTTCTATAGAGGGGATAAAACGGCGGCTTCATCGCCTCCATGAAGAGGCGCTGCGCACGGCGCGCTGCGTCGAGCACGCGTTCGAGCTGCGCGCCGTTGACGGTGGCGGGCTTTTCGCACAGCACGGGCAGGCCGGCGTCGAGCGCGGCAATGGCGTACTGGGCGTGACTGTCCTGCATCGTGGCGATATACACGGCGTCGATGCCGCTCGCGAAGAGCGCAGCCACGCTATCGCACGCTTTCGCGCCGCAAGTGGCGGCAAGCGCCTGCGCAGTGGCTGCGCGACGCGACCAGACCGCTTCGACGCGTGCATGCGGCACGTGCGCGACGCCCTGCGCGAAGCGGTGCGCAATGCGGCCCGCGCCGACGATGCCCCAACGTATCGTTTGTGTTTCGCTCATGTGCTGCGTGCTCCGGCTGTGAGGTCGAGGGCCGCCGCACAACGTACGTCATGTACGTCACGCGCGGCGCACCCAAAGACACGCACGATACCGGCACGCGCAGCGCGCCGCAATGCGCTCGCCTCAATCCGCGCGCAGCGAGCGGACTGACGCGAGCGAAGCGACGTTGCGAACGGTCTTAGCGCTGCTCCAACTCGGGCGCGAGCGCGCGAGTGAGTTCGTCGGCGGTGTATTCGATCATCGCGAGCGCGGCCGCTTCGGCTTCTTTCGGCGCGCGCCGCTCGATCGCTTCGACGATGCGCCCATGGGCCGCCACGACGTTGCTCCAGCCGCCGTCACGCGTGCTGAGAATCGGATTTACGAGCGATAGCGCGCCGCGAATGATCGCCGCCATCTGCTGGTAAAACTGATTCCCGCTTGCCGCAAGGATGCGCGTGTGCAGAAGCGCGTCGGCGGTCTGGAAATTCGGATCGTCGGTGCTCGTGTCGCGCAGCACTTCGAACGCCTCGCGAATGCCGGTGATGTCCGCAGCGCTCGCACGCGTGGCCGCCAGCGCGCATGCCGCCGGTTCGATCAGACCGCGAAATTCGATCACGTCGCGCAAGAACGTCTTGTCCGGTTTCGAACGGAAACGCCAGTTCACGACGTCCTCGTCGATCATGCGCCAGTCGCGCATGGGCCGGATGCGCGTGCCGATTTTCGGTCGCACGTCGAGCATGTGACGCGCGAGCAGCATGGAGAGCGCCTCGCGCATCACCGTGCGGCTCACGTCGAACTCCTTTGAGAGGATGTCCTGCGGTGGCAGCACAGCGCCATACCGCTCCTCGACGATGCCTGAAATCAGCCCGTCCATCACCTTGCTGACGAGCGAACGTTCCTTGTTCCCCAGTTCCATGACCCTACCCCCCCGATGTGGGCGTTATCGCCCATGTTTGCCGGATACTGCGCGGGCCCTCGTGCGTCGTCGAACTTAGGTGTTACGTTGCCATGCGCTTCGCATATTTCGCCAGCCAGGATATCTCCTGACATGATCCTTGCGCGCAAGCATCTTGTTCGTATTTACGCGTGTTACGTCGGCCCTGGCGCTGCTGTTTTTGTAAGGCGATCGTATGAATCGCCCACTTACTTCAATCGACACGCTTTCAACTGGCTTCACATCAATCGGCAGTCCCTGGCTGTGCATATGCAGAGACGCCGGCGTGCATGTTTCTTCTGCGCACGCTTTTCGCGCGCGGCCCAACGTGTTGCCTTTCGACGCTGCGTCTGGTCACCGCTGTATCCGGCCGTATTCATCGTCGAAGCGCACGATGTCGTCTTCGCCCAGATAACCGCCCGACTGCACCTCGATAATCTCGAGCGGCGTCTTGCCCGGATTCTCCAGCCGGTGCTTCACGCCCAGCGGAATGTAGGTCGATTCGTTTTCCGAAAGCAGGAAAACCTCCTCGCCGCGCGTGACCCGCGCCGTGCCGCGCACCACGGTCCAGTGCTCCGCGCGGTGATGATGCATCTGCAGGGACAGCCGCCCGCCCGGCTTCACGACGATCCGCTTGACCTGGAAGCGTTCGCCCTGATCGAGCGAGTCGTAGCAGCCCCACGGCCGCTCCACGCGCCGGTGATGCTGCGCGACCGCGCTGCGCTCTTGCCTGAGCTTGCCGACGATCGCCTTCACGTCCTGCACGCGATCCCTCGCCGCGACGAGCACTGCGTCGGCCGTTTCGACGACCACCACGCCGTGCACGCCCACGCAGGCCACTAGCCGTCCGTCCGAATGCGCGAACGTGTCGGTGACGTCTTCGAACATCACGCGCCCGCGGGCGACGTTGCCGCTTTCGTCCTTGTTCGATACCTGCCACACCGCATCCCACGCGCCCACGTCGGACCAGCCGGCCACGAGCGGCACGACCACGCCCGCGAGCCGCGCGTCGGCGCCGAGCGACTCCATCACCGCGTAGTCGATGGAATCGGACGGGCACGCAGCGAGCGCCGCGGCATCGAGATGCACGGTGCCGTCGGCGTCGATTGCGGCTGCCTCGAACGCCGCCGCGCATTGAGCGGCGATCGCCGGCCGGCAGTGCGCGATCGCGGCGAGCCAGACCGATGCGCGCACCACGAAAATGCCGCTATTCCAGAGGTAATCGCCGGATGCCACGTAACTCGCCGCGAGTTCGGCGCCGGGTTTTTCCACGAAACGCTCGATCACGCGCGCGCCGCTCGCGCCAAGCGCGGCCCCCGCGCCGATGTACCCGTAGCCGGTCTCCGCGCGCTGCGGCGGCACGCCCAGCGTGACGATCGCGCCGCGCGCCGCGTACCCCACCGCTTCTTCGAGCGCGGCGGCAAATGCCGCGCGATCCGCGATCAGGTGGTCCGCCGGCATGGCGATGAGCACGGGGTCGCTGTCGCATACGGCATCCGCGCCGTCGCGAGCGAGCGCCGCCTCGTGCCCGGCGCGCGCCGCCAGCGCCGCCACCGTCAGCGCGGGCGCCGTATTGCGCGCGACCGGCTCCAGCACAACGCGAGCAGGCGTGCCGCTGCGGCCGAGCCGGTCGGCGGTCATGAGCCGCAGTTCCTCGCTGCTCACGACGACGGGCGCGGCCTTGTGGATCGCCGCGCCCGCCTGGGCATACACCCCGTCGAGCCGCCGCACCGTAGCTTCGAGCAGCGACTCGCCGTCGAGCAGGTCGATCAGCTGTTTCGGGCAGTGCTCGCGCGAGAGCGGCCAAAGGCGCGTGCCCGAGCCCCCGGCCAGCACCACGGGCTGAACGGTGAGCGCGACATCGGGTTCATTGGCTGCCGCGATCAAGCCGGCAGGCGTCACGAGCTGATTCATGCAGTGAGCTCCCCGTTGAAATGCATCGGGTCACGTCGACGAACGCCGCGCCTGCCTGCCGGCGGGCTCGCCCGAAGCGTCACGTGCCTCCCGGACCTCTCAAGCCTCAAAGAGCTTTGAGACTTTTTACGGACCTCATTGGAGCAAACCTCGCCATGCCCATCTGTACGCATACCCACACTGACCGCATGCGCGCTGGCGAGCGCGCGGCAAAGCCGTTCACGCACGATGTTTCGGCGCCGAACGTTTTTGCGCCGGCTACGTATGCGTTGCAACAGAACTGAATCAAAAGCGCTTGTTTTTTGGCTCGCCGCCCGAATCGCCCCGAGTGCATGTTTCAACCAGGAGGCATTTCTGAATCCCCCCGTCACCAGAGCAAATAATTCCAACAAATCAGTGACTTGCGGTCTTCAAAAGGAGGATGCGCAGCGCGGGAGCCTGCAAAGTCGCCGTACAAAACTGAAACAAAAACGCGGTGTTTTGCCGCGCTGCCGCACGAGCGACTCGCGCTCAGCCGCTTGAATGCGTGCTTTCGCACTGACTGGCACACACCCTGCTAAAGAGAGATCGCCACACGAGTGCAGACGCGGACGAACGATGCCGCGCACACAAGCGCTGGCGAGTGGGACCAGACAGGAACATGTAGCGACAAGCAGGAACAAGCGGGACTATGGGGCCGGCACGACGAACACAAGAGCCGCACGGGAAACGGCGAACAACAACGAGTTCGGCGAACGGAATCAAAAAACAGGAGGCGGCTCGCGCCGCTTCGCACGAGGACCAGTCATGTTAACCCTTCAATCCGATCTTCACGGCAACCATTTGCTGGGCGCCCTTCCGTCGCATGAATGGCAGGCTCTCGCCCCGCATCTCGAACTCGTTCATCTGCGCACCGAACAGTTGATCTGCGATTCCGGCCAGCGCATTCATCATGTGTACTTTCCGACCACTGCGATCGTCTCGCTGCTCTCGACGATGGAAGACGGCAGCTCGGTCGAAATCGCGGCGGTCGGCCGCGAAGGCATGACGGGCGTGCCCGTGCTCACGGGCGGTGAAACGATGCCCAACCGCGTGCAGGTGCAATGCGCCGGCTTCGCCTATCGCATGAGCGCGCAAGCCCTCAAGCAGCAATTCGCGCGTTCGGACTTCCTGCGCCGCCTCATGCTGCTCTATATGCACGCGCTGCTCACGCAGGTCGCACAGACCGCTGCGTGCAATCGTCACCACTCGCTCAGCAAGCAGCTGTGCCGCTGGCTTCTGATCGAAGTGGACCGCGTGGCCTCCAACGATCTCAGCGTCACGCAGCAGCTGATCGCCGACATGCTCGGCGTGCGCCGCGAAGGCATTACCGAAGCCGCCGGCAAGCTGCACGACGAAGGCCTGATCCATCACAGCCGCGGCCATATCCGCGTGCTCGATCGCGAGGGCCTCGAAGCCCGCGCCTGCGAGTGCTACGGACTCGTGCGCCGCGAATTCGACCGGCTGCTGCCGCGCCTGCACCAGGCGGAAACGGTCGAGTGAGCGCGTAATCGCGCGCGTTTTCGTTGCGCGCCGCGAGTTCATCCGCATCTCGTCCTTCTGACAAAGCGTGCCCGTAGCGGCACGCTTTTGCGCGCCTGCCCGCTTTTCCTGCGCCGTCGCGCGACCAGTCAGGTAAGGCTCGAAGGGAACGGGAATGCACAGGATACCGAATCGATCGTATCTTGTGGCGCCAGCTGGAGAGAACAGGAGCGCGCCCTCTTCTCTTCAGCCTTGCGCGATTCAATGAGCCGCGGGCACGAGCGCCTGTGCAAGCGGCAAGGCGGGCAAATTCTCGCGTTCGCGCACGAACGGGTCGGTCGGCTCCTGAAGCTTAGGATCCGGGCTCGTGTCGGCATTACGCAGTTGCACGGGCGCGCCATCGTTCTTCGCGACCTTGCGATTGTCGCCGCAAGGATGATCGGTCAGCGCGGCAGCCTCGCGGAAGTCGTCTTCCTGACACATGATGTTGAACGCAATGTCCTTGCGGTCCATGCGCCATGCCACAGCCGCATTCAGGCGCTTGTTGCAATCCATATCCTTGATGGTGCCCGCCGCCGTCGCGCCCACGCCCACCACCGACACCGCAGCGGAAATGCTGCCCCAGCAGGTCTCCGTCACCGAGGCCGTCAAGGCCGGCGCGTAGACCGTCGGCGTCGTGCGCACATCGTAGCCGCCGTGATACGTGACGTCCGACGTACCGCCGCTCGGCAATACGACGGTATTGGAAACCGTGCTCGTCTGGCTCGACGTGGACGTGGTCCCCGATGTCATCGTCGGCGTGGTTTGCGCCCACGCGGCGCCTGCAAACAGCAACACCCCGGCAACGGCAATTTTTTGTTTCAGCTTGCTCATTCTTCTCTCCGTAACGGAAAGGGGACATCGCCCCCTCTCCGACGCGCTAGTGAACGGCTGACCCGTTCGGATTACCAGTGCATGCCGCCCGTGAGCGAACCCGAACCGCCCGCTGCGACGATGCCGACGCCGCCATCGGCATTGGCCGTGCCGGTGCCGTTCGCCGTCGCGTTCGACGTGAAGCCCGAGCCGCCGTAGCTGCCGCTCGAACCGTTGAACGACGTGTTGATCACCGACGAGTTGAAGTTCTGCGAACCCGACTGCGTGGCGCTCGTGAAGCCGAGCGTCGACGAATTCTGGTTCGTGGTCGTCGTGCCGGTCTGGCCGACGTTGCCGTTAGCCGTCTGGCCGTAGGTCTGCGAGTTGCCGTTTTGCGTCGTGTAGCTCGAGCCGAACGTGAGGCTCGCGTTCGAGAACGACTGGTTGCCTTGCGACACCGTAGCGTCGATATGGCCCGGCACCGTCAGCGCCGACGTGAAGCTGCCGTTGACCGACGAGGTCGAGTTCGACGTCAGTGCCGTAGCGCCAAAGCCGACGCCCGCTGCGCCCACCGCCGACGTGGTGGAGGACGACGGCGCGCCCATACCGCCGGCACCGCCTGCGAATGCGGCAGCCGAAGCGAAAGAGAGCATGGCGGCGAGCGAAATGGCCTGAATCTTCTTCATGATTGTGGTCTTCCTGATAAAGCAGGGGAACGTTGGATGAATGCGCGCGCACTCCCCCTGATAGCGCGGGCGCATTTAACACGACTTCAATTGCAATGCCGATAAAATCGCTGCATTTAAAACACGCGAATATCCCCACGGACCATCCCGATACCGGGAAGACCGTTTAATGGAGTTACCAGATTAGATTCGCGCGCAGAACACCCTTAAGCTTTACGCATTCGCGTAAATCAGGCGATCATGCAGAATTGAAAATCCGGAGAACAGAAAGGAATGCCCCGTAAAATCCTGTGCTTTTGGCGGGCCGAATTGAATAGTAGTCCGACACAAATCGTCCAACACCTGCTGTTGTCATTATTTCCCCGTGCACCACGCAGCGTACGCCAGCAACTCTCTACGCACCGCCTGACCGAAACCCTTGGGCCGCCGCGCATTTTCGCGCGCCGCCCTTCCCCTGCCCGGTCGCTTCGACGTCTCTTTTAGCGAACTGCTTGCATAACGTCGCCGGACGGTGAATTTATATCTCAGACAGTCAGACTATTGCTACGTCATTCGCATTTTTGTGTGCGGTTCTCAACGTAGCGAATTGCGAACGTCTTGATTTCGGAGATTCCCTTTCAAAGATAATTGAAGGGCAAATTGAAGTTTCAGATAGATGCGCGGACAACCAGATCCGGAAAATCGCGTTCTTTTAATGATTAATCGCGACGTTCGGTTCGGCAGGCCACGCAGGCCTGCCGGAAAAAAGAGCGGCAGCGCACAGGCAATCAGGCGCAAGCCTGTTGCACGCGCCGCTCGCGCGAGGCCGCTCAGGCCTTGCGGTAATCGATGCGCTCGACGCCGTTTTCACCGCCGAGCAGGCAGAAGTCCGCGCCGCGTGTGGCGAACAGACCCACCGTCACCACGCCCGGCCATGCGTTGACATGCGCCTCGAGCGTGCGCGGGTCGCTGATGCGCAGGCCCTTCACGTCGAGAATCTCGTTGCCGTTGTCGGTGATAAAGGGCGAGCCGTCTTTTTGCACGCGCAGTACCGGCACGCCGCCGAGCGCCGTCACGCGGCGGCCAATGGCCGTGCGCGCCATCGGCACGACTTCGATGGGCAGCGGGAACTGGCCGAGCACGTCGACGCGCTTGCTCGCATCGGCGATGCAGACGAACACGTCCGACACCGACGCGACGATCTTCTCGCGCGTGAGCGCGCCGCCGCCGCCCTTGATCATGGCGCCGGTGCCGTCGATTTCATCGGCGCCGTCCACGTACACGGGCAGCGATTCGATCTCGTTGAGGTCGAAAATCTTGAAGCCGTGCGCTTCGAGGCGCGCGGTGGTCGCGACCGAGCTCGACACGGCGCCGCGGTAGCGGCTTTTGCTCGCCGCCAGCGCGTCGATGAAACAGTTCGCGGTGGAGCCCGTGCCGACGCCGACTACGGCGCCTTCCGGCACGTTCGAATTGACATAGTCGGCGGCGGCCTGGCCGACCAGTTGCTTGAGTTCGTCTTGAGTCATGGGAGTACAGCCCGAGGAGGAGAAAAACGCGGAATACGCATAGTTTACCGGAGATGCGGGCGCGGGCTGCCCGCATCCCGCAGGACCGCGAAATGCGTGATCCTGCGGGCGGTCAGCAGGCAATCAGCGTGCGACCGAGCGTTGGCGCACCGCTTCGAACAGGCAAACACCCGAAGCGACGGAAACGTTCAGGCTCTCGACCGTGCCCGCCATCGGAATCTGCATGACTTCGTCGCAGGTTTCGCGCGTGAGGCGGCGCATGCCCTCGCCTTCGGCGCCCAGCACGAGCGCGACAGGACCGTCGAGCTTGGTCTGGTAGAGGTTCGCGCTCGCGTCGCCGGCGGTGCCCACCACCCATACGCCCGCGTCCTTGAGTTCGCGCAGCGCACGCGCGAGATTGGTCACGGTGATATAGGGCACGGTGTCCGCCGCGCCGCTCGCCACTTTCGCGGCCGTGGCGTTCAGACCGACGGCGCGGTCGCGCGGGGCGATCACCGCGTGTGCGCCGGCCGCGTCGGCCACGCGCAGGCACGCGCCGAGATTGTGCGGATCAGTCACGCCGTCGAGCACGAGCAGGAGCGGCGAGCCCTGGATGCCGTCGAGCAGCTCAGCGAGGTTCTGCGCGAGCGCCAGATCGTGCACGCGGGCCACCACGCCCTGGTGCCGCTCCGTGTGCGCAAGACCCCAGAGGCGCGTTTCGTCGGCTGCGATCACGCGCGCGCCGGCTTCCTTCGCGGCGTGCAGGAAGTCCTGCATGCGGCGGTCGCGGCGCGTCGGATCGTAGTAGACATCCTCGACCGTGGACGCGTCGTGCCGCAAGCGTGCGGTCACCGCATGAAACCCGTAAAGAACCTTGAGACGTGACATGACTGAGACAACCCCTGATGAACGTTTTGCGGCGCAGACACAGCGCCGCCGGCAACGATAGTCAGCCGGCCGCGTCGTGCGGTCCGGCGTATGCAAGCCGCGCCCATGTGGAAACACCAGACGCGGCTTGCAAGTGAAAAAACCGGGCGCGCGCACAGTGGCGCGGCCCGGATAATGAAACGGCTGCGGAGCACGTTGGCGCTCCGCATGCAGGTGCTCAGCGCTTCTTGCGCGCCGCCTGCTTCTTGGGCGTCGGCTTCACGGCCGAGCGCTTTTTCGCGGTCTTGGCGGCGCCGCGCGCCGCGCGCGCCTCCTTCACTGCGACGCTAGGCGCCGGCGCGGCTTTCTTCTGGCGCGCCATGTCGCCGCCCGGCAACGCGCGCACGCGCGGTCCACCTTCCATGCCGCCCTTGTCAACCGGCATCGGCCGGTTGCCGCCCGGCTTCACAGGCGTATCGCGCACGAGGCGGAAATCGATCTTGCGCGCGTCGAGATCCACGCGACTCACCTGCACGCGCACGCGGTCCGACAGACGATAGCGAATGCCCGTGCGCTCGCCACGCAGTTCGTTCTTGATCTCGTCGTACTGGAAGTAATCCGAGCCCAGTTCCGTCACGTGCACGAGACCTTCGATGAAGAGCGCGTCGAGCTGCACGAAAATGCCGAACGACGTCACGCCGCTCACCATCCCGCCGTACTCCTCGCCGAGCTTGTCGCGCATGAAGTAGCACTTGAGCCAGGCCTCGACGTCGCGCGAGGCTTCGTCGGCGCGGCGCTCGTTCGCCGAGCAGTGCAGACCCAGCTCTTCCCAGATCGCCGTGTTGGCACCCCGGGCGCGCTTGCCGCGCTTTTCCTCGTCCTCGGCCTGCAGCGCGCGGGCGCGCGGCGAGAGCGCGGTATTGAGCTCGACGCCCTCAGGCGCCTGCGGCTGATACTTCTTGCCCTGCAGGATCGCGTAGATCGCGCGGTGCGTGAGCAGGTCGGGATAGCGGCGAATCGGGCTCGTGAAGTGCGCGTACGCCTCGTAGGCAAGACCGAAGTGACCGATATTGTCCGGGCTGTACACAGCTTGCTGCATCGAGCGCAGCAGCATGGTCTGCAGCATCTGCGCGTCGGGCCGGTCGCGGATATGCGCCATCAGCGCGGCGTAGTCGCTCGCGTGCGGCGTGTCGCCGCCGCCGAGCGAAAGGCCCATGCCACGCAGGAAGGTGCGCAGGTTTTCGAGCTTTTCGGCGGTTGGCCCCGCGTGCACGCGGTACAGGCCCGGGTGCTTGTGGCGCTTCATGAAGTCCGCCGCGCATACGTTGGCCGCGAGCATGCACTCTTCGATCAGCTTGTGCGCATCGTTGCGCTGGCGCGGCACGATCTGCTCGATCTTGCCTTGCGCATTGCAGACGATATACGTCTCGGTCGTGTCGAAATCGATTGCGCCACGCTTCTGGCGCGCGGCGAACAGCGACTTGTACACGCCATAGAGATTCTGCAGCTGCGGCAACAGTGCCGCGCGGCGCGTCGCCTCGGGGCCCTTGGTGTTGGTGAGCACCGCCGCGACTTCGGTATACGTGAGCCGCGCCGCCGAGTGCATGACGCCCGGATAGAACTGGTACGCCTTGATCTCGCCGCGCGCGGTGATCACCATGTCGCACACGAGCACACAGCGGTCGACATGCGGATTGAGCGAACAGAGCCCGTTCGAGAGCTTCTCGGGCAGCATCGGAATCACGCGGCGCGGGAAGTACACCGACGTGCTGCGCTCGATGGCGTCCACACCGAGGCCGCCGCCCGGCAGCACGTAATGCGAGACGTCGGCGATGGCGACGATCAGGCGGAAGCCCTCGCCCTTGCCGACCTGCATCGGCTCGCAATACACGGCGTCGTCGAAGTCACGCGCATCTTCGCCGTCGATGGTGACGAGCGGCACGTCGCGCAAGTCCACGCGATAACGAATGTCCGTGGGACGCACGGCGTCGGGCAGCTTCGCGGCTTCGTCGAGCGCGGGCTTGCTGAACTCGTGCGGGACGCCGTACTTGCGCACGGCGATCTCGATCTCCATGCCCGGGTCGTCGATGTCGCCGAGCACTTCCATCACCCGGCCGAGCGGCTGCGAGTGGCGGCTGGGGAAATCGGTGAGTTCGACGACCACGACCTGGCCGACCTTGGCCTTCTTCGGATTCTGCGTGACGAGGATATCGTGGCCGATGCGCTTGTCTTCCGGCGCGACGATCAGCGCGCCGTTCTCGTTGAGCAGGCGCCCGATGACACTGCGGTTCGCACGGTCGGTGACTTCGACGATATGCCCTTCCGGCCGCCCGCGCCGGTCATAGCCGACGATGCGCGCGAGCACGCGGTCGTTGTGCATGACCTTCTGCATTTCGCCTTGCGGCAGGAACAGATCGTCCTGCCCGTCGTCGCGCACGAGGAAGCCGTAGCCGTCGCGATGCCCCTGCACGCGCCCTGCGACGAAATTCGAAGGATGGGCAAGCTGGTAGTGGCCGCGCGGGTCGAGCCGGATCTGCCCGTCGCGCTCCATGGCGGCGAGCCGCCTGAAGAACCCTTCACGCTCCTGGCGCTTGATGGCGAGCGCCTCGGCGATATCGTTCGCGGTGCACGGCGAGTCGCTGGTTCGCAGCACGCCGAGAATCTCTTCGCGGCTGGGAATCGGGTACGGATATTTGCTCAAGGGCTTGTCGATGGTTGTTCTCGTTGCGTGGACGTCGGATTTCGCGCGGCCTGAATGTGCGTGACATTCGAGCTGCGCCCGGTCTTCGAGTGCTGCAATCTGCCGGCCCGTACGTGAATTGCCTGGCCGCTCGCACTGCGTGCGCCACGCTGCACGCAACACCCTGAACCACGTACGTTTCCGGCGGAACTTCTGCGAGGCATTCTAACACCCGCATCGCACCCTACGAGCCGTGGGAGCGGCCTTGCGGCGCGACGAGACGGCTGCTCGACGCGCTCTGCAACGCTTGCGCAACCGCGTTTTCTCGCCCTCCACAAAACGCTTGACAGTCACTCTGATCCCGCTATAATTTCGGTCTTTGCTGCACAACACGTTGTATAGCAAACGACACCTTGCCCAGGTGGCGGAATTGGTAGACGCACCAGGTTCAGGTCCTGGCGGTGGCAACACTGTGGAGGTTCGAGTCCTCTCTTGGGCACCAGATTCAAAAGGCCGGCTTCATGCCGGCCTTTGTCATTTTCGGCGCAGCAACGAGTACATCTGCCCTGCTATCGCGCAAAACGCAGCAGCCGCGTTCCCTGGATGAAGATTTTTTGAAAAGATCTATTGACGGGCACGCGAAATCGCGTCATAATTTCCTTCTAGCTTGAAGACGTGCCCAGGTGGCGGAATTGGTAGACGCACTAGGTTCAGGTCCTAGCGGTGGCAACACTGTGGAGGTTCGAGTCCTCTCCTGGGCACCACGTCTCATCAAGCAGAACTAGCAGCACACAGGATTCATCGAAAAAGCCCGCAAATTTGCGGGCTTTTTTGTTTTGCGGTCTGTATCCGCCCGCTTCGCTTCGTTATGTTTCATGGTATACATTGCCACACGGCACGGCGCGTGCGTGCAAACCCATGACAAGTCGATTGAGGAAGACCGAATGGAATTCGTTGTCGTCGCAGCGGTTGTCGCCGTCAGCTTTGGTGCCGCTGCGACCTGGCTGATCGCAACCCGGCTGCCCGAGCACTGGCTCGACAAGAGCGCGAGCGACGGCCGCTATGCCCATCTCGGGCTCGAAAACGAGCGGGCCGCCGAAACGGACCCGCGTCGTGATCAGGCCCGCATCGATACGCGGCGCGTTCGTCGCTCGCGCGTGCGCGCAAGACTACAGAGCGCGGCGCGGATGATGCGGGCGTTGCGCCCCGCAACCGCCCATAGCGATCACGACCGCACCGCCCGCCCGTAACGCCTCTGGAGCGTGCATCAAGCGCGCTCACTCATGTGAGCCGAGCGGCGAAGGGACGAACGCCGAATCGGCAATCCTCGCCTCCTCTCCCGACTGAAAGATCCAGCGCCGGCGCATGGGCTGCAAGATCACCTTTGCGCTCACCCCCGCCATCATCGCCACGCAGGCGACCATGTCGAACACCATGTTCCAGCCGCCTTGGATCGCCAGCAGCGTGGCGACAGGCACGAGCATCGCCGCGGTCCCCTTCGCGGTATAGAGCGTGCCCGCATTGCCGGCCGCATATTTCGCTCCGAACGTATCGGCGCAGGTTGCGGGAAAGTTCGAAAAGATATCGCCGTAGAACAGGAACACGAGCCCCGAGAACAGCATGAAGAGATACGGGTCGTGGCCGAATGCGCGCAAGCCTAGCAGCGCGAGCCCCTCGCCGAGAAACGTGATGAACATCGTATTCTCGCGGCCGATGCGATCCGAAATGAGTCCGCACAGCGGCCGCGTAAAGCCGTTGCAAAGATTGTTGATCGAGAGCGTCATGGTGAGCAGCGGCAGCGTCGCCGCGACGAGCGTGACCGGCATCGAAGCGAAGCCGTAGCTCTTCGCGATCGGGCCAATCTGCGCCGTGGCGATAATGCCGCCCGCCGCCACGCAGACAAACATCGCATACATCACCCAGAATACGGGCGCGCGAACCATTTGCCTCGTCGTGTAGTCGGTCTTCGTCGCCACGATGCGCTTCATGCCCGCCGCGTAAGCGGGAGGCTTCGGCCGAACCATCACCAGCGCGAGCAACATGATGCAGGCACCCTGCAGGAGTCCGAAGAATACGAATGCGCGCTCATAACCCGACTGCTGGATCATGTTCGAGATCGGGATGACCGTGAGCGCCGCCCCCGCGCCAAAGCCTGCCGCCGTCATGCCGGCGGCGAGACCGCGCCGGTCCGGAAACCATTTGAGCGCGGTGCCGACGCACGTGCCGTACACGCACCCCGCGCCGATACCCGAGATGACTGCCGCGACGTAAAGCACCGGCAGCGCGGGCGCCCACGCGTCGAGCACCCAGCCGAGCGCCACGCAGCACGCTCCGCCCATCACCACGGGGCGCGGGCCGAAGCGGTCTACGAGCCAGCCCTCTACGGGCACGAGCCAGGTTTCCGTCACGATGAAAATCGAAAAGGCGAGCTGGATCGCAGCCTGCCCCCAGTGATGCCGTGCGTCCATCGGCACGACGAAGAGCGTCCACGCGTACTGCAGGTTCGCGACGAGCCCCATGCAGAGAATGCCGGCAACGAGTTGCACCCAGCGGTTGTGCCGCCGGGCCGTGTAGCCGCCATCGATACGATCGGTATATGCCACGTTGTCTGTCTCCATCTGTTGTGATTGCGCGCGGGCTTGTCTTGCATCGCTTCGACGCCGGTGCGTCCGCCGTTTCCCGCGTTACAGCCAGCGCGGCAGACGTGAGCCCGCCGCGCCTTGCTCCAAACGTCAAGCCGCTTCGAGTTGCCGCAGCAGCGCATCGACGCTGCCCTTCGCATCGCCAAACAGCATTCGTGTGTTGTCCTTATAGAAAAGCGGATTGTCCACGCCCGCATAGCCCGTCGCCATGCTGCGCTTGGAGACGACCACGGTGCGCGCCTTCCACACCTCCAGCACCGGCATGCCGGCGATCGGGCTGCCCGCATCCTCCTGCGCACCCGGATTGACGATATCGTTCGCGCCGATCACGAGCACGACGTCGGTGCTCGTGAAGTCTTCGTTGATTTCATCCATTTCAAGCACGATGTCGTAGGGCACCTTCGCTTCCGCGAGCAGCACGTTCATGTGGCCAGGCAAGCGCCCCGCAACGGGGTGAATGCCGAACCGCACGCGAATGCCGAGCGCACGCAGCCGCCGCGTGATCTCGCTGATGGTGCCTTGCGCCTGCGCGACAGCCATGCCATAGCCCGGCACGATCACGACCTCCTGCGCATCGCGCAGCAGCGACCCCACTTCGTCCACGCTGGTCGCCACGACTTCGCCTTGCGGGGACGCGCTTGCCGTAGCACTCACCGCGCCGAAGCCGCCGAGGATCACCGAAACGAAGCTGCGATTCATCGCGCGGCACATGATGTAGCTGAGAATCGCGCCGCTCGATCCAACCAGCGCCCCTGTCGTAACGAGCAGATCGTTATCGAGCATGAAGCCCGTTGCCGCCGCAGCCCAGCCCGAATAGCTGTTGAGCATCGAGACCACCACGGGCATGTCCGCGCCGCCGATCGCCATCACGAGGTGCACGCCGAGCGCCGCCGCCAGCACGCACATCACGATGAGCGCGTAGAGCGCGTCGCCGCCATCAGGAGCACTGACGAAGCGATAGCCGAGCACGATACAGGCCCCCAGCACGACCGCGTTGAGCAGATGCCGCGCGGGCAGCACGAGCGGCTTGCCGCTCACCGTGCCCTGCAGCTTCAGGAACGCGACAATCGAACCGCTGAACGTGACGGTGCCGATAAAGGCGCCGACATAGATCTCGGTGTCGTGAATCGCTCGCTCGACGCCGCTCATTGCGACCTTTGGCGAGAGAAAGTTCGCAAAGGCGATGAGCGTGGCCGCAAGGCCGACGAAGCTGTGCAGCACCGCGACGAGCTGAGGCATCTGCGTCATTTCCACGCGGCGCGCGAGGATTGCGCCAAGGCCGCCGCCCACCAGCGCGGCGATGAGCGCGATCTGCAGGCCCTCACCGCCCGTGACGAGCAGCGTGGCGAGCACAGCGATCACCATGCCGGTCACGCCATACAGGTTGCCGCGCCGCGCACTGGCGGGATGACTCAGCCCGCGCAGGCTGAGGATGAAGAGCGTCGCCGCGCCGAGCCACGCCATGTTGCCGATTCCGTTGAGCATGACGTCTCCTCAGGTCCGTTGGAACATCTTCAACATGCGCTGGGTGACGAGAAAGCCGCCCGCGATGTTGATGGTCGCGACGACCAGGGCAATGCCCGCCAGCACGGTCACGATCGTGCTGGCGTTGCCCGGATGCAGCAACGCGCCGATCACGATGATCCCGCTGATCGCATTCGTCACGCTCATGAGCGGCGTATGCAACGAGGGCGTGACGTTCCAGACCACCTGATAGCCGACGAACACGGCCAGCACGAACACGGTGAAGTGCGCGACGAACGCCGGCGGCGCGACCGCGCCGAGCGCGAGCAGCAGCAACGCGGCAACGACGAGCACCGCGAGCGACCAGACGCCGTTGCGGCGAGCCGCTTGCGCGGTTTCCTCTTTCGCGTTGGCGTTCGCGACGGCAACGGGCTTCGCCGGTGCAGCCGCTCGCGGCGTTGCCGAGACCTGCACGGGCGGCGGCGGCCAGCAGACCTGGCCGCGCTGCATGACGGTGGTGCCGCGCTGCACGACGTCGTCCATGTCGAGCTTCAACTCGCCGTCTTTCGCGGGCGTGAGATCGGTCAACAGATGGCGGACGTTGGTCGCGTAGAGCTGGCTCGACTGGTTCGCCATGCGGCTCGGCAGATCCGTGTAACCAATGACGGTCACGCCGTTCGCATTCGCGACTTCACCCGGGCGTGTGAGTTCGCAGTTGCCGCCCTGCTCGGCCGCCATGTCGACGATCACGCTACCGGCTCGCATGCACGCCACCGTCTTCGCGTCGATGAGGCGCGGTGCCGGTTTGCCAGGAATGAGCGCCGTCGTGATGATGATGTCGACCTCGCGCGCCTGGGCCTCGAAAAGTGCCATCTCCGCTTCGATGAACTTCGCGCTCATCTGTTTGGCGTACCCGCCCGTGCCGCCCCCCTCCTCCTCGATGTCGATGCTCAAGAACTCCGCGCCCATGCTTTCGACCTGCTGGCCGACTTCGGGGCGCGTATCGAATGCGCGCACGATGGCGCCAAGACCGCGCGCGGCGCCGATCGCCGCGAGCCCGGCCACGCCCGCGCCGATCACGAGCACTTTGGCGGGCGGCATCTTGCCGGCCGCCGTGATCTGCCCCGTGAAAACGCGGCCAAAATGCTGGGCCGCCTCGACGACCGCGCGATAGCCGGCCATGTTCGCCATCGAACTCAATGCGTCGAGCTTCTGCGCGCGCGAGATGCGCGGTACGCAGTCCATCGCGAGCACCGTGACCTCGCGCGCCGCGAGTTGTTCGAGCAGCGCGGCGTTTTGCGCGGGCCAGATGAAACCGATTAGCGTCGCGCCGGGCTTGAGACGCTGCACTTCTTCGCTCGAAGGCGGACGCACCTTGATGACGATATCCGCGCCGCTCAAGAGCGCCTGCGCATCGTCCACGACGCGCGCGCCTGCCGCACGGTAAGCGTCGTCCGGGTAGGAGGCACTGGCGCCGGCCGTCGTTCCGACCTCGACGGCATAGCCCAGTTTGATTAGTTGTGCCACACTTTCTGGCGTCGCCGCAACGCGTCGTTCGCCTTCGTGTATCTCACGGGGGACCGCAATCGTCATCGCCATGATGCGCCTCCCTGCTGCACAAAAGTGCGCGCTGCGGCGAGAACAAACGGAATCGGCGGCGCGCCAATGCATCTGGCGCGCCGAAAGCGTAGCCACGACTTCATGAAACGTCTCCTGTGTCGGCCGGAGTTGGCGCTTTCGCGCCTTAGTCCGGCCCCATGTTGGAATTCTGTGTGCCGCGGCTCGATGAGGGCTGTGCCCTATGACGTGCCCAGGCTGGGCGAATTGCCGCTCTTGAGAAAAGCGAGCGCCGCCTGCCGTGCACCGGCAATCGCAGCCGCCTCGCTTTCGAATACGGTTTCATCGACCACCCATTGACGGGGCAATACGGCGGCCGCCGGTTCGTCGGCAGCGGGCTCGACCGCGTGGATCGCGGCGAACGCGGCCCAGCCGCCGTTGTGAATCATTTGCCGGGCCGAGAGTTCGACCTCGAAATGTCCGAGTCTTTCGGTGTGCATCGAAGTGCTCCCGAGGTTTCAGGATTGCTGTGCCTGTGCTTCGAGTTCGGTGATGCGTTTCTTGAGCGCGCGCTCCTCCTGGAAGCGCACCGTCTCGTCGCGAATCACGGCGACGATGCCGTCGAGTTCGCCCTGCGGCGAGTGCAGCAGCGCCACGGTGAAGGCAATGGAAAGTGCCTTACCCGCCTTGTCCACGGCCGGCACGCGCAGCACGTCGTTGCCATAGCGCGTCTGGCCGGTCGCCATCGTCTTGTGATAGCCCTCCCAGTGGCGGCCGCGCAGCCGCTCGGGAATGATCAGATCGAGCGTCTTGCCGAGCGCTTCTTCTTGGGTATAGCCAAACATGCGCGTGGCCGCCGGATTCCAGAATGTGATGTCGCCGGCTGCGTCCGAGATGACGATGGCGTCCCCGATGGCGTTTGCGAGCTGCTCGAAATCGATGGCGGATTGCATGGCGATGACTATGTGGGGGGATGTCGTTTATCGTCGCCGCGCGGCACGCATTGCACATGCCGCGCGGCGTCCTGCCTGCCAGTCTGGTATTGCGGTGCTGCGCGGGCGCGGCGTTGGCCGCGCCCGCTTCCTGCATTCAGCTCGTGGAACTCGATGCGGAACTCAAACCGCGCGCACCTCGTGCAGCGCCGCGATCTGTTGCGCCGTGTAGCCGAGGTCGGCCAGCACCTGGTCGGTGTGCTCGCCGAGCAGCGGCGAACCCGTGATCTCCGGCTGCAGGTCCGAGAACTTGATCGGGCTGCCCACCGTGAGGTACGAGCCGCGCTCCTTGTGCGGCACTTCGACGATAGTACCGCTAGCGCGCAGCGACGGGTCATTAGCAATTTCCTTCATGCTGAGCACCGGTGCGCACGGAATATCGAACTTGCGCAGGATGTCGACCGCTTCGAACTTGGTCTTGTCGGCGAGCCACGCTTCGATCGTTGCGAAGATGTCGAAGATATGCGGCTGACGCGCCTGCGCAGTAGCGTAGTTCGGGTCGTCGATCCATTCGGGTTTGCCCAGAGCACGGCAGATCGGCTCCCACGCGTGGCCCTGCACCGTGAAGTAGATGTACGCATTCGGGTCCGTTTCCCAGCCCTTGCACTTCAGAACCCAGCCCGGCTGGCCGCCACCGCCTGCGTTGCCACCGCGCGGCACCACGTCGCTGAACGTGCCGTGCGGGTACTGCGGGTATTCCTCGAGGAAGCCCACGCGGTCGAGACGCTGCTGGTCGCGCAGTTTCACACGGCACAAGTTGACCACGCTGTCCTGCATCGACACGGCCACCTTCTGGCCCTTGCCCGTCTTGTCCCGGCCGATCAGCGCCGTGAGAATGCCGATGGCGAGGTGCATGCCCGTATTGCTGTCGCCGAGCGCAGCGGCGCTCACCGTGGGCGGGCCGTCCCAGAAGCCCGTGGTCGAAGCCGCGCCACCCGCGCACTGTGCGACGTTCTCATAGACCTTGAGGTCGTCGTAGTGATGGCCTTCGCTGAAACCCTTCACCGAAGCAACGATCATCTTCGGGTTGAGTTCCTTGATGCGCTCCCACGTGAAGCCCATGCGGTCCAGCGCACCGGGGCCGAAGTTTTCGACCATCACGTCCGATTCGCGAATCAGCTTTTCCAGCACTTCCTTGCCTTCGGGCTTCTTCGTGTCGAGCGTGAGCGAGCGCTTGTTGCTGTTGAGCATGGTGAAGTACAGCGCATCGACTTCGGGAATGTCGCGCAGTTGCGAGCGCGTCACGTCGCCGGCGCCGGGGCGCTCCACCTTGATCACGTCCGCACCGAACCACGCGAGCATCTGCGTGCAGGCGGGACCGGCCTGTACGTGCGTGAAGTCGATGATCTTGATACCGTCGAGGGGTTTGCTCATTTCTCGTATCTCCTGGTCTACCTGATCGATCTGATCTACCTGATTTATGGGGGCTTATTTCTTCATGGCCGCGCTTTGCGGATTCAGATTCGTGAGCCGGCCGCTTTCGGTCCCGGCCGATTCGTCGATGACTGCGTTGATCAACGTGGGCTTGCCCGACGCGATCGCTTCGAGCAGCGCGCTCGTCAGTTCTTCTGGCGTCGTCGCCTGATGGCCGATGCCGCCGAAGGCCTCGATCATCTTGTCGTAGCGCGCGTTCTTCACGAACACCGTCGGCGCGACGTCACAGCCCCCGCTCGGGTTGACGTCCGTGCCGCGATACACGCCGTTGTTGTTGAACACGATGGTGCAGACCGGCAGGTTGTAGCGGCAGATCGTTTCGAGTTCCATTCCCGAGAAGCCGAACGCGCTGTCACCTTCGATCGCCACGACCTGCGTGCCGCTCGTCACCGCTGCGCCGATCGCGAAGCCCATGCCGATGCCCATGATCCCCCACGTGCCCGAGTCGAAACGCTTGCGCGGCTGGTACATGTCGATGATGCTGCGCGCGTAGTCGAGCGTGTTCGCGCCTTCGTTGACCACGTTGATGTCGGGGCGTGTCTTGAGCACGTCGCGGATGGCGCGCAGCGCGCTGTGGAAGTTCATCGGCGACGGGTTCTTCGCGAGCGTCGCGGCCATCTTTTCGAGGTTCTTGTTCTTGCGATCGGCCACGGCGTCGAGCCACTCTGCCGGTGGCTTCGGGAAGTCATTGCCGAGGGCTGCAACGAGCGCTTCCACGCATGAACCGATGTCGCCGATCACCGGTGCTTCGATGGCGACGTTGCTGTCGATTTCCGTCGGGGCGATGTCGACCTGTACGAACTTCTTCGGTCCGGCGGCCGCGCCCCAGGTCTTGCCCTTGCCATGCGAGAGCAGCCAGTTCAGGCGCGCACCGATCAGCACCACGGCGTCCGACTCGGCCAGCACGAACGAGCGCGCGGCCGATGCCGACTGCTCGTGCGTGTCGGGCAAGAGACCCTTGGCCATCGACATCGGCAGATACGGAATACCGCTCTTCTCGACCAGTTCGCGGATTTGCGCATCGGCCTGCGCGTAGGCCGCGCCCTTGCCGAGCAGGATCAGCGGACGCTTCGCATTCCTGAGCACGTCGATAGCGCGCTGCACCGCATCCGGTGCGGGAATCTGGCGCGGCGCCGCGTCGACGACCTTGATGAGCGACTGCTGAGCCTTCACCGCGTCGATGGTCTGTGCAAGCAGCTTGGCCGGCAAGTCGAGATACACGCCACCGGGGCGGCCGGAGACGGCCGCGCGAATCGCACGTGCCACGCCGACGCCGATGTCCTCGGCGTGCAGCACGCGATACGCCGCCTTGGCATAAGGCTTCGCGGCGTTGAGCTGGTCCATCTCTTCGTAGTCGCCCTGCTGCAAGTCGACGATCTCGCGCTCGCTCGAACCGCTGATGAGGATCATCGGGAAGCAGTTCGTGGTCGCGTTCGCCAGTGCCGTGAGGCCGTTGAGGAAGCCCGGCGCGGAAACGGTCAGGCAGATGCCCGGCTTCTTCGTCATGTAGCCCGCCACGGCCGCGGCGTTGCCGGCGTTCTGCTCATGCCGGAAGCCGATGAAGCGCATGCCCTCGGCCTGCGCGAGACGGGCGAGATCGGTAATCGGAATACCGACGAGACCGAAGATCGTGTCGATATCGTTGAGTTTCAGCGCGTCGATGACGAGATGAAAGCCATCGGTCGTTTGCTGCGCTTCCGGCACAGGGTTCTGCTGTGCCTCGTTGATGCCTGCTTCTGCCATGACGTCTCCTCTTTGGCGGGGCGTTGTGCGATTCGTGATATACAATATTCCACACACAATATTAGTCAAGACGTTTTTTTACCCATGCCGCGTTTGCTGCACTGCATCGCGCCGCGCTGCACCGCCGTTGTCTCATGCGATCGCTCACAAAGCGGCAAACTTTGGTGCAGCACACCATGGGCAAGTACCTACAATCGGCCCAAACGCCCCAACGAATTTGTTACGGACTCCATACTTATCTTTCAACATCGCGGCGCTTATTCAGACGATCCGCGCATCGATGCTGCTTACTCATGCGTCGAGCCGATATGAACCAGCGGATCGACGCGGCGCGCTCAGCGCTTCAGTCCAGGAAATCGCAGTTGGCTTCCACGAACAGCGCGAGTTCGATCGAGTGCTGCCGTACGAGCAGCTCGACGCGCTCGGTGTCGCGCGCCTCGAGCGCTTCGATAATGCGCATGTGCTCCACGATCGAGCGCGACGCGCGATCGCTCTGCGCGATCGTCATGCGCCGGATCGCGCGCACATGCATGAAGATGTTCTTGATGGTGTCGACGATGATGGGCGACTTCGAAAGCTCCACCAGCGACTGGTGAAACATGATGTTCGCTTCCGAGTACTCCTCTATATGGTCCGAGGGCGTCGAATCGCCGAAGGTCGCGAACATGCGCCGCAGGCCCGCGATGTCATCGTCCGAGGCGCGCTGCGTGGCGAGGCGCGCGGCGATGCTTTCGAGCGCGGCCCACATATAGATCATCTCGACGATTTCCTTGCGCGTCTTGCGCAAGATGTAAACACCGCGTCGCGGCACCGTACGCAGAAAACCTTCCTGTTCCAGCAGCGTCATTGCTTCGCGAACAGGCGTTCGGCTCACGCCGAGCTTCTCGGTCAATTCCTTCTCGTCTAGCCGGATCTCGTCTCGCGACCGGTAGATGTCGGTTTCGGCAATGGCCTGCTTGAGCTTCGCGTAAGCCTGATCGCGCAGCGAAGCGGTTGCGTTGATCGGCTCCAGCGTCAAGGTAACCGGGGGCATCCCGGTGACGAATTCTCTTTCGGCGGACATCGGTCGTTTGTCTCCAACGTTCTGTTTAGCCGGCGCTGCTGGGGAATTTCATATTTCCAATACAATATATCAGCAACGCGCTCGTGGCTAAGCGGGGTTTACGCGTACCGGGTGCATGTCTCACACGATTTGGTGGTCTACCCGCAATCCATTCATCTTTACTTATATTTTTCGAAAAAAACTTTAACTATCGTTTATTCATTGGCGCTTCTACTCTTGCTTCACGCCACTCGACATGAGGAGACAGCCATGAGCCACCTGGACACCCGCCACGATCATCAACTGGAATCGCAGCTGTGCGCATTCAATACGGCATTTGCCGAACTGGGTCTGCGTTTTCGCTGGGATGCGCGCACGCTCTACTCGCTCGCATCGATCGCCGGCGAACATGAACGCGTCGCTGCCTATATCGAGACGAATCACCCGCATCTGCTGAAGGCGTACAGCATGGAGTTCCTGTGCGAGGCGATCCTTGCCCGCAAGAACGCACAGGCGCCGGGCGAATGGCCGATGACCACGCCCGCTCAACGCGGTTCACAGGAATGGGGGATGGCAGCCGCCATGGAGCAGGATTGGCGCGAAGGCGGTTTACCCGCACTTGCAGGCGCCTGAGGCGTTCGCACGACAGTGCGGCCCAATAAAGACGCAACCCGTCTGGATTGGCGCGCACTAGCGCGCTATCCAGACGGGTTCGATATTGAAGGAAAACGAAGGAGTACTGTGTAAGCCTGCGCGCTCAGGCGTTGCCGCGCGCCTCGGCCTCTTCTTCCTGGAGCTTGCGCCACAGAATTTTGCCGCTGCCCGACTTCGGCAGCGCGTCGACGAACTGCACGATGCGCGGCGCCTTGTACGCGGCCATGTTGTCGTGCGCCCACGCGATGATGTCGTCTTCGTTCACACTGCCGACCTGTTTCGGATCGAGCACGACCACGGCCTTCACAGTCTCGCCGCGACGCGCGTCCTGAGTACCGATGATGCACACCTCGTTGATCGCCGGATGCCGGTACATCAGCGCTTCGACCTCGGCGGGCCAGACCTTGTAGCCCGACGCGTTGATCATGCGCTTGAGGCGATCGGTCATGAAGTAGTAGCCTTCTTCGTCGCGCCTCACGAGGTCGCCCGTCCGCAGGAAACGCTTGCCGTCGCGTTCGATGAACGCTTCGCTCGTTGCCTTGGGGTTGCGCCAGTAGCCCTGCATCACTTGCGGCGCATGCATGATCAGCTCGCCCGATTCGCCGGGCGTCACCTCCTCCAGTGTGATCGGATCGATCACACGCGAGTCGACGTCGAATACCGGAATGCCGAGACACTGTGGCTTGGGACGCTGCGGCGGATTGATATGCGTGCCCGCCATGGTTTCCGACATGCCGTAGCCCTCGACGAAGTCGAGCCCGGTGAGATCCTTGAGTTTCTTCACCACCGCGTCGGGCATCGTCGCGCCGCCGCCGCGCATCCAGGCGAGGCTCGACAGGTCGTACTCGTGAATGCGCGGGTTCGAGATGAAGTCCACCACCATCGTCGAAATCGCCTGCCAGCCGTTGATGCGGTAATGCTCGATCGCACGCGCCGCGGCGTCGCGATCCCAGCGCGGCAGCAGCACCACCGTCGAGCCGTTGTAGATCGGGCTGTTCATGCCGCCCTGCATGCCGGTTACGTGAAAAAGCGGCAGCACGGAAAGTTGTACGGCATCCTGATTACTTCCGAACCAGTTGCAGCCGCCCACGGCCGTCGCCATCACACTGCGATGCGTGTGCATGCAGCCTTTGGGCTTACCCGTCGTGCCCGAGGTGTACGGCATCACGCAGAGGTCGTCGGGGCCGGCGGTTAGCGCACCGGGTACGCGGCGCGCCTCGAGCACGTCGATCCAGTGCGCAACGCCCGGGCCGCTCACTGAGCGCGGCGCGCTCACGAACTCGGGCGGCGGCGCAAACGGCTCGCACTTCAGATAATCGCTATACGTCGCGACGAGCAGATGCTGCAGGCCCTCGCCTTCCTGCACGAGCGGCGCAATACGCGGGTAGAGGTCCTGCGCGACGAAGGCCGTGGTTGCGCCGCTGTCTTCCACGTAGTGCGCGAGTTCCTCGGTGAGGTTCATCGGATTGACCGGCACGACCACGGCGTTGGCGCGCAGGATGCCGTAGTAAGCGATGACCCACTGCGGGCTGTTCTGCATGTAGAGCAGCACGCGGTCGCCGGCCTTCACGCCACATTCCTGCTGCAGATAGCCGGCTACGCGCTCGGCCTCGTCCTTGAACTGCGCGAACGTGACGGGCGTGTCGTAAAAGACGATGAACGGCTTGTCGGGATAGCGTGCCGCCGAGACCTCTGCGTTATAGAAGAGGTTCGTTTGCGGAATGCTCAGATGCGGGGAAAGATGCGAGGGCCAATGCGGCGAGGCCGGCTGCGGCGATGACGGCGAATGGGCGGAAAGCGTCGGGGCGGACGTGGACATGGCAGGCTCCGTCGGGCAAGACTTGTGAAGAACGCAGGCACCAGCCGCTCGCTGAGGGCTGGCTGGCGCCGCGTACCGTGCGTAATCAGACGATGCTCGCGCCGCCATCCACGGCGAGATACTGGCCCGTCATATGCCGCGAGGCCTGACTCGCGAGAAACACCACGGCGCCCTTGAGATCGTCGTCGTCGCCGAGACGCTGCAGCGGCGTATGGTCGATCACCACCTGCCCCAGCTTGTCGAGCAGGCCCGCCGACATCTTCGAGGGAAAGAAGCCCGGGCAGATCGCATTCACGTTGATGTTGTACTTGCCCCATTCGGCAGCCAGCGCACGCGTGAAGTTGATGGCCGCCGCCTTCGAGGTGTTGTACGCGATGGTCTGCATGGGCCCGAGCGACCCCTTCAGGCCGGCAATGGAAGCCACGTTGATGATCTTGCCGCGCTGGCGCGGGATCATGCTGCGCTTGCCCACTTCGCGCGCGAGGAAGAACGGCGCGGTCACGTTCAGGTTCATGACCTTGTGCCACGCCTCGTCAGGATAGTCCTCCGCGGGGGCGCCCCATGTGGCGCCCGCATTGTTCACGAGAATGTCGATCTGACCGCCGGCCGCGAGCGTCTCGTCCACGAGCGGCTTCACGGCCTCGGCGCGCTGCAGGTCGCTCACGATCGTGGTCGCCTTGATGCCGAGCGCCTGCAAATGTGCCGCCGCCTCGGCCAGCTCGTCGGCCTTGCGCGCCGTGATCACCACGTGGCAGCCCATCTCACCGAGCGCCTGCGCCATCTGCAGACCCAGCCCGCGCGAGCCGCCGGTGATGAGTGCGACCTGACCGCCCAGCTCGAACATTTCCCTGACCCGCATGCTTTCGTCTCCTTGATGTCTGTCGACCGGCCGTCGTTCCGTATTACGGAACGCGATGAGATGCCAACGATTCTAGCGAGGTCCGTCACGCAGGCAAATAGGGAAAAGCACGACCGTTCATTAAACGGCATTTGTGCTTTTGCCGCCGGGCGTATGCGGGCTGGGTAGCCTGAAAAAGAATCACGCGAGGAGTTAATTGCGCGCGCAACCGTTGCAATCGCGCGACAGCAAGCGTTTTCACCCCTTCACCGAGCGTCTATCATCGGCCCCCCCGACCGGCATCCACCGGCTCGGCATAGAAAAATTCGGGCCCCGGCACCCCGGCGGCCCGACGCACTGATAACACGCAGCAGAAGAAAGGATTCCACCGTGAGACACACCCAGATCGCATCCGCCGTCGGCGGCCTCGCCCTTGCATTGGTTTGCCAGCACAGCTTCGCGCAAAGCTCGGTCACGCTGTACGGCATCGTCGACACCAGCATCCGCTACCTCACGAACGCCAACTCGCACAACGACAACGAGCTGCAGATGACGCAAGGTCCGATCACCGGCAGCCGCTGGGGCCTGAAGGGCTCCGAGGATCTGGGCGGCGGCCTCTCGGCCGTCTTCCGCCTCGAGAACGGGTTCAACCTCTGGAACGGCCAACTGGCCAGCTCGAATACGCTGTTCAACCGGATGGCGTACGTGGGGCTGTCGAGCAACAAGTACGGCACGGTCACGATGGGCCGTCAGAACACGCCCCTGTTCGATCAACTGGGTAACACCTTCGACCCGCTGACCGTAGGCAACTTCGACCAGGACGGCTGGCTGCCGGGCGCACTCGGTTACGGTCTGCGTGAGAACAACTCGGTCAAGTACGACGGCAAGTTCGGCGGCCTCGAAGTCGAAGGCATGTACAGCTTCGGCGGCGTGGCGGGCAGCGTCGGCGCGAGCAACATGTACGGCTTCACGGCCACCTACGCAGCCGGTCCGGTCTCGCTGCTCGCGGGCTACCAGCAAAATAGCGACGCACACAACAACAAGTACCGCGTGGCCAACCTCGGCGCAGTCTATGCGCTCGGTCCGGTCCACCTGTACGGCGGCTGGCTGTGGGGGCAGGACAATACGGGCGTGGTTGACCAGTACATGGCAGCCGCGAACTCGCCCGCGGCGATCAACTTCGTGACGCCCGTGACGAAAACCAACCGTATCGACAACGGTCTCTATGCCGGCGCGACGTGGCAGGTTAGCTCGCCGCTGCTGCTGACCGCAGCGTACTACTACGACCACGCAAAGAACGGCCTGAATGAAGATGGCGCGACGCTCAGCACCGGCGTGCGCTACTCGGCAGTCCTGCTGGCCGAGTACTCGCTGTCCAAGCGCACCGAAGTGTATGGCACGGTCGACTTCATGCGCGGCACCGGCTCGGCAACGGCCGATTTCCCGGGCCGCAACAACCAGACCGGCGTCGCTGTCGGCTTCCGCAACATCTTCTAATAGCGGATTGCATCGCCGGGTCTGATGACCGGCACAGCGGCGGCGCAGCGCTTCGAGCGCGGCGCCGCCGTTTTTCTTTGCGCCGCGACGACAGCGCCCGTCCACGCGATATCTCAGATGTGTCCGATTTGACGAGCACGGCGGTCGGCTTGCCCACACGATTGTCAACGCGTGAATTCTCAAAGCAAACGAGCGGACATATGCCCGCTCGTTTGCATTCGTTCGCGCACGTCGACTAACTCATGCGCCATTGAGTGACCTTCATTTTAATTACATTTAAATTACGAATAAAACAAAAAGCTTTCGCCTATAGCTTAATTCCCCAGGGATTACTACGGGTTCCAGTCGTGATGCATGCAAATGTTTAATGCCGGGCGTACACTGCTGGCGCGTGGCCCATTGCGGGGGGGCCGCTCGAAGTCACACAACCAAGCCACACAAGGCAATGCCGACACATGCATGCGATCGCGCGGGGCACACAAGCGCCCAATGCGATTGACAGGAGACATGGCATTGACCCAGTTTCACAGGAGAACAATCAACATGAGCTGGACGCGTGAACAGAAGAACGTCACGATCGCGGCGTACCTGGGATGGACGCTCGATGCATTCGATTTCTTTCTGATGGTTTTCGTTCTGAAAGACATCGCCACCGAATTCAACACCAAAATCCCGGCAGTGGCTTTTGCCATTACGCTGACACTCGCCATGCGCCCGCTCGGCGCGCTGATATTCGGCCGACTCGCCGACAAATACGGCCGCCGACCCACGCTGATGGTCAACATCGCGTGCTACTCGATACTCGAACTGCTCACGGGCTTCTCGCCCAACCTCGCAACCTTCATCGTCCTGCGTGCGCTCTTCGGCGTGGCGATGGGCGGCGAATGGGGCGTGGGCTCCGCGCTCACGATGGAAACCATTCCGCCCAAGTCGCGCGGCATCGTTTCCGGGCTGCTGCAGGCGGGCTATCCGAGCGGCTTCCTGCTCGCCTCGATCGTGTTCGGCGTGCTGTATCAGTACATCGGCTGGCGCGGCATGTTCTTCGTCGGCGTGCTGCCCGCGCTGCTCGTGGTCTATGTGCGTATGCACGTGCCTGAGTCGCCGGCCTTCAAGGAGATGGAAAAGCGTCCGCGTCCGAGCCTGCTCACCACGCTCAAGCACAACTGGAAGCTTTCCCTGTACGCCATCGTGCTGATGACGGCGTTCAACTTCTTTTCGCACGGCACGCAGGATCTCTATCCGACCTTCCTGCGCGAACAGCATCACTTCGACCCGCACACGGTTTCGATCATCACCATCGTGCTTAATATCGGCGCGATCGTGGGTGGCCTCTTCTTCGGTCGGGTTTCAGAAAGTATCGGCCGTCGCAAGGCAATCTTCATCGCCGCGCTGATCGCGCTGCCCGTGCTGCCGCTGTGGGCATTCTCGCAAGGGCCGGTGCTGCTCGCGCTCGGCGCGTTCCTCATGCAGATTTCGGTGCAGGGCGCCTGGGGCGTGATCCCGGTTCACCTCAACGAGATTTCGCCTGACGAAGTGCGTGCGACTTTCCCGGGCCTCGTTTATCAGCTCGGTAACCTGTTCGCTTCGGTGAACGCCACGCTGCAGGCGTCGCTTGCCGAAACGCACAACCAGGACTACTCGATGGCCATGGCGATCGTCGCCGGCACGGTCGCCATCGTGATCGCTGTGCTGATCCCGTTCAGCCGCGAACGTCGAGGCATCGACATGACGCAGACCGCGAAAGAGGTGTCGGGCGTCTGACGTGCCGCACGCGGCGGCCCCGTAACGCCGCGCCGCAGCAACACAATAAAAGGCCGTGCCGGGTTCGCCCGCACGGCCTTTTTGCTGGTTTTGACGATGGTCGAGCGCCCGCGCCCGTACACCGGGTAAGACCTCCTGGCTCCACGGCGCGCGGCGTTGCATGATGAAAGCGCACACGCGTTTGCAATCGGTTGCCCTACCGTCCGGAGACCCACTATGAGCGAAACGCCCCAGCCTGATCCGGCGAGTCCCGTGGCAGCTTCCGCACCTCAGGCGGTTCCACCTGAGGCGGCCCCACCTCAGGCAGCCCCACCGAACACCGACGGCATCTGGTACGCCTCGTACCCTCCCGGCGTGCCGCACGAAATCGAAGCCAGCCAGTACGCGTCGCTTACCCATTTCTTCGACGACTGCACGGCGCGCTTTGGCGAGCGCGTCGCCTACGTGAGCGCCGGCTCACCCATGACCTACGCCGCACTCGCCCGCAAGGCCACGGCGTTCGCGTCCTGGCTGCAAGGCGCGGGCGTGCAGCCAGGCGAGCGCGTCGCGATCATGCTGCCCAACACTCTGCAGTATCCGGTTGCCCTCTTCGGCACGCTCAAGGCCGGTGCCGTGGTCGTCAACGTCAACCCGCTCTATACCGTGCGCGAGCTTGCGCATCAGTTGCAGGACAGCGGCGCACAGACCATCGTCGTATTCGAGAATTTCGCGGCCACGCTCGAAGCGGCGCTGCCCGGCACGCAGGTGCAACGCATCGTCGTGACGGCGCTCGGCGATTTGCTGGGCGAAGGACTGAACCTCAAGGGCCGCTTCATCAACCTCATGCTGCGCCACGTGAAGAAGATGGTGCCGCCCTACCACCTCCCGCAGGCGGTGCGCCTTCTCGATGCACTCGCACAAGGCGCGCGCGCCCCGCACGCGCCGGTCGCGACCCACGCTGATGATCTCGCGTTCCTCCAGTACACGGGCGGCACCACGGGTGTCGCGAAGGGCGCGATGCTCACTCACGGCAATGTGCTCGCGAACGTGCATCAAGCGAAAGCCTGGGTCGGCAACCAGCTCGACGGCCGGGCCGAGACGGTGCTCACGCCCTTGCCGCTCTATCACATCTATTCGCTCACCATCAATGCGCTGATCTTCCTTGCGCTCGGCGGACGCAACATCCTGATCGCCAATCCGCGCGACATCAAACGTGTGATGAAGGTGCTGCAACACGAGACGTTCAGTTGCATGAGCGCGGTCAACACGCTCTATAGCGCGTTGCTCGATAACGCGGCGTTTCGCCAGCGTGACTTCTCGGGCCTCAAGCTCGCGATGGCGGGCGGCATGGCCATGCAGAAGGCCATCGCCGACCGGTTCCGGGCCGTAACGGGCAAGCCCATCGTGGAAGGCTACGGCCTCACCGAATGCTCGCCGATCGTTTCGATGAATCCGGTCGATCTCGCGCGCGCGGACGCGGGCCAGGCGCATCCGGAAGGCTCGATCGGGCTGCCCGCGCCTTCCACGCAGGTGCGCTTTCGCAAGGACGACGGCACGTGGGCCGGCATCGGCGAAGCCGGCGAACTCTGTGTCAAGGGCCCGCAAGTGATGAAGGGCTACTGGAGGCGCCCGGACGAAACGGCAAAGGTGTTTGCCGATGGATGGCTCACGACCGGCGACATCGGCGTGATGGATGCGCGCGGGTATATCCGCCTCGTCGATCGCAAGAAGGACATGATTCTCGTGTCGGGATTCAACGTGTATCCGAACGAGATCGAGGACGTGGTGGCGATGCACCCCGGCGTGCGCGAGGTGGCGGCGATCGGCGTGCCCGATCCGGTGCAGGGCGAGCGCGTGAAGGTATTCATCGTGAAGCGCGATCCCGCGCTCACGGAAGCCGCGCTGATCCAGTTCTGCCGCCAGCAGCTCACGGGCTACAAGGTGCCGCGCATCGTGGAGTTCCGTGAGTCGCTGCCGCAATCGACCATCGGCAAGATCCTGCGCCGCCAGCTGCGCGACGAAGAAATCGCAAAAGCGGCGAAGAAGTGACAGACGTGAGATGTCGATGCGATATTGCTAAGGTTGCCTAAGCGAAGTCGTGCAGCGTCACCCCGCGCGCGCTGGCGAGCCGCGTGAGCACGAAACGGTCCGAGGGACGCAACGCGCCAATCAAGGCCGCGCCGGGCTCGAGACGCCGCGCGATCCGCGCGTGCCACAGGGTGCCGATGTCGTTATCGGGCATGTCGGCATCACCATCACCGAGCGCCCACGCAACGCATCCCGCGCTCGCTGCTGCACGCGCGAGCACGCGGCCCTGTGCGAGCGCCGGGTCGTAAACCGCGGCGCCGCGCGCCTTCAACGCTGCACTCGCATGAGGCGCCCGTTCGCCAAACGCAATGCCGGGCGCATGCGCCTGCCATGCCACGCCTAGCACCACGGCACCGGCATCCCAGAGAAAAGCCCGCCTGTCCATCGAGTCCTCCGTACGCTTTGCTGCGATCGCTACGCCGCCTTAAGTCAATCGATCACGAATCGATCATGTATAGCCGCGCTCCGAACGCCACGCCTCGGGCCAGATGCCCTGCTTGCCCGGAGAGAGCACGCCCTGCGGATCGAGTGCGTCTTTCACGGTTTGCGCGAGACGCAACAGCGCGCCGTCGTTGAACGCGTATTGCGCCGCCGCGTAATCCATGTAGAGCAGATGCGAGCGGTAGACGCCGTAGCCGGCCGCGCCCGCATCGCTCATCAGCGCGCGTAGCAAGTCCCCCGCGCGCGCTGCATCGTCGCGGCGCTCACGCGCGAAAATCGCCGCGAATACGTGATGCAGATAGCGCCCCGCCGCGGTGAAACCGCCGTAGTAATCGAAACCGTACTCGGCCGCGCGCGCCTTGACGAGCGCGTACTGGCGCAGCGCGTCGCGGCCGTCGGCGGGACAAAGCGGCGAGAAGTCCACATGCGCGCCGTCGCCGCCGCGCCAGTCGAGCATGCGAAACGCGCTCATCGCCGGAATGCCGGCGAGATTGCGGTCAGCGCCGCCCTGCGGTTCGTCGCCTTCGGCATAGCGTCGCGCCGAGAAGCGCACACCCGGCACACCGGCAAACGCACGCTCGACGATTTGCCGCTCCAAGTCGATCACCTCTGGCGCGCCGTAGAGCGCGTAGTGCAAATTCCAGCGGCCCACGCCCAGATCGCGCTGCATCGCGGCGACGGCGGCCTCGGGCATTGCGCCCTCGCCTTCGTACCAGCGAGCGCGCGGCGCGAGGCTCGCGGCGCGGCGGATCGCACCTTCGATCGCCGCGTGCTGGCGTATCGTGCCGCCGAGCTGCAGCGCTCGAAGCGTATCGACGAGCACGCCGAGGTCGTCCTCGCGCGCGAACTGGATCTCGCCGATCACGAACGCCTGCGGCGCGGGCATGAGCCAAAGTCCCATCTTCGTGACGACGCCGTAGTTCGACTGTGTAAAGAGCGCATCGAACGAAGGCCCGTAGCCTGGCCGGTAGAGTTGCCACGCCGTGCCGTTTTCGATCGCGCCCATGCCGGTGCGCAGCACGTCGCCGTTCGCGAGCACGACCTCCATGCCGCACTGCGACGCGGCATGATCGCCGTAGGCGGTCGTACCGAAGCCGCGCTCGAGCGTATTACCGACCACGCTGCCCCAGCCCGCCGCGGGTGGATCGACCCAGAGGCGCAGATGCTGCTCGCGCAGATGCGCGTGCAAATCGAAGTAGCTCACGCCTGGCTCGACGCGCGCCCATGCGAGGCGCTCGTCCACCTCGAGGATGCGGTTCAGGCGCTGCAGGTCGAGCACGACCGAGCCTGCCAGACGCGGCGCGGCGCCGCCGTAGGCGAAATTGCGTCCCGTCGAAACGGTCCAGAGCGGCACGCGCGTTTCGTTCGCGACGCGCAGGATCGCGCGGATCTCTTCGACACTCGCCGGGAGGATCGCCGCCGAAGGCGCGAAAGCATGCGCATCCGCAAGCGGCACGAACGGATCGAAATACGGATCGAGCGATGCGCCGCCACGGCAGACGTTCGGCGCGCCCACGATGCCTTCGAACGCGGCGAGCGCACGCGCGAAACGGGCCTCGTCGATGCCGGGAGGCAAGGTGGGCCTGGCAGGGCGTGCGGCGTCGCTCATGGGTACGCTCTGCTGGCGTCGCGCATCACCACTGCCCAGGCTTGCCGCCCAGCGCGCCGCATACGTCGAGCGCGATCTCGCGCAGTTTCGGTTCGGTCTGCGGACCGGAGAGCGCGTAGCCCGTGCGCTCAGTGCTCCAGTAGAACGTGCGGCGGTTGCCGTCGCGCAAGAGGCGCACGGGGTCCCTATCCCTGGCCGAACTGCCCACGTAGAGCGTGAGGCGCTCGCCCGCATCGTTCTCATACATGAATTGCGCGGCCGGCCCCGTGTTGCCGGGCAAGAGACGCCCGCCCACGAGCGTATAGCCGTACTCGGCAAGCGACGGCACGGAGAGCGGCTTGCCCAGCCGCTTGGAGAGCCACGCGACGAGATGCGCCTCGTCGGCCGCGCCCACTTCCACAGGATGCCGCTGTTCCGGCGAATACACCGCGTAGGCGATGTCGGCACGGCGCGCGAACGCTTCGGGCGTTTCACCGCGCCCGGCCGCCGGCGCCGAACCGACCGTCAGTTCTGGGGCGAGGCGTGGCGCGAGCCGCGGCACGAGCGCCGTAGCTGCCACCGCGAGCCCTGCACCCACGGCCACCCACGCCGCCGCGATGCCCGCACGCCACCACCACGGCGCGCCCGGACGCAGGACGAGCACGGCGGGCGCGGCGCCTGCTGCTTCGACGGCGCCCGGTGCTGCCCCCTCGCCCGGCACGCGCGCGCCTTCGCACAACGCCCGTAGCGCGGCCTTCTGCGCGCGATACGCCGCGACGCGCGCCGCCGCGCGCGGATCGTCCGCGAGGTGCGCCTCCAGCGCCTCGCATTCGCCCGCAGGCAATTCGCCGTCGACGAAAGCGCCCAGCATCGCAAGATCCTCCTCATGGGAAGCAGGCGGCGCGTCTTCGCCTTCGCGTTCGTGGCCGAGATCGTTGTCGTTCATCGTATCGTCCCTACCACCCTGAGCGGCGCAGTGCGTTGCGCTGGATCGCGCCCCGGATCCTGCACCGGCCCCGTGTCGAGCAACGCTCGCAGATGCTCGCGCGCCCGCGAGAGGCGCGACATCACCGTGCCAGCCGGCACTCCGAGCACCGCCGACGCCTCGCTGTAGCTCAACTCCTCCACGCACACGAGCAGCAGCACCTCGCGCTGCGCCGCTGGCAACGCATAGAGCGCGCGCTGCAGATCGCGCAACACGAGCCCATCCACGTCGCCCTGCGGCGCTTCGAGCGTGCGCCACGGCGCGGCTTCGTCGTCGACCGCGATCTCGCGCCGGCCCCGCAACTGATCGATGTAGAGATGGCGCAGGATCGTGAGCAGCCACGCACGCAGATTGCTCTGCGGACGAAACGAAGCCCAGCGCGAGAGCGCACGCTCCGCGGCGTCCTGCACGAGATCGTCAGCCCAGGCGGCATCGCCGGTCAAGGCGCGCGCATAGCGGCGCATAGGCCCGAGCTGCGCCACGACCTGCGCTTCGAACTCCGGCGACGGATGACGCAACACGCCGCACGCCGCTTAGTAGCCGCCGCCCGACGAACCGCCCGAACTGGTCGACGAAGCCCCGCCTGTATTCATGTCGCTGCAAGCCGTGAGGCCTGCACCCGCAACGCCGGCCAACGCCACACAAACGAGACACGCGAGAACTTTGCGAAACCGCTCCATGATCACCTCCATTGAGGTTCGTCACCGATATCGCGTAAAACGTTGTAACCGGGGCGCTTATTCCGCGCAGGCGGCGATTTCGCCTTTCGTACGCCGCCGCACGGAACGAAGGCCGCGGGCGCCGCGAGAATCGTCGCAAGCGGATCGAAATACATCGTGTAAGCCGGCGATTCGGCTCGGTGCAGGCCTTACGCGGCCTCGAATCGGTCGAGCATGGCCCGCCGTCATGGACTACGCTATGTGTGAGCGCATGCGCGTCGAAAGGTCACGGGTCTGAGCACTCGCAGGCGTATCGTCAGCAGGCCGTTTTCCGAATACCGCTGTCGCTGCCCGTCACAACCTGTCCTCCGGACGCGCCCGCCTCCCGGCAGCCGACGACAAGGGACGCAGCGATGCATTTTTCGTCAATCTGCGGTTGCGGCCGCGAGCCGGTATAGTTCTGCAGTAAGCTTACTTCCCCGCACGCGCGCTTCGCCGACACAAGGTAGAATCGCGGCGAGCAAACGTTTCCAACTGATTGCGGCATTGCGCCGCCTGGTCAAATCTAGTCCATGCCTTCCGCAGAATCGCACCCGCAAAACGACTTCATGAACGCCGCGCGTAAGGAAAGAAAGCGCGTCGAAATCTATCTGGTCAACGGCATTCGCCTGACCGGATGCATCGAGTCGTTCGATCAGTACCTGGTGATGCTGCGCACGCCCGTCGGCCTGCAAGGCATCTACAAGCGCGCCATTTCGACCATCCAGCTCGACACCGGCACGCGTCCGGGTCCGCGCCCGGGCGGTGCTCGCAGCTCGCACGGCGAGCATACGAGCCGTGGCCCGCACGGCAGTCACGGCGGTCATGGCCCGCGTGAGCAACGAGAACCGCGTGAACCGCGTGAGCCGCGCGAGAGCTGGTCGGCGCCGTCCGGCGCGCCCTCGGGCGCATCGAGCGCCCCCGGCAACGACCGTGGCGCCCAGGACGGCCCAGTCGTCGTGACGCGTCGCCGTCGCCTCTACGGCGCGGTGAACAACGGCGGCAACGGCGGCGACGGCTCGGGCAACAGCTAAGCCGCTGTTGGCTGGCACACTCGCTGCACGGTAAGCCAGTCACGCCGATCTTAAGCAATTAGTACGGGCGCGCCTTGGCGCGCCCGCTCGTTTGCGCGCGCGTTTTTACAGTCGCGTTGAGTTTCGTTCCACGGTCTTCCGAGGCGGTCAGTCAGCCGTGGCTCGCAGTCATGATTCTGGCTTTGCGTTATTCTGAGCGTGATGCATATCGCCACGGAGACCGCCATGAGCGCATCCAAGCCGAAAGCCCCGCAACCCTCGCAGGAAGATCCGCTCGACGAAGCGCTCGACGAAACCTTCCCCGCGAGCGACCCGATCGCCGTGCCCCCCTCGCCCACCGGCTCTCAACCGAAGCACCATTCCGCAGATGAAACCCACAAGGGCCGCGACACGCATCGCCACGGCAAGCACTGAGCGCGGAACGATCGCGCCATGAAGAAAGGCGGAGCGTCCATGACGTTCCGCCTTTTGCGTGCCGCTTCTGCGTGTTCTGCAAAACCCGTTGCACAACCCGTGGCAAAACGGGTCGCACGGCCAGACGCCGGGTGAACGTTCTGGCCACACGGCGTGCCGGCGATTAGCGGATCGGCAGACCGCCTTCGACTTGTTGCTGCAGTTCGCGCACCTGACGCTGAACCGTGCGCAGTTGCGCCTGGGCAGCCGTCTTCTGCGCCTGCAATGCGTTCGCCTGATCGCGGCCCTGCTTCTGCTGGTCCGCAACGAGCGCCTGCTGCTCACGTGCGACGGCCAGGTCCGCCTGGAGCCGGTTCGCATGGTCCTGCGTGAGCGCGATCATGCGATCCGTGAACGCCTTCTGCGCTTCGAGGCGCGTGCGGCGGATTTCCACTTCGGCGAGCTGTCCCGACTTCATTGCGAAGTCGCGATAGATGGCCTCGGCACGCGTCTCGTCACTCGTCTTGATCACGCGCCAGAACGTCTTGTTCTGGAACAGCGTGACGTAGTACGTCATTTCCTTGCCGTAGAACAGCAGGCTCGCGCCATACGAGCCGTTGTAGGTTGTGCGCAGCTCGGCGAGATCCGAGCCTCGCAGCATCTGCTGCAGCTCGGCGACGTTGCCTGCGGCGTTCTGCTTCGCTTCATCCGGCGTGAGTACGCTCGGCTGGCTCGCTGCCAAAGGCAACGCAGGGGTTGCGGCCTGCTCGTCCTGCACTGCGGGTGCGGCGGTGGTCTGTGCTACGGGCGCCGCTGCTGCATTCGCTGCTGCTGAATTGTCAGGCGGCGTCTGTGCGCAGCCCGTACCGATTCCCCCGATTAATACCAGCGCCGCCAAGGCGGTGCGACGAACTCTCCACTTGTAGTCCATGTAGTACCTGCTTTGAACAGTTCTAATTTTTACAAATCGGCACAATTATTACTCACTTTCACGTGTTGCGGGCCCCTCGTAGAAAATTTGCCGATTACGTATCTTTTCCCACAACACTTGGCAAAAAATTCCTCGCAATTGCGCGGTGTCCTTGCATCGCCAGCCGTTTTGGTTCAGCGCGGCGAGGAGGCCCGATCAAACTAGAGTTCCTTCTCTCAAACGCGCGCGGTGCTTTCCAGTATCCTGCCCTGACCTTGCGGCGTGCCAGGCGCGACGCACGGTCAGCATCGACACGACAAACAACATCAGTGGAGGAACACATGAACCGAGTCATGGGACGCGCGGCGCGCCATGTCGCGCTTGCGAGTGCACTGCTGTGCGGCGCCCTCGCGGCGCACGCTCAAACCGAAACGCCAGTCGGCGTCTGGCAAACCATCGACGACCACACCGGCCAGCCGAAGGCGCTCGTGCAGATCAGCGCCGATGCGAACGGCGACCTGAGCGGTAAGGTCATCAAGGGACTCGGCGCGAATGACCAGCCCGACCGGCGCTGCTCGGCCTGCACCGACTCACGCAAGGACCAGCCGATCCTCGGCATGACGATCATCGACAGCATGAAGAAAACCGGCGACGGTTATGACGGCGGCCACATTCTCGACCCCGAGAACGGCAAGGTGTACCGCTGCAAGATGCATACGGAAGACGGCGGCCAGAAACTCGTCGTGCGCGGCTATATGGGCATTTCGCTGCTGGGCCGCTCGCAGACGTGGGTGCGTCAGCAGTAAGTGGACGTGTGAGCGGATCGACCTGAGGACCGGTGCGCAAACCGGCAAGGGAGCCTGAGAGACGACACCGGCCGACGCGGACGCATGAGCCGCTTCGGCCGGACTTCGCAAGCGCGATTACGCCGTGTGACGATACACGGAGCGATAGTTGAAAGGCTGCGACGGCGCGGATGCGGGCGCCACCGGTACGAACGGCGAATTGCGCCCCGTGTTGCGCGCCGTTTCCTGCCTGCGCGCCGCTTTTTCTGCACGACTTACGTGCCTGCGCATGCGCGATTCGATGGAGTCGCACAACCGCACGCCCGCTTCGCCGAACAACTCGCCCATCACGCGCTTGAGCGCGCCGTTGTAGTGCCAGGTCTTGAAGCGCCGATGGCACGTTTGATACGAAGGGTAGCGGCGCGGCATGGCCGACCAGTTCGCTCCGCTATACATGACCCACAGCACGCCGTTGAGCACCGAGCGCGTATTGGCGAGCGGCCGGCCGCGCAACTCGGTGCGCGGGCGCAGTTCGGGCAGGAGCAGCATCACGCGCTGCCATTCTTCGTCGGTAATATCGCGATGCGGGGTCATGGAGGGTCCTTTGTCAGAAGCTGTACTGACAAACGATATCCACTCGCCCCCGCCGCCCATATCAGACGAGTCCGAATCCTGAAAAAGGCGTCGTCGCGCTATTTTGAGACTGGGTTGACGCCCCGCTTGGCGCCCCAGGCCCGCACTCGCGATGCGAGCGCCATATGATCAAGTCAGAGCCGTATCGACGATGCGGCGCGGCGTTTCGAGATATTCCTTCGACTGCATCTCGACGATACGCGACACCGTGCGCGTGAACTCGTTGGCCATCGGGCCTTCCACATAGAGTTCTTCGGGCGGCACCGCGGCCGACATCAGCAGCTTGACCTTGTGGTCGTAGAACACGTCGATGAGCCAGGTGAAGCGGCGTGCTTCGGACTGCATACGAGGCGTCATCTGCGGCACGCCGGAGAGGATCACGGCGTGAAAGCGGCTCGCCAGCTCCAGATAGTCGTTCTGCGAGCGCGGACCGCCGCACAGCGTCGCGAAATCGAACCACACCACGCCGTCGGCCTTGCGCAGTGCCTTCAGTTCGCGCTTTTCGATGCGCAGCAGCGGGCTTTCGTCGGGAACGGCGGCAAGCTCCGCGAACGAGTGGCGCAACGCCTTGTCGGCGGCTGCGCCAAGCGGCGTGTGGTAGACCTCGACCTGCGCAAGCGTGCGCTGGCGATAGTCGACACCCGCATCGACGTTGAGCACGTCGAGTTTGCTCTTGATCAGCTCGATCGCAGGCAGCATGCGGTCGCGATGCAGACCGTCGGGATAGAGCAGATCGGGATCGTAGTTGGACGTCATCACGAACTGCACGCCGTTCTCGAAGAGACGGTCGAGCAGACGGTAGAGGATCATCGCGTCGGCGATGTCCGAGACGTGGAATTCGTCGAAGCAGATCAAGCGATAACGCTTCGCAATGCGGCGCGCGAGTTCGTCGAGCGGATCCGCCGTGCCCTTGAGCTCTTCGAGCTCGCGGTGCACCTCGCGCATGAATTCGTGAAAGTGCAGACGCGTCTTGCGCTGCAGCGGTACGACAGCATAGAAGCTGTCCATCAGGAAGCTCTTGCCGCGCCCGACACCACCCCACATGTACACGCCGCGCGGCAGGTCGGGGTGAATGAGAAACTTCTTGAGCGCGTTCGAGCGCCGCGACTTGTACGCGACCCACTCGTCGTAGCACCGCTGCAGCCGGTCGATCGCGGCGCGTTGCGCCGTATCGGGCTTGTAACCCCGCTTCTGCAGTTCGTTTTCGTAGTATTCGGTGACGTTCATTTTCTGGGCCGCAAATGAGGAAAGGCGGGAGAGCAAAAGCCCACCCGCCTCCGTACGTGATGCTGGGTACTGCGGGGCTGAGCGGCCAAAAAAGTCGGCCGCTCGGCCCTTGGCGCTTACATGTTGAGCGCGCGCTTGTCAGTGGCGAGTGCAGCTTCGCGCATGACTTCAGACAGCGACGGGTGCGGATGGCAGATGCGGCCGATATCTTCGGCGGCGGCCTTGAATTCCATCGCCACCACGGCTTCCGCGATCAGGTCCGATGCGTTGGCCGAGATGATGTGCACGCCGAGCAGTTCGTCGGTCTTGGCGTCGGCGATCATCTTCACAAAGCCGTCGGCCTTGTTGATGCCGAGCGCGCGGCCGTTCGCCATGAACGGGAACTGGCCCGTCTTGATGTCGCGGCCTTCTGCCTTGAGCTGCTGCTCCGTCTTGCCGACCCATGCGATTTCCGGCTCGGTGTAGATAACCCACGGAATGCAGTTGTAGTCGATGTGCGGCTTCTGGCCGTCAATGATTTCGGCCACCAGCACGCCTTCGTCTTCGGCCTTGTGCGCGAGCATCGGGCCACGCACCACGTCGCCGATCGCGTACACGTTCGGCACCGACGTTGCGCAGTGGTCGTTCACGTCGATGAAGCCGCGTTCGTTGGCCTTCAGGCCGATCGCTTCGAGACCGAGGTTGTCGGTGTTCGGCACACGGCCAACCGACACGATCAGGCGGTCGGCTTCGAGCTTCTGCGCGTTGCCATCCTTGTCCGTGTAGTTGATCGTGACGCTCTTGTCGGTCGTCGTCACTTCGCCGACCTTCACGCCAACGTGAATGTCGAGACCCTGCTTCTTGAAGAGCTTCGCTGCTTCCTTCGCGAGCGCCTGGTCAGTCGCGCCGAGGAATTCCGGCAGCGCTTCGAGGATCGTGACGTCGGCACCGAGACGGCGCCACACCGAGCCGAGCTCCAGACCGATCACGCCTGCGCCGATCACAGCGAGCTTCTTCGGCACGCTGTCGAACGTGAGCGCGCCTTCGTTGTCGGAGATGATCTTGTTGTCGACCGGAATGCCCGGCAGATGGCGTGCCTTCGAGCCCGTCGCGATGATCACGTTCTTCGCCGTGACGACTTCGGTTTCGCCCTCGCCGCTCACTTCGATCTGCACGCCGGCTTCGTTCTTGCCGGTGAACTTGCCGTGGCCCTTGAGCCACGTGATCTTGTTCTTGCGGAACAGGAACTCGATACCCTTCGTCATCTTCTCGACGATGCCTTCCTTGCGGGCGATCATCTTCGCGACGTCGATCTTCACGTCGCCCACGCTGATGCCGTGGTCGACGAGGTGATGCTGGGCGTTTTCGAACTCTTCCGACGAGGCGAGCAGCGCCTTCGACGGAATGCAGCCGACGTTC
The DNA here is from genome assembly GCF_004353905.1 of Paraburkholderia guartelaensis. GTDB lineage: Bacteria > Pseudomonadota > Gammaproteobacteria > Burkholderiales > Burkholderiaceae > Paraburkholderia > Paraburkholderia guartelaensis. The sequence continues at coordinate 86,656 of NZ_SMOD01000013.1, read as the reverse complement.
AGGCAGGTGCCGCCGAGCTTCAGCGCACCGGCCGGGTTCTTCCACTTTTCGATACACGCAACCGACTTGCCGAGCTGCGCGGCGCGGATCGCCGCGATATAGCCGCCGGGGCCGGCGCCGATCACGACGACGTCAAATTCTTTGGACATGACTATCCTTTGGATGGCGAGCCAGCGCGGCCGCGTTTCGCGGCGCGCGTGGCTTCAGTACTGCGGAAATGCGAGAGACTTGCTACGTATATCGCGACGGCGGCACCGGGTTTCAAGCCGCACGCAGCCGTCGCGCGTCATGCAATTACAGGTCGAGCAGCAGACGAGCCGGATCTTCCAGCGCATCCTTCATCGCGACCAGCGACAGGACGGCTTCGCGGCCGTCGATGATGCGGTGGTCGTACGACATCGCGAGGTAGTTCATCGGGCGGATCACGATCTGGCCGTTCTCCACCACAGCGCGCTCCTTCGTGGCGTGCACGCCGAGGATCGCCGACTGCGGCGGGTTGATGATCGGGGTCGAGAGCATCGAGCCGAACACACCGCCGTTCGAGATCGAGAACGTACCACCCGTCATTTCTTCGATCGAAAGCTTGCCGTCCTTGGCCTTCTGGCCGAATTCGGCGATCTTCTTCTCGATGTCGGCGAGGCTCATCTGGTCTGCGTTACGCAGGATGGGCACCACCAGACCGCGCGGCGAGCCGACAGCGATACCGATGTCGAAGTAGCCGTGGTAGACGATGTCGTTGCCGTCGATCGACGCGTTGACGAGCGGGAACTTCTTGAGGGCGTGAACCGCGGCCTTCACGAAGAACGACATGAAGCCGAGCTTCACGCCGTGTTCCTTCTCGAACTTGTCCTTGTACTTGTTGCGCAGATCCATGACCGGCGCCATGTTCACTTCGTTGAACGTCGTGAGGATGGCGTTGGTTTGCTGCGACTCGAGCAGACGCTCGGCGATACGCGCACGCAGACGCGACATCGGCACGCGCTGTTCCGGACGGTCGTTGAGCCAGTTCGCAGCCGATGCCGGTGCGCTGACTTGCGGCAGCGACGGCTTGGCGGCAGCCGTCTTCGCGGCCGGTGCGGCAGCCGGAGCGGCCTTCGGTGCGCCGGCGCCGAGCACGTCCTGCTTCGTGATGCGGCCGTCGCGGCCCGTGCCGGCGACGTCGCCGCCTGCGAGACCCTTCTCTGCCATCAGCTTCGTAGCTGCGGGCGAGGCAATCGTGCTGCTTGCCGTCGTTGCGGCGGCGGCAGCAGCCGGTGCAGCTGCGGGAGCAGCGGCAGCAGCCGGAGCGGCAGCGGCTGCGGGAGCCGCAACGGCGCCAGCCTTGGCTTCCGTGTCGATCTTTGCGATCACTTGTTCGCTCGTGACGGTTGCGCCGTCGCCCACGATGATCTCGGCCAGCACGCCGGCAGCCGGCGCGGGCACTTCGAGCACGACCTTATCGGTTTCGATCTCGATGACAACTTCGTCCTGGGCGATAGCTTCGCCCGGCTTCTTCTTCCACTGCAGCATCGTGCCTTCCGACACCGACTCCGAAAACTGCGGGACTTTGACTTCTACGATAGCCATGTGATTTTCCTGAATACGTATCTGGGTACGAACCGGGTCGCGCACGTGAGCGCGGGAAAGCGCGCGTAGTTCAGCGCGCCTTCCCGGTTCGATTTGCTCTAGTGCTTACTTCGCGACCTGCGCGCCCTTCAGGCGGCCGAATGCACCTTCGATCAGCGCCTTCTGCTGCTCGTAGTGCTTCGCGTAGTAGCCAACAGCCGGCGATGCGGAAGCAGGACGGCCGCTGTACGCGAGCTTCATGCCTTCCTTCATGCCTTCCTTCAGGTGGTGCTCGATGTAGAACCACGGGCCTTGATTCTGCGGCTCGTCCTGCACCCAGACCACTTCGGTCGCGTTGTCGTACTTCTTGAGCTCAGCTTCGAATTGCTTGTGAGCAAACGGATAGAGCTGTTCGATACGGATGATCGCGACGTCGTTCGCCTTCGCTTCGCGGCGATGCGCGACGAGGTCGAAGTACACGCGGCCCGAGCAGGCGACCACGCGCTTGACCTTCTTCGCGTCGATGGCTTCGTCCACTTCGCCGATAACCGGCTGGAACGTGCCCTTCGCGAGTTCGGACAGATCCGACACGGCTTCCTTGTGACGCAGCAGCGACTTCGGCGTGAAGATGATGAGCGGCTTGCGGAACAGGCGGATCATCTGACGGCGCAGCACGTGGAAGATCTGAGCCGGCGTGGTCGGCTGAACGACCTGCATGTTGTGCTCGGCGCACAGCTGCAGGAAGCGCTCGATACGCGCCGACGAGTGCTCCGGACCCTGGCCTTCGTAGCCGTGCGGCAGCAGCATCGTGAGACCCGAAACGCGGCCCCACTTCACTTCGCCCGACGAGATGAACTGGTCGATCACGACCTGCGCACCGTTGACGAAGTCGCCGAACTGGCCTTCCCACGCGACGAGCGTGTTCGGCTCGGCGGTCGAGTAGCCGTATTCGAAGCCCAGCACTGCCTCTTCCGAGAGCACCGAGTCGATCACCGTGAACTGCGCCTGGTTCTCGCCGATGTTCTGCAGCGGCACGTACGTGCCGTCGTCCCAACGCTCGCGGTTCTGGTCGTGCAGAACGGCGTGGCGGTGCGTGAACGTGCCGCGGCCCGAGTCCTGGCCCGTCAGGCGAACTGCGTAGCCCGAAGCGACCAGCGACGCGAACGCGAGGTGCTCACCCATACCCCAGTCGAGCTTCGCTTCGCCCTTGCCCATCGCGCGGCGGTCGTTGATGACGCGCTCGACCAGCGGGTGAACCTTGAAGTTCTCGGGGACCGTGGTGATGCGCTCAGCCAGACGCTTGAGTTCGGCGAGCGGCACGGCCGTGTCGGCAGCGTCGGTCCACTTGCGGTTCAGGAACGGCACCCAGTCCACCGCGTACTTGCTCTTGTAGTTCGAGAGCACGGGGTCGACCGTGTGGTGGCCTTCGTCCATCGCGGCGCGGTAGGCCTTGACGTAGTTGTCTGCGTCTTCGGCCGTGATCACGCCTTGCTGCACGAGCTTCTCGGCGTACAGCGCACGGGTGCCCGGGTGCTTCGCGATCGTCTTGTACATCAGCGGCTGCGTGACCGCCGGGGTGTCCTGCTCGTTGTGGCCGAGCTTACGGAAGCAGATGATGTCGACCACGACATCCTTGTGGAACTGCGTGCGGAAATCGACCGCGAGCTGGATCGCCAGCACGACCGCTTCCGGGTCGTCGCCGTTCACGTGCAGCACCGGCGCTTCGATCATCTTGACCACGTCGGTACAGTAGAGCGTCGAACGCGCGTCGCGCGGGTCCGAGGTCGTGAAGCCGATCTGGTTGTTGATGACGATGTGCAGCGTGCCGTGCGTGCCGTAGCCGCGCGTTTGCGCGAGGTTCAGCGTTTCCATCACGACGCCCTGGCCTGCGAAGGCCGCGTCGCCGTGGATCTGCACCGGCAGCACCTGCAGGCCGTCTGCATCGCCGCGGCGATCCATACGGGCCTTCGCCGAACCCTCGACCACCGGGTTGACGATTTCGAGGTGCGATGGGTTGAACGCGAGCGAGAGGTGGACCGGACCGCCTTCCGTTGCGACGTCCGACGAGAAGCCCTTGTGGTACTTCACGTCGCCTGCCGGCAGGTCGTCGACGTGCTTGCCTTCGAATTCGGCGAAGAGGTCAGCCGGCATCTTGCCGAGCGTATTGACCAGCACGTTCAGACGGCCGCGGTGAGCCATGCCGATGACGATTTCCTGCACGCCCTTCGCGCCCGCGTGACGAACGACTTCGTCCATCGCGGCGATGAAGGACTCGCCGCCTTCGAGCGAGAAGCGCTTCTGGCCGACGTACTTGGTGTGCAGGAAGCGCTCGAGGCCTTCGGAGGCCGTCAGGCGCTGCAGGATGTGCTTCTTCTTGTCGTTCGAGAAGTTGGGCGTCGAGCGGATCGACTCGAGACGCTCCTTCCACCAGCGCTTCTGTTCAGGATCGCTGATGTACATGTACTCGGCGCCGATCGTACCGCAGTACGTATCGCGCAGTGCCTTGACGATCTCGCGCAGCGTCGCGCGCTCGAAACCGAAGTACAGGTTCGTGGCGCTGAACGTCTGGTCCATGTCGGCTTCGGTGAAGTCGTAGAACGCAGGCTCGAGTTCGGGGATGTTCGGACGTTCGCGTCGCTTGAGCGGATCGAGGTTGGCCCATTGCGAGCCGAGGAATCGATAAGCGCCAATCAGGGACTGAACGTAGACTTGCTTGCGTGCCGTGGCGAGATCTTCGCCGCCGCCGCGCGGAACAAATGCATTGGCCTTCGCGCGTTGAGCGAAGGATTCGACGATCGGCCCGTGGGCGATGTCGTTGTCTGCCGTGCCACTCGACGACGGCACGTTTTGCAGTGCGTCGAAGTATTCACGCCAGGTGTCCGGAACGGACGCAGGGTTATCAAGATATGCTTCGTATAGCTCTTCGACATACGGAGCATTGCCGCCGAACAAATAGGAGTTCAGCTGGAACTGCTTCATCGTTTCCGACATTTACGCTCACCTTTCTTCGAGTTTCTCGAGAAATAGCGGGTTACTCAACCTTCCGCGCCACGGCCTGACCGTTTAGCGGATTGCGAATCAAGTCTGCTTGGAAGGACCTAAATCATGCATCCGCGGAGTATAGCGCATATGCGCATCTCGCCACAGGATGCAATGCGACCGAACACCACGCGGGAACCCTTTTTCCATGGGCCCTTGCGGCATTCGCAACGCTCTCTTCCTGCACCGCAATGCAATCCCCGCCAGACGCAAAAAAGCCGCCCGTAAAGCGGCGGCTTTTCTGTATTTCTGTTTGCATTGCAGTGCGGAAAAAAAGCGATAAGACTGCTTTTACTCGGCTTCGCGGCTTGCGCGGCGACGCTCGTGTTCCTTCAGATGACGCTTGCGCAGACGGATCGACTGCGGCGTGACTTCCACGAGTTCGTCGTCGTCGATGAATTCGACTGCGTATTCGAGCGACATCTGGATCGGCGGCACGAGGCGCACGGCTTCGTCGGTGCCCGAGGCGCGCACGTTGGTGAGCTGCTTGCCCTTGATCGGGTTCACGACGAGGTCGTTGTCGCGGCTGTGAATGCCGATGATCATGCCTTCGTACAGCGCGTCGCCCGGCTTCACGAACATGCGGCCGCGGTCCTGCAGCTTCCACAGTGCGTAGGCGACAGCGGCGCCGTCGTCCTGCGAGATCAGCACGCCGTTGCGGCGCTCGCCGAGTGTGCCTTCCTTGATCGGGCCATAGGCGTCGAACACGTGGCTCATGAGACCCGTGCCGCGCGTGAGCGTCATGAACTCGCCCTGGAAGCCGATCAGGCCACGGGCGGGAATGCGGTACTCAAGACGCGTGCGGCCGCGGCCGTCCGAAGCCATGTCGAGCATTTCGCCCTTGCGGCGGCCCAGTTCTTCCATCACGCCGCCCTGGTGGCCGTCTTCGACGTCCACGGTCAGCATTTCGTACGGCTCCTGCTTCACGCCGTCGACTTCGTGCAGCACCACGCGCGGACGCGACACGGCCAGCTCGTAGCCCTCGCGGCGCATGTTTTCGATCAGGATCGTGAGGTGCAGTTCGCCACGGCCCGACACTTCGAACGTGGTTTCGTCGCCGGTGTCCTTCACGCGCAGCGCCACGTTGTGGTTCAGTTCCTTCGTGAGACGGTCGCGGATCTGGCGGCTCGTCACGAACTTGCCTTCGCGGCCTGCGAGCGGCGACGAGTTCACGAGGAAGTTCATCGTCAGAGTGGGCTCGTCCACCGTGATCATCGGCAGCGCTTCGGGCGTGTCGACCGCGCAGATCGTCGCGCCGATGCCGATGTCTTCAATACCGTTGATCAGCACGATGTCGCCGGCTTCAGCCGATTCGACCTGCACGCGCTCGAGGCCGCTGAACGACAGCACCTGGTTGATCTTGCGGTTCATCACGTCGCCTTCCGGACCGAAGCGCAGCGCCACCGGTTGACCCGGCTTGATGCGGCCGCGCTTGATACGGCCCACGCCGATACGGCCGACGTAGGTCGAGTAGTCGAGCGACGTGATCTGCAGCTGGAGCGGACCTTCCGGATCGGCGTCACGCACCGGCACGTGTTCGAGGATCGCCTCGAACAGGGGACGCATGTCGCCTTCGCGCGCGTCGGCGGAGAGCGACGCGTAGCCGTTCAGGCCCGAGGCGTACACCACCGGGAAGTCGAGCTGCTCTTCGGTCGCGCCGAGCTTGTCGAACAGATCGAAGGTCTGGTTGATCACCCAGTCGATACGGGCGCCCGGACGGTCGATCTTGTTGACGACGACGATCGGCTTCAGGCCGAGCGCGAGCGCCTTCTTCGTGACGAAGCGCGTTTGCGGCATCGGGCCTTCCACGGCGTCGACGAGCAGCAGCACCGAGTCGACCATCGAGAGCACGCGCTCCACTTCGCCGCCGAAGTCGGCGTGGCCCGGGGTGTCGACGATGTTGATGTGGGTGCCTTCGTACTCGACCGCGCAGTTCTTCGCGAGAATCGTGATCCCGCGCTCTTTTTCGATGTCGTTCGAGTCCATGACGCGTTCGGCGACTTGCTGGTTGTCGCGGAAGGTGCCGGACTGGCGCAGCAGTTGGTCGACGAGCGTGGTCTTGCCGTGGTCGACGTGGGCAATGATGGCAATGTTGCGAAGAGCGCGGGACATAGGAACCTGGGTACAGTTGAGTGCGCCGCGCATGCCCTGCTGGCAGGCCCGGCGAGGGCACGCGGCAGCCGCTTCGATCCGCCCCTGACTACTGCCGGCGGGTCAATTCAGCATCGCTGCGATGACGCACTTTGGGAACCTGAAATTATAGCATGCGCGGATGAATTGATCTTGCGCATATAAGGGAGCACCCTGGATCGGGTGGCAGGCGTCGTAACCGCGCAACGCGGGCAAGGTGCGATAGCCGTCACGGCGCGCCGTTCACGCCGCATTCTCCCATGCCTGCGGGGCCGGATTAAGCCCCTACTCTGCAAAGGTTTCTCGGCAAAGGCAGAATAAACCTTGCCGCGTCAACTAACCGCCCCTATAATCCCTGCCTGGTCAACCATTGCAGTCGCAGCAGAATCATGACGGATCCGACTCCCACGCCCCCGCCCGAAGTCCGCGACTACGACCTCGGAGAGAGCGTCGGCTACCTGATCTCGCGGGTGAAATCGACGATGTCGAACATGGTCACCCAGCGCGCCGTTGCCGAACTCGGCGTGACGAGCCAGCAGGCCAGCATCCTCTTCATGGTGGCGACCGGCAAATGCACGCTCGCGGCCGAACTCGCGCGCGAGTACGGCATCGACGCAAGCGCCGTCACACGTCTCGTCGACCGGCTCGAGAAGCGCGGGCTCCTGAAACGCGTGCGCAGCTCCGAAGACCGCCGTGCCGTACGCCTCGCGCTCACGCCCGAGGGCCTTGCCATCGCGGCGCGCATGCCGGCGATTTTCCGCAGCGTCACGGAGCATCTTTCCGCCGGATTCACGCCTGAGGAAGTCGGCTTTCTGAAGAGCATGTTGCGGCGGATTCTTTCGAATAGCTGCGAAGCTAGCCAGAGTTCGAACCCGAATCCGCCCGAGAATTGATGACGGGGCAAGCAAATTTGAAATCGCCGAACAAGAAAATAGCTGCATCGTCCAGTATCACCACACACTCTCACGCATCGAGACGAGCAATGAAATCCCAAACCGAGTTTGCGCCAGTTCCGGCCGTGCGGGCATTGTCCTGCCGGGCGGCGGTCGCCGCCGCGGTCGCGGCGCTCGCCCTTTCGGGTTGCGCGAACTACATCGGCATCAAGAGCGACAAGACCATCGATCAGCCGCAGCAGTTCGAAAGCTCGCAGAGCATTCCGTCGCAAGGCGGCCAGTGGCCCACGCTCGACTGGGCGAACCAGTTCGGCGATCCGCAGCTGCCCAAGCTGATCGATGAGGCGCTCGAAGGCAGCCCGACCATCGCTCAGGCGCAGGCGCGCCTCGCGAAGGCCTCGTCGTATATCGAAACCTCGCGCTCGGCGCTCTTCCCGAAGGCCAACCTGAGCTATTCGTGGACCCGCGAACTGTACTCGGCCAACGCCCTGTTCCCGCCCCCGTACGGCGGCACCTGGTATAGCGAGAACAACGTACTCGCGAGCGCCTCGTGGGATCTGGACCTCTGGGGCAAGAACCGTCAGCGCCTCGCACAAGCCGTGTCCTCGCAGCGTGCCGCCGAGGCGGACATGCAGCAGGCGCGCATCACGCTCGCCTCTTCGGTTGCGCGCACGTATAACCAGCTCGCCCAGCTTTACGAGCTGCGCGACATCGCCGTGCACGAGATCGACAACCGCAAGACGATCGGCACGATCACGAACGGCCGCGTGGTGGCGGGCCTCGACACCAACGTCGAGAAACAGACCGCGAACGGCAACATCGCGACGAGCCAGGCGAACCTCTCGCAGATCGACGGCCAGATCGAATCCGTGCGCTATCAGCTCGGCGCGCTGCTCGGCAAGGGCCCCGACCGCGGCCTGCAGATCGCGAAACCGGTGCTCAACCCCGTCGCCAATGTCGCCCTGCCCGACAATCTGCCCGCCGACCTGCTCGCGCGCCGCCCCGACATCGTCGCCGCGCGCTGGCAGGTGGAAGCCGCGATGCACGACGTGAAGGAAGCCAAGGCCGAGTTCTATCCCGACGTGAACCTCGCGGCCGGCTTCGGCTTCGACGCGTTCGGCTGGGGCAAATTCCTGAACTTCACGAGCCGCCAGGCGAACATCGGCCCAGCCGTGCATTTGCCGCTCTTCGACGCGGGCGCGCTGCGCGCGCAACTGAAGGGCCGCTACGCCGACTTCGAGCTCGATGTGGCGAACTACAACCAGACGCTGATCGGCGCGTTCCAGGACGTGGCGACCAACGTGTCGACGATCCGCTCGGCCGACCGGCAACTGGTGGATGCCGATCGCGCGCTCGACGCATCGACGAAGGCCTGGCAGCTCGCCGTGATCCGCTACAAGGCGGGGCTCTCCGAGCAGCTCCAGGTGCTCACCGCCGACCAGAACCGCCTCGCCGCGGAGCAGACGGTGTCGAACCTGAAGGCGCAGCGCCGCGACCAGCAGATGGCGCTCATCAAGTCGCTTGGCGGCGGCTTCGAAGCGCAAGGCGCGGGGCTCACGCCGCCCGCCGAAGTCGGCAGCGAAGCGCGCGGCCAGAGCGACGTGAACGGCGCACCGTGGCGCGGTACGCGCTCGCCGCAGAACGCGGCAGCGGCGGCGAACGCGGCCAACGCAGCGCCCGTGTCGAACTGAGTGTCGAACCGAGCGCCGAGCAGCACACGAACATCAAAAACTGAACGAACAGCACGCAAGCATCCGGAGATCCTTCCATGAGCACCCCCCAGCAGCCGGCAGCCAATCCGCAGCCGAACGCGAACAGCGGCAAGCGCAAGCGCATGATGACGCTGCTTGTCCTCGTGATCGTGATTGCAGCCGTTGCCTACGGCCTCTACTACTTCCTCGTCGCGCGCTTCACCGAAAGCACGGACGACGCCTACGTGAACGGCAACGTCGTGCAGATCACGCCGCAGGTCACCGGCACGGTGATCGCACTGAAGGCGGACGACACGCAAACCGTGAACGTCGGTGACCCGCTCGTGCTGCTCGACCCGGCCGACGCGCGCGTCACGCTCGAGCAAACTGAAGCGCAACTCGCACAGACGGTGCGCCAGGTGCGCGGCCTCTTCGCCGACGACAGCCAGTACGAAGCGCAAGTCGCGCAGCGCCAGTCCGACCTCTCGCGCGCGCAAGACGACCTGCGCCGCCGCATGCAGGTCGCGCAGACGGGCGCGGTCTCGCAGGAAGAGATCTCGCACGCCCGCGACGCCGTGCGCAGTGCCGAAGCCGCGCTTGAAGCCGCACAGCAGCAGCTCGCCGCGAACCGCGCGCTGACCGCGAACACGACCATCGCCAATCACCCGAACGTGGAAGCCGCCGCGGCCAAGGTGCGCGACGCCTATCTCGCGAATGCGCGCAACACGCTGCCCGCGCCGGTTACCGGCTACGTGGCCAAGCGCTCGGTGCAGGTGGGCCAGCGCGTCTCGCCGGGCAATCCGCTCATGTCGGTGGTGCCGCTGAACTCGCTGTGGGTCGACGCCAACTTCAAGGAAGTGCAGCTCAAGCACATGCGTATCGGCCAGCCGGTCGAAATGACGGCCGACGTGTATGGCTCGTCGGTCGTCTATCACGGCAAGGTGGTGGGCTTCTCGGCGGGCACGGGTTCGGCCTTCTCGCTGCTGCCCGCGCAGAACGCGACGGGTAACTGGATCAAGGTGGTGCAGCGCCTGCCGGTGCGTATCTCGCTCGATCCGGAAGACCTGTTGAAACACCCGCTGCGTATCGGCCTCTCGATGCAGGTGGACGTGAACATCCGCAACGATTCGGGCACGCAGCTCGGCAATGCGCAGAACACTGTCTACGAGACCGATGTGTTCGCCAAGTACGGCGCGGAAGCCGACGCGGAAATCGCGCGCATCATCGCCGAAAACGCCGGTCCGAACGCGCACAAGGCGGCTAGCGCCGGCAACAACGCCAGCAGCGCGACCGGCAACGCAGCCGCGAAGGCGCAGGTCTCGTCCGCTCACGCGGCAAAGCCGGGCGCAAAAGGCTGATTGAAGCCCTGATAAAAGCACTCGCAAACGCCGGCGCGGGCTGATCCTCAGCCCGCGCCGCTTTGTTTCGCGCGGCCTCCAACAGGTCAACAAGAAAGGACGCAATGGCAGCAGCACAACAACCCGCCGCGCATCCGCCGCTACAGGGCGCGCAACTCGTGATCGGCACCATCGCGGTGTCGCTCGCGGTGTTCATGAACGTGCTCGACACCTCGATCGCGAACGTGTCGATCCCGTCGATCTCGGGCGACCTCGGCGTGTCGTCGGACCAGGGCACGTGGGTCATCACCTCGTTCGCGGTGGCGAATGCGATCTCCGTGCCGCTCACCGGCTGGCTCACGCAGCGTTTCGGCCAGGTGCGCCTGTTCATGGCGTCGATCATCCTGTTCGTGATCTCGTCGTGGATGTGCGGCCTTGCGCCCACGCTGCCCTTCCTGCTCGCCTCGCGCGTGCTGCAAGGCGCCGTGGCCGGCCCGATGATCCCCCTTTCGCAAACACTGCTGCTCGCGAGCTACCCGCGGGCGAAAGCGCCCATGGCGCTCTCGATGTGGTCGATGACCACGCTGATCGCGCCGGTGGCCGGCCCGATTCTCGGCGGCTGGATCTCCGACAACATCTCCTGGCCCTGGATCTTCTACGTGAACATTCCGGTGGGCATCGTCGCGGCGCTCGCCACGTGGGCGATCTTCCGCAATCGCGATTCGGAGGTCAGGAAGGCGCCGATCGACGGCGTGGGCCTCGCGCTCCTCATCATCTGGGTGGGCTCGCTGCAAGTGATGCTCGACAAGGGCAAGGACCTCGACTGGTTCTCGTCCACCACGGTCGTCGTGCTCGCGCTTACCGCCGTGATCGCATTCGCGTTCTTCGTGGTGTGGGAGCTGACCGCGGATCACCCTGTGGTGGACCTGTCGCTGTTCGCGCGCCGCAATTTCACGGGCGGCACGATCGCGCTTTCGGTGGGCTACGGGCTGTACTTCGGCAATCTCGTGCTGCTGCCGCTGTGGCTGCAAACCACGCTCGGCTACACCGCAACGGACGCGGGCCTCGTGATGGCGCCCGTGGGCTTCTTCGCCATCCTGCTGTCGCCGATCACGGGCAAGATCTTGCCGCGCACCGACCCGCGTTATATCGCGACGACAGCCTTCATCGTGTTCGCGCTGTGCTTCTGGATGCGCTCGCAATACACGACGGGCGTGGACACGTGGGCGCTTACGCTGCCTACGCTCATCCAGGGCATCGGCATGGCGGGTCTGTTCATTCCACTCGTGTCGATCACGCTGTCGGGGCTGCCGGGCCATCGCATTCCCGCGGCCTCGGGCCTGTCGAACTTCGTGCGGATCATGTGCGGCGGTATCGGCACCTCGATCTTCGAAACGGCGTGGGATCACCGGACGACGTTTCACCACGCGCGCCTGAACGAAGTGGCTACGCCGACCAACCCGGTCTTCAACCAGTCGATGCAGCAGTTCCAGGGCGCGGGTCTCGATCCTTCCCAGGCGCACGGGCTCTTCGACCGGATGCTCTCGCAGCAGGCCGCGCAACTCGGCGTGAACGACCTGTTCTGGATTTCCTCGATGATCTTCATCGTGCTGATCGCGCTCATCTGGATCACGCGGCCCGAACGTGCCGGCGGTGCGGACGCGGGTGCAGCGGCTTCGGCAGCGCATTGACGTCGATGCGCTAGCGCTTGCGGCTGTCCATAGCAAAACGGCACGTCCGGTTGTTCACCGGCGTGCCGTTTTTGTTTGTGCGCTCCAGGCGCGACGCAAGCGTACTCAGGCTGCGCCGCTGACCACCAGCCGCTCCGGCGCAAGCACGCCGTTCGCGGCCTTCGCGACGCCAAGCAGGCGCCCATCTTCTGCATAGACGCGCACGCGTTCAGCCGCTTCGCAAACCGCGCGATCGAGCACCAGTTCGTTGAGCGGCAAGCGCTGGCCATGCGTGAAGCGGCGCGCCGCTTCCGCGTTGAGCGTCACGGCGGGGAAGGTAGAGAGCAACGCATCGACGGGGCGCAGCCAGGTGTCGCGCTCGGGCTCGTCGGCCGCCGTGAGCGCATCGAGCGTCACTGCATGCTCGAGCGTGAGCGCGCCCACACCCGTACGCCGCAGCATCACGAGATGCGCGCCGCAGCCAAGCGCCTCGCCGATATCTTCGGCAAGCGTGCGGACGTACGTGCCCTTGCTGCACGTCACGCAAAACGTCACTTCGGGAACCTCGGGAAGTGCGCAGGCGATCATCTCCAGCGCAAGGATTTTCACCTCGCGCCCTTCGCGCTCGACCGTCTGCCCCGCACGTGCATACTCATAGAGCGGCTTGCCGTCGCGCTTGAGCGCCGAATACATCGGCGGCACCTGCACGATGTCGCCGAGAAAGCGCGTCATCGCTTCACGCACAGCGGCTTCGTCACAGGTGACCTCGCGCGTTTCTATCGCCTCGCCTTCTGCGTCTCCGGTGGCCGTGCGGATGCCGAGGCGCATGGTCGCCTCATAGGTCTTGTCGGCTTCGAGCAGATCCTGCGAAAACTTGGTCGCCTCGCCAAAGCACAGCGGCAGCAGACCCGACGCCAGCGGGTCGAGCGTGCCGGTATGGCCGGCCTTCTTCACGCGGTACAGACGCTTCGCGCGAATCAACGCGTCGTTGCTGGACAGGCCAACGGGCTTGTCCAGCAGCAGCACGCCGTCGAGCAGGCGGCGCGGGACCTTTGGCCGCGCGCCCTGATTCTGTTTCGATGATGCAGTCATTGCCCGCGTCAGTCGTCCTTCGCGCGCGTCGCGTTCGCCTCGTCGATCAGACGCGACATCTCGACACCCTTCTCCACCGACTGGTCGTAGTGGAAATGCAGCGTCGGCACCGTGTGAATGTGCAGGCGCTTGAAGAGCTGGTTATGCAGATGGCCCGCGGCGTGATTGAGCGCTTCCTGCGTGGTCTTCGGGTCGCCCGTGAGGGTCGTGAAGTAGACCTTGGCGTGCGCGTAGTCGGGCGTGAGTTCCACGCTCTGGATCGTCACGAGCCCAATTCGCGGGTCCTTCACTTCGCGCATCAGCTCCGACAGATCGCGCTGGATCTGATCCGCAATCTGCACGTTGCGATTCGGGGTAGTACGTTTTTTCGGCATGATGGTTCCACCTCTTTATCTACGAGGCATTCAGGCGGCGTTGCGTCCATGAAGGCGCACACGGCCGCGCAAAAACAAAACGGGCGGGGCTGGCCAGCGCCTGCCCCGCCCGTTATCGGCAAAACCGCGGCAAAGCCGCGGTCAGGCGGGCGACCTGACGGTCTGCCCGCAGGCGCCGCTGTATTACAGCGTACGCGCGACTTCGGTAATCTCGAACACTTCGAACTGGTCGCCTTCGACGATGTCGCTGAAGTTCTTGATCGACATACCGCACTCGAAGCCTTGCTTGACTTCCTTGACGTCGTCCTTGAAGCGCTTGAGCGAGTCGAGTTCGCCGGTATGGATGACCACGTTGTTGCGGATCACGCGCACCGACGACGAGCGCTTGACGAAACCGTCCGTGACCATACAGCCCGCGATCAGGCCGACCTTCGGCACGCGGATCACCTGACGCACCTCGGCCATACCCGTGACCGTCTCGCGCTTCTCCGGCGCCAGCATGCCCGACATCGCCGCCTTCACCTCATCCACTGCGTCATAGATGATGTTGTAGTAGCGGATGTCGATGCCATTCGCCTCGGCCACCTTACGCGCCTGCGCATCCGCACGCGTATTGAAGCCGATGATGACCGCCTTCGAAGCCGTTGCCAGGTTGACGTCCGACTCGCTGATCGCACCGACCGCGCTGTGCACGATCTGCACGCGCACTTCGTTGGTCGACAGTTTGAGCAGCGATTGCACCAGCGCTTCCTGCGAACCCTGTACGTCGGCCTTGACGATGAGCGGCAGGTTCTGCACTTCGCCTTCGCCCATCTGCTCGAGCATGTTTTCGAGCTTCGCGGCCTGCTGCTTCGCAAGCTTCACGTCGCGGAACTTGCCTTGACGGAACATCGCGATTTCACGCGCCTTGCGCTCGTCCGGCAGGACGATGACTTCTTCGCCCGCGCCCGGCACTTCCGACAGACCCTGGATTTCGACCGGGATCGACGGACCGGCTTCCTTCGTCGGCTTGCCGGTTTCGTCGAGCATGGCACGCACGCGGCCGTAGGCGCTGCCTGCCAGAACGACGTCGCCGCGATTGAGCGTACCCGACTGGACGAGGATCGTGGCAACCGGACCCTTACCCTTGTCGAGCTTCGCTTCGATCACGATGCCCTTGGCCGGCGCTTCGACCGGTGCCGTGAGTTCCAGCACTTCGGCTTGCAGCAGCACGTTTTCGAGCAGGTCGTCGATACCCGCGCCGGTCTTCGCCGACACCGGCACGAACGGCGAGTCGCCGCCGTACTCTTCCGGCACGACGCCTTCGGCGACGAGCTCCTGCTTCACGCGCTCGGGGTTCGCATCGGGCTTGTCGATCTTGTTGATCGCCACGACGAGCGGCACACCCGCAGCCTTGGCGTGCGAGATCGCTTCCTTCGTCTGCGGCATCACGCCGTCGTCGGCTGCGACCACCAGAATGACGATGTCGGTTGCCTTCGCACCGCGAGCACGCATGGCCGTGAAGGCCTCGTGACCCGGCGTGTCGAGGAACGTGATGACGCCACGCGGCGTTTCGACGTGGTAAGCGCCGATGTGCTGCGTAATGCCGCCCGCTTCGCCCGCGGCAACCTTGGCGCGGCGGATGTAGTCGAGCAGCGAGGTCTTGCCGTGGTCGACGTGACCCATGACCGTAACGACCGGCGGACGCGGCAGTTGCTCGGCGTCGGTGGTCGTCGCCTGGCCTTCGACCAGCAACGCTTCCGGATCGTCGAGCTTCGCGGCAACCGCACGGTGGCCGAGTTCCTCGACGATAATCATCGCCGTTTCCTGGTCGAGCATCTGGTTGATGGTGACCATCTGGCCCATCTTCATCATCACCTTGATGACTTCCGATGCCTTCACGGACATCTTGTGCGCGAGGTCGGCCACCGTGATGGTTTCCGGCACGTGCACTTCACGCACGATCGGCTCGGTCGGCGCCTGGAACGTCGAAGCGTCCTGGTGACGGCCACGGCCCTTCGGGCCACCGCGCCAGCCGCGATCCACGCCGCCCGACGAGTCGCCGCGCGTCTTGATGCCACGGCGCTTGGCCGCGTCGTCCTGCCAGCCGCCCTTGCCTGCGCCCGGCTTCTTGTTGCGGTCGCCCGCGCCTGCACCCGGCGCGCTCGTCGAAGGCGCGGCCGTCGTGGCCGGCTTCTTCGCCGCGGCGCCTGCACCGGCGGCCGGACGTGCCGGCGCACCTTCCGGACGGGCCGGCTTGTGCAGCGTGCCCTTGGCTTCGGCGGGCTTGGGCGGCTCGACGGGCTTGGGCGGCTCGGGCGCCTTCACCTGCGCCTTGCGCGGCGTGTTCATCATTTCGCGGATCGCGCGCGCTTCAGCTTCGGCAGCTGCGCGGCGGCGGGCGATCTCGTCCTGTTCCTTCTGCGCCTTATCGGCGGCTTCGCGTGCGGCGGCTTCGGCCTTCTGGGCCGCTTCGCGCTGCGCGGCGCGCTCGGCTGCGGCGCGCTGTTCTTCCTGCTGGTCCTGCTCTTGCTTCACTTCTTTCGCTTCCGCTTCGGCATTGCGCTGCGCAGCCACGGCCTGAGCGGCCAGCTCGCGAGCGGCGGCATCGGCCGCTGCCTTCTTCTTTGCAGCTTCTTCTTCGGCACGGCGGCGCTCGGCCTCGGCGGCCTCTTCACGCGCACGGCGCTCCGACTCTTCACGCGCGAGCAGTTCCTGGCGCTCCTTGAGCTCCTGGGCCTGACGCTCGAGCAGTTCTGCCTCGCGGCGCGCTTCTTCCTCACGGCGCTGCAGCTCCGCCTCTTCGGCGGCAGCGGCTGCGTCGGCTGCATGATTCGATGCATCCGCGTCACCGGCGGACTCGTCGCGGCGGACGAACGTGCGCTTCTTGCGCACCTCGACCTGAATGGTGCGTGCCTTACCCGTCGAATCGGACTGCTTGATCTCCGACGTATGCCGTTTCGTCAGCGTGATCTTGCGTTTGTCTGCATCAGTCGAGCCGTGAGACTTGCGCAAGTGATCGAGCAGACGCGCCTTGTCGGTCTCCGACAAGGCATCGCTCTCGCTCGCTTTCGTGACGCCCGCCGCCTGCAGCTGCTCGAGCAGCACGCCGGCAGGCATTTTCAGTTCCGCGGCAAATTGGGCTACGTTGTTACTCGCCATTCATTCCTCTTAATGCAAGGACCGATTCCTTGCGGTTGACATCGGGTCATGCGGCCTTCGGTGCCTCGCGTTCTGCAAGGCTCCGCCGCGTTCAGTTCAGTGGGTCATGGTCGCTTCCTGCTCGTCGCGCCCTGATGCAGTTTCCCGTTGGCGGGTTACTGGAACCAGTGCTCACGTGCCTTCATGATCAACGCCTTGGCGGCGTCCTCTTCCATTCCCGTCATTTCGACCAGCTCGTCCACGGCCAGCTCGGCGAGCTCGTCGCGGGTGTGAACTTCATGCTGCGCCAGTTTCGCGAGCAGGTCCGGGTCGATACCGTCCAGGCTCTTCAGGTCCAGGGCGGCGCTTTCCACCTTCTCCTCGTTCGCGATCGCCTGCGTGAGCAGCGCGTCGCGTGCACGGTTGCGCAGCTCGTGCACGGTGTCCTCGTCGAACGCCTCGATTTCCAGCATTTCGTTGAGCGGCACGTAGGCGATCTCTTCGAGGCTCGTGAAGCCTTCGTCGATCAGGATGTCGGCGACTTCTTCATCCACGTCGAGACGCGCCATGAACAGGTCGCGCAGCACCGTGCGCTCCTGATTCTGCTTTTGCGCGGATTCATCCGGCGTCATGATATTGATTTGCCAGCCGGTCAGTTCGCTGGCAAGACGCACGTTCTGGCCACTACGGCCGATCGCGACCGCGAGTTCGCTCTCGTCGACCACGACGTCCATCGAGTGCTTTTCCTCGTCGACGACGATCGACTGCACGGCAGCCGGCGCGAGCGCGCCGATCACGAACTGTGCGGGATCTTCCGACCATAGCACGATGTCGACGTTTTCGCCACCGAGCTCGTTGCGCACGGCCTGCACGCGCGAACCGCGGATGCCGACGCAGGTGCCGATCGGATCGATACGCTTGTCATAAGCCACCACGCCGATCTTGGCGCGGACGCCCGGATCGCGCGCCGCCGCCTTGATCTCGAGGAGGCCTTGTTCGATTTCGGGCACTTCCATCTCGAACAGCTTCATGAGGAACTCGGGCGCCGTGCGCGAGAGTTCGATCTGCGGGCCGCGCGCGGTGCGATCGACCTTGCCGATCCAGGCGCGCACGCGGTCGCCCACGCGCAGGTTTTCCTTCGGAATCAGCTGGTCGCGGCGCAGCAGTGCTTCCACACGGCCGGATTCGACGATGAAGTTGCCCTTGTCCATGCGCTTGACCGTACCGGTCATGATGCTTTCGCCGCGCTCGAGGAAGTCGTTCAGGATCTGCTCGCGCTCGGCGTCGCGCACCTTCTGCAGGATGACCTGCTTGGCGGCCTGCGCGCCGATACGTCCGAACTCGACCGAAGGCACCGGCTGCTCGACGAACCCGTCGATCTGCGCCTCCGGGTCTTGCTCGCGTGCTTCGAACAGCAGGATTTCCTGGTCCGGCTCCTGCAAACCAGCCTCGTCCGGCACGACGCGCCAACGGCGGAACGTTTCGTGTTCGCCGCTTTCGCGATCGATATGCACGCGGATATCCGCATCCTCGTCGAAGAGTTTCTTGGAGGCCGACGCAAGCGCCGCTTCAAGGGCGGCGAACACCACGTCCTTGTCGACATTCTTCTCGCGTGCCAGCGCATCCACCAGCATCAACACTTCGCGACTCATTGTTTGCGGCTCCTAAAGTCAACTTTGGGGACAAGGCGTGCTTTGTCGATGTCCGCGAGCGTGAAATCGAGCATCGCGGGACCCGCCTTCCCTTCGAATTCCAGACCGATGGATTCGCCTTCGGGAGCATGCACGATGCCCCGGTACGATTTCCGTCCGTCCAATGGCTTTTTCAACGTGATTACCGCTTCGCAGCCTGCGAAGCGTTCGAAGTCCGCCAGTTTCTTCAGCGGACGGTCGAGACCAGGCGACGAAACCTCGAGCCGCTCGTAGTCAATGTTCTCGACCGTCAGAACGTGCTGCAGCTGACGCGTGACCTTCTCGCAGTCCTCGATCGCGATCCCCGCGGGCTGATCGATGAAAATGGTCAGCATGCCGCGCCCGGTGCGCTCGAGGTCGACCAGCTCGTAGCCGAGCCCGGTGACCGTGGTTTCAATCAATTCCGTCAGTTGCACAATGCCCACTCCAGATGTTCTGCGCAGCGGGCCGGCAACTTCCCTCGCTCTAATTCTTGCTTCGCCAGGGATTCGCGGGCCGCGCGCCAGGTGAGCGCGCGCGCTTCTCACCTACCTGCCCCACGATGACGAACGACCTGGATGATTGGACGGCCCCCAAATTGACAATGCCGAACGTGAAACGTCGGCATCTGTTGGTATCCAATTTGGGGCGAACCAAAAAAAAATGGGCAAAACGCCCATCTTGCCCATCTTTCACTTAGCCAGGTGGTCGCACCTGGGGCGCAAATAACAGCCGCACGCCCAGCGACTTTGTGATTCTAGCCTTTTTTGCACATTAACGCAAACCACAGGTCAAGCCCGAGCCGCGTTTTGCCGTTATTTACGGGCTCGCAAGGGGGTTTTTCCGGTGTTTTGCGCGCGAACCACGCGCATCGCCGCCGTTGCATGGCCGCGACGCCTGCCGCATGGCGCGGCCGGGCGTCGCGCCTCACGGCTCAATGCCCGCGGGTGCGGTTGCGCGGCGTGCCACGCTGGCCGCCGCGGCTGTTGCCGCCCGCGCGGTTGCCATTGGGATTGGCATTGCCGCCGGTGCCGGGACCGCTGCGGCGATTGCCGTTGGCATTGCCGCCCGCACGCTTACCCTGCGCGCCCGGCGCACGGTTGCCGTCGACCTCGCGGCCGCCTGCACGGTTGCCGCCACGGCCGCCGAAACCGGAACCCGCGCCGAAATTGCCGTGACCGGCACCCGCGCCGCCGCCGAAACCGCCCGCTGCGCCGCGCCGTCCCTGGCCCTGACCCTGACGCGGCTGACCCATCGCACCGTGCGAGCTCAACACCGGCTCGCGGTTGATGAAGCCCATCGACGTCTGCATCGGATCGGGCTGGCGACGCTCCTGCTCCTTGCCGCCACGGCCAGCCTTCTCTTCGCTCGGCGCCTTCAGGCCGACCGCTGCCATCAGTGCGCGCACCTGGTTGTCTTCGAGCTCTTCCCAGCGGCCGCGCTTGAGGCCCTTGGGCAGCGCGATCGGGCCGTGGCGCGTGCGGATCAGGCGGCTCACCATCAGGCCCGCCGCCTCGAACATACGGCGCACTTCGCGGTTACGGCCTTCGGCCAGCGCGACGTGATACCAGTGGTTCGTGCCTTCGCCGCCACCGTCGCGGATGCGCAGGAAACTCGCAGGGCCGTCCTCGAGCTCGACGCCCTTGAGCAGCTTCTGGCGATTCCCTTCGCTCAGTTCGCCCACCACGCGCACGGCATATTCACGCTCCACGCTGTAGCGCGGATGCATGAAACGGTTGGCCAGATCGCCCGAGGTGGTCAGCATCAGCAGACCTTCGGTGTTGAAGTCCAGACGGCCGACGGCCAGCCACTTCGCCGTTTTCATCGGCGGCAGGCGATCGAACACCGAGGGACGGCCTTCCGGATCGGCGTGGCTCACGATTTCGCCGGTCGGCTTGTGATAGATCAGCACGCGCGGCGGCTTGTTCTGCAGCTTGCGCTTGATGGGCTTGCCATTGATGCGAACCTGGTCGGTCGGCAGGATGCGCTGGCCAATGTGCGCGGGCTCGCCGTTCACCGAGACGCGCCCGGCGATGATCAGCTCTTCCATGTCGCGGCGTGAGCCCATGCCCGCATCCGCCAGCACCTTGTGCAGCTTGGGCGCGTCGTCGTCCGGGCTCAGCACGCGCTTGGGCTGCTGGGCCTGGGCTCGGCCGCGGCGCAGCATCGGTGCGCGCACGCCCGAACCGGCGCCGTTGTCGGCGTCGAACGCCGGCGAAGTCACGTAGAGGAACAGGTCGTCCTGCGTGGACTCACCCGCGGCGGCGGCCTGCTGGCCCTCGCCCCGGCCTTGGCCCTTCTGGCGCTTGCCCGCGCCCTGCTGACGTTCGCCCTGGCGTTCGCCTTGACGCTCGCCCTGTGCGGCGGCGCCAGCGTTCTGGCGGCGGCCCGGCTTCTTCGCGCCTGCTTCCTTGCGCGGCGCACGGCCGGCGGGCGCGCGCTCTGCCGTCGCTTCCGGCGCGTCAGCGGGCGCTGCGGGCGCGTCAGCGCCCTCCGCGCCTTCGGCGGCCTTTGCCTTCGCACCCGCGCGGCGGCGCGCGATCAGGCTGCGCGGCCCGCGGCGCAGGCCGCG
Source organism: Paraburkholderia guartelaensis (assembly GCF_004353905.1). GTDB lineage: Bacteria > Pseudomonadota > Gammaproteobacteria > Burkholderiales > Burkholderiaceae > Paraburkholderia > Paraburkholderia guartelaensis. The sequence goes on along the minus strand of NZ_SMOD01000013.1, from coordinate 65,523 downwards.
GCGCGGACGCTCTTCGCCCTCGCCGCCCTGTGCTTCGCCTTCGACCTGCGAAGCCCGCGTGTCGTCGTCGCGCGCGGAGGACGCGTCGGTCGAATCGGTGTCGTGGATATCAGTCAAAACAACCTCAAAATGTCAGGTTGCGCGCCCGCTTGCGGGGCGCGTCAAAAATGCTTGTTGCTTCAGATGCCGCGTCGTGCGGCTTCGTCGTCCGTCGTCGAGACGGGGTCGTCCTGCGCCGCGTCGCGGCGGTCTTCGTGTTCTTCTTCGCCCGCCGCATCTGCTGCGTGCGCGGCATCCTGCGCATGAGCGTCGGGAGCTGGCCCGTGCTGCGCGAGGCTTTTTTCGTCGTGTACTGCTTCGTCCGAGGCATCGGCTGCGTATGCAACGTTTGCGCCTGCCGCCTCGTGCGTTTGTTCCGTGTCCTGCGTGTCGTGCGCTTCGCTCCCGGACTGTGCCGACACGTCCGGCGCGTCGACATCCGACGCCTCGCCCTGGGCTACCGGCGCCAGCGCATCTTCCGCGCCTGCGACATCGGTGGCAGCCTCGGGCTGGCCTTCCGCGACGAACTGCGCCGCAGCGCTCTCGGGAAACTCGATCGCATGCTGGGCAAGCAGTTGCTCGCCGAACTGGCTCGACGGATCGTCGAGCGGCGGCAATTCGTCGAGCGACTTCAGGCCGAGATCGTCGAGAAACTCCCGAGTCGTTGCATAGAGCGCCGGGCGGCCCGGCACGTCACGATGACCAATGACTTCGATCCAGTTACGGTCCTCGAGCTGTTTGACGACCTGCGTGTTGACCGTGACGCCACGAATTTCCTCGATGTCGCCGCGCGTAACCGGCTGCCGGTACGCGATGATCGCGAGCGTTTCGAGGACCGCGCGCGAATAGCGCGGCGGCTTTTCGGGGTGCAACCGGTCAAGGTACGTCCGCATGGCCGGCTTGCTCTGAAAGCGCCAGCCCGACGCGAGCCCCACCAGCTCGACACCGCGCCCGGACCATTCATGCCGCAGGTCTTCGAGCAGGTTGCGGACCGTGTCGGCCGAAATGTCGTCGGCAAACAGTTTGCGCAGTTCGCCGATCTTCAACGGCTCCTGCGTGCAGATCAATGCAGTCTCGAGGACGATTTTCGCCTCTTGGGTATTCATGCAGCCAGGTCAGACCCTAAGTAAGGTAAATCAGGTTCAAGGAACCGGATCAGACAGACGAAAGACGATATGGAACTTGGAGACGCGCTCGCCCGATTCTGATCGGTCATATTGATGGGAGCACGCACCGGGGGGCCGAAATTCAGGCAATGAGCCAGACCCAGCCGGAGGGAGCCGCGAAATTCCCGCAGGGAATCGCTTGACTGAGCGCCATATTACGCAAAAACGCTGGGTGCGTAAAGACGCCATTCCGCATGAGCCGTTTCATTTTAACTCGGGCCTCACCATCGCTTTATGCCCGCTTGCGCCACGCCGGTGCATGGCGCGGCGCGTGACGGCTCAATGCGCGCCCACCGTCTCCAGATAGCGCGCCAGCCGCTCGACGCCCGCGTCGAGGCGCGCCGGATCGCACGCATAGCACCAGCGCACGAAGCCTTCCCCTTGCGGCCCGAACGCACTGCCCGGCGCGAGGCCAAGGCCCGCGTCGCGCACCAGCGCCTTGCACAGCTCGAGGCTGTTCTGCGCGCCCGCCAGCCGGAAAAAGAGGTACATCGCGCCGTGCGGCACTTTCACATCGACGCCGGGCAGCTTCGCCAGCGCGGCGGCGAGGTGGTCGCGCGAGGCGCGCAGATCGGCCCCCAGCGCGCGCGTGAACGGCTCGCCGTGCTCGACTGCCGCAATGCCCGCCTGCTGCACGAACGAGGGCGCGCACGAGGTGTTGTACTCGACCAGCTTGCTGAGATCGTCGGTCAAGGTGCGCGGCACGACCATCCAGCCAAGGCGCCAGCCGGTCATGAGCCAGGCCTTCGAAAACGAGTTGACGCAGATCAGGCGCTCTTCGCGCGACGCAAGGTCGAGGAACGAGGGCGCCGTGCGCTCACTCGCGTCGCCGTAGTAGAGGCGCTCGTAGACCTCGTCGGCGACGATCCAGATGCCGAGGCGCCGGCAATGCTCGAGCACCGCGCGCTGCTGGTCGCGCGTCATCACCCAGCCGGTCGGATTGTTCGGCGAGTTGATCATGAGCAGGCGCGTCTCGGGGGTGAGCGCCGCCAGCAGCCGGTCGAGATCGAGCGTCCAGCCGCGCTCGCCGTAGCTGAGCGAGACGGTCTCGACCGTGGCGCCGAGGATCTTCGGGATTTCGACGAGGTTCGGCCACAGCGGGGTCACCGCCACCACCCGGTCGCCCGCGCCAACGACGAGCTGCGCCGCCAGCATCAGCGCGTTGACGCCTGCGCTCGTGACCGCCACGTTGTCGACCGACGTCGCGCCGTGTAGCTCGCTCACGTAGCGCGCGAGCGATTCGCGCAGCGGCGCGATGCCGAGGTTGTGCGTATAGAACGTGTCGCCGCGCCCCAGCGCCTCGGCGGCCGCCTCGCGGATGAACGGCGGCGTCACGCGGTCGGACTCGCCGAACCAGAACGGCAGCACATCGGGAACGCCGAACCCGGCATTCGCCACTTCGCGGATCTGCGACGAGCGCAATGCACGCACCGCTTCGCGCGGCAGGCTGACGGAGGACGACGGTTCGAAATCGCTCATCGGGGTTCCAGATGACACAGAATGTGGGAAAACATGGAGTGTAGCGCGCGGCCCGGCGCAACGAGGTCCGCGTCTGCAAGGGTCTGCACAGCGGCTTCAGCGCTGCGCTTCGGGCTGGCCGGCAAGTTGCCGGATCAGCGACCAGACCGCCTCGGCAGCCGGCGAAAGCGAGCGGTCGCGCCGCCGCACGAGTTCGACGGTGCGCTCCGCGCGCGGCACGAGCGGCCGCGCAAGCAAGGGCGCGCCCGCCGGCACCGGCAGCGCGAGCCAGGGCAACACGCTGATGCCCACGCCCGCCTCGACGAGACCGAAGACCGTGGCCGGATGGCCCAGCTCCTGGACCACACGTGCGCGCACACCCTGCTCACTCATCACGGCGTCGATGAGCGGGCGGCTGCCCGAGGCGTAGTCCAGCATCACCAGACGCTCGCCGTCCAGCTCCTTCCACGAGACTTCCTGGCTCAGCGCGAGCGCGTGATCGCCGCGCACGACCACGCAGAACGAGTCCGTGGTCAGGCATTCGGTTTCGAGATCCTCAGCAGCAAAGGGCCCGATGATGACGCCGAAGTCCACCTCGCCCGAGCGGATCTTGCGTACGACGTCGCTCTGCACGTCGTCGCGCAAACCAAGCGTGATGTAGGGAAACTGCCGCCCGCACGCGGCGACGACCTGGGGCATCAAGCGGCACGCGACCGTCGGACTGGCCGCCACGACGACGCGGCCGCGCCGCTGTTCGCCGATCTCGCGAATCTCGCGCAAGGCGTCGTCGAGATCGCCCAGCAGGCGCGGAATGCTCGCGATCAGGTTCGCGCCGACGTCGGTGAGCTGCACCTCGCGCGTGGTCCGGTCGACGAGCTTCACGCCAATCTCGGCCTCGAGCTCGCGCACACAGCGGCTCACCGCCGACTGCGTGAGCCCGATTTCGTCCCCTGCCCGGCTAAAGCTCTGCAGCCGGGCGACCTCGATGAACACCCGCAACTGCCGCAGCGTCACATTCATCTGCTTGCCTCATGAATTGTCCGTTTTCATGCAATTTTATGCCGGACACCCACCGTTACGGGTAGATGAACCTCACTGACCATTGTTCGCCGCAATGCAGCAATACGGCGCAAACGCACGTCGGACGGGCTTGCCTGCACAAGATTGGTGATTCTCCCGATTTTCTCGATAAGTGTTTTCGAGTCTTATACGCCCCTGGCAATCTCCCGCGCGGGCTTGGCGCCACGCGGCTTCAAGACGAGAACGTACGTGCTGGCACGGTTTTCGCTTTAAGGCACGCACAGGTTCGATGGATGTACCGGAAGCATGCAGTCCGGGACGATCCAGCCGGGCCCGCCTGGTACTGCGGCATCCGGCCGGGAGTACATGAAGAGTGCGCAGCGCGGGGCAGCGCACCGGAGATAGCTTCGCTGAGGTGAAACATGATGCTGTTCGACGATTTGAGAGACAACGAATGGGCGCTGGTCGAGGCGTTGTTCTGTGCTGAACCGGCACGGAGCGAACGGCGCGGACGGCCTCGCGTCGAAGCGCGTGCTGTGGTCAACGCGGTGCTCTGGGTGCTTTCGACGGGTGAAGGCTGGTCCAAGCTGCCGGGCCGCTACCCCTCGCCGCCGACTTGCCGCCGTCGTTTCGACGAGTGGCAGGCGGACGGCACGCTTGCGGAGATCGTCAAGCGACTGAGCACGAACGGGCGTGAAATTTCGCTGCGCGGCCGTATCGGCGCCACGGCGACCAAGCCGCCGGCGCCGCCCAGCCGTGATCGCCTGCGTGGCGCGTTCTGGACCAATCCGGAATCGTGGCGCGCGCCGGTCAAGATGGCCTGAGCCACGCTTCATCTGCTTTTCCGCCGGGCGCCGCGTGCGCCCGGCGTGTTTTTCTCCCACCTCTTCCGCACTTCGCGGCCGCTAAAGACCGTTTTGCGGTCCTGAGCCAATTCCGCCGCCCCTCTCCAGCGTATGCAGACTGCATAGCTATCGCTGCGCCCGCAACCAGGCGATCGGCACCGCGCGATACATCTCTTTACTAATATTTACAGCGTGCTTTCGCGCCCGACGTTAGCTTAGAAGCATGTCCATTAACGTCAAGAAACTGGATTGACGGGGAACCACCATGAAATCCATGAACCTGCACATTCGGGGCATCATGGTTTCGCTGTTTGCCCTCGCCCTCTTCGCGCCGACCGCCTCGTTCGTGTCGTTCAGCGCCGCGGCCCAGCCGCCGCATGCCTCCGTACCGACATGGTCGATCTCGCGTACCGGCGCGCGCGCGATGCCGCCCGTAGCGCCTGGCCCGAACGCGAGCAAACCGCCAGTGCCGCGCGGCGACTTGCGCGGCGACATTGCGGACAATGCCCGCCGCAGTGCGCCGCAGAGGCAGGAACCGACGCAGCGGCGGTAAGCCGGCCAGCGAAACACCATCGAGGGGACTGCCGGAACCAACGAAAGAGCAACGATGATGGAAGCCGGCAAGGCTATCGGCACGTCGCGGCTCAGCATATACCCTGCCCCAGGGAACCACCGCGCTTCATGTGCGGTCTACCCTTACGCCATCAAGCACAGCGTGGCAGCAGTAATTCCGGTAAGCCCGTATCTTTCGATGCGGGCTTTTTTTTGGCGGGACGAAGAGAACGGGGTACTACTGGCTGGCCTCGAGGCCGGATTGAGGCACGCGCTCCGCGACGTAGTCGGCCACACGGTGCGCGCTCCACTGCACCGTGCGCTCGTCGCGTGCGAGCCGGGCGAATTCGGCGCGACCGCGATCGGTCAGCACCGCGATATCGACCGGCGCATGGAAACCCGGCGCCGGCGCAACCGTGCGCTGCCGGACGATATCCATCATGCCGAGATCGCGCAAATACTGGAACACTTCAGGACGACGCGCCCACGGGACCTGCCGATACTGCACCCGCCTCAGCGCTTCGAGTACTGCTTCGTTGGAATACGTGGTCATCTCACTTCTTTCTTAAAATGCAGTCCTGCGATCATTGAGCCTCGCGCGAGCCGGCTGCGGCGCAATGCGGACCTGAGAACGGCGCAGTCTGTGCCCTGGCGGGCCCACGCGCCCTATCCGTGCGCTGTGCAGCGGCAGGGACTGCAGGTTATCCGGGCCCCCGTGAAAGCGGCTTCACCGCTTCCCGCACGGCCAACGCCGCGCCACGCTCGCGGCGCAAAGGTCGGTTGGACGCGCATTTTCCCGAAAACAATACGTTACCTCATCCAAATTGATTCTAATCGTTTTGTTTGCGCTATTTATTGCGCTCGGCTTGCTGTGGCGCAGCGCGCGCTGGCGTGTCGCAGCCTGTGCGGCCGCGGTCTTCTGGCTGCTCGCCACCGGATGGCTCACCGGGGTACTGCTCGATTTCGCCCAGCCGGAGTTGTATCGCACTCCCTACGATCAGGCGAAAATCGGCCCGGCGCACTTCGGTGCGCGCACCGCCATCATCATGCTGGGTGGCGGCACCAAGTTCCGCGATGGCCGACTGGTCCCCGCGCGCGACGTCTATGCACGCATTGTCCTCGCTGCCGAGCTTTACGCGCAGTGCACACGCGCGGGCGGCACGTGCCGCGTGATCGTGAGTGGCGGCAACCCGGAACACCATGCGAGCGCCGAGGCCGACAACTACGCGCCCTATCTGCTGCGCGCCGGCGTGCCGAGCACCGATCTCGTGCTCGAAAACCAGAGCCTCACGACGTATCAGAACGCGCGCAACGTCGCGCCCATCGTGCGTGCGGGCAACGATGAAACGCTCCTGCTCGTGACGTCCTCGTACCAGATGCGCCGTGCGATGCTCGATTTCCGGCGCTTCGAGATGAATCCGCTGCCCGCGGTTTCCAACGTGCGCCGCGTCGAGCGCGGCCTGCTCCCGCGCATAGCGAATCTCAAGTCCGCCGAAACCGCGCTTCACGAATCGATTGGGGTTGCCCAGTTTTATGTGTATCGGATGATCGGCTGGTTCTAGTATGACGGTATGGCGAAGCTAGATGTAACGAGATGTAACTCCTGCGCGAACGGCAGACGTGATGTCATCTGGCGCGAGTATTTGATCGTTAGAATGGGGTGTCCATCCTGCTTGGACAGGTCACGGCTGGGTCCATAAACCGCTCCTTCGGAGGTAAAGATGAAAAAAGTGTCCCTCGCAGTCCTGATTTCACTTTCCGCACTGGCGGGCGCTGCGCATGCGCAGTCGGATAACGGCATCACGATGAGCACCGACCCGGCCAAGGCCGACGACGTCCTGCAACGCGCGCAGGCTCTGCAGCAGCAACAGGAAGCCGCGCCTGCGCCGGCGCCCATGATGCATCACAAGTCGGGGCATCCGCATCACAAGAAGGCCCCTGCCCAGTAAGAACGGGCGAAGCCTGGCCGCGCGCAGCCCAGCGCACGCGGACAACGTCTCCCGGGAATGAAGCCGATGCCGGTATTGCCGCCATCGGCTTTTTTATTCGCCGCGCCACGCCGCCGCGTTTGCGGTCTCGCGCGCATCGGCGTCGCGCTGGCGCGTCGGCGCGGTATGCTAAAGTCGCGCACCTCGAAAACGCCCCTGTCGGCATAGACCCAACCTTTTGTGCGCGCCACGCGCGGAGAAACACAATGAGCAACATCCAGCTCGACATCGAATGGACCGAAGCGGCCTCACGCAAGATCGAAAAACTGATGCCGCGCGGCGGCAACCAGGACGCGTATCTCGCGCTGCCCCCCATCGAATGCCTGCCGATGGAAGGCGACGTGCTGTTTCTCGGCCCGGCCGGCAAGCAGCAGCCGTTCATCGTGGCAGAGCGCCAATACCATCATGAAGGCGACGCGGACTGGACCATCATTCTGATTCTCGACGTGCCCGACACGGCGCACTGAACGGTAAATCAGGCCGCCGGCAGGCGGCATGCAAGGCGCTCGCACCCAACGCGAGCGCCCTCTCCCGGCATCACCTCTTCCCGACCCTCCTCGCCTCGCTCGCCATTCATCGGCACACGTCGGGCACACATCGCCGCGCCAGGCACGGCGCATGCGCGCAGCATTTACCCATCGTCCCTACACCTGACGACAGGCCCTGGCGGTTACCGCCATCGGGCGAGCGCCTGCTATAGCCGGCAGTTGCGCGGCCCGCGCCGGTACAGGCGCCTACGAACCGCCCGCGCCGTCGCGCGTCCCGAGCCATGCCGAACGATCCGTCGAACGCAACGGCGACTGCCACCGCCAGCCTGCTCGCCCAACTGCAGCCGCGTGCCGACGGCTGGGGCGCGCAATGGCATGGTTGCGCGCTCGCCAGCGCGTTCCAGCCGGTGCTCTCCATCACGCATCAGCGCGTGGTCGGCTATGAGGCGTTGTTGCGCGTCACCGACGAAGCGGGCCAGGCGCTCGCGCCCGCGGATCTGTTCGCCACGGTGCAAGGCGCCGAAGCGCAGCAGCTCGACGAACTGGCTTGCTGCCTGCACCTCGCGAATTTCATCCGGCAAGGCGTGGAGAGCGGCTGGATCTTCCTGAACACGCTGCCGCGCAGCGCACGCGCCGGCTACCCCGCGCAGGGCGCCATCGACGGCCTGTGCCGGCACTTCGACTTCCCGCACGAACGTGTGGTGATCGAGGTGCTCGAGCAGCGCGGCGGCGACGAGCCCAGCTCGTTCGTCGACGAAAGGCCGCCTGCCGGCGGCCGCGATTTTCTCGTCGCGCTCGACGACTTCGGCGCGGGCTTCTCCAATTTCGACCGCGTCTGGCGCTACCGGCCCGACATCGTCAAGCTCGACCGCTCGCTCGTCACGCGCGCGGCCAGCAGCGAGAGTCACGTGGCATTCATCTCGGAACTCGTCTCGATTCTTCACCATGCCGGCACGATGGTGCTGGCAGAAGGCGTCGAGACCGAGCCGCAGCTCATGGTGCTGATGCAGGCCGACGTCGATCTCGTGCAGGGCTTCTGGTTCGGCGAGCCGCAAGCTTCGGTACGACAAGCGAGCGCCGCCGCGCCCGCGCTCGCGCAGTCGATGTGGCGGCGCTTCGCCGACTATCAGCGCAGCACCGAGATCATCGAGCAGGTCAATTTCGGCGCGCTCTCGCACGCCATGCTGCGCGGCGCGCGCGTGCTCACGGGCGGCGGAACGCTCGAAGCGGCGGCCGAGGCAATCTTCGGCGACGGCGGCAGCCACGCGCAGCGCGTATTCGCCGCGGATGAACACGGCGAGCAGCACGAGCCTTCGATTGCCATGCCAGGCGTCGGACCGCCCGCGCGCCTGGCACCTTTCTATCCCGACACTGACAGCAACTGGTCGCGCCGCGGGTATTTCCGGCGTGCGCTCGCCGCGCCCGGCCGGGTTGCGGTGATGGGTCCGCACTATTCGCTCAACGACGGCGAGCTCTGCTACACCGCCGCCATCGCGCTCGACTACGGCGGCGCGACGCACGTGTTGTGCGCGGACTTTCCGCCCGAGCACGGGCCGCGAGAACGCCCCTGGCGCGAGCCGGGTTAGGCCGCATCGCAAACCGGCAATCCGCCCGCCGCGCGGTCCGGGTCGCTAGTCGGTCACGCGCCGACGCCCCGCCTTCAGCTCGCCGGTGCGCGCCTTGCTGTCGAGCCGGCGCAGCTTCGAGGCGCGCGTGGGGCGCGTCGCCACACGCGCCTTGCGCGTCACGCTCACGCTGTCGACCAGCTCCTCGAGGCGCGCCAGCGCGGCCACGCGGTTCTGTTCCTGGGTGCGGTATTCCTGCGACTTGATCACGACGACGCCCTCGCTCGTAATCCGGCGGTCGGCGAGCGCGAGCAGGCGCATCTTGAGCACCTCGGGCAACGACGAGGCGCGGATATCGAAGCGCAGATGAATCGCGCTCGACACCTTGTTCACGTTCTGGCCGCCCGCACCCTGTGCGCGAACGGCGACGAGTTCGATTTCCTGCAACGGGATGGGCGCGCGTGCGGTCATGGGCAAATAGAAGAAAGCAGGCCGCATCGGGCCGGGCACGCGGCAGTGTCGCACAGCGCGGCTGAATCGGCACAGGCGTGACTCAAGCGCGATACCCCCAGCCCAAGCGGCAAGCCGGTCCCTGCGGGCATGCGAAATGCCGCCGCACAGCCTACCGGGTGCGCAGCCAGTTTGCTGCCGCGCGGCGCATGAACCATACTGCCGTCATTGCCTTGGGCGAACCCTCAGGAGCACGCACCCCATGAAGCTGCGTCCAGCATTCGTTGCCGAACTGGCGGTCAACCTGCTGCTTCCCTGGGTCGCCTACCGCCTCGCCGAGCCGTACTGGGGCGAAGTCGGCGGCCTCATTGCCTCGGCCGCGCCGCCGCTTGCCTGGAGCATCGTCGAACTGGCGCGCTTTCGGCGCGTCGACGCGCTCTCCGCCGTCATTCTGCTCGGCATCGTGCTTTCGCTGCTCGCGGTGGCGTTCGGAGGCAGCCCGCGCGTGCTGTTGATGCGCGAATGCCTCGCCTCGGGCGCGATCGGCGCCGCGTTCCTGATCTCGCTTCTCGCGAAGCGCCCGCTCGTGTTCTATCTCACGCGAGCGACGGTCGCGCGCGAGACTCGCGAGGGCGTCGCGCGGCTCGAACTGCTCTGGAAGGAAAACGCGAGCTTCGCAGGGGCGATGCGGCTGCTCACGTTCATCTGGGGCTTCGGGCTTTGTCTCGATTCCGCGCTGCGCACTTATCTGGCCGCGACCTGGCCGATCGAGCGCTTTCTCGTCGTCTCGCCGATCATCGGCTATGGCGTGTTCGGCGGCCTGATGGCCTGGACCTTCTGGTATCGCACGCGCATGCGGCGCATTCACGGCACGCACGGCCTGCTCGGCGACGCGGCCGCCGCGACGAACACGAGCACGCTCAGCGTGGACTGAGGGATCGGCGTCGGCTTCGGCCCGGTTCTGCACGCATCGACGGTCAGATCGCGCCCGAAATACGTTAGACTCAGCGCCACAGTCCGCGGCGTACCGTCCGCTCTCGAACTTCCCCGGCAGTCGATGCGCTACTCCGTAGAAATCAGGAAATTCCTCTATAGCCAGTACTTTTACGGCGGCCTGCGCATCGCGATCGGCATCTCGCTTCCGGCTGTCCTGTGCCTGTTCGTCTTTCACAAGAGCGAGCTGGGTTTCACCATCTCGACCGGCGCGCTCGGCGCCTGCGTGGTCGACATGCCGGGGCCGCTCAAGTACAAGCGCAACGAAATGCTCGCGTGCAGCGTGATCGGGTTTCTCTCCGCTTACGCCACCGGCCTCGCCACCTTCAGTCCCATCGCGCTCTGGGCCACCGTGGTGCCGCTCACCTTCGTGCTCTCGCTGATCGTGGTCTACGGCAACCGCTGGCCGCAGATCAGCTTCGCCACCCTCTTCATGATGGTGATGACGCTCGAGGAGCATTTCACGCCGCACCTCGCCCTCGTCAATGCATTGTGGATTCTGCTGGGCGGCCTCTGGTACACGGCGTGGTCGACCTTGATCAGCCAGCTCATGCTCGATCGCATCGAGCAGCAGGCGCTCGCCGAAAGCGTGTTCGCCTGCGCCGACTATCTGCTCGCGCGCGCCCAGTTCTTCGACCTCGACAACGATCTCGACGAGTGCTATCGCAACCTCGTCGCGAAGCAGATCGCCGCCGTCGAGCGCCAGGACGCGGCGCGCGATATCGTGCTGCGCAACCTGCCCAAACTCAGGGCCGGCAAGATCGATGCGCGGCGCGCGATGCACTTCAACCTGTTCATCAACACGGTCGATCTGCATGAGCTGTTCGTGGGCGCGCACACCGACTACCCGCTCGTGCGCAACACCTTCGGCGGCTCCGACCTGCTCGTGTTCTACCGCGACCTGATCCGCAAGGCCGCCGCCGATCTCGAAGACATCGGCCTCGCGGTGCTGCAAAACGAGGCGCCGCGCGCGAGCGTGAACGTGAAGGCCGAATTGCGCGCCATCGAATACGAACTCGAGCAACTGAAAAAGCGCGACCTGGCCGCGACCGACCCGGAAGCCTATGCGGCGATCTCGGCATCGTTCCGGCGTATCTGGAGCGCGACGCGCCTGATCGACCGCATGCGCCGCAGCCTCGCGAGCGAAGTGCCGACGACCGAAACCGAGCTGCGCATCGACGAGGCCCTCACGCGCTTCGTGACGAACCGCCGCGTGTCCTGGCTGCAGATTTTCTCGAATCTCACGATGGCCTCGCCGAGCTTTCGCCACGCGCTGCGCGTGACGATCGCCGTCGCGGTGGGCTTCTGGCTCGGGCGGCTTCTGCCGCTCACCAACGCCTACTGGATCGTGATGACGAGCATCATCATCCTGAAGCCGGGCTACTCGCTCACGCGCCAGCGCAACGCGCAGCGTATCGTCGGCACGCTGATCGGCTGTATCGCGAGCATTGCGTTGATCCTGCTCGTGAAGCAGCCGCTCGTGCTGCTCGTCTCGATGTTCGCGGCGATGGTGATGAGCTACAGCCTCCTGCTCTTCAACTACACGGCGAGCGTGGTGTTCACGTCGGCCTACGTGCTCCTGATGTTCCATCTGCTCGCGCCGGGCAGCATGCGCATCATCGGCGAGCGCGCGATCGACACGGTGGTGGGTTGCATGATCGCCATCGGCGCGAGCCATCTGTTCCCGTACTGGGAATACCGCCTGATGGGCAAGCTCGTGCACGACATGATCGGCGCGACGCGCAGCTATCTCGAGGCCAGCTGGTGGTGGAGCGGTCGCACGAGCGCGCCGCAGCCGGCGTTCGCGGGGGCCGCGGTGAGCGAGGCCGGCGCACGCGTGGCCGCCCATGCAGCGCCCACGGCGACGCTCGCAGCCGATGTGGTCGCTGTGACAAATTCGGTGACGAATACGGTGACGAGCAACGTGAGCGCAATGGCGAGCGCTTCGGCGAACGCGGCGAGCGTCATCGATGAACCCGTTGCCGCCGCGACGGCGACCCTCGACGACTCGCCTACGGCCGGCGCACCCGGCTCGCCCGTGTCAGCCGTGGGCGCAAAAGCCGCTGCGCAAACCGCGCAGGCGACGGCAAATGCAGCAGCAGCCGCGCCCTCGCTTGCGCGCGACTTCCGTTACCGGCTTGCACGCAAGAACGTGCACGTGGCGTTTGCGAATCTCGGCCAGGCGTTCCAGCGCATGATGCTCGAACCGAAGGCCGCGCAGAAGTTCGTGCCCGAACTCAACGACCTGCTCGTGCGCAGCCACGTGCTCGCCTCGCAGATCACGGCTACCGCCCCGCTCCTGCGCAGCACGGCGCGGCCCGATCAGCCAGAGGTCAAGCTCGACGCGCTCGAGCGCGCGCTTTCGTGCGTGCGCGAGAACCTCGTCGCGGCCGAAGCGGGCACGCCTGCGCCCGCCGAGCAGACCGACATCACGAAGCAGCTCACGCGCGAACTCGATGCGATGGTGGTGGAAGCGGAGCGCGCGCTCGGCGCCTCCGCGGAACTGCCCCAGGAACTCAAGCTGCTCGCACACCAGTGCAAGCAAATGATCACGGCGTCCTGGCTCATTCGCCGGGACGCGAGCATCATCCGGCTACCGGAGGAATAAGCAGGAGAAGGCCCGGCGCGTCACTGCGTCGAGCCGCTCGCTTGCGAGGCCGCCGTGCTCGCGGATGCATGCGCCGAGCCGGCGCCCATAGTCTCTTCGTATTCGCGCTTGCTTTTCAGCGCGTTGAACAGCACGGTGCCGATCACGAACAGCACCACCACGACGATGAGCACGGCCACGCCAACGGTGGGGTTCTTCTTGCGCGGTTCATTCATCGGTCGTGCCCAGCCTCGGATTGGATGACAGGAACGGGCATTCTACGCCGCCATGCCTTGCAGACGGCTTGCGCCGCAGGCCACTAAGTGCCGCTAGGCGCCGCTGCGTACCGGCAGCGCCGTCGAATATTTGAGCTGCTCCATCGCGAAGCTCGAACTGACGTCGAACAGCGGCACGGCGCGAATGAGCTGCTTGTAGACGCGATCGAAGTCGTCGATATCGGAGACCACGATGCGCAGCAGATAGTCGGTCTCGCCGCTCATGCGATACGCCTCGACGATCTCGGGAATCTCCTGCACGGCGCGCGTGAAGGTCTGCGCCCATGCCTCGGTGTGCTGGTTCGTGCGCACGGCGACGAACACTGTCGTCCCGACGCCGAGCTTGCGCGGGTCGCACAGCGCGACTTGAGCGCGGATCACGCCCGTTTCCTTCAGGCGCTGCACGCGCTTCCAGCAAGGCGTTTGCGAAAGATTGACGCGCTGCGCCAATTCCGCGACGGGCATGGTCGCGTCCTGCTGCAGCAGCTCAACCAGCTTTCTGTCGATGAGATCCATTTCCGCACTCCCCGAAGCGTAGAAATTTATTCTACACGATGGGCAAACGAGGAAAGAATAGGAAAACTCTTTCTAGGCGCGAACGGCTATAAATCTTCTTGTAGAAACCGGAAGAAGAACACGCCATGAACGCCCCTGCCGAACTCGCCCTGCTGAGCGCCGTCCACACCGCGGAGCAACACGCCGCCGCCGTTGCGCGCTTCACTGCCGCACTCGACGCCGCCTTCGATGCCTGCGCGACGCCCGGCGACCCCTCGCGCTGCGCACGCTTCGCGCGCGGTATGCGCGCGGCGCTCACGCGTGCGCTCGCCGACCCGGCGCTCGTCACGCGCGCGCAGCGCGAAGGCAGCGCCGACACGTATCGGCGTCATGTCATCGCAGCCGACAGCCGCGGCCGCTACACGGTCGCCGCACTCGTCTGGCAGCCGGGCCACGCGAGCCCGATCCATGCGCATCACACCTGGTGCGGTTACGCCGTGCTCGACGGCACGCTGACCGAAACGCTCTACGCGTGGGACGACGCGCGCCAGGGCGTCGACGTGGTTCGCTCGCATCCGCGCGCGAGCGGCGCGGTGTCGTTCGGCGGACGCGGGCGCGCCAGCATTCACCGGCTTTCGAACGGCGGCGACACGCAGGCCGTCTCGCTGCATGTCTACGGCGTCGCCGCCGAGCACATCTCAACGCAGGTCAACGACGTGTTGCCGCTCGTACGCAAGACAGCGCTTGCGACTTAACGCGACTGACGCATATCCATCGAGGGCGTCATAGTGCGTTGTTGTGCGCCCTCATTGATCGGGGAGCGCGCCGCGCTGCCTGACCGACACGATATTGCCAATCATCAGCATACCGAACGGAAACGCAAGCTGACTGAGCCAGGCCGCCACGCAGCGGCCGGGCGCTCGCGCAATTGCGGCGCGACAAAGTGATTTGACCTGGCCTAAGCGGCCGTAGCCCTTCAGCCGCGGCTGCCCGCCGTGGGAATCTGCGGCGGTGCGCCCTCGGGGCCCGCCGTCGGCGGCGGCGCGGGCCGCGGCTCGTGCGAGGCATCGCGCGCAACGCCGCCGCCCACGTGCACGCCATGCGGATGCGGATGACCATGCGCCGCGCCGTGCGGCTCCTCGACATCGCCGCCGCGCGAGGACATGTGCACCTGCATCTGCGGCACCGGCATCTCGATGCCGGCTTCGTCCATGTGGCGCTTCAGGCGCGCGTTGAACGCGCGCGCCACGCTCCACTGCTGCAGCGGCCGCGTCTTGATCTGCCCTTTCACGACCATCCAGTTCGGATCGAACCGGTCGAGCCCCCACACTTCCACGGGCCCGAGTATCTCGCGGCGATAGCGGAAGTCGGCCACGAGTTCCGCGCCGGTCTCGCGAATCATCCGCGTGACCGTATCGAGATCGACCGAGAATGGCACGCGCACTTCGAACACGGCAAACGCGAAATCGCGCGAGAGGTTCTTCACGATCTTGATCTGCGAGAACGGAATGGCGTGGATCGCGCCCTGCCCGTCGCGCAGCCGCACGGTGCGGATCGACAGATGCTCGACCGTGCCCGCATGGCCGTTGTCGATGTCGATCCAGTCGCCCACCGAAATCGTCTCCTCGATGATGATGAAAAGACCGGTGATGAGATCCGCCACGAGCGACTGCGCGCCAAAGCCGATGGCAAGACCGATTACGCCCGCGCCGGCGAGCAGCGGCGTGACGTTGATGCCGAGATTCGCCGCGGTGACGATGCCGGTGATGGTGAGGATCGTCACGAGCACCGCGTTGCGCACGAGCGGCAGCATGGTGCGCGCACGCGTGCTGGGCGCGCGGCCCTTGGTGCGCGGACCGCTCGGATTGAGCGCTTCGAGTATCGCGGTATCGACCGTGATCCAGACGAGCCACGCGAGAAACACCGTCGACACGATCGCGAAAATGGCGTGCGCGATGCCGCGCGCGGCGACACTCGCCTCGATGATCGCGGCGAGCGAAATGTCCCAGAGACGCGCACACGATTCGAAATACGCGAACCAGATGAACACCACGAGCAGCGTGCCGGCAAAGCGCAAGAGGCGCCGCAGATACGGCGAGCGCCGCCGCACGCGCGCGGGGTTCGGGCGCGTGATGCGCAGCACGACCGCCGAGAGGAAGAACGCGAGCACGAGCAGAAGCGCGGAGACCACGGAGATCTGCAGCACGTCGTCGCGGCTGCCGATGCCGCCGAACGTGGCGACGATCGAAGCGCCGGCGAGCAGCAGCATCGGCAGCTGCCAGAGCGAGGCGAGCACGTCGAGGACTTCGGTGAGCGCCTTGTGGCCGTGGCGCAGCGAATAGCTGCGGTTGCGGATGAGATGCGCGACCGGCCGCCGGAAACCAAAGGCGAACACCACCGTCAGCACGGCGGCCGCCATGTTCGCCGCGGTGCTCACCAGTGCGGCCAGGTTCGCGCCCAGCTGACGCGCAACTTCGAAATTGGTCGCGGCGTCGCCGAGCGCGGCCAGCACGCCGATCGCAAAGAGCAGCCGGCGCGAGCGCGCGATCAGAAGGCGCACGGCCGCGCGCCGGTGCCCCGAGCCGAACAGCGAAAACATGATCAGGCAGATCGACGAGAACACTGCGCCCGCGACGATCGCGTAGGCGATCACGAGGGCGAGCGTGCGCCCGAGCGCGTCCGGCAGCGAGCGCTCGACCACGAGCGCGCCGAGGAACGCCACGATCCACGGCGCCGCGCGATGCACGACGAAAATGAGCAGATCGATGGTGCGCGGATCGGGCCGCAGGCCGGTCTCGACATCGAAACGCCTGAGCAGGCGCCGTTCAATCCAGCGCAGCACCGCCGCGCACGCGCCCCAGCCGGCCAGCATGGCGAACAGATCGAACACGATGCGGCCGAGGCTTTCGCCCTGCCCGCCGGAGGCGATGTCGTAAAGCTCGATGCCGGCTGCCCTGAAGCGCCCCGCCCAGTAATGAAACGGACTGCGGCCGCGGCGAGCGTCCTCCTCGACCGAGGCGAGCCCGGATGCGATCGCGCCAAGCAGCCCTGCCGAGTTCGCCGCCGCGCCCGATGCGGGCGCGGGCGCCACATTTTGCGATGCGCTGCGCAGCTTCTTGAGCTGATTCAGGAGCGCGGTGCGCTGGCGCTCGTTGTCGAGCGTGGTGATGACGCTGTCGAGCGAGCGCGTGAACTCAGCCTGGCTCGCGGGTGACGGCGCCGAGGCTGCCTCGGCCGCCGAAGCCCCCGAGGCGGCCGCCGGCGCCCCGGTGATGATGCTCTTGAGCACGGGCAGCACGGGCGCCGGCGCGGCTTGCGCGGCGGCCCGCAGCGGCATGGCAAGGCAAGCCGCGAGGCATGCGAGGAGCATGAGCGCGCGAATAAGTGCGCGAACACACGAGCGCGCCGGCGCGGCGCGCGAAAGAAGTGCACGATCCGCCGGACCGAAGCGCATGCGCGACGGCCCGGCGCCCGCGCCATCGCGTCCGATGCTGGAATTCATGGCGGAGGGGCAAAAACAGGACGTTCCAGTTTAGCCGCACTCCGCCTCGCCGCGCCTCGCGGTTGCGTAACAGTTTGTCAGCGCACAGGGCGCGCCGCGTCGCGCCTCAGTAGGCCACCGTTGCGATCTGACGAATGAAGCGGCCCTGCTCCAGCTCGTCGACGAAGGCGATTGCGTAGTCCTCGGCCGAGATGCGGCTCTCGCCCTTCACATCGGCGATCAGCGTATTAGCGCCGGTGCGGAACGTGCCCGTGCGCTCGCCTGGAGCGATGATCGCGGCCGGCGCGAAGAAGGTCCAGTCGATGTCGCTGACCGTGCGGAAATAGTCGAACGCCTCGCGATGGGCGAGTGCGATCGCTTTGTAGGCGTCGGGGAAGCCATCGGTGTCGACGAGCTGCTTGCCGGGCGCCACCTCCAGCGAGCCGGCGCCGCCCACCACCACGAGACGCTTGAGCCCCGCAGCGCGCGCGCCTTCCACGAGCGCGCGGCTCGCGACCAGCAGGTCGTCGAGCTGATCCTTGGGCGGCGCGTAGGCGCTCGCCACTACATCATGGCCGCGCACCGCAGTGGCGACGCTCGCTGCGTCGAGCAGATCGGCCTTCGCCGCGTGGATGTTCGGTGCAGCCGCCACACGCTCGGGCTGGCGCACCAGCGCGCTCACCTGGTGGCCGCGGCGAGCCGCTTCGGCGGCGATGCGCGAGCCGACCATACCCGTTGCGCCAAAGAGGGCGATTTTCAGCGTCTTGCTCATGAACTGACTCCTGTTTTCCGTATTTATGTAACTAACGAAGTTACATTTCAGGGGTGAAAAAACGGGGCAATGCCCCGCTGATGATTCTGGCCGCACGCCTTCCGCTCATGCTCGCCGCGCCCGTGCGCGTTCGAGCTTGCGCTCGCTGCGCGTCATGTCGTCGACGACATCCGCGAGCGTGCGGGTGGCGAGCGACGCCTCCATCGCGCGCTGTGCGTCGTCGATCACGCCGCGCAGCGTCTGCTGGATATGGCGCCCGACGAGGCAAGCCGGGTTCGGCTCCTCGCGGTGCATGGCGAACAACTGCGCGTCGTCGACCGCATGGTAGACGTCGAGCAGCGTGATCGCCTGCGGTTCGCGCGCCAACAGCGCGCCGCCGCCCGCGCCCAGTTGTGACGCCGTGAGGCCCGCGCCGGCAAGCATCGACAGAAGCCTGCGAATGAGCGCGGGATTCGTGTTCACACTGCCCGCGATGATCTCCGACGACAGCGGCACGCCCTCCTGCTGCGCCAGCAGCGCGAGCACGTGAACGGCAAAGGCGAAACGGCTACTCGTATTCACGGCGAACCTGCCACTGCTGAGCGGCGCGCGAATGGATCGAACCACACGCGCCAAAAAGTGTAACCATCATAATTACATTAATCCGTAGCGTCAACCCGACCTTTCTGCCGCAGCTCGCACGGCTGCGGCATTACTTCGCGGCATCCGATGCCTGCCCCGGCGCCGATGCGGTCCCGGCGGCATTGCTCGCCCAGCGTTGCAACGAGTGCCCCGCGTTGGTCAAGCCGGTGCCGGTCGCCGCGGCGGCCTGCCCGAGCAAGGCTTGCGCCGTGCTTGCCGCGCCGCGCAACTGGCCCTGCGCCGCCGAAGCCAGTTGGGCCGTGGATGCGCTCGCCTGCTGACCTTGCGACGCTGCCGAATCGAGCTTCTGCTGCGCCGCACCGAGTTGCTGGTTCACGAAGCTCGCAGCCTTGTCGAGCGTTTGCGCCGCCTGCTGCGCGGCCTGGTTGGCGGCGTCCTGCGTGGCCTGCTTCACGGCGTCGGCAGACTGCTTGCTCAGATCCGGCGTGGAAGCGTCCTGCTTGTTACAGCCGGCGGCGAGCGCCGCACAGACGAGCAGGGAGGCAAGCGTCAGCCTTTGCGTGGAAACCTTCGAAAACATGGTCATCCTGAAAAATTCGCCGCATGTAGCGGCTTGCATAGATGAAAACGCGGCAATGATACGCCGTCGCGAAACACCAATTCTGACGAAATCAGCGAAAAGCCCGCGCGCTCGAAAACCGGCCGCGACACCGCGCTCGCGTCGGCGGTCAATACCGTCGAGCGCGCCTCGCGCGCGCGCGCTTCGAGCCGCACCAGCAACGCCGTCGCGACGCCGCGGCGCGACCATGCCGGCGCGACGTAAAGCATCTCGACGTGATCGCGCGGAAAGAGCTGCCCGAACGCGGCGAACTCACCGTCGCACCGCGCCACCAGCGTCACACCGCGCGCGAGGCGCGCGTCGAAGTCCGCGAGATCGTCGGCGGCCGCGGCCCAGGCGGCGCGCTGCGCCGCGTCGTAGAACGAGGCCGCGAGTGTGCTCACGGACGCACGAAACAACGCGGCGAGCGCGCTCGCGTCCTGGCCCGGCACGTAGCGCCGCCAGTCGATGGATTGCCGCGGTTGTCGCGCATCGCCCGCGACACCATCCTTTGCGAAATCGTCAAACATGATGGAGTAGACTGCCCACGCGCACGATCTGTTCCACCGTCCACCTCTGGAGACAAACGATGGCCGTCAAGAAGATCCTGTTCCTCACCGGCGATTTCGCCGAAGACTACGAAACGATGGTGCCGTTTCAGGCGCTGCAGGCCGTCGGCCACCGCGTCGACGCCGTGTGCCCCGGCAAGAAGGCTGGCGAGCGCGTGAAGACCGCCATCCACGACTTCGAGGGCGACCAGACCTACACCGAAAAGCCGGGGCACCAGTTCGCGCTCAACGCGACCTTCGACGAAATCGACGCCGCCAGCTACGACGCGCTCGCCATCGCGGGCGGGCGCGCGCCCGAATATCTGCGCCTCGACCCGAAGGTCATCGAGATGGTGCGTCACTTCGCCCAGGCGAACAAGCCCATCGCGGCGATCTGCCATGCAGCCCAACTGCTCGCCGCGGCCGAGGTGATCCGTGGCAAGCGCATTTCGGCCTATCCGGCCTGCGCGCCCGAGGTGCGGCTCGCGGGCGGCGAATACGCCGACATCGCCATCGACAGCGCCGTGACGGACGCCCCCTTCGTCACCGCACCGGCGTGGCCCGCGCATCCAGAATGGCTGCGCCAGTTCCTCGCGCTCCTCGGAACGCGCATCGAGCCGTGAGCGAGCGCTGATCCTGTCGCGCGTCGCACCTGTTTCGCAGGGCGCGGCGCGCGCCGAGCACCAATTGCTCTGGAGTACGGAGTGCGTGCCCAGGATCTAACCAGCTGGCTGGTCATACTCACGATCGCGTTTCGCGCGAGCCGCCTGCTCGAGCCGCGGAGCATCTTCAGTACGTCCCGAACTCGCTTGTTTCGAGGTCTAAGCGCCAGCCGGTGGTCGCAACGCCGTTGCGGGTGCCGCCCGTAACTCGCTTTGAACGCTGCCCTTCACGTTCGCGCCGCCCGTGCCATCGCCCGCACCATATCCTGCAACGCCACCCGGCGATGCTTCCGTGCGCTCCGCGCGTTCGAGCGCGCTGATGATCTGCTCCGCGTCGCCGGGCAAAGGCGGCGCGACCGCAAGTGCATCGGGCAGCGTCAGATAGAACGTCGTCCCCTCGCCTTCCGTCGACTCCACCCATACGCGCCCGCCGTGCCGCTCCACCACGCGGCGCACGAGCGCGAGCCCGATGCCCTCGCCCGGCGCGACATTGCCGTGCATGCGCTGGAACGCCTGAAAGAGCCGCGGCAAGCCCACCTCGGGAATGCCGAGCCCGTTGTCGCGCACATAGAAAATCTGCAGCGACTCCACGCCCGGCGGCGCATGCGCGGTGCCGATCTCGACACGCCCGTCGCGCGCCGGATCGAGATAGTTGAGCGCGTTGCCGATCAGGTTTGCAAAGACCTGCTCGAGCGCCGTCGGGTCGCCCCAAACGTCGGGCAGCGTTTGCACGCTTACCTGCGCGCCGCGTGCGCGGATCGAGGCGTGCATCGCGTCGACCACGCGCTGCACCAGCTCCTGCACGCTCACGCGCTGCCGCCGGTACTCCACGCGCCCCACGCGTGCGAGCCGCAGCAGCGCGTCGATGATGTGCGATGCGCGCAGCACGGCCGTTTGCAGATAGCGCAGCGCCTCGCCGATATCCTCGTTGATGGTCCGCTCGATGCGCGCACGCGCCTCTAGCGAAAGTGAAGATTTCGCGATGCGCTCGCGCAGGTCGATGCACGCGTGATTGAGTTCGCGCGAGAAGCCCTGCAGGTTCACGAGCGGCGCGCGCAAATCGTGCGACACGCCGTGGATGAACATCTCGTTTTCCTGAGTCTGCTGGCGCAGGTTTTCGTTGATGTGCGCGAGCTGGTCCGCGCGCCGCGCGAGGTCGGCCTGGAAACCGAGGCGCAGCCGCTCGGCTTCGATCAGCCGCTGGCTGATCTGGTGCAGCGTGAGGTCGAGTTCCGCGATTTCGTCGTTGCCCGCCGTGAGCGGCGCGAGCGGTTCGTTTGCGGCCAGCCGGTTCGCGTTGTCGGAGAGCGCGTCGAGCCGCCCGCGCACACCGCGCGTAAAGACCCAGACCGCGAGCGCGACCAGCACGATCGAGCCGAGCACGGCCGTCATCACGAGCGTCTGCTGCTGGGCGCGCGCGGCTTCGGCGGCGGACACCCGCAATACGTCGAGGCGGCGCTCCTCGGTCTGTAACGAGACGATCTGCGTGCGCACGCGGTCGAGCACGTCGGCGGCCATGAGCGCGCGAAAGCGCTCGGCGAGGTCGGCGCGGCGGCCCGAGCGCAAGAGATCCTGCACGCGGTCCGACCATTGGCGATAGTTCTGCACGGCGTGGCGAATCTGCACGGCGCGCTCGACCTGCGAGGGGTTATCGGCGACGAGATCGACGAGCCGGTCGATGCGGCGGTCGACATCCATCCACATCGATACCGGTGTGGAGTAGCTCGTGTCGTTGGCCGCCACCGCACCGCGCAGCTTCACCGACTCGACCAGCACCGGTTCGAGCACGCGTGAAGCCTGCGCCAGCACCGCCTGGCTGTGCTGGCCCCAGCGCTCCGCGGCGGCGGCGTCGGTCTCGGCCTTCACGATGGCCGACAGCAAGCTCAGTTCGAAGACGGCGGGAATCGCGATCAGCAGAAGCCCTTTGGTCGTGAGGCGCATTGCGTGGCGACGGACGTGCGTGAGGTGGCAATCTGGCCATTATGTCGGCGTTTGCGCCCTATGTGCGCCCGAAGTTGATTCCCAACGAAAACGCGAGATGATTTCGAATAGCCGACAATTCATTGATATGGAAAGGAAAATCGAATTAATCGCCCTATCTTGGCGCGCTATTTCCCCACCTTTGCGCGCAGGCCCCGAGATTGTGCCGAAACGTGGTGCATGCGCCCCAGATATCAGCACGAGCACCGGCGACGCGGTGCCTGCTATTTTTCCGCATCGGTGCACGCCGCACCGGCTTGACGCCTGGTGTGGCGACGAATTCACCAGTTTGGCGCTGAAGCTGGCCCGCATCTTGCTGACTATGCGCCCATTTTGGGCAAACTGGGTACGCCAGATGGACAATCTAAAAACCGGCACCGACACGCTATTCCTGCTGCTGGGCGCCGCCATGGTGCTCGCCATGCATGCGGGGTTCGCGTTTCTCGAACTCGGCACCGTGCGCAAGAAGAATCAGGTCAATGCGCTCGTGAAGATCCTCGTCGATTTTTCGATTTCGACGATCGCCTACTTCTTCATCGGCTATACGCTCGCCTACGGCGTGCAGTTCTTCTCGCACGCCGACGTGCTCGCCGAGCACAACGGCTACGCGCTCGTGCGCTTCTTCTTCCTGCTCACCTTCGCGGCGGCCATTCCGGCCATCGTGTCGGGCGGCATTGCCGAGCGCTCGAAGTTCAATCCGCAGCTGTTCGCGACCTTCGTCATCGTCGGCTTCATCTACCCGTTCTTCGAGGGGATGGTGTGGAACAACCGCCTCGGTTTCGAGGATGCGATGACGCACGTGTTCGGCGTGCCGTTCCATGACTTCGCAGGCTCGGTGGTCGTCCACGCGTTCGGCGGCTGGATCGCGCTGCCGGCCGTGCTGCTGCTCGGGCCGCGCCACGGCCGCTATACGCGCGACGGCCGCATCGCCGCGCATCCGCCTTCGAACATCCCGTTTCTCGCGCTCGGCGCATGGGTGCTCGCGGTGGGCTGGTTCGGCTTCAACGTGATGAGCGCGCAGACGATCGACAAGATCAGCGGTCTTGTTGCCGTCAACTCGCTCATGGCGATGGTGGGCGGCACGCTCGCCGCGTGGTTCGCGGGCCGCAACGATCCGGGCTTCACGTACAACGGGCCGCTCGCGGGGCTCGTGGCCGTGTGCGCGGGCTCGGACATCATGCATCCGCTCGGCGCGCTCGTGACGGGGGCGGTTGCCGGCGCGCTGTTCGTCTATATGTTCACCTGCGTGCAGAACCGCTGGCGCATCGACGACGTGCTCGGCGTGTGGCCGCTGCACGGCCTGTGCGGCGCGTGGGGTGGCATCGCCGCGGGTATTTTCGGCCAGCGCTGGCTCGGCGGGCTGGGCGGCGTCTCGCTCGGCGCGCAGATCGTCGGCACGATTGCGGGCATCGTGATCGCCTTCCTTGGCGGGCTCGTGGTGTACGGCCTGCTGCGCAAATTCGTTGGGCTGCGCATCGATCGCGAACAGGAATTCAACGGCACCGACCTGTCGATCCACAAGATCACGGCCACGCCGGAACGCGAAACGGTTTCCTGACCGGCACGCAATCCGACCATGCGGGCGGCGCCCTGCCGCCCGCATGCCGTACGCATCACTAACGGACCATCAAAGCTGGCCCATGCCGCCGGCGACGATCACCTCGGTGCCGATCATGAAAGCCGATTCGGCCGCGCTCAGATGCAGCACGGTCGAGGCGATCTCCTCCACCGTCGCAAAGCGCTTGAGCGGCACCATCCCGCGAATCGACTCCTCGGCTGCCGCGAGCGCGGCGGCGTCCATGCCGAACTTGTTGTAGAGCGGCGTCTTCACGGGCCCGGGGCTCACCACATTCACGCGAATGCCGCGCGGCAGCAGTTCGGCGGAGAGCGTCTTGGCGAGCGAGATCAGCGCAGCCTTGCTCGCCGCATACACCGACGAAGTGGGCATGCCGATATGCGCGTTGATCGAGCCGTTGAGCACGATGGCCGCACCGTCGTTGAGCACCGGCAGGAGCGCCTGAATCTGGAAGTACGCGCCCTTCACGTTGGTGTCGAAGGTGACGTCCCAGAGCGCTTCGTCCACTTGCTCGAACGGCGCGAGCTTCGCCACGCCCGCGTTGATGAACACGGCGTCGAGGCGCAGGCCGGCGTCGCGCACCGCGGCGGCCAGCTCGCGCGCGCCGGTGATCGAGGCTGCGTCGTTGCGCCAGGCGTGCGCGTTCGGGCCGAGCGCGAGCCGCGCGGCTTCGAGGCCGGCTTCGTCGCGGCCCGTGACGATGACGTGCGCGCCTTCCGCGGCATAGGCATGGGCGGCTGCGAGGCCGATGCCGCTGGTTCCGCCGGTGACGAGGACAGTTTTGTTTGCAAAGCGGTTCATGACGTTCTCCTTGAAGGGGATGGTCTCGATCTGAGACTGTGATGCCATATTGCCGGGCGGCGCGCTGCCTGCCGTACGACGGTCCTGGCGTAAACGTTCGAAGCCATCGAACGTCTGCACGATGTGCGGGCAGCCGGCTTCAGCCCGTGACCTCGATTCCCTCCACGAGGCGCCTGGCAAGACGCGGCTCGCGCAACCTGTCGATCCACCATTGCAGTGCGCGCCCCACGTGTTCGCCGCGCCACGCCACGTAAAGCATGTTCGGCTCGCGCGGATTCGCCGTGACCTTCTCGACCAGCTCGCCGCGCTCGATGAGCTTCGCCGCGCGCCGACGCGGCACCCAGCCGACACCGAGGCCCTCGCGCTGCGCGAGGATCTTCGCGTGCATCGACGGCACCGCCAGCACCTCCTGCCCCCCAAGCAGTCCGTAGCCGCGGCCCGGCGCGTGCCGCGCCGAATCGCCGACCGCCACGCCGCGCTCGGCCAGCATGCGCTCGCGCGTGAGCGGCGCCTTCTCGCGCGCGAGCCGATGGCGCGGCGCCACCGCGAACACCCACTCCACCACGCCGAGTTCGAACCAGTGCAGGCCGTCGACGGCGGGCGGCTCGTTGGTCGCGCCGACGATCAGATCGGCGCGGCCGTCGCGCAGCGCCTCCCAGGTGCCGGAGAGCACCTCGTGCGTGAAACGCAGCTTGACGCCCGACTGCAGCGCGTCGAAGTCGCGGATCACGGGCATCAACAATTCGAATTCGAGGATCTCGTCCGTGACGATCCACAAACGGTCTTCCCAGCCATTCGCGACCTGCCGCACGCGCTGTGTCATGCGCGCGACGTCTTGCATCAGGCGGCTCGCCTCCTCGGCGAGCAGGTGCCCGGCCGGGGTGAGCTGCAGCCGGTAGCGCCGGCGATCGAAGAGCAGCGCGTCGAAGCGCGCCTCGAGTTGGCGCGCGGCGTGCGAAATGGTGGAAGGCGCCTTGTTCAGGCGTGCCGCCGCGCGCGAGAGACTGCCGGTTTCGCGAATGGCGTCGAGCAACGCCAGTTCCTCTTCGGAGAGCACGTGCGACTCCATCGAACGGGTGATCAGGCGATGGTATGGCAGAAACGGGGCGTGGCTCTGGTTTCTGGTTATGTACCGCCGCTTTGCAGGCAGACTGTCAAAGGCGCCTTGACGGTCTGTCCAGGTAATTTGTCGTTGTCTAGCGTATTTACCGGGTCGAGAATCGAACGCACGTTCACAAACCGTGAAGCTTGGCCGCGCGCTCATCAGAACGGAGATCATTGCGCATGCGCACCGTATCACTCCATCGCCAAACCAACTTATCAGTGAGGTATGAGGCCATGTCCGTGCAGTCCCCGTCACCCGACTCACCGTTCGTCGACTTGACCGCCATGATTCGCCAACGCGCGGCGGAACACGGCGCGCGTGCGGCGGTTATATGCGAAGGCGAGACGGTCACGTTCGCCGCGCTCGATGCGCTGATCGACCGCTGTGCTGCCGCGCTGCAGCGTGACGGACTGGTACCCGAAGACGTCGTTGCCATCTGTGCGTCGAGTTCCATTCACTATGGCGCCGTCTTCTTCGGCGCGCTCAGGGCAGGACTCGCGGTCGCCCCGCTGTCGCCCTCCACGCATCCGGACAGCCTCGTCGGCATGCTGGAGAACTCCGAGGCGCAAATCCTCTTCGCGGACGACGCGGTTTGCCGGTTGCTTGCGGGCGTCACGTTGCCGCCTGCGCTGCGCGTCATCGACATCAGTGCGGCCGGGCAATACGACGCCTGGCTCGCGCCCGTGGGCGCCGCGCCCTCACACGTGCAAATTCGGCCGGAGTGGGCGTTCAACATCATCTACTCGTCGGGCACGACGGGCGCGCCCAAAGGGATCGTCCAGTCGCACGCGATGCGCTACGCCTATACGCTGCGAAGCCTCGAACGCGGGTACGGGCCGGACGCCGTCACCTTGATCGCAACGCCGCTCTATTCGAACACCACGCTCGTGAGCTTTTTCCCGACGCTGGCGCTCGGCGGAACGGTCGTCCTCATGCCGAAGTTCGATGCGAAGCAGTATCTCGAGCTTGCCGAGCGCAAGCGCGTCACGCACACCATGCTGGTGCCGGTGCAATACCAACGCATCCTCGGCCATCCGGACTTCGATCGCTACGACCTGTCCAGTTTCCGCGCGAAGTTCTGCACGAGCGCGCCGTTCGCGGCCAACCTCAAGGCGGACGCCGTGCGCAGATGGCCAGGCAAGCTCACCGAATTCTATGGCATGACCGAAGGCGGCGCCTCATGCGAGCTTTGCGCGGATGAGTTCCCTGACAAGCTGCACACCGTCGGCCGCCCGCTGAACGGCCATGAAATGCGCCTGATCGACGCCGACGGACGCGAAGTCGCCGCGGGAGAAGCGGGTGAAATCGTCGGGCGCTCGCCCGCCATGATGACCGGCTACTACCGGCAACCGGACAAGACGGCGCAAGCCGAGTGGTACGACGGCGATGGCCGGCGCTTCATCCGGACCGGGGATGTCGGCCGCTTCGACGAAGACGGCTTCCTCGTGCTGATGGACCGCAAGAAGGACATGATCATCTCGGGCGGCTTCAACATTTACCCAAGCGATCTGGAACAGGTGCTCGCCCGGCACCCCGAAGTCGTTGAATCCGCGGTGGTTGGCGTGCCATCGCCACGCTGGGGCGAAACGCCGGTGGCATTCGTCACGCTCCGGCGAGGCTCGGCATTGACCGCCGACGCGCTCGCCGACTGGACCAACGGGCAATTGGGGAAGATGCAGCGACTTGCGGACGTGGTGATCGTCGACGCGCTACCGCGTAGCCCGATCGGCAAGGTGCTCAAACGTGAGTTGCGGGAGCGCTTTAGCGGCGAGGTCGCCTGATCGGCCGCAAATCGCTTGTTTGCAGCCGCACGGAAAAAAAAGCGCCACGTTTGCACGTGGCGCCTTGAAAAGTTCTAGCCATTCCGAGGGCCGTGCTAGAACCTGAGAGACGGTATTCGGGCTACGCCGTGCCATCGGTAATTCATGCGCAATTATGCGAATTGCATAGCATGAGGCACATTAAAACCCCGCAATTTTGCGGGGTTGGGGCGTATTGCCGAAATGAGGTTCCATTTTTTACCTACATGCTGGCTAAGTCAAGCAAAATCTCGCCAAAATGCGCCAATCGTCGAGCATCTGGCATCCTTTACAATCATCTGAGAATTTGTGCCCTAATTTAGGGAGCACAACGTTGATCCAACGCAAACGGCTATACCTTGCGGCAAGCCCGCGTTGACTTTGTAACGCCTCGCGCGAAATCTCAAATCTGAAATCCTGTTTCGGAAAATCGTCCCGCCAATGACTTCCGCACCCGATTCGCGCAATCCTGACGAAACTCCTCGAGATAAAGACAGCGGTGCCGACGAAGTGACCGCGCTCGCGCGCGGTCTTGCCGTCCTGCGCTGCGTCGCGGCCGCCGACGCGCCGCTCAGCAACCGCGAACTGACCGAACTGACCGGCATTCCCAAGCCCACGCTGTCGCGGCTCACCGGCACGCTCGTGAGCACGGGCTTTCTGGCCCGGCTGCCCGACAGCGAACGCTTCGTGCTCACGTCCTCGGTGCTGGAGCTGTCCAACGGCTTCCTGCGCAACTCCGACATCCGCAGCCGCGCGCGGCCTTTTCTCACGCGGCTTGCCGAGCGCACCGCGCTCTCGGTGCACCTCACCGTGCGCGACCGTCTGGACATGGTCGTGATCGACGCGATCCGCCCGCGCACCGCCGTGCTCGTCACGCGCCTCGAGGTCGGCTCGCGCATCGACATGGGCCGCACCGCCGTCGGGCGCGCCTACCTCGCCGCGCTCGACCCGCACGCACGCGCGGAACTCACCGCCGCGCTGCAGACCTCGACCGGCAATGACTGGGGCGTCTTCGGCAGCCGGCTCGACGCCGCGCTCGCCGAGACCGCCGCCCACGGCTACGGGCTCGCGATCGGCGAATGGTACGAGGGGCTCAATGCCATCGCCACGGCGTTCGCGGGTCCCAACGGCGAGATCTACGCCATCAACTGCGGCGGCGCCGCGCAGCAATGCCCGCGCGAGTGGCTCGTCAGCCACGTCGTGCCGCTGATGCGCGAATGCGTCGCGCGCGTCGTCGACGAAATCGGCGGCGCCCTGCGCCTGCCCCACGCGACCTGACAATGCGAGCGCCTTCGCCTTACAAAAAACACACGAAGGGTGTAACGCTCGTAACGTCTCGAAAGAAACGGCACTGGACTGTAACGAAGCGGGCAACGTAGCATCATGCTTTTTGGCGGCAAGGCCCTGCTGCGCCGCCGCCCTTCGCGCGCAACACCAGCCAGCCACCCGTGAAGCCGTCGATACCCGTGAACGCATGGCGCGGCATCCGGGCCAGCGTGCGGCGCACCCTGACATCCTGCTTGCGCACGACATGCGTAGCATCGGCGCGGTCGCTGCGCCGGCTGCGTGCGCCTTGCGCGTGAACTTCGCGGCCGGCACCCGGCTGGCACCCAATAGTCCGCTCAGCCAAGAGCCTTCGAGAACCTCGCTTCGAGAACCTGTTACCGACCTGACCGATGGATCAACAAGAAAAGCGCCCGGATTCCCCCCGTAAAGACACGACGCCGCAGTCCCCCGCTCCGGCCGCCGCGAGGCGCGGCAAGGGCAAGTTCATCGCGCTGGGTGTGGTCATCGTGATCGCCGGCATCGTGCTCGCGCGCTGGCAGCCGTGGAACAAGGCGGTCTCGGGCGGCAACGCGGAACCGGCGGCCGGCGCGCGCATGCGTCACGGCGGCCCGGGCGCCATGGCCAACATGCCGCAGCCCGTGAGCGTGGCCACGGCGAAGGCCGGCGACATGCCCATCGTCATCACCGCGCTCGGCACGGTCACGCCGCTCGCCGACATCACGGTGCGCACGCAACTATCCGGCACGCTTCAGGACGTCTACTTCCAGGAAGGCCAGATGGTGAAAAAGGGCGACGTGCTCGCGCAGATCGACCCGCGTCCCTACCAGATCTCGCTCTCCAACGCCGAAGGCCAGCTCGCCCGCGACCAGGCGCTGCTCGCCACGGCACGCCTCGACCTCAAACGCTACCAGACGCTGCTCTCGCAAGACTCGATCGCGAGCCAGCAGGTCGACACGCAGGCCTCGCTCGTCAAGCAATATGAGGGCACCGTCAAGTCCGATCAGGCCAGCGTCGATACCTACAAGCTCGACCTCACCTACGCGCGCATCACGGCGCCCGTCTCGGGCCGCGTGGGCCTGCGTCAGGTCGATCCGGGCAACTACGTGACGCCCAGCGACACCAACGGCATCGTCGTGCTCACGCAGCTCGAGCCGATCAGCGTGATCTTCACGACTTCGGAGGACAACCTGCCCCCCATCATGAAGCAGCTGCGCGCGGGCACGAAAATGTCGGTCACGGCCTACGACCGCAGCAACACGACGATGCTCGAAGCCGGGTCGCTGCAGACCATCGACAACCAGATCGACACCACCACGGGCACCGTCAAGCTGCGCGCGAGCTTCACGAACCACGAGCAAGGGCTCTTTCCGAACCAGTTCGTGAACGCGCGCCTGCTCGTCGATACGATCCACGACGCCGTGATCGTGCCCACTTCGGCCGTGCTCAACGGCTCGCAGGGGCAGTACGTCTATGTCGCGAAGCCCGACAACACGGTGACGGTGCGGCTCGTGAAGGTCGGCCCCGTCGATGCCGAGCGCACCAGCATCGCCTCGGGCCTCACCGTGGGCGAGCGCGTGGTGACCGACGGCTCCGACCGTCTGCGCGAAGGCGCGAAGATCACGATTCCCGCCGAGCATCCGCAACACGCGAAGGGGGCTTCGGGAGCCGCGGAAGCGAAAGGCGCCTCGGGGGCCCGCGCGGCCTCGGGCGCGCGTCATGGCCACCGCCACGCCTCGCAGACGCAAGCCCAGTAAGCCAGCATGAATCCATCCCGCGCCTTTATCCTGCGGCCGGTCGGCACGGCGCTGCTCATGGCGGCGATCATGCTGGTCGGCCTCGTCGCGCTGCGCTTTCTGCCGCTTTCCGCGCTGCCCGAAGTCGATTACCCGACCATCCAGGTGCAGACCTTCTACCCAGGGGCGAGCCCGGACGTGATGACGTCCTCCGTCACCGCGCCGCTCGAACGTCAGTTCGGGCAGATGCCGTCGCTCAACCAGATGTCGTCGCAGAGTTCGGCGGGCTCCTCGGTCATCACGCTGCAGTTCAGCCTCGACCTGCCGCTCGACGTGGCCGAACAGGAAGTGCAGGCCGCCATCAACGCGGCCGGCAACCTGCTGCCCTCCGACCTGCCCGCGCCGCCGATCTACGCCAAGGTCAACCCCGCCGACGCGCCGATCCTCACGCTCGCGATCACCTCGAAAACGCTGCCGCTCACGCAGATCCAGGATCTCGCCGACACGCGCCTCGCGCAGAAAATTTCGCAGGTGGCCGGTGTGGGCCTCGTGAGCCTCTCGGGCGGCCAGCGCCCGGCCGTGCGCATCCAGGCGAATCCGCGCGCGCTCGCGGCCTACGGCCTGAACCTCGACGACCTGCGCACGAGCATTTCGAACCTGAACGTCAACACGCCCAAGGGCAACTTCGACGGCCCCACGCGCGCCTACACGATCAACGCGAACGACCAGTTGACCGACGCCGACGCCTACAAGGACGCGGTAATCGCGTACCGCAACGGCCGCCCCGTCATGCTCACCGACGTCGCGAACATCGTGCAGGGCGCGGAAAACACCAAGCTCGGCGCGTGGGCCGACGGCACGCCCGCGATCATCCTGAACGTGCAGCGCCAGCCGGGCGCGAACGTGATCCAGGTGGTGGACAGCATCAAGGCGCTCTTGCCGCAGTTGCAGGAATCGCTGCCCTCTTCGCTCGACGTGCAGATCGTCACCGACCGCACCACCACGATCCGCGCCTCGGTGCGCGACGTGCAGTTCGAGCTGCTGATGTCGGTGGTGCTCGTCGTGCTGGTGATGTACCTGTTCCTCGCGAACATCTACGCCACGATCATTCCGAGCCTTTCGGTGCCGCTCTCGCTGATCGGCACGCTCGCGGTCATGTACCTGTGCGGCTTCTCGCTCGACAACCTGTCGTTGATGGCGCTCACCATCGCGACCGGTTTCGTGGTCGACGACGCCATCGTCATGATCGAGAACATCGCGCGTTACGTCGAGGCGGGCGACACGCCGCTCGAAGCGGCGCTGAAGGGTTCGAAGCAGATCGGCTTCACCATCATCTCGCTGACGGTGTCGCTCATCGCCGTGCTGATTCCGCTGCTCTTCATGGGCGACGTGGTGGGCCGCCTCTTCCACGAATTCGCCATCACGCTCGCGGTGACGATCGTGATCTCGGCCGTGGTCTCGCTCACGCTCGTGCCGATGATGTGCGCGAAGATGCTGCGCCACACGCCGCCGCCCGAAAGCCACCGCTTCGAAGCGCGCGTGCATGCGTTCTTCGACTATGTGATCGACCGCTATGGCGTGGCGCTCGAATGGGTGCTCGCGCGGCAGCGCCTCACGATGATCGTGTTCCTGATCACGCTCGTGCTCACCGGCATTCTCTACGTGATCGTGCCCAAGGGCTTCTTCCCCGTGCAGGACACGGGCGTGATCCAGGCCATCACGCAGATGCCGCAATCGGTGTCGTATGCGTCGATGGCCGAGCGCCAGCAGGCGCTCGCCGCGGAAATTCTCAAGAACGAGAACGTCGAGAGTCTCACCTCGTTCATCGGCGTGGACGGTACCAACATCACGCTCAACAGCGGCCGCATGCTCATCAACCTGAAGCCGCGCGACGACCGCAGCGAAACGGCGAGCGAGATCATCCGCGACCTGCAAAAGAGCGTGGCCCACGTGCCGGGCGCGACGCTCTATATGCAGCCGGTGCAGGACCTCACGATCGACTCGACCGTGAGCCCCACGCAGTACCAGTTCATGCTGACCACGCCGAACATCCAGGACTTCACGACCTGGGTGCCGAAGCTCGTGCAGCGTCTGAAGCAACTGCCCGAACTCGCGGATGTCGCGACCGACCTGCAGGACCAGGGCAGCTCCGTGTTCATCGAGATCGACCGCGCGAGCGCCGCGCGCTATGGCATCACGCCCGCGACGGTGGACAACGCGCTCTACGACGCCTACGGCCAGCGCATCATCTCGACGATCTTCACGCAGTCGAACCAGTACCGCGTGATTCTCGAAGCCGATCCGGTTCTTCAGCACTACACCGACGCGCTGAATTCGATCTACCTGCCCTCTTCCACCTCGACCACGGGCCAGGTGCCGCTCTCGGCCATCGCGAAGTTCCATGAGCGGCCCGCGCCGCTGCTCGTCTCGCATCTCTCGCAGTTCCCGGCGACAACGGTCTCGTTCAACCTGGCTCAGGGCTCCTCGCTCGGCGCGGCGGTGAAAGCGATCCAGCAGGCGGAAAAAGACATCGGCCTGCCGGGCTCGTTCCAGACGCGCTTCCAGGGCGCCGCGCTCGCGTTCCAGGCGTCGCTCTCCAACGAGCTGTTCCTGATCCTCGCGGCCATCGTCACGATGTACATCGTGCTCGGCGTGCTGTACGAGAGCTTCGTGCATCCCATCACGATTCTCTCGACGCTGCCGTCGGCCGGGATCGGTGCGCTGCTCGCGCTGATCCTGACCGGGCACGATCTCGACATCATCGGCATCATCGGCATCGTGCTGTTGATCGGCATCGTGAAGAAGAACGCCATCATGATGATCGACTTCGCGCTCGAGGCCGAGCGCCAGGAAGGCAAGCCGCCGCGCGAGGCGATCTACCAGGCATGTCTGCTGCGCTTCCGGCCGATCATGATGACGACGATGGCGGCACTGCTCGGCGCCGTGCCGCTGATCCTCGGCTACGGCGCGGGTAGCGAGCTGCGCCGGCCGCTCGGCATCGCGATTGCGGGCGGCCTGATCGTGAGCCAGGCGCTCACGCTCTTTACGACGCCGGTGATCTACCTCGCGTTCGACCGGATCGCGCAGCGTCTGCGCCAGCGCTTCGGCAGCGGTTCGCACGGCGCGGCGTCGTCTTCGTCGGAGAGCTGACGCGATGAATCTCTCGCGCCCGTTCATCTCGCGCCCCGTCGCGACCACGCTGCTCGCCATCGGCATCGCGCTGGCCGGCCTCTTCGCGTTCACGAAGCTGCCGGTCGCGCCCCTGCCGCAGGTGGACTTTCCGACCATCTCCGTGCAGGCCACCTTGCCGGGCGCGAGCCCCGAAACGGTGGCAACCAGCGTGGCGAGCCCGCTCGAGCGTCACCTCGGCTCGATCGCCGACGTCACGGAGATGACCTCGCAAAGCTCGGTGGGCAGCACGCGCATCACGCTGCAATTCGGCCTGAACCGCGACATCGACGGCGCGGCGCGCGACGTCCAGGCGGCGATCAACGCCGCGCGCGCGGACCTGCCCACGAGCCTGCGGCAGAACCCGACCTACCACAAGGTCAACCCCGCCGACGCACCCATTCTGATTCTCGCGCTCACCTCGCCCACGCTGAGCGCGGGCCAGCTCTACGACTCGGCGGCCACGGTGCTGCAGCAGTCGCTCTCGCAGGTGGATGGCGTGGGCGAAGTCGACGTGAGCGGCTCGGCGAATCCGGCCGTGCGCGTGGAGCTGGAGCCGCACGCGCTCTTTCACTACGGCATCGGCCTCGAAGACGTGCGCGCGGCGCTCGCCTCGGCCAACGCGAACAGCCCGAAGGGCGATATCGAATTCGGCCCGCAGCGCTTTCAGCTCTACACCAACGACCAGGCGAGTAAGGCGAGCCAGTACAAGGACCTCGTGATCGCTTACCGCAACGGCGCGGGCGTGAAGCTCTCGGACGTGGGCGAAGTGGTCGATTCGGTGGAAGACCTGCGCAACATTGGTCTGGCCAACGGCAAGCGCTCGGTGCTCGTGATCCTCTACCGCCAGCCCGGCGCGAACATCATCGAGACTGTGGACCGCGTGATCGCCATGCTGCCGCAGCTCAAGGCGTCGCTGCCCGCCGATGTCGAGGTGATCCCGACGTCCGACCGCTCGGTCACGATCCGCTCCTCGCTCAAGGACACCGAGCACACGCTCATCATCGCCGTGGCACTCGTCGTGATGGTGGTGTTCCTGTTCCTGCGCAACTGGCGCGCGACGCTCATTCCAAGCGTGGCCGTGCCCATCTCGATCATCGGCACCTTCGCGGCCATGTACCTGATGGGCTTCTCGCTCGACAATCTCTCGCTGATGGCGCTCACCATCGCGACAGGCTTCGTCGTCGACGACGCCATCGTCGTGCTGGAGAACATCTCGCGGCATATCGAAAACGGCGTGCCGCGCATGAAGGCGGCGCTGCTCGGCGCGCGCGAAGTGGGCTTCACGGTGCTCTCGATCAGCGTGTCGCTCGTCGCCGTGTTCCTGCCTATTTTGCTGATGGGCGGCATTGTGGGGCGGCTGTTCCGCGAGTTCGCGCTGACGCTTTCGCTCGCCATTGCGGTGTCGTTGGCCGTCTCGCTGACGCTCACGCCGATGATGTGTTCGCGCCTGCTCGAAGAGGCCCACGAGAAGAAGGAAGAAGGCCGCTTCGCGCAGTGGCTCGAGCGCGGCTTCCTGCGCATGCAGGGCGGCTACGAGCGCACGCTCGGCTGGGCGCTCGCGCATCCGTTCGTCATCCTGCTCACGCTCATCGCGACCATCGCGCTGAACGTTGCGCTCTACGTGGTCGTGCCCAAGGGCTTCTTCCCGCAGCAGGACACGGGGCGCCTGATCGGGGGCATCCAGGCCGACCAGGCCACCTCGTTCCAGGCGATGAAGGTGAAGTTCGCCGAGATGATGCGCATCGTGCAGGCGAACCCGGCGGTGGAATCGGTCGCGGGATTCTCGGGCGGACGCGCGACCAACTCGGGCTTCATGTTCGTCTCGCTCAAGCCCAAGAGCGAGCGCAAGATTTCCGCCGACGAGGTGATCGCGCAACTGCGCGGACCGCTCTCGAACGTGGCGGGCGCGCGCACCTTCCTGCAAGCGGTGCAGGACATCCGCGTGGGCGGCCGGCAGTCGAACGCGCAGTACCAGTTCACGCTGCTCGCGGACAACACCGCCGACCTCTACAAGTGGGGGCCGAAGCTTACCGAAGCGCTGCAGGCGCGCCCCGAACTCGCCGACGTGAATTCGGACCAGCAGCAAGGCGGCCTCGAGTCGATGATCAACATCGACCGGCAGAGTGCCGCGCGGCTGAACATCACGCCCTCGCAGATCGACAACACGCTCTACGACGCGTTCGGCCAGCGCCAGGTCTCGACGATCTACAACCCGCTCAACCAGTATCACGTGGTGATGGAAGTCGCGCCGAAGTACTGGCAGAGCCCGACGATGCTCAACGAGATCTGGATCAGCACCTCGGGCGCCACGGCGAGCGGCGCGCAGAGCACCAACGCGACGGCGGGCACCGTGACAGGCCCCACCACCGCCTCCACGGGCGGCACGGCCGCCACCACCGCGACGAGCGCCGCAGCCATCGCCGCCGATTCGGCGCGCAACCTCGCAACCAATTCGCTCGCCGCGAGCGGCAAGTCGAGCGCGTCGTCGGGCGCGGCTGTGTCCACGTCGAAGGAAACCATGGTGCCGCTCTCGTCGATCGCCTCGTTCGGCCCCGGCACGACGCCGCTTTCGGTGAACCACCAGAGCCAGTTCGTGGCCTCGACGATCTCGTTCAACCTGCCGCCCGGCAAATCGCTCTCCGACGCCACCCAGGCGATCTACGACACGATGGGCGAGATCGGCATGCCCGCAACGATACACGGCAGCTTCCAGGGCACGGCGCAGGCATTCCAGCAGTCGCTCGACAACCAGCCGCTGCTGATTCTCGCGGCGCTCGCGGCCGTGTATATCGTGCTGGGCATCTTGTACGAGAGCTATATCCACCCGCTCACGATTCTCTCCACCCTGCCCTCGGCGGGCGTGGGCGCGCTGCTCGCGCTGCTGCTCTTCAAGACGGAGTTCAGCATCATCGCGCTGATCGGCGTGATTCTGCTGATCGGCATCGTGAAGAAGAACGCGATCATGATGGTGGACTTCGCGATCCAGGCGTCGCGTGAGGGGCTGAGTTCGCGCGACGCGATTCACCAGGCCTGCCTGCTGCGCTTCCGGCCGATCATGATGACCACTTGCGCGGCACTGCTGGGCGCGCTGCCGCTCGCGTTCGGGCACGGCGAAGGCGCGGAACTGCGCGCGCCGCTCGGCATCTCGATCGTGGGCGGCCTGATCGTGAGCCAGATGCTCACGCTCTATACGACGCCGGTGGTGTACCTGTACATGGACCGGCTGCGCGTGTGGTGGGATGCGAAGCGCGGGCGCGCGGCGCCCGCAGCGCAGGTGGAGTGAGCGAGCGCTCCCGCAGTTGAAGACGGCTGAAGCGTGGCCTCAGCCGTTTTTTTATGCGCGTGCCTGGCGAGGCCGAGGCTGGCGCAAATGCGCAGGCAGGCAACGCACGATCAGATGCAGCACCAGCGGCACGATGATGCCGTCGTCCACGACACCGGCAACCGGCATCGCGATATTGAACGGGTCGAGCGCATAGAGCGCGAGCAGCGCCGTGGCGGGCACGAGCCACATGGGACGCCCCGGCTGGCGCAGCGCGTGCCACAGCACGCGCGCATCGCCCTTCACCACATGCCATAGCAACGCGATACGTTTCATCTGCTTCCTCCTTGCGGCGGGCGCGATCGATGCGATCGGTGCGCTCGCCGCCTCAATGCTGCTCGTGGCCCGGTGCATCCGAGCGCGACGTCCTGACCACGAGCCCATCCGGCACGAAATGGGCATTGAACATGCCGTCCCCCGCCACGCCGCCTTCGGCCCAGTGCCAGCTCCACACTTCCTCGTGGCTCAGCGCATATTTTGCGACCGTGGCCGGCTTGCCGAGCAGGCGCCGCACTTCGTCCTGCGTCATGCCCGGCACGACCTGCCCGATATTCTGCGCCGTGAGCGCCTGGGTCATCGCCACCAGCTTGCCGTTTGCGTCGAAGTCGAGCATCCACGTGGTGAGGCCGTTGGGCCCGCGCGGGTATTCGAGGCGCTGCGCGCCGTCGTCGTCCTCCCACACCATTTCGGGCTTGCCTGCCTGCCGGCGTACGTCCTCGACCGTCGACACGCCGATGCGCAAGCCACCGAACGCCATCGAATCGGGCTTGATCGCATTGACGGCGTCGGCGACCTTTTGCTGGTCGCACGCGGCGAGCAGCGTGGCGCAGACAGCGATCAACGCCGCCGCGATCCAGGGTTTTCGTGACATATCCAGTTTGCGTTGCCGGGAAGTAGTTGGGACAGCGCTGCGCCCGGAACGTTCGACGCGGTTGCCGCGCTCAGAGTTTCTGCGCAATCGCCAGCGTGAAAATACGCGCCCAGCGCTTCGCTTCGCGCTCGTCTGGCATCGGCAATTGCCAGAGCGGGTGCTTCGGATCGGCCACACGTAGCGCCACGTGCCAGCCATTGGCATCGCGCGCCGGTTGCGCGCCTTGCAGGTCGGCGAAGATATACGCGCCGTGCGCTTCGCCCTGCGTCAGCTCGCAAAAGCGCTTGCCCGCCGCGAGACGGGCTTCGCCCCAGGCGCCGGCTACGCGGTGTGTCCAGTCGCCTTCGTCGCGCACATTGGGCGCCACGTCGCGCATCCGGCGCCACACCCAGGCGATGAGCGCGACGAACAACGCCGCAGCAACCACAGCTGCGCCCACGGCAACGCCCGTGCCAAAGTGCGCCGCGATGGCGTTGAAGGACCAATACGCGCCGTAGACGAGCGCGGCAAAGGCAAGTAGAACGACGACGATCGGCATGCGAGGAATCCGTGCGGCGGGAGAGAAAAACCAGGGCGAAACGCGGAGGGATGTCTGGGATAGATCGCCACAAGGCCCGCGCGCGTGGCGGGCCTCATGGCTTACTGCGGTTTGCGATGACTCGCGATCACTACTACTGCTGCGGATGCTGCGCAGACCACTCCTTCAGGGCGCGCAACGTGTTCGCCACGTGCTGGTCCGGCGACAGGCTCGTGTATTCGTAGATGATCTTGCCGTCCGGCGCGATCACATACGAAACGCGATTGGCCATCGACTCGTGCATCGGCATCGACGCGTCGTACGACTTGATGATCTTCGAGTCTTCGTCGGCGGCCACCGGGAACTTGCTGCGGCACTCGCTCACCGAGAACTTCGTGAGCGTGTCGATGTTGTCGTGCGAAACGCCGATGACGGTCG
This sequence comes from Paraburkholderia guartelaensis, assembly GCF_004353905.1. Classification (GTDB taxonomy): domain Bacteria; phylum Pseudomonadota; class Gammaproteobacteria; order Burkholderiales; family Burkholderiaceae; genus Paraburkholderia; species Paraburkholderia guartelaensis. Next base: position 26,359 of record NZ_SMOD01000013.1, on the reverse strand, counting down.
CACCGTACTGCTTGTACTGGTCGACCGCTTCAGCGAACTCGTGCGCCTCGATCGTGCAGCCCTTCGTGAACGCGGCCGGATAGAAGTACACCACCACCGGGCCCTTCTTCAGTTCCGAAGCGAGCGAATAGGTGTAGGTCTTGCCGCCCAGCGATGCCTGGGTCGTGAAGTCGGGTGCGGAATCGCCCGGCTTGAGTGTCGCCTGTGCAGACAGCGTAAAGAACGCGAGCCCGGCGCAGACGAGCGCCGCGGCTCCCGCCGCAAAGAACCTCGGTTTCATGTCAAATGCCCTCGAGTTGAATCGCCACGCCGGCGCGCGTTTGGCCCGCGGGTCTTACCCATCATGCAAATGAGACGCATGACGCCGCGGCGATACCAATATTGGATCACACAATTGCGGCACTCGCAGCGCGCCCCTCGACACCAACCTTACAATCTTATTTCAACCCTCGGCGTAAGCCGTGAACCACGCGCCGGCCCACAGGTTCAGTTCGCCGAGCAGCGGCGGCGTGAGCGCGTTGAACATGCCGCCCTCCTCGCGAGCGAGGCGCTGCGCGCCATCGTGATCGCCGCGCTCGGCCGCCGTCGCGATGCGCAGCAGCGTGCCGAGCGCGCCGCGATGGCCGTCCACGGCATCGACGATCTCGCGAGAAAGGCCGAGCCGATCGAGCGTGTGCTCAGGCGTCGAGCCCACCAGCACGTGCACGAGCGAGAAGATGCCGGTCATGAAGGCGGCATCGGCGAATTCGGGGTCCTGCGGGCTCAGGCTGCGCGCGGCAAGCTCCATGAAGTGCGAGCGCGTGCCCGCGAGCTGCACGAGCGGGTCCGAGCCCCACGGCAAATCACGTCCGCTCGCGTAGAGCAGCAGTTGCGCCCAGCGCGCGATCTGGCGCGTGCCCGCTGCGAGCACGGCTTCGCGCAGCGACGAAATCGGCCGCCCCGGCGAGTACGCGCTCGAATTGACGAGACGCAGCAGTTGCACCACTACGCCCGGGTGGCTGCGCAATTCGCGCTCGAGTTCGGCCGTGCCGACGTCGTTGGCCACCAGCGCGAGCAGGCGCACGAGCGCAAGGCGCGAAGCGCGCACGCGCGGCGCGCGCAGCACCTGCGGGCGCGCGAAGAAGTAGCCCTGAAAAAGCTCGAAGCCGAGCGACGAGGCCAGTTCGAAGTCCTCGCCCGTCTCGACCTTCTCGGCGATCAGCGTCTTGCCGTGCGCGGCGAGGCTTGCCACGAGCCCGGGCAGTGCCGCGCGCTCGGTCTGCAACAGGTCGACCTTGACGATGTCCGCGTAGGGCAAGGCGCGCAGCAGGTTCTCCGTGATCTCGCTCACGTCGTCGAAAGCAATGCGGTAGCCGGCGCGGCGCAACTGCGCGAGACGCTCCAGAACCGCGGCGTCGAAGCGCACGTGTTCGAGCACCTCCAGCACGAAGCGGCCCGGCGGCAGCAGATGCACGATGTCATCGAACAGCAGCTCGCGGCTGATGTTGACGTAGCCATAGTGACGGCCGAGCACCGCGGGCACGCCGAGCTGGCCGATCGTGCGCGTCATCACCTGGGCCGTGGCGAGCGCGTCGTCGTCGACGTCCGCGCGGTTCTGCGCGCCGCCGCGGAACAGCAGCTCATAGGCGTTGAGCGCGCCATTGCGATCGAGAATAGGCTGCCGCCCGAGATAGACGAACGGCTGCGGACCGGTTGATGACCCGGCAGCAAGGCCCGGTTGTGAAGCTGACGGCATAGAAGGCGCGGAACCAGGGGTGCCCCTGCCCGCATCGTCTCGCGCAGCCTCGCTTGCCGGCGCGGCAAACGCTGACGATGAATCGGACATGGCGGATGACTCGTACGGATGGAATGGCCGGTAATGGCCGCCGACGCGCCGGGCCGCCCCTGCGGCCCGCAAGACGGGCGCTTTACGCGCGCCGACCCATCGCGCATGGCGAACGGCGTCTCGACCGGCGCCACTTTAACCGAATCTGGACGCCACCGCACCGATCTCCCGTCACGTTTATGCGTTAGGTGTTTTTTCGGGCGCGGCGGCTAAAGATTTCTCGTCCGGGGTCGATAACTTGCTCTGATGGGCGGCTTCAGCCGGACATGGAAACCGGCCGGGACGCCACAGACAAACAAAGGGTTGCCAGCGACAGACATGGAAGCGAACAGGATCTCCGCGCCCCGCCAGGGCTGGTTGCGCACGGTCGTCGACCGGTTTTACGCGCTTGCCGGCCTCAAGGGCATTGCCGGCGACCCGTCCATGCCTGGCGACGCAAACGCGCCAATCGCCGCGCACGCACGCAACGCCGCGGTTTCAGCGGACGCAGACGACGACAAAGCCGCTGCGCCGCTCGTGCCCCCCTCGCCTCCCGCCGCCGAACCCGACTACGCCGACGCCGTTTCGCTCTCGTTCGAGAACACGGCAGCCGCGGTCGACTTCCTCGTGCACGTGGACGCCAGGCTGCACTTTCTGTACGTCTCCGACGCGAGCCTGCGCTTTGCCGGTTATCACCGCGAGTTCCTGCTCGGCGCCACGCTCGCCGACATCGTCACGCCCGAGCATCACGAGCGCCTCGAGGCGCTGATCGCACGCGCCGCGCACAGCGGCGCCGTGGAAAAAGACACGATCGACCTCGTCAAGGCGCTCACCTACCCGCTTCCCGTGGAGCTGCGCGTGCAGCGCGCCCAGTATGGCGAGACGGCCGGCTTCGCTGTCGCGGGCTTCGACGTCTCCGGCTGGCAAGGCACCGAAGCCGCGCTCACCCATGCGCTCCACCACGATCCGCTGACCGGCCTGCCCAACCAGACCGCGCTCGCGCCCGCACTGCAGCGAGCCCAGGCCGACGCGGACCATTTCGGTGTGCCGGTGGCGCTCCTGCTGCTCGACCTCGACGACTATCAGCGCGTGAACCGCGCGCTCGGCTACGACGCAGGCGACGAACTACTGCGCGAGACCGCGCGGCGCTTGACCCACCTCGCGCTGCAGGGCGAGATGATTGCGCGCATCGGCAGCGACGAGTTCGCCATTCTGATCACGCCGCAACGCCACGCCGCGCCCGACGAAGTGCGCGCCGCCGCCGAAGCGCTCGGTCGGCGTCTGCTCACCTCCATCCTGCAGCCGTACTCGTTTCGCAACCAGCCCGTGCACCTTTCGGCGAGCATCGGCATTGCGTTCCACCCGGACCAGCGGCCGGACGCCTCCAGCGCGGGCGAAGCCGAAACCGGCGCCGACACCACGCCGCTCATCCGCCGCGCGGACCAGGCGCTCCAGCAGGCCAAGGCGATCGGCGGCAACACGCTGACGTTGCACGTGCCCGTCGACGATCCCACCGACGCCATGCGCCTGAAGCTGGAGTCGGACCTCTACGACGGTGTGCGCAACGGCGAATTCTCGCTACACTTCCAGCCCATCACGAGCAGCGCGTCGCGCGGCGTGGTCGGCGTGGAGGCATTGATCCGCTGGCAACATCCATTGCACGGTCTCGTGCCGCCTTCAACATTTATTCCGCTTGCGGAATCCGTCGGCCTGATTAATTATCTCGGCAATTGGGTTTTGAAGGCTGCCTGTATGCAACTGACCCAATGGGACGAACAAGGCATCGAGCTGCAATACGTTGCGGTCAATGTCTCGCCCCAGCAGTTCCGCAATCCGCGGTTCAGGGAAAGTGTCGAGGAGGCAATCGAGCTGACCGGCGTCGATCCGCGCCGGCTCGTGTTCGAGATCACCGAAAGCCTGCTCATGCACGATCCGCAGCATGCGAAAACGCTGCTCGAAGAGCTCACCTCGCTTGGCATTCGCTTCGCGGTGGACGACTTCGGCACGGGGTATTCGAGTCTTGCGTACCTGCAGCGCTTCCCGCTTTCGAAGCTGAAGATCGATCGAAGCTTCGTCGAGAACCTCATCACTTCGCGCAACGATCAGGCGATCGTGAACGCGGTGGTGGGGCTCGCGCGTACGCTCGATCTCGAACTCGTGGCTGAGGGCGTGGAAACGGAGGCGCAGCGCGAGCTGCTGACGAACATGGGTTGCGAGCATATCCAGGGATGGCTCGTCTGCAAGGCGCTGCCTTCAGAAGAATTGCAGCAGCGCTTCGTGTCGGGTGCGTTGCACGTGCACGAGGTGCAATGATGCGGGCATCGCAAACAGCAGGGCTTTCGCGAAATTGACATGGTTCAGATGGTAAAGGCCGTCCTGCTAGACCGCTTGTGGGCCCGCATGAATGAACGCGGGGACTTCCCCTTGCTGTCGCAATCGCTGCGCACCACGGTCGCCGCGATGACGAACGACGACTACGATTTCAGCGCGCTCGTGAAGGTCGTGCTCTCGGATTTTGCGCTCACGCAGAAGGTGCTGCGTCTCGCGAATTCGGCCATGTACATGGCGTTCGGCGGCAACATCACGACCGTCACGCGCGCGCTGATGGTGCTCGGCATGGACGCGGTCGGCCATCTCGTCGTCGGCCTGAAGATCGTCGATCACTTTCACCACAGCGCACCGCGCCGCATCGACGCCAAGCTCGAACTGAACCGCACCATGCTCTCGGGCTGCGTCGCCCGCAAGCTCACCGAGCACGGCGACCTGCGCGCGGGCGAAGAGGCCGTGGTCTGCACGCTCATGCGTCAGGTGGGCAAGCTGCTCGTGGTGTTCTATCTCGAACCCGAGTGGGACCAGATCCGCCGCGAAATCGACGAAGGCTCGAGCGACGACGAGGCCTGCCTCGAAGTGCTCGGCGTGACCTTCGAAGAACTCGGCCTCGAAGCCGCCACGCGCTGGCGCCTGCCCGACACGATCCGTGCGGGCATGCGCCAGTACGATCCGGCCGACAAGGAACCGCGCGACGTGCAGTGGCTGCGCGCCATTACCAACTATTCGACGGAAGTCGCGCGCGTGCTGACCACGCAGGGGCTCTCCGAAGAGATGCGTGAGACGCATATCGCCGAGCTGGCGCAGCACTACGGCCGCGCGCTCTCGACTGATGCCGATGTACTCGTGCAGATGAGCCTTGCGCTCGCGCGCGAGGAAGCCGAAGACGGCGTCATGCGCGAGATCGTCGAATTGCGCGCCAACGCCGACGCCATCGCACGCGAAGCGCTCGATCCCGAGGCGCGTATTGCGGCCGGCGTCGAAGACCTGCGTGCGCTACCGGCGGACAGCGCGCTCAGCACCGCCCTTACGCTCGCCACCGAAACTGTGCTCGCGGGCCTGGGTTTCGCACGCAGCGTGGTGTTCGTGCGACGCGGGGCAAACATGTTCGAGGCGCAGCACGGCTTCGGCCCGCACATGGGCGATGTGCTGCCCAAGCTCTCGTTTTCCGCCGCGTTCCAGCCCGACGTGTTTCACCTCGCCATCGCGAACAAGGTCGGCATCTTCATCGAGAATGCGCGCGATGCGAAGATTCTCGCGCGCCTGCCCGGCTGGTATCGCGCAAGCTTCGACGACGCGCGCGCGTTCGTCCTGCTGCCCGTGGGCGTGCCTGGCGTCGAACCCGTTGCGCTGATGTACGGCGACTGGCTCGTGAACCAGGAGCCGCGCCGCATTTCACAGAAAGAGATGAGCGCGTTGAACGACCTCGCTCAGCAACTCGCGCGCTTCTTCACGCACGTACCGCAAACCGCCTGACTCCCGACTGAGTCTCAACTGAGCGCGGCGCCGCATCACTTCGCGGCACCGCCCCGCCCGCTCAATCCTCGATCCGTTCCAGCCCCTCGTCTTCCGCGTCGCGGCCGGACGTACCCGCCCATTCCGCGGACGTGAGCGAGATAGCCGCGGCCGTCGCGGCGTCGAGCGGCTCCAGTTCCACGCACAGCGCATCCACGCGGGCCCAGTCTGCGCGCTCCAGTGCCTCGGAAAGTTCGAGCAGCCGTCCAAGCGCACCCTCGCGCTTCACGATCGCAGTGCGGATCGGCTTGGCCAGCGTGAGCACTTCGAGCGTGCTTTCGAGCGGGCCGCCGAACACCGCCTCGACGAACGAGAACACACCCACGAGAAACGCCGCGTCTTCTTCTTCGAGGTGCGCCTTGGCAAGCTGCGTCACCGCGATTTCCATGAAGCGCGCGCGCGTGGCCACGAGTTGCAGCAGCGGGTCGTCTTCGGCGGCGATCTTGCGGCCGTCCGCGTAGAGCAGCAACTGGGTCCAGCGCGCGATGGCGTTCGTGCCGGTCGCGTTGATCGCCTCGCGCAGCGTCGTCACCTTGCGGCCGATGTTCATGCTGCCCGAGTTGGCAAGCCGCATCAGATGCATCACGAGCACGGGGTTGAGCTTCAGTTCCGCTTCGAGCTGCGCAACGGTAGGCTCGGCCGCTAGCAGATGCAGCAGGTTCAGCAGCGCCTGGCGCGGCGCGCTCGAACGGCGCGCGCCGCCGTGCGGCTTCGCGAAGAAGTAGCCCTGGAAGCGGTCGAAGCCGAGCTCGTGCGCGCGCTGATAGTCTTCCTGGGTTTCGACGCCCATCGCCACGAGAAGCTTGCCCGCCGACTTCATCACGCTCGCGAATTTCGGCAGCACTGCGGGCGCGATCTCGCGGATATCGATCTTGATGGCATCCACATACGGCAGCAGCTTCGCGAGCGACTCATCCGCCTTCGACACATGGTCGAGCGCGAAGCGGTAGCGGCGACGGTGCAGCTCGACGAGCCGCGCGATCAGATCCGCGTCCGCGCCGATATTCACGGGCAATTCGAGTATGACGCGCTCGGGGCTCACACGCTGCAGGCTGTCGTGGAAAAGCGCTTCGCGCGTCATGTCGAGCCAGGCGGGATGGCCCGCAAGCGCGGCGCGCAAGCCGGGCGCGGCGAAGCTTTTGAGGAGAGCGGTGCTTGTGGCGAAAGGCTTGGGCGTCAGGCCGGAGGCCTGGTCTTTGGCGGCCGCTTCCGCCTCTTGCTCGATTTCGGCGCTTTCACGCCGGTCCACGAGACGCGGCAAGGTCTCGAACGCGCAGAGGAGGCCCTCCCGGTCGAGCATCGGCTGGCGCGCGAAATACACGTCGATGGGCGGGCCGGCGTGTTCCGGCGACTGCGTGCTGCCCGCGACTCCTGACATCTGCGGCCGGTCTGCGGCGTTGAAGCTCATGAGGTCCCCCGCGCGGCGCCGCGCGCATGGCGGCGCCCTGGTCTTGTTTCTTGGCATGCCGCAACCGTTTGCGCTTCGCACACATTGCGCGCCGGACGCGGCACTTTCTTGTCTCGATTTTATCCTGGCAAGTAAGGCGCGGAAATGAAGTTCTTCGAGATTAGCTGGATTTTTTTTGCGGTTTTTGCATTGCAACGCCCCTTAGCGGCGCTGCGTTGCTGCTCGACCCGCGGACGATTTGATATGCAATCCGAAGCAAAGACGTAAAAAAACCGACCGGCTGGATTTCGCCCAGCCGGTCGGTCTATCGGCAGTACTGGCCGATTACTTGAGCACGACCTTCACGTCGAAATACTTCGCCGCGATGCGGTCGATCGTGCCGTCCGCTTTCAGATCCTTGAGCGCACCGTTCAGCGCGGCCTTGAGCGCCGGGTCGTTCTTGCGCACGCCGTAGCCCACGCCCTCGCCGAGCAGCTTCGCGTCGACGACCTGCGGGCCCGCGAACGCGAAAGCCGCGCCCTGCGGCTTGTTCAGGAAGCCCTTGGAAGCGGCTTCGGCGTCCAGAAACGAGGCGTCGAGGCGGCCCGAAACGAGGTCCGCGTAGATCTGGTCCTGCGTCGGGTACGGCACGACGTCGACGCCCGCGGGCGCCCACTTCGCTTTCGCGTAGGTTTCCTGGATCGTGCCCTGGAGCACGCCCACGTGCTTGCCCTTGAGCGACTCGGGCGTGGGCTGCAGCGTGCTGCCCTTCTTCGCGATCATCTGGTTCGGAATCGCGTAGATGGGGTCGGTGAAGTCGATGGCCTGGCGGCGCTGGTCCGTGATCGACATGTCGGAATTGATCGCGGCGAACTTGCGCGCCTGCAGTGCCGGAATCAGGCCGTCGAACGAGTTTTCCACCCACACGCACTTTGCCTTGAGCTTCGCGCAGACGGCATTGCCCACGTCGATATCGAAGCCCTGCAGTTCGCCCGCGGGCGACTTCGATTCGAACGGCGCGTACGACGCTTCCACGCCAAAGCGGATTTCCTTGATATCGGCGGCGTGTGCGGCCCCTGCCGCGCCTGCCGTCATGGCGGCCGCGCAGAATGCGAGCGTTGCCAGCTTGTTCCAGTTCGTCTTCATCAGTGTCTCTTTCCAGTCAGATTGGGTGCGTCGGCGAAATGCGTTCTTGCAGCTTCATGGTTCGATTCGCGGCTAAAAAACGGCTTCCCGGCGCCGGCACAGGATCGCTGCGCCAAAAACACGGCTCAATCGCGCGCACCGCGTGTGGTGCGCCGCAGCAACCGCGAGGGCGCGATTGTACCGCGACAGCGCCGGCGCCCCGCCGCACGGGCCGCAAGCGGCGCATGGCGCACCCGCGCGCAGCCGCGAGCGGGTGCGCTGAGTTCGAACATGCAAGTGGGTGTCGTGGATGCGCAAGCGCGTGACAGCGCGTGCCCTTGCGGCTAGCGCTCAGGCGAGCGCGGCGAGCGTCTCGCGGGTCGTATCGACGACGAGCAGACCCGCGCGCAAGCCCGGCTTCACGCCCGGATTCGGAAACACGATGCGCTCCTCGTCATGCTGCACGATGTAGCGGTAGGCACCGTCTTCCGCCAGCACCTCGCCGCGCGGGAACGGCGTGAAGTTGGGCACGTCGGCGGCCACGTTGAGCTTGAGCGCCGCGCTCTGCTTCGTGATCTGGCCGATCACCGTGAAAATGCGCGGCATCTGCGCGCCTTTCGGCAAGGCCATTTCCCCCGCCACGAGACGGCGCACGGCGGCATCGGCGCCCGCGAAGCGAGCGAGATCGTTCTGGCCGAACGGACGCACCTTGCCGAGTTCGAGCGTGCAGGCAAGCGCCCCGCACGTTTCGGCCGTAAACGACGACAAGGTCGCGCCCTTCTCGGTGTGGATCAGTACGGCCGCGATGCGCGCGTCGGCGAGCCATTCGAGCATCGCGCGCGCGGGCGGCTCGCCCGTATGCGGCAACAGCGCGAACTGCTCGAATGCCGAAGCGCGGATCGCCGTATGCATGTCGAGGTGCCAGCGCGCGAATGGCGCATCGGCAGAACTCGCGGCCTTCGCGAAGAAACGCTGCGCCGCCGTTTCGAGCGCCACGGCGCGCGGCGCCTCGCGGCTCGCCGGCACACGCGCATGGCGGCCGCCGAACAGGCGGTTGAGATCGTCGTCGAGATAACGCTCGCCCGCGCGCATTGCGCCTGCATTGCCGAGCACTGCGAGCACGCGGCAGGCGAGCGGCGCGCCGCCCGCCGCGATGTCGGCCACGAGCTGCGAGAGCAACTCGATCGGCGCCGTCTCGTCGCCGTGCACGCCTGCCGAAAGCAGCACGCTGCGCGTCGTTTCGTCGATGTGTGCCGGTTCCAGCTCCAGCACGCCCTCGTCGAGCCATTGCCAGCGCACGCCGCCCGCGCATTCGCCACGCGCCGCTTCGGGCGTGGCCGGACGTGCGCCCGAAAGCGTGTACGCGAGAAAGTCCGCGAGCGGGGTATCAGCGCTGGAAGTCATAGAGCGATCCGAGGCCGAGAATCTGCGTGAGTTCGTCGAGCGCCGTACGCGACTCGACGAGCAGCGCCGGATCGGTCAGATCCTGCGGCGCGAGCCGGTCGCGATAATGCCGCTCGATCCACCCGTCGAGACGCGTGAAGAGCGCGTCGTTCATCCACACGCCGGGCGCCGTCGCCGCGCGCTCTTCCGCGGTGAGCACCACGCGCAGACGCAGGCAGGCCGGACCGCCGCCGTTCTTCATGCTCTCGCGCAGATCGAACACGAGCACTTCGTCCACGGGCCCGCTGCTCGCAACCAGTTCGTCGAGGTAGATCGCCACGTGCGGATTCTCGCGGCATTCCTGCGGCACGACGAGAATTTGCGTGCCGTCCGCGCGGCTCAGCAACTGGCTGTTGAAGAGATACGACGACACCGCGTCGGCCACGCTCACGCGCGCTTCTGGCACTTCGATCACGTGGAACGGCGCATCGTAGGCCGTGAGCTTCGTGCGCAGTTCGTCATAGACCGCCTTCTGGTCGACGAACGCGCGCTCGTGGCAAAACAGCGTGCTGCGGTTGCCCACGGCGATCACGTCGTTATGGAACACGCCCGCGTCGATCACGTCCGGATTCTGCTGAGCGAACACGGTGCCGGCATCGGTCAGACCGTGGCGCTGCGCGATGGCGCGGCTCGCCTCGAACGTCTGCCGCGCGGGGTAACGTTTGGGCTCCGGTCCACGGCGGTATTCGCTGCGCCCGTACACGAAGAACTCCACGCCGCGCTCGCCGTACTGTGCGCTAAAACGCGTATGGTTGGCCGCGCCTTCGTCGCCGAGCGCGGGCGTGCCGGGCAGCGCCTCGTGCACGACGAAGTGCGACGGGTCCGCGAACACCGTGGAAAGCGTACGGCGCGTGGCCTCGTGCTCGATCGCGCGATGCAGCTTGCTGCACAGGTTCGCGGGCGTGAAATGCACGCGCCGGTTGGGCGTATCGGCCGAAGGGCTCACCGTGGCCGCATTCGCGGTCCACATGGCCGACGCGGAACTTGCCGCCGCGAGCAGTTCTGGGGCGTCTTTCGCAGCGCGCGCAATCGCTTCGGCATCCTTACCGCCAAAGCCCAGTTCGCGCAGCAGCCGCATGGACGGCCGCTCCTGCGGCGGCAGCACGCCTTGCGCGAAGCCGAGGTCGGCGAGCCGCTTCATCTTGCGCAAGCCCTGCTGCGCCGCGGCGCGCGGGTTCGCGACGGACTTCTCGTTGCTCTGCGAGGCGACGTTGCCGAACGACAGCCCGGCGTAGTTGTGCGTGGGGCCGACGAGTCCGTCGAAGTTGGCTTCAAGGGTTTGCATCGTCGTTCCTTAGAAGTGAAGACCCGGAGATACGCTCGCGGGCATCTGCAGTTGCGCGCTTTCTACCGAGGCCATCGGGTAGGCGCAGTAGTCGGCGGCGTAGTACGCGCTCGGCCGGTGGTTGCCCGAGCGGCCCGCACCGCCGAACGGCGCGCCGCTCGACGCACCGTTGGTCGGCCGGTTCCAGTTCACCACGCCCGCGCGAATTTCGCGCGTGAAACGCTGCCACAGCGCTTCGTCGTCGGCGAGCAGACCCGCCGAGAGGCCGTACGCCGTATTGTTGGCCTGCGCGATGGCGTCGTCGAAACCCGCGTAGCGGATGATCTGCGCGAGCGGCCCGAAGTGCTCCTCGTCGGGCAGATCGGCCACGCCTGTCACGTCGAGAATCGCCGGCGTCACGAAGCCGAGCGCCGGGTCGCGCTGCGTCATCGGCAGCAAGGCGCGTGCGCCGCGCTCGAGCAACTGTGCCTGCGCACTCATCAGCTTGCCCGCCGCGCGCGCCGAAATCACGGCGCCCATGAAGGGCTGCGGATCGGCGTCGTACTCGCCTACCGTAATGCGCGAACTCACTTCGACGAAGCGCGCAAGGAAGCGCTCGCCGAATGCGTCGGCAGGCACGAGAATGCGGCGCGCGCACGTGCAGCGCTGCCCTGCCGAAAGAAACGCCGACTGGATCGTGTGATGCACGGCGGCGTCGATATCGTCGACCGGCGCGACGACGAGCGGATTGTTGCCGCCCATTTCCAGTGCGAGCACGATCTCGGGCCGTCCGCCGAACTGGCGATGCAGTAGCGTGCCTGTATCAGAGCTGCCCGTGAAGAAGAGCCCGTCGATCTGTTTGTGATTCGCAAGCGCAATGCCTGTGTCGCGCTCGCCCTGCACGAGGTTGAGCACGCCTGCGGGCAGGCCGGCTTCGCGCCAGAGTTCGACCGTGACGCGCGCCACTTCCGGAGCGAGTTCCGAAGGCTTGAACACCACGGCATTGCCCGCGATCAGCGCCGGCACGATATGGCCGTTGGGCAGATGGCCCGGGAAGTTGTACGGACCGAACACGGCGACGACGCCATGCGGGCGATGGCGCAGCACCGCCACGCCGTCGGCCATCGCCGCGCGTTTCTCGCCGGTGCGCTCGCCATAAGCGGTGATCGAAATCGCGACCTTCGCGGCCATCGACGCCGCTTCGGTGCGCGCTTCCCAGAGCGGTTTGCCGGTCTCGCGGCCGATGGCCTGGGCAAGCGTTTCCTTCTTTTCGGTGACGAGCGCGGCGAAGCGCTTCACGATCTCGCAGCGCGCTTCGAGCGGCGTTTGCGCCCACGCGGCGAATGCGCGGCGCGCGGCGTTCACGGCGCGATCGACATCGTCGGCGCTCGCGGCATTGCCGCTCCACACGGCCTCGCCCGTGCCGGGGTTGCGCGAAGCGAACGCGGGGCCCGAGGCCGCGCACCATTGCCCATCGATGTAAAGCTCGTTCATGTTCATCCCTGTTTTTGCTTCGCTGCGGGGCCGAGCACGCGCACCGTATCGCCCGCCGCGACGTTCAGCGCCGCCGCTTCCTTCGCGCTCAGCGTGAATACGCCGTCGTGCACGACGCCCGGCGCGAAACCCACGCGAAAATCGCCAAGCGACGTATTGGATACGAGTGAGCGCACACCCTCTTCGGCACGCGCCTCACCGATCTCGACCGGCACGACCACGCTGTCACGCACCGTACGCAGGTCGCCGATATGGCATTCGAGCACCGGGCCCGCATCGAAGATATCGACGTGATTCTCGTAACGCAGCCCCTCGGCTTCGAGCATGCGGCGCGCGGGTATCGTGTCGGCATGCGTGAGGCCCACGCATGCCTGCGCTTCCTCGGGCAGCAGCTCGACGTACACCGGGTAACGCGGCATCAGCTCTGCGAGGAACGACTTGCGTCCGTGCGAGCTCAGGTAGTCGGCAGCGTTGAAATCGATTTGATAGAAGTGCGAACCGACTGCGCGCCAGAACGGCGACGTGCCTTCCGCGTCGAAATGGCCGCGCAACTCCGCGCATAGGCGCTCGGGAAAGCGCTCGCGAAACTGTGCGATGAACATGAAGCGCGAACGCGACAGCAGGCTGCCCACCCCGCCGGTGCGATAGCGCGGCGAAAGAAAGAGCGAGCACACTTCGGCATAGCCCGTGAGATCGTGCGAGATATTGAGCGCGCGCATGCGCGTCCAGATGCCGAGCTCCTGACTTGCGTGCACCACCGTGCTCACGCGGTAGTTGTAGAACGGCTGCTCCAGTCCCACAGCCGTTTCGATACCGCAAACGCCGGCCACGTCACCCGTGGCCGTGTCTTCCATCACGAAGAAGTAGCCGGCTTCGCGCGGCGCGGCTTCGCCTGCGAGCGTGCGCCGCGCGCGCTCGATGCGCGCCTTGAGCGCCTCGCGGTCGGGCTTGAAGGTGGTGAGGCCGGGGCCCGTTTCCTGGGCGAGCGCGACGAGCGCGTCCACGTCGCCCGTTTGCACGACGCGTACCACGATCATTGTGCGTCTCCCATATAAGCATCCTCTGTTTGCGGGGTGGCGCGATAGAGCGGCGCACAACGCACCGGCTCGCCGTCCTGCACGCCGAGCGCGGCGCGTGCGCTCGCATCGAGCGGCGCGATGATGCCCGCGCCCTTCTCGCTTTCGGGCAGCGTCGCGAGCACGCAGCGGAACTCGCCCGCGCGCTGGCTCGCAACGAGATACGCCGCGCCTTCCATGTTCGTTGCGCCCGCGACTTCACGCACCGTGCGCGTCTCGTTGCCGGCGACCGAGGCCGTGCGGTCCACCTGCGCGGTCAGCACCGGGCCCGCGTCGAAAATATCGACGTAACGATCCGGCTCGAAGCCTTCTTCCAGATGGATCTCGTAAGCGAGCAAGGCGCTCGGATCGGGCTCGCCGAGCACGCGCTGCGCCGGTTCCGGCAGCAGCGGCACATAAAGCGGATAAGCCGGCATGACCTCCGCGATGAAGGTGCGGCTGCGTCCGCCCGAGGCGAGTTCGATGTCCTTGAAATCGCGCCCGAAGAACTTGCGCCCCACGGCTTCCCAGAAGGGCGAGGCACCCGTCTCGTCGGTCACGCCGAGCAGCAGCGAGAACACTTCGGGCGTGAAGCGCCGGCGGTTCATCGCGACGTACATCATGCGCGCGCGCGACATGAGATGTGCAGCGGCGTCGCCACGCAAAGTTGGCTCGATGTAGAAGCCCGCGAGTCGGCTCTTGCCCGTGAGTTCGTGCGACATCGTGAGCGCGTGAATCTTGCGATTGACGTGCAACTCGCGCGACGCATGAATGAGCGCGTCGTTGCGAAACGCGTAGAACGGCTCGGCGTAGCCGGCCGCCGCCACGATGCTCGAAGTGCCGACGAGCCGCCCCGTGGCGGAATCTTCGAGCACGAACAGATAGAACTCCTCACCGGGGAAGTCCACGTCCGCGCGAAACGAATCTTCAGAAAGCGCGATGCGCGCTTCCAGCGCCGCGCGGTCGTGCGGCAGCGAGTGGAGCACCGGCTGCGCGGTGCGCGCCATGTGGGCGATCGCGTCGAGATCGGAAAGCCTGGCGGGGCGAACGAATAGCATCGTCGATCCTGTGTGTGCGCTGGGTTGCGGCTGGGTTGCGACTTAGCGTGCGCCGATTACATCTGCGCAGGCCTGCTCGAAGCGCGCAAAGCCTTCGTTGAGATCCGCTTCGGGGATGATGAGCGAAGGCGCGAAGCGCAGCACATCCGGCCCGGCAATCAGCATCATCACGCCGCGATTCGCGGCCGCCGCGTTGAAGTCCTTGGCGCGGCCCGCAAAGCGTGCATTCAGTTCGGCGCCGATCAGAAGCCCCTTGCCGCGCACTTCCTTGAACATGTCGAAACGCTCGTTGAGCTTCGCGAGCTTGTCGCGAATCGCTTCGCCGCGCGCACGCACGCCCGCCAGCACCGCCGGATCGCTCACCAGCTCGACCACCTTGCCCGCAAGCGCGGCGCCCAGCGGATTGCCGCCATAGGTCGTGCCGTGCACGCCCACCTTGAAGTGCGCGGCGATGGCCTCGGTCGTGAGCATCGCGCCGATCGGGAAGCCGTTGCCGAGCGCCTTGGCGGTCGTGAGGATGTCGGGCGTGATGCCCGTATCTTCGTACGCGTAGAAGTGGCCCGTGCGACCCACGCCCGTTTGCACTTCGTCGAAAATCAGCAGCGCGCCGTGCGCATCGCACGCTTCGCGCAGCGCGTGCAGGAACGCGGGATCGGCGGGAATCACGCCGCCCTCGCCCTGCACCGGCTCGACGATCACGGCGCAGGTCTGCGCGCCGATGGCGCGCTTCGCCGCCTCGATGTCGTTGTATGGCAGATGCGTGATGCCGCCCGGCACGGGTCCGAAGCCTTCCGAGTACTTGGGCTGGCCGCCCACGCTCACGGTGAAGAACGTGCGGCCGTGGAACGACTGTGTGAACGAGACGATCTCGAACTTGTCGGCGCCGTGTCGATCGAACGCGACGCGGCGCGCGAGCTTGAGCGCCGCCTCGTTGGCCTCCGCGCCCGAGTTGGCGAAGAACGCGCGGTCGGCGAACGTCAGCGCTTCGAGCTGGCGCGCGAGGCGCAGCACCGGCTCGTTGGTGTAGCCGTTGCCGATGTGCCAGAGCTTGCTGCCCTGCTCCTGCAGCACGCGCAGCAGCTCCGGATGCGCGTGGCCGAGCGAGGTCACCGCGATGCCGCAGGCGAAGTCGATGTAATCGCGGCCTTCGGTGTCCCACACGCGCGAGCCGACACCGCGATCCGGCACGAACGGCGCGGGCGAGAAACACGGCACCATCACTTCGTCGAAGGTCTTGCGGCTCACAGTCTGGTCGTTCATGGTGATTCCTCTTTTACTCAGTGCGTGTCGAATTCGGGGTCGGTGTGCGTTGGGGCCGTGCCCTTTCGCTCAGGTGGCTTTGCATGGGACGGGACTAAGCGCTCGAGCGCCAAGTCCCGTCGACACTTGTGCAGTGTAGGCAAGCTCGCGGCAAACGTCTTGCGCAGGCGCGACGCGTTTTTTCGTACGGAACCTGCAAGGTCCCGGCGTGTACTGCGCCGCGGCTACGCTCACTGAACTTCCGGCGGCTCCACGAGCGCGCCCGCGCGCGGCTCGGCAGTAGCCCCGCCGTGCTGGCGCTCGATCCAGTTGCGGCGATCCTCGCGCGGCGTCACGCCGAAGCGCTCGCGATACGCATTCGAAAAATGCGCGGCCGACGAAAAACCGCACGCGAGGCTGATCTGCACCACCGACTTGCTGGTGCGCTGCAACTGCGAGCGCGCCTTGGCAAGGCGCAGGCCCAGGTAATACTTCGACGGCATTGCGCCGAGGTACTGGCGAAAGAGCCGCTCGAGCTGCCGCCGCGATACGCCCACGAGATTCGCGATCTCGTCGGTCGTGAGCGGGTCCTCGATATTCGCCTCCATCAGCTTGAGCGCGTCGTTCAGGCGCGGGTGCCGCTCACCGGGCGCGGTCACGAACGGAATGCGCTGGCGCTCGTCGCCGCTGCGCAGTGTGCTTGCGCCCAGCGCGTCGGCGATGCGCTCGGCGAGTTCCGGGCCGTGGTCGCGGCCGATCATCGCAAGCATGAAGTCGAGCGTGGCCTGACCGCCCGAGCAGGTCGCGCGGTCACGGTCGATTTCGTAGATGTGCTGCGTGACGATGGTGCGCTCGAACTGCTCGGCGAACTGCTGGAAGGTTTCCCAGTTCGCGGCCACGCGGTAGCCCTGCAACTGCCCCGCCATCGCGAGCCACCAGATGCCATGGTGAATGCCCGTGACGAGCGGCGTGCGCTGCCCTACGCGCGCGAGGCTCGCGAGAAAGAGGCGGTAGTCGGCGAACTGCTGGTAGCGCTCGGTGACGACGATGAGCCAGTCAGCTGCAACGGCGTCGCCGAATGCGCAGTCGGCGGGCCATTGCGCACCGCCCGCGAGCGGCACGGGGCGGCCGTTCCACGAGCACATCTGCCAGCGGTACAGCGCGCGGCCGTCGATCTCGTTGGCGAGATTGAGCGCGTCGACGATGGGGCCAACGCCCGACATCGAAACGGGCGGCAGCGCGACGATCGCCACCTGGGTCGTGCGGCCGGCGCGCGCGAGCGGCGCCTGGCCGCCTGGCGCGGCGGCCGGAACGGAAGCAGAAGGGGGAACGGCTTGACGAACCATCGAAGGCAATAAAACGAAAGCGCGATTCGAACCGCGCCGCTTACTTGAGACTGCCCGAGAGGAACTGGCGCAGACGATCGCTCTTCGGCGCACCGAGCACATCGGCGGGCGCGCCCTCTTCCTCCGTGCGCCCCTGGTGCAGGAACATCACATGATTCGAGACGTTGCGCGCGAAGCCCATTTCGTGGGTGACGACGATCATCGTGCGGCCTTCTTCGGCAAGCTTTTGCATCACCTTGAGCACTTCGCCCACGAGTTCGGGGTCGAGCGCCGAAGTCGGCTCGTCGAACAACATCACATCGGGATGCATGGCGAGCGCACGCGCAATCGCCACGCGCTGCTGCTGGCCACCCGAAAGATGCGAAGGATATTGCTTCTCCACGCGAGGTGCCAGGCCCACTTTCTCCAGATACTGCCGCGCGCGCTCCTCGGCTTCCTTGCGCGGCACGCCCAGCACGTGGATAGGCGCTTCCATCACGTTCTCGAGCACGTTCATGTGCGACCAGAGATTGAAGTGCTGGAACACCATCGCGAGCTTCGTGCGGATGCGCTGCAATTGCTTGTGATCGGCCACGTCGAGGTCGCCGTTGCGGCCCGCCTTCGTGCGCACGGCCTCGCCGTCCACGACGATCTCGCCCGCGTTCGGCTTCTCGAGGAAATTGATGCAGCGCAGGAACGTGCTCTTGCCCGAGCCGCTCGCGCCGATGATGCTGATCACGTCGCCCTTCTTCGCGTCGAGCGAGACGCCCTTGAGCACCTCGTTGTCGCCGTAGCGCTTGTGGATGTCGCGCGCGACGAGCTTGCTATCTGAGGATTGCGTCTGAGCCAAGATGGTCTCCAGTTTCCGGTGAATCAGCGGGTGCGCACGGCGAGATGGCCGAGCCAGCGTTTTTCGGCGCGGCGGAACGCGGCCACCAGCACGAACGATACCGCACAGTAGATCAGCGCCGCGAGGCCGAACGACTCGAACGAGCGGTAGGTGGCCGAGTTGGCGTCGCGTGCGACCTTGAGGATGTCGGGCACTGTCGCGGTGAAGGCCACCGTGGTCGCGTGCAGCATCAGGATCACTTCGTTACTGTACAGCGGCAGTGCGCGGCGCAGCGCCGAAGGCAGGATCACGCGCCAGTACATCGTGAACGGGCTCATGCCGTAGGCACGCGCCGCTTCCACTTCGCCGTGGGTGGTCGCGCGAATCGCGCCCGCGAAAATCTCCGTCGTGTACGCACAGGTGTTGAGCGCGAACGCGAGCACCGCGCAGTTCAGGCCGCTGCGAAAGAACGCGTCGAGCAGCGGTTCCGAACGGATGAACGCGAGACTGTACACGCCCGTGTAGATGAGCAGCAACTGCACGTAGAGCGGCGTGCCGCGAAACACGTAGGTGTAGAAGCGCACCGGCAGCGAGACCCAGCGGCGGCTCGAGACGCGCGCCACGGCGAGCGGCACCGCGCACACGAAGCCGAAGGCGACGGAGATCACGAGCAGCCACAGCGTCATCGCGAGACCCGAGACATGCTCGCCGTCCCAGTAGAGGAACGCGCGCCCGAATTGCTGAATGATTTCGTTCATGACGGCCTTTTCCTCAGAGTTGCGCGTGACGCACGCCCACCGAATAGCGGCGTTCGAGCCACACGAGCGCGAAGTTCGAGAGCGTGGTGATCGCGAGATAGATGAGCGCCGCGATCACGAGGAAGAAGAACAGGTTGAAGGTGCTGCGGCCCGCGTCCTGGGCTGCCTTCACGACATCGGCGAGACCGATGATCGAGACGAGCGCCGTCGCCTTGACGAGCACCTGCCAGTTGTTGCCGATGCCGGGCAGCGCGAAACGCATCATCTGCGGAAAGAGGATGCGGGCGAACACGCGCGCGCCGCTCATGCCGTAGGCGTGGCCCGCTTCGAGCTGGCCGCGCGGCACCGCGAGAAACGCGCCGCGGAAGGTTTCGGTGAAGTACGCGCCGTAAATGAAGCCGAGCGTGACGACGCCGGCGACGAACGGATCGATATCGATCTGCGCCATGCCGAGCGCGTCGGTGGCCTCGTTCACGCCGATCTGGATGCTGTAGAAGAGCAGCAGCATCAGCACGAGGTCGGGCACCGAGCGGATCAGCGTCGTGTAGGCGGTCGCCACGGCCGCGAGCGGCCGGTTGAACGAGAGCTTGGCCGCCGCGCCCGCGAGACCGAGCAGTACGGCCACGGCGAGCGAGAGGAGCGAAAGTTCGATGGTCTGGATCGTGCCGGCGAGCAGCACCGGGCCAAAGCCGTAAAGGATCACGCGCGTCTCCGGAACAAAGTTGTTTTGTCGTTTCGGGCGGCCTCGCGCGGCACGTGGGCGCCGCTGAAACCGATGAACTGGCGCGGATCGTCTCAGTGCAAAATGGATTGCTCAAACTAGCGCGGCGCGGATATTGCAGTGCAGCATTGCGGTGCGGCGCATGGACGCGTGCGAATCAGGCCCACGCAGCCGCGGGCGCGATGCTTTTGAAAGGCGAAAAAAAATGCCCCGGCACGCGAGGCGCGCGGGGCATTTACGCAAGTTTGGGGTCGCTTTTTCGATAGGCGCGCGGCGTGCGCGCCGGCGACCCCAGCGGGGGCTTAAGCGGCGCGCGTTTGCGTGCCGCGTGCGCTGCCCGCACGGGCGTTCGCGCCGAGCAGCTTTTCGGCGAGCGCGCCGAACAGCAGGCCGATCGTGGTCCAGAGGATGAGCTGCATGCCGATCGACACCGTGCGGAACTTCCACAGCAGCACGGCCGGGAAGGCAGCGGGCACCTCGTTGATCGTCGGCAGCGCGAGCTGAACCGCGCCGATCACGACGACGAACAGCACGAGCGCCACGATCGACGCGTTCCAGACGCCAAGACGCGGCACGAACGCGGCGCGCACCTTGAGCGAGAACACCGACACGGCGATCGAGATCGCGATCATCAGGAAGAAGAGTCCGGTTCGATAGCCGATCGTCTCCGGGTCGCCGACCGAGGGCGGATTCGCCGGATATTTGATGTTCGGCACCATGTAGATCGCGACGAATGCGGCGAGCGCGAGCCAGACCGAGAGCGCGCGCGGCGAAAGACGCCCCACGCGGCCATTGGCATACGCGAAGACGAGCGCAAAGAGGCCGCCGATCGACGCGCCATAGACCATCACGCCCGTAAAGAGACCAATGCTCGCCTGGGTCTTGCGGCTCACGATTTCGGGATCGGGTGCCTCACCCTTTGCGGCGTCGAGCTTTTCCTCGAAGGAAATCGCCTGATCGACCTGGGGCTCGCCCGCGATCTTCGCGAAGCCGAACGTGAGGAGTCCCGCGGCGATGCCTGCGAGCATGCCGCGTACCAGCAACTTGCCAACCATATTCAGCTCCCGGTCAGTGGCAGGGGAAGCCGAGCAGATGGCGGCCGTCGTGAACGAATTCGTGGACGTACATGCCCGGAACGATCGAGGTTGCGCCTTCCTCGGCGCCCACGAAGTACAGGGCCAGCAGCAGCATCAGGCCGCCGAAAATCGCCCAGGGCAGGATCTCCCGCAACGGAATCGGCGCCGGCGCGGCCGGAGCGTGCTGCAAGGGGAAAGTGGTTTCGGACATGCTGACTTCTCCTGGGGTTACGCGCCCCGCTAGTCGTTGAAAGAGTGGTTCACGACGCACAGGTCTGACTTCCGTTGCTTCGATGTTTTCGACGGCAACCAGTTACAGTGGCGCGACCGCGCCGGACTTGCACCGGCTTCCGCGTGTCGTGGAGCCTGTATTCTACGCGCTGCCGCGGCCGGCCGCGGCCCGGATGTCAGCCAAAGAGTAGTGACGAGAAAGGAAACACATGTCGACGACAGTCTGGCTGGTGTGCCATGCGGCGAATGCCGCGTTGCGCTCGGGCACATTCCCGCAAGTGCCTGAAGTGCCTGTACCGGGCGATGACGCCGAAGAAGCGCTCGACGCGCGCGCACTCGAGGCGCTTGCCGCATGGCGCGAGCGCTGGCACGCGCGGCTGGCCGGCGGTCATCGTCATGGCGAGGCGCCGCGCGCACTCACGAGTCCCGCGTCGATCGCCCGCGCGAGCGCACGCGCTGCAGGCTTCGCGGGGGCGACAACGGGTGACGCGCTCGCGGAAACCGCCTTCGGCGCGTGGCAAGGCCGGCGCCTGACGGATCTCGCGCGTGAAGCGCCCGAAGCCCTTGCGGCCTGGACGCGCGATCCGGGCTTCAGGCCCCCAGGCGGCGGCGAATCGTTCGACGATGTCCGCGCGCGCGTCGGCGGCTGGCTCGATACGGTGCCCGAAGCGGGCCACAACCTGATCGCCTTCACGCACGCGAGCGTGATTCGGGCGGCGATCCTTCACGCGCTGGGCGCGCCGTCATCGAGCTTTCGCTCGATCGAAATCGCACCGCTTTCCGTGACGGCGCTACGCCGCTCGCAGCACGGCTGGGTGTGGGTCGCGGCGATGGACTGAGGACGGGGACGGCATTCCTTGATCTGCGTACATGCGCCGCGAAACTACGCGTATCAACGCGTTGACACATACATATTCGAAGCCTAGCATCGGGACTGTATCAACCACGTAGATACACCGCGATCAGGTATGGACATCAAGCTCAATACGTTATTGGCCAGACGGCTAATTCAGTACGAGGACGAAATGGCGATACAAACCCTGAAGCGTTGGGGAAACAGCCTTGCGGTGCGCATTCCGGCCAGCCTTGCCAGCAAGTTGTCGCTGACGGAGGGGCAGGAAGTTGAGGTGGAAGTCGAAGATGGGTCGCTCACGGTTCGCCCGCATACGGCGATCCGGCGCTTCTCGCGTGAGCGCTATTTGCAGCAATTGCGCGAGAGGAAGCTCGAGCCACACCCGCTCATCGACTTCGGCCAGCCGCAAGGGACCGAAATCGGCGGACCCGATGACCCCACGCGTTTCGACCCATGGTAAGGAACGCATGAAGAACGGAACACCAGACGCAGGCGACATCCTCTGGCTCAACGTCGGGCCGGGCGCGGGCAGCGAACAGGACGGCTATCGCCCTGCCCTCGTCCTCACCGACGCCGAGTTCAACGAACTCACGGGCCGCTTCGTCGGGCTGCCCATCAGCAGCACCATTCACGGGTGGGAGTCGGAAATCCCGATCAGCGGCCTTGCCAGGCCCTGCGTCGCGATGGCCGACCAGATCACCACGCTTTCGCTAGCAGGCAGAGTCTGGCGGCACAAAGGCGAAACGGCGACAGCCGAGGAACTCGAGGCGGCGAAATTCGCCGTCGCCGGCATTCTGGAGCTGTAGCTAGAAGCGCGTATTAGAACCGCCCTAGTCCAGCCCCAGCTGCGCCTTGATGGCCGGCATCATGTACTGCACTGCCGCGCGCCCTTCCTCGATGGCGGGCGCGGCGCGATGAAAGTCGAAGATTCCCATGCCGCCCAGGCGCGGCTGGATCAGCACGTCGGCGGGCTCGCCTGCAAGGCGGCTGCGCGTAATGCGCACCTGCATGATGTCGATGCTCTGGGCCACCGAGCTCAACACGGAAGGCACGCGCGTGCTGGGCGGCGGCGCGACGCGCACGTCCGGGCCGCCCGCCGCGCCGGGGCCGGCAGGCTGCAGCCAGCGCGGGAAGCGCTTGCCGTTGCGGCGCAGGAGCGGTTCAGGCGCCGCCTCGCTGGTTTCGGCGCCATTGGCGCCACCGCTGGCCGCCACGGCAGCCGATGCCGCCGTTGCCGCGTCGCTCGCCTCCACGGGTAGTTCGCGCGGCATCGTGTCGATCGCGCCACCCAGGTCGCGGCCGTTGAGAATGTCGTGATTGAGGTCGATGGCGATCACGGTGTCGGCGCGCATCGCACGCGCGGCGGACACCGGCACCGGGTTGCTCAGCCCGCCATCGACGAGCCACACGCCGTCATGCCAGATTGGCGTGAAGATGCCGGGAATCGCGATCGAAGCGCGCACGGCGTCCACCACGCCGCCTTCGCGCAGCCAGACTTCGCGCCCCGTGTCGAGTTCGGTGGCGACCGCCGTGAACGGCAGCCTCAGGTCATCGATCGAGCGGCCGTTGAACTGGTGGGCAAAAAGTTCGATCACCTTGCGCCCGCCGAGCAGCCCGCCCGAAAAACGCAAGTCGAGCAGGCGCACCACGGTCTGCCAGGTCAGCTTGCCGACCCAGTCCTCGAGCCAGTCGAGATCGCCGTTCGCGTACACGGCGCCGACCAGCGCGCCAATCGACGTGCCGCACACCACGTCGGGCTTGATGCCCGCTTCCTCGAGCGCACGAATCGCCCCGATATGCGCCCAGCCGCGCGCAGCGCCGCCGCCGAGCACGAGTCCCACACGCTTGGGCCGTCGCCGGTTCATCATGCGCGCCTCCTTGCGTGGCCCCGGGTCAACTGGGTCAACCGAATCAGCGACCGCGGATCACGTCCGAGCGCGAGGTCGTCGTGACCCGCCCGTCCGGTCCGAAATGCACATTGAAATACGCTTCGGGCGTCACGCCCCCTTCCAGCCACTTCCAGCTCCACACCGTCTCCTTCTTCAAGCGGTAGCCGGCCACTTGCCCAGGTTTACCGAGCAATCGCCGGACCTCGTCCTCACTCATGCCCGCGCGGATCTTCGCGAAGTTTTCCGCAGTAAGCGCCTGAGTAATGGCGACGAGCCGCCCGTTCGGACCGATGTCGACCATCCAGGTCTTGAGGCCCTGCGGGCCGCGCGGATATTCGAGGCGGCGCGAGCCGTCGTCGAACACGCGCTCGGTCTCGGGCTTGCCCATTTGCTCGCGCACCTGCTCGAGCGTGGAAACGCCGGGCGTGAGGCCCTTGAGCAGCAGCGCGTCGGGCTTCACGGAATCGAAGAACGCCTTGAATCCCTGCCGGATGGTGTCGAGCATGGCATCGAACTGGCGATCGTCGCAGCCGGAAAGCGTGAACGCCGCCGTGGCGGCGCACGCGAGCGCGAGCGAACGCGTGAGTGAAAACACGGGCTTCATGTCCTTGCTAACGCATCAACATGGGCTTGCGTCGACGCGCGACGAACCGGCGCGCATCGACATGTCCACAATGTACCGTCAATGGACCTGATCGTGCTGAGAGTCCCGCTTCGAGGTGGGCGCGCGTGCGGACACGCTCGCCGCGGCGGGCAGCGCGTCTCCAGACTGCGCGGCGGGTTGCAGAGCGGCCTGCGCGCCATGGCGCAATGTGCGCCGCGTGCGAACGATTTCCGCGGCCTGCCACGAGAGCAGCGCGAGCACGCCGAACACCACTTCGCGCATGCGCTTGACGAGCGCGAGCGAGAACGCCACGTCCTGGCTCACGCCGAAGAGTTGCGCGAGCAGCACCACAGCGACTTCCTGGACGCCGAGACCGGCGGGCACCATGAAGGCGGCATGGCGCACGGCCTGGGTGATGGCCTCGATGGCGAGCGCGTCGCCGACCGTCACCGGATGGCCGAGCAGCGAGAGCGCCCACCACGTCTCGAACGCGCCGAGCATGTAGCCGCCGAGCTGCCAGAAGAAAGCGCGAAACATGAGGCCCGTGCGCGACATCAGCGCGTCCAGATCGGCATCGAGCTGCTTGCCGTCGATGCCGAGCATGAGCGGATTGTCGGCGCCGAGCAGCTTCGCGGCCCAGCGTTCGATCGCATGGAAAACGCCGCCGCGACGCACCAGAAACACGGCGAGCATCGGCAGCGGCGCCGAAAGCACGAGCGCCAGTGAGATCGTGACGATGGTGCGCAGCGAACCGCCGTCGCCGGTCGCCGCAACGATCAGCACGACGCCGAGCGCCGAGAACGCGTATTGCACGGCGATCGTCACGAACACCTCGACGATCACCGAAGCCGTGACCTGGCTCGCATTGCGCACCTTCCAGCGCGCGAGACGAATACCGACGAGTTCGCCGCCCACACCGACCACGGGCAGCAGCCGGTTCACGGCCTCGCGCACGGTCGCGGTCCACAAAAGGAAGCTGAGCGATGCGCGCTTGTCGAGCAGGAGGCGCCACGCTTGGGCGTCGAGAAGGAGCGGCAGCGCGTGGAACGGCACGAGCCAGAGCAGCATCGGGCCTGCCGTGCCAATGACGCGCAGCACGTCGTGCGCGCCGTTATGGACGACGAGACCGATCAGGATGGCGATCCCGACCGGCAAGCCCAGCCATTGCAGCCACTTCATGACACCTGCACCTCGGGGCCGCGCGACCCAGCGGGATCGGAGCCCGAAGCCGCGCCGAAGAACACGTCGGTGAAGCCGCCCCGGCGCACGCCCGCTTGCGCGAGCGCTGCAGCCACGCGAGGCGAGATCAACGCGCCGAATTCGTCGGCATGGCGATACGTCTGCATCGACGGCGTGATGGGCCCTTCGTGCGCATCATCGGCAAGCGCCGGGTGGCAGTAGATCTCGCCCACGCCCTGGGCGGGCAGATGCGCGAGCGCGTCGAGCACGGCGGCCTCGTCCATTGCGCCCGTCTTCGCGATGCCGACCACGTAGTCGTTGTGCGCGACGCCCGCGCGCGCGAGCCGCGCGCGCACGAGCGCGAGCCAAGGCTTGAGCGCGAACGGCGCGCCTGCTTCGAGCGGCAGACGCATCGCGCGCAAACCATAGTCGCGGCCGATCTCGAGGATCAGCGCGAGCACCGTGGGATGCAGATGAAAATGCTTATGCGTGTTCACGTGATCGAGCGTGAGCCCGGTCGCCGCGAACGCTTCGAACTGCGCGCGGATTTCCTTCGCGAGCTGCCTGCGCACGTGCGGCAGGAAGAAGAAACGCACGCCGTCGCGGACCATGTTGTCGCCGAAACGCCCTTGCGCGTCGACGAGCGCGGGAATCTGCGCGCGCGGCAGCATGGCCGCGCCGTCCGCCAGCACCAGATGCAGCCCGACGCGCAAACCCGGCGTGCGGCGCGCCCGCGCCACGGCGTCTGCCGCGGCGGGCGCGGCGACCATCAGGCTCGCGCAGTCGAGCACGCCCTCGCGATGCGCGCGCTCTACCGCCGCATTGACCCGCTCGTGCAGGCCAAAGTCGTCGGCGGTGAAGATGAGCGCGCGCGCATCGTGAGACGAGCGGTCCATCATGCCTCGTGTGCGCGCAGGAAGCGGAAGAACTCCACGCCTTCGCGCAGACGCCGCTTCATCATGTCCCAGCTCGTGAGCATCTCGCGCACGATCTCCCAGATCTTCGACGGCCGGAAATAGAACTGGCGATAGAACTGCTCCAGGTGGTGATAGATCTCGTCACGCGACAGATGCGCATAACCGATCGCCGCGAGCTGCACGCCTTCCTTGCTCACCAGGTTGATGGTCTTGTTCTCTTCCATCCAGCCGTTTTCCACGGCCTGCTTGTACAGCGTCGTGCCCG
>NZ_SMOD01000129.1 GCF_004353905.1 Paraburkholderia guartelaensis | reverse complement strand
TAGAGAGCGTCAAGCAGCACGGCCGGTCAGCGACAACTATTTTGGCCGGTCAACGGGGTAGTTGTCGTTCGGTATCAGGTCATATTTGACGTTGCTCCTTCGTAGTTGTCGTTGCATGATCGTGTAGTTGACGCTCTTCGTTACTGCGCAACGTTGCCGTCGTCAGGCAACTGGCCGCTGAACGGATTGGCAGGGTTGTCGCCGTGTAATTGACGCCGCCGTGCATTCTGTTTGTCGCCGGCCTTGCGGCGGCGGTAGCTTTCGACGTTGAGTTCGAAGATCGTCGAGTGATGCACAAGCCGGTCGATGGCGGCGACCGTCATGCCGGGGTCGGGGAACACGTCATTCCAGCCCGAGAACGGTTGGTTTGCAGTTATCAGAAGACTTTTTCGCTCATACCTCTCGGCAATCAGCTCGAACAGAACGCTGGTCTCGGCCTGGTCCTTGCGGGCATACGACAGGTCGTCGAGGATGATCAAATCGAAGCGATCGAGCTTGGCCAGCGCGGAAGGCAACAGCAGGCTCTGGCGCGCGGCCTGCAGCTTCTGGACGAGCTCGCTGGTACGCGTGAACAGCACGCGGTAGCCGACGTCGATCAATGCATGACCGATAGCCGATCCCAGGTGGCTTTTTCCGACCCCAGGCGGGCCGAACAGGAGAACCGTGGCGCCTTTCTCCAGCCATGACTCTCCGGTGGCCAGCGCTGTGACATGCGCTTTTGAGACCATCGGCACGGCGCCGAAGTCGAAGGCGGCGAGCGTCTTGGTCGGGTCCAGATGCGACTCGGTACGGTGCCGCTCGATGCGTCGTTTAGCGCGTTCGGCCAGCTCGTGCTCTAGCAGTGCGCCGAGCAGGCGTGCGGCCGGCCAGGCTTCCTTGTCCGAGCGCTCAGCGAACTCGGGCCACAACCTGCCGATCGTTGGCAAACGCAGCTCGTTGAGCATCAAGGCCAGGCGGCCACCATCATGCGCGGGCGAGTTCATGCTGCCACCTTCTTGAGCAGTTCGTCATAGACGGCAACGGGCGGCATCTGAACCTCGACATCGGGGCACTGGGCCGCACGGGGTGCGTACTGCTCACGCAGCGCCTTGAGATCGGGAAGCTCGCCGGTTTCCAGCATTGCATCAAGCTGCCCGGCCAGTACGGCCTCCACGCCGTGCAGGCCCGCGAGCTCAAGCAGGCCGACCATCGTCTTGCATGCGTCGCGTTGTGACAGGCGGGCATCAAGTTGTTCCCAGGTTCTGCGGTACGCATCACGCGGGAACAGCGCGTCACGAAACGCGAGCCCCTTGAATGCCTGGGGTTTGCGCTTCAGCGAGTCAATGAAGTGGCGGTAATCAAGCGCGTGGCGGTTGTCGYGCGCACGCGAGCCCCGTGCGGTGCTGTGGACCAGCACGCCGGACAGGTARCAGTCGAGCCGGTCGCCGTAGAYGCGCACCTTCAGCCGGTGRCCAATCAGGCGCGACGGCGCACTGTAGAGGATGCCGCGCACCGTAAAAGTGCTGCAGCGGGTCACAGGAGCCTCCTCCTCGACGAAGTCGGTGGTACGGTACTCCGGCAGATCCTGAAGCTGCTGGCGCTCGATACGGAACGCGGCGGCGCAGCGCCGGTTTCGACGCATCACCTGTTCGCGGATGAATTCGTCGTAGGCGGCGCGATCAACGAAGTCGCGATGGCCACGCAGCATCAGGGCTTGATCAACTGCGTCCTTCAGATACCGGTGCGAGGATTCGACGCTCCCGTTCTCGTGACCCAGGCCGCGATTGTTACGCGTGCCCTGCATGTCGTAGTGATCGAGCAGCGCCTTGTAACGGGTAGTGAAGTCTTCCTTCTCGCTCAGGTTCTTGAAGGCGGCTGACAGGCTGTCGGTGCGATGCTCGCGCGGGCAACCTCCCGCCTGCCATAGAGCGTTCTGCAAACCGTTGGCGAGGGCTTCGAAGCTCTCGCCGCCCTCAACCACGCAGGCATACTCCCAGCGCGAGAATGCCAGCACGAAGTGATACAGCCGGTGCTCGAACAGTGTGCCGCCGATCGTCACGCACAACTTGCTCATATCGGTGAAGTCAGACAGCCCGCGCACGCCGGGCTGATGCTCCTGGGGGAAGAAGATCTCCTGGCTGGGACCTTCGAGCGCCCGCCATTGAGAAATGCGTCGTTCCAGCGTGCGACGCATGCTGTCGGGATAGCAGCCCGGGTGATCATCCTGCAGCTTGCGCAGGATCGTGATGCCCGTCAGATGGGGAGCGTTACGCAGCAACGGCACGACCTCGCTGTCCCAGACATCGGCGAACGGATCGGGACGGGTGCGCCAGGAGCGCTGCGGCTTCTGGGATGGCAACGTCGCGTCACGCTCAATGCGGCGTGCGCTGCGCACGCTTATTCCTGCCTTCGCGGCCGCGAGTTCCTGCGGATGGTGTTTGCGCTTGTTCATGTAGAGGCGAACCTGTTGGTCGGTGATGCGGGTTCCAGACATGTGCTGACCGCTTCTTCTTTAAGAATCGATCAGCCATCCTATTGCCCCGCCGACGCGGCGCCGCCGGTGGTTCGTCGTCTCCGGCGGCTACGCCGCCTCCGACTCCTCACCACCGGCCAAAACAAACGTCAACGACCGGCCAACATAATTGTCGCCCCCCA
>NZ_SMOD01000128.1 GCF_004353905.1 Paraburkholderia guartelaensis | reverse complement strand
TAGTCGGCCTTGAACAATCCGCGAAGGCTTATGCGGCAAGGCTCTGAGGCCGAATTGGTGTTGTGGGAATTGCAGGGACCAGGCATATTGACGCTTGAATCCTGCAAATCCTGACGAGGTGCGGATGGGTCCGAAGACGCCTGTGACAGAAGGAGATTTCTTCCGGCAGCCGCTGCGTGAGCAGATCAATCTGAAACATCCGCTGGTGCGGCTGGCTGAACTGATCAACTGGGATCGGCTGGGCGTGGCAATGAGCGAGAGCTTCGTGTCGCGCAAGGGACGGCCGGCAACATCACCCAGGCTGATCGCCGGCCTGCTGTATCTGCAGCACGCATTCGATCTGTCGGACGAAGAGGTCGTTTGGCAATGGGTTGAAAATCCGTACTGGCAGGTATTCACCGGCGAGACGTACCTGCAGACCGAACCGCCGATCGATCCGTCGAGTCTCACGCGCTGGCGCAAGCGGTTGGGCGAGGCCGGTGTTGAAGAGTTGCTGGCCGAAACAATCGAAGCGGCAAAACGTGCTGGCGTGATCAAAGCCGCAAGCGTGAAGCGCGTGATTGTTGACACGACGGTCATGCAGAAAGCGATCGCACACCCGACCGATTCGCGGCTCCTTGAACGGTGTCGCGAACATCTGGTGAAGGCTGCCGCGCGGCACGGCGTGAAACTGAGGCAGAACTACAACCGTGAGGCGCCGCACCTGGCGCGTCAGATTGGCCGCTACGCCCATGCGAAGCAGTACAAACGAATGAAGAAGACGTTGCGTACGTTGCGCTCGCGCGTGGGTCGGGTGATGCGTGACGTGGAGCGACAGATCGATGCGGTGTCCGACGGCAGTCGCGCGTCCCTGCAGGAACTGATTGGGCGCACGAAGCGGATCCTGTCGCAAAAGACAAAGGACAAAAACAAACTTTACGCAATGCATGCGCCAGAGGTGGAGTGCCTGGCCAAGGGCAAGGCGCGCACGCCGTATGAGTTCGGGGTGAAAGTGTCGATTACGACGACACACAAGGAAGGCCTGGTCGTTGGCATCACGCGGAGACTACGAGCGATGATCAGACGGCGCAGTGCGATCGAGCCAGCCATCGGCCACATGAAGACAGATGGCAAACTCGATCGGAACTGGCTGAAGGGAGCGCTCGGTGACGCGATGCACGCTGTGCTATGCGGCGCCGGTCACAACCTGCGGATGATCCTGAGGAAGCTGCGGCTTTTTTACGCCCTTGTTCTCATCGCCCTGTTCTTCGCTGTCGATCAGAGAGCATCCGCCCGCTGACGCCGATGTTGCCGATGACGGCCAAAACGAATTGTTCAGGGGCGACTAGATACATGGCGGGTTGCCTACAAGGACATCGTGCCAAGCGGATATCTCGCGGCGCTCGATGTGGTAACTGGGGCAGTGAGATGGCTGAGGACGGTGACGGTCGGCACGCCGCGCGTATTCGTTGCGATAGTAAGCGACTCGGTTGCCGGCTGGATCGCATTCGGTCCGTCCCGTGACGACGATGTCGAATCGCACTGCGCAGAAATCGAAGCGATTTATGTGGCACCATCATTCTGGAAGCGTGGCATCGGGACAGCGCTAATGAACGCAGCCTCAGAGAGACTCCATGCCGAGGGCTATTCGGCAGTCACGCTCTGGGTGTTGAAAGACAACAAGCCGGCGCAGGCGTTCTACGTCGAGAACGGATTTCAGGCCGATGGTTCAGTCAGGGCTATCGAAATTGGTGGCGCTGCCCTGACGGAAGTGAGACTCAAAGGGCGTATTGGCGAATAACCATGAACATCGAAGTCACCGACAAGCGAAATGAGCGGGATGATGCTTTCGTTGCGTCGCAACTCAGCGCATATAACGCGACATTCACGGAACGGGATTTACGGCTCATCTAAAATCATTTCAGCTTCCAACCACTACTGAACGCCGTGACCCAGTCGTTGTATCGTCAGTTGGTCGACGATGAAAATGTCAGGGCTACGGCGTCCCAGATAAATTTTCTTGAGGGCGATGCTCGCACTCGGCTTATGGTTTGCGAGGTCGACGGCCGTCTCCGGGGCACGGTATTGGTTTGCCTTTGTGCGGACGCTATGTATGCCGGGCAGCCCTTTGCGGTAGTCGAAAATCTCGTCGTTGATCAAGAATGTCGTGGCAATGGAATCGGGGAAGCGCTGCTAAGTGAGGTCGAGCGGTTTTGCCTGTCGCGGAACTGCTCGAAAATGATGCTGCTTAGTTCGGCGTCTCGCGTCGACGCACACCGATTCTTCGAGCAGGTTGGTTTCCATGGAGACCGAAAGCGCGGGTTCGTCAAATACCGCAGTCAGTTCAGTGAAGGGACTTAAACGCTTCCGTCGCTCCTCGGCCGAGGCCGTGTGGAAACTGTTTTCTTTGCCCCGGAGTCGAGCTCGCCAGCCCGACCAATCAAGCTTGAGAACTCCGGCCCAACTTAACGTAGGATTTCGAGCGTAAAAAGCCCCTCCGGGCCTTACGTTCCGACCAGCTTCATCGCATTTATTGCCCTGCCAGCCCCAAGTATCTTGATGACGCGCTTCAGGTTGTAGGCCAACACTTGAAGACTCATTTCGGTACTCACCCGTCCAAGCGTCCTGGTCAGGAAGTGTGTGGCCCCCATCCAGTGCTTTAGCGTGCCGAAGACGT
>NZ_SMOD01000127.1 GCF_004353905.1 Paraburkholderia guartelaensis | reverse complement strand
CGATTGAGATAGCCGTAGATGTAGATCTTGAGTAGCACTGCCGGGTGGTAAGACGGCCGGCCTGTGGTCGCAGGCGTGGCCCCTTCAAATCCCAAAGAAGCCAGATCGAGTTCTTCAACGAATGCGTCGACGATTCTGACCGGATTGTCTTCTGCGATGAAGTCCTCGAGACATTCCGGCAGCAGCGTCGCCTGATTGCGGTCCGCACCTTCGACAAATCGCCCCATCTTCGCCTCTCGCAACAACGGGTTGATTCAGTCTAGGCGATCGATGCGTTTTTACACAGCCTCGGCCGTCAAGCGTCTTTGGCTCCAATTGGCGTCAGTCATCTGTCGGCGCCGTCTCCACGGACAGTGGGAAAAAGGTGGACAGCCTGATCGGTACTGCCATCCTGTCTGGCGGGCCACACGTATATGTATCGAAAAAATGCGGCCGATCCCACGGCAGAATTATTTTGCAGTACGAGATATATGCTCCTTCGTGATTGCCCTCCACTGGATCGGAGACACTGGCGACGTGGGTCAGCGGCCCGGTTCATCCCCGCTACGCGCAATCAAGACGTCGCAGCCATAGGACTTCGGCTGCGACAGCAGTGCGCCATCGGCGCGGCTACCCATCTGCCTGAAGACCGGGTTTGGCGCGGTCGACCTGTGTGGGGGGCGACATGGCGCAAGACCGTTAGTCGCGTTTTCCTGACGGATGGACTCAGCAGGTGGCAGCGAATGGCGATTTGACAGTTTGCAGAGAGTTTTTTGGTTGGCGATCGCGGCTACTGACGCCTGACGATGCCTGGCGATGCCCGCCCGCGATCGGTAATCAAAAAAGTTCTTGTGCTAAACCGCGCCACAGGCGCTGGCGTCTATGGGCGTTGAATGATCGCCGCGATGATTCGCGATGCCACAGGCGTGGCTATCGCACGCGGGAACCACACGAATGGCACGAGCCGGTCGCGCAAAATCAGCGCGAATGCGGGGTCCAAGGACAGATAGTGTTGGGTTTCGCGACAGTGTAATGGGCGCGTGGACGCCGGCGCACGAGCGAGTTCGCGTTGGCCGTATCGGGGAAGACCAACGTGGCGGAGGATCATACTGGCGCCGGTCAGCGCACATGGGTCGGATCCGGCGGTGCCCTCGGCAGGATGCCAGGCACACCGCCCTCGAGGCGGACCATGTGGCCCTGGCCGCACACGGGGCAGTCGCGCAACGACCTGCCGGTGAGCCGCAGATAGCGGTCACGGTAGTCCTCTCCTATGGCTGGTGATGCAGCGGCGGGAGGCTCAGCACCGAGCAGCCGCCGACAGGTGGCGAGTCGCGCTGCCCGATGACAGTTGGCGAGCCACCCGTAGCTGCGGATGCGCTTGAAGCCATCCGGCAGTACATGCAGCAGGAAGCGGCGCATGAACTCGTCGGCCGTCAGCGTCATGGTCCTGTGCCGGGCCTGGTGCCGGTAGTCCTTCCAGCGGAACAGGACCGATTCGGCATCGAAACGCAGCAAGCGGTCGTTCGAGATGGCAACGCGATGCGTGTAGCGGCCCAGGTAGTCGAGCACCTGCCTGGCGCCACCGAAGGGTGGTTTCGCGTAGACCACCCATTCGGCCTGTGCGGCAGGCGCAAGCCACGCGGCGAACGCCTTGGGATCGCGCAGGGGCTGAAGCTGGCCATGCAGGCGCAGCGCGCCGGCGTCGAACGCACGCCGCAATTGCTCGAGGAACAGGCGGCGGTACAGCCGCGAAAGCACCCGCACCGGCAGGAAGAAGCCGGACCGGCAGGCGATCCAGCGCTCGCTGTCCGGCGCAATGCCACCTCCAGGTACGACGCAATGCACGTGGGGATGGTGCAGCAGATTCTGCCCCCACGTGTGCAGGACCGAAATGAAGCCGATCTCTGCACCCAGGTGTTTCGGGTCGGCGGCAATCGTGCGCAGCGTCTGCGCGCTCGTGCGAAACAGCAGATCGTAGAGCGTCTTCTTGTTCTGGTACGCGAGCGCGGCAATGGGCTCGGGGAGCGTGAAGACGACATGGAAGTACTCAACGCCGGGAATGAGCTCACTCTGTCGGCGCTCGAGCCATTGTGCACGGGCAAGTGACTGGCACTTCGGACAATGACGATTACGACACGAGTCGTAGGCAATACGCTGATGCCCGCATGTATCGCACTGCTCAATATGTGCGCCGAGCTCAGCGGTGCGGCACAGCTCGATGGCGCTCATGACACGACGCTGGGCACGACTGAGGGCGCCGGCATGAGTCTGCCGGTACTGAGGGCCGCAGCGGCGGAAGATGTCCGCCACCTCAAGCGCCGGTCGCATCGGCGGCTTCAGAAGTGCCCGGGCGCAGGAGGCTGTGACGGAGCAGATTCGGGATGCGGCAGCAGATCGAAGGGGCTGGTGGTGGCGCACACGGTGGTGGTCGCGACCTTGAGGTAACGCGCAGTGGTTGTTAGGGAACGGTGCCCCATCAGCAGCTGGATCCGACGCACGTCGGTGCCGGCCTCCAGCAGGTGAGTGGCGAAGGCGTGCCGCTTATCTACCCAGCGATATAAGAGGCACTATGTACCCTTCCGGATTATGTCGGGTGGCGTGATTGAACTCCAACAATTGACAGGAGATTGCGGGCCGTCAAAGAGATGTGCTCAAGCGATCACCCGATATAATTCCGTAGCCTAAAGACTGTTCAGGAAGTCGAGGAGCTCGTCCGTTGGCTTGAAGCGGCCTGGCTTACCGCGTCGCGGAGTTGCCTTCTCAAGGGCCTGTTCCTTCATCGCAAGGGTCGCTTCGACATAGATTTCCGTGGTTTCCACCGATTCATGCCCGAGCCACAGCGCGATGACCGAGCGACGAACAAC
>NZ_SMOD01000126.1 GCF_004353905.1 Paraburkholderia guartelaensis | reverse complement strand
GGTGATGTTGCCGGCCGTCCCTTGCGCGACACGAAGCTCTCGCTCATTGCCACGCCCAGCCGATCCCAGTTGATCAGTTCAGCCAGCCGCACCAGCGGATGTTTCAGATTGATCTGCTCACGCAGCGGCTGCCGGAAGAAATCTCCTTCTGTCACAGGCGTCTTCGGACCCATCCGCACCTCGTCAGGATTTGCAGGATTCAAGCGTCAATATGCCTGGTCCCTGCAATTCCCACAACACCAATTCGGCCTCAGAGCCTTGCCGCATAAGCCTTCGCGGATTGTTCAAGGCCGACTAAGTAGATCGAATATTTTCACTAAACACGTAAGCGTACGAATTAAGTTAAAATTCGACATATATTTATGTTAAATTATGCTCGAGCAAAGCCGCCTCTTGTGTCGCATGGTAGCTCCCGTCCGCCTGTGAGCTTCCCGTTCATGCCGGCCTTGCGTCTGTGTGTGCGATGCGGCCGCAGATTTGTCCGATGACGGATATTTTAGGCGCGGCGCGCGAAGGCTTCGCTACCCCCACGCGGGACGTTCGGCAGGGCTAGCTTTGTTAGGTTTGTAAGCCGGGCTGCCGGGCCGGCCCGACCGCGTTTTCCGTTTGCCCGTCGTCTGCCCAGACTAGCAAACTCTAAGTCCTCTTCAACTCCCCAATCGACGCCAGAGGCGTAATCATCGCCAACCTGCTGAACCGGTGGAACGCCTTCGGCAAACCGGTTTGCGTCAAAAATGCATAGTCGCGTCCATAGCACGGGAACTCGTACCCATCCGGACAAAGCCAAGCGACTATGGTTCCTGACGGTCTTTGCAACTGTTCGATGTTGCTGTTCTTGTCGCGATGGGATCTCCCTACTGGATTTGGCGAAGCCATCGTCATACCAGTCGTTCGCTCACGTTCATTTGCGATGCGAATCAGTGTTATCCAAACAATCGATTTTGTAGCTTGAGGCGAGATACCGCATAGTCGCTTCCTGGACGCGCGGCACAGCTTCCGACTATCCGCGCCGGAAAGAGAACTTTCCTGACGTGCCCCGATGCAAGCGACGCTATCGGAGCGAATATCCATCTGAATGTCAAAATTAATTTTCTGCGGGAGCGGATACTAACAACCATCGGAGCCGTGGCAATGACTGTATCGATCGTGATAGTGGGTGCGGGCTTTTGCGGCACGATGACGGCCACATGGCTACTATCGGATCAAAGCGCAAAGCCCCTGTCGATCGCACTGGTCGATGACAGCTATAGCGTTGCGCGCGGTATTGCTTATCGGTCGGACGAAGAGG
Source organism: Paraburkholderia guartelaensis (assembly GCF_004353905.1). Taxonomy (GTDB): domain Bacteria; phylum Pseudomonadota; class Gammaproteobacteria; order Burkholderiales; family Burkholderiaceae; genus Paraburkholderia; species Paraburkholderia guartelaensis. Next base: position 1,699 of record NZ_SMOD01000126.1, on the reverse strand, counting down.
GCTGGCTCCTGAACGCCCCCGCACGGGCCCTCAGTGTTGAGCGGGACAACGGCAACGGCTTTGTTGATTATTGCCGACTGCGGGGCCGGTCTGCGGAACCCGATGATTTCCTGCCACGCGCCTGGTACGGTGATTATCTTGCGCATCTGCTAAAACAAGCCGGCGAAAATTCCGGGAGGCATCAGTTTTCTCAACACGACGGATACGCCGTCGCGCTGGTGCCGGCAGAGGATGGCCGAACGAAGGTTCACTTGCACACGGGTGTGGAGATTTTTGCCGATCAGATCATCCTTGCGACCGGGCACAGCGATGGCCGCGGCTCCATCACTGTACCAGTGACCGGTGGCGCTTCACTCGATCAGCGTTTACTCGCAAATCCCTGGGACGCAGTTAAACTGGGGGCCGTGCCGAATGACAGCCATTTCTTCATGTGTGGGTCTGGTCTGACGGCACTCGACGTTGTGTACGCGTTGCACCGGCGCAGCGAAAAGTTGCGCTTCACTCTTATGTCCCGCCGTGGTTTGTTGCCCCAACACCACTGCCAGTCACCCCCGAAACTTCAGCCACAAGCGCGGCGGGCGCTTCTCGATCAACTGACTGCCGGCCCTAGGCATTGCATCACCGTCGTACGCAAAGTCATTGCTGAACATCGCGCGAGGGGCGGTGACTGGCGTGAGGTGATCGATAGCCTGCGTCCTGTGGTACCGCAGATCTGGTCAAACTGGTCTGAGGCCGACCGGCGCGCTTTCGTGCGCCATATTGCGCCTTACTGGGACACACATCGTCACCGACAGCCAGCTTCCACGGCAGCGCTTGTCGCGTCACTCACGATGAGTGGGCGTCTCTCGCTTATGGGGGGGCGAATCGAGACAATCAGCGCACATGGCGACGGGCTGCTGCTGGCTATTCGCCCGCGCGAAGCAACGGGCTCGCGCGTTGTGCGCGCATCGTACTTCGTGAATTGCACCGGTGCCGGGATGGCTCCCGCTCATCCAGCTATAGCGTCAGATACAGGACCGCATGCAGATCGCTTACATCGGCCGATAGTACACGCGCGTGATTCCCTTTTTGATCAGTTACGGCGCGACGGGATTGCAAAATTTGACTGGGCGGGGTTGTGTGTTGATGAGTCTTACCGCGTGGTTCGAGTCAATGGCTGTAGCAATCCATCGCTCTTTTATATTGGCCCCGCGCTTAGAAGACGCTTTTGGGAGGCGACGGCGGTGCCCGAATTGCTAACGCATATCGAGCGGATGACGGAGATCATAAGGCGGCAGTTTTCTGCACGTTAAACGCGAGCGCGTTGCGTGACAGGGGCGTGGCTGCAAGCGCACCCTCTGGTTCTGGTTCCGATATCGACGCCTGTCTTGCGATGCAAGCGGCATTGTTGCAAAAATCAGGAAATCAGGCGTAAAGACGACATGACCTCTGTGCTCTCAATCTCAGGCAATACGGACGGACTGCGGGCGAGCGAGGGCTCCCATGCGATTGAGTACACCCGCACGGATCGACACCTCGGTGGCTTGCGAGCCAGTCGCGCGCGCCCACATACTGGAGCCCGTGAGTACCTTGAGCCGGTACACCAAGGTCTCGGCGAGCGATCGCCGGTGGTAGCCGGTCGCCTGCTTCCATTCGCGCCTGCTGCTTCCTTCGATAGCAGCAATAGCTGCATTGCGCCAGGCGGCGCCAGGCGTGCGAT
>NZ_SMOD01000125.1 GCF_004353905.1 Paraburkholderia guartelaensis | reverse complement strand
GCGCAAAGTGATCTACACGACCAACGCCATTGAAAGCGTGAACGCCCAGCTACGCAAGATCGTCAAGACGCGTGGGCACTTCCCCACGGACGAGGCCGCGACCAAACTGCTGTGGCTGGCCTTGCGCAATATCACGGCTGACTGGAGCCGTGCCGCACATGACTGGAAAGCCGCGATGAACCAGTTCGCGATCCTCTACGAGGATCGCTTCACCAGGAATCATTTGTAGAATGCAATTGATGACCTGCCAGACGGCAGGTTTTTATCTGCCTTGCACACAAAAATTCAGACACTTCCCGACCCGGCTCCCGAACACACTTTCAGCACACTACGACTATCGAGAGTAGCCGCAATGGCGAAGCCACAGGACCAGTTGCCAATTGCACCCCGCTCGCTTACCCTCCGAGTTCATAAAAACGCGCCGGCCCCAAGGCGAATACAACAATGAGACCATCCATGAAACGGCCACAACACTTCAAGCACCCGATAGTCGCGGCGCTGATTGCTCTGGGAGTACTAACGTGCACCGCGTATGCGGCCGACTCTCCGGCGGACCCCGCGTCGGAGGAAGAATTGAATCTCACGAATCCATCGACTGACCGTGCTAGCAGCCTGGGCGACTTCTGCTTTTTCTCACAGCTCCCGCCCTCCGATCAGAAATACAAGGTCGTCAAGAAACTGAAAATCGGCAAGGGCACTTATGGAAGTGTGGAAGACATCCTGCCCAAGATGGCCGCATACGCTCAGTCGAACGGCGCGGATGCAATCGTTCAATACACCGGGAGTCAACGCTTTGGCTTTTGGCCGTGGCGTATGGTCCGGCCGGTCGTGCGCGGAGTGGCTGTACAGTGGATCGATCCGAAGCCCGTGACCTGCGAGTCTATCGGCGGCACCACGTTGAGCACCATCCTTTCCTCGGGTCAGCGGCCCGCAAAGTAGCGAAGGATTCGGAACCCGCCGAACTGGATGGCGGGCAATCCTGCGAGGTTTTGGCCCGAATCTTCTATCCCTACAGACCACGTTGGCACGGTACTCGACGTGCTCAACGTACTGCGCGCGGCTCTGGGTTGACGATATCGGGTTGAATGGCGGTTACCAACGGCGCGCAGAAGCTGGAAGCCAGCGCGCGAATCGCTCTAACGTGCAAGAGGCAGAGCGTGCATAGCGTGAGTGAGCAGCCTCTTCCCGCAGGGACGGTTCGTACTGATCTAACTGCAGCGGACGTCGAGCGTGTGCACTACCTGCTCGGCGCCCTTCGCGCGTCGCTGATGCTATGTGAAGACGGCGACGTTGGCGCGTTCACCAGTGACCTGCGGGCCGCCTTCTTCGCAAATCTAGCGTCAATGGCGACCTCGGCGCACGCAATTGTGTCTCACGTCTATGTAAGAGAAGACTAATGAGCTAACCAGACAAATTGATGTCCGGAAGATCAACTATGCAAGAAGAACAATTCCTGATTCGCGACCGCGCGTACGGTGTCTGGCACCGGCCGCGATCACTTAGTCGCTACCTCGGTCGTCGCCAAGCCAATTCGTTGACGATGGCCGATCTCGATAGCGTACTGTTCGTCGAATACGGCTATGACAACAAGCTGCCACTGGCGCTTGTCGAGGTAGCACGGGACATCGGGCAGGAAAAGCCGACTGGCGTGATCAAGGAACTCGCGAGGATGGCCAACCTGCCGGCGTTCGTCTCGCTATACACGCCCTCTTCCCAGGCCAATCCCGCGAGCCCTGCATGGCATGACATTGAGGGTCTCCGGGTCAAACGTGTATGGCCAAGGCCTGAGGCGAACTGGCGCTCGCTTACGCCTAGCGAGTGGGCAGACGCGCTTGTACAGATCAGGGATTGGCAGTTGCGAAAGTTCGCATCGGAGACTGCGGCAAACGACGGTCAGTATTCCCCCCTCTGAACTAGGCGGACCCGGTATGCCGGCACCGTTCTCGATAAAATGGCGATACTCGCGGCGGCACAGCGTCGACGAGATCTAGACCGACGTGACCCGCGCCAGTCATATATTTAAAACGAAAAGTGCAACATCCAACGAGTTCAGTTGATGCGAGATAGACCATCGCGCAGGCGTTCGCGCAAACCATACGGCCCCGAAGAGATACTTGCTGAGCATCGCGCTTGCGTGGACTATCACGCGTCGCTTGTTACGAGCAGGTTCACCGTGGCTGCTCTTTATGTACCAGCGGTAGGTGTGTTCATGACGGCATGGTTGAGCGCGCAGACATCGCCGCTACGCTTGGGCATATCGCTACTTGCATGGTTTATAACCCTTTGCGTTTGGATTCTTGAGCTCCGCACGCGCGCGCTCTTTACAAACATCGCTCACCGCGGAATAGAAATCGAACACGAATACTGGAAACTGGGCCTGAATGTGGGTTTCTTTGGCCGTCAACACAAGTTGACCGAGAAGCTCTCGGCAGGACAGTCGAGCGCGGCGCCGCGGCGCGCAAGACCTGATCAACCGGTAATAGCTTTTTGGTCGAAGCGTCCGCTGCCTCTCTGGCTGTCCAAGTACGTGAGCCACAGCATGGGTCTTGACCTGCTTTACGCTGGCGGTTTGGTGCTTTGGTTCTGTCTCGCCATTGTTGCGGTGACTGGATTCCCCGGCGGCCGCGCCGATAAGCCCTCGCCGAACTACATTTGGCACCTACATTCGGCCAACTCAATCGCTTGTAGTGTTGCGCCCCGATGGGCAGTTCAAACTCCTCCACTTGTGGGCGGCTAAATTCCCCCAGGCAGGACGAGCGGATTATGCGTCGGATTCCTCAGTGACGGCAAGCCTGGCAGCGGCTTCACGGAGACGATAGCTCTTGCCTTCAAACTCGAGGAGTTTGGAGCGATGCAGCAGACGGTCAAGGATCGTCGAAGCCATGGTGCTGTCGCGAAGGTAGCGCCCCCAGTCCTGGACGACGCGGTTGGACGTGACGAGGATGCTGCGGCGTTGCTTGTAGCGTTGATGGACGAGGGTCTGCAGCAGTT
>NZ_SMOD01000124.1 GCF_004353905.1 Paraburkholderia guartelaensis | reverse complement strand
CAATTCGCCCCTTCTGTGTAGGGAGGCGCTCGTGGTTGTTTGCGGACACCGTGAACGGCGCAAACGCGAGTGCGAATCTCTACTCACTGGTCGAGACGTGTCGGGCGAACCGTATCGATCCATACCGCTACCTCACCTGGCTGTTCCAGCGCCTACCACTGGCGACAACAATTGACGATTACGACGCACTGCTTCCTTGGAAGCTGCCGGTCGATCTGCGCTGATCCACGTTCCTGACTCACCTCACGTTCTTCGTCATGCGACTCTGTGTGGCGTCGATGATGGATCGCATACCGTCGATCGACATAGGCCCGGGTACGTGGATCGCTGCGCATCCGAACCATAGCAATGGTCCATAAGGCGTTGTTCGCAAACCGGTCGCCACCCCGGTTCAAACGATGCCGGACCGTCTTGCCGGACGACGCCTGCAATGGACTCGTGCCACAGAGTGCCGCTAGCGCCGCTTCGCTTTTCAGGCGTTCGGGATTGTCGCCCGCGACGGCAACCAATACCGCAGCGGTCTGGGGGCCGACGCCGAATCGTTCGCGAAGTCGCCTGGCATGCTGGCTGGTCAGGTTGTCAAGCATTGTGTCGAGTGCTTTGAGTTCCTCTGCCAGCATCAGCCAACGCTTCGCCAGCAGACGCAATGTGGTCGTGAGCGTTTGCAACACTGGCGTTTTACCCAACGAGCGAAGACGGGCACAACCCTCAACGCATTCTGCCGTTTTCGCTTTCAGAAGACGCTCACGAATTTCCTGGGGAACGCTTACGAGTAAAGCTCGTAACTGATTGATAGCCTGCGTCTTTGCCTTGACCGCACTGCGCCTAGCAACGGAGACGGCGCGCATCGCCTCGGCGGCACCGGACTGTTCCTTTGGAATAGCAGTAGCCCTTCCGGCGAGTACCGCACGCGCGGCGTTTTCGGCATCAGTGGGATCGGACTTCCCTCGGGAGCGGCGCATCGCGCGATCGGGACGATTGACTCCAAGGACCTCGATCTCATGATCGCGCAGCACGCGGGCCAAGCCCGCTCCGTAGGTGCCGGTCCCTTCAACCCCGGCACGACGTAACTGACCGAACGAATTCGCCCATGTCAGCAGGTCGAGATACCCCGCTGTGTCGGTTGTTACCGACAGTGTTCCGAGAAGCCGGCCTGCGCCGCTAATCACAGCCCCGACATGCGTATCCAGATGCGTATCAACGCCCAGAATTACTTCGTTCTGTTCCATGCGTATATCCGTTGTAGTGGGCGCATCGCCAACCCCACTCGCAGGACAGGACACTCATGGTGCAGTACAAAGCTCCTATCAGGTCACAGACGGTGAGCCCGGCAACGCTCGGGGAACGCCGGAACCCGATCGACAGGTCAACTCAAAGGCAGCTCGGCCAGTCCCAGCACGAGTCAGATCGGGCCGACGTTCGAAAGGGATCTTAGACTGAGTGTCCCAGCAATTTCCCTTGCGACTCATGCTGCAAACCAGGTGATGCTGCTGCAGCAAGGCCTGGTACTCATCACTTGCATACTGGCTACCCCTGTCCGAATGCAGAATTCGTCCCGGCGCTGGCCGACGTTGCTGCAGCGCCATGGTCAACGCCGACATGACCAGCCCAGCCGGCATGGTTGGTGCCATTGACCAGCCGACCACCCTGCGCGAGTACAGGTCCAGCACGACCGCCAGATAGAGCCAGCCTTGCGCCGTGCGAAGTGGAGTAAGAGACCGGGCGTAGTCGAGCTATTTCCCGGCCTCTCCTCCCCGAACCGGACTTGCACCTCTCAGCGCATCCGGCTCTCCATTCAAGCGTTGCTCATAGCAAAGGCGACATCGGCATAGCGCGACTCGATGGTACTGCGGGTCTCATCGCGCAAGATGTACGGATTTTCCGGCGGAGAACGCCACCTGAATTGACCCTTGCGACTGGTAACAAGCCGCCGAAGCGCCACCGCCCCATACCACCCTCGACTGTTCTGGCCGTGTAGCTCTCACTTTGCCGTGCTTCCTCATGCGCGACATAGAGGCTGGTGAGGATCGGTATCAGGATCGTGGTGCACGTGACCGCGATCGACACGATAACAAAGCGAAGACGGCGCATGGAGTCAGCCTCTGTGCGAGCCTGCACGGGCCCTTGCCGGGACGAGTTCGATTGCCCACGTCGCCGGGTCAGCGACTGTGCCTGAGATCATGGATCGGAGTCCTTCGTGCCACCACTACCCAGATACCCAGGGATCCGACGCGACATCACCAGGCGTATCGAATCCCAACATCACCCCAGACTCCCTTGCGGCTTCCCGTCTCCGCACTGTTGACCGAGAACTGGTAGCCGAACTGGCCATATACCCTCATGCGCGTATCCATCTTCGCGGTGAAGCCCGCGGCCACATCCATACGCGTCGCCTGCTGCGACAGCGGCACCTGATCGCCCCCGGAATACGTGGTCGTGGCCTGAGCACCCCAGTCTCGCCAGAGATTGGCGCGCACATACGGCTGCCACACCTGGCCATTCGCGCGCTCGATCGTCCATTGCCCTCGCACGCCCAGCCGCCCGCTCACGCCTGAGGTGGAGCCCGGATCGACCGGCCCGAGCCCGTCATTGGCCTCGTTCAGCCCCACGTGCTGCCAGATGAGCTGCGCCTGCGGCTCCAGCACGAATGCGGGCCCGAGCGGCAACGCGAACGGGTAGCCCGCTTCCAGCGAGGTGAGGATTCCAGACCCCGAAACCGGCAGCCGCGCGTTCTGTGTCGTCGCGTTGCCGTCGTAGTACGTGCCCTGCAGCACCGCGTCGACGTACCAGCCGCCGGGACCGTAGTGCGTCCAGTAGGCGCCGCCGGAATACGCATTGAGGTTCAGCGTGCCGGTGCTGGAAGGCACGTATGCGGTTGCGGCCGCATTGGTGACGAGCCCGTTCACGTCCACATCGCTGTTGCCGTACGCGAAGTAGACGCCGGTGGCGTCGTGATGGCCCGGCAGGAAGCTGCCGCGCCAGACATCGAGACCCGCCTGGAAGCCGAGCAGGTGACCGCTGGCGCGCGC
>NZ_SMOD01000123.1 GCF_004353905.1 Paraburkholderia guartelaensis | reverse complement strand
CACCATAGCACCTTCGATTCTGAATTCGCCAGACCCTAAGCGTGAACGAGCACAAGGCAAGCATTTCCTCATCTGCTTTGCGACGACTGAAACCTGATGACGTGAACGGCACACCGGCCTGCGGAACACCCCGGCAAGTAAAGAGGCTCCTGAAGCCGCACAACTTTATGGGGGCCGTGGGCGCGAACTTCATCGAGGCGCGGGGAGCAGTCCCCACAACGACGCCGGATAGATTTGCGCAAGCCAACACTGCATCAAGCGTCAGGGGTTGCAAAACTGGGGCGGACCATAGATTTACATTGGTCTTTGACCGGAGCAACACCTTCACTTTCGCCGGGGTGATCAGTGGCGGCGGGTCGGTGCAGCAGCGGGGCACCGGTACCACGACCCTGACGGGAACCAATACTTACGCCGGCGGCACAGTCATCAATTCCGGTACGCTCCAGCTCGGTAATGGTGGCACGACCGGCTCCATAGTGGGGAATGTCTCCAGTACCGGAACGTTGGCTTTCAACCGCAGCGACACCATGACCTTCAGCGGGGTGATTGCCGGTAGCGGCGCGGTCACCCAGATTGGTCCGGGCACGACCGTGCTGACCGGCACAAACAGCTATGCAGGTCCGACAACCGTGTCGGCGGGTGCGTTGTACATCAACGGCGACCAGACAGCCGCCACGGGTGCGACCACGGTGGCTAGCGGCGCGACACTGGGTGGCACCGGCACCCTTGGCGGAAACGTCAGCGTGGCCAGTGGGGCCCTGGCACCAGGTGGGGCCGCTGGGGGTGGCGGAACCCTGACTATCAACGGCAACCTTGGCCTCACCAGCAGTTCGACCCTCGACTACAGGTTTGGCGAGTCCAGTATGCAGGGCGGCACGCTGAATGATCTGACCGTGGTGAAGGGCAACCTGACGCTGGCCGGTACGCTCAACGTAACTGAAACACCGGGCGGCACGTTCGGGCCGGGCGTCTACCGGATTTTCACGTACGGCGGAGCGCTGACCGACAACGGACTGGCGCTGGGCACCCTGCCAGCGGGGACCACCGCGGTGGTGCAGACCTCGGTGCCTACCGAGGTGAACCTGGTCAACACGACTGGTGTGACGGTGTACTACTGGGATGGTGGCGCACCGGCCAACCGGAACAATGGCCGCATCGACGGGGGGAGTGGTACCTGGCAGGGTCCGGCCGGCAACGACAACTGGACCGGCCCGAATGGCATGGCCAACGCGTCGTTCACGAATGGGGTCTTCGCGGTCTTCGAGCCAGCACCGGGCACCGTGACGGTGGATAACAGCACGGGCCAGGTCAGCGCCTCGGGGATGCAGTTCGCGTCCGGTGGCTATGTGCTTAATGGCGGGCCGCTCACGCTGGTTGAGACCACGGCGGGATCTGGCATCACGACCGTCCGGGTCGGGGATGGCGCGTCCGACGGGGCGGGCTATATTGCGACCATTGACGCGATACTGCAGGGCAGCACGCAGCTACAGAAGACCGATCTCGGCACGCTGGTACTTGGCGGCGCGAACACTTACGCAGGGGGCACGGCGATCAACGGTGGCACGCTGCAGGTCTCCGCCGACGACAATCTTGGTGCGGCAGCGGGCAGCCTGAGCTTCGATGGCGGCACACTGGCGGTTACCGGTTCAGGCTTCACCTCGGCACGCAGCACGACGCTCAACGACGGTGGCGGCACCATCGATGTCGCGCCGGCCGGTACGTTCACCCTGAACGGCGTGATCGGCGGCGTCGGCGCGCTGGGCAAGACTGATATGGGCACACTGGTGCTCGCTGGCGCGAACACCTATACGGGTGGCACGGCGATCAACGGCGGCACGCTGCAGGTCTCCGCCGACAACAATCTCGGCGCGGCAACGGGCAACGTGAGCTTCGACGCCGGCACGCTGACGGTCACCGGGTCGGGCTTCACCTCGGCACGCAGCATGACGCTTGACGCAGGCGGCGGCACGATCGATGTCGCGCCGGCTGCCACGCTCACCCTGAACGGTGTCGTCGGCGGCGCAGGCGCACTGATCAAGGCCGATACCGGCACGCTGGTACTCACGGCCGCCAGCACCTACAGTGGCCCCACGACCGTGCAGAACGGCACGCTGACCGTCAACGGCTCCATCCAGTCACCGACCACGGTCCTGCCGTCCGCGACTCTGGCCGGCACGGGAACGGTGATCGGCAACGTGCTCAACCAGGGCGTGGTGTGGCCCGGCAACCCGGTGGCAGGCGATACCGGCTATGGCGCACTGACTATCCGCGGCAACTACAGCGACCCGCAGGGACAGGTGGTGTTCAACACGTATCTGGGTACCGACGGCTCGCCGTCGAGCCGTCTGGTACTCGACGGCGGAACCACGAGCGGCACGAGCGTGGTGGTCGTCCATCCCACGGGTGGCACTGGAGTGGAGACTCAGGCTAACGGCATCCGGGTCGTCCAGGCTATCGACGGGGGCACCACCGCACCTGACGCTTTCGTGCTCGCGGGGGAAGCGCGCGAAGGAGACCTCGACTACCGCCTTTTCAGGGGCAGTGTCGACAGCAGTGCTCCCCAGGACTGGTTCCTGCGCTCGGATTTCATCATTGGGCCGCCGCTGCCCGATGAACCCCCCGGGATTCCGCCCGGTGACGTGCTGCCGATCGACCCACCGCCGGCCGTGCTGCCGCCGGGCGAATATCCGATTATCGGACCGGAACTTGCAACCTATGCGGTGGTGCAGCCCATCGCGGGGCAGATGGGCCTCACCACGCTTGGCACGCTGCATGAGCGCATCGGCGACACGCTGACCAACGCGCAGGGCGGCGCCGGTGACGCAGGCTGGACCCGCTCCGGCTGGGTGCGCCTGTTCGGCCAGCAGATCGACAACCGCTACCAGACCTTCACCAACGCGAGCGCCAGCGGTCACCTGCTCGGCTTCCAGGCGGGTCTCGATGTCTGGCGCGGCAGCTTCCTGCCGGGCCATCACGACGCCACCGGCGTCTACTTCGCGTACGGCAACAGCGATGTGGACGTGAACGGGCTCGTCACCAATGCGGCCG
>NZ_SMOD01000122.1 GCF_004353905.1 Paraburkholderia guartelaensis | reverse complement strand
CCGCGGTCCGTTCAGCCGTCAGCAGGCCGGAGTCGCACCACATGAGCGGACGCCCGGTTTCCATCGACATCAGTGCAGTCCATGCCGTGACGATGGGACCAGCGCTAGTCGGCACATAGGGGGACAGTTTCGCGCCGAACACCCGCTCATCCGCCAGGGTCCCCAGATAGGTAATGAAATCGCCAGCGTTTTCGGGAAAAAGCGTTAGCGTCTGCGGTGGCTGCACCGCACGACCGTTCGCCAGGGAATGAAACATCCGCGCCAGTGCACCGCGGGTATCCAGTTCCGGCAATGCAGCACGAACCCGTGCCTCATCCAGCACGCACGGCAAATTGTTCGGTTGAGCATTCATCTAGTGATTCCGGGCCGCACCCGCTCCATCCAATGAAATAGAGTTTTTAGTCTACTATGGACATTTAGTTTTTGGAAGCGGATACTTGTCGAAATTGTCTCTCATGGACAATTCGTCTACCTCTTCTCGTAACGCGAGGTAGTCTGCAGAGGTCTGCGGACCAATATCAGGTTACGGCCCCGTACTAGATCATCATCGGAGTTGATATGAATATGAAGCATCTTGTTTGCGCCGTCGCCGTGAGCTTGGGGGCGGCAGGATTCGCGTTCGCCGAAGGCAACGCAGTACTCAGAATCGGCATCGAAGCCGCCTACCCCCCATTTGAAAGCAAAACGGCGGCCGGACAACTTCAGGGTTTTGATATCGACGTCGGCAACGCCGTTTGCGCAAAGATGCAGGTCAAGTGCATCTGGGTAGAAAATGCCTTTGACGGTCTGTTGCCAGCCCTGCAGGCACGCAAGTTCGATCTCGTCAACTCGGCCATGAACATCACGGCAAAACGGGAGCAGATCGTCGACTTCACGCCAGCGATCTATGTCGTCCCGATGGTCCTCGTCGCGCGAAAGAACTCCGGGCTCCTTCCTCAGGCTGACTCGCTGAAGGGTAAGCGCATCGGCGTTCTGCAAGGAGCAGTTCAGGATGATTTTGCCCAGCGCAACTGGAAACCGCACGGCGTAGAGATCGCGGAGTATTCGGACCAGAATCAGGTTTACGCTGACCTGGCGGCGGGCCGTCTCGACGGCTCGGTTCAGGAATATCAGACAGCACGTGAGGGCTTTCTGGACAAGCCGGAGGGGCGTGACTATGCGATCGTTGGCGCGCCACTGGAAGACCCTGTGACTCTCGGGAACGGCGTTGGTTGGGCATTCAGAAAGCAGGACGCAGCGCTGCGCAGCCGTGTTTCCAACGCCCTGGCTAAACTGAGAGCAGATGGGACGCTGAGCAGCCTGTCAAACAAGTACTTCAACCGGGACATCATCGCCAAGTAACATCCAAAACGAAGCCTACACAGAACGCGTCGTTTTACTCTGTAAGCGGCCTCGGTCTGGCCGCTCAATTCAAAGTCAAGAGGGAACAGTCATGAAGATCAAGGAATTCGCCGTCGAGCGCTGGATGGATCAATACGAGAACCAGTGTACGTATAACCTCGCAGAGACCTGCGTCGAATCTATGACGGTCGATGAACTTCTCACGATGACGGGCCGCCAGACATCGGTGCTCGACGAATTGCGGCCGATGAAGCTGACCTACGGTGCGATCGAAGGCACGCAACGCCTGCGCGAAGCCATTGCCGCCACGTACGCGCGACAATCTGCTACCAACATAATCGTGACGCACGGCGCAATCGGCGGTAACGCCCTCATCTATGAGACGCTGATCGAACCCGGTGATACCGTGATTTCGGTTCTGCCGACCTATCAGCAACACTATTCGATTCCGGCAAGCTACGGCGCAAACGTGAAGACCTTGAAGCTTCGAGAGGAAAACGCGTTCCTGCCGGATCTCAACGAACTTGAGTCGCTCGTCGACGACAAGACGCGCCTCATCGCGATTAACAACCCGAACAATCCGACCGGATCGCTGATGGACGAAGCGTTCCTCGGCAAGATCGTCGAGATCGCACGGCGCTGCGGCGCGTACCTGCTCTGCGACGAAGTCTATCGCGGGACCGACCAGGTTGGCAGCGGCTACAGTCCGTCTATCGCCGACCTCTACGAGCGCGGCATCAGTACGGCGAGCATGTCGAAGACTTACTCGCTCGCCGGGCTGCGTCTGGGCTGGATCGCCGGCCCGGTCGAGCTGATTCACGCAGTCGCCGTACATCGCGACTACAACACTATCAGCGTCGGCATGATTGACGACTACTTCGCGACGCTCGCGCTCGAACATCGCGACGCGATCCTGAAGCGCAACCACGATATCGTGCGCACCAATCTTGCCATTTTGGAAGCGTGGGTCGAACGCGAGCCGATGATTTCGTGGATCAAGCCGAAGTCCGGAACGACAGCGTTACTCAAATACGCGTTCGATATGCCGTCGCGCCAGTTCTGCACGGACTTGCTCGACGCAACGGGCGTGATGTTTACGCCGGGCAGCGCGCTCGACATGGAAGGTTATGTGCGCATCGGGTATACGAACAACCGGACTGTTCTGGAAAAAGGTCTCGCGCGCGTGTCCGACTTCCTGCGCAGCAAAGTCAGCTGATTCCCTTCAACTGATCGTTCGGGCAGGCCCGACCGCTGCCCGGATCAACTTCCTACACCGCGGCGTATCGTGACGCCTGCGCTCGTCCCGCGGTGCCGCTTACCCAGGTGCGTCACACATCTTCGCGCATTTGCTTCAAGTGCTTGTAAACAGTCGCCCGCCCCATATCAAGGACATTGGCGATATAGTTCGCCGCACTCTTTCCGTTGAATGCCCCTTCTGCATACAAGGCTTCCACGAGCTCGCGCTTGTGGTCACGCGAAAGCGAATTGAGTGCGAGCTGCCGCTCGCGCAACCAACCATGCAGGAATGAGTTGATCCGCTCCTGCCAATCGTCCTTGAACAGTTCCTCCGGCGGTCGCACCAGCCCGGCGCCCGTGATGAACAAGTCGAGTACCTTTTTGACGTCGTCGAACGCCGCGACATTGAAGTTAATGCACATAACGCCGACGGCGTCCGACGACTCACTGGGCAGCAGCATACTCACACATCG
>NZ_SMOD01000121.1 GCF_004353905.1 Paraburkholderia guartelaensis | reverse complement strand
GAGCCAGTCAATCGCGTACATTGCCAACAACCTGTCAAAGCGCGCGATTGGCGACGATTCTGCTCTGGAGGAAATCGAAGGAACCGCAGACGAAGAAGTGATGGGGCCGTATGAGAAGATGAACTGGGACGGCCGCCGGATGCGATGTGTGAGTATGCTGCTGCCCAGTGAGTCGTCGGACGCCGTCGGCGTTATGTGCATTAACTTCAATGTCGCGGCGTTCGACGACGTCAAAAAGGTACTCGACTTGTTCATCACGGGCGCCGGGCTGGTGCGACCGCCGGAGGAACTGTTCAAGGACGATTGGCAGGAGCGGATCAACTCATTCCTGCATGGTTGGTTGCGCGAGCGGCAGCTCGCACTCAATTCGCTTTCGCGTGACCACAAGCGCGAGCTCGTGGAAGCGTTGTATGCAGAAGGGGCATTTAACGGAAAGAGCGCGGCGAACTATATCGCCAACGTCCTGGATATGGGGCGGGCGACTGTTTACAAGCACTTGAAGCAAATGCGCGAAGATGTGTGACGCACTTGGGTAAGCGGCACCGCGGGTCGAGCGCAAGCGTCACGATCCTCCGCGGTGTAGGAAGTTGATCCGGGCAGCGGTCGGGACTGCCCGAACGATCAGTTGAAGGGAATCAGCTGACTTTGCTGCGCAGGAAGTCGGACACGCGTGCGAGACCTTTTTCCAGAACAGTCCGGTTGTTCGTATACCCGATGCGCACATAACCTTCCATGTCGAGCGCGCTGCCCGGAGTAAACATTACGCCCGTTGCGTCGAGCAACTCCGTGCAGAACTGGCGCGACGGCACGTCGAACGCGTATTTGAGTAACGCTGTCGTTCCGGACTTCGGCTTGATCCACGAAATCATCGGCTCGCGTTCGACCCACGCTTCCAAAATGGCAAGGTTGGTGCGCACGATATCGTGGTTGCGCTTCAGGATCGCGTCGCGATGTTCGAGCGCGAGCGTCGCGAAGTAGTCGTCAATCATGCCGACGCTGATAGTGTTGTAGTCGCGATGTACGGCGACTGCGTGAATCAGCTCGATCGGGCCGGCGATCCAGCCCAGACGCAGCCCGGCGAGCGAGTAAGTCTTCGACATGCTCGCCGTACTGATGCCGCGTTCGTACATGTCTGCAATCGACGCGGTGTAGCCGCTGCCAACCTGATCCGTCCCGCGATAGACTTCGTCGCAGAGCAGGTATGCGCCGCAGCGCCGTGCGATCTCGACGATCTTGCCGAGGAACGCTTCGTCCATCAGCGAGCCGGTCGGATTGTTCGGGTTGTTGATCGCGATGAGGCGCGTCTTGTCGTCGACGAGCGACTCAAGTTCGTTGAGATCCGGCAGGAACGCGTTTTCCTCTCGAAGCTTCAAGATCTTCACGTTTGCGCCGTAGCTTGCCGGAATCGAATAGTGTTGCTGATAGGTCGGCAGAACCGAAATCACGGTATCGCCGGGTTCGACCAGCGTCTCATAGATGAGGGCGTTACCGCCGATTGCGCCGTGCGTCACGATTATGTTGGTAGTAGATTGTCGCGCGTACGTGGCGGCAATGGCTTCACGCAGGCGTTGCGTGCCTTCGATCGCACCATAGGTCAGCTTCATCGGCCGCAATTCATCGAGCACGGATGTCTGGCGGCCGGTCATAGTGAGAAGTTCATCGACCGTCATAGATTCGACGCAGGTCTCTGCGAGGTTATACGCACACTGGTTCTCGTATTGATCCATCCAGCGCTCGACGGCGAATTCCTTGATCTTCATGACTGTTCCCTCTTGACTTTGAATTGAGCGGCCAGACCGAGGCCGCTCACTTAGTAAAGCGACGCGTTCTGTGTAGGCTTCGTTGCGGATGCTACTTGGCGATGATGTCCCGGTTGAAGTACTTGTTTGACAGGCTGCTCAGCGTCCCATCTGCTTTCAGTTTAGCCAGGGCGTTGGAAACGCGGCTGCGCAGCGCTGCGTCCTGCTTTCTGAATGCCCAGCCAACGCCGTTCCCGAGAGTCACAGGGTCTTCCAGAGGCGCGCCAACGATCGCATAGTCACGCCCCTCCGGCTTGTCCAGAAAGCCCTCACGTGAGTCTGATACTCCTGAACCGAGCCGTCGAGACGGCCCGCCGCAAGGTCAGCGTACACCTGATTCTGGTCCGAATACTCCGCGATCTCTACGCCGTGTGGTTTCCAGTTGCGCTGGGCAAAATCATCCTGAACTGCTCCTTGCAGAACGCCGATGCGCTTACCCTTCAGAGAGTCAGCCTGAGGAAGGAGCCCGGAGTTCTTTCGCGCGACGAGGACCATCGGGACGACATAGATCGCGGGCGTGAAGTCGACGATCTGCTCCCGTTTTGCAGTGATGTTCATGGCCGAGTTGACGAGATCGAACTTGCGCGCCTGCAGGGCTGGCAACAGACCGTCAAAGGCATTTTCTACCCAGACGCACTTGACCTGCATCTTTGCGCAAACGGCGTTGCCGACGTCGATATCAAAACCCTGAAGTTGCCCGGCCGCCGTTTTGCTCTCAAACGGGGGGTAGGCGGCTTCGATGCCGATTCTGAGTACTGCGTTGCCTTCGGCGAACGCGAATCCTGCCGCCCCCAAGCTCAGGGCGACGGCGCAAACAAGATGCTTCATATCCATATCAACTCCGATGATGATCGAGTACGGGGCCGTAACCTGATATTGGTCCGCAGACCTCTGCGGACTACCTCGCGTTACGAGAGGAGGTAGACGAATTGTCCATGAGAGACAATTTCGACGAGTATCCGCTTCCAAAAACGAAATGTCCATAGTAGACTAAAAAATCTATTTCGTTAAATGGAGCGGGTGCGGCCCGGAATCACTAGATGAATGCTCAACTGGACAATTTGCCGTGCGTGCTGGATGAGGCACGGGTTCGTGCTGCATTGCCGGAACTGGATACTCGCGGTGCACTGGCGCGGATGTTTCATTCCCTGGCGAACGGTCGTGCGGTGCAGCCACCGCAGACGCTAACGCTTTTTCCCGAAAACGCTGGCGATTTCATTACCTATCTGGGGACCCTGGCGGATGAGCGGGTGTTCGGCGCGAAACTGTCCCCCTATGTGCCGACTAGCGCTGGTCCCATCGTCACGGCATGGACTGCACTGATGTCGATGGAAACCGGGCGTCCGCTCATGTGGTGCGACTCCGGCCTGCTGACGGCTGAACGGACCGCGG
>NZ_SMOD01000120.1 GCF_004353905.1 Paraburkholderia guartelaensis | reverse complement strand
CTTCCACGCGGCCCTGCAGATACGTCTTGAACGGCGCAAGTTTGCCCGGTACCGGCTGACGGGCCTTGCGTTGCGGCGGACCCGATTTCAGATACTTCCTGACTGTGTTAACTGCCATGCCGGTCTCGACTGCGATGTCCCGGAGGCTGTTTCCCTGGCGACGCAGAATCTCGATTTCCATGTACTCCTCGTAGCTGATCACGGGCCGCCCAAAAGGAGCAACCCTACAACGAGGTGTATCAATTCCTAACTGCGTTGCCGTATCAATTTACAACTGCGCGCGACACTGGGTCGGCCAGTGCGAGGCGCTGTGCGCACCGCTAACAGAGGCGCTGCGCCGCTATACGGTGTCGGCCACCAAGCTGCACGCCGATGACACGCCGATCCCGGTTCTCTCACCGGGCAACAGGAAGACCCGTACCGGCCGGCTATGGGTCTACGTGCGCGACGATCGTCGCTCGGGCTCGACGCAACCGGCTTCGGTCTGGTTCGCGTACTCGCCGAACCGGCAAGGCATCCATCCTCAAACCCATCTCGCCAGCTTCAAAGGGATTCTGCAAGCGGACGCTTACGCAGGCTTCGACGAATTGTTCCGCGATGGCTCGATACGCGAGGCGGCATGCCATGCCCACGCGAGGAGAAAGTTCTACGACATCCACGTGCGCACGCCATCTGACACAACACAAAAAGCACTCGAATATATTGGCGGGCTCTACGACATCGAGGCCTCCATTCGCGGCAGGCCCGTCGCCGAACGGCTGCGAATACGGCAGGAGAAAGCCAGACCACTGCTTCAAATCTACGAAGCGTGGCTCAGGGCAAAGCTCGAAACGCTGTCGTCGAAGTCCGATACGGCCAAGGCGATCAACTACACGCTGAACCAGTGGAGCGCACTGACGTTGTATTGCGAAGACGGTACGCTCGAGATTGACAACAACATCGCAGAGAACGCGCTGCGTTGTGTAAGCCTGGGCCGGAAGAATTTTTTATTCGCCGGCTCAGACAGCGGCGGCGAACGGGCAGCTGCGATGTATGCACTGATTGGCACTTGCGCACTGAATGACATCGATCCGCGTGCCTACCTCGACTATGTGCTAACCCATATCGGCGATCACAAAATCAATCGCATCGACGAACTCCTGCCTTGGCGTGTGGCCGACAAGTTGCACAAGCCAGCCAGTCCGCCACAGCCCTCTACCTGACCGGTAGCTCCAGTTCACAATCATGCTTTACGCGCACGCGAATGGACGAACGGTCCAGCTGAGGCGCTTACGAATCAGCAGTGTTCGTAGTGCTGTATCGCCGCGCTTGCTGATGCCCAGCAAACGTGGCTTGCCTCCCGAGGAGTGCTGACGCGGGACGAGACCCAGCCATGCAGCGAGTTCGCGGCCGTCCCGAAACGCTCGTGGGTTACCGATTGATGCTGCCAGCGCGGAAGCGGTGAGCGGCCCGACTCCGGGAATTGTTTCGAGAAGTTGCCCGGCCTCATCCGTACGATGCATCGCGCGGATGCGTCCCTCCAGTTCAGCTGCCTTGTTGCCCAGTTCGCGTAAGCGCTCCACAAGTAACTGGATCAGAGTCCGGAACTGTTCGCAAAGGCCATGCTCGCGATTAGAGAGGGCTTCGATGACCCTTTGCCTCAACCCCTATCCACCCCATTACCTGGTGGCATTCGCTTTTTCGACCATCCTCTACCCGCATCCCCGTCAGCGTTCCTTGCGGTTCGCCTGCCACGGGGGCGAAGATTCGGGCTTACCGTGTTCCACGCCAGTTACACGAACAGCTTAGGTCCCGCCTTTCTTCCGGTGACTGTCTGTCCCTGTTGCTCGCAGCACGTATCGAGCAACCCGTCACATACCTTTTGGTCCAAGCCTGCCGGCATCTTGGGCTTGTCAAATTTAACGAAAGTTACGGCGGTTCACTTACGTTGACCATCCTGTCCAGCCTAGCGTCCCTGCCGCCTGATGCTGGCAGCAGTTGAGCTTGCCTCGCGGCCCGCTCTTCTCTTGCGAAGGACTTCATTGTCCCGAGGGCTTCGAACCCAGCCGTTACCAGCCACGCTCGCCCCGGTAGGCTATTGCTGAGGGAACAACAAGTCTCACTGTCCCTTACGGGCCGAGACCATAACTGGCGCGACCTCACGTCGCACACGTGCTTTATTTTCCGTTTTCTCAAGCGACCCCAGGAAGACCCAGCCGTCGAGCGCCGCGCCCGAAACCTATTCGCTCGCGAACGCAGCTTACGCATTCGGTGATGACGCGGCGATTCCATTTGGCAACGCATGGCGAATTCCGGACGATGTAGGCCGCCAGCAGCCGTTTTTCCAGCGGCAGTACTGGAGCGGCGGCGACTGGCGCAGGATCGACTCCGACTATCTCGGCGCCGCGACCGCGCTCGCCATCGCCCTCGACAACATGACGAACAACACGAGCCTCGTGCTCGCAATTGAGCTCGACGGCGACGACGTGCTGCTGTTTGCCGCCGATGCGCAGGTCGGCAACTGGCTGACATGGTCCGGGTGCAACTGGAACGTTGGCGCAGGCACGGTTTCGGGAACCGATCTGCTGCGCCGGTCCATTTTCTACAAGGTCGGGCATCACGGCAGTCCCAATGCGACGCTCAAGGAGCAAAGGCGTGCAGCTGATGTCCAATCTGCGCTACGCCATGATTCCGGTCGATCACGACATGGCGGTCAAGAAAGGCTGGGGCAAGCTCCCGCTTCCGTCGCCGGTCGAGGCACTCGAAGCCGCGATTCAGGGACGCGGCAGCGTGTTGAGAACCGACCAAGACCCGGCTCCGGCGGCGGCGACCGACAACGTGAAGACGACACTGTTGTATTTCGAGGTTTCGCTTTGAGCGATGAGCGGGCGTTCGATTCGGGCCTGTGTCGCTGGCGGGTCGCCGCGTGAAACTTACTGAGTCGCCCCTGAACAATTCGTTTTGGCCGTCATCGGCAACATCGGCGTCAGCGGGCGGATGCTCTCTGATCGACAGCGAAGAACAGGGCGATGAGAACAAGGGCGTAAAAAAGCCGCAGCTTCCTCAGGATCATCCGCAGGTTGTGACCGGCGCCGCATAGCACAGCGTGCATCGCGTCACCGAGCGCTCCCTTCAGCCAGTTCCGATCGAGTTTGCCATCTGTCTTCATGTGGCCGATGGCTGGCTCGATCGCACTGCGCCGTCTGATCATCGCTCGTAGTCTCCGCGTGATGCCTCGCGTGATGCCT
>NZ_SMOD01000012.1 GCF_004353905.1 Paraburkholderia guartelaensis | reverse complement strand
ACCGTGGGGGAATTTGCCTGCGCCGCCGCGAATTGCTCCTGGTACTTACGGATCGTCTTCCGGTCAACGCCCGTAATCCGGGCGATCTCCCGCTGACGTTTGCCCGCTGCGACGAGCGTGGCGATGGTTGTTTGCAGATGCGGCTTCAAGACATTCACTCCAACAACCCCTCTTCTTCATTCGAGGGGTGCAAGGTAACGTCCTGCCAGACCGCGCCAGCATCATGCTCCGCGTGTCTCTAGGTGGGGGATTTTGAGGTGCCCACAGGTGGGGGAATTTGCCCGCCCATCGGGGATCACGCGGGCGGAGCGTCTGTTCGGCGAATCCGACTACATGCTGCATGTCGTCACGCGGGATCTGAAGGCGTTCCAAACCCTCTATGATCGGCGGCTACTGCCGCTGCCGTCGGTATTGCGGCTGACGTCGACGCTCGTGATGAAGAGCATCTTCCAGGACCGGCCGCTTCCGTTGTGATCAACCCGACCGTTCCTGCTTGAAGGATGGCAGGGATGGGCTACAGCGGCGGAGTATCCTGCACGCTTGCGCTATGGCTATTTCTCTGCCTTGCCGTGCATGACCATGATGGTCTGCTGCATGAGGGCACAGAGCACTTCCCTGTCCTCTTTCACCGCAAAGACTTCGGCTTTGGTGACGATGAGGGTCCGCCCCGGCCGAACCACTTGACCACGTGCGATCAATTTCTCGCCATCGGCAGGCGCCACGAGATTCATCTTGTACTCGACGGTCAGGACCGAGGCGCTCGCCGGAACCATCGTCATTGCGGCGTAACCAGCCGACGAATCAGCAATCATGCCGACGACACCGCCATGCACGAAGCCGTGTTGTTGCTCGATACCGTCCCAGTGCGGGACATGAATTTCAGTACGTCCATGCTCAATGACAGGCATGGTCGCGTGAATCAGTGTCATTGCGCTTTGCTTGTCAAAGCTCGCGGCAACATCTCTGACAAAGTCAGGGTTGGCAATGTCGTGCATCGATTGTCTCGAGATGGTTATTTAATACGCAAACTCTACAGGTCCGTTGACGTTAGCGTCAATGAACCTGTAACCATCGTCACAATCGTGGCCCGCGACACGCCGCGCAGTGGCGCATACGTCCTCAATCCTTTTCCGATGTCGCGCCGTTCAGGTAATGCCACTCGAAGCCGTGCGGCCCTTCCTGTACCGTGCCAACCGACGCCTCCGGAAAGTGCGCAGGAAAGACGATCGCCCCGGTTTTCACTGCGTGATTGAGCAGCCATTGTCGCGAGGCTCGCGCGAGCGGCTGGTCCAGGCAGAACGTCGAGTTCCACTGAGGGCGATAGACCTGCAGGGGGCTATGCATCACGTCGCCGGAAAACAGCGCCGTGTGTCCTTGCGAGCGAATCTCGATCGCCATGTGCCCGATACTGTGACCCGGCGTCGGCAGAAAGCGAATGCCTTCGACAATCTCATCCACCGCGTCCGGCACCAGGCGGGCCTGTTGCGCTTCGATGATGGGCAGCACACTGTCTTCGAATACCATGCGCCGCGGTTCCCCTCCAGGCGTCGCGAAGTAGTCGTGCTCGCGCTGGCTGAACACATAGGTGGCATTCCGAAAAACAGGCTCCCAGTGGTTGTCCTGCCAATGCGTGTTCCATCCGACGTGGTCGACATGCAAATGGGTTAGCAGCACATAGTCCACTTGCTCGCGCCGGAAACCGGCCGCTTCGAAACGCTCCAGCACCGGATTCTCGAGCCGGTCGAAAAGCGCACTGAAAGGCCGCACCTTCCCGTTGCCAATGCCCGTATCGACGATGACAGTCCGACCGTCCAGTTCGACGACCCACAGGTGCGTTTTCAGCGATACGCGACGATTTTCGAGGTCAACGCTAGCCGCTGAAAAGTGCGCTCCCAGTGCGCGTTCACTCTCAGCGTCCCACTCGGGAAACAGCACCTCGGGAGCCAGCGCGAAGCCCGTTTCGTCGATCCGTGTAATCTTCGCCCCGCCCACGCGATACGTCGCAGAAGAGTCTTTCATAGTGCTGCTCCCTTATCGTCAATGACGAAGCATTTCATTCTGAAACCAGTCTATGCGCAACCGGCCTGACAGGCACGCGCATCATGGCAACGGCATAGAGTGCCGCGCCGATCAGCGCGGACAAGCCCCCGGTCAGGGCCAGCGCCACACCGAGGCTGTTGCCCCCGTGCCCGAGGCGTTCGTTCAGCGCGCCAACCGCCAGCGGCCCAACGCCGCCGCTGATGGCATTGGTCATGAACACGAGCAGCGCGAGCGAGCGGCCACGCATGCGGTTCGGCACGGCGATCTGCAACGGCACGGGCGCGAGTCCCATTGCAATGCTCGCCGTGAACGCGCAGATGCCGTAGAGCACAAGCGCCACTGTACTGTCACTGACGAGCGGCATTGCAATCGCGGCCGGCACCAGCGTGGCAACTGCGCAGGCGGAAAAGCCCAGCACCTTGCGCAAAGTGCTTTCATCCGTGACGCGCGTCGCGAGCATGCCTGCGCACGCAATGCCGAGCGTACCGCCGATCATGTATGCGGGAGCGGCCAGTTGGCCAACCATCTTCGGAGCAAGATGGAAATGCCGCATCAGCAAGGTCGGAAACCATGCGGCATGCGAATAGAACAGCGTGATCAGCGCCACGTAAGCCGCGAAATACGGCAAGCAAAAGCAATTGCGCACGAACAGTTCGATCAGGACGTCGCGCAGCGAAGGCACGACGTCCCCGACATGCGTTGCACGATCAAGCGTCTCCAGCCGGAGCGGCTCGCGGACTGTGAACGCCACCAGCGCGGCCAATGCGAGCCCTGGCATTCCGACAGCGACGAACACGGCCTGCCAGGGCTCCATGCCGTGTGCGGCCAGCCATGTGCCGCCTGCACCATGCGCCGCCGACAGCAGCATGCCGCCGCCGAACAACGCGACGCCACCTCCAACATACGGCCCGAGCATGAAGACACTGCTCGCGCGCGCCACGCGGCGCGGCGCAAAGATGTCGCTGAAGATCGACAAGGCTGCCGGGCTCAATGCCGCCTCGGCAATTGCGGTGCCTGCGCGCGCAATTAGCAGTTCTGAAAAATTGGAAGCGAATCCGCATGCCATTGTCGAGATGGCCCAGATTGCAATGCAAGCGGCAATCAACTTGACGCGATTGGCCCTGTCGACGAGCCGCGCGACGAAAACGCCCGCCGTTGCGTAGCACATCGTAAAGGAAAGTCCCTGTAGCAGGCCGATTTGCGTATCGGTGAGCGCAAGTGACTGCTTGATCGGCTGCACGAGAATACTGACGATCTGCCGGTCCAGATATGAGAACGCAAAGCAGATAAAAAACAAGGTCACGACATAGGCCGCACGCGTGTCGCCGGCAACAGGCCGGGCATCGGGTTCGGCCTGTGTTGCCAAAGGAGGATGAGCGCTCATTCACTGTCTCCGCATGATGAGTCGGGGGAGCGGGAAGTCACCGTTGTTGTTCTTGTCCGGTGCTTAATCGGCGCGGGTATCCGCGGCCAGCAATGCGATGCAGTCGCCGGGCTCCACGCGCGCGAATGTACGCATGCACATCACCGTGGCGTCTGCGCGAAAGCGGATCTCTCGCGGCGCTTGCCACGGCTCGTGCGGATCGAAGAGCCTACCCGCGATTTGACCTTCTCGAACGCAGTCGCCGAGCGCAAAGGCGGGCTCGAACACGCCTGCAAGCGGTGAATACACGTAGTGGCGCGCGCCATCCACGCGCAGAAAGCGCGTGTCGCCGGGCGGCGCTGGATGGTCTTCCGGCACGATGCCAAGCCGGTACATCACCCTGTGCAGTCCGCTTTCGACGATCGCGAGGTTCGCCGCGTCGCAGCCCGCGTGGCCGCCGAACTCACCGCAAAGAAAGAGTTTCCCGTGGCGTTCGGCCGCCGCCGCGAAGGTGCGGTCTTCGCCGAGCAGGTCCATGATCATCGTGTTCGGCGCACCGAAAGCGCGGACAAGGTCGAAATAGAGCGCACGCCGCTCGTCATCGGCCGGCGGCGACGCGAGAAGCGTAGGCGCATGTTCGAATGATGCACCGCCCGCGTGGAGGTCAATCACGATATCGGCACGCGGCAGCAGCTCCGTTTCGACGTAGTGCGCGATCATCTCGGTCGGCTGCCCGTTCCGAGCACCGGGGAAGAGCCGGTTCAGATTGCCACGGTCGATGGGAGACGTACGCGTGCCGTTAATGAAGGCCGGAAAATTCAGCGCGGGAATCACGATGAGGCGGCCGCGTATTGTCATCGAGGGCAGCCGCTGCAACAGCTTCATCAGTGCAACCGGGCCTTCGTATTCGTCGCCGTGGTTGCCGCCCGTCAGCAGAACAGTGGGACCAGTGCCCGCCCCCGCGTTGAGTACGGCAAGCGGAATCGGAACGTGGCCGTACGCCGAGCGGTCGTGCGACCAGGGGAGCCTGAGCGTGCCGGTCTGAAAACCTGTGCGCTCGAAATCCACGTCAGTGGCGAGAAGCGATGGAAGTTTGGACATGGTGCGATCCGTAGACATCGAGGCGGCGCCCCGGTTGCCTTTACTATCGCTGACTCAAAGGCGCCTGCCCAATGCCGTTTTCTGCAGCGGGTGATGCCTCCAGGGCATCGCCCCTGACGCCCTTCCCCCATCGACGTGACAGGTCAGGACGCCGCCTTGCGCAACTGATCGACGAAACGCTTCAGAGCGGGGTTTGTTTCGCTTTCCCCGAAGCAGAACTCGAGCGGCAACGGCACCGAAAGGTCCTGCAGATCGACGAAGCGCACGCGCGCAGGAGGCCGATCACGATTTGCCGCATTCACAATCGCGGCGCCCATACCCGCGGATACGAGCGAAAGGATCGCCGTTTCCGTGCTGGCCTCCTGGCGGATGTCGAGCGTGAGACCGCGCTCGGCGCAGGCGGCAAGCAAGCGGTCGTAGTACGCGGGATAGACGCGACGCGGAAACACGATGAATGGTGTGTCCCGCAGCGCCGCCGCTACAACAGCGCCCGCTTTGCCGAGCGGCCACGCTTCGGGAACCGCAAGCACGACGTTCTGTTCGAGCACGGGCATGCTTGCGATCCCTTCGGGAAGCATGCCCACGCGATAGCAGAAACCACCGTTCAGCCGTCCCTCGGCTATCGATTCGAGTTGTTCCGGCGTGTTCATCGGCAGCAGTTCGAGTCTCACATCCGGGACGGCCTGTTCGAATTCGCGCAGAGCACGCGAGACAACACCGCTCCACGCCGCGTTTTCGACGAACCCAACACGGAGATTCCCGTGCAAACCGGAGGCGATCTGGCGGGCCAGGCGGTTGGCGGCGTCGACGCGCGCCAGAATCTCGCGTGCTTCTGCCAGGTAGGCTTCGCCCGCAGGTGTGAGGACCAGACCGCGTGGCGTTCGTTCGAACAACGCCACGCCGATGGCCTCCTCGAGACTCTGGACTTGCCGCGAAATAGCGGGCTGCGTCACGTGCAATTGTTCAGATGCCGCGCGTACGCTACGCAGCTCGGCGACAGCAATGAAATAGCGGAGATGCCGGAGTTCCATGGTGAGAAGGCCGAGAACGTCGGATCCCGATGGTAACTCATCGCATACGTTAAGCACTTACGGTGAGGAACCGGCGCAACGCGCTGCAGCGGGTTCACGCGGCGGCGCTGCGTTCTTCAGTGGCGATCGATGCCGATCTTTTTGACCCTCGATCTGCGCGGCGCAATGAGGCGGTAACCGCTAGAATTGCGGTTTTAGCCCGGAATACGCCAATGTCCTTTGCCTCGCTTGGCCTGATCGATCCCTTGCTGCGTAATTTGCAAGACCTCAATTACCAGACACCTACGCCGGTGCAGGCCAAGGCGATTCCGGCTGTGCTCAGCGGCAAGGACGTCATGGCAGGGGCACAGACCGGCACTGGCAAAACGGCGGGATTTGCGCTGCCGCTATTGCAACGACTGGTGCAGCACGGCCCTGCAGTGTCCAGCAACCGCGCGCGCGCTCTTGTGCTGGTGCCCACGCGTGAACTGGCTGAACAAGTGCTGCAAAGCTTTATCGCTTACGGCAAAGGCCTCGACTTGCGATTTCTGGCCGCCTACGGCGGTGTGAGTATCAACCCTCAGATGATGAAGTTGCGCAAAGGCGTGGATGTCCTCGTCGCCACGCCGGGCCGTTTGCTGGATCTCAATCGCCAGAACGCAGTGCAGTTCGATCAGGTCGAGACGCTGGTGCTGGATGAAGCCGACCGCATGCTGGATCTTGGCTTTGCGCGCGAACTGAACGCGGTCTTCGCCACCTTGCCCGCCCAGCGCCAGACCCTGCTGTTCTCGGCGACGTTTACCGACGACATCCGCACTATGGCGGCGGGCATTCTGCGCAGCCCGGTCAATATCAGCGTGAGCCCGCCCAATGCCACGGCCAGCAAGATCAAGCAGTGGGTCGTGCCAGTGGATAAGAGGAACAAGCCTGAGCTCTTCATGCACCTTGTGGCTGAGAACAACTGGGAGCACGCGCTGGTGTTCGTCAAAACCCGCACTGGCGTGGATTACCTGGCGGCCATGCTGGATGACGCGGGCTACGCGGTGGACACCATCCACGGCGACAAACCGCAACCCGCGCGCCTGCGTGCGCTGGAGCGCTTCAAGGCGGGCGAAGTGCAGATGCTGGTGGCCACCGATGTGGCTGCGCGCGGGCTGGATATCGACGACCTGCCGCTGGTGATCAACGTTGATCTGCCGATCGTGGCGCAAGACTACGTGCACCGCATTGGCCGTACCGGCCGCGCGGGCGCCAGCGGCGTGGCGGTGTCCCTCGTGTGTGCCGATGAAGCGCCGCAACTGGCCGCGATTGAAGCACTGATCCGGCAAACGCTGCCCCGTGAAGAAGAGCCGGGTTTTGAAGCCGAACACCGCGTGCCGCAAACCAGCGCGACGGGCCAGATCATCAAGAAACCGAAAAAAACCAAGAAGCCCAAAGTGCCGCAAGCTGCGCCGGGCGCCACGGCGGTGGTCAGCAAAAAACCGCGCCCGCAAGGTGGCGACAAGAAACGCGAGCCTGTGGCGCAGCGCGCGGTGGCCGCCGGTAAAGGTCCAGACCTGGTCAGCGGTAGCCCATTTAGCTTGCAAAAGCCTCGCAGCAAACCCGCCGGCAAGCCGGCTGCCGGCTCACGTAAGCCGGCAGCAAAACCCGCTGGTGGCCGCGGCAAGCGCCAGCCCTGATCCGCGGGGATCCAGGAACCATAACGACTTCGGGCCCAGCGCCTAGCTGGCAACCCGGTTAGACGCATCCACCAGGATTCGGCCCGCCCGATCGCCGACCGAAAACAACGCCTCCTGCACGTTCGCCCAATTGGCGGCAAGCACGACGAGATCCTGCGCCGCGGCCTCTTTCGCCGTTCCGGCGGCGGCGCCGGAACCCAACTCCGCCACGTCGGCAGCGAGCGACTGAGGCCCACGCGAGTTGCTAAGCACAACCTGGTGACCTAGCGGCAGGACGTGCCTGGCGATCGTTTTGGCGACAGTCCCGACACCGACGGTGGCCTTGATAAAGGCCTCGAACTGCTCTTCCCGCGGGAACGGCTTTGGGATCGCCAGGCCTTTCTGGACCGCTGGCCGGTCCAGCACGCGCTCGAACCAAGCCTTAAGGTTGGCGTTGTCATGGAGCGGCAGATCCTGCGTGAATGCTCTGGGGGAAATAATCTGGTTGACCTGCGGGCACTTTACTTGCTGTATGCAAGTGATGCTAAGATATAGCCATGAAGACGACGCCCAAAGAAGACATTCGGTCCCATTGCTCAGTGAACTACGGCGTGGAGATCTTCGGCGACAGGTGGTCGCTCTTGATCGTTCGCGACATCGTCTTCGCTGGCAAGAAGACATACGGTGAATTCCTGAAATCGGAAGAAGGCATCGCGACCAACGTCCTGGCTTCCCGCCTTGCCTTTCTCGAGGAACAAGGGATTCTCTCGAAGGCGCCTAACCCCGACGACAGGCGCAAGGACTTCTACGCGCTGACCGAGAAGGGCCTGGACCTCATTCCCATCCTGCTCAACATCGTCCTTTGGAGCGCGAAGCACGACTCGAAGTCGTACGTGCGGCGCTGCAAGGAGTTCGTTGCTCGATTGAATCGAAGCCCCGTGAAGGTGAGCGAAGAGGTAAAGGAGTTGGTCCGCAACGGCGGGTGTGTCTTTCCTGAGAGCAAGGAGTGAGTAGGACATCGGCCGCGCCGAACGGGCATCTCGATCTCGCACTGTGGCTGATACGTCAGTCGAGCCCCGAGCTTTCCGCTCTTGTCGCTCGTTATATGCCGGTAGTTTGAGCGCTGGGCCCGTTCGCGGCTCGCAGAAGGGTTTTCGCTGGACTCAGCGGCCGATGCTCCGACGAGCAAGCGAACCCTGCAGCGTCGTATCGAGTCGGTGCTCGGCAAATCGCCTCTTTCGTACTTCCAGGATTTGCGCGTCGAGCGTGCGCTTCACCTGATTCGGACAACCCACATGGATATCGAGGCGATCGCTGCTGAGGTTGGCTACGCCGATGGCGTGACGCTGCGTACGCTGCTTCGCAGACGCCTCGGACGAGGCATGCGTGAATTACGCCGCGATGAGTCGGCACTTCAAGCCGCCTGTCTCGCTCCGAGGGCGTACCACGACGGAGCGTGGTCAATGCGCTGCAGAAAATCTTCGAGATCTCGCTTCGACAACGCGATCGTCGCCGTGCTGTCGAGTGGATGAAACAAAAAGACCGGTTCGTGCGCCAGGTCGTTGTCGATCACGAGGCGAACGTGATGAGCGCGGTCATTGACCAAGGCGAGTGGGCTCAACGAGCCAGGCCTCACCCCAAGCAGATCGAAGAGACGATCGGCCGAAGCGAACGACAGACGCTTGCTGTTCAGCGTCTTCGCAACGGCGGGCAGATCCAGCGATTTATGCGCGGTCGTCACCACGAGGTACAGACCGCCCTGCTTGTCCTGCAGCAGAAGATTCTTGCAGCGCGCGCCGTCAAGCGACAGCTTGAGCGCCCCGGAATCCGCCATGTTGAGCACCTGCTCGTGAAACTCGCATTCAAACGGCACATCCTGCTGCTCGAGCAGTTCTAGCAGTTCATCCCTTTCTATCATTTCCCGTTCGATCCAGAATGTTGCACATGCCGGCCGCATCTCGCGCGCCGGCAAGCAGTCGATCACCTCGGCTCAAAAACCGGGTACGAGGCCGTATCGATCAGCGACAGCGTGTCGTCGCGCGACAGCAGACCCGATTCCTCGAGAATCTGCACCAGTGGCCGGCCTTCCGCAACCGACTGCCGCGCCAGCTTGCTGACACGAGCATATCCAAGTTTCGGCACGAGCGCCGTGGCCACAGCCATCGAGTCCATCAGGTGTCGCTCATTGCATGCAACGTCGGCGGTGATGCCGGCAACACACTTCTGCGTGAACCTCTCGATGCCGTTGGTCAGCAGCATGATGCTGTCGAACACACGGGAAGCCACGACAGGCTCGAAGTGATTGATTTCCAGTTCGCCATACTGGACAGCCTGAGCCACCGCGACATCATTGCCTATGACCGCAAAGCTCAGCTGGATCATCGCCATCGGCAGCACGGGATTGACCTTGCCCGGCATGATCGAGGAACCGGCTTGCGCCTCCGGAAGGCGCAACTCCCCGATTCCACCCACGGGTCCGGAGGAGAGAACCGTCAGGTCCGATGCAATTTTTGCAATGGACGCCGCACAGGTACGAAGCTCGCCTGAAACGCGCGAGAACACGTCCATATTCTGCATCGCGTCGAACGAGTTTGCCGGCGCGACATAGTCAACACTCGCGATCTCCGAGAGGTGTTGATAGACGGCGGATCGATACCTAGCGGGCGCACCAAAACCCGTACCAATCGCGGTACCACCCAGCGGCAGCGTCCGAAGTTTGTCGCGCACTGCCGTCAATTCTTCCGCCAGACGTCGCGCAAGCGATGCATAACCGCCAAAAAGCTGACCGAGACGCATCGGCTGCGCATCCTGCAAACACGTACGGCCGAGGTGAAGGACATCGGCGAACTCGATCGACTTGCGATCGAACTGCTCAGCCAGCTTTTCAACTTCCGCAATGAGCGGTCCGAGCATCGCGTACGTCGCAATCTTCAGCGCGGCTGGATACACGTCGTTCGTGGACTGCGAGCGGTTGACATGGTCGTTGGGATGGATCACGTCGTACGAGCCCGGCACGTGACCCAAAAGCTGTTGCGCCCGATTGGCGATCACCTCGTTGAAGTTCATGTTCGTCGACGTGCCACCCGAGCCCTCGAGCAGATCGACGATCAGCGAGTCACGAAACTGGCCTTCGATGATCTCCTGACACGCCCGGCTGATTGCATCGCATTGTTCCGGCGTGATGACATCGGTGTCCCGGTTCGCGAGCGCGGCCGCCCATTTGCACTGCGCGAAAGCCACCGCAAACGCCGGGTAGTGAGCAATGCTGAGAGGAGAAACCGTGAGATTGTCGACGCCTCTTACCGAATTGACGCCATACAATTTGTCGACCGGAATATCGACTTCACCAACATAGTCGCGTTCGGCACGCGTTTCAGCTTTGGCTTGGCTGTTCATTTGAGTTCCTGTTTCCAACATCAATCAGTTGTTCAATTTCCTGACCGAGTGCCTTTTTCACTCGCGGCAGGAACGATGTTTCGATCACTTCGGACGCCGTGTCGCACGCGTCTTCGAAGAAAGCGCTGTATTCGTCGCGTCGCGCTACCAGATATAGCGAGCGCTCGAGGCCTAGCCTGTCGACAACGTGGCGCGTCACCTGGTCCGCGTAAGCTGCACCCTGCAACAGACACATCGGCGAGGTCACAGCCCAGCCGATGCCTTCTGCCACCATCGAAGTGAGCGCATCGGCGTTGTCGAGCTCGAGCCTCGTCGGCATGCGAAGATCGATACGGCGCAGATAGCGCTCGATCTGCATGCCGACCTGTGATTTGCGGTTAAAGCGCACGATGGGCAATGCATTGGCCAACGCCCTGATGTCCTCCATGGTTCGAACCGGCTTGCGGAAATCCCGCGGCGTGATGACAAAGTACTTCTCGGAGAGGAGCCGGAAGCGCACTACGTCATTGGCGTCGATCAACGCGTCGCTCGTGACGATGAGATCCAGGTCGCGCCGCAGCAGCGCCTCGCCTTGCTGCGGGCTCAATCCCGTACGGATCGACAGCTGCGATACCTTCTCCAGCAGCCGCTTCGTAAACGCCGAGCCGCACGTGGCCGCGAACGAGTCGACAAATCCGATGCGAAGATCAGGCTTGATGCCGCGCCCCGCTTCGACGACCTGGGCCTTCAGATTGGCGATCTCCTCGCTGAGTACCGCTCCGCGGTTCCGCAATGCGATGCCGTACGGCGTCAACGCGAGGGGACGGGTCGTGCGATTGACCAGCACGACGCCCAGTTCGTCTTCCAGTTGGCGAATGATCTGCGAGACACCCGATTGGGAAATACCCATGCGTGCGGCCGCACCAGACATGCTGCCCTCCTCCGCCACTGCGACGAACACCTGTACCGCATACATATCGATTGGCTTGTTGAGCGACACGATGGACTCTCCCATAGTTACAGTCAGCAGACATCGCCATGCGTGCGCCAACGTGGGAGCGTCAGACGCCAGGGCTTCAGTGGCGATGGCCCGCTGTATGCAGGCTCACGTTCTGGCTGCCGTCCACCGCCGGCTCGTTGCTGCCGTGACCAGAACCCATATCCGAAAGACTCTCTTTGCCGGTCTCCGGTGCGAACAAATGACAGAACACGCCACCGAACACCAATACGGCCACGCACACACCGAGCGCAGCGTGAATGCCAACCTGCTGCACGGCCACGGGCAGGAGGAACGTACTGATCGCGGAGCCGAACCGGCTGGAGGCAACGGCCAGTCCGACGCCTGACGCACGCAGGTGGGTCGGGAAAAGCTCTGGCGGATAGACAAACTCGAGGTTCGCCGCAGCCGAGAGAATGCAGGCGAAGATGCCAAAGGCGAGTATTGTGCCGAGCGGCCCGAATCCGGCGTAAGCGAGCACCGCGAGTCCGATTGCAGCGAGATAGAAGCTGCCAACGAGAAATGCACGGCGCGAGAGCCTGTCTACGATCAGCAATCCGAAGATTGCTCCGGCGAACAGCAGCACGTTATAGACAAGTCCACCGACGAAGCCGTCCTTGACCTGCAAGGCTTGAAGCACCTTCGGAGAGAAGGTACCGAGCGCAAAGTATGGAATGACCTGGCACGTGTAGAACACGCAGCCGACCAGCGTGTTCTTTCTCCAGCGGGCCGAGAACAGTTCTGACCAGGCACCACGACGTTGCTGAGGTTCGGCAGACGGTGCAGGCAGAATGGTCTCCGGACCGAACTTTGCGCGGATGATTTTCAGTGCCTCGTCTTTCCGGCCGCGTTTCATCAGCCACATGGGCGACTCGGGTACACCAAGACGGAATGGGAGGATCAGCAGTGCGGGCAATCCACTGGCGGCCAGCATGATCCGCCATGCGTCGGGGCCGATATCGCGAATGGCGAAGCCAGCGAGGTACGCGCAGACGTAGCCCGCCGCCCAGGCTGCCGCGAGCACACTCAGGAGACGGCCACGATAGCGGCGTGGCGAAAACTCCGTGACAAGCGATTTGCTCACGACATAGTCAGCGCCGAGAATGAGACCAAGCAGCACGCGCAACACCAGCAGTTGGGTCGGCGACGTCACAAAGAATTGCGCTGCTGAAATCACTGCAAAGAGCAGCATGTCAAAGGCGAAAATGGTGCGGCGTCCATATCTGTCCGCCACCGGACCTGCAAACATGCTTCCAAAAAACAGGCCGGCAAGGGACGCTGCACCGAGCGCGCCCATCCAGAGCGCGTTCAGATGAAGTGCGCCCGCAGCCATGCTTACTGCGATTCCGATGATGCCCAGCACGAAGCCGTCGCTGAACTGTCCGCCGGTACCGCTAAACGCCACGCGCAAGTGGAAACCGCGCAGCGGAACGTCCTCCATCAATATCTGCTTGCTCACTTTCGTCTCCTGGACTCTGGTTATCAGCGAGGCGCCTGTCTGCGCCTTCTGAAACCAGTGTAGGGACTCGAATTCAAGAAAACAGCATGTCCGGTGTCAGTATCAATGATTCTAATAGTATGTCACGCGGGGGTTGAAGTTGAGCACCTCGACGCACGCCAATCGGGTCCAGGCTCGGAGCGGGAACGGCACGCGGCGCGGCGGTGCTTTGGCAGCACCGTCGCGCCTGAACGAACCCTCTTCACCGGCTCTCAGCCGGCGAAGCGGCTCAGAACTCGTGAAGCATTGCCTGGATGCTCGACGGATCTTTGGTTGTCGTGAGCGCGAGCATGAGAAGAATGCGGGCCTTCTGAGGGTTCAGATCGTCGCCGAGAAGCCCCACGTAGGCCGGATCTTCCGGTACGAATCCGCCCCCTGTACGGGAGGAGCGGACCACAATCACGCCCTGGGCGATCGCCTTCTTGATTGACGGAAGTGTGAGGAGTGATTCGCTGCCTGCTCCAACGCCTGCGACCACAATGCCCTTTGCTCCGTGCGCAACTGCGGCGTCGTACATGAAGCCGCCGTCATTCTGATAGCCGTAGACGATATCGACTTCCGGAAGAGAATCGAGCTTCGACACGTCAAACGGCGTTGAAGTGGTGTTGCGCTTCAACACGGACGTCTCGAAGTGAGGAACCTCGTCAACCAGCGTGCCCAGGTAGCCGGAATCGTTTCCCTTGAACGTATCCAGCGACGTGCCATTGGTCTTCGTGGTGTAGCGAGCCGAGCCGATCCGGTCGTTCAGCACGATCATGACGCCGTGGCCGCGGGCCTCCGGCGACGCGGCAACCGTGACTGCCTGCAGGAGGTTGCTCGGGCCGTCGGCACTGATGGCCGTCGACGGCCGCATCGATCCCGTGACGACCACGGGCTTGTCGCTCTTGACGACGAGATCGAGAAAATATGCTGTTTCTTCGAGGGTATCGGTGCCGTGAGTCACCACGACACCCGCGATATCCGGTTGAGCAAGAAGCTGATTCACGCGCTTGGCAAGCTTTAGAAGGATATCGTTGGTGATGTTCTCACTTCCGACATTCGAAATCTGCTCGCCGGACACCTGCGCAACCTTGCCCAGTGACGGAACCGATTTAAGAAGCGCGTCAGCCGTCAGTACGCCTGGCTTATAGCCCGTCGTTTGCGTCTCGCTCCCCGCGGTTCCTGCGATCGTGCCGCCGGTTGCCAGCACTGCAACGTGGGGCAGTGTTCCGGGCGATGTCGATTGCGCCATCGCCGGAGCCACCGAGAACAGGCAGAATGCAAGACCTGCTAAAAGCCGGCACAAGTAGGTGCTCATTCGAGCGTGGTTGTCTCTCACAGGACGTCTCCAGATTGGAAGAGTGGAACGCTGGATAGCCATCAGAATTGGCGTATCTCTGAAGACGAGTGTAGTGACACATTCAGGAAATCAAATCAGGCATAGGGCATCATTAGATAAACTGATACTGTGGTGTACGGAAGATGAAGGTGCTAACGACAGCAGGCAAGCAGCACCGCTGCGGCCTCTTTCTTTCTAGTATTCCTTAATTAATCGGGCTAACGACTCGGCCTCTCGGGCGACGGCTTCATCTACCGATATGCCGTCACTTATCCATAGCTCGACGGTATCTGCGAACGCTTTTTTTTGCCGCGCCGCACAACTGAGTGATGCGAATTCTGTAAACCCCGTCGAAGCTAAACACTTCCAGCCGCCCCTCGTACTCACGTGCATAGAATTTCATCGCTCGCTCCTTGAGTCGCCGCCTTGCGTTTTTTCACAGCTCCGGATGTCGCCGCCGCGCCCGGGCATGCTGCCAACCTCTGGTACAAGCATGACCACCAAGCCGCGTTCGCCTATCGTGCGCTCAAATATCGGGCGGTCAAAGCATTTCTAATCGTTTGCGCTGAGGTACTCGCTACGATGGCTATCGCTTGCTCACGCTGCTTGCTCCGTCTCGCATTGGTTGTTGGCCCACCCGGTCCTCGATGGGTTGCCCCTCGCCAGGCTCGATGTTGACGGAATCGATATCTCTGACTAAAGTCAGAGATATGGACGCATCCGACATTCGCCAGGTTCGTAGCTTTAACCGCATAGTCGCCGAAAGCATCGGCGCTATCGACGATCATTTCCTCGGACGAGGCCGGCCGATGGGTGAATCACGCCTGTTATGGGAAATCGGTGTCGAAGGTGCGGATATTCGTATGCTGCGCGCGCGGCTAAACCTCGATTCGGGTTATGTCAGCCGTACCTTGGCGTCTCTTGAGAGGCAGAAACTTGTCGCCGTCCTTACTCATTCGACCGACCGCAGAGTACGCCGGGCGTGCCTGACTGAAGAAGGACTGATTGAAAGGGCCGAGCTCGAACGGCTCTCCGACGCGGTCGCTTTACGTGCGCTCGAACCACTCGGCGACGAGCAGCGCCGGCGACTGATCGAAGCCATGTCCGAGGTCGAGCGTTTGCTAAAGGCCTCTCTTGTGCAGTTTGCGCTTGAGAAGCCGGAAAGCGATGATGCGCAGTGGTGCTTTGAACAGTACTTCGGTGAACTTGACGAGCGCTTTGACGCTGGATTCGATCCAGCCTTGAGCCTATCGGCAGATGTGCATGAGCTTACGGCGCCAGAAGGCGCGTTGATTGTCGCTAGGCTCCATGGAAGCCCGATCGGCTGCGTCGCGCTTAAGTTTCATAAGAAGGCGCCGGCGGAGCTTAAGAGAATGTGGGTGAGTCCTTCGGCTCGCGGCATGGGTGTAGGCCGTCGATTGATTGTTGAAGCGGAAAAACGTGCGCGGCAGGCTAAAGCGCGTGTTATCCGGCTGGAGACAAATCGCGCTCTGCGCGAGGCGATCTCGCTATACCGGCAATCTGGATACATCGAAATCGATGCGTTCAGCGCGGAGCCGTATGCCCATCATTGGTTTGAAAAGCGGCTAGGCTGAACGGCCGTAGTTCGTTGCATTGTGGAGTTACGGCAGTCGCTGATTGATCACCCGTCCGTCAGTTCCTTCAGCACCGCATAAAACGTCTGAAAGCGTTCCGCACCGAGCCGCCGCTCCCATTCGCGTTCGATCTCGTGCACCGTGGCGCGCTGTATTTCAGCCACTTTCCAGCCCTTCTCGGTCAGAGAAACAAGGCGCGCGGAAGAGTCCCCCATCGCAATCCTCTGCACATAGCCCAGCTCTTCAAGTTGCAGTAGCAGATAGTTCATCGCCTGCTTGGACATGCCCGCGCGCTGTGCCAGGTCAATGGGACGCTCGTTTTCCGGAGGAGGAAAGCGCAATACCTTGAAGTGGGCAATCTGGATGTCTGCAAAGCCGGCCGCGGCTAACGCCTCGCCCAGGCGCTGCTCTACGTGGTTGAGGCAAAAGCGCAGCCGGGCCCCGATGAGCGGATCATCGGGATCCGGATCGCCGAAAAATCTTTGCGTAGAAAGGGATTGACGTTTGGTGCCCATATAGTAAAGTGACTTTACCATAACGCCGTGGAGTTTCGCCATGCATTCAGCGCCTGACGAACTGATCACCATCGGACAACTGTCGATGCGCTTCCTGGTCGATGGGCGGGACACCACAGGCCATATGGCGATGGCGGAAATGGTTGTCCAGCCAGGTGCCAAAGTCCCGCCCCCTCATCGCCACGTCGACGTTGACGAGACGATCCACGTCCTGGAGGGATCGCTGACCTACCGGGTCGACGACTGCGTGCGCGTCCTGAGCGTGGGCGATTACTGCTTCTCACCGCGCGGCAGCGTCCATCATTTTTCGAATCCGGGCGAAGTCCCCGCTCGTGCGCTCTTGGTGTTTTCGCCCGCCAACATCGGGCCTGACTACTTTCGCGAGGTAGCCGGCGTGTTGGGCGCCGGCGGCCCACCGAATATGGACATGATAAAGGCCGTGATGATGCGCCACGGGATCGAACTGGCGTCTTGAGTACAACGCGGCTGATCTCGCGGCTATGGGCGACCTTGCGACATCCCCCTGAATCGTTGACAGATTCTAAGTGATCGCCATATCAGATTTTCTCTGTTGCCAACTTCAGGCCTAATCCGACAAACAAGGCGCCCATGGTCTTGGTCAGCCAATATGAAATAGCCTGGTTGCGGCGAAGTGCACTTGTCATTCGCGCTGCGAGAAACACATAGGTAATGCTCGTCGCTATTCCAACCATATTGCCAATCACGCCCAACGCGATGAGATGCTTCAGAGGATTTGGGTCGTGCGCGTTCATGAACTGGGGAAGCAATGCGAGGTAAAACAGCGCGACTTTCGGGTTTAACACGTCGCTGAGAAAGCCTTGCCAAAAGATGAGCCGCAAAGCTTTTTTCCTGGCGTCGCCAACAGGAATAGCAACGCTTCCCCTGGAGGCCAATGCTCCCAAGCCGAGATAGACCAGATAGGCAGCACCTAGCCACTTCACAGCGGTGAACGCCGTCGCCGATGCGAGGACAATCGCAGAGAGACCGGTTACCGCGGCAAGCAGGTGCACGTAAGCGCCGAGATTAATCCCGAATGCAGCGCAAAGGCCTGCCCCGCGCCCCTGGGCGATCGTCCGCCCAAGCAAGAACAACATATCGGGACCGGGGACGAGGCACAAAATGAGACTGGCGCCGACGAACAGCATGTATGTGTGAATGCTCACGGTTTTGGCTAGGTCCGGGTTGAGATTGCCATATAGCTTGCCATAAACGTAGTCGCCGCCATAAAGAGGTGCATAATCCCACGCGACCGGCCTATCAGGA
This sequence comes from Paraburkholderia guartelaensis, assembly GCF_004353905.1. Taxonomy (GTDB): domain Bacteria; phylum Pseudomonadota; class Gammaproteobacteria; order Burkholderiales; family Burkholderiaceae; genus Paraburkholderia; species Paraburkholderia guartelaensis. Next base: position 230,877 of record NZ_SMOD01000012.1, on the reverse strand, counting down.
AAACGTCGTGAAACGCTGGATTATTCGTATTGCATTGGCGGGACTCGCATTAATCGTTCTTGTCACTGCATCGGGTGCCACCTTCGAAGCTTATGAGCGGCACGTGACCAGGAAGCGCTTTTCTCCGCCCGGGGAACTCGTCGACGTTGGCGGTCGAAATATCCAGCTTTATTGCATCGGCACTGGCTCGCCCACGGTAGTTTTTGAATCTGGCCTGGATTTGAGCGGTGCTTTGAGCTGGTCAGCTGTTCAGCCTTCCGTAGCCGAGAAGACGCGCACGTGCTCTTATAGCCGCGCTGGGATTATGTGGAGTGAGCCAGGCAAAGGGGCTTTCGATGCAAGAACTGTCGCCGAAGATTTGCATCGCGCGTTGAGCACGGCCGGTGAGCATGGTCCGTTCGTGATCGTCGGACAGTCGTTGGGAGGCCCGTACATCATGGCCTACACAAAATTCTACGGCGCGGACATTGCAGGCCTGGTATTCGTCGACGCATCGCACCCGGATCAGGTTAAGGCACTTCAAACGGTTATGCCGCCATCGGACACGATGTTGGCCGAGCTCGCCGCATCGCTGGCGTGGAGCGGGCTCGTGCGCGCATTGGCGCCAGGTTTGGTCCAACAAGCGCCGAATCAAAGCCTCGAAGACGTTCAGGCCATCAGGGCGTACGCGCCCACTTCCCTTGCGCCCATGCTACGGGAGAACAATGCCTTGAATGAGACACTTGCTGAGGCCGGAACGTTTCGTCAACTCGGGCAACGCCCTCTCTATGTACTGACCGCGATGGCGCCGTTCTCACCGGCAGCGCTTCAATCGATGAAAATTACGAGCGCTCAGGGAGAGCAAGTGCGCATCATCTGGAAGCGGCTGCAGGACGATGAGGCCACGTGGTCGTCAAATAGCCGCCATGAGTATGTCGACTCGGACCACGACATTCAATTCGAGCGGCCGGACGTAGTCGTCAATGCCGTGAAGGCTGTCGTCGATTCCGTCCGTGCTGAAGGGCACGACTGACCTAGCTAAATCGCGCGGGCAAATACGGCGTGGGATCGATGAACGGCGTTTCACCGACGATTTGCTCGGCAACGAGGCGCGCCGTGACCGGCCCTAGCGTGAGCCCATGATGATTGTGACCGAACGCGAACCACAGCCCCGCATGGCGCGGCGCAGGCCCAAGTAGCGGGCGCATGTCGGGCGTACACGGGCGCAAGCCCATCCACGGTGTTTCGTCTAGCCGCGCGCCGAGGCCGAACACGGGACGCGCTTCGCGCTCGGCCGCGTCGAGCTGCGCGTAGTTGGGAGGCCGCTCGCGCGTGGCAAGCTCGACGCCAGTGGTGAGACGCAGGCCGCGACGCATCGGTGCGACGACGTAACCGCCTTCGATATCCACCACCGGACGCACGAGCGGCGCACGCGCCTCGCTCGCGTAGTGCATGTGATAGCCGCGCTTGACCATGAGCGGCACACGGTAGCCGAGCGGCTGCGTCACGAGATCCGACCAGGGGCCGAGCGCCACGACCGCAAGCTCGGCGCTCGCCGGTCCTTCCTCGGTCTGCACTCGCCAACCTTTGCCTTCGGGCATCAGCGTACGCGCATCGCCCCGTGCAAATGTACCGCCTTCACGCAGGAACAATTGCGCATAGCCCTTTGTCAGCGCGCCAGGATCCGCCACGCTTGCGGGATCGATCCAGTGAATCGCGCCCGCATAGCCCTCGTGGAGTGAGGGCTCCAGTGCGAGCAGGCCCGGTGCGTCGAACATCTGCACATGTAGGCCGTGTGCGTCGGCCACGCCCTGTGCCGTGCGCATTTCGCGTTCGAGGCCGGCGGCCGAGCGCCACGCTTCGAGCCAGCCGACGGGCCGCACGATTTCGCGCAAGCCGGCACGCTCGATCAGTGCGTCGTGCTCGGCCACGCTGCGCTCGATGAGCGGCAGCATGTCGTGCGCGGCGTGCGCGAGGCGCGCCGGCGACGACTCGCGCCAGAAGGACGCGAGCCAGCGTGCATAAGCGGGCAACGAGCGCACGTCGTAGCGCAGCACGGTCGAGTCGTTGCGCACGAGGCGCAGCAGCGTGCGCCAGTCGCGCGGAAAGCCATAAGGCACCACCGACGACGACTCGATCAACCCCGCATTGCCATGGCTCGTTTCCTCGCCGGGCCCGCGCCGGTCGACGAGCGTGACCTGCACGCCGCGCGCCTGCAGATGCAGCGCGACGCTCACGCCCACGATTCCCGCACCGAGAACGATCGCGCTCTTGCTCATGAATCGGCTCTGGATTCCAAAGTCATCAACATCACTTCGCGACGATATCGCGGCCGAAATACTTCATCGACAGCTTCGTGAGCGTACCGTCCTGGCGCAGCGAATCGATCGCGGCGACCACCTTCGCCTTGAGCGCCGCGTCGTCCTTGCGCATGCCGAAGCCCGTGCCTTCGCCGAGCGTGGCTGGGTCCTTGAGCGGCGCGCCCGCGAATTCGAAGCCCTTGCCCTGCGGTTTCGACAGGAAGCCGTCCGTGGCGGTCTGCACTTCCTGCACCGCGCCGTCCAGGCGCCCGGCTGCGAGGTCCGCGAAAATCTGGTCCTGGTTCTCGTAGGTGACGACGTTCACGCCCTGCGTGCCCCAATGCTTGCGCACATAGTCTTCCTGCGTCGAGCCTTGCAGCACGCCAACCGACTTGCCCTTCAGGCTCGCCGGCGTGGGCTGCAGGCCCGAGCCGCGCTTCGCGACCATCTGGATCGGCATCACGTAGATGGCGGGCGTGAAGGCGATCTGCTGACGCCGTTTGTCGGTGATGTTCATGGCCGAGTTGATGACGTCGAACTTGCGCGCCTCGAGCGCGGCGATCAGGCCGTCGAAGCTGTTCTCCACCCACACGCACTTCATCTGCAGTTTCTGGCACACCGCGTTGCCGATATCGATGTCGAAGCCTTGCAGATCACCCGAGGGCGTCTTGCTCTCGAACGGCGGATAGGACGCCTCCACGCCGAAGCGCAGCGTTTTCGGGTCTTGCGCGTGCGCCGCGCCCGCCGTCATACCCGCCAGGCACGCAAGGCTGGCCGCAGCCGCAAAGCGAATCATCTTCCTGTTCATCGTCGTCACCCAATTCGTAATAAGTGTCTGTTCACGTGTGTTGCGCTTTCGTGCGGCGCCCTTTCACGAGGGCCGCGGCCGCAGGAGGAATATAGACGAAAAATAAAAATAAAGTCTAGAATGGACAAAAATGTCTACACCGCGACTCCGGAGCCCCAACATGAACGAGATGTCCCAAGCCATCGCCGCGCCGCTCGTCGTCGACGCCGCCCAGGTGCGAGCCGCCCTGCCCAGCCTCGACGTGCGGGGCGAACTGGCCCGCCTGTTCGCCTCGCTCGGCCGCGGCGACGCCGTGCAGCCGCCGCAAACCCTCACGCTGTTCCCGAAGCAGGCAGGCGACTTCATCACCTATCTCGGCGTGTTGGCCGAAGCGGGCGTCTTCGGCGCGAAACTCTCGCCGTATATCGTCGGCGCCGAAGGCCAGCCGCCCATCATCACCGCGTGGACCGCGCTGATGTCGATGAAAACGGGTCAGCCGCTCATGTGGTGCGACTCGGCGCTGCTCACCACCGAGCGCACCGCGGGCACCACGGCGCTCGCCGTCGACCAGCTCGCGCCGCGCGAGGCGAAACGCCTGGCCGTGATCGGCTCGGGCGCGGTCGCGCTGGCGCATATTCGTCACGTTGCGCCGCTTCGCGCGTGGGAGAGCATTCGCGTGTTTTCGCCGAAGCTCGCGTGCGACGCACAGCGTCAGTCTGAACTGCGCGCCCTGGACGCACGGGCAAGCATGGCGCAGACGGCCGAAGCCTGCGTGCAAGACGCCGACGTGGTGATGCTGTGCACCTCGTCGGGCAAGCCCGTGCTCGCGCTGGACACGCTCACGAAACCCGCGCTCATCACTTCGATCAGCACGAACGTCGCAAACGCGCATGAAATCGATCCGGCCGCGCTGCCCTCGCTCGATGTGTACTGCGACTATCGCCACACCACGCCGCAAAGCGCAGGCGAAATGGTGCTGGCCGCGCGCGAGCACGGCTGGTCGCCGGATGCGATCGCGGGCGATCTCGCGGAACTCGCCAACGACGCGTGCCCGAGACCGGCTTACGCACGCCATGCATTCTTCCGCTCGATCGGACTTGGCCTCGAGGACATGGCCGTCGCGAACGCGCTGTATGCACATCTGCGAAGCGCACGTTGATGCCTGTTGATGCGCGGCATCGAGCGATCGCAGTATCATCGACATCCTTTGTGCCGCAACCCAGTCCCAGTCCGATGCCGAAACGAGAAAACGAGCCAATCCGCGTGAAAAAAACCGCCAGCCCGAAGACCGCGCGCGACCTGCTGCTCTCGCGCTATGCGCACGTGGCGGACAGCATCACCACGCTGTTCTTCCCGTTCGCGGAGGTCGTGATTCACGACCTCACGGACCAGACTGTGGCGTATCTCTCGAACAATCTCTCGAAGCGCGAGATCGGCGACGACTCCGCGCTCGAAGACGTCGAGGAAACCACGCGCAACAAGCTGCTCGGCCCCTACGAGAAGGTGAACTGGGACGGCCGGCGCATGCGTTGCGTGAGCACGGCGCTGTTCGACGATGAAGGGCACGCGGCGGGTGTGATGTGTATCAACTTCAACATCGCCGCGTTCGACGACATGCAGGCCACGCTCAACCTTTTCCTGCGGGGCGCAGGCGTGATCGCACAGCCCGAGGAACTCTTCAAGGACGACTGGCAGGAGCGCATCAACACCTTCCTGCACGGCTGGCTGCGCGAGAGGCAGATCGCGCTCAACTCGCTCACGCGCGAACACCGGCGCGAACTGGTCGAAGCGCTGTATGCCGAAGGCGCGTTCAAGGGCAAGAGTTCCGCCAATTACGTGGCGAAGGTCCTGGGGATGGGGCGCGCGACGGTCTACAAGCATCTGCGCGAAATGAAGGATGACGCCGAATAAGCGTGCGAGCGAATGCCTGACTAGAAGCGCCAGTACAACGGCGCAATGAACACGACCACCGCCATCGACCACAACACGATCAGCGCACCGATCTTCCAGTAGTCGCCGAACGCGTACGCACCCGGCCCGTACGTGACGATGTTCACCGGCGTGCTCATTGGCGTGAGGTGGGCTGCGCCGGCGCCCAGCGCGACCGCGATCAGGAACGGCGTCGCGGACACCCCGAGTTCCCGCGCTGTGGCAACCGCAATCGGCACGGTCACGAGCGCGGAAGAGTTGTTGGAGATGACCTGGGTCAGCACAGCCGCGACGACGAAAAGCCCTGCCATCACGGCACGCGGGCCGCCGGTGCCGACGATCTGGATCACGTAGTCGCCAAGCAGATATGCGAGCCCGGTCTTCGACATCGCAGTGGCGAGCGGGATCAGCGCGCCGACCAGCACGCAGGTGTTCCAGTCGATGGAATACAGCTGGCTCAGCTTGATCACGCGTGTCAGCACCATCGCCGTCACGCAGATCAGCGTGGCCACAGCAGCCGGTACGACATTGGTCGTAAGCAGTACGACCAGGACAGCGAGGATGATGAGCGCCTCGCGCGCGCCGCGGCTGAGCGCGACCGTCTGGCGCCGGACGGTTTGCGGCGCATCGACCATCAGGATCTGCGGGTCGGAGAAGTGCTTGTCCAGTGCCTCCCATGTGCCCCGGAACAGCAGATGGTCGCCGGCAAGCAGATTCGTGGACGGTCCAGGCACGTCTTCGCCACCCCGCTGGACGGCGAGAACGATCAGGTCTCCTTCGTGCGTCGCCATGCCCGGAAACACGCTTTGACCAATTAGCGCGGAGCGCTGCGGGATCACCACCTCGGCAAGGCCGGACGAGCGGTTGAACAACGCATTGGTCACCGCCTGCGATTCCGCGTACGGCTCGCGAATGGCGAGGTGCAGGTCGTTTGCCAGTCGTGCCACAACCTGCGCGTCGCCGCGCACCAGAAGGTGCTGCCCCTCCGCCGCTTCCTGCCCGCCCAGCTCCTCATCCTCCTTGCCCATGAGCGCGAGGACGCTGAGGCCCGGGTATTGCGTCAGATCGATGTCGGCCGTCGTCTTGCCGATGAACGGCGAGCCGGCGCGCACGCGCAGCCGGCACACGTCGTCGGCCATGCGGTACTGTTCGACGAGCGTGTGCGCATGCTGGCTGAAATCGGCAGGCAGCGATCCCGAACTGCGCTTGGGCAGCAAGAGCGGCCCGAGTACCAGAATGATGACGAGACTGCCCGCGAAAAGCGGTAGGCCCACGATCGACCATTCGAAGAAGCGGATCGGCACGCCACCTGCCGCATCGGCCGCGCTCGCGGCGATGACATTAACAGGACTGCCAAGTAGTGTCAGCTTGGCGCCGGTCAGGCACGCAATCGACACCGGCATCATCAGTTGGGAAGGCTCGAGCCGCGTGCGTACGCAGACGATGACCGCGATCGGCAACATCGCGACAACGGCGCCGTTCATGCCGATCAATGCCGTCGAGATCGCGGACAGGATCAGCAGCGAAGCGATGAGCCGCTTATGGCTCTGGCCGGCATGACGAATGAGCCATTGGCCCGCCCACGTACCCACGCCGGTCGTTTCGAGGCCGATCCCGACGCCCAGCAGCGCGGCGATGAAGACGATGAGCGGATCGCCGAATCCGCCCAACGCCTCGTGCATCGTCAGCACGCCCGTGAGGTACAGCGCGAGCAACGACATGACGGCGACGACCGCCGCGGGCAGCTTGTTCCAGATGAACAGCACCATCGTTACGGCAAGAATGAGCGAGGTAACGATCATCGGGTTCATGTGTTCGACCCTTCGTGCGAATCCACCAGTGCGCCAGTCCGCCGTCAGCCGCCGCAAACGCTAGTAGCCCAGCGCCGCGCCATCTCCGCGCGGATCGGCGCCGCCTTCATAAAAGCCCTGTTCGCGATCGACCCGGATCGCGTGCGCGTGTCCCATGTTGTCATTCCAGTGCGTGACCATCTGCACGGGCTGCCCCCGGCGCTTCAGTTCGCGCACGACCTCGTCGGAAATGCGCCCCTCGAGCGACATGTTGCGCGATTTGGTGCCCCAGGTACGGCCCATCAGCCAGCGCGGCGCTTCGATGGCCTGCTGTACGTCGTAGCCGAAGTCCACGATCCGCGTGACGAGCGCCGCCTGCGTCTGCGGCTGCCCTTCCCCGCCCATCGAGCCGAATGCGAGGCAAGGCTTGCCGTCGCGCGACATCAGCGCCGGGATCAACGTATGGAACGTTCGCTTGCCCGGCTGCAGGCTGTTCGGATGATGCTCGTTCAGCGAGAAAAAAGCGCCGCGATTCTGCATGATGATGCCGGTGTCGCCACCCACCACCGCGCTGCCGAAGTCGTGATAAATCGACTGGATCAGCGAGACGACCATCCCGTCCTTGTCCGAGGCGCAGAAGTAGCAGGTGTCGCCGTCCGGCGCGCGGCGCTCGTGCGGATGCTGATACGGAATGCCCGCGGGCACCGTTGCGATGTCGAGCGCACGCTCGGGGTCCAGCAGCTTGCGGCGGTCGTCGCAGTACGCCTTGGAGATAAGCTCGTCCACCGGTATCGCGACGAAATCCGGGTCGGTCAGCCACTCTTCGCGGTCGGCAAACGCAATCTTCACTGCTTCGGCGAGGTGGTGATAATAGTCCGCCGTACCGTCGCCCCACGCGGTGACGTCGTAGCCTTCGATCAGGTTCAGGATTTGCAGCGGCGTGAACCCTTGTGTATTCGGCGGCAGCTCATACACCGTATTGCCGCGGTACGTCGTGCTGATCGGCGTCACCCATTGCGCGTGGTACGCGGCGAAGTCGGCCGCCTCCAGCGGTGAGCCCGCCTGACCGATCGCGCCGCAAATCCGTGCGGCGAGATCCCCTTCGTAAAATCCCGCCCGCGCGCCGTGATCGGCGAGATGCTGGAGCGAGCGTGCGAGCGCGCCCTGCACGAGCCGTTCGCCGTCTGCCGGCACACGGCCCCCCGGCATGAAGATCGCCGCGGTTTCGGGATATTTCGTGAGGATCGGCACGTCCTGTACCGTCCAGTCCGCGAGCGAGCGGCTCACCGGCACGCCGTCCCGCGCGTAGCCGATCGCAGGCGCAAACAGTTCCGTCCACGACAACCGCCCGAAGCGCTCGTGGGCAAGACGCCAGCCGTCGATCGCGCCCGGCACGGTGAGCACGGCCTGCGGCCCGCGCGCCGCGATTTCGTCGGCGCCGGCGCTGCCTCGATAGCGGGCCAGTGTGGCTTGCTGCGCAGCGGGTCCGCTCGCATTGATGGCGTAGACCTGCTCGCTCTTGCCGTCGGCGATCAGCCAGAATCCGTCGCCGCCCAGTCCCGCCATGTGCGGGTAGGCGACGCACAGCACTGCATTTGCGGCAATCGCCGCATCGACTGCCGTGCCGCCGCGTTGAAGCATTTCGACACCGGCCTGGCTCGCAAGATAGTGAGGAGTCGACACCATCCCTTGCGGTGCACGTGTGGGTGGCCGACCGGTGCGAGGGCCGTTTGGATGACTCATGATGAATGCGCTCCCGTGATGTGAATCCGGCAAAGCGGCACGCTCCAACGCGCGAAATCGACGCGTCAATCAGGAGGCCCGATCGTCGAACTCGATGCCCGCGTCCCTGACCTTGTCTTTGGAGTGATCCATGAACCGCGTGATGATCGGCAGCGCGCCGCCGGCAATCACGCAGAGCAGGCCGAGGCTCAGCAGCAGCGTGTTACCGGTGGTCGCGCCCCTGCTGGTGAGCGGAAAGGCCAGGAACATCAGGATCAGCGCCACCGTTTCTGCAACGAGCTTGTCCATGCCGATGACCTCACGCGAGCATGACGAGAACAATCGTGCCTATCCCGGTGAGGATGGCCACGATGATCGTCCACGGGATGGCGAGTTTCATGACCGCGCCTTCCTGCCCCTTGATACCGGTGATGCTGGTGCCCAGCACGATATTCGCGGGGCCGATGGCATTCCCGTAGGCGCTGCCCGCCGCCTGCGCTGCCACGATCGCCTCCACGGGCAGCGAATGCAGTTGCGCCACGTCGCTCTGCAAGCCGCCGAACAGGACGTTCGATGCGGTGCTGCTCGACGTCATGAACGCGCCGAGCGCGCCGATCACACTGGCAATGCCCGCGTAGACGAGCGGGGGCGATGCGTCGGCAATTCCGTGTGCGAGCACCATGGTCTGTCCACTGTGATCGAGAACCCGGCTCGTCACGAGGAACGCGATGACCGGCAGCGACGCGGGCACGCCATCCACAATGAGCGAGCGCCCGAGATTCTCCTTGCCGTGACGCGACTGCCACGCCCCGTAGTAGCCATTCGCGCGATAGACAATCCACACGATGATGGCCGATATCAGCAGCATCGTTCCCGGATGGGTGAACGGTGCAAACGGCGCATAACGCGCGACCGCCGCATTCGTCACGCCGAACCCCGTGGTCACTTCGGGAAACGGCAGACCGATACGGAACTGCCGCAAGGCGTTATTCAGCGGATCGATCAGCAAAATACCCAGCGTGACGACCGTGAGCACGACATACGGCAGAAAGGCCATGCCGATGCTCATCACCGGCTCGCTCGCATCCGATGCGGTACGGACCGCCGTTTCGTCCATTGCGGGCCGCTCCGGCACATCGGCTTGCGGAACCGGCTCGCTGAAACGGCGCCAGCGAGAGAGCGGGTACAGCGCGATCAGCGCAATGGCCGCTGCGAGAAACGTGGAAAGTTCCGGACTCAGGAACGCAAATATCAGCTGGCCGAAGCCGAGTATGGTGCCAAGAATCAGGACGAGCGGCCATGCATGACGCACCGCGGCCCACCGTCCATACAGCCACACGATCAGCAGCCCGCCAAAGTATGTGGGAATGAGCAGGAGTAGCGAGGATTCGAACGCGGCCCGCGTCACGTCCTGCACATCCGCCACCTGCAACGTCGCCAGCCAGCCGACGCCAAGCGTGCCAAAGAACCGTGCCCACGCATGCGCAATGATTGAAATGGCGGCGGCATAAACCGGCCTGACGCCAATTGCGAGCAAAAGCGGTGCAACAACGGCAATCGGCGCGCCGAAGCCCGCGATGCCCTGAAGAAACGATGAAAATACCCAGCCGAGCCCGAGAATGACGAACAATTCATTCCGGCTAAAGCGGGAAATCCCGTGCCGGAGTGCATCGTATCCGCCAGCCTGCTTGGTGATCTGATAGAGCAGCAATGCAGGCCACATGACATACAGGATGAATATGGCGTCCCATACGCCCTTCGCGCTTGCGACAGTCAATGTCCCAAGCGGAGTGCGGAATGCGAAAAAGGCAATCAAACCCGCCACGAACATTGCACCCGGACCCGCCTCAGGCGCGCGCCAGCGAAGTGGCACGAGAAAGACAAGCAGCGCAACGATGGAAAGTGTTGCCAGAATCCAGTGAATCAGATCGACCGGAATTGATGTCTCAGCCATCTCCTTCCCTCATACCGACAACGTCTCCGCTTATGGTGGGAGATTCGGCTCGGAAATCGATTGACCTGATGATAGTCGCTTTTGTTTAAGCCGCAAGCTAAAAATCCGGTGACTTATTTCGTTGTGCAACATTTTTCCGATTTCAGTGGCTTATACTTTCTTTAAAAATTATTTTTGTTATTTAACGTCGTTCTCAATCGACTACTGAAATTCGGAGAAAAGCGAAAGACTTTCTCGTGAGCGGATCGCAGGTTTCCTCGTTGTTTCTGTCAACAACGATTGCGCCCGCAATGAAACATCGGCGTTTTCCGAACGCAGGACATCTCACACGTTGGGATGCCGTTCGCCGAAGCAAGCGCCGAAAAGGGGTTTTTCTTCGCTCCAGTGAAATAGCCCACACGCGCCGCTCCGAAAAGCACGCGTTTCGGACACGCCTATGTTGGGGACGGTTGGCTCGCCCCCGGCGTATGCTGACCCATGACGAGTTACGGCATTGAGCTCGCCGGTTCCAGGGATACGGCGGCGATGGATAGAATCAACGCGTTTAGAGGCAGTGACTATCTGCTGAGTCTCGCAGCCCTGCAAATGCAGGCGATCGATCTCTGGGCCGGCGAAAAGACACGCGTGCGGTCCGATCTGTCTAAATTCATCGACTTCGTCGAGGAGCGACTGCCTCAGGACGTATGCGTTCAAAGCGCCTGCAACATCGCCCGATCCCTCGTCGTGCTGGACCGGCCAATCTGCGCGCTTCTTCGCATCGAGTTGTTGCTTGCCCAGTTTGGGCACGTTCCTGATTCCCGGCTCACAACAGGCGTTTGCCAGCACTGACGCCGGAATGACCGTTTAGCCCACCGGCCACCGTGCTCGCCTTTCGCATGAGAGCCTGCGCTGATGCTCGACCTCGCGTCTGAGCAGGTCGCGGTGCAGTGTCATTGTCTGCATGATGTCGCGCATGACGAAAAGCAAATGCTCTCCTGTCATGTCGGTGGCGCCCTGATCCCGCTGACGCTGGACGCACACCGTCAGTGCCGCCAGCCTCGTTCGAGCTTCCGCGAGGTGAAGGTCTGCGGTGAGAAGCTCAAGCTCCTCGGCTGATGGGTCGTTCATGATGCCCCTCTCCGGACTCGCCGCAACCGGCCGCAACGGAAGGCAGGGCTGGCACCGCGACGAGCCCAGTATATGCCTCGCTCAAGTTTGCCGCTGACACCTGCAGGGCTACGCCTGCACCTGCCACAGCCGCGATGAAGATCGACGTTGTTGACGCGCAATCCGCGACTCAATGGCCTGATCGAGACGCGCGCACGGTTAAGGAATGCGCGGGAACGCAGGTCGAAATCTCCCCTGCACAAATGAAGGCGCCGGCGTAGTATGAAAACATCCGTCGACTGCGACCGATCCCGCCGCTCCTCCTGCTGCCACTTCTCAGGGATCGCGCCGCTCCCCTCCATCGCAGACCACGAATGCGGCCGTCCACAGTCGCGGGCGGCTTATGGACTCCGCACTGTGATTCAGGGAGAGAAATATGCGTTCAGTTCCAGACCGGTTTCGTATCGACCCAACGCCGCGCCGGGCGGACGGGGAATATATGGCGCATGCGCGCATCAGCACCAGCCATAGTGATGGGAGCGAGTGTGAAATCCACTCCAGCGGCGATCTCGCCGGATTCGACGCACGCGAGGATGCGATTGCCTATGCGGAGAACTGGGCGAGGCGATGGCTGGACGCCCGCTTCGGCTAGCCTACGCGCCAGCTATCGCGCGCCGCTGGAGATGGGGCCATGTCACGCTAAAGGAATTGCCAGCCATGTCGTTATACCGAGGCGTATCCAAATGTTCCTGAATGGTGGTGGTCGCTGGCATGCCGTACACGGGAAGAACCCAATTTCTCGAGAAACGACGCAGTTTTCGGGACGCCACAGAACTGCGTCTCTTCCTTGAAAATGCGGCGGAGAGCTCGCGCCATCTCGCTGTGGCGGTCCAGTTCTTCGGGCTCGTGTCGTGGCTCATGTCGCGAGCGTTCGCGAATCCCCATGCGCACTTCGATGTAGCAGGCACGCTCGTCGCCGTCACCGGCATCCTCCTCGCGATGGGTATGACGTACGCCTCACGAGGACTGCGGCTGGACGCACTGGGCCGCTTCGCATGCGCAGCATTCGTGGCGCTGGCGTTTCACTCCAATATGCCCGGCACCGGTAGTCCTGCGTTCTGGGTGCTTCCCATCGGCGTTGCGATCAACGTGGGCATGGCCCCCGTGTTTTCCGGGTATTTAAACTATCTCGCAAGCGCACTGACTGTCTGGCTGATCATCTCCCACGGCGAGGTGATGGCGCTGATGACTTCACCGGACCGCAACTGGATATTGCTGTTCGTGCTCGCCGCGCTTGCGCTCGGTCTCCTGCTCAATCTCCTTTTCACACAGGAACGGAAAAAGACGTTTCTGGTGCAGCGCGAACTGGCACGATTTGCATTCAGGGACGCACTCACCGGGATCGCGAATCGCCGAAGCTTCATGCTGGAAGTCAATGAATGCCAGGACCGCCGCTCCAGCGAGGAATTCTGGCTATTGCTCATCGATGTCGACGATTTCAAGCAGATCAATGACACCGCGGGGCACGACGTCGGCGACGAGGTCCTGGTCGCAGTGGCGCGAGCCATCGAAGAAAGCGCCAGCCCGCACATTTGCGGTCGCCTTGGCGGCGAAGAGTTCGGCGTGATCTTTTCGGGCAACCAGCAAAGTGCGGACGCCCTCGCACGTGAAATCTGCGGCGCCGTCGCGGTGGCGCAAATTTCCGGGCACAGGGTAACGGTCAGTATCGGGGTCTCGAGCATCTCGGAGTTAATCGGCGTGCCAGAGACGTTCCGGCTCGCTGACCGTGCGCTCTACGAAGCGAAGCGGCGAGGCAAAAACAGATCCGTCGTCGCCGAACTGGAGACGTGGTGACGCGCATCGCCTGACGTGCTTCGATGTCCACCACCGCGGACCTATCCAAGGAGATGGGCCGCAGTTCTGACCACCTCCTCGACGAAGACGTTGATCGCGGGGTGATGACGTTCTCCGCGCCGAAACGCCACGTAGATCTTCCGGCGCACCTCCGGTCTCAGCTTCACCCACGCGACGCCGGCAGGCGGGCGCACCAGCCGTAACCCCGGCACGATCGACACAGAGCACCCGGACGCCACCATTGCGCCAACCACTTCGAAGCCGCGGCATTTCGCGTTGATCCTCGGTTCGTACCCTGCGCGTCGACATAGATTGGCGATGAAGTCGCCAAACACGCTCGAGGTCGAATCGATTGCCCAGCTTTCATGCTTGAGTTCGGCCACGCTCAGCGAAGCCTTCCCGGCCAGAGGGTGAGTTGTCGCGAGCGCCACCGATAGCACGTCTTCGGCCAGCGGCACGACACCGACGCTTTCCTGTTTGTCTCCGACGACGAGCGACAGATCGTCGATCAACGCAATGTCCGCTCGCCAGGAGCGCAGCGCCGAGAGCCCGTCGACCGGCTCCATTTCTTCCAGGATGATATCGAGGCGAGGAAAGACTTGCCGCAATGACTTGACCGTGTCCGGCAGCACCGCGGACGCGACCGAGGGAAACGCGGCGACCCGCAATTCACCCGCGATTTCCCGGCGCAGCACGGCCAGTTCGGAGCGCGCTTCGTCGAGTACGACCATGACCCGCTCCGCGTAACCGACCAGCGTCTGCCCCGCGCCGGTGAGCCGGACACCGCGTCCGACGCGCTCCGTCAATTTGACGCCCGCCTCCTCTTCGAGCTGGGCAATCTGCTGCGATACGGCTGATGGCGTGAGGAACAGCGCCTCTGCGGCAGCCGCAATCGTGCCACGCCTCGACAGTTCCAGCAGCGCCCGCAGGCGACCCACTTCCATGGTGTTTACCCCCTGCCAGATAGCGGCGAATTCAACAGAATTTCTAATCTATTACACAAAAAACAATAAGTATACGTGTGTAAATTCACCGCCTACGATGGGTTCCATGGCTGCGGACGTCAGTACGGCCTGGAGCGACGGCGCACGTCCACGCGGGCGCCGATGCCGCTAGTACGGGTCAGCCGATCGCCATCCACACAGACCTATCGACAAGGAAGTCATCATGCTGGAAGCTCGCCCCTGGGTTCCGCGCGACCCGGAGAACTACATTCAATCGCTGGTCAAACGCTTTGCCTACCAGACTCCCGAGCAGAACGAGAGGGATCTGCTCGCATTCGTCGAAGAAAATCGTGTCATCCACGAGCGCGACTGTTTCAACCTGAATCCGGCCACGAACGCCATCAACCCCAAGGCGGAAGCGTTGCTGGCAGCAGGCGTCGGTTCGCGCCCGTCGCTGGGTTATCCCGGCGACAAGTACGAAATGGGCCTGGAAGGTGTCGAGAAAATCGAAGTGCTCGCCGCCGAACTCGTCGCGCAGGTATTTGGCGCGCGCTTTGCGGAGATTCGCGTTGCTTCCGGCGCGCTGGCGAATCTCTACACCTACGTTGCGGCGGCGAAACCGGGCGATACGGTATTCGTGCCGCCTGCGACGGTCGGCGGCCACTTCAGCCATCACGTCAACGGTGCCGCCGGAATGTACGGCGTCAAGCCACACCTGATGGCGTTCGATGCGAAACGCTACACGGTCGATCTGAATGCCCTGCGCGAAGACGCGCTGCGGATGCGGCCGAAGGTCATCACACTAGGCCAGAGCCTCAACCTGTTTCCGCATCCGGTTGAGGAGGTACGCGCGATTGCCGACGAAGTCGGCGCGGTGCTGCTCTACGATGCCGCACATCTGTGCGGTCTCGTCGCGGGCCGCGCGTGGCAGCAGCCGCTCACGCAGGGTGCCCATCTCATGACCATGAGCACGTACAAGAGCCTGGCGGGCGCGGCCGGCGGATTGATCGTGACCAACGACGCGGAGCTTGCCCGCAAGCTCGATGCCATCGCCTACCCCGGCCTGACGGCCAATTTCGACGCGGGCAAGTCGGCATCGATCGCCATGACCATGCTCGACTGGCAGGCGTTTGGCCGCCCTTACGCCGCCGAGATGGTGAGAGCTGCCAAAGCCCTCGCGACCGCGCTCATGGAAGAAGGTCTCCCCGTGTTTGCGCGTGACCGCGGCATGACCACGTCGCATCAGTTCGCGATCGAGGCGCATGAGTTCGGCGGCGGCCAGACGATGGCGAAGCTTCTCAGGCGCGCCAACATTCTCTCGTGCGGCATCGGCTTGCCGCTGCAAGAAATAGCCGGCGATGTCAACGGCCTGCGCATGGGCACGCCGGAACTCGTTCGCTGGGGCATGACCGCCAACGACATGCCACGGCTCGCCCGCTTCATTGCCGACGTTCTGCTGCGCCGCAAGCCCCCTGAAGAGGTGGCACCCGCCGTGAGTGAGTATCGCCGGCAGTTTTCTCAACTGCACTATCTGCGCTGAAGGGAAACCCGAGAACGCCAGGTTTTGCGGCGGAGATGCTGATCCGTCCGCAATCGGCCCAGGAATCCGGCTCACAAACATGATTCGGATACCGAAGTACAAGAAAGTTTCGAGACACTATCTGAAGGTTTGGAGGAACGACAATGAAACGCTTGAAATCTGTCATCGCAGTCGGCAGTGCCGTTGCGTCGCTCAGCGCGGGATTCGCCTATGCACAGGAGGTCACGGTCAAGCTTGGCTTCGCCGGCCCGTTGACTGGCGAGAATGCGAACCTTGGCAAGGACGTCGAACGTGGTGCGAAAATGGCAGTCGACGATCTGAACGCAAACCCTCCGGTGATCGCCGGCAAGAAAGTCAAGATCGAGCTGGATGTCGAGGATGACGCCGGCGATCCGCGTCAGGCGACGCAGGTCGCACAGCGTCTCGTCGATGCCGGCGTAAAGGGCGTGGTTGGCCACTTCAACTCCGGCGCGACGATTCCCGCATCGAAGATCTACTATGACGCGC
Source organism: Paraburkholderia guartelaensis (assembly GCF_004353905.1). Classification (GTDB taxonomy): domain Bacteria; phylum Pseudomonadota; class Gammaproteobacteria; order Burkholderiales; family Burkholderiaceae; genus Paraburkholderia; species Paraburkholderia guartelaensis. The sequence goes on along the minus strand of NZ_SMOD01000012.1, from coordinate 214,485 downwards.
ACATCCCCGAGATCTCGCAGTCGTCGACCAATCCCCAATATACCCAGCAGGGTTTCGACACGGCGTTTCGCCTCGTCGCGAATGATGGCCAGTTGGGGTCCGTACTTGGCCGCTACGCGGTTCAGAAGTGGAACGCCAGGAGCGTTGCCGTGATCGACGACCGCACCGCGTACGGCGAAGGGATCGCCGAAGAGTTCGTCAAGTCGGCAACGGCGGCTGGCGCCAAGGTCGTTTCGCGCCAGTACACGAACGACAAGGCAACCGACTTTCACGGCATCCTGACGGAGGTAAAGGGAACGAATCCCGACGTCGTTTTCTACGGCGGCATGGACGCGCAAGGCGGCCCGATGATCAAGCAGATGCAGCAACTTGGCATGACCGCGAAATTCATGGGAGGCGACGGCATCTGTACCGGTGAACTGCCGAGTCTCGCAGGCACGTCACTGTCCGGCCGCCAGGTGATCTGCGCGGAAGCAGGCGGCATCACGCCGGAATACGTGGCCGGCATGGACAACTTCAAGAAGCGCTTCAAGGAAAAGTATGGACAGGACGTCGTGATCTACGCGCCCTACGCGTACGACGCCGTCATGATTCTGGTGGACGCGATGAAGCGGGCGGGTTCGTCCGATCCGGCGAAATATCTGGCGTATCTGAAGAAGACGGACTATAAGGGCGTGATTGGCGAGACGCGCTTCGATTCGAAAGGCGATCTGCAGAATGCAACGCTCACCCTCTACACGTTCAACGACGGAAAACGTGAAAGCCTCGGTGTGCAACACTGAGCCGCGACCGCATCGCAGCCCGGCGTGATGCGGCGCTTTCAGCGGGAGGGTCGCTACAGCAGCGACCGCTCCGCGATCCCGTCACGTTGGCTTTCCGGATGGGAAGCGATGCGCGAGAAACGCAACTGATACTCGCGCGGCGAGAGCCCCGTTTTGCGCTTGAACAGCACACGAAACGAACCTGGATCGGCGTAACCGACGCGGTCGCTGAGGGTTTCGAGCGCGATGGGCCGAGACTCCAGCAACTGTTTCGCCACTTCGATACGAAGATTCTGCAGATATTCGAGTGGCGCGAGGCCCGTGGCCTGCTTGAAGCGGCGGTTGAGCGTCCGTTCGCTCACGGCGAGCCACGTGGCAAGCTCGCTTAACCGGAATCCTTCGGCAATCGTCGCCTCCATGCGCTGCTGCGCCCGGGCGATGAGGGGATCGGTGTGTCCGTGCTCGTCGACGAGCGTTGCATAGGACGCCTGATCAATACGATTGACGTCGATGAGCAAGGATCTCGCCGTCATGGCGGCAAGCTTTTCGTCGGCGAGCGTTTCCACGAGCCGTATCGCGAGATTGAGATATGACGTGACCGCGCCGCTGGAAAGAATGCGGTCCTGCCCGGTCAGGACCTCGCGTGCCCGAAGCTCGACGGCAGGATAACGTCGCGCAAAATCGGCCGCCTTCGCCCAGTGCGTGGTGGCAACGCGCCCGTCCAGCAACCCCGCCTCGGCAAGCAGATAGTTGCCGGTGCAGTAGGCCGCCAGCACAGCACCTGCCTTGTGCTGGCAGCGCAGCGCCCTCGATATCTTATCGATCTGCTCGCGGTGGCCGATGAACTCGTCCATGTCGGAGAAAAACGGCGCCGTGAGCAGGATGGCGTCCGCGCCTTTGCGTCCGTCTATCTTGCCGTCCACCGCGATGTTCTGGCCCGACGCCGCCTTCACCGGCTGCCCGTCGAGGGATTCGACGCGCCACGCGAAACGCCGCGCATCGTGGCCCCGGCGTGCGCCCAGGTGATTGGCGGCATTGAAAACGTCGATGGGGCCGGCCACGCCGGAGGCCAGAATGCCGTCGTAAACCCAGATGCGGATCGTGATCATTTGGCGTGTCCGATATGCCTTCAATAATGGCGATCTTGCCACTTCCTCGCTAACCCGTAAAGCCGCATGATTGGCCCATCCCAACACCTGATTGAAGGAGTAGCGCCATGCCCATGATCGACGCATTATGGCCCGAAGATGCCCTGACACCCGAAGCGGAAGCCCGCCTCGTCAAGGAACTCACCAACATTCTGATCCACGCCGAAGGCTACGATCCCGGCAACCGCATTGCGCAGGGCGTGACGGTGCTCTATCTGCATCGGCCAGCCGCTGTCTACGTCGCCGGGGAACGTTCGACGCTGCCGCGCTACCGCATCGTTCCTTCGGCGCCTGAAGGTCAGTACACCGATGCTTCCCGCAAAGCGCTCGTCAAGTCGGTTACCGAGGCTGTCGCCCGCGCCGAGGGCCGGCCGTTCGAAGACGTGTCGCCGCGCGTGTGGGTTTTCCCGACGGAGATTCCGGACGGCACGTGGGGCAGCCGCGGCAGCATCTGGACGTTGCCCGACATTCACGCCCTCCTCGAAGGTGAGCCTGAGCGCGACGTGGGCGCGGCGCGTCTCGCGCGCGGACGCCGCGAAAAAGCGCGCACCACGCTCGCGGCGGCGCTCGATGCGGCATCCACGGGACACCCTGACGAGTAACGGCGAAAGGCTCTTCGCAAGCGAAGAGCCTTTCAAATGCGGCGGCCCGCAAGGCGGGCGCGCAACATACATCGTTAGTGTGCGTAGATCGGACCGAGGCCCGGAATGTCCTGCTGGGACGAAACCGTAGCCGCTCTGGCACCCGCCGCCGACGAGCCTTCCGCCACGCCGCCGAACCCCGAAGCCGGGACGCCATTCTGCGCGCTCACGCGTGCCTCGGCGGCCTGAATTTGCTGCGGATAGTTCGTATAGTCGGCAGTGGGGTTGTAGCCGGCCTTCTCCAGTTGAACGAGTTCCGCGCGAACCTGGGCACGCGTGAGCGGCTCGCTGGATTGCGCGAAGGAAACAACCGGAACGGCGACGATAGCGGCAACGACCAGCGACTTGATGAGTTTCATGGGATCACCTGCAAGCAAAGTATTGGGTCAGACCACGGTTGCGTGGCACGTGCATCCAGTCGCCTCGAAGTCTGCTTTGCGACACCGCCGACTGGCATGGACGTATTTGAAACCCTCAACGTATCTGGCTTGTTTGCGCGAACCCCGGCTTTTGCAATCCTCCTTGTCCGTTGGCGCGATGGATACACGACGATACAAAGTCCGCAAAAAAGCGGGCGCCATACAGCGCTGCGGCCAGAGCATCAGTGTCGGCCGCAAGCGTGCCAGTCGTAACCCGCGGAAATCAGCTGACGAATACCGAGTGCGCTTACATACGGTTGCGTGGCTCCCCGCATGGAATTTGTACCACTATGTATCTGGCCGCCACGTGGAAACACGCACATACACAAAGGCGGCCCGCGCGACACGTGCGAGATACATCAGCACGCTTCAATACGTCAACCGGGCAAAACGCCCCGCACGAACCCTGGAGTCGCGAAGCATGTCCTGCATCGAAACCGTTCCGCACAGCACTGAAGCATCGGGCAGCGTGAGCACGCAGATCGCGCGCCACTGCCTGCTGACGCGCACGCGACAGATCGCACGCGTGCTGACTGCCCTTTATGACGAGGCACTGCGCCCGCTCGGCGTCAGCTCCTCGCAGCTTTCGCTACTCGTGCTCGTCGCGGAGTACGGCCCGTTGAGCCGTGCCGCGCTCGGGCGCAAGAACCATCACGACCGCACGACGCTCACGCGTAACCTGCAGCCGCTCATCGCACATGGCTGGGTCGCCGATGGCCAGCCCGGCGGCGATGGCCGCAGCCGTGCTCTCTCGGTCACGCAAGCGGGCCGCGAGCTGCTTCAGGCCGCCGGGCCGGCGTGGTCCGCCGCGCAACAGCGCGCCGCCAGCGTGCTCGGCCTGGAGGGCGCGAGTGCGCTCATGAACATCGCGGCAGATTTGCCGTCAGCTAACGTCTGAATTTTTTTTCATCGTCAATGTTGCATATGCAACACCATCAGGAGCCTGTAATGAAAGTCGTCAAAGCCGCCGCCGTCCAGATCAGCCCCGTGCTCTACAGCCGCGAGGCAACAGTCGCCAAGGTCGTGCAGAAGATTCTCGAACTCGGCCGCAAAGGCGTGCAGTTCGCCACGTTCCCCGAGACCGTGGTGCCGTACTACCCGTACTTTTCCGCGGTGCAAACACCCATGCAGTTGCTCGCGGGCACCGAGCATTTGAGGCTGCTCGAACAGTCCGTGACGGTGCCCTCGCCCGCCACGGATGCGATCGGCGAAGCCGCACGGCAAGCGGGCATGGTTGTCTCGATCGGCGTGAACGAACGTGACGGCGGCACCATCTACAACACGCAACTGCTTTTCGACGCCGACGGCACGCTGATCCAGCGCCGCCGCAAGATCACGCCCACGCATTTCGAGCGCATGATCTGGGGCCAGGGTGACGGCTCGGGCCTGCGCGCCGTGGACAGCAAGGTGGGCCGCATTGGTCAGCTCGCCTGCTTCGAGCACAACAACCCGCTCGCGCGCTACGCGATGATCGCCGACGGCGAGCAGATTCATTCGGCCATGTATCCCGGCTCCGCCTTCGGCGAAGGCTTCGCGCAGCGCATGGAAATCAATATCCGCCAGCACGCACTGGAATCCGGCGCCTTCGTCGTGAACGCGACCGCGTGGCTCGACGCCGACCAGCAGGCGCAGATCATGAAGGACACGGGCTGCGCGATCGGGCCGATCTCGGGCGGCTGCTTCACGACGATCGTCGCGCCGGACGGCTTGCTGATCGGCGAGCCGCTGCGCGAGGGCGAAGGCGAAGTCATCGCCGACCTCGACTTCTCGCTGATCGACCGTCGCAAGATGCTGATGGACTCGGCAGGCCACTACAACCGGCCGGAACTGCTCAGCCTGCAGATCGACCGCACGCCGACCGCGAACGTTCATGAACGTGTGCAACACGCCGCTGCCGCGACCGGCAACGAAGGCGAGGAGCCACGCACGGTCGTTGCCTGAGCAGGCACTGCATCCGTTCCGGCTAATGCTCCCCTTAAATGTGTATATACACTGTTTAGTGTTACGAAACAGGTAAGCGAAATGACCACTCAAATTCAGCATGACCGTCCGATTCTCGTCACCGGTGCCGCAGGCGCAATCGGCGCCGTAGGACGCAGCATCACCGAAAACCTGCTTGCGAAGGGATATCGCGTGCGCGCGTTGGTGCGCCGCGAGGACGCACGCGCCGACGAACTGCGCCGTCTCGGCGCACAGGTCGTGCACGGCGACCTGACCGATCTCGATTCGATGCACCGCGCCATGGAAGGCGTCTCGCGCCTCTACTTCGGCATGTCCGTGTCGCCCGCTTACCTCGAAGCGACGATCAACACGGCGGCGGTTGCGCGCCATCACGGCGTCGAAGCGTTCGTGAACATGTCGCAGATGACCGTCTCGCAGATGAGCATCACCGAAACCACCGACAGCGCGCAGCAAAAGCAGCACTGGCTCGCCGAGCAGGCGCTCGCCTGGTCGGGCCTGCCCGTCGTCACCGTGCGGCCTACCGTGTTTCTGGAGAGCTTCTTCCTGCTTCTTGCCGCAGAGGGCGTGCGCAAGAACGACGAACTCGTACTGCCGCTCGGCAAGGGCCGGACCTCGCCGATCTCGTCGCTCGACGTGGCGCGTGCCGTCGCGGAGATCCTCGACAATCCGGCGCCGCATATCGGCCAGGTTTATCACCTCACGGGCCTCGAATCCCGCGATATGGAGCACTACGCGCGCCTCTTCTCCGAGGTACTGGGCCGCACGATTCGCTACCGCGACGTGCCTGTCGAGGCATGGGCTGCGAAGCTGGGCGAACTCGGGATATCCGCGCACGTCGTCAAGCATCTTGCGGTCATGGCCGAACTGCACGCGCAAGGCCGGTACGACCGCATGACCGACGACCTGCGCAGGCTCACGGGTCAGGCGCCGATCGGCATGCGCGAATTCGTGACGCGCCACGCTGAGGCATTTGCGAGCGGCGCGGCATCGGCCTGATGCGACGCATGTTTATGTGCCGGGACATCCGGCACGAATCCCGTTGGCGAGCGACGCGCAACTGCGGCGCACGCGCGCGCCAGCACGACTACGCTTGGTATTGCGAAGCATCCACGTGCGCTCTGCCTCCAAGACCAGAAAAACGGAGTACCTATGTCTGACGAACTTCTCATCCCGTCGCCGTCACGCCGCCGCTTCATGGGCGCCACCGCGGCGGCCGTGGCAGCAGCTTCGCTTAGCCAGCTGGCGTTCTCGCAAACCCTGCAGGGCATCACGGAAGTCAAATCCGCACCGAACGGCGACAAGACCGCGATTCGTCCGCTGCGCGTGCACGTGCCCGAAGCGCAGCTCGTCGATCTTCGTCGCCGCATCAAGGCCACGCGCTGGCCCGACAAGGAGACCGTGAACGACGAATCGCAAGGCGTGCCGCTCGCGATGATGCAGGAGGTCGCGCGCCACTGGTCGACCGATTACGACTGGCGCCGCTGCGAAGCGAAACTGAACTCGCTGCCGAACTTCGTAACCGAAATCGACGGACTCGACATCCACTTCATACATGTGCGCTCGAAACACGAGAACGCGATGCCGCTCATCGTGACGCACGGCTGGCCGGGCTCCGTCATCGAACAGTTCAAGATCATCGATCCGCTGACCAATCCCACGGCCTACGGCGCGAGCGCCTCAGACGCCTTTCACCTCGTGATTCCGTCGCTGCCGGGCTACGGCTTCTCGGCCAGGCCGACCGAGGTGGGCTGGGGTCCCGAGCGGACCGCGCGTGCGTGGGTCGTGCTGATGAAGCGGCTTGGCTACGAGAAGTTCGCCGCGCAAGGCGGGGACCTGGGCGGCATCGTCGCCAACGTGATGGCCAAGCAGGCGCCGCCGGAACTGCTCGGCATTCACGTGAATTTCCCGGCGACGATTCCGCCCGAAATCGTCAAGGCGCTGCAAGCCGGCTCGCCTCCGCCGGCCAATCTCAGCGACGACGAAAAGCACGCCTACGAGCAGCTCGCGAGCGCAGCCAAATTGCGGCGCGCCTACGCGATCGAACAGGCCACGCGTCCACAGACGCTCTATGGGCTCTCGGATTCGCCGATCGCGCTGGCGAGCTGGCTGCTCGATCACGGCGACGGCTATATCCAGCCGGCTGCGGCGCTCACCTCGGCCGTGTACGGACGCGACGTCAACGGCGAATCGTCGGGAGCGATGACGCGCGACGACGTGCTCGACGACATCACGCTCTACTGGCTGACGAACACGGGCATCTCAGCCGCGCGCTTCTACTGGGAGTCGCACTTCAACTTCCTGGCCGCCGCCGACGTATCGGTGCCCGCCGCAGTGAGTGTGTTCCCACGCGAGAACTATCAGGCGCCGCGCAGCTGGACCGAGCGCGCCTATCACGACCTCATCTATTACAACCGGCCCGACAAGGGCGGTCACTTCGCGGCGTGGGAACAGCCGCAACTGTTCGCGCAAGAGGTGCGAGCGGGTTTGCGACCGCTGCGCCAGCAATAACGCGCGAGCCGTCTGTGCTGCGCCGGGACGCGACTCCCGGCACCTCCCTGAAACCGAAGGAACCATCGACATGAAATTCAACGACACCGCGCCTGTGATGGCGCCCGAAAACGCGCCGCCGCTTTGGCTGGCAAGACTGGCAGAAAATGCAACGCTGGAGGCGACCGTACTGAAGCGACCGATAGAAGGCCGCGCAGACATCCTTTCCGTGATCAAGCACGCCGTTTCTCTCTATGAATTCCAGCATCACAGTTACAAGGGGAAAATCGGCGACAGCCTGTACCTGGAGTCCTACCGGTCGCAGATCCAGGGAGAGCCCATCGAGACCGTGGTCGTCGCGCACCTGAACCAAAACGGCGAAACCGATTCGGTCGTCATCAATCATCGGCCGCTCAAGGCAGCGCTGTTGTTTTCGACGCTGATGTGGGAGCGCGTAGACGAGCGATTCCGCGATCTCTATCTGAGTGGACCGGAAGCTGCTGCATTAAAGACGATGTAGCTCGCATCGGCGGCTAGGGGCGCCAGGCTCGAATTCGAGGCCTCGGCCCCCTGCCCCGGCAACCGAAAGCGCACTTCACATTGTGGAATCCATCTCAAATTCCCGGAGCCGCGCCATTCCGCTTTATGAAAACATGTTCTACAGCGCAAAAATTGTTGGCTATCTCATTGATAAATAACGGATAAATAAGTCATATGTCTTATATAAGACATTGCTGCGACGCATCAAGGAAACCCTACAATTGAGTCATGCAGTTCGCTTCGACGTACGCAGCGGCACGCTGAATCCTTTATCCAAATGCGCTTCGCTCTCAGGAGATAGACATGGCTCAGTACCAAGACGACATCAAGGCAGTGGCAGATTTGAAGGAGAAACAAGGCAGCGCCTGGAATGCCATCAACCCCGAATCCGCCGCACGCATGCGTGCCCAGAACAAGTTCAAGACGGGCCTGGACATCGCCAGATACACCGCGAAGATCATGCGCGCCGACATGGCTGCCTACGATGCCGACCCGGCCAGGTACACCCAGTCGCTGGGATGCTGGCACGGCTTCATCGGCCAGCAGAAGATGATCTCCATCAAGAAGCACTTCAACAGCACCGAGCGCCGCTACCTTTACCTGTCCGGCTGGATGGTCGCAGCGCTGCGCTCCGAGTTCGGCCCGCTGCCGGACCAGTCGATGCACGAGAAAACCTCCGTCAGCGCGCTGATCCGCGAGCTGTACACCTTCCTGCGCCAGGCCGACGCCCGCGAACTGGGCGGCCTGTTCCGCCAGCTGGATGCGGCTGAAGGCGCTGCCAAGGCCGCCATCCAGGAGAAGATCGACAACCACGTCACCCACGTCGTGCCGATCATCGCCGACATCGACGCAGGTTTCGGCAACGCGGAAGCCACCTACCTGCTGGCCAAGCAGTTCATCGAAGCGGGCGCATGCTGCATCCAGATCGAAAACCAGGTGTCCGACGAGAAGCAGTGCGGCCACCAGGACGGCAAGGTCACCGTGCCGCACGAGGACTTCCTGGCCAAGGTCCGCGCGATCCGCTACGCCTTCCTCGAACTGGGCGTGGACGACGGCATCATCGTGTGCCGCACCGACTCGCTGGGCGCCGGCCTGACCAAGCAGATCGCCGTGACCCACACGCCGGGCGACCTGGGCGACCAATACAACTCGTTCCTCGATTGCGACGAAATCTCGACCGACGCACTGGGCAATGGTGACGTCGTCATCAAGCGTGACGGCAAGCTGCTGCGTCCGAAGCGCCTGCCGAGCAACCTGTTCCAGTTCCGCGCCGGCACGGGCGAAGCACGCTGCGTCCTCGATTGCATTACCTCGCTGCAAAACGGCGCTGACCTGCTGTGGATCGAAACCGAAAAGCCGCATATCGCGCAGATCGCCGGCATGGTCAACGAGATTCGCAAGGTCATCCCGAACGCGAAGCTCGTGTATAACAACAGTCCGTCGTTCAACTGGACGCTGAACTTCCGCCAGCAGGCGTACGACGCGATGAAGGCCGCGGGCAAGGACGTGTCGGCATACGACCGCGCCCAGCTGATGAGCGTGGAATACGACGAGACCGAACTGGCGAAGGCCGCCGACGAAAAGATCCGCACCTTCCAGGCCGATGCGTCGCGCGAAGCCGGTATCTTCCATCACCTGATTACGCTGCCGACGTACCACACCGCAGCGCTGTCGACCGACAACCTCGCCAAGGAATACTTCGGTGACCAGGGCATGCTGGGTTATGTGGCTGGCGTGCAGCGCAAGGAGATCCGTCAAGGCATCGCCTGCGTCAAGCACCAGAACATGTCCGGCTCGGATATCGGCGACGACCACAAGGAGTATTTCAGCGGCGAAGCGGCGCTGAAAGCGGCGGGTAAGGACAACACGATGAATCAGTTCTGATATTCGTCAGCCCCACGTAAAACGCCAACCCATACGGGTTGGCGTTTTTTTTATCCGGCGAGCCTGTCACGATGCGCTGTGCTTTCACGATCTGAGAAGATAGTTCTCCTGCGCAATGTCCTCGAGCATCACTGGCCCCATACCACGGGAATGACCCGCCCTCAGGAACGAGGAATGCGGCGATAACGGGGATTCAACCACCGGAGCGCACAATCATGTCCCATCGACTCAAAACAGGCGATCGCGTCACGTGGAACACCCCGGAAGGCATGACGACAGGCACGGTCGTCCGCCGGATCATCAGGGATACGGAACTGGACGGTCACATTGTCGCCGCGTCGAAGGACGACCCGTATTACGAGGTCGAAAGCGAGCAGACCGGTCAACACGCGGTGCAACCCGCCGACGGACTGGAAAAGGTGGTGCACAAGCACTGACCTGCGTGGAACTACACGGTCGAATTCGTCGGCCGGCGCATCGACTTGTCGGCAACGGGTTCGGTTTGGCGTCGGCGGCAACAGCCCCGTGAGCCTGGCCTCTTAAAGGGACAGGCTCACGGATACAACTCGAAACGTTCTGTGCACGATGAGCCGGTAAACTTCTCGTGCGGGCACGGCGATCGCTTGCCGAAACGCACCGCTGATACCCTCATCACCCTTTCCCCGGCACGCGCCGTACGCCTCCGCCGGGGAACACGACCTGGAACGTATTGTGGACGACCGATTCGACCGGCGCGAACTGTTGCTGCACCTTGGTGATGTTCTCGAAGCGATGCGCAACGTCGGCGCGACTCAATCCTTTTCGCCCGTTGCGCACCTTGCGTCGCGCGAGCCTTCGTTGCAGGCGCTGCCCTTTCTTCAGCAGATGTCACCGAGCATTCGAGCGAGAGATTTTCTCGAACGGGCCGCAAGTGCCTATGCGAGCTGGCCAAAGGCGCTATTGGAGACCGAACTCGATCGCATTGGGCTTGCCGCGACAGTGCAGCGCGAGCTCTTCGCGGACGATCCGCAAGGCTGGGCATCTTATGCCGCCTACGTCAGGCAGAAGGTCAGCTGGTTTGGACTCGAGCTCGACAACACGACACTCGCCTCAACACGGTCGAACAAGCGTGACGACGAGAACGGCAGAACGTCATCTATGCCTGCGATGAAAACAGGCTGGCCATGGAACCCAATCGCCTGAGCTACGTGCCCGTCAATCGGCATCGGACGCCGAAGTGAGTTCAGGCCAGCGGCCAACCGCATCATCGCTTGCTCGCGAAATCGCACATGGGCTTCGCGGGTTGATTGAGCTGGCAAAGGTTCATCCACCCGCATAAACCCTGGATGAATTCCTTAATCCTGCGCCTTGACAGGCGTTTTTCTTCGCCGGATACTTTGTCCGTACAAAGTAACAATCACCGAACAAAGTCGATTGAAACCGGAGACGCAGGCAATGGACGTGAAACGAGAGCAGATTGGCGAAACGCGCCGTATCCGCGCCAGCTACGGGCGCTACCTGGAAGACTTCGAAATCGGGGACATTTACGAGCACCGGCCTGGGCGCACGATCACGGAGGCCGACAACATTCATTTTTCGCTCCTGACGATGAACTTTCATCCCATGCATTGCGACGCCGCTCATGCCGCAAAGAGCGAATTCGGCCAACTGCTCGTCAATAGCGGCCTGACCGTGGCCATCGTGCTCGGCATGACGGTCAACGACGTGAGCGGCAAGGCCATTGCGAATCTCGGCTGGAAAGAAATCAATCTCACGGCCCCCGTGTTCTGCGGCGACACGCTTTATGCGGAGTCCGAAGTACTCGAGAAGCGCGAGTCGCGTTCCCGTCCCACCCAGGGCATCGTCACTGTGCATACGCGTGCGTTCAACCAGAACGGCGTGCAGGTGATGGACTTCGTGCGCAGCGCACTGATTCCGAAGCGTGGGCACGGAGTCGGTGACTGAATTCACTGGGTAGCTGCGATCGCAGGGGAATTGGCATGTCCAATGAAAGTCTCACGCATTTCAACGCCGGCGCGCAAGCGTGGGCGGAGCACTTCGGTGCCGCGCCGCTCACCGTCGCCCACGCTGCTACGCTGGTGGAGGCGGCACACGCTACGGTGCAGGCGGTCGCCGACGCGGCGCAATCGCTCGACTGGATCGACGCCGACGCCTTCGCGCACGCGCTGCAACAGACGGAGCCCGGACATGCGCGCTGAGGTATTCCCGCTTCCGACGCAAACCTGCGAGCAGCGCACGGCGCACGCGCTGCGCGAAGCGGCGCAAGCGGGTGAGCGTGGCGGCTTTGTCCGGCTGCGCGAGGCGGCCGCATTGGAGCAAGCGCGCGCCGTCGACAGCCAACGCGAAGAAGGCCTGCAGGCAGGCCGGTTGAACGGCGCGCCGCTTGCGCATAAGGATATGTTCTTCCGGGCGGGAGAACTGAGCGAATGCGGCAGCCGCATCCTGGCGGGGCATCGTGCCTCGCATACCGCTATAGTGCTGCAGCGTCTGGACGCGGCAGGCGCAACCGACCTCGGCGCCCTGCATATGGCCGAGTTCGCAATGAGCCCCACCGGCTTCAACGCACACCTGGGCCACGGCCGCAACGCATGGTCCGAAGGGCATGTGAGCGGCGGTTCGTCCAGCGGCAGCGGCATAGCGGTGTCGCGCGGCCTCGTGGCGGGCGCGCTGGGCTCCGATACAGGCGGCTCGGTACGCATTCCGGCGGCAGTGAACGGCGTCACGGGCATCAAGCCCACTCAGCATGCGATTTCGATGCGAGGCGTAATGCCGCTTTCGCCGAGTCTGGACTGCGTTGGCGTCCTGGCGCGCACGGCGCAGGACGCTGCCTCCATGCTGCAAGCGATCTGGGATGCCGATTCGCTCGACCCGCATTGCCTTGCGACTGGAAAGCGCGAATTCGAAGGCGCGATCGAACGGCCACTGGCGCCCGACGACATCATCGCCGTCCCCGCATTCGGCGACGATGCTCCCGTTTCGGGAGAAGTGCGTGCGGCTGTCTCGCGCATGGCGGAAGCGTTTGCCTCGTGCGGCGCAACGATCCGCAAGGTCGACTTGCCGGACTTGCGCGAAACAGGGGCGCTAGCGACGCTGATGCTCGGCGCGGAGGCCACATCCATTCATGCCAAATGGCTGCGCGAGCGCCGCGGCGACTATGGCGAGCAGGTGTTGCGCCGCCTCGAACGCGGACTGCTGTATCCGGCCACGCGCTATGTCGACGCACTGCGCTTACGTGCGCCCCTTATGACGCAGTTCGTCGAGCGCTATCTCGGCGGTGCCCAGGCGTTGTTGTTGCCCGCCCTGCCCTACGCGGTGCCCACCATCGAAGAGACGCTCGAAGGTGACGCCAGTGAAATCGAGCGGCGCTTCGGCAATTTTTCATACTGGACGCGCGGCATCAACTATCTGGGCTTGCCCGGCATGAGCGTGCCTGCGGGCAAGAGTGAGAACGGGATGCCGGTTGGCGTGCAACTCATTGGGCGAGCGTGGAGCGAGGACGTGTTGCTGCGTCTCGCGCACCAGCTGCAGGGCAACACTGACTGGCATTTGCCTTCCATACTCTCGCATCGACCACGCGTGGCCTGAATCAGTCCCGCAAACCGGAAGTGAATTCGGTAGTGAAGAAACATACAGGATAACTAATCGTGTAGTGCCATTTGGCATCGCATCACGCCGGCCCAGACTGGCGGATGCCGCATCGTTCCGGAGACAATCGCATGAACGCTTCGTCCGTCAACGCTGGCGCCCGGCTAGACCGGCTGCCGCTCGCGCGCTTTCACTGGAGAATTCTCGGGCTGATCAGCGGCGGCGCCGTGCTCGACGCCTTTGACGTCTATCTTGCGGCGGGCGTGCTCGCCGCCATGGTGAAGTCGGGTTTCTCTACGCTCGCGACCAACGCCGCGTTCATTTCGGCGACATTCTTTGGCATGCTCATCGGTTCGGCGCTCGCCGGGTGGGTGGGCGACCGCTTCGGCCGCCGCGCATCGTATCAGATCAATCTGGCCGTATTCGGCGTTGCGTCGCTGTTCGCGTGCTTTGCCCCGAACATCGAAACGCTGATCGTGCTGCGCTTCCTGATGGGCCTCGGACTCGGCGCTGAACTCGTCGTTGCCGCGGGCACGCTGTGCGAATTCGTACCGCCAGCGTTTCGCGGCCGCTGGATATCCCTCATGGGCCTCGTGATCAACTCCGGCCTGCTGATCGCCACAAGCGTGGGCTATCTGGTGATTCCGCACCTCGGCTGGCGCTGGATGTTCGCTATCGCAGGCGCGGGTGCGCTCGTCATCTGGATCATGCGCAAACGCATGCCGGAGTCCCCGCGCTGGCTCGAATCGGTGGGACGCACGGCCGAAGCTGAGGCCACACTCGCTGAAATCGAGGCGCAAGTGGAACGCGAAACCGGCAAGCTACCACCCGTGCTGGGCACACAGCCCGTCACGCCGCGCCAGTTGCCGCTTTCGGTGCTGTTCTCGCGCCCGGTGATCGGCCGCACGCTGGTTGCGGCGCTGGTGTGCGTGGCGGTCAACGTTTCGGTGTATGGCTTCGTTGCGTGGTTGCCCACGTTTTTCGTCAAACAGGGCCTGACAGTCGTGCAATCGCTCGGCTTCGTCACGCTCATGGCGTTCGGCGCGCCGGGCGGTGCGTTGGTCGGCTATCTGCTCGGAGATCGCCTTGGCCGGCAACGCGGGCTGATCGTGTTCTCGCTCGCCACCATCGTTCTCGGCTTCATTTATCCGCAGATGCGTGATCCAGTTGCGATCTCGGTCACGGGCTTCGCGCTCGTCACGTCGATCTACACCTTCGTGACGCTGGGCCTCTACGGCTATATCCCCGAGTTGTTCCCAACGGCGTTCCGCCTGCGCGGCACGGGTTTCGCCGGCGTATGCGGCCGTGCCGCTTCGATGAGCACGCCCTACGCGGCAGTCGCGCTGTTCCAGAATTTCGGCGTCTCGGGCGTACTCGCCATGGTGATCGGCATCCTGAGTCTCCTGATCGTCGCACTGCTGGTGCTGCGTGTGGAGACCAGCGGCCAGTCGCTCGAAGATATCGGCACGGTGGTCGAAGAGGACGTCACGGGCATGGCCGCCGCGGCACATGCTGACCGCTGAACTCACCTAGCCGGCGGCGCGACCGCGGCCGGCGCAGACACAGGAGATGACATGAGCCCACAGCTTCTACGCGAAGACAATCAGAAAACGGACACAGTGGCGGGCGGTATTTCGGGCGAGCTTGCGAAGTTCGCGCTCGAGCTGAAGCTCGAGGCGGTGCCCAAAGCCGTGCGCGAGCGGGCCAAGCACTTGCTGCTCGACGCGATCGGTCTTGCGTATGCCGCGCACGCCACCGATTTCGCATGCGTAACGATGGACGGCCTCTCGGTGCTCGGCAAGGGTGACGCGACGGTAATCGGCCATGGCCGCGCCCTCACGGCGCGCGACGCAATGGTGATGAATGGCGTACTGGCGCACGGCCTCGATTTTGACGATACCCATTCGCGCGGGGTGATTCACGCCACAGCGAGCCTCCTGCCCTGCGTATTTGGCGTGACGGACGGACGGCCGCTCGACGGCGCGCAAACGCTCGCCGCCTATATTGCAGGTATGGAGGCCGCGACGCGCATCGGCTCTGTAGCGCAAAGCGGCTTCCATCAGGTCGGCTTTCATCCGACCGGCGTGGTCGGCATCTTCGGATGCGCGCTGGCGGCAGCGCGCTTGCTGGGTCTCACGCGCCAGCAGGCGCAGATGGCGCAAGGCATCGCGCTTTCCATGGCGAGCGGCAGCCTCGAGTTCCTGCAGGACGGCGCATGGACCAAGCGCATGCATCCGGGCTGGGCAGCGCAATCAGCCTTTACCGCGGCCGCGCTCGCGTCGCGCGGATATGTCGGCGCATCGGCGCCTTATGAAGGGCGCTTCGGCCTCTTTTCCAGCTATCTAGGCGAGCAGCGCGGCAACGCCGATCTGTCACTCGCGACCGCCGGGCTCGGCGAGAAATGGGAAATCGAGGAGGTCGCCATCAAGCCCGTTCCGGCGTGCCATTTCACGCACGCATTCGCCGACGCGGGTTCCGCGCTGCATCATGAATGGCAACGGCGCGGTTATCGGCTGACCGAACTGATCGACCGAATTGGACGCATTCGCGTGAAGGTGCCCGAAGGCGTCGTGAAGGTCGTATGCGAGCCGGTGGCGAACAAGCGCCGTCCGGCCAACGCGTACGACGCGCAATTCAGCGTGCCGTATGTCACGGCGAGCGCGCTGGTGAAGGGACGCTTCACGCTCGACGAACTGGAACCCTCGGCGCTGCGCGACGATGCGGTGCTGGCTCTCGCGGCCAAGGTCGAATACGAAATCGATCCCGACAGCACATTTCCGCGCCACTACACCGGTGAGGTATGCCTCGAGCTGACGAGCGGCGAAACGCTCTCGCACCGTGAGGCCGTTCATCGCGGCAGCGCCGACCGGCCGCTCAGCAACGAGGAAATCGTCGCGAAGTATCGTGCGAATGCGTGCCGCGCGCTACCGGGCGCTCGCGTGGAGAAGATCCGCGAGACCGTGCTCGCACTCGACACGCTGCCACCCGGCGCCTGGCACGCGGTGCTTGGCGAAGCGGTTTAAAACAGCGCAAAACCAGATCAATTCGTAGTTCGGAGAAGTGATATGTCTCAAGTGGAAGACAACGTGCTGGATCACGGTGAAGACGACACGCTGATCCTCGACATGCTGGACCGTTTCCTCAAGACCGAGGTGAAGCCCTATGTGCATGCGCTCGAAAAGGCCGACGAATATCCGGCCGAGATTGTCGAGCAAATGAAGGAAATGGGCTTGTTCGGCTGCCTGATCGATCCCGAGTACGGCGGCCTCGGTCTCTCTGCGCGAACCTATGCGCGCATCGTGGAGCGCATGTCGGCAGTGTGGATGTCGCTGAGCGGTATCGTCAATTCGCACCTGATCATGGCGATGACGGTGCAGCGCAACGGCACGCTAGAGCAAAAGGCGCACTTCCTGCCGCGTTTCGCCACGGGCGAGTTGCGCGGCGGCATTGGCCTCACCGAGCCCGATTGTGGTACCGACTTGCAGGCGATCCGCACGACCGCCAGGCTCGAAGGCGACCACTACGTGGTGAACGGCGCGAAGACGTGGATCACGAACAGCCTCTACGGCAATTGCCTCGTGCTGCTCGTGAAAACCGACCCGGCCGCGCAGCCCCGACACAAAGGCATGAGCCTGCTGATCGCCGAGAAAGGACCGGGCTTCGAAGTGAGCCGCAAGCTCGAAAAGCTCGGGTACAAGGGCATCGACACCTGTGAACTGAATTTCGACGGCTACCGCGTACCGGCCGATCGCCTGATCGGTGGCGCGCCAGGCCGCGGTCTCCAGCAAATACTTGGCGGGCTCGAACTGGGGCGCATCAACGTCGCCGCGCGCGGCCTTGGCATCGCGGTGGCCGCGCTCGATGCTTCTGTGGCGTACAGCCAGATGCGCAAGACGTTCGGCAAACCAATCTGCGAGCATCAGGCGATTCAACTGAAGCTCGGCGAAATGGCCACGCGTGTTCACGCGGCGCGCCTGCTCGTTGATGCGGCGGCGCAGGCCTACGATCGCGGCGAACGCTGCGACATGGAAGCCGGCATGGCGAAGTATTTCGCTACGGAAGCGGGCGTGGAGAACAGCACGGAGGCCATGCGCATACACGGCGCGTACGGCTATTCGAAGGAATTCGATATCGAGCGCCTGTATCGCGACGCGCCATTGCTCGTGATCGGAGAAGGTACGAACGAACTTCAGCGCATCATCATCGCCAAACAGCTGATCGAAAGGAGCCCGGTATGAGCCTGCCACTTTCTGGACTCCGCATCATTGCCGTCGAGCAGTACGGCGCGGGCCCGTTTGCCACCCAGCATCTCGCCGATCTCGGCGCGGACGTGATCAAGATCGAAAACGCGAAAGACGGCGGCGACGTCGGCCGTGCGGTTGGCCCGCACTATTTCGGCCCCGGCGACAGCCATTTTTATGAGGCGTTCAACCGCAACAAGCGCAGCATGGCGCTGGACCTCAAAAGCCGCGAGGGCAAGGAAGTATTGCTCAAGCTTGTAGAAAAGGCCGACGCCGTGTTCGACAATCTGCGCGGCGATCTGCCCGCCAGCCTCGGGCTCGATTACGCCGCCCTTTCGCGCGCCAATCCCGCCATCGTCTGCGCACATCTCTCCGCATATGGGCGCACCGGGTCGCGCAAGGCGTGGCCGGGCTATGACTATCTGATGCAGGCCGAAGCGGGTTACCTCTCGCTGACCGGCGAGCCCGACGGACCGCCCGCGCGTTTCGGCCTCTCGATCATCGACTTGATGACGGGCACCACAGCGGCGATGGCGCTGCTCGCGGGCATCGTGGAGGCGCGCCAGAGCGGGCGCGGCCGCGACGTGGACGTGAGCCTCTTTGACGTCGCACTGCACAACCTCGCCTATGTGGCGACCTGGTATCTCAACGGCGGCCATATGACGAAGCGCGAGCCGCGTTCGAGCCACCCGTCGCTCACACCCAGCGAGCTCTACCGCACGCGTGACGGCTGGATTTTCCTCATGTGCAACAAGGAGAAGTTCTGGGGCGTGCTCGCTAACGTGGTCGGCAAGCCAGAATGGATCGACGACCCGGAACTGTGCAACTACGCGGCGCGGTTGAAGCATCGCAACCGCGTGCGCCGCGAACTGGACGACGTGCTGATGAGCGCCGACACCTCGACGTGGATGGAGCGCTTCGCGGGCAAGGTGCCGGCCGCGCCCGTGTACGACGTGGCGCAGGCGCTCGAGAACCCGTTCGTGGCCGAGCAGGCGCGCGTGGTGGCATTCGAGCACCCTGAGCACGGGCCGATCAAGGGTGTGGCTTCGCCGGTGCGGATCGATGAGGACCTGCCCGCGCGCGCCGCGCCGCGCATGGGCGAGCACACCGATGAGGTGCTGCGCGAGGCCGGTTTCGAGGACGATACGATCGCTTGGCTACGCCGGCAAGCTGTGGTGCAATGACAGAATTGCTTTTGCCTCCGGCCCGGCCGGTTCACCGTATGACACCCTTGCTGAATCAGCAGCCGCGTTATCTGCAACTGGCGCAGACGCTCATCAACGAGATCCGCACCGGGCGCTACGCCGTGGGCGCGTTTTTGCCCACGGAATTCGACCTCTGCGAACAGTTCGGCGCGAGCCGGCACACCGTACGCGAAGCGGTGCGCCGACTCGTGCAGATGGGCCTCGTCGACCGGCAGCCGGGCGTCGGCACGCGCGTGCTCGCTCGCGAGGCAGTGAGCGGCTATCAGCAGGTCATGCGCCAACTGAACGACCTGCACCAGTACACGGCCGACACGGAATTGACGCTACTCCGTAGCGATCTCGTCGAGGTGGACGACGCGCTCGCAAAGGTGCTTCGCGCGAGTCACGGCGAAACCTGGCTGCATCTCGAAGGCGTGCGCAGGAGCGAAAACGAGACCGATCCGATCTGTGTAAGCGACATTTACATTCACCCGGCGTTTCGTGCGGTGGAAGTCGAGGGACATGCCCATACGCCGATCTACGCGCTGATCGAGCAGCAGTTTGGCGAGCAGATCGCGGCGGTACAGCAGGAAATCCGCGCGACGCTCGTCACAGCCGGTCAGGCGCGTCTGCTCAATACGCAGGCCCGCTCGCCAGCCCTATGGATTTGCCGGCGCTATCTGAACCGGCGCGAGGAGGTCGTGGAAGCGGCGATCAGCATCCACCCGTCCGAGCGCTTCAGTTATCTGGAAACATTTCAGCGCGACTGGCGCGCGACCTGAAGTCGCGTCCGTTGCGCGGACGATCTTCACGGACGACCGCGCCCGCGCAGAGGACACCCAATGAAAGCGGCAAGCAGTTATCTCTTCGTGCCCGGCGAGCGCGCCGAGCGATTCGACAAGGCGCTCGCGAGCGGCGCCGACCGCGTGATTCTCGATCTCGAAGACGCGGTGCTGCCCGAGGCGAAAGCGCTGGCACGAGACACACTGCATGACTGGCTCGAACGGCATGGCGTCGATGCTCGTGTGCTGGTGCGCGTGAACGGCGTGCAAACGCCCTGGCATGACGACGACCTGCGCCTTGCGGCGTTGCCGGGCGTGGCTGGCGTCATGTTGCCGAAGGCCGAACGCGCCAGCGACCTCGCCCACATTCGCGCTGCATTGCGCGAATCACAAGCGCTCTACGCGTTGATCGAAACGGTCGATGCCGTCGTGAGGCTGCGCGAGATCGCGGCGGTGGGCGGGCTCACGCGCCTCGCGTTCGGCTCATTCGACTTTTGCTCCGACGCCGGCATGGGCGACGACCGCTCGGCACTGGATCCAGTGCGCACGCAACTGGTGATCGAGTCTCGCCATGCGAGACTGCCCGCCCCGGTGGACGGTGTGACGCTCGACCTTGGCAACGAATCGGCACTCGAGGAAGACGTGCGCCACGCCCGAATGTTTGGCATGGGCGCAAAGCTCTGCATCCATCCACGCCAGGTGGACGCGGTCAACCGCGGTTTTTTGCCGACCGAATCCGACTGTGCGTGGGCACGCCGCGTGCTCGACGCCGTTGCGAAGAGCGGCGCGGGCGCGATCGCCGTAGACGGCAAGCTGGTCGATCGCCCTATAGTTGAGCGGGCAAAGGCGATCGTCGCGCAGTTCGACTGACTGTTCAGCCGCCCTCGTTCAACTGATCTCGCCCGCGAGATCGCACCACCACTCCAAGGAATTACCCATGCCGCTCGCTTCCGCTACCGCCCGCCTTGCCGCCGACGCGCCCAACTACGTCGTCGCCATCGAGGCTGGCCGCCACCCGCTGACCGGCGACGAAGGCCCGCATGAAGGCGGCCAGGATCGCGGCCCCGCGCCATTCGCGTTCGTGCTGTCCGGGCTTGCCGCTTGCACGGCCGCCACGCTGCGCATGTACATGCAGCGCAAGACCTGGCCAGCCGCCGAGATCGCCGTCGAGGTCAGCCTGCACGCGGATCATGACGGGACCCAGTACATCCGCCGCGGCGTTGCAGTCGACGGTCCGCTTGAAGAAGCGCAACGCGCGCGCCTGGCCGAAATCTGCGAAAAGACGCCAGTCACGCTCTTCATCAAGCGCGGCACGCGCATCGACACGACGTTGCGCATTGCATAAGGCAGGCATACCGGCACACGCAGTCTGTTTGCCATAACGGTGCCGGCATGCTTTACTGGTCTTTAGTCACGCCGGACATTACGCTGTGACCAAGCGATAGGACCCGCAGCCCCGATATCATGGATCAAACTGACGACTTCATCGTGCGCACCATGTCGGCCGACGAGGTGGCCATGTCGGTCGAATGGGCGGCTGCAGAGGGCTGGAACCCCGGGTGGCATGACCCGCGCTGCTTCAGGGAAGCGGACCCAAGCGGTTTCTTCGTCGGCATTTGGCGCGGCGAGCCGGTCGCATGCCTCTGCGCCGTCGCCTACGACGACAGCTTTGGCTTCATCGGTCTCTACATCGTGAAACCCGGATTTCGCGGCAAAGGCTTCGGCATACGAATCTGGCAACACGGCATGCGTTACCTGGGAGACCGGAACATTGGTCTCGACGGCGTCGTTGCCCAACAGGCGAACTATGGGAAGTCCGGATTCCGGCTCGCGTACCGCAACATCCGCTATCAGGGACGCGTGAGCGGCATCGGGTGCGCGTGTGTGGTGCCAGCCGCAGACGTGCCGTTCGAGCAGTTGCTCGCCTACGACCGCGCCTGTTTTCCCGCTGCCCGCGAGCGTTTCGTTTCCGCCTGGATCACACAGCCTGATGCCGTTGCGCTCGCAACCATCGACGCGGGCCGCGTCGCCGGCTATGGCGTCGTGCGACGCTGCGAGTCAGGCTGCAAGATCGGCCCGCTCTTCGCCGACGATGCGGACGTCGCCACGGGCCTCTTTCGCGCACTGGCGGCAAGCATGCCCGGCGAGGTGATCGTGCTCGACGTGCCGGAAACGAACCCTGCGGCCGTCGCGCTGGCAGAACGGCACGGTATGACGAGCGTCTTCGAAACCGCGCGGATGTACACGAAAAACGCGCCCTCGATTGCGCTCGATCGCGTGTTTGGTGTGACGTCGTTCGAGCTGGGTTGATACTCCTAAAGCTGGAGCCGCTGAACATAGCCTGTGAGTTCGAGATAGCCGCGTCCCAGCGGTTTTCCTGCAGGTTTCGCAGCGGTTTTTGCAGTATCCGTGCTCGCCGCGTCCGCCTGAAACGCCGTCACCGCCCCTTCCCAATACACCGCGCCGGTGCTCGCGCGGCTGTCGAACTCCTGATCGTCCATGAGCGGCACGAGCGTCAGATGCACGTCCTGCGCAACGACGCGCATCGCCACCGGATACTGTGCGCCGGTATGCGGCGAATGCCATCGGCGCAGCGGCGTGAAGCGAATACTATCGGGCGATAGCGTATGCGTGCTGCCATCGGCGGTGCGCAGCGTGCCGCCTGCCCAGAACTTGCGGCCTGCCTTGTCGCGAATCTGCAAGGCCATCAGCGCGCCGCCGTCATCGAAGTTGATGCCGATCCAGTCCCAGCCGACCGCTCCGTCGGCGAGCGGCGCCGACGACCATTCGTGATCGAGCCACGCCTGCCCTCGCACGTGCCCGGCATTGCCAGTCGAATGACCACCGCGCTCGAGCATGCCGTCGACTTGCAGCCACGGAACGCTGTAGTAGTAGCTCGCCTCATCCGGCAGCGGACCTTTGCGGCTGTATCCGCCCTGCCCGTTGACGAGCACCGGCTGCGTCGGCGTCAAAGTAAAGGCGAACGTGAAGTCGGGCGTAGCGACGTTCAGGCGGTAGCGGCCATCCGTATCGCGCTCGATCGACCAGTCGTCGATGTGGACTGCCGTGTCCGTCTCGCTCGCTTCCGCGAGACCAAAGCCGCGGCGCGCAATGCGCTGGTCGTGCTGCAGCTTGCCCGCGTGCGGATCGCTCAGCGCCACGTTGGCGAACAGCAATTGATTCGGCGCGAAGCGGCTCGGGTTCTCGTCGTCTAGCGCGGGGCGCGAGCGGAAGAATGTCGCTTCGAAGCCTAGCGATACGTTGTCATCCGTTTGCAGCCAGCCAGTCACGTACCACCATTCGGTGCGATAGCTCGAATGCGCGCCATAGTCGCGCGGGAACACGAGCGGCTGTCCGCTCGTCACCACCGGATAGTCCGGCATGCGCGCCCACGCAGCACTCCGCGACAACGCAGCTAGCGACAATAAGAGGAACGTGCGCCGTCTCATCGCGTCACCAATCGTCGCGCACGGCGCGCACCGCGTCGACCGACATCGCGGCGCGCGAACTCAGGAGTGCCGTGAGCGCAGCGGCCACGACGACCGCCGAAGCCAGCGCGGCCAGCAATCCCCATGGCATATGCACGCTCATCGTCCAATGAAACGACTGCGGGTTCACGACATGCACGAGCACCATCGCGAGACTCAAGCCCAGCGTCAAGCCGGCAAGCACGCCGAGCAGCGCAACGAGCGCGCCTTCCATCGCGAGCATGACCGCGATCTGGCGACGCGTGACGCCGATATGCCGCAGCATGCCGAACTCGCGCGTGCGGGCAAGCGCTTGCGACCCGAAGCTCGCGCCCACGCCGAACAGACCGATGATCACCGCCACCGCTTCCAGCAGATACGTCACGGCGAAGCTGCGGTCGAAGATCCGCAGGCTCGCCGCGCGGATCTCGCCTGGCTGCGCGAACTCGAGGTGCTGCCCACCGTGTACGCTCTCGCGCAAGCGTGCGATCGCCTGTGACGGCGCCACGCCCGGGTCGAGCCACAAGGCGGCATCGGTCACGCGCGTGTCGTGCGTGAGCCGGCGATAGTCGCTCGCGTCGATCACGATGGCCCCGAACTGGCGTGCATAGTCGCGCCAGATGCCGGCCACCGTGAACGGCAAGCGCTGGCCCGCCAGCGGCAGCGTGATGCGCTGGCCAGGGTGCATACCGTACAGATCGGCGGCCGCCTCGCTGATCCATACCGGCGGCGGCTCGCCCGCTTGCAGCGCGCGAGGCGCCGTCGTCAATGGCAAGCGCGCGGCCGGGTTACGCGCATCGATGGGCCGCGCGAGCAGGCTCACAGGCGGCAGGCGAGCGTCGAGCGAGATTTGCGTCGCGCGCAGAAATTCGGCGCGCGCGATGCCCGGTGTCGCTGCAATGACTGCCTGATCGCCTGGTGCCAGGAATGCGCTATCGCCGCCCGGCGAGGCGCGCAGATAGAGCGGCGCGGGCAGCAGCAACTGCAGCCAGTCGTCGACCGCCACGCGAAAGCTCGACACCATGATCGCCATGGCCGTCATCAGGCTGAAGCTCGTGACGATGCCCGCGAGGCCTATCGTCGCGCGGCCGGGGGCATTGGCGAGCTGCGCCAGCACGAGCTGCGGCAAGGCATGATTCGAGCGCGGCAGCACGGCGAACACGGCGCGTGCGAGCGCCGGCATCGCCAGCACGCCGCCCAGCAATAGCAGCGCGATGGCGAGATAGCCGAACACAGGCAAGCCGGCTACGGGCGGCAATAGCGTTGTGACGAGCCCGGCGGCGATCGCGAGCAGTGCCGCCGTGACCGTGCGCTTCGTACGCAGCCGGGCGGCCGGCGCTTCCTCATCGCCCGCCTTCAGCGCCCGCGCGGGTCGCGCCCTCGCTGCCTCGAGCGCCGGCGCGAGACTGCCGAGCACCGACGCGCCCATCCCCAGCGCAAAGAATATTGCCGCGGGCAGCGCATCGAAATGCACGCGCGGCTGAACCCCTTCAAAATAGCCGCCGCCCAGATCGCCGCCCGCATAACGGAGCACGGCGGCCGCGAGCGCGAAGCCGATGGCGAGACCCGCTGCCGCGCCGAGCGCGCCGAGAATGGCGCCCTCCGAAACGACGAGCCACAGCACGCCACGCCGCGTCACGCCGATCGCACGCAATAGCGCGAACTGGGCACGTCGGCGCAGCACGGCGAGGGCCTGCATCGTGAAGACGAGGAACGCCCCCGTGAACAGCGCAACGAGCGCGAGCACGTTGAGATTCGCGCGATACGCACGCGAGAGCGTCGAGGTGCGGTGTGCGTTGTCGCCCGGTGTGACGGCGGCGACACCCGCAGGCAAGAGCGGCGCGACCGAATGCGCGAACACGTCGGCATCGACGCCCGGCTTGAGCTTGATGTCGATGCGTTCAAGCGTGCCGAGCCGCTGCAGACGCCATTGCGCGGCGCCGATATCCATCACACCGACGCGCACCGCATCACCCGATGCGGGCAACACGCCGGCCACGCGTAGCGCGACCGAAGCGAGCCCGACCTGCACCGTGAGCGAATCGCCGGGCTTGAGCGCGAGCCAGCTCAACGCGGCCGGCGAGAGAAATACGGTGTCCGGGTCGAGCAGATCGAGCGTGGTGGCCTTCGCGCCATTCGTGCCTTTCGCGCGATCAGCCAGCTCCACGCGCCCGACGAGATTCGGCGTGACATATCCCGCGCGAAACACATCGACGCCGAGCAGTTTCAACGACTCGTCTCGTCCCGCCACGCGCGCATCGACCTCGACCACCGGGCTTGCCGCGGCGACCTCGGGCAAGCGGGCAATGCGTGGGTATAGCGCTTCATCGAAGCCCGCGCGCGGGCCGCGCAATTCGATGTCGGCGTTGCCCATCAGCGAGTTGACGGTCGCCGACAACTCGTTGAGCGCCGCGCGATTGATCAACTGCACGGCATAGCCCATCGCAACGCCCGCCGCGATCGCGAGAATGCCGATCAGCGTACGCAGCGGATGCGCGCGCATTTCACCGGCGATGAGCGCCGCACCGACGCCGCCAGCGGGCATACGATCGCCCAGGCAACGCGATGCGGCAGCGTCGCGCGATGCACCCACGGCGCCGAACCAGCGCATCGCCTACGAGCCGCCTACGCCGGGCGTATACGACTCGAGCCCGGCGGGCGTGAGCCGCAGCACGCGGTCGGCGGCAGCCGCCACGGCGGCCGAGTGCGTGGCGAGCAGGACGCCCGCGCCGTTCTTTTGCGCCAGTTCGCGCAGCAGCGCGAGGATGCGCATGGCCGTGTCGTGATCGAGATTGCCGGTGGGCTCGTCGGCCAGCACGAGACGCGGCTGATGCACGAGCGCACGCGCGATCGCCACCCGCTGCAACTCGCCGCCCGACAATTCGCGCGGCAGCGCGTGCTCGCGCCCGCTGAGCCCGACCGAGTGCAGCACGGACGACACGCGCACCGGCACGTCTTTCGCGCGCACGCCATTCAACAGCAGCGGCAGTGCGATGTTCTGCGCCGCCGAGAGGTTCGGCAGCACATGGAACGCCTGGAACACGAAGCCCATTTTCTGGCGGCGCTGCAGGGTGGCCGCGTCGTCGTCGAGCGTGCCGAGATCGTGTCCGTCGAAGACGATTTGCCCCGCATCCGGCCGGTCGAGACCTGCCGCGAGATTGAGCAGCGTCGATTTGCCGGCGCCCGATTCGCCCATGATTGCGACGCATTCGCCCGAGCGCAGTTCGAGATTCACGCCGCGCAGCACGTTGCGCGGCGTGGTGCCGTCGTAGTGCTTCGATACGTTGGCGAGCGTCAGCATCATGTTGAACCCAACGCAGCGCCTGTCAGGCGGGCCCCATGCCGTGCTGCAACGACGTCGCCGTGGAGCCTGGGCGGCGCAGCATCTTGTCGACCTCGCCGGCATGCAACTCCTCGACCTGGATCATCTGGCGCGCGTACTCTTCGAGCGCAACCGATCGGTCTGCCACGAGCGAAAGCAGCTCGCGGTAAAGACCGAGCGCGATCTGTTCGGCTTCGAGCGATTCGCGCAGGATGGCCCCGATATCGAAGGTGTGGGAATCGAGCAGCGGCCCGATTGCGAGCGACGGATACGCGCCGAGCGTCGTGATCCATTCGCCGGCCTGCTGCGCATGCAAGAGCGACTCGTCCGCCTGCTGCCGCAGCCACGAGACGATCGGGATGCGGCCGAAGCCAAACACCAGGAACGAATAGTGCGTGTACCGCACGACGCCCGCCAGCTCGGATTCGAGGATCTTGTTCAGCACTGCAACGACGGGTTCCTTCTCGATCTCAGTCATGTTGCCTCCCATGCAAGGCAAGTAAGCGGTAGGGACTGTTCATAACACCTCCGTCTCGCAGGAATCGCGCAGAAAGCGTGTGCAAGCGCACTGACGAATTCGATTGTTGCACTTATCGCGGTTCGCCGCTGTAATCGATAAAGCGCGCCTTGAGCAGACGCGCAAGCGCCAGGCCGCCTTCGCGCATGATCGAATCGTGATTCCAGCGGAATACCAGCCGCGCGAGGGGCGCGAACGCGAGCGCGCTCATCCACGCACTGGCCGTCCTGACGTGCCAATCGTAGCGCACCACCGTGCGGCTGCCGTCGGCTGCGAAATGCCAGCGCCCCACGCCCTCCAGCGCGCCGCTGGCTTCCCCCTCGAGGGCCACGAGCGGCGCGACGCGCGTCACTCGCACGTCGATGATCACGCGATAGGGCAGCACCCCTTTCCACGTGTAACGATGCACCGCGCCCAGCCCGTCGGTCTCTCCCGCCTGCAACTCGCGCACCGCCTCGACGTTCTTCCACCACCTCGGCCAGTTCATCGAATCGTGGATCGCGTCCCACACCGGCTGCACCGGCGCCTCGATGCACCACAAGGTGGTCAGACGGAACTCCGCCATCTCTCGCGTCCTCCTTGTCTGCGATCCGGCTAACTGTGCATTGCGTGGTGCGAAGCCGTGCTCCAAAATTACCCATTTTCCACGTTCGAGTATAGGAGGGGGCAATGACGCTCCCAGACCGGGACTTCGTGGCCGTCGCGCTGGCGCGCTTCGATGCGCTCGCAAACTATCAGGTCACGCTCAAATCGACGTCGACGGGAGCGGAAACGGTCGAGGTACGCTATGCCTACCGAAAGCCCGGCTTCGTCCGGATGGACTTCATCCGGCCGCATGGCGGTGCGACACTCACGTTCAATCCGGAATCCGGTAAGGTCAAGCTTTGGCCGTTCGGTATCGACACGTTTCCGAGACTCACGCTGAGCCCCGACAATCACATGATCCAGAGCCCGCAGGGGCATCGCGTCGACGAGTCCGATATCGGCGCACTGCTGGTCAATGTCCGTGAGCTTCAGGAGCATGGCGACACACAGGTCGTCGGCGCCGAGACCATTGGCACGCACCAGGCGGCGCATGTGATCGTGACGTGCCGGCCTGGCGAGTATGTGACCGGCGTGTTCCGCTATGAGTTATGGTTCGATTTGAGCCATGGGCTGCCGATCAAGGTCGTGAGCGAAGGCGAGTCAAATGAGCCGATCGAAACGGTGCTGATGGAGAACCTGCGCATCGACGTGCCGGATTCGCAGCTCCGGCCGTTTGCCTAGTCGCGCGAGCGATCACAGGCGTTGGGGATGTCACTTAATCCTCAGCTTAATCAATGCGTAAACATGGCATCCTAGAATGCCTCAACCGCTTAGGATGCCAAATAACCAGCCAACCCAAGCGCGTGACGATCAAGCTATCGTCGGAAAATAAACGTCTGATCCCCCAATCGTTGCTAACGCAGTCAAAGGCGAATCCATCGACGGAATCTACCGTGAGCGCCCCGCTCGCCTGAGCACAGGAAGCGGCGTCGCTCTGCTCGAAAGGTAATCCCCGCATCCTGGATCGAAGGGACATGGCATGTTCAAAAACATTATCGAGTTCGCAAGGCAAGTACGGCGCAGCGAAGACTTCAAGAACGCGCTCAATACGCCGGCTCGCCTTTCCCTGCACACGAAGCAGCGCTTCAACCACGGCTACTTCGCCATTGAGATTCGCGCAAGTTCGGGCTTCTTTTCCGTCATGCAGATCGTCTTGTGCATCCTCCTGCACTGCGACGAAAAGCGCTTGACGCCCGTCATTTCGGCGCGCGGCGGCAGTTACGGCGACGAAGAAGGCAAAATCGACTGGCTGGCCGAATGCTTTGAAAACCTCGCACCGTCGGCCGTGCCGGACGCCGTGAAGCCTGGTTTGCGAACGTCGCTCGTGCGCGATCTCGGCGATCTGGGCTTTCGCCGTTATGAAGCCGGCCTCGGTCTGGAACGGGCGAGCAAGATATTCCTCTCGAACTATCGGCCAACCGAATCGATCCGGAAGGAAGTCGAGCGCATCAGCGAGCGGCTCGATATCGGTCCTTCGACGCTGGGCGTCCATTTCCGCGGCACGGACAAAAAATTCGAGGCCCATACGATCGACTGGAGTGCGTTTTGCCGTATGGTCGAGAAGACACTTGCGGGCGATCACCGTCTCACGAACATCTTCGTCTCCAGCGACGAGCAGGCCTTCCTCGACTTCTTCCGGAAGTGGGGCTTCGCGGTGCCCGTCAACGTCGCGCCTGCCACGCTGCTCGCGAGCGGTGAGAAGCCCGTGCACTTCAGCGGCCATCCTGGGCTCGCAATTGGACGCGAAGCCCTGGTCACGAGCCTGTTACTCGCCAATTGCGGCGATTTGATCAAGACACCCTCCTATCTCTCGGCGTGGTCGAAGATCTTCAATCCGTCGCTGCGCGTACGGCTCGTCGTGCCTCCACGCGAAAACGCCTTCTGGTTTCCCGATAGCCAGATCTGGACCGAGCAGAACAAGCGCGACATCGACCTGATCATTCCTGAAATCGACAACGCGGCTTTCGATTCGCCGTTCACGGCAACCGGGACGACGCCAAACGCGGGAACCCTCCCCCGACCCTTCGATCTTTGAGGACGTAGAATCGAAGCCGGGAACGCAGCGCGAGGGCAACTGCAAGCGGCGTCATGAACTGGCTGGCCAATACCGTACTCGTGTTACATGCGCTGCTCGTACTCTTCATCGTCGGCGGATTGCTCGCGATCTGGGTGGGCGCATGGCTTGCGCACGATTGGGTGCGCAACCGCGTGTTCCGCCTCACGCATCTCGTTGCGATAGGCATCGTTGCGCTTCTTGCCGTCCTTGACATTCCGTGTCCGCTCACGGTGCTCGAAGACTGGCTACGTACCGGGCACGCAGGCCCGCAGGGTTTCATCCAGTACTGGGTCAGCGACTTGCTGTACTACGACTTGCCAGGCTGGGTGTTCGCGACGGCCTATGCAGGATTCCTGCTGGTCGTGGCAGTCACGTGGTTTCGTGTCCCGCCACGTTCGTGACGGCAATAACGCATCGATCTTTTGGCCCGTAACGACATCTGGCACGACGCTGGCGGCACACCACTTGCTCTCGCCCCTCGAACGCTGACATCGGCGTCGACGCAATTCACCGCATGCACAATGGGGGTGACGAACATGTCCAGCGAAAAGAAACGCGGCAATCTGCCGAAAGTGAAAAAGCCGAAAGCCTCGAAAGCCGCAGGGCCGTCAAAGGCGCTGCCCAAACCCCGCGAGCGAGCGGCCATCCTGACCGGGCAGCGCCGCCTCAAAATGGCGCGCTCGCCTCATGCCTACGTGCGCGGCAATACGGCCCGATTCTACGAATGGATCGTCGAGACGAACGGCGACTCGCTGCCGCGCGGCCCGGCGGTCTGGATCTGCGGCGATTGCCATACCGGCAATCTCGGTCCCGTCGCGAATCAGGAAGGCAAGGTCGAAGTCCATATCCGCGACCTTGATCAGACGGTGATCGGCAACCCCGCACACGACCTCATCCGCCTCGGCCTCTCGCTGGCGACCGCGGCACGCGGCTCCTCGCTTTCCGGCCTCACCATCGTGCACATGATGGAGGCGCTCGCAGCAGGCTACGAATCTGCGTTTGGGCCAAAGCGCGCGAAGGTCCAGATGTCCGCGCGCCCCGAGCCCGTGCATCTTGCGATGAAAACGGCCTTACGCCGCTCGTGGCAGCATCTGGCCGAGGAGCGCATTGAGGATCTCGAACCCACGATCCCGCTCGGCAAGCGTTTCTGGCCGCTCGCCCGCGCCGAGCGCAAGGCAATCGACACGCTCTTTCGCGACGAAGCCATAGCGAGTTTGCCCACGGGCCTGCGCGGCCGCAACGATGCGGGCAAGGTCGAGGTGATCGACGCGGCGTACTGGGTCAAGGGCTGTAGCTCGCTCGGCAGGCTACGTTACGCAGTCCTGCTCGATGTCGACGGCGGTGTGATCGACGGCGACGATCTGTGCCTCATGGACATCAAGGAGGGCGTGAAAGCCGCTGCGCCGCGTTACGAAGATGCATCGATGCCGCGCGACAACGCCGAGCGCGTGGTGGAAGGCGCGCGTCATCTCTCGCCCTTTCTCGGTGAGCGCATGCGGGCCTCCCGCCTGCTCGATCGCGCCGTGGTGATTCGCGAATTGCTGCCGCAGGATCTCAAGCTCGAAATCGATGAACTCGAAGAGAGCGAAGCGCGTAAGGTCGCGTTCTATCTTGCGGCGGTGGTAGGCAACGCGCACGCACGCCAGATGGACCCGCCGACACGGCGCAGCTGGCTCGCCGAACTCCGGCGCGCTCGCTCGAAAACGATCGATGCACCCCTGTGGCTCTGGACAAGCATCGTGCAACTGGCGAGCAGCCACGAAGCCGGCTATCTCGAACATTGCCGCCGCTATGCCACCGACGTGAATTGAAGCCTGCCGACGCTCGATCTCGTCATCCAGATACTTCGCACCCCGAACATCGAATCTTGCCTCCACGGTGTATGCGAGTCGCATAATGGCGCTATCTGCGCGCCTCGTGCGCCGTCAGTTTGCTGACGTTCGGGTTCGCGTTGCCGCCTGGCATGGAGGTTTTCAAATGAGACAGGGCAACTACGACATCGTGATCGCGGGCGGCGGTCTTGGCGGCGCAACGCTCGGCCGTGCACTGGCAGGCGCCGGAATGCGCACGCTCATTGTCGAACGCGAGACGGTCTTCAGAGACCGCGTGCGCGGCGAGGGCATGATGCCTTGGGGTGTCGTCGAAGCCCGCGCGCTTGGCATCGAGCGACTGCTCTGCGATGACGGCGCGCACGTGGTCCCGTTCTGGAAGCGGTACAGCGGACTGGTGCCAGCAGAATCCCGCAACCTCGCGGATACCACGCCCGGGCACACCCCGTGTCTGGACTTCTATCATCCGTCGATGCAGCGCACGCTGCTCGACGCGGCCGAGTCATCGGGGGCCATCGTGCTGCGCGGCGCCGAGGTCGTCCGCGTCGATCCGGGCGATTCACCAGGCAAGCAGCCGGTCGCCGAGATTCGCACGGATGGCGGCACACATCGGGTAAAAGCGCGACTCGTGGTGGGCGCCGACGGACGCAGGTCGACGGTGCGCAGAATAGCCGGCTTCACGCTCAACCAGGATCCCGGGCGGCTGGTCGTGGCGGGCGTGCTCTACGAGGGGCTCGACGCGCCGGAAGATTCGGTCCACCACTTCCAGTCCCCGGCGTTGGGACAGGCCGCATTGATTTTTCCGATCGGGCAGCAGCGGTTCAGGTCGTACTTCGTCTCATGGGTCGGGCAGCGCGCGCACCCTATCAGCGGTAGCCGGCATATCCGCGAGTTCCTCGACGCCTGCGTCGATACGGGCGTGCCGCGCGACTGGTTCGAACGCGCGAGTGTCGTTGGCCCGCTCGCGGCTTATCCCGGCGCGGACATCTGGGTCGAGCATCCCTGCAACGGCAGCATGGCGCTGATTGGAGACGCGGCGGCGGCCAGCGACCCGTCATGGGGATGCGGACTGTCGTTGACGCTGCGTGACGTCAGGGTGCTGCTCGACCGGCTGCTCGCGAACGATGACTGGGAAGCCGCCGCGCACGCGTACGCCTTCGAGCACGATCGGTATTACGG
Organism: Paraburkholderia guartelaensis; assembly: GCF_004353905.1. Lineage (GTDB taxonomy): Bacteria > Pseudomonadota > Gammaproteobacteria > Burkholderiales > Burkholderiaceae > Paraburkholderia > Paraburkholderia guartelaensis. The sequence goes on along the minus strand of NZ_SMOD01000012.1, from coordinate 181,896 downwards.
CGCCCTGCACCGCGTCCTCGACTGGCTCACCCAGCTGCTGTACGAACGCGGCGCGATCGCCGACAAGCGCCGCGCCCGCATCCTGCCGTGTTTCGCCATGGAGCCCGATCGCGCGCCCGATCTTCCGGGGCTCGGCCCGGAGACGCCATCGGACGAAGAGGCTCGGCGGCGGTTCTTCGTCGAGGATCGCTTTTTGCCGCACGGTTGATCGCGCGGCGCATGTTCAACGTCACGCACATTAGCGCGCCCGGCACGCCTACGCGGCACTCTTCGCGATCGTCGCCTTCAGTGCTTCGATGACGGCCCGCACCTTGCCCGACGGGTAGCTCGTCGGCGCAAACACGGCCTGCACGCTCAGAGGCACGCCTGACCATTCGGGCAGCAGCCGCACGAGCGCGCCCGACGCAAGATCGGCCCGGATCGAGAAATCGGTCAGCGCCGCAAAGCCGCCACCCGCGAGAACCGCCGCGCGCGCCGACGTCGCCGTGTTCACGCTCAGCGCATTCACGCAGCGCACGCGGCGCACGGCTTTGTCGTGGGTGATGCGGCCCGCCGCGAGCCGCCCGGCATCGCGCGTCAACTCGAGCGTCGACGGATGCCGCAGCACGGTCATCGCGATATGCGGCAAGGACGCCAATGCGTTCAGCGACTTCGGCATGCCATGCCGCGTAACGAACGCGGGGCTCGCGACCAGCCAGCGCACGTAGCTTCCGAGCTTCACCGTGCGGTAGTTCGAGTCCGGCAGATTGCCCAGCCGCACAGCCAGATCGATTCCCTCGCCGATCAGGTCGACATAGTGATCGGCGCAAACCAGTTCGATGTCGAGTTCCGGATAGACGTCACGCAGATCGACGAGGGCGGGCGCGACGATCTGCGCGCCGTAGTCGACAGGCGCGCTCACTCGCAGCGTGCCGCGAGGGGGCGCGGCTTCCTCCGACACGGCCGCCAGCGCCTCTTCCGTCATCTGCAGGATGCGGCAGCTGGCGTCGTAAAAAGCACGGCCCGCATCGGTCACGGATAGCTGCCGAGTGGTGCGCGTGATCAGGCTCGCGCCGATCTCGCGTTCGAGGCGCTGCATATGCGCACTGACCATCGTCTTGGCGATGCCGAGCCGCTCAGCCGCCGCCGTAAGCGATCCCGCGTCAACCACGGCAACGAACACCGCCAGCCGGTTCAGATTCACGTCGCGAACATCAGTCATCGGCGATTGTCCACTTTCGATAGAAAATGAATGCAAGCTTAGCAGTCTTCTCGCGCGCGCAGCCATTGCCTAATCTGAACACTCCCTGTCGCTTCATCCCGAAGCGCTTTCGTTGTGGAGAACAAGATGCCAATTGCCCGTCCCGCCACGCCGATTCGCCTGCATACGGCCCTGCTTTCCGGCCACGGACACCGCGTCCGGCTCTTCCTTTCGATGCTGGATCTGCCGTTCGAGATCGTGCCGGTGGATCTCGCCGCGAGCGAGCACCGCCAGCCCGAGTATTTGAAGCTGAACCCCTTCGGCCAGGTGCCGACGATCGTCGATGGCGACACGGTGTTGTTCGATTCGAATGCGATTCTCGTCTATCTGGCGAAGCGTTACGGCGACCCGTCGTGGCTGCCGGAAGATCCGCTTCGCGCGGCAGCCGTGCAACGCTGGTTATCACTCGCGGCCGGTCCCATCGCGTTCGGCCCGTGCGCCGCACGCCTCGTCCACGTATTCAAGCGCGATCTCGATCTGGCGCGTGCACAGGAAATCGCGAGGACGCTGCTGCCGCTGCTCGATGCCGAACTCGCGCACAAGCCGTTCGCCGCGGGCGATCACGTGACGATCGCCGATATCGCCGCGCATACCTACATCGCGCATGCACCTGAAGGCGGTGTCTCGCTGGAGCCGTATCCGCATCTGCGCGCATGGCTCGACCGCGTGGCCGCATTGCCGGGCTTCGTGCCGATGCCACCGACGAAAGCGGGCCTGCTTGCCGCCTGAACCCCTACTCGCACGCCGCCAACTCGAGGCCGTCATGACCGCTCTCCCCGACCTGAATCCGTACCGCGCCGCCGGGCCGTTTCACGACGGCGAGCGGGAGGCCCAATTGCGTGCGGGCGTAGCCGATGTCGCACTCGAAAACGGCTCGCGCGGCATCCGCGATTACATGCCGGACCAGCATCGCGCGTTCTTCGCGATGCTGCCGTTCATGGTGTTCGGCGGCGTCGATGCAAACGCTCAGCCGTGGGCGACGCTGCGCGCGAACACGGCAGGCTTCGTGTCGACGCCGGACAACCGCACGCTGCGTATCGACGGCGGCGCGCTGCCGGGCGATCCGCTCGAAGGAAGCTGGGTGCCGGGCGCGCGTATTGGCGGCCTCGGCATCCAGCCGCATACACGGCGGCGCAACCGCGTGAATGGCGTGATCGAAGCGGTCGACGGCGGCGTGGTGACGCTCGCAGTCAAGCAGAGCTTCGGCAACTGCGCGAAGTACATCAATGGACGCGAACCGGCTTTCGTCGGCAATGCGCCGGCACGCGCCACGGTCGAGCATGCGCAGGCACTCTCGGAAGAAGATCGCGCGCTGATCGCTCGCGCGGACGTATTCTTCATTGCCACCGCCAATCTCGATGATGCAGCGGGAGTGGCGGGCGGCGCCGACGTTTCGCATCGCGGCGGCATGCCCGGCTTCGTGCGGATCGACGACGCGCGCACGCTGACCACGCCCGACTTCAGCGGCAACAAGTTTTTCAACACGATCGGCAACCTGCTCCGTGAACCGCGCGCGGGGCTGCTGTTCGTCGACTTTGCGCGCGGCGATTTGCTGTATCTGGCGGTACGCGCCGAGGTGATCTGGGACGGCCCCGAAATCGCGCAATTCCCACTGGCACAGCGGCTGGTACGGTTTCATGTGGCAGAAGTTCGCCGCGTGCGAGAAGCATTGCCATTGCGATGGTCGGCGGTCGACTATGCGCCGCAGTTCGCGCAGGCATCGACGCGATCCTCACCGGCGGCTGCGCCGAAAAAGGCCGACACACGTTCGTGGCGCACGCTGCGCGTGTCTGAGGTGCGCGACGAATCCCCAACGATCCGCTCGTTCCATTTCGAACCGGTGAATAGCGAGCCACTCGCGCCGTTCGAAGCCGGGCAGTACCTTCCGCTGCGCATCGCCATGCCGGACACGGACATGCCGCACACGCGCACCTATACGCTCTCTGCGGCACACGATGCCGCGCGTCCGGCGCGCTACCGGATCAGCGTGAAGCGCGACGGCGCAGTGTCGCGCTGGCTGCACGAACACGCACGCATCGGCTCGCTGATCGACACGCTGGCGCCGCGCGGATCGTTCAAGCTCGATACACGCAGCCCGCGCGCGATCGTGCTGGCGGCGGCAGGCATTGGCATCACGCCGATGCTGGCAATGCTCGACGCGGCGCTCACGCTTGAACCGAAGCGCCGTATCCACGTGTTTCACGGTACGCGCGGTGAGCACGAAAGGCCGTTCGCAGCGGCGTTGCGGGAGATCGAACGCACGCATCCGAACGTGTCGGTGCATCTGTACGACAGCGCCGCGCAGCACGACTCGCTCGATGGCGAACGGCTCGCGGGCCGCGTGAACATCGATGCGTTGCGTCGCTTCCTGCCGTTCGACGACTACGACTTCTATCTGTGCGGCCCCGAAGCGTTCATGCGCGATCTGTACGACGGGCTGCGCGCGTTGAATATCGCGGACGAGCGGATCCGCTTCGAGGCGTTCGGGCCGTCGAGTCTCAAGCGCGCGTCCGATCGGGCTCCTGTTGCGAGCGAGGCAACGCAAGCCATCCCGGTGACATTTTCCCGCACCGGGAAAACGGTGCAGTGGGCGCCGCAGCAGGGCTCGCTGCTCGATACCGCCGAGCGATGCGGCACCGACGCGGTATCCAGCTGTCGCTCCGGCATGTGCGGCACCTGCGCCACGCGCGTGCTGGATGGCAGCGTGAAGTACGACGAACCGCCGGAATTCGACGTCGAGCCGGGGTACGCGCTGATCTGTGTAGGGCGTCCGGCGGCGGGCGGCGTGACGCTGGATCTCTAGCTGCCATGCTTGCTGCTGCACGTGCGTCCAGCGTCAGACAGGCGTGCTCAGATATCGTGCTCGCCGGCGATCACCAGCGTCGGCCGCCAATTGCGCTGACGCTTCAAGACGTTCTGGCCATCTTGCTGCGCAGTTGACCAGCCGAAAGCCACAAGGCAGAGACGAGAAAGTAGATAGCGCCGACCGCTGCATAGCCCGCCACTTTTTCGATCGCAGAGGCCATGGGTGCGCCGCCCTGCACGATGAAAAACACACCAGCCAATGCCGATTGACCACCGCTTAAAATCATCGCCCATTGCGCGCCGAAGCGCTTCCAGCGACGCACGGCCGTGCCAAGCTGAAGCAACCCGGCAAGGATGGCCCACACGCCGAACACGCCCAGCACCCCGTGCGCGCCCAGCTTCAACGCCACAATCACGCCGACAGTGGTCAGGACGCTGATGCCGACGTTGACGACTTGTGTACGGTTTTCAACCGCCCCGCCGCTGCGCGACATGTCGATGTAGTTCGCCAATGCATCCCATGCCGGATAGACGATAAGCAGTGCAGCGATACTGGCCGGCGAATGCCGTCCGAGCGAGAAAGCCAGTGCGACCCAGACAGCGGAAAACGCGGTCCGCACAAAGTAGTACTGCTTGAGCCAGTTTTCCTCGCTAGCGATAGCGATATCTGCGTGTCGATCAGCCATTGCAACTCCTGAACAGTTCGTGGCAACGATGCAAAGGATCGCACTCGCCGCGCTTCGGCGGCATCGGTCGAATGACCGACCCTCGCGGGGTCGAATCGCGTTGTGACGTATAGTGATCGAACGCTTGACGTGCGTTCTTCCTCAAATGCCGATGACCGACGACAAAGCTGACTTTTCGCCGCTGCGCGTGTTCGATGCCGTGAAAGCACTCGCCTTCATCGGCGATCTGAGCATGGGGCAACCCACCGACCATTCGCCGCGCACCGGATGGCTCGCGGCGCGCCTCGCGCAAGACGCCCGGCTCGACGCGTCGACGATCGATACCGTGCGGGAGGCGTCGCTGCTGCGCTGGTCGGGATGCACGGCAAACGCGGCAGGCTTCGCCGATGTTTTCGGCGACGATATCCAAAGCCGCGTCTCGATGCTTGACGGCCGCACAGATTGGGTCACGCCGCTTCAGTCGCTCGGCGGTGCCGCCGCGGTACTGACGCCGCTCGCGCAGACCCACTGCGAAGTGGCGGGCGAAGTGGCGCGCATGCTGGGCCTCCCCCTCGCGACCGAAACGACGTTGCGTCACATCTTCGAAATGTGGGACGGCAACGGCGTGCCCGCGCATCTTGCACGCGAGGCGGTGCCGATGCCGGTGTTCGTCGTCGCGCTTGCCGGCGATCTGGAGATTTTCAGTCGCACGTATGGCGTCGAACAGGCACTTGGTCTCATTGCCCAACGCGCCGACGTACGCTATCCACTGCGTCTCGTCGAGACAGTCATGCGCGGTGCGCCCCTTTGGCTCGCGGAACTGGAACACGCCTCACCCGCCGATCTCGACGCTGCGCTAACGACATCGCACATGCAGCAGACAACCTCGGCGGAGTTGATCGCCGACGTCATCGACCTCAAGCTGCCCTGGATGACCGGCTTCTCGCGCGCGGTCGCGGCGACGGCAGCCCAGTGTTGCGAACGTCTCACAACGGACAAGGCCGCGCACGAACGCGTCTATCGCGCGGGACTGATTCATGGCATTGGGCGCGCGGCGGTGCCCAACAGCATCTGGAATCTGAGCGCGCGTTTGCCCGAAAGCGCATGGGAGAAGGTGCGGCTCGTGCCTTACTGGACGTCGCGCGCAGGCAAGCAGGCCGGCGCGCTGCGTGATGCGGCCGAGCTTGCATCGTATGCGTACGAACGGCTGGACGGCTCGGGTTATTTTCGCGGGGCGCACGACCAGGCCATGACGCTGGAGGCGCGCGTGCTGGCTGCGTCGGTGGCGTGGGTCGCTTTGCGCTCGGCGCGTCCGTGGCGAGCCGCGCTCTGCGCCGACGCGGCCGCGCAACAGCTGCGCGACGAAGTCGCAAGCGGCCGGTTGAGCGGCGAAGCCGTCGATGCGCTGCTGGCCGAAGGTGCCGTCGCCGCCAGGCGGCCCATGAGCAGCGCGCCGCAACGCGCGCCGCTGACGCCGCGCGAAATCGACGTGCTGCGCGCAATCTCGCGCGGTGCGAGCAACAAGGAAGCCGCGCGCGAATTGGCACTGAGTCCGAGCACAGTGCGCACTCACGTCGAAAGCATGTTTCGCAAGCTCGAATGCTCCACGCGCGCGGCGGCGACGCTCAAGGCATCGGCAATGGGCTTGCTTTAGAGAGTGCTGGAAGAGAACGCCGCGCGTTGCTGTGTCCAGTGGCAGCAACGCGATGCGGCTAATGCAAGCTAATGGTTTTTTATCGCTGATTTATCTGGTGGTCTCTCGCGCTTATCTGGTGGTCTCTCACGCGCCCCGTACTTATCCAATATCGTTAATTCCCCCGATTCAGGCACGACTCAGTCAACTTCTTGTCCCCCGGATTTGGCCGCAAACCGATCCAGCAAGCACTGCAGCCGACGCTCCTGAATGTGCAGGATCCCCGGTGTGGAACGGAGTTCGAGCACGCGAGAGTGCCAATAACTCGCACCGAAAATCGCCATCGCTTTGTCCGCGCTAATCGCGCTTTCAAGGTGGGCAATTGCGGTGTCGAGAGTGTGGACAGTGTAGGGACTGTTGGGTCGCCGTTCTGTCTCTGTCTTTACCTGTATTGTTTTTTCGCGCCCTGCCCGCGTGCCCCCCGTCTGGCTATCACGTTCCTGCGCAAGCAAGGATTGCAGGCGCTGTTCATCGGCCGCGTCGTACCGGATGGAGTTGTCTTGCATCGCACAGTCTCCTCGTCGGCGATCGCTCACCAATTACCGTCGAGCGCGTTCCGGTGCTCGCTGATAATGGCCTTCGGGCCCGGATTTTCTTGATTAACAAGGGTCGCATCGGTACACACGGGGCGCGCCGCCGAGGCACCACGCCGATGGCGTGCAACCGACTCCAGCAGGTTCAACGTGATGCAAAAACTCCGGTCGATCTGCTCCGTCCAGCACTTCTGGTCGTAGGCGGTCAGCGCCTCCACGAAGACGTCGTAGATCTGGTCCGGGAATTTCACGCCGCTCGACTCGACGCGGACCATGAGCGCCCTTGCCCGAAGCAACTCCGCCAGGATCGTTGCGTCCGGCTGCGTCGCCGGTTCAGGCTCCGGCTTGCAAGGGCGCGCCCGTGTTTCGTCATCCGACGTGAAGCGGAAAATATTCAGCAGGCTTTTGAAGTCGGGATGCGGCGTATGCATGATGGTGTCCCTCATCGTCCGAACTGCAGCGACACCATCGTGCGCGTCCCGGGGTTCTGGCAAAACCGGCCATGCCGGGGGAAAAACGCCTCCAGAAGGCGGCCCCACAAGCGTCCCCCGCTTTGGGGGGATCGCAACCTGAAGGAATGCGGGTACAGTAGGCTCGACTAGAGAGGCCCAGATGGACAACCTGTATTTCCGCCACGTACTGCTCGTCGAAGACGAGGGCTTGACGCGTATCGCGATGAAGAGCCTGATCCTGACCTCGGAACCGACGCTCGACATCGACGAGGCCGGCTCGTACGACGCTGCTGTCGAACGGCTGCAGAACAAGGCTTACGACCTGGTCTTTCTCGACTACCAGATCGGTAACAATCACACCGGACTTGATTTGCTGCACTGGCTGCAGGAAAACGAGCGCGCTGCGCATGTGGTCATGCTGTCCGCGCAGGACGACCGCGAGACGGTGCTGGATTGCATCAAGAATGGCGCTGGCGGCTTCATCTCGAAGGCCAGCGAGGAAGGCGGTGCGGTATTCCGGGAAGCCCTGCAGACGATCCTGAATGGCCGGGTTTATCTGCCCAACAGCGTACTCGGCAAAGGCGGACATACCCCGCAGTCCCCCGGACCGAGCAAGGCCATTCCGATCGATTCACTGAACCTGCCGCCGCGCCTCGCGCAGACCCTGGGCTTTGTCCTGCAGGGCATGTCGAACAAGGCCATCGCGCGAAAGATGAATATCTCGGAGAACACCGCGAAGGAGTACATCAGCGATTTGCTGAGCCGCTTCAACGTCTCGCGGCGCACTTTCCTGATCGTCGAAATGGCGCGCCGCGGCATTGAGATTCCCACCGTCGCGCACGCCCCGGCGGCCTAAGCCGGCCGGGCCGCTGCCTCGGTCAATTCGAGCATGCGGGCAATCAGCAAGTCGGGGGCCAATGGCTTGCTGAGCACGCAGCGCTCCGGCAACACGCCCTGCGTGCTGGCCACGGCTTCGCCAGTCACCACGAGGCACGGCACGGGCCGCGCAAAGTGCTCGCCCAAAAGCCGGATGACGTCGTGCGCGGTCGAATTCTCCGGCAACCGGTAGTCGCTGATCACCAGGTCGGGCACGCGCTCGATCGTCTGCAACAGCTCGTCGAGTTCGGCTGCGGAGCGCACCGAATCGGACAGCACCCCCCATCGCGCAAACAAGGCCTCCATCGAGGCTCGCACGAGACTGTCGTCCTCGACCAGCAACACGTAAAGACCGCGCAGCGACGACGGTGACGGCGACGATGCCGCATCGGCGGGCGATATCGCCGCATCCTCATGCGCGAACGGGTCCGCCACCGGCATGCGCACCGAGAAACGCGACCCGTGACCCTCGATCGACTTGAGTTCGAGACGATGTCCCTCGAGCAGGGACACCACCGCATTCACGATCGACAAACCGAGCCCGAGCCCTTTCTCGCGGTCCCGCTCCGGGTTGCCGAGCTGGACGAACGGCTGGAAGATTGCGTCCCAATGCTCCGACGCGATGCCGATTCCGTTATCGAGCACGTCGAGACGCACATAATTAGGCATACGTACCAAACCCACGAGCACCGTGGCGCGGCCCGCTTTCGACGGATCCGAATATTTGATTCCGTTCGCAATGAGGTTGCTCAGCACACGGGGAATCCAGTCGGCGTCCGTGCGTACCCAGGCGGGTTTTTGCAGCGCCTTTGCATAGCGCAACACGACGCCGCGGCTCGCAGCGAACGACGCGAGTTGCTCGACCGTCTCCTCGGTCACGCGGCTCAGGTCGACGCTCGTATAGGTCGGGTTGACGTGTCCCGATTCGAGCTTCGACAGATCAAGCACCGCATTGAAAAGACGCGCCGTCAACACCGACGCCTTGCGCGCTTCGCCGATCAGCTTGGCCGATGCTTCGACGTCGCGCGCTTCCAGCGCTTCGTCTGCTGCCGCAAGAAAGAGGTTCAGCGCGTGCATGGGCTGGCGCAGGTCGTGCGCGGCTGCGGCCAGAAAGCGCGATTTCGCCCGGCTCGCCTGCTCAGCGGCTTCGCGCTGCTGCTCGCGCAGGGCAATCAGGGCTTCCGACTTGGTCTGCTGGTCGCGCCGTGCCCGCTCGAGGTCATGGTGCTTTTGCGCGAGTTCGGCGTTCGCGCTTTGCAGCGCATCGTTGCTATGGGCAAGCGCCTGGACAGCCACATACCGGTCGCGTACATGCCGCTCGGCATTCACGTTGACGCTATGCCCCAAAACCGCGACGTTCAATAGATAGAACATGCCCGCCGCGAAGTTGTCCGGCTCGACGGCCTGAGTGACCAGCTGCGCGATCACGATCACGGCGATCACGCACGCGGTAAGTATTAACGTCGCCTTGGCCCGCAGGCGCAGAAAGCCAAACAGATAAAAGAGAATTAAATAAAACCCAACAAAAAAATGAGTGAAATTGAATGGGCGCGGGGCAAGGACCGTTTGCATCAACAGGCAAAAGCACATGAACGCCAGGCCAGAGAGCAGGATCCAGTGTGCAACCGTGTCCCGATGAAACTCGAGCCTGAAGGCCAGCACGATGCCGACGGTGGCGCCAATCGCACCGGCACAACGGAACGCGAAGACCTCCGGAAAGTACGGCCGGAACACCGGGCTGGTCTGCGCAAGGCTGATTTCCCAAAAGCCGAAACACACCCAGATCAGGGTTCCGAGCACCAGCGCCGCACGGCGAAAGTCGGCAAACCGGCGCCCATAGTCCTCCGTAAATTCCCGCTCGACCTGCGGATCCTCGAACCGGGCGGGCCAGCAAAGCATATCGACCAGCCATGCGCGAACCGCGCTGGGCGCATGCGAGCGTTTGAGGAATGCCGATTCCGTCGCCGATTGAAACCTGAATATGCTCATCGCATCTCGCCGGTATGCTCGCTGGCTAGCGAAGCGGGAAGCACGTCTCGTGCTTAGGCCTGCCAATCCATTCTAGTCGGTCACAACCTGACGCGCCCGCTTCCCCGCAGGAAGCGAGGTTATATTACGCCAGTCAATCATAGAGATGTCATCTAACATGGTGATCCGCCCGCGACGATCCGGAAGCGCAGCGGTTTTTGCCGGGCAGCCTTAATATTTCGCATTCCTTTTCAATTACGACGAAGCCCGCCTATGCCATGCCGAGGCGTTCCTTCACTGTGCAAGGTGCCTGGCCTCCTCTCCCCGATCCACGCATTAATCTATTTCCTCTTTTGAGCAGTATTCATCATATGTTTCCAGCGCAACGAACGTAATGTCCTGATTCAGCGGCAGAAATTGACATGCGCAACGTCGAGCCAGCCATACGAAAATGACGTGGAGATGGTCATTAAACTTTCAATTTCCTTTTTATTTTACGAAACTGAAACGGTGTTTTATCTCCATAAATGCGATCGTGTCACGTTTTCCATCTAAGATCTGTCGCGACGTTTTCACGCAGCCTAGCCTGGAGAACAGTATGGATCTGGCAAGAATCCGCCGCGATGCATTCGCGATGCCCATGCACAACCCCGCGTATCCGCGGCCGCCGTTTCGCTTCGTCAATCGCGAATATTTCATCATCACGTACGAGACCGATCCCGATGCGCTGCGCGCCATCGTGCCGGAGCCGCTTAAGCCGGAAAACAATCTCGTTCATTACGAATTCATCCGCATGCCCGACTCGTCGGGATTCGGCGATTACACCGAAAGCGGACAGGTGATTTCCGTACGCGATCCGCAAGGGCGCCTCGCGAATTACACGCATTCGATGTACCTCGACGACGAAGGCCCGATTGCCGGCGGCCGTGAAATCTGGGGCTTCCCGAAGAAGCTCGCGCGCCCCGTGCTCGCAGTCGACGGCAACGACACGCTGCTCGGCACGCTCGATTACGGCACGCAACGCATCGCGACCGGCACGATGGGCTACAAGCATCACGTGCTCAACAGCGAAGACGAGCGCCGCAAGCTCGCCGACACGCCCAACTATCTTCTCAAGATCATTCCGCATGTGGACGGCACGGCGCGCATCTGCGAACTCGTGCGCTTCTATCTGCGCGACGTGACGGTGAAAGGGGCATGGAGCGGCCCGGCCGCGATCGAACTGCATCCGCACGCGCTCGCGCCCGTCGCCGATCTGCCGGTGCGCCGCGTGGTGGGTGCACGTCACGTCATTGCGGACCTCACGCTCGACATCGGCGAGGTCGCCTTCGACTATCTCGCCGCGACCTCGAACCAGGACGCCGCCCTGGGCGAACCCGAAGTCGAACTCGCTTAATCTGCATATCTATCGGTTTTTAGTAAGGAATACGTATGTCTTTGAAAGATAAAGTTGCAGTCATCACGGGCGCCGCAAGCGGCATTGGCGAACATTGCGCGCGCACGTTCGCGAGCCAGGGTGCGGCGGTCGTGATCGCCGACCTCAACCTCGCAAACGCCGGAAGGGTGGCGGACAGCATCGTGAGCGCGGGCGGCAAGGCGCTTGCCGTGGCGATGGATGTCACCAACGAGGAAGCCGTGAATGCAGGGATCGACGAAGCGGCACGCGTCTTCGGCGGCATCGACGTGCTCGTGTCGAACGCGGGCATCCAGATTATCAGCCCTGTGGACGAGTTCCCGTTTGCCGACTGGAAGAAGATGCTCGCAATCCATCTCGACGGCGCGTTTCTGACCACCAAGGCCGCGCTCAAGCACATGTACAACAGCGGCAAGGGCGGCTCGATCGTCTACATGGGTTCGGTGCACTCGCACGAGGCGTCGAAGCTCAAGGCGGCCTATGTCACGGCTAAGCACGGTTTGCTCGGCCTTGCCCGCGTCGTGGCAAAGGAAGGCGGTCCGCGCGGCGTTCGCGCCAACGTCGTGTGCCCCGGTTTCGTCCGTACGCCGCTCGTCGACAAGCAGATTCCCGAACAGGCCAGGGCGCTCGGCATTTCGGAAGCGGACGTCGTCAAGAACGTGATGCTCAAGGACACCGTGGACGGCGAATTCACCTCGCTCGACGACGTGGCCAACACGGTCGCATTCCTCGCGGGCTTCGAGTCGCAGGCGCTGACGGGCCAGTCGGTGCTCGTCACGCACGGCTGGTCGATGCACTAAGCAACCAACGAACAAAGGGAGAACGTATGCGCAGCAGCAATCTAACCGCCCGCACGGAGCGCAAGCCGTTTGAGCTGCCGCGCTACGACGAAATCGCCCTTGTTTTGCAGGGCGGCGGCGCGCTCGGGTCCTATCAGGCCGGCGTGTTCGAAGGGCTCGCGCAGGCTGGCGTCGAACCGCATCGCATTGCTGGCGTGTCGATTGGCGCGCTCAACACGGCGATTATTGCGGGCAACGAGCCGGCGCGGCGCGTCGAAGCGCTGCGTGGATTTTGGGAATCGATCTGCCATCCGCTCGACTGGTTCGGCAACCTCGGCGCGCTCGCCATGCCGATCTTCAGCCAGCAGGAATTTTCGCGCCGTTGGGCCAGCATGTGGGCAGCGGGTCGCGCGCTCACTGAAGGCCAGCCAGGCTTTTTCGCGCCGCGCCGCCCGCTGCCCGTCGCAGGCTGGCAAAAGGCAATGCCGGACGCGGTGAGCTACTACGACACGGCCGCACTGAAGTCCACGCTGCAACGTTTCGCGGATTTCGACCGCATCAACGATGGCCCAATCCGCGTTTCCGTGGGCGCCGTGAATGTACGCAGCGGCAATCTCGTCTATTTCGACAACGCGAAAATGCGGCTCGAACCCGAGCACTTCATGGCATCCGGCGCGCTGCCGCCGGGCTTTCCGGCTGTCGAGATCGACGGCGAGTATTACTGGGACGGCGGCCTCGTGTCGAACACGCCGCTCACGGAGGTGCTGCGTGAGGCGGACCACAAGGACACACTCGTATTCCAGGTCGATCTATGGAGCGCGAGCGGCAACGTACCCGCCGATTTTCTGGACGTGGCCGAACGAGCCAAAGACATTCAATATTCGAGCCGCACGCGCGCCATCACCAACATGCTTGCCGACCGGCAAAAGCACGCGCGCTTTATCAAGGAGCTCCTCGAGCATGTACCCGCCGAGGCGCGCCGCAGCGATCCCCTCTTCCAGCTCGCCGAGAAGGTGGCCGATGGTTCGTCGATCAACGTGGTCCATCTGATCTACAAGAACAAGCCTTATGAAGGGCATTACAAGGACTACGAATTTAGTGCCGACACCATGAAAGAGCACTGGTCGAGCGGCATCGAAGACATTCGCGCGTCGTTTGCGCAACCGGACTGGTTCGCGATACCGAGCCGCGAGCAAGGCTTCGTCACGCACGACATCCATCGGCGCGCCGGCGAAGTGCCCGAATCGGATCGCGCCGAACTGAGCGCCGGCGCCTCGGGACAGGTGGATCTGACTCGCAAGGTCGCGTAGGCACAGCGGTTGAGCAGCCCCGGCGTCGGCCCGCGCCTGCGGGTTTTCCATGACGCCGGGCCCGGCAACATTGCCAATGGATGACCGACGACGGACGTGCTAGGCTCCCTTCAAACAACTCGGGAGACTGCGATGCCGTTCATCTGCGAAAACGTTGAATGTCGTGCTGTGCTGGCTCGCGGGCAGGTGAGATCCAGTCAGGAGGACGCGGGTTGGTGCTTCTACTGCCCGGACTGCAATGCCCGAAACGAGTTGAAAGATGTTGGCATACCTGGCGGTCCTGCCCAGCTGGTTCAGCCAGATAGATCAGTGCCCCCGCACAAGATCGTTGCGACGGCTCGCCCCCTGGAGGACGGCAGGTATGCAGCGCAATTGCGCGTGCAAAGAGCGCTCGCGGTAAAAGGCACATATGCGGTCGAAGAGCGCTGGGAGCAGCTCGGCGTGTTCCTCAACGCGCAAGAGGCCGTTGCGCATGCGAATTCGTTCGCAGCCGACCTGCTGAAGGCCTGAGCGCCGGAGGTCCGCGGAATCGATTACCCGGACAGAAGGCCTCAACGCGAGGCCACCGTGCCAACTGGAGCGGAATTCGGCACGACAACGTCGTCTTCCGCTTCAAGAGGCGCCTGCAAATCCCGTTCGTCCAGTTCCCAGACAACCAGTTTGGGCGGCGTCTGGGCATACGCTGCGCTCGCGAAATAAGCACGCGCCGAACCGCCAAACTTGCCGCCTTCGCGCGCAAAATTCCCCACGCCCCGGCCTACTGCCAACGCCAGTTGAGGCACGAAATCGGACGTCGTCGAATATGAGGTGCCGATGACCGCGATAGTCGGCAGATCGGCATCGCCGAACAGATCGTCGGCCGACGCAGCCGCCTGGGCCACGTGAAGGTAAGCCCGGCCAGTTACGAACTCCGCTCTCGGCTGCCAGGACACCGGCAACGCATCGAGACCCGCGAGCCGCACGAGGTCGCCGGGACGCCGTGCAGCCGGCTTGTCGGCCACGCGATAGCCCGGCTGGCTCGACACGCCCGAACCCAGCGGCTCGTCCATCGCCCGAATGCGCTGCGCCACCACGCGCGCCGCAGCGCCTGCGCCGTCCTGGGTCCAATGCGTGTCGGTCCGGAAAAAAGAGTCGCCCGGCACGCCGCGCAGCGCCGGGCCCAGGTCCACCACCGGCACGCCAACGGTTGCGAGACGCGCGGTCCAGTCGCCCACACGCGCACTCAGCGACGCCGGCCGATACAGGCCGCACAGATGCTGCGGTTCGATGCGCGACTTGTCGGGCACCACGGCGACGAGCAACGCAATGCCGTGACGCGCCAGTTCGCGCTGCACGGCGGCGACTGTCGCGGCGCGCGCCGCCAGGTGGCGCTCGCCATCGGCATACACGTTCAGTTCGTCGCGCAGGAACAACCAGCCGGGACAGCCCTGCCGCACGCGCGGGCCGAGGTCGCCCAGCGCCAGCCAGCCCAGCGCGCGCTGCATGCGCGCTGCATCGGCGGCGATCGGCGTATCGGCCATGCGGCTGGCGAGTTCCTTCGACACCGTGCCGTCCAGCATGCCCGCACGCGTCACGGCTTGAGGCAACAGCGATGCCGTCGTCGAGGCGAACCGGATATTGAAGAACAGGCCCGCGAACAGGAAGCCCATGAGGATGACGGCAACGGCCTTGGCGGCGCGCGTAGCGGGTAATTGCGGTAGCGGCTTGGGATCTTCCATGGCGTCAGAACTGGAAGTAGAGGAAAGGCACCGCGCCGCGCGCGACGATCAACCCGAACGACAGCAGAAAGCCCGCGAGCGGCCACACGGCCTGCCACAACCGGCCCTGCGCCGTGTCCGCGAGGCGCTCCCAGCGCGATTGCCAGACCGGCAGCAGCACACAGACGATGCCCAGCGCGGCGGCCAGCACATGCACGGGCCGCAGCAGCACAAGCGTGGCGTCGCTGAAGCCGATTCCGTTCAAGCCGAACTGGCCACGGTACATCGCGAGCGCCGCATGAAAACCCACCGCGCGAAACAGCGTCCACGCGAGCATGACGAAAACGAGCGTCAGCACGTGCGACAACAAGAGCGGCACAGCGGGCATGCCGGCGCGACGCCAGAGGCGCGCCACCGTCAGCGCAACACCGTGAGCGATGCCCCACAGCAGGAAGTTCCAGCTATCGCCGCCGTGCCACAGGCCCGCGATGGCCATGGTCAGCAGCAGGTTCCGGACGGTCTGCCACTCGCCGTCGCGGTTGCCGCCCAATGGGATGTACAGGTAGTCGCGAATCCAGCTCGACAGCGACAGGTGCCAGCGACGCCAGAAGTCCTGAATGCTGCTGGCGAGATACGGATGGTTGAAGTTCTCGGGGAAACGAAAGCCCAGCATCTGCCCCAACCCGATGGCCATGGCGCTATAGCCAGCGAAATCGAAGAACAGCTGCAGCGTGTAGAAGCCGCAACCGAGCCATGCATCCGCGAGCGAGGGCGCATGCATGGCGAAGACCGCGTCGACGATGGGCGAAAGCGTGTCGGCCACCAGCACCTTCATGCTCATGCCCACCATGAGCCGCCGCGCGCCTGCTGCGAAAGCGTCCCAGTCGACCGTGCGCGACACCAGCTCGCGCTTGACCCACGCATAGCGAATGATCGGCCCGGCAATCAGGTGTACGAACATTCCCTGATAGGCCCCATAGCGGATCACGCTGCGGTCGGCAGGGACCGTGCCGCGCTGCACATCGATCAGGTACGAGATCGATTGCAACACGATGAAGGACAGTCCGATGGGCAACACCACGTGTTGCCAGGGAATCGGCCCTGCATGGCCTGCCGCCAGCACATTGTCGAGGCTATCGACCACGATGTTGGCGTACTTGTACCAGCACAGGATCGCGACATTCACGGCGATGAAGACCGCGAGCCATCCGCCGCGCGCACGCGGGCTCGGCGCCCTGTCGATGACCACACCGCCGAACCAGCCGCAGAACGTCAGCGCGATGAACAGCAGCAGAAAGACCGGGCTCCACCAGGCATAGAAGAACCAGCTGCAAAAGAGCAGCACGCCGTTGCGCCAGCGTGCGGGCGACATGACGTAGATCGCGAGGAAGGCCGGCAGAAACAGCGTCAGGAATTCGAGGGACGCGAAGACCATGTGATCAGCGGCTCACCGCGTCGTTCGCGAAGAAGATGCGCGACTGTGCACCGGCCGGCACGAGGAACACCGTATAACGCTGTCCCGCCACGAGCGCGCCCAGATTCAGCGGCTGGCCCACCGGCTGGCCGCCGCAGGCGAGCTGCACCGACAGCGCGACCGGATTGACCTGGCGGCGCTTGCTCTGCCCCGCCGCCACGCCGTCGAGCAGCACGATGTCGCGGCCCGGCACTTTCAGCGTGGGCGTCGCGCAGTGCGCATCGAGGTTGTAAAAGCCTACCGACGCTTTAAGCGCGTTGAAGTCATCCGGCTTTTCGCGGACCGTCACGACCTGCGAACGCGCGCCCTTCTGCGCCCCGTCGAGCGCGACGATGCTGACGAACTCGCCGGGCTTCACGGTCGCACTGACGTCCTGGTGTGCGCCGCCGGCCGTCAGCGTGCCGGCCACGGGCTTGCCCGCGGCGATCGGAAAGAAGTGGCTCGCCGGGTTCGCGGCATCGAGCGTCAGGCGCGCTTTCGAACCTGCCGAGGTCACGTCCACGGATTGCGATCCGCCATCGACGAAACGCACGAACGACGAATCCTCCGCGGGACCGCTCGGGTACAGCGGGATATCTGCGGCCATCGCCGGTTGAATGGCAAACGGCACGGACAGCGCAAGGCCGCGAAGCACGAAGCGCAACGGCTGGGAAAGGACGTTTTTCATTGTTTTTCTCAGACTCTCGATGTGACGAAGCGGCGCCTTACTTGTGCTGCACGACCGGCAGCTTGACCAGCGCCTTCATGATGTCGGCGCCCCAGTACTTGTAGCCGGTCGTCGTCAAATGCTGACCGTCGACCGTCGCCCATTCGCCCGGCTTCGAAAACGTGAGCGAGTCGATGTACTGGCACGGCGCGACGTTGGTGGCGAGGAACGACGAGAGCTGCTTCACGCGCGCGAAGCTCTTCTGGTACTTGCCGCCTTCAGAGCCCCACGCCGGCCCGACCCAGACGCACGCCGTCTTGCTGGCCGCCAGGTCTTGCGTGAGCGCCGTGACCTGCTGCCACACCCAGCTCTTGGGGAAATCGTCCTTGCCGTAACCGCCGATCGTGTCGCCTTCGACGATGATGACGAGGTTGGCCTTGTTCGCCGCAACGAGCTGATCGATCGGCTGCGTCTTAGCGTTGTGATCGACGACGAGCGGCGCCTTGCCGTTGCGCGAAGCGCCGCCGCAGGTGCCCGGCACCGACTTCACCCAATCGCCCGGCACACTGCCGCACACCCCGTAGGTGTGCACCTGCGCGCCGGCGGCGATAAGCTGGTCCTGCAACGTGTCGATGAGATAACCCGGCTCGCTCAGATGGCTGTCGCCAATCATGAGAATGCTGAGACCTGCAAGTACGGAAGCAAGCATGAACTTAAGACTCCTGAAAAACGGTCGATTTTCGATCGACCGGGCTACTGATCGTTGTAATGCGACTGGTAAGGCATGACCGGCATATCCAGCGACTTCGTCTGCGGCGCGAAGCTAAAGCGCAGATACAGCCCGGCAACCCACTGGCGGTAGCTGGACGAGTTGTTGGCGCCCACCGACGCGCCACCCGTGAGGTGATTGCTGAAGCGGTATTCGGCCGCGGCCAACAGGTTGTAGCCGATGCCGGTTTTCGACTGCGCGGGATGAACCGCGCCGTCGCTCAAGCCAAGCGACGAAGCTGCCGTGACGGCAACCGCCTGAAGCGTGCTGTCGGTCGGGAAGTACGGCCCGCCGTCCTCGTGGTAGTACTGCAGACCTGCCGCCCCCTGCAGCTTGTAGGTCCAGCGATCCGAGCGCTGCGCCCACGTGATGGGCACGGTGAACGCATAGAAGCGCTGCGGACTGAAATAGCCGCCGTTGCCGTAGGTGAAGTTGTTTTCGTCGTGGCGGTAGAACTCGCCGCTCAGATTCATGCCTATGGTCAGCATGTTGCTGGCGCTGCGCAGCAGGTACCAGTACGTGCCCGCGCCGACCTCGGCCCCCGCGTTGGACTGGACGCTATAGCCGTCCAGGTACTTCACGGAGCCGTAGCCGTAGAAGCCGAAGTCCTGATTGTCGAGGCCGATCGCGCCGTGCAGCCCCGTGGCGGTCACGCCGCCCCAGCGCAGGCCCGAGCGCGCGTCGGTCGAACCCGCGAACGACGTGATACTGTCGGTCACGGCCCGGCGCGACACGCCCGCGTTGAACCAGCCCCCCTTCGCACCGATGGCGCTCTTGAACGACACGCCACCGACGACATTGGTGTACTGGAAACCCAGTGGCGTCGTGCCGATGTCGAACGCCCACTTGCGCGTCTCGTAGCCCACGCCCAGACCGACGCCATGGGCGCTCTGCGCGCCGGGCGCAGCGACCGTGCCGTCTTTCTGCGCCTGCGCGGCGACCGGGCCGCCACCGAACTGGCTGCTGCTGTAGACATCGGTGCCGAGCGTGCCGCCCTCGAGTTCCACCGGCGTCACGCGCAGCGACAGCTTGCCGTTGCCGACCGGCAGCAAGGCTTCGAGCGGCTGCTCCACATTCGTCAATTGCGAGGTCCCGCCGGCGCTGTTGTTCGACGAGACGAACAGGCCGCCGCGAATTTCCGGCGAGCGCTCCGAGCGGATATCGTCGAGTTCGTTGCGCATGTCGTCGAGCGAGATGGCGCCCTCCTGAGGCGCGCTCGTGGCCGGCGCGTCCTGCGGCGCCTGCTCACCAATCGGCGTGCCGGCCACGGAAGGCAGCGCGGACACACGCGCCGCCTTCGACGTCTTTGCAGACGGTGCACCGGAAGCCGTTCCCGCGTCGTTCGCGAGCGTGCCATCGGTTGCGGTGCCCCCCGTACCCTGCGCGGCAAACGCAGTGGCAGCAGCCTGGCCCTTGTCGCGTGCCGCACGGCGGCGGCGATCGTCGTCGTGCACGAAGGGATTGCCCGCCACATGGACGCCCTGCGCCTGCACGCCGAGGCGCTTCTCCTTGGCCGCGATGGCCGTCAACAGCAGCGACTGCGCCTCGCGGGTCTTGCCCTGCATGGCGTAGATGCGCGCGGCGCCCGCCAGCACATCCGGATCGTTCGGCGCCTTCGCGATGGCCTGTTTCAAGGCAGCGTCCGCCACGCCGCCCTTGCCGGCCTGCACCGCCGTCATCGCCACGCCCAGTTCCAGACCAGGGTTGTCGGGGTCGTTCGCGAGCGCCTTCCGATACAGCGACAGCGCTTTGCCGTACTGGCCGTCGGCCGCATACATGCGCGCGAGCGCGGCGTTGGCCAGGCTGTCGTTGGGCCGCTTCGCGAGAACCGGCGCGAGCGTATCGTAGGCCTGCGCAAGATCGCCTTGCTGACGTTGCTGCTCGGCCAGACGCACGGCGTAGAGGTAATTCAGGTCGTCCAGTTGCCGGCGCTGGTCTGCGGTCAGCGTCTCGCCCTGCAACCCGCGGATCACCTCCTGGGCCTGAACGTTCTGGCCGGTCTTGAGCAGCAGGCCCGCGTAGGCCAGTTGCACATCGGGACCGCTGCCCTTCAGGCCATTCGGCATCAGTCCATGCATCAAGGCCATGGCGCGCGGCAGATTGCCCGCATCGACATAGGCCTGGGCGAGCGCGCTCACCCGCGCCGGGTCCTTGCCCGCCGACGCTTCGAGCCGCGCCAGCATATTGCGCGCGTCGTCCAGATTGCCGTCGCGCGCCAACTGCGAGGCTTGCGCCGCCACCGCCTGGAAATCGATCTGCTGCGCCGTCGCGACCATGTTCGGCGTTCGCGCGGCGGTGGGAATGCGCGCCATCGTGTCCTGCGCGCGCGTCCAGTCGCCCATCTGCATGGCCAAGAGCGCGCTCGCGTAGAGCGCGTCGGGATTGTCGGGGTTCGAGGCGAGCAGGCCATCGACGAGTTCCCTCGCCTCGTCGGCATGGCCCTGCCGCAGGTCGTAGCGCGCCAGTTCCAGACGGATCCACGGATTGTCTGGATCGCGGTGCTGCGCGTCTTCGAGGATACGGCGCGCGGTGTCGAGATCGCCGCGCTGCTCGGCGGCGTCGGCGCGGCCCGCGGCAACGGCGGCGCGCAAACGATCGAGGCCGCCGATGCCGGCCTGCTGCTCGGGCGACATGCCGTCGACCCACTTCTGGGCCTCGTCGGCGCGCCCCGTTGCGGCGAGGATATCGACGAGCCCGCTCACCGCCTCGCGGTTGTTCGGGTGCGCCGCCAGCACCTCACGGTAGACCTTTTCGGCGCGGGTCAGATCGCCCTGCGCCGCATACAGCCGGGCCGACGCATTGCGCCCGCCCGGCTCTGCCGGGTCCATGCGCAGCGCCTGATCGAGCTTGCTGCGTGCGGCGGCGTAGTCGCCCACGCTTTGCGCGCCTTCGGCCTGATTCACCAGCAACCAGTAGCGTGCCGAAGCGAGCGCCTTGTTCCAGTTGGCCCCGGCGCCAGGACGCGCGACGGCGCGCGCGAGCAGCGTCTGCGCCTGCGCCAGATCGCCCTGTTGCATGCGCACCAGACCCAGGCCGCCGAGCGCATCGGTGTCGTTGGGTTTGTCGCGCAGCACATCGGTGAAGGACTGTTCGGCGGTCGTGATGTCGCCCGCCTTGAACGCCGCGAAGCCGCGCGTGAGGCGCGGGTCCATGACGGGTGCGGCAGGGGCGCCTGCCGCGCGCGGTGACAGCATCTGATGGCGAATTTCATCGTCATCGGGATGCAGCTTCAGATAGTCCTCGAACCACGACTTGTTCTTCGGCGTGGGCGTGACCCAGGTCAGCACAGAGCGCCAGGCTTCCGTGGCCGCGCCGCCGATGTCCGGGCGCGCGGCCAGCTTTTCCAGCAACGCGACGCCTGCCGCACGATAGCGTTCGTCGCGCACCTGATGCTGGGCCAGCGCCAACTGGGTATACGGATCGGGCGTCTCGGCGTTCAGGCGCGTCAAGCCCTGAATGGCCGGATCCACGCCGCCGTCCGTATAGCCGAGGAAGGTGTAGTACTCGCGCGCCACATTGCCCTGCGGAGCCTTGCCGCCCAATGCCTTGTCGTATTGCGCGATCGCGGCCGCCAGCGCTTTCGGGTCGTTCTGGTTGACGGCGTCCTGCGCCATCTGGCGCGCCTTCGCGAACGTGGACTTGTTGGGTTCCACGGCAAGACGCAGGTCCTGTTCGAGCAGCGGCACGTAGCGGCTGTCGGGCGCCGCGGCGCGCAGCCTCGTCAGATAGTCGTTGGCGACCGCAAACTGCTTCTTGCCGACGGCGATCGACCCCATGCCATAGAGGCCTTCGGGCTGCTTCGGATCGGTCAGCAGCAGCTTCGACCAGGACTGCGCGGCCAGATCGGGCTTGTCATGCGCCTGCCAGTAGCGGCCCTGCTCGAGCAGCATTCTGGAACTGGCGTCCTGCGCCCACGCGGGGTGGCTGACCGAGGTGAGCAACAAACCCAGAACACAGGCCTGGCTGCGGCTGACTAACATGAAGGCTTCCTGATTATTGTTGTGCGTGCTGCTTTGCGCGCAGCCGTGCCTCGGCTTCGGCATCGCGTCGCGCCTGGCGGCGCCGCAACACCACGAATCCACCCGCCGCCAGCAGCATGAGCGCGACGACACCGAGCGCCTTCAGCAGCGAGGCCAGCGACACGCCGAACGAAGCCAGCCACCAGTCGAGGCCGCGCCACAGGCCCAGATGCCCGACGTAGTACGTGTGCTCGCCCACGAGCGCATCGACTTCGTTGCCGCGGATCGACACGAGGCTGCCCTGGATAGGCTGCTTGTCGTAGTTCGGCACGCCCAGCAGCGCCGCGACCGCATCCTTGAGACCATCGGGTTGATTGCTGACCAGCATGACCACGCTGCGGCCCTTTACCTTCGGCGATTCGAAACCCGCCAGCACGGCGCTCACGCCCGGCCCCGTCCAGGCGAGCGAGAGGCGCCCGGGAGCGGCGTCCAGACGCGGGTTGGCGTGGAACCACCCGCGCACGCGGCCCGGCAGATCCGAAAGCGAGAACTGCGCGCCGTGGTCGTACGCCGCAGGCATGTACTGCGCCCAGTCCTTGAGCCAGGCCTGATCGGCGCCCGACGCGATCACGAGCAGATCCTTCGCCGCAGGCATGGCGTCGATGCGCTGGCCACGCAGCACGGTGACACCGCGTGCCGGATAGCCGGTCGAGTCGCCCATGCGGCCCATCACGGCCAGATACGTGCTGTACTCCTGCGGCCCCGCATTGGCGCCGAGCACGACGTCCGTGTCGGACAAGTCGGCCATGCGCGTGAACGGGAAGCCCGCCTGGGCGAACGCGGCCAGGTTCGGCATCGCGATGTAGTGCGGGTACGTCGACAGATCGATCGTCGATTCGGGGTCGATCGCACCGCGCACGTTGTCGATGATGATGTCCCGGCACTCGCCCTGCTTGATGTAGTCGTACATGTAGCGGAACTGCAGCTGCGTGTTCGGCTGCAGGAGCGTTTCCAGCGGCACTTCCAGTTTCGCCTGACGCGGCAGGCTGCTGTCTGGCAGCACTTCCGCACGCAGCTTGTCGCCGCCTTCGAGGCGCTCGAGCGGCAGCAGCGGAATCGACTTCATGAACTGGTCGCTGACGCTGAACAGCAGCGACGAATTGACCATGTAAGGCTGCGGCGTGTAGCGGTAATGCAGGTCGATCGGCACGTTGGGCGCATGCCAGCCGAACAGGTCGGGCGGCACGCGCGTATTGATGCGGATGAGGTCCGGGCTGTAGCCCGACACGCTCAACTGCTTGGTGTCGATCAGTTCTCCGAACGACACGGGGCGATCGGTACGCAGCCAGCGCGGCGCGTCGTAGGGCTTGCGCGGCGCGAGATCGGCGAAATGCGTGATGAGCGCGCTCGAACCCGACAGCGTCTGGCTGCCCGTGACCAGCGCGTCGGCCGCCTGCTTGAGTTCCTTGCCGTCACGGCCCATGACGAGCAGCAGCTTGCCGTTGGGATCGTTCGGGTTGCTGACGATGGCGAGTGTCGGACCTTGCAGCGGCGCCCCCGCAAGCGCGGCCTGCTCCGTGCCTTCGACGATGACGACCGCGTTGCCTTGCGCGGGCACGGCGGAGAGCGACACCGGGAAGTCCGCGCCGCGGAAGCTTGCCAGCGCGCCGAACCACGACGACACGGCGCCTGCGGCCTCCAGTGCGGCTGTATCGGGATTGCCCGCGAACACGACCGGCAGGTTCAGCCGGCGGATGTCCTGGCCGTCGAAGAACGGCTTGGGCAGGCGCGCCAGATCGTTGGCCTGCGGCAGCGGCTGCGTGTCGATGCTCAGCGTGCTTTCGTTGCTGATGTTGGCCCACAGGCTCGAATGCAGCGGGTCCTCGCACTGCGTGGTGTAGTGGCCAATCAGTTGCAGACGCAACTTGCTGTTCGACGTGAACAGATACGCCGGCAGCGTGATCGTGCGCTGCAGGCTCGCGCCGGCCGTGTCCTTCGGCACCGCGATCGAGGCCGCCACCTGGTCGTTGACCAGCACGTTGATGTGGGAGAGATCGGGCAGCAGCGCCGGCGAATAGGCGTAGCGCAGATTCAGGCGCGCGCCGCTCACGACCTGATCGTCGCGCACGCCGACCGGCAGCGTATTGCTGCCGTCGACGCCGCGCAGATTGAGCGCGTATTGCGCACCCAGTTGCCGCAACGACCAGGTTACCGCCGAAGACGATGCCGCCGCCGCAGCAGCAGCGGGCTGCGCCTGCGCGTTGTTTGCGGCGTTGCCGCTTGCCGCGGCCTGGGCGTGCGCCGTCGAGACGAAGGCGCAGCCGAGCAGCAATGCCGGCAACGCCCGCAATACTGGCTGTACGGTCATGCAACGCGCGAGGCGTGCCCGGGAAATAGCAGGCCGTCTTTTAAACATGAGAACCTCGTCGTCCTTCTTCACGTTGCGATGTCTGGGGAATGTCCAGATTCAGGCGGCTCAGGGCGCGCCGATGCAGGAGTACGCCGCCGAGCAAGCCGATGAGCACGACGCTGACGAGCGTCGCCGCGAGCAGCAGCACGATGTGGCTCGCGAAGAACCACTCGATCGCGAGCCCAAGCGGCAAGGACCCGATGAAATAGCTCTGATCCTTGTTCAGCGTGGTGAGAATGCCGTCGTTCACGACCACGAGGCTGCCGCCGATCGTGTCGTCGACGCGGTAGTGGCGGGTCTGCAGTGCGTCCACGACGGCGCTGAGGCCGCCCGGCGTATTGCCCGATACGACCACCACGCTGCGGCCGTGCGCCAGCGGCGATTCGAGACCGGCCACCATGCCGTCGTGGTCGTCGCTGCGATAGAGCGCGGCGATGTCGGCTTCGCGCCTGGCTTGCGCCTGGCCGCCAGTCAGCTTGTCCCACCACCCGGCGAGCCAGTCGCCCGACGCCTGCGCCGGAGCGAAGTACCCACGCGGTAAATCGCTGCGCCACGCCTTGAGCAAGGGCTGGTTGTCGCCCGAAGCCAGCACGAGCAAGTCCTTTTTCCGCAGCGTTTCCACCTGGGCCGGATCGGCCACCGTCACGCCCAGCACCGGATAACCGGTGGCCTGGCCCATGCTGCCCATCAGCGTCAGATATGCTGAGTAGTCATCCGCGACCGGTTGCGTGGGCAGGATCACCGCGGTTTCCGAGAGATCGGCGAGGCGCGTGAACGGAAAGCCCGCGTTGGCGAACGCGCCCAGATCCGGCATGGCCGTGTAACGCGGCAAGTGCGAAATGTCGATCGTCGAAGTCGGATCGATGGCGCTCAGCAGCGGGCCACCAGGCACGTCCTGCCAGTGGTCCTTCGCCTTGACCGCCTCGTAGTGATAGTCGAATTGCAGCGTCGTCAACGGCGGCAGCAGATACGTCGGAATCCGGATCACGGCATGGCCGTCCGATGCGTCGCCCGGCAGCGGCAACGCCGCGATCGGCGTGTTGCCCGCCAGCACGTTCAGCGCCGAATGCGTCGACTCCGGGCGCGCCGTATAGCGATAACGCAGATTCAGCACCGCACCGCCGTTGTTGAATCCGAACAGGCCCGGCGGCAGGCGCAGGTCCACATCGATCGCGCCGGGCCGGAAACCCTGGAGCGTGAACCGGTCCGCCTGCAACAGTTCGCCCAGTTCCACCGGACGGTCACCCGGCAACCAGTTCGGCGCGTCAAAAGGCTTGCGCGGCGCGGCCGATACCGGACCGTCGATGCGGACCAGCGGGCCTGCAAGCGTCTTCGCACCCAGCACCAGTGCCGTTGCTGCCGTGCGTAGTTGCGGTTCGTCGCGGCCCGTGACCAGCAGCAACTTGCCGTTGGCGTCGTTGGGGTTCGGCACGATCGCCAGCGTCGGAGCGTCGACGGCGAGCGGAGCCAGGCCCAGGGTCGGCAACTCGTCGCGCAGCGCCAGCACGACGGCATGGCCATGTGCGGGCAACGTGCCGAGACTCGCGGCAAAGTGCGAGCCGCGATAGCCCGCCTGCGCGCCCAGCCACGAGGCCACGATGCCCGCGGATTCGAGGCGCCGCATACCCGGCACGCGCGGCAGGACGACGGGCAGGTTCACCCGGCGCACGTCGCGCGTGTCGACGAACGGCGCGGGCAGTTGCGACAGGTCGCTAGAGAGCGCCGCCGGGGCCACGGTCAGTTCGAGCGCGCTATTCGGGCCGGCTTTTAGCCACAGGTCGGGACTCAGCGGATCGTTGCCTTGATCGCTGGCTTTGCTATGGGCAATCAACTCGAGGTTGAGATGATTGAACTCGGCGAGCAGCGACACCGGCAAATCCACGCTCGCCTGCGTCGACGTGCGCGGCGCAGGTTCCGGCAACGCGATCGTCGCCCCTACCACGCTATTGAGCAGCACATTGAGGTGCGAGAGCGCGGGGAGCAAGGTGGGCGAATAGCGATAGTCGAGCATGAGCCGTGCGCTGACGACGCGCTCATCACGACGCAAACCGAAGTCCATACCGCCATAGGCGTCCTCGCCGAGCAACGTCAGCCCTTGCTCAGCGTGTTGCCGCAGTAGCGGGATGCGGTAGGTATAGGTCTCGCCAGAGTCGGTAGTGGTCTGCGGCTGCGCTGATGCGGGCGCTTCGGCCGTGACGACCTGCGACGCAAACGACGGCGCCGATGCGGCCGGCGCGCCGGGCGCACTCGCAGCCAGCGCAACGTTGGCGCCGATCGCAAGCACGGCGAGCACCGAACCCAGCCGCGGCGCCAACCGGCGCGTGCGCGTCAGGGCGCGCAAAGGCAACTGATTGACGGGTCTCACGATTGCTTCGATCCCAACTCGCTCGCCTGCGCCTCGGCCGAACGTGCGAGACGCTCGCGTGAGCCCATCAGCAGATGCCGGAACAACTCCTTCAGCCCGCGCACGCCGACACCGAGCACCTCGAACAGGCTACGCAACGGCCGGTCTCGACGATACCGGCCCCAGGAGGCAATCCAGCTGTCGGCGCGCGAGAACGTCACGCGCATCAGGTCGCGTTCCTGATCGATCGTCAGGGCCGGGAAACTCACGCCAACGGTGCGGCCGCGGCACACCTGGACTTCGGCGGGGAACTTGCCCTCGTAGTCGTCGCGGAACACCGAGACCATGACGCGCTCGCCACGCTGCGGCAGCGGCGCGCCCTCGGGCAGCACCAGTCCCAGACCGCCGTGCGAATAGTCGCTGGTCTGGCAGACGACGCGACACCCGTTGGCCAGACGGATGGCGGCCGGCAACTCGATCTGCACGCGCGGCGCGAGGCGCAGCTGCCTCGACTCGGACGCCACGCCTGCCGCCGCGCTCAGGTTCATGACGTTGTAGATCACCCAGACGAGGTTGAACAGGATACTCATCGCCTCGGGCCATCCGGGACTGCGGATCAGACCGACCACGCCCACTGCAAACCCGGCGAGGTTGATGATCAACAGGCCGATGTAGGGCCGCGCCATCGCCCAATCGAGGAACGACTGGCGGATCACCCCGCCCTTGGACGTCACGTTGAAGCCTCTAGTGCCCGGAAACAACACCGCCTGGAGCGAGGGCAGAATCACATACCACGCGAGCACCGTTTCGTAGACCTCGCTCCAGAACGAATGGCGGAAGCGGCCTTGAATGCGCGAAGCGCCGATGCTCGAAATCACGAGATGCGGCACGGCATAGGCGAGCACCATCAGCGCCGAGGCGTGAAAGACGTGCGCGCCGAAGAACAGATAGGCCATCGGCGTGATCAGGAACACGATGCGCGGCAAGCCGAAGAAGAAGTGCATCATCGCGCTGAGGTAGCACAGCCGTTGCGGCAGCGTCAGCCCCGAGATCAACAGCGGGTTGAACTGGCGGAAGATCTCCGCCATGCCGCGCGCCCAGCGAATACGCTGACCGATGTGGCGTCCCAGGCTTTCGGTAGCCAGACCCGCCGCCTGAGGAATGGCGAGATAGCCCGTGTTGTAGCCCTTCATGCTCATCTTGAGCGCGGTCAGCGCGTCTTCGGTGACGCTTTCGGTCGCCACGCCGCCCACCTCATTGAGCGCCGAGCGCCGCAATACCGCGCAGGAACCGCAGAAAAACGCGGCGTTCCAGAGATCGTTGCCGTTTTGCAGCACGCCATAGAACAGGTCGCCTTCGCTGGGCACCTTCCGGTAGGTTTCGAGGTTGCGCTCGAACGGATCGGGCGAATAGAACACGTGCGGCGTCTGCACCATGGCCATCTTCGGATCCTTGAGGAACCAGCCCATGCAGATCTGCAGAAACGAGCGCGTGGTCACGTGATCGCAGTCGAACACGGCGATGTACTCGCCGCTCGTCTTCGCCAGCGCCGCGTTGAGATTGCCCGCTTTGGCGTGCGTGTTGTCGGGCCGCGTCAGATAGTCCACGCCGGCCTGCTCGCAGAATGCCCGGAACTCGTCACGACGACCGTCGTCGAGCAGGTACACGCGCAACTTGTCGGCGGGCCAGTCGAGCAGCGTCGCCGCCAGCACCGACTGCCGCACCACTTCGAGCGGCTCGTTGTAGGTAGGGATGTAGACGTCCACCGTAGGCCAGGCCGACGTATCGGCCGGCAGCGGCGCAGGCCGGCGATGCAGTGGCCAGAGCGTCTGGAAGTAGCTGCACAACAGCATGAGCACCGCATAGCCTTCGGCCAGCAACAGCAGATAGCCGAAGGTCCGGTCGAGCGAGTTGGTGAAGGACAGGGTCTGCGTCACGCGCCAGTACAGGTAGCGCAACGACATGAACACCGACAGCGTCACCAGCGACACGGTGAGGACGCGGCCGCGAATGCGGCTCAGCGCGATCGCGACGCCCATGCACAGGATGGCGAACACCCACTGCTTCGACAAAGCCAGATGCACCGTCATGGCCGACGTGAACAACAGCACGGCCGCCAGCGTCACGAGCACGCGCAACCAGCGCGATGCGAGCAGCGACGCACCCGCTTGCAGCAGTTTGTCGTCCCAGTCACCGGCATCGTCACTTTGTCCCGCCCCGGCCGATTGTCGTTGCGGACGCATCGATTTCTGTTTGACGATCATGGCGCGCCACGCTGTGCAACATCGGCGCGAGGCGCATTGCGTTCCATGAGGCGCGCAAACACACTGCTCAGCGCTGCAGACTGCTGCACGGCGACGACAGGCTCGGGCGCGGGCTCGGGTTGAACGACGGGCGGTTCGGGTGCGGCCAGCTCAGCCGGGGGAGGTTCGGATGCGGCGGCAGGCGTGGCGCAAACCGCGTCGGGCGACGTGTCAGTCGTATCGGGCGTATCGCGCGTATCGGGTGCGTCGGTCGTAACGAGAGCATCGGCCGATTCAGTGGCGTCGCCATGCGCCAACGCCACTGGCGCGGGCGCAATAGGGTCCGGCTCCGCCGCGTTCAGCGTGGACCAGCGCCCACGCTGACCTTGCATCTGCTCCGCCCTCTCCACTTCGTGGTACTGCGATGGGCTTGCGTCCGCCACCTCGAAAAGATTCGCAATGTCCGATGCACTGCTCATGCCCCGACCCCGTAGTATTCGTTGTGCTGTCCATCAAAGCGCGTCTTGCGCGCAGCACGTTTTGTGTTTTTTTACTGACCTGCGGACCTGCTGACCTCTATTTACCGAACAGGAACACCATCGTTCCCGATGCATCCGCAGGACCTGCCGTGGTCATTCGCAACTGCGAATCGGCGCCCAGCTGATGCATCCACGCTTCATAAGCCCCTTCGAGGAACGCGCCGGCCCAGGCCACGTTCTCCGCGCCGAATACGGCCTTGAGCGGCGCGTTGTAATGCGTGAGCACCAGCCAGTCCTGAGCCTCACGTATCTCGACCTGGCCCCAGTCGAGTTCGCCCCACACCTGATTCATGGCCTCGCGCATCGCGTCCACGGTGCCCGCCTCTGCCAGCGCATATTGACGCGCGAATTGGCCGCCTGCGGCACGCATGAGCTGGGTCAAAAACCTGGGCGTCAGGTTCTGTGTCAACTCTTGCGTGAGGAACGACAGAAACGGACGCCATTGCGGTGCTGGCATGGAATTCATCACCTATTCATGCGCCCGGAAAGGAGACGCACAGGGTCAACAGAACTTGCAGAAGCGGCCATGATCACCATTCGAGCGGTGACCGGCGTTAAGCGCAGACGATCCTTGTGGGTGATTCAGGAAGAACGGCGGATCAACTGACGTGCGCGGCGGATTATACGTATTATTCTCGTCGCGTTTATTTTTTAATTTGTCTGCAGCACTCAATTTGTCACGTGTTCGCGACAAATTAAATGCGAAAACGTTTGCGCGCAAAAAGGGGCACGCAAATTTAACGCCGCATTACAGGACAACAGAAAAAGAAGCCGGGCTAGCCTCACGTCACTTCAACGCGCGGCACAGTTGGCGCGGGCGATTCCGTGCCCTTGCGATGACAATAATGCTGTAGCGAAGCGGTTCGTTTCGGGCTCCCCGAATACGAAACATGAATTCGGTCGTTTTCATTTTCTATTGTGAGCATCCAACCGGATGCGAACGCGCGGCCGAAAGAATAGCACCATCCAATGTACTGCTTAGCATTTTCGGCGAACGTGATTAAACCCACTGGATTCGCAAAATATTCCTTCTGAGTGTCATTTCCGCGAAATCGATCATGAGCAAACGTTTGCAGTTCATTTCCTGGGCTGTATGGCTGCCGCCGCGATAACTGCGCCGGCGAACGCGCACGCAGCAGACACGATGGCGACGGCGCGCAGCGCGTCGATCATGGCGTCCGCCTCCGCGCGTGCAACCCGTGTCCCGTGCGGCGTGCCGGCGCCGTCCGGTGCGCTTCCGCTTTGCTCATCCGGCTCCAGCAGTCGCCCCGTCTGGCGTGCGTCGACCGGCACGTGCAACGCATCGAGGCGCGCCGATAGCGCCGCCTGATGCGACCACACGAACACGATGCCGAGCACCGCAACCGCCAGCAGGCTCGCCACGCGCGCAACGGCGTTGTTGATGCCGGACGCGACGCCGGTGCGCTCGCTCGACACCGCGCCCATCACGGTCGTGGTGAGCGGCGCGACGGTGATCGTCATGCCGAGCCCGAGCACCGCGAGCGCGGGGAAGAATCCGGTCCAATAGCTGCCGCGCACGAACGGCAGAGCCAATAGCGTGAACCCGATACCGGCGACGCCCGGGCCAACGGTCAACAGCGCGCGTGAGCCAAAGCGGCTCGTCAGTCCACCGGTGAAGCGAGATAGCAAACCGATGATGACGGGCACCGGCAACAGCGCCGCGCCCGCTTCGGTCGCGGTGTAGCCATGCGCGCGGATCAGCGTGAACGGCAGGAAGAAGAATGCGCCGCCGAGCCCGAAGTAAAGCAGCAGCGTGACGAGGTTCGCGCCCGTGAAATCGCGTGAACGGAACAGATCGAGTGGCATCATGGGGTTGGCGCTGCGTGCCTCGATCATCACAAATGCGGCGAGCACGAGCACGCCGGCGCCGATTGCGCCCAGTACGAACGGATGCTGGAAGCCTCGCGCCGACGCCTGGGTCAGGCCGAAAGCAAGGCCGGCGAGTCCCCCTGCCGCGGCCAGCGCGCCGGGCCAGTCGAGCTTTCCGGGCGCATCGAGCCTGTGGCTGTTGGGCACCGATGAAACGGCGAGCGCGATCGTTATCGCGGCGAGCGGGACGTTCAGGAAAAAAATCGCGCGCCAGGAAAATGCATCGACGAGCCAGCCGCCCGCCACGGGCCCCACCGCGGACGTGATCGCGCCAACGCCCGCCCAGGTGCCGATCGCTCTTCCACGCGCTTCGCCGTCGAACACCGCGCCGATGATCGCGAGGCTGCTGGGTACGAGCAGCGCCGCGCCGATGCCTTGAACCGCGCGCGCGGCGATCAGCGTAGCCGCATTCGGCGCCAGGCCGCAAGCCGCCGACGCCAGCGTAAACAGCGCGATGCCCGCGATGAACACCGTGCGCCGGCCGAGCTTGTCCCCCATCGCCCCGCCGACCAGCACGAGCGAGCCGAGAAAAAGCAGATACGCGTTGACGACCCATTGCATCGCCGCGACGCTCGCACCGAGTTCGCTCTGAATGGACGGCAGTGCGACATTGACGACGGAGCCGTCGATGAACGCCATGCTCGAACCCAGGATCGTCGCAGCGAGCGCGAGGCGCTTGCGCCGGCACGGCCGGTCGACTGTGGTGGGCTGCGTGCGGATAACGAGCTCATCGCACGGACTCGCCTGCGCGGCGACGACATGCGCGCCCCTGCGCTCGCTTTCAATGAGATCCGGGTTGGCCAAGGTCGCTCCCGTGTGGATCGGTGGTGACTAGAGTCTGTTGATGCCAGGGGCGCCAGTCAACCCGGGAGAGCGCATATCCGCCGGCCACGGATCACCGTGCGGACGCAATCCGGATCAGGCTGGTATATATCGATCTGCCGGCCACAGCGCTGCGCCGTCCCCCATTTCGCCACACGCTTGTGCGCGCCCGCGCGAATGGCCTGGATCCTTCATGACGCGCCCTTACTCATCACGCATGTCGCGTTGCCCGCAGCTAGCCAGTGTGTTGGCCCTCCTCGTAGCCGCGCTGCTGTCCGGCTGCGCGATGGTGCGCGTGAACTCGCTCGGCCCGCAGCAGTACTTTGCCATGCGTCGCGGGGATATTCTCTCGACCGGCGAATTGAGCGCAGCGACACAAGCCACATTGCGGGTTGCCGCCCTGGACGCAAGTTCGTGCCGGAGTGCACAACAAGCGTGCATCGATACGATCGCAACCGTCGGCGGACTCAGTACCGCACAGCGCCTTGCCTGCCTCGCCGAGTTATCGCTCCAGATGGCGCTCGAGCAAACGCCGCGCGCCGGCACCCCCTGGACCGACGCGCAATTCGATTCGTGGCTCAAGACAGCGCGATACGCGTACGCGTTTCTGTTCCTCGGCCAGCGCACGGCTGGCGAACGGGCATTCGAGGACCGCCAGACGCAGGTTCGCGACTACTACAACTATGCGGTACAGGAGCTTGCCGGCGCGCTGTTTCTGCGCGGCACCGCAGAGACAAACACCGGTAATCGCGATCCGCAAAGGCAGTTCATAGCAGGCTGGACCATTCATATCGACCTGAGCGAGGTCCGGCTGCCCGAGGGCGTACGCGAACTCAGCGAAGTCATTCCCGCCTCGGGACTGTCGTTCGCGGGACTGCACAATACCTATCGCCGTGACGGCCTGGGTGCGGATCTGGTTGCGGTCACGCAGCCCGCCCAGCCCGACCCGGAGAGCACGACGACGAACAGCGCAGCGACAACGGCTGGAAACGATGCGAATGCAAACGCAGGCGCAAGCTTCTGGCTCGCGCCCGGCTCGCGCCCGTTCAATGAAATGCCTTCGCCGAACGTCACCGCACTGCTGCTGTTTGGCAACGGCACGCTCGAGCAACTGCTCGCTTCGCACGACGTGGTGTTCTCCGCCTACGATCCGTATCGGGTAGAGAGCGTAGAGATCAATGGCGAGACTGTGCCGCTCGCGGCCAACTTCAGTGCGGGCTACGGCATCTGGCTTGCCCGCTCCGGCTTTGCCAGGCAGTCCTTGCGTTCGCTGCTCGGCCGCACGAGAGGCATCGATCGTCCGCGCATTTACATGATGCAACCGTTCGATCCGGACCGGCGCATCGTTCTGATGCTGCACGGATTGGCCAGCAGTCCCGAGGCATGGGTCAACGTGGCGAACGATATTCAGGGTGACGAAATGCTTCGCCAGCATTTCCAGGTCTGGCAGGTCTACTATCCGACCAACGTGCCCATTCTCGTGAACCTCGCGAGGATAAGGCAGGCGGTGCAACTGACGCTCGCGCATTTCGATCCCGCAGGCGAGTTGCCGGCGTCGAACGGCATGGTGCTGATCGGGCACAGCATGGGCGGTGTGCTCGCGCGGTTGCTCGTCTCGTCCTCCGACGATGTTCTGTGGGTAACCGTCCAGAACAAGTACCTGCCCGAAGGGGTCGACATTGTGCGCGAGGATGAGCGGCTCAATCGTCTGCTGCGCTTTACGCCGATGCCGCAGGTCGAGCGCGCGATCTTCATCGCCACGCCGCACCGCGGCACGCCGTTCGCGAGCAATCGCCTGTCTCGCTGGGTTGCAAACCTGGTGCGCTTGCCGCTTGCGCTGCTGAAGGAATTCGACGAGATGCTGCAGAGCGCCACCAATGCGGATAGCAACCAGCGGGTGGGAAAGACCATCATGGTTCCCAACAGCATCGAGCAGTTGCGGGAGACCGATCCGATCATCCAGTCGATTTCACGACTGCCGATCAGCCCAACCGTGTGTTTTCACTCGATCATTGCGCGGCGCCGTGAGACGGGCCCGCTCGAAGATTCCGATGATGGGGTCGTCCCCTATCGCAGCGCGCACCTCGATGGCGCGCTCTCCGAAAAGGTGATCGTTTCGGGCCATAGCGTTCAGGAAACGCCTGAGGCGATTTTCGAAATCCGCCGCATTCTGCACGAGGATATCGAAGTGTTTGATAACCATGGCGCCCACGAAGGCGCTTGCGGTAGGCCAGAGGCGCTACATGAGACGCAGTGAATGACGCCTTGGTCTAGTCCGCCGCCATGCGCTTTCGCGCGCTCATAAAAGGTCCGGTCGGCTGGCGCGCCGGCGCGAAGCGATCGAAGCCCACGGGGGCGGGCATGTCGATATAAACCGCCTCCATTCCCTGCCGGCTATAGCTTTCATGCCAGAAGCCCGCGCCGCCGCTGTCGCGCAGAAACTCGCCCCACCAGCGCGAATGCGGCGCGCTGCGGGTAAAGGCTTCGAGGCTTTCGAGGTCGCGCCAATACTGGCGGATCCCCACATGGTTCAGGGCGAAAAGGAACTGCTCGCTGGAGAGCAATCCTTCAGGCGGGTTCAACTCGATTTGCCGCAGCCCTTTGCCGATCCCGAACAAGGTCGCGATCCCCCGCAGCCTTCGCACGCGAAAACCCAGGAGGATGACCACAAGATTCGGATAGGCGCTGAGATCGACGGACTTTCGGGTAACGGCGGCTTGCATGATGGCTCCCGGTTGTTTACGCTGTAAGCATAGTCCCGAATGATTACAGTGTAAACAACGAATGAGCGATTCGAATCTGTCCCTCCGCGACCGTCTGGTCGATTGCGCGCTGGCCTTGCTCGAACAGGGCGAAAGCGACGTCAGCCTGCGTGCGGTTGCGCGGGCCGCCGGCGTTTCGGCGATGGCGCCCTATCGCCATTTCGAGGACAAGGCGGCGCTGATGGGCGCCGTCGCGCTCAAGGGCTTTGCCATGCTGGAGGCAGGCGCCGCGCGCGCCAACGAGGCGGACGACACGCGCGAAGCGCTCGAAGCGCAGGGCGTGGCCTACGTTGGCTTCGCCCGCGCGCATCCTGCGCTGTTCCGGCTGATGTTCGCGGACGGGGCAGGACTCGCCTTGCCCCATGAGGATTGCCGGGGCGCTTATACGCTGATGGCACGCAACGTGGCGGAGCTGGCGCCGCATTGCGTCGAGGCGGGGGTGCTCGCCTGCTGGGGACTGGTTCACGGTCTGGCGACGCTGGCGCTCGATGGAAGAATTCCGGCCGATCCGGCCAGTGAGCGTGCGGCGATAGCGCTGATAACCTACGCGCTCAAGGCCGCGCCGCCCGCCCTCGCCGGTTCCTGAGGCGACATTCGCAGCACGCGCATTCCCTCTCGCGCGTACGATTGCCGGCAACGCGATGACGACGAGAGAGGAGCCATGGCGACAGAGGAATCCACGAGCGGCGTGCAGCAGTCCGGCCCCAAAGTCGCGCTTGCCCTGCAAGGCGGTGGCTCGCACGGCGCCTTCACGTGGGGCGTGCTCGATCGATTGCTGGAATCGACTTCGCAAGGCACGCCGTTCAGTGTCGAGGCGATCAGCGGCGCGAGCGCGGGCGGCATCAACGCGACGCTCTGCGCGGCGGGCCTGGCCAACGGCGGCGCAGCGAAAGCGCGTGAGATGCTGCGCACCTTCTGGGAAGCGGTATCGCGCGCCGGGGAGCAGGCCGGCAATCCGCTCTTCGGCTTTTCCGATCCAGGGCCTTTTGGCCGCTGGAATATCGACTGGAGTCCCGGCGCGATTTTCACGGAGATCGTGGGACTCGTGGCTTCGCCTTACAACAACCCCTTTTATCGCGATCCGCTCGGCCCGATAATCCGTTCCGCGCTTCCGGAGACCGATCTCTCTACGCTCAATGCGAAGAGCGGCGGCCCGCAGATTTTCATCGGCGCGACCAATGTGCGAACCAACGAACGCACCATCTTTACGCAGCCCGAAATTAGCGTCGATGTACTGCGCGCTTCAGCGTGCCTGCCAAGCGAATTCCGCACCGTGAACATCCACGGCGTGCCGTACTGGGATGGCGGCTATCTGGGCAATCCGCCTTTGGCGCCGTTGATCGCTCATGCCCAGGACCTGATCCTGATCCTCGTGAATCCGTTCGTGCGCCACGACATGCCGCCGAAAAATGCGCGCGGTATTCTGGACCGGCTCAACGAAATCGGTTTCAATGCTTCCGTCGTGCTGGAGGTCAACGCGATCGAAGCGGTCAACCGCGTGCTCGACTCGATTGGCGAGGAAGCCGCGAGCAAAAGCCGCTTCAAGACCGTCAGGTTTCACCTCATTCGCGACGACGACTTTCTCGCAAAATTCGGCTTCGTCTCCAAGAGCAGCACGTCCTGGTCATTGCTCAAAACGCTGTTCGACCGTGGACGCGAGGTGGCGGATGCCTGGATCAAGAATAACTACGCGAATCTCGGGCAGGCGTCATCGCTGAACGTCAAGGATGCGTTGCTCGATCCGACGCTCAAGCAAGGCAGCGGGACGCAAGCGCAGTAAAACATGTGGCGTGACGTTCACCTTGAGGGAGCAGGTCAGTGCCGTTCGAATATATCGACGTCGAAACAGCCGTCCAGCGCGATGGCTTGCGCATGGTCGTGGTTGGTGGAGTACCGAGTCCGTGGAGCGAAGCCGCCAAGGGCATCCTGCACATCAAGGGTATCGCGTGGGCTGCCGTGCGGCTCGCCTACGACAACGAGACACTGAAACAGTGGGCTGTGGAGTTGAGTGCGCCCGTCCTCATGGTCGGGCAGGAGCGACCGCGTCGCGGATGGGCGGATATTCTGCTGCTCGCCGAGCGGTTGGTGCCCACGCCTTCGTTGTTGCCGGAGGACCCCGCACAGCGCGCACTGGCTTTCGGCCTCGCGCATGAACTGTGCGGTGAGAGCGGTTTGGGGTGGTCGCGCCGTCTGCAACTGATTCATGCGGGTTTGCACAATAGCGGTGGCTTTCCCGAGCGGGTCGCGAAATATCTGGGCAAGAAATACGGACACAGCCCGGAGGCCGGTGCGGCTGCGGCCAAGCGTGCGACGGCGGTGCTGGGGATGCTGACTGCACGTTTAAAAGCGCAGCGCGAGGCAGGCTCTCCGTATTACATCGGCGATTCAGTGACCGTGGTCGATGTTTACAGTGCCAGTGTCCTCGCGCTCTTCCGCCCGCTGCCGCACGACGTGTGTCCGATGGACGCGGGCGTGAGGACCGCTTTCGAAACACGGGACCCGGAGACCGACGCGGCATTGGACCCCATCTTGCTCGAGCATCGCGATCTGATGTACGCGCGACATCTTGCATTGCCGCTATCGCTGTAGATGAACGGAGCAAAACCAGGTGAACACAGAATTTGCCAGACTTCCCGTCTACTTCTATGGCTACGACGACATAGAAACGTTTTGCCTGTCTAAACGAGAGCAACTGATTCAGGAAAACATAGGTTTGATACTCGGCATCTTGCGCGGAGGCGCCATACCGGCCCTGATGCTCTCACAGATGTTAGGCCTGCCCGTCGACTTCGTACACTACGATCGTCGGGAAGCCAAGGCTGAAATCAACAACAAGAAAGCGTTTGATCTTGTCGATGCCTGCGTCAAGGAAGGCAAGAGAATCTTGCTGGTGGACGATGTTGCTGGCGTTGGATATACGCTGGCCAACTGCTACGAGTATTTGCTTTCTTTTGTTAAAGACGAGTCTTTGATCAGGGTGCTGACGCTGGTTCACCATGTCGACAGTAGAACGGAGGCGGACCACTTCAAAGACTGTTCTTCAGTTCGCGCAGTATTGCCGTGGGAGCGGTATGTCACCAGCCGCCAGTGCCTCGATGATTTTGTGAAGGCGGAAGCGGCGCTGCTGGAAGATCAGCGTTATAAGAAGACGGTGGCCGTGGACGATTCTGCCTACCCATTGAACTTGAAGCATGAATGGAGGGTGGATTACCACGTGGAATTCAAGGGCGACCACCACTCACTGTTGGACACCATCAAAGCCGTCGGACCAGAGGAAATTTACTGCAACAACGACTCCCTGATAGGCCTCATTCTGAATGAATTTCCGTTTTCCATAATGTATAAAACAATTAACAATAAGCGATACAGAATAAGCGCGTTCGATCAATGACTGATTCGGCGCTCGCCCTCTTCAATCACCCAATTATGCGTAGCGGCACGTTGTAAGCAAACCGATGCTTGCACCGCTACGAACGATTGCGATCCTCTCCGATCAGTGCAAACGCTGAGGGCGCGGGAAGTGTGAGCTATCGAACATAAGCAAGTATGGCGTCAGCGCTAGCCTTTACTTCGCATTCCAAATGAAGGTCGCGCTGAGCCCTTTCCCCTTCCAGACCCCACTATAACGACGGCCTGCGCGGCAGCTCCGCGCATCCCAGCGCGCCCCTCAACTTGCACGCGACGGCATCACCGGGCCACCCAAGTGGCACGCCATCGATGCCACGCTCGCTTGACTGCTCGAGCAACGGCCCAAACGGCCACTCAACTCGTTCGACTGGAGGTCATATGCCGCGCTTTCGAATCCTTTCCCTGGACGGCGGAGGCACCTGGGCGTTGATCCAGGTCCGCGCATTGCAGGAAATCTACGGCCCCAATAAAACCGGGCACGAGGTACTTCACAATTTCGACCTGGTCGCCGCCAATTCCGGCGGATCGCTCGTGCTGGGGGGCTTGATTGAGAACCTCCCGCTATCCGAAATCTTGAATCTGTTTCTGGACGCTACGCGCCGAAGCAGCATCTTTGCGCCGCTTGGCGGCCTTGCCGGTATCGGCAACAAGCTGCTGGAGGACACGCTAGGGCTTGGGCCTAAGTACTCGGCCTCACGTAAATTCCTGGGCATACAGGCGACTTTGCCGAGATTCGGCGGCACGCGTCTCGACCAGTTGCCGAAGGAGATGGATGGGGGCGCCGGCCCGTGGCCGAGAATCCTGATTCCAGCCTTCGACTACGACCTGCGGCATTGCATGTTCTTTCGCTCCGACTTAGAGAGCCTGGCGAACAACACCATCCGCCCACAGGCGCCAACGGTGGCCGAAGCCATCCACGCCTCCACCAACGCGCCCATCGACTACTTCGACCAGCCGGCCATTTTCCCCACCAACGCGGGCTACGCGCCGCATCGCTTCTGGGATGGCGCCGTAGCGGGCTACAACAACCCTGTGCAGGCCGCAGTACTCGAGACGATAGCCAACCGGCAACCCTACGCGTGTGCGGACGGCCCAATCGCTGCCTTGAGCATTGGAACGGGCAATACCAGCCTGCCGCTAGTCGAACCCGGCCTGCCGGATACGACAGATGCGGAACTCGTACTCCATCAACAATCCACGGGCCTGCCAACCGATATCGGTACGATGGCCAAGAGCATCGTTTCCGATCCACCCGACGCCGCCACTTTCGCCGCCTACCTGACGCTCGGGGGCATAGGCTGCTGCAATCCGGATGAGCCGGCAAATGAGGGACCGCTAGTGCGCATGAATCCCATGATTCGGCCTTGCTACACAAACGGCAACTGGACACTGCCGGACGGCCTCGAATCGACGGAATTCGCGGCGCTCGTGAAACTGGACATGGACGCGACCCAGCAATCAGACGTCGACCTCATCACGAGATTCTGCGACCTCTGGATTCAAGGGCCGGTGCCTAACCAGGCAGTCCGGACGAATGAACTGTTCCAGACGCTGATTGGGCAGAACACGTTCGAGGCCGCAAAAGTCGCGTGGCTATCCATCAGTCAGTGACGCGTTGATATGTCGCCGAAATCCTCAAGCCCCTGGTTTCGCCGAGAAGACGGAGGTGCACATGTGCTCTATCCCTTACGACCCGTCACGCGACGCGCTCGACTTACCGGGACTCAGGCCGACGGTGTTCACTGCTGGTGGCATATACGACATTAACGGACTGTGTGCGGAGTTCGCGCGGCTTGCCTATATACGCTACGAGGATGGCGGCGCTGAACTCCAGCGGCTCGAACAAGCGCTCGCCCTCGTGGGTTTTGAAGGCGCGGCTCCCTTCAACAATGCCGACAACGACACGCATGGCTTCGGTGCCGTGAGGAAATCCGATGGGCTCGCCGTGCTTGCATTCCGTGGAACAGAACCGCAATCGCTTACCGATATTGCAATTGACCTCGAAGGCAGTTTGACAGACTGGACGGAAAGTGCCGGGCGAGTTCATGCCGGATTCGCGCGCGCCGCACGCAGCTTGAAAAAAGCGGTCGATAACTGGTTGCAAGCGACCGCGGCGACGCGAACCCAACTCATATTGACAGGCCATAGCCTCGGTGCGGCGATCGCGACGCTCTTTGCCAGCATATGCACACCAAACGCCCTCGTGACGATCGGTTCGCCACGCGTAGGCGACGCGACGTTTGTCGCCACGCTGGCCCATGTCGGCATCACGCGCTATGTCGACTGCTGCGATCTCGTCACCGATTTGCCACCACCGATTGGCGGATACGTTCACGCGGGAGACTCTAACTACATCACGCGCAAAGGCGCGTTGGTACCGGACGCCGACGACGCATTCGTGCAAGCGGACCGCGCCGCCGCACGCAGCGATTATCTGCTCACATACGCGTGGCGCATCGGTGACCTCATGGTGCGTGACCTCGCGGATCACGCACCAATCAACTACGTGAGGAGTCTCGTTCCGTGAAACGCCACGTCACCGTCAATCCAACTAACCGAGCCCTCTCGCCTAACTAGCCGCATCGCCCTCGCGATGCACGGGTTGCGTCTCCTTCAAGCTCTTCGCAAGGCGCGAAGCCTGCAGATAGCCAGGGTTCGCAGGCCGTTTCAGGTAACGCCCGGCACCGCGCCGCGCCCGCAGATCGCCGTTCGCCCACACGAGTTCGCCTTGCGAAATAGTATGTGTGGGCACGCCGCGCACCGTCATGCCTTCGAAGACGTTGAAGTCGACGTTCTGATGATGCGTCTTCACCGAGATCGTACGCGTGGCCTGCGGATCCCACACGACGAGGTCGGCGTCGGCACCGGCAGCCACCGTGCCCTTGCGCGGATACAGGTTGAAGATCTGCGCGGCATTGGTGGAAGTCACCCGCACGAACTCGTTCGGTGTGAGCCGGCCCGTGTTCACGCCCTGATCCCACAGCACCGCCATGCGGTCTTCCACGCCGCCACATCCGTTCGGAATCCTCGTGAAATCGTTGCGGCCCATTGCCTTTTGTGAAGCACAGAACACGCAGTGGTCGGTCGCCGTCGTGTGTAGCAGCCCGCCTTGCAGCCCGCGCCAGAGCGCGTCTCGATGCTCTTTCGTACGGAACGGCGGGCTCATGACATGGGCGGCGGCGCGCGTCCAGTCCGGGTCGCGATACACCGACTCGTCGATCACCAGATGCCCGGCGAGCACCTCGCCGAACACGCGCTGCCCTTCGCTGCGCGCGCGGGCGATGGCGTCGAGCGCGTCTTTCGCCGAGACATGCACGATGTACACCGGCACGCCCAGCACCTGCGCAATGCGAATTGCGCGGTTCGCCGCCTCGCCTTCGACTTCGGGCGGCCTTGAAAGCGGATGCGCCTCGGGCCCCGTGAAGCCGCGCGCAAGCAGCCGCCGTTGCAACTGGAACACGAGTTCGCCGTTTTCCGCATGCACGGTGGGCAGTGCGCCCAGTTCGAGCGAGCGCGCAAAGCTGTTCACGAGAATCTCGTCGTCGGCCATGATGGCGTTCTTGTACGCCATGAAGTGCTTGAAACTCGACACGCCGTGTTCGTTCACGAGCAGGCCCATGTCGCGATGCACGCTGTCGTCCCACCACGTCACGGCCACGTGGAAGCCATAGTCGGCCGCCGCTTTTTCGGCCCAGCCGCGCCACTCGCGAAACGCGTCCATGAGCGGCTGCTTCGGGTTCGGAATCACGAAATCGATGATCGACGTCGTGCCGCCCGCCAGGCCCGCCGCCGTGCCCGTGTAGAAGTCGTCACTCGCCGTCGTGCCCATGAACGGCAGTTCCATGTGTGTATGCGGATCGATGCCGCCCGGCATCACGTACTGGCCGCCCGCGTCGACCACGGTCGCGCCCGCAGGCGCGTCGAGGTTTTCGCCCACGGCCTGGATCACGCCGCTTTCGCAGAGCACGTCCGCACGCCAGCTCTTGTCCGCATTGACGACGGTGCCGCCTCGAATCAGGATCGCCATGATGCCAAGTCTCCTTCAGTTGAACGAATTCGCGCTGCCACAACTCACGCGCTTGCCACGCTCGGGCGCCGGCTCTTACCGAGCTTCATCATCAATCCGTAGACGATCGCCGCAATCGCGAGTCCCACGAACCACGCATAGGTGTAAATGCTCTTGAACGCGTCGGGCACGGAGGGAAACACATTCGGGAACGCGGTGTTGAGAAAGCCCGGCAGATTGGGCAGCACGCCCAGCACCAGCGCGATGACGGCCGCCGGGTTCCAGCCGTTCGAGTAGGCATATTCGCCGTTCTCCTCGAATAGCTGCGCCGTATCGAGGCGCGTGCCGCGAACGAGGAAGTAATCGACGATGAGAATGCCCGCCACGGGGCCGAGCAGCGCCGAATAGCCGACGAGCCAGGTGAAAATGTAGCCCTGCGTAGTGGCGAGAATCTTCCACGGCATCATCAGGATAGCGATACCCGCCGTGATGAGCCCACCTGCCTTGTACGAGATCGCTTTGGGCCAGAGGCTCGAAAAATCGTACGCCGGGCCAACCAGATTGGCGGCGAGATTGCAGCACATCGTGTCGAGCGTGAGGATGACGAGCGCGATGCCCACGCCCACGCCTTCCATGCGGCTCGTGAGATCGATAGGGTCCCAGATCGCCTTACCGTAGATCACCACCGTGGCCGAAGTCACGACGACCGAGACCACCGAAAGCAGTGCCATCGGAATTGGCAGGCCGATGGCCTGCCCCACGAATTGATCCTTTTGCGTTTTCGCGAAGCGCGTGAAGTCGGGAATGTTGAGCGCGAGCGTGGCCCAGAAGCCCACCATGGCCGTCAGGCTCGGCCAGAACGTCGCCCAGAAGAGCCCCGCTTTCTTGCCGCCCGCAGCAAACTGGGAAGGTTGCGAGAGCATCGAGCCCACGCCGCCTGCCTTCGAACAGGCCCACCACACGAGCACCACGCACATCACGACCTTGATGGGCGCGGACCAGCTTTCAAGCCAGCGAATCGAATCGGTTCCGTGAAGGATGAAGTAGAGCTGCAGCACCCAGAACACAAGGAAGCACGCACCCTGGCCGATCGAGATGCCGAGAAACGGCAGCGCGTCGCCCACCAGTGCGTTGTGCGTGAGGATATTGGCGAGCGTATAGATGGCGCTGCCGCCAAGCCACGACTGGATACCGTACCAGCCGCATGCCACGATGGCGCGCAGCATGGCTGGCAGCTTCGCCCCCTGCGTGCCGAACGAGGAGCGCACCAGCACTGCGTAGGGAATGCCGTATTTCGTGCCCGCGTGCCCGATCAGCAGCATCGGCACGAGCACGATGAGATTGCCGAGCAGCACCGTGAGGACGGACTGCCACGGCGACATGCCCTGCTCGGTGAGCCCGGCCGCGAGCATATACGAGGCGATGTTCATCACCATGCCCACCCAGAGCGCCGCGAAGTGATACCAGCGCCACGTGCGCTGCGCAGCGCCGGTTGGCGCGAGATCGTCGTTGTATAACTCGCTTTCGGCGCGGCGCGCGCTGGCATCGCCTGTCAATGGCTGACTCATAGTTGGAATTCTCCGTGACTTGTCGTTGGTCTAGTTCGGCTCAGTTCTGTTTCAATGCGTCAGGCGGCTTTCGGATCGGCCACGCGCGCCGGGTTGTTGGGATGCGTGGTCCAGTTCGCGTAGCGGGCCGAGTCGACGCGCTCCATCGTGATGCATTCGTCGACCGGGCAGACATGCATGCATAAATTGCACCCGACGCAGTTTGCGTCGACCACCTCGAAGTGACGCTTGCCGTCGCGCGTGGCGGTGATGGCCTGATGGGAGGTGTCCTCGCAGGCGATATGGCAGAGTCCGCACTGGATGCAGCGGTCCTGATCGATGCGCGCCTTGATGTCGTAGTTGAGGTTCAGGTACTGCCAGT
The DNA here is from genome assembly GCF_004353905.1 of Paraburkholderia guartelaensis. Lineage (GTDB taxonomy): Bacteria > Pseudomonadota > Gammaproteobacteria > Burkholderiales > Burkholderiaceae > Paraburkholderia > Paraburkholderia guartelaensis. The sequence continues at coordinate 137,263 of NZ_SMOD01000012.1, read as the reverse complement.
CGGTGACGTTGGGCACGGCGCGGCCGCGAATGGCGTCGAGATTCGCGTAGCCCTTGTCGTCCATCCAGTTGGAGAGGCCGTCGATCATATCGCTGACGATTCGGAATCCGTAATGCATCGCGGCGGTGCAAACCTGCACGCTTCCCGCGCCCAGCACGATGAATTCGGCGGCGTCACGCCAGTCGGAAATACCGCCGATGCCGGAGATGGGCAAGCCGTGCGTTTGCGGGTCGCGCGCGATTTCCGCGACCATGTGCAGCGCAATGGGCTTCGCGGCGGGGCCGCAGTACCCGCCGTGCGTGCCTTTTCCATCCACGGTCGGCAGCGGCGCCATCACGTCGAGATCGACACCCACAATCGAGTTGATCGTATTGATGAGCGAGACGCCGTCCGCGCCGCCCTTCATCGCCGCGCGCGCGCCGTGGCGTATGTCGGTCACGTTGGGCGTGAGTTTCACGAGGCAAGGCAGGCGCGTGCCCTCCTTCACCCAGCGCGTGACCATTTCGATGTATTCGGGCACCTGCCCCACGGCCGCGCCCATGCCGCGCTCGCTCATGCCATGCGGGCAGCCGAAATTGAGCTCCACGGCATCGGCGCCGGTATCTTCCACCTGTGGCAGGATCCACTTCCAGTCTTGCTCGGTGCACGGCACCATCAGCGAGACGATGAGCGCCCGGTCTGGCCAGTCCCGCTTCACCTGCGCGATTTCCTTGAGGTTCACGTCGAGCGGCCGGTCGGTAATGAGTTCGATGTTGTTCAACCCTGCAATGCGCTGGCCGCGCCACATGGTGGCGCCATAGCGCGAGCTTACGTTCACCACGTGCGGGTCGAGCCCGAGTGTTTTCCAGACCACGCCGCCCCAGCCCGCTTCGAAGGCGCGGTTGACGTTGTAGGCTTTGTCGGTGGGTGGCGCGGAAGCGAGCCAGAACGGGTTTGGCGATTCAATGCCGGCAATCTTGCAACGCAGGTCGGCCATGATGCGACTCCTTCGTATTGTCTGGATTCGGTGTGTTGTTCGCCTGGATCAAGAAGCGCAGTTCAAGCCGCTCTGGCGGACTGGCTCGCGAGGTAGCGGTCGATCGCGCGTGCGGCGAGCTTGCCGTCCTGCACGGCCTGCACAGTGAGATCGGTTGCGCCATGGCCTGCGCAGTCGCCGCCCGCGAATACGCCTTCGACGGACGTCGCACCGTCCGCATCCACGGCAATGCGCGCACCACCCGCGGTAAGTTGCAGGGCGTCGAGGCCAACCAGGCCTTCAGGCAAGAGCTTTTGGCCAATGGCTTTCAAGACCATGTCGGCTTCCACGCGCACGATTTCGCCGGTGCCGCGCAACGCGCCGCCCGCATCGAGCGCGGTGCGCTCGAACTCCACGGTCTGTACGCAGGTGTCGCCGGTGATGCGCAGCGGCTTCACCCATTCGACCAGCACCACGCCCTGCGCGCGCGCGAATTCCTGTTCGGCCCAGGTGGCGCTCATCTGTGCCGCGCCGCGGCGATACGCAAGCGTCACCTGCTCCGCGCCCAGCTTGCGGCTTTGCACGGCGGCATCGATAGCCGTATTTCCGCCGCCGATCACCACCACTTTGCGGCCGACCGCCAGCGTGGACAGATCGTCGGCTTCGCGCAGGCGAGCGATAAAGTCCACAGCATCGCGCACGCCGTCGAGCGCTTCGCCTTCAACGGAAAGCGCTTGCGTGCCGCCGAGGCCGACGCCAATGAACACAGCGTCATAGGCGGCTCGCAGCTCCGTCAGCGTGACGTCACGGCCAAGCCGCTGGCCCTGGCGTATTTCGATCCCGCCGATGGAAAGCAGCCATTGCACTTCACGCTGCGCAAAATCGTCGACGACCTTGTACGCCGCGATGCCGTATTCGTTGAGCCCGCCTGGCTTCTCACCCGCGTCGAACACGCTCACGCGATGCCCGGCGAGCGCCAGCGTATGCGCGCAGGCGAGCCCCGCCGGCCCGGCCCCGACCACAGCCACGCGTCGTCCTGTCTCACTCGCGCGCTTGAAGAGCGCCGGTGCGCCGGCGGCTTCGCGCGCCATCTGGAAGTCGGTGGCATGGCGTTGCAGCGCGCCGATGCGAACTGATTCGCCATCCTGATGATTCCGGACGCACGCGCCTTCGCAGAGAATTTCGGTCGGGCACACGCGCGCGCACGTGCCGCCCAGTGGATTCGCGCTCAATATATCGCGCGCTGCGCCCTTGAGATTGCCGTTGCCGATCTTGCGGATAAAGCCCGGAATGTCGATGCCGGTCGGGCAAGCCGCGACGCATGGCGCGTCGTAACAATAGTGGCAGCGGTCTGCGGCAATGACGGCTGCGTTGAGGGACAGCGGCGGCGCGACGTCGGCAAAATTGCAGCCGAGTTGCTCGGCCGTGAGGCGACCAGGCGCGATGCCGTCGGCGGCATTCGAGTTGGGCTGGGACATCCGGATGCTCCTTGCGAGGCAAAACACGGGTCCGCCGGCTGTGCATGACATGCGCAGCCGGTACGTGGGGAAAGCGTGAAAGACAGCGCGGCTCTCAGGCCGCTTGCGTTGGCGTCAAAGGCGTCAGCCGGGTTCGCTCGCGCGTTCGAGCATGGCATGCAGCAGCACGTTCGCGCCCGCCTCGATCCATTCGATCGTCGCGTCCTCGACCTCGTTGTGACTGATCCCGTCGATGCACGGCACGAACACCATCGAAGTCGGCGCGACCGTCGCGAGATAGCACGCGTCGTGGCCCGCGCCCGAAACGATCTCGCGGTTCGAGTAGCCAAAGCGCTCTGCCGCCGCGCGCACGGAGTTCACGCAGGCCTTGTCGAACGGCACCGGTGCGTAATAGAAAATCTGCTCGAGCTGCGTTTCGAGTTTGCCTTGCTCTGCAATCCTTTCGATTCCTTCGCGCAACTCGGCGTCCATCTTCGCGAGCACGTCGTCCTGTGGATGGCGAAAATCGATGGTAAAAAACACGCGGCCCGGAATTACGTTGCGCGAATTCGGATGCACCTGCATCATGCCGACCGTCGCGCAGGCCAGCGGCGCGTGGCGCAGGCCAATTTCGTTGACGAGCTGCACGACACGCGAGGCGCCCAGCAGCGCGTCGCGGCGGCGCGGCATGGGGGTCGGGCCCGCGTGCGCTTCCTGCCCCGTGAGCACGACTTCGTACCAGCGCTGCCCCTGCGCGTCCGTCACGACGCCGATGGTCTTGTTTTCGGCTTCGAGTATCGGGCCCTGCTCGATATGCAGCTCGAACGCCGCGTGAATCTTGCGCCCGCCGCACGGCAGTTCACCCGCATAGCCGATGCGCTGCAACTCCTCGCCGATGGTCTTGCCATCGATATCCTTGCGGGAGAGCCCGTAGTCGAGCGTGAAGACGCCCGCAAACACGCCCGAGGCAACCATGGCCGGCGCGAAACGCGAGCCTTCCTCGTTGGTCCAGATCACGGTTTCGACGGGGCGCTCGGTTTGAATGCAGTGATCGTTCAACGAGCGGATCACCTCGAGGCCGCCCAGCACGCCATAGATGCCGTCGAAGCGCCCGCCCGTGGGCTGAGAGTCGGCGTGCGAACCGGTCATCACCGGCGGCAAGTCGTTGTTGCGCCCCGCGCGGCGCATGAACACGTTGCCCATTTGGTCGACGCTCACCGTGCAGCCGGCCTCTTTCGCCCATTGGACGATGAGATCGCGCCCTGTCTTGTCGAGGTCGGTGAGCGCGAGACGGCACACGCCGCCCTTGGGCGTGGCGCCGATTTTCGCCACCTCCATCAGGCTGTCCCACAAACGCTGGCCGTTCACGTGAATCGCGGTCGTCAGCGCGGCTTCGCTTACTGCGTTCATGCGTGTCCTCCTGTCCGTGTTCGTCAAACGTGCATTCTTGCTACCTTCTGGGGCGGGAAGAGCCATGGCGGTGCACGCTCGAATGGCGCTTCGCGACTCCCGAAACCTCGCCCCGCGAATCCTGTCCGATTGGACAGGTTGTAGACGATAAACTTCGCGAATTCAATGCGGTGTTACCAGCGAGAAGCGTGCCATCGATGCTGCAGTGCGCGAAAACACCCTTGCGCTCCGCGCGTTTTCCCCGAGGGCGGTGAATGCACGAGGCGCTTACATCGTGACTACAATGAAGCCGACATGGGCGCGGCAGCCGTGCGCCGCCTCTTCCCTTCTGAACGGACTGACCATCATGCGCGACGACGAACCCACCACGCGAGCCGCGACTCACGCGATGCGCGCCACGGCTCACGAACGGGATGCCGCTGACGCAACGCACAAGCCGCGCCGGCGCAAAGCCGCCATTCGCGAGTCGAATGAAGCGCATCTACTCGCCTGCGCGGAGGCCGTGTTCGCCGAGCGCGGCTTCGAAGGCGCAAGCACGGCGCTGATCGCGGAGCGCGCGGGCCTGCCGAAGGCCAATCTGCACTACTACTTCCCGACCAAGCTCGTGCTCTACTGGCGCGTGCTCGACGATCTGTTCGAGGAATGGAACGCGGCCGCCAACACATTCGATGCGAGCGACGATCCGGTCGAGGCCATTGGCGGCTACGTGCGTGCGAAGATGGAACTCTCGCGGCGCAGACCGCTCGGGTCGAAAGTGTGGGCGAACGAGATCATCAGCGGCGCGACGCATATGCAGGACATCCTGCTCAAGCGTGTGAAGCCGTGGATGGAAACGCGCGTGAAGCTGATCGATCGCTGGATTGCCGAAGGCTTGCTCGCACCCGTCGATCCGAAAGCGCTGCTTTTCATGATCTGGGCGACCACGCAGCACTATGCCGATTTCGAGGCGCAAATTCGCGCGCTCTCAGGCAAGCGCGCGCTTTCATCGGCGGGGTTCGAGGCGAGCACCGAGGAAGTGGTGCGGTTGATTTTGCGCGCGAGCGGCGCGCGCTCGCCTGGGCATTGAGCGAAGCGGCAACTCAGTCGCTCCGAGGAAATCCGCGGCCGCGAAATCAGCGGTAAAACTCCGAAGGCGCAACGCCGAAATGCCGCTTGAACATCGCGGCAAACGCGCTCTGGCTCGTGTAGCCGTGATCGAGCGCGACGGTCACGATCTTCTCGCCGCGCGCAAGACGTTCGAGCGCCAGAAAGAGCCGCGCATGACGACGCCAGCGCCCGAGCGTCATGCCCGTCTCGCGCTGGAACGCGCGGTGCAGCGTGCGCTCCGCCATGCCCAGCCTCTGCGCCCAATGCGCGACTTCGTGCGGCGCATCCGGCGCATCGATGATCGCGTCGCAGAGCTTGCGCAATCGCGTGTCGGCAGGCCAGGGCAAATACAGCGGCAGACGCGGTATGACCGCGAGTTCGGCGAGCAACAATCGCATGAGCAAATCGTGACGGCCGCCCGGCGCGTAGTCGAGCGGCACGTCCACCGCGCCGAGAATCAATTCGCGTAGCAACGGCGGCACCTCGACCACGCAACTGCCCTGCGGCAAATCCTTCGCGGCGCCGGGCTCGACGAACACGGTGCGCATGCGCACGTTGCCACTCATGCGGACCGTGTGCTCGAGTCCGGCATCGAGCCAGACCGCGCGCGTCGGCGGCACGACCCAGCGGCCCGCCTGCGCTTCGATCAGCATGACTCCCTCGACCGCATAGAGCAGCTGCGCACGCCGATGGCTGTGCGTGGCGATGAACGCGCCGTGCGGATAGTCGGCGGCGAGCGCCGCGACCGGCATGGGCGTGTCTTCGTAGGGAACGTGCACGTCCGGCGGCGGGAGGGCAGTCATCGATTTGGAGTTTGAGTGGCAGTTTTGCGACAGGTTCTGCCATTCTAGCGCGAGACAGACCCCACTCGGGGCAGGCAATCTCATCGCTCTTCCACTCACACGACTGTGTTCAGGAGGCACCGATGCCCGCTTCTTCCTCGCGCTCCGCGCTGTATTCACTCTTTCCTGTCGCGGCGATTGCGCTGTGGTCCGGCAACGTCATGGTGTCACGCCTCTCCGCGCACACCATCGACCCGTATGCCATCACCTTCTGGCGCCTCGTGCTGGCCGTCGCGCTGATGAGTCTCTTCGTGCCCGCGGGAGCGTGGCGCAACCGCGCGGCCATCATCCCGCAACTGCCGAAGCTCGCCTTCCTGGGCCTGCTCGCAATGGCGCTGTTTCAGTGCCTGTCTTACGAAGCCGCCAAAACAACGACCGCCACCAACATGGCGATCATGACCTCGCTCGTGCCGCTGCTCACCATGCTGCTCTCGGTCGCGCTGCTCGGCGAGACGCCGACGGCCGGCATGGCGAGTGGCGGCGTGCTGTCGTTCGCGGGACTCGTCTGGTTGATTACGGCCGGCCATCCGGCGGCGTTGCTCGCGGGCGGCGTGCATGCGGGCGATCTGCTGATGCTTGGCGCAAGCGCCGCCTACGCGCTTTATGGCGTGCTGCTCAGGCGCTGGCATGTCGGCCTGCCTTCGTGGCAATCGACATATTTCCAGGCGATTGCGGCGTTGCTCTTCATGCTCGTGCCGATGCTGCGCCTTCCGCTCGCTGAAGCGTTGCCCACACGCGCGAGCTTGCCGCTCATCGCCTACGCCGGATCGCTGGCTTCCGTCGTGCTCCCGTTCTTCTGGATGCAAGGGGTAAAGCATCTCGGTCCGAACCGCTGCAGCATGTACATGAACTTGCTGCCCGTGTTCACGGCTGCGCTCGCCGTCGGCGCGTTCGGCGAGCGGCTGTATCCGCATCACCTCGTGGGCGGCGGCGTGGCGCTCGCTGGCGTGCTGCTCGCGCAAACGTGGCGCGCCCCGCTTGCCTCCCTTCTTCCGTCCCATGCTGAACCCAACGCCGAAACAAACGATGGCGCGAAATATTAAAACCGTGGCGCCCAATCCAAAATGCGAGATCCGCGTTTGCCGTATCGTGCGAATTCAACCATGAACCCAGTACCGACGACACTTCGTGTGAAGAATCACGACATGATGGTCGGGCCGCGCCAGCATTCCCCGCCTCGCTTTGCGAGGTGATCGTCTTCCCGCACGGATCGACAAGACGGCTGAACGCGATCAGCATTTCCTTAGGATCACGTATGAACGACATTGCAGGATACGACTTCGAAGATCTGGCACCCGGGATGAGCGCGAGCTTCGCCAAGACCATTACCGACGCGGATATCGTGCTGTTTGCCGGGGCTTCGGGCGACAACAACGCTGTGCATATCGATGAAGAGTTTTCGCGCAAGACGCCCTTCAAGGGACGCATTGCGCACGGCATGCTCAGCGCGAGCATCATTTCCGCGGCAATCGCCGGCCGCTTGCCCGGACCCGGCACGATCTATCTCGGCCAGAACCTGCGCTTCAAGGCGCCGGTCAGGCCGGGCGATACGGTACAAGCCACGGTGACGGTGCGCGAACTCATTCCGGGCAAGCGCCGGGTCGTCCTGGACACCATCTGCACCGTGCAAGGCAAGGTTGTCATCGACGGCGACGCGCTCGTCATGCCCACCTCTCGCGCGGATCGCACTAGCGAAGCACCTGCCGCAGACGCATTGTCGAATACCGCAGTGGAACCGGCATGAGCAATCACTTCAATATGCCCGACGAGGTCGCGCACGGATTTTCCCGCTCGACGAAAGACTTCCTGAACGCATTGGTTGGCATCCCGGCGAGCGCAGCCGTCGCGCCGGCTGTACTGCATGAAGCAGGCACTCGCTACTGGGAGCAACAGTGGGCGCTGTGGGCGAACATGCTGAACCCGCAAGCGGCAGCCAGCCCGGCATGCCGCGACCAACGGTTCCGGGCGGACGAATGGACCAGCAACGCCTGGTACAACCTGCTCCGGCAGAGCTACATGGCCAACGCTGGCCTGCTCGAAGATATGGTCGGCGCGACAGGCTACGACGAACGCGAAAAGCACCGGCTGCGCTTTTTCATGCGCCAGCTCATCGACGCTGCGAGCCCCACCAACTACGCTGCGACCAATCCCGAAGCGATCCGGATGGCCATCGAGTCGAACGGCGAAAGCCTTCGCACGGGAATCACCAATCTGTTTGGAGACCTCGCACGCGGCACCATTACGATCACCGACGAATCCGCCTTCGAGGTGGGTCGCAACGTTGCGGCGTCCAAAGGCGCGGTGGTCTTCGAGAACGCCCTGTTTCAGCTGATCCAGTACGCACCGCTTGGCACCCACGTAGCAAAGCGTCCTTTGCTGATCGTGCCGCCCTGCATCAACAAGTTCTATATTCTCGACCTTCAGCCTGAAAACTCTTTTGTTCGCTTCGCCGTCGAGCAGGGACAAACGGTATTCATGGTGTCGTGGCGCAACCCCGATGCGGAAACCGCGCATACGACGTGGGACGACTATCTGCAAACGGGCGTGATGCAGGCCATCGATGTCGCGCTTGCGATCACCGGTACGGACAAGGTCAACACGGTAGGCTGGTGTGTGGGCGGAACGATCCTCTCTTCGGCGCTTGCGGTAATACGCGCGCGCGAAGAAGAAAAGGTTGCGAGCCTGACGCTTCTGACGACCATGCTCGACTTCACCGATCCGGGCGATCTCGGCGTGTTCATCGACGAGCAAACCGTATTGCAGCGTGAGCATTCGATAGGAAGCGGCGGCATCTATCCGGGGCGGGAACTCGGCTTCGTTTTCCAGATGTTGCGTTCCAACGATCTGATCTGGCCTTATGTGATCAACAACTATTTGAAGGGAAAGACCCCGGTCGCGTTCGACCTGCTCTACTGGAACGCCGACAGCACCAATCTGCCGGGCCCGATGTACACCTGGTACCTGCGCAATATGTACCTCGAAAACAACCTGCGCGTGCCCGGAAAGCTCACGATGTGCGGTGTTCCGGTCGACCTCGGCCGCATCGACATGCCTGCCTACGTGCTGGCGACCCAGGAGGATCACATCGTGCCGTGGAAATCGGCGTGGCGCACCACGCAACTTCTTGGCGGCGAGTCCCAGTTCGTGCTCGGGGCAAGCGGACACATCGCGGGCGTCATTAATCCTGCGACTAAGAACAAGCGGAGTTATTGGGTCAACGGCGGGATCGACGGCGAAGTGAACGGCAATCCTGCAAGTGACGCTGACGGATGGTTCGCGAATGCGCAGCAGACTTCGGGCAGCTGGTGGAATCACTGGATCGAGTGGCTGCACCCGCACGCGGGCGGTCGAGTCAAGGCGCGCACAAAACTCGGAAGCACGAAGTATCGGGCGATCGAGCCCGCGCCTGGGCGTTACGTCAAAGAGCGGGCGAGTTGAGCCTACGTGAACGAGCGCATCATCGCGTGTGCTACGTCGTCCGAATTACCTTCGGTTCACCCAACACACGCTGATGCGCACTGAATCATTCGCCACGCATCTTCTATCAAAACCCATGAACGGGTTGAAACGCTGAGCGCGATTTTCTGACTACACTCCAAATACACGCGCTCACCGAGCACGATCTCCCGATTGCGGCGTGGCTTCATTATCGGTCACTTTATGCGCCGCGATTCACGCCATCGCGGCGCGATGTCTATGGGAAGCCCAGCGTATGTTCAAGAATCGCATTCGCGCAGCATTGCTGGGGCTTTTCGTTGCAGCATTTGCGCCTGCCAGTCACGCGCAATACACGACCGACTGGCTCGCAAACACCTTCGGGACCCTCGCCAAACACGTCGGTAATGGCGCGCGCTCGATGTGGGTCGCTCCCGAGGGTGTCATCTATACGTCATCGCGCTGGGACGAAAACGCGGGCGGCGTAGCGCTCTATCAGAACGGCGCAACGCTAGGCACCATCGGCGCGCACGACGAGTTCCAGGGCAGTGCGATCACGGGCAACGCAACATCGATCTTCGTCGCCCTCGGTTATAGCCGGGCCTTCGGCAGCGGATCGGTGGGCCGCTACAACCGAAGCTCGAACACGCGCGACCTTCGCATTGCTGTCAGCACCTGGACCGGAATGCAGAACGCCGATGTGATCACCGGTCTCGCGACAGCGGGCACGCTGCTCTACGTCAGCGACTATTACGGCAATCGCGTACGGGTGTACACGACCGACGGCGTCTGGCAGCGCGACATCGGCGTCCAGTATCCCGCCGCACTCGCAGTGGACAGTGCAGGCAACGTCTGGGTCGCGCGCGAAAACGCAGGCGTAATCGCACAGTTCAGCCCGGCCGGCGCGCCGATGAACACGATCCAGATGACCGCGGGCGCCCGGCCCTCTGCACTCTATTTCGACGCTCCGACGAATCAGTTGCTGGTGGGCGATGAGGGGCAGGACATGAACATCAAGTGTTATGCCCTGACCGGTGTGCCGGCGCTGGTCGGTACGTTCGGCGTGCAGGGCGGCTATCTCGACACCACGACAGGTATCAAAGGACAGGTCGGCGACAAGCGCTTTACGCGCGTCGTCGGTATCGGCAAGGATGCAGCCGGCAATCTGTACGTGCTCAATAACGCATGGGGCGGCGACTGGGATTTCGGCCGCAACGGCAGCACCGATATTCATTCGTACAACTCAACGGGCACGCTGCAGTGGACTTTGCAGGCGCTCAATTTCGAGGCGATCGCGGCGCCCGACCCGGCAACGGATGGCGCGAACTTCTACAGCGGCAACAACATCTACACGGGTACAGCAGGCGGCACGTTCGTAGCAAACACGATCGATCCGTTCAGCTGGCCGGCTGACCCGCGCCTGAACATGAACGACTATCAGCGCGGCCAGCTTTTCGGGCAACTCGTGGTGGTGGGCGGCAACCGCATTCTCGTCGTCTCCGGTCAGAATCCCGACACGTTCAACTTCTTTCACTTCCAGCCGTCGAGCGGGTACATCGCCATTCCCGATGGCTCGATCCCGGGTAAGGCGTTCAATACGAATACGAAGGTGACGGGCGGCTTCGCGATCGACGGCAATGGCGACGTCTGGGCCGGCCTTGACCGGACCAACCAGATCTACCATTACCCGTTGACGGGCTTCGACGCGAACGGCAAGCCATCATGGGGCGCCGCCAGCACGATCCAGATCCCGCGAACCGTGCGCCCGCTCACGCGGATCATCTATCAGTCGGAGAGCGACACGATGATCCTCGCGCAAGGCGTTGCGGGGAGTTGGGACTGGACAGCTATGGACGGGCACATCGAGGTCTATCACGGCTGGAAAGCGGGCAACACGAGCGCGCCGAGCCCGGTGATCGATCTCACGAGCGCGAATCCGAAATCGATCGCGGCGGCGGGCCACTACCTGTTCGTGGGCTACGTGCATACGGTGCCGAATATCGACGTGTTCGACCTGAACACCGGCAGCCTCGTCACAACGTTGACGAACTCGAACCCGACGGCGATGGATGTCGGCAACGACGTGGATTCGATGTACGGCATTCGCGCGTACCTGCGCTCGACCGGCGAATACGTCGTCACGAAAGACAATTACAACGGATCGAGCGTCGTGGTTTATCACTGGCACCCGTAACGCCTGTTCTGGAACGCAATTAGCATGCTTCGCCGCCTCCTTGCGTTCCCGCACGTATAGTCATAATATAACTACACATAAAGCTACTAGCTCGCCATGCTCAGACATTCGCCGCTCGCCCTCGCCGTTCTCGCCATGCTGACCGAAGCGCCGATGCATCCCTACCGGATGCAGCAGCTCATCAAGGCGCGCGGCAAGGACGAAGTCGTCAACGTGCGGCAGCGCAACAGCCTCTATCAGACGATCGACCGGCTTTTGCGCGGCGACCTGATCGCCGTTCGGGAAACGGAGCGCGACGGCGCGTTTCCCGAACGCACGATCTACGAAATCACCGACGCTGGGCGCGACACCGCCCGCCTGTGGCTGCGCGAGCAGCTCGCCCAGCCCGCGCGCGAATTCCCGGCGTTTCCCGCGGCGCTCTCGTTGTTGCCCTTGCTCCCGCCCGACGACGCCCGCCGCCAGCTCGAAACGCGCGTGGCGTCCCTCACGCGCGAACTCGCCCGCATGGACGCCTTGTACGCGGGCGCCGAGGCGATGCAGGTGCCGCGCCTTTTCCTGCTCGAAGGCGAACTCATGCGAGCAACGCTCAAGACCGAACTCGACTGGGTCATGAGCGTCGTCGGCGACCTGAAAGACGGCAATCTCACGTGGAGCGAGCCTTGGCTGCGCGAACTCGCCGAGCGTTTCGCACCGCCGTCCGACGCGCCTGCAGCACGCGAATCATCGAAGGAGAAATAGTCATGTCGAAAGTCATCCCGCAAACTCCACTCTCGGTCATGATCATTGGCGCGGGAACCGGCGGCCTGTGTCTCGCGCACGCCCTGAATCGTGCCGGCATCGACGTTCAGGTGTACGAACGGGATCGCACGCGAGCCGATGGTCTGCAAGGTTATCGCGTCGGCATCGATCCACACGGCCTCGCCGCGCTGAAGGCCGCGCTGCCGCCAGACCTCTTCGCCACGTTCCTCGCCACCTGTGCGCGCACACCACGCTACTTCAACATGCTGACCGAGCGCATGTCGGAGCTGCTGTCGGTCGGGATCGGCGAAAGCGAAATCGATGGCGGGAAGTCCGTGAGCCGCATGACACTGCGCCAGGTCCTCCTTACAGGCCTCGAAGAGCGCGTGCATTTCGACAAGACCTTCGTCGAATACGAACAGCACGCCGATGGCCGCGTGACGGCGCGCTTTGCCGATGGCACGAGCGCGAACGCCGATGTGCTCGTCGGCGCGGACGGCGCGCGCTCGAAGGTCAGACGGCAATTGCTGCCGCATGCAAGGCTCGAAAATACCGGCATCGTGAGCATCGCGGCCAAAGTGCCGATGACCGAAGAAAGCCGCGCACTGCTGCCGCCCAAGGTACTCGACGGCATTTCGCTAATCTCGGCGCCGAAGGGCTACGGCGCAATCATCCACGTGATGGCATTCAACTGGGACGAGGCCGGCGCCAGGTCCGGCGTCGGCGGCAACGACGCCGCGTTGATCGAGCACTGGCCGGGCCTGCTCTACGACAACACGCGCGACTACCTGATGTGGGGCGTGTGGGGGGCGCGCCGCAACGTCCCCGCAGACCCGATGAAGCTCGAAGCGCCGGCCCGGCTCGCGCTCGCCATGCAGATGACCGACGGCTGGCATCCCAATCTGCGCGCGTTGATTCGCGCCTCGGATCTCTCGACAACATTCGCCCTTGACGTACGCACGTCGGTGCCCGTCGAGCCCTGGCCGGCCTCGAACGTTACCGTACTCGGCGACGCGATTCATCTCATGACGCCTGGCAGAGGCGTTGGCGCAAATACTGCGCTGCGCGATGCGCAACTGCTCGGCTCGCAACTCGTGCGAGTGGCCCGCGGCGAACTGGAACTCGTGGATGCGGTTGCCGGCTATGAAGCGCAGATGCGCCGCTATGGCTTTCACGCGGTGGCCGAATCGCGCAAACAGTTCGACGAGCGCGACGCAATTCATCGGCCAATTGTCGGGCGATTCGCGCTCGGTGCAATGCGTACAGCGATGCGCGTCGTCAACAACGTGCCACCACTTAAACGGCGCATGATCGATTCGGAAAACCGCTTTCGCGGCAGCGAAGAAGAAAACGCAGTTGCTTCGCATTAGAACACGCTGCCGGGCCTGACCCCGCACAAGCACACGCTGTAACGTGCAACACGAGCGCCATTCGCTAGCATTTCTTCGCCAACCCGTGCCATCGCAGCGGCAAGCCTCGACAATCTACATATAGGCTGCGTATTACCGGGTGTGTGAATCATACAGACATAACACTTTGCTTCGTAATGCGAATCAAATGACGGATGAATTGCCTTTCTAATCGCCGTATTCTGCATCGATACGTCATTGCGTGCCTCTAATAGCAGGCAGTCGCGATGAAGATAGTTCTTCTGAACAATACCTCGACACGCATCGGGGAGCGCGCCGAGGTACATCGATTGCGCGCCTGTAGACAACGCGTGGCGGCTTTGCGCGGGTAAGGCGTGTGTTTGAAGCGCCTTGCGCGAAATAGGGGGGAACGATGAACCGATCAACGAAGCAGACCGTAGTATGGGTGCTCGCTTTGGCCATGTCGGGCGCGGCTTATGGTGCGGCCGGCGGTAATGGCGGAGGAAACGGCGGCGGCAATGGTGGTGGCCATGGCTCTGGGTCTGGGTCGGGCTCTGGGTCTGGGTCGGGCTCTGGATCAAGTTCGGGCTCTGGATCAAGTTCGGGCTCTGGGTCCGGCGCAGGCTCTGGGTCAAGTTCAGGCTCTGGGTCAAGTTCAGGCTCTGGATCGGGCTCAGGCTCTGGGTCAAGTTCAGGCTCTGGGTCGGGCGCAGGTTCCGGGTCAAGTTCAGGCTCCGGGTCGGGCGCAGGCTCCGGGTCGAGTTCTGGATCGGGGTCGGGCGCAGGATCTGGGTCGAGCTCTGGCTCGGGTGCCGGCAGTGGCCACGGCTCTGGGTCAAGCTCAGGCTCAGGCTCTGGATCAAGCTCAGGCTCAGGTGCTGGATCAAGCTCAGGCTCAGGTGCTGGAAGCTCCGGTGCTGGAAGCTCCGGTGCGGGCAGTTCCGGCGCGGGCAGCTCCGGTGCGGGTAGCTCCGGCGCAGGCAGCTCCAGTGCAGGCAGTTCCGGCGCAGGCAGCTCTGGCGCAGGCAGCTCCGGCGCAGGCAGCTCTGGTGCAGGCAGCTCTGGCGCAGGCAGCTCTGGCGCAGGCAGCTCTGGCGCAGGCAGCTCTGGCGCAGGCAGTTCCGGTGCAGGCAGCTCCGGTGCAGGCAGCGCCGGAGGAAGTAGCGCCGGCGCAGGCGGTAATTCGAGTGCGGGTAGCTCCTCCTCAGGTAGCTCGAGTGCAGGCGGCCCCGGTGGACCAATGGGCCGCGGCGGCTCACCAGGCATGAGCGCAGCGACGGCCATGGTCGAAAGCGTGCCGCCTCCTCCACCGGCGCCGATCGTAAGCGCACCGGTTACAAACGCATATAGCCCACCGCCGCATGCGCCCTACTCGGATTATCGTCCGAATGCGTTGGTGATACCCACCCCGGCCACGACCGCCAATGCCCCGCCACCGAGTGTGACCACGCCGGTCCGTGGCACAGCCAGCGGGGCAGCCACCGCGCCGGTTGCAAACTACGCGCCGCCGGCCGCTGCGGCCCCGGCCCCTGTTGCAGTCGCGAGACCAGCTGCCGCGCCGACGGCAAACGACTACGGTCCGCCGGGCGTGGGCGGCACGGGCAGCGGCCCGGGTCCTGCGCGGGCTGCGAACAGCCATGGGCCGCAGGGCGCGGGCGGACCAACCAAAGCGGGTTTCGCCGTGGATACGGGCGGGTATGAGCCGCCAATTCTGACGCCGACGAGCACGCCATAAACGCATTCGTGCTCTCGCGCGACACATCGCTTCGGTATCGGCACGGCGACGCATCGCCGTGCCGAAATCTTGTGTAGCAACGCCGATGAGCGGCGAGCACGGCAAGCACGAATTGACCAAGATCAATGCATCTTGAAACGCCCGGCGCATAGTGAATCAGCCGCGGCTGACCACGCAGCGCCGTCCCTACTCTCTCCGCTCCCTTGCCCCAGGTCGGCCGCTCCTCTCACGGAGCCCGACATGGAACTCGCCGTCCGACGCAGTGCGATCCAGGTGATTTTGAGCGAGCATCACCGCCTGACGAGCATCGTCAGCGGCATGCTGCGTGTGGTCGATGACATGGCGTCCGGCCCCGGCCTGAGCAGCGCCATGCTGATGCGGGCGATGCTCTACTACATCAACGAATTCCCCGAGCAGGTTCATCATCCGAAAGAGGAGCAATACCTGTTCGCGCGGCTTCGAGCGCGCACTGGTGAATTCGGCGCCGTCACCTGGGAACTCGCGCGCCAGCACGAGGAAGGCAAACTGCGCGTTCAGGCGCTCGAACGTGCGCTCACACGGTATGAACTCGCTGGCACCGACATGCTGCCCGCATTGCGCGACAGCGTATATGGTTACGCCGACTTCTACGCGGGTCACCGGCACCTGGAAGAGTCCGTCATCCTGCCCGGCGCACAGCGGCATTTGACCGTATCGGACTGGATGGAAATCGATGAGGCGTTCGGCGCAAATCGTGATCCGTTCGAGAGTCTGGAGACCGAAGACAATCTCAACGATCTTTACAGATTGATCGTCCAGACGATGCCTGAAGCGCCAGCCTGACGACCATCCAGCGCTGCACATCTCGGATCGCCGCCTGTCCGGCGTCGATAACATTCGATCGAGGCCCGGATCTCACGCCACAAAGAGACGTGCAATCGACCTACACGAATTCACGACAACCTGGCGAGTCCTGCGGCAAACTACCGCACCCCCAACGGTACATGGCGTTGGGCCGTACGATCAGTCCGCGTCGTACACTGTGCGTTTCGACGCTCGTAGTCCGGAACGCCGTCGTGCCCATTCACTATCTGCGCAGCTTTACCTCAGTCGAACGCACCGAGCGGGCCAACCTGCGGCTCGGCCGCGCATTGGCCTGGGTCGCCGGTGCAATCAATGCCGGCGGGTTCCTCGCCGTTGGGCAATACACGTCGCATATGTCGGGCATCGTTTCGTCGCTTGCAGACAGCACCGCGCTTGGCGAAAGCGGCATCGCGTTATCCGCCATCAGTTCCATCCTTGCCTTTGCGAGCGGCGCCGCGACTTCCGCCATTCTGATCAACTGGGGACGCCGCCGTTGCGCGCGCAGCGTCTACGCGCTGCCACTCCTGCTCGAAGCCGCCCTGCTGCTTTGCTTCGCGGCGCTCGGCGCAAACCTCGGCATACATCGCGTTCTGTTCGTGCCATTAACGGTGGCCGTGCTCTGCTACGTCATGGGCGTGCAGAACGCCATGATCACGAAAATCTCGCGCGCCGAAATCCGCACAACACACGTGACCGGCATCGTGACAGATTTGGGAATCGAACTTGGGAAGGCGCTGTACTGGAATTGGGGTGTGCCGGCCTCGGCGTCGCATCACGTGGCGGCCGATATGCAGCGGATACGCGTACTCGGTTCACTGCTCGGAATGTTTTTGCTCGGCGGAACGCTGGGCGCAGTGGCTTTCCGGCATTTTGGATTTGCCGCGGGCGTGCCCTTGTCGATGCTGCTGGTGATTCTTGCAAGCGTCCCGGTCACGGACGATTTGCGCCGCCTGCCGCTGCGCGACCTTTTTTGAGGATTGCGCCGGTCACACGCCGTGACGATCCCAACCAATTTATTCGCTTATCAGAAACCGGTCGCGATTTTTCGCGTCCTTGATCCAGTTTGGCGCGCGTCCCCTGCCGGACCAGGTCGCGCCGCTTGCGGGATCGCGATATTTCGGTGGCGCCGCGCTATGCGAAAAGCCCGGCCTGCCCCGACGACTACCAAATATATCCTGCTGCGTGTACCCGAATTCGGCCACCTTTGCGCGGATATCGGCGAGAACCGTCTCGAACTCTTGCTGACGGGCGATGGCGGCCTGACTCTCGAGTTCCGCGAGTTGCGCCTTCAGTTCCTTGTACGTTGCCACGAATCGTCTCCTGCGCGTGGACACCATTCGCTAATCATAGTGGCTTTCGCACACGCCACCTTCCAACGTGACCGCACGACTTTTGCGGCAGCGAAAGCAGGCTCACGCAGCAGATCGTTCAGGCCGTGACGAAGACGATTGCCCCCGCATCGGCGACCTGGGCGAACAACCGTACGAAACGATAGCTTTGCGCCTGGATAGTCAGTTCGTTGAGCCCGGAGCGCGTGCCTTCCAGTATCGCCCGGGCCACCGGTTCCGGAATCGCCCCAAGGTGCGCCCAGTCCTCCGGCAGTAGCGCAGGATCGCCCAGATAGACCTCGCTTTTTCCGCCAGGCGTTCGAACGAGAATCAGGCTTCCTCCCTTATCGAGCGCAAGTTCCAGATACTCTGACAAGGTTGCCAGCGCCTCTGTGTCGACATCGCGGGCGGCGTGTGAGTTCGAAGTCATAGGGTAGCCACGCTGAGTAGTGTATCGATCACTATCGTACCCCTGCTCCTGCCCGTTCGGATCATTTTGGCATCGAGACGCGATCAGGGATGTAACCCGAACATACCGTGCCAGATCGCACTAAAGAGATTGGCGTGACGACGATCGTCGGACTTTTGCGACTCGTCGCCTGCGCCGTGCGACGAAGACGGCGGCACGGCCTCGTCCGGTTCCGCGGCATTGCGCGGCGTGACGTTGTCCGCCTGGCGCGACAGGTGCAGCGCGACAGCGCCGTCGGCAATGTGCCCGGCCAGTTGGGATTCGCAATCGCCGGCGAGCAGCACACCGAACACGACGTCGCGGTTGTAGCCTTGCTCTGCGAAGCGCATGGCGACGGACACATGCCGCGCATACGCCTCCTGCCGCGCCGCCTCCTGCTTACGCGCCGCTTCTTCCTCTTCGCGGGCGATACGCCCCATCTCCTTTGCATAGACCGCGTCGTAGACGCGGCGCTGCGCCGGATCGGAAAGAATCGCGTAAGCCTCCTTGATCTCCTGGAACTGCGCATGCGCAGCGGCTTCGCGTCCCATATTACGGTCGGGATGCGCTTTCATCGCGGCCCTGCGGTAGGCCCGCTTGATGTCTGTGTCGCTCGCGTCGTCGCTTACGCCCAGCAAGTCATACAACGTCGCCATGGCTCGCACAAATTGAAGTGGGATCCGGTCGATCGTAGCATGTCGTCCGCAGACGCACCGAGCGCGCGATGATGATCGCGAGGTGCCAACCGATCAATTATCCTAAGCAAACGGCATCGAATATCGAAGTCCGCCTGCGCAGCCGGCGCGCGGCACGTGGCTCTCAGCGTCGAACCCGCGTCCAGCGACACCAGTCATGGTGATCGAGATTGCGCAGCAAATCGGCCCTGCGCCGTTCGCGCCGGTAGTGAGCGGTGACACTAACTGCGGCTATTACGAGCACGATCGTGCCGGCAGCCATACCCAGCCAGGACTGGTCCACGTCAGCCTCCTCAGATCCATGCGGATCGCAACCCAATTGTGAGCAACGCACTCTGAATATAGCCGGTCCATGTGACAGACTATGCGGCCTTGACCGCGTATCAGCGCACGCGAGCGACCGCTCTCAGAAGCGCATCGCCTTGAGGCGTCACCCGGGGCGTTGGGAAGCCGGATTCGGGCGTATCGACGATAACGAGGTGGAGATCGCGAAGCGCGCCGAGTTCCTCCCGGTCTGGCTCGATCCGCCCTGGTGCGTTCTTGATCAGCATCAACGTGGCAAGTTCGTGGGGGCTCAACATGTTATTTCCCTCCCGCTTGATCCTGTTTGATCCCGCTTCTTCGCGATTGCGAGCGCACGCGCCACTCAACCACGATGCGTGCTACCGCAACTTCGCCGCAGTTTCCGACGCGATGTCCATGCATGCGCGTGTGTACCCGGCCGCCTGCGAAGCCACCCACGGCAACATTTCGACCTGGCTGCGGACAAATTGCTCCGGCGTCTGCGCGGACAATATGCTTTCGAAGTGCAGTTGCGACCCACCGAATATCGACCTGCAAGTCGCGAGATTCAAGCGCGCGAGTCCACAAAAACCATCGAATAGATGACCGGTCAACGTAGTGAATTTTGCGGCCCACGATTCGCGTTCCGCAGCTTCGGATTTTTGATTAGGCATACTAATTTACCCCCTCGTGCATTTCGTCAATCGTTATGTCCGGATCGACTGAGTTTGATGAATGGCTTCTCAACGCGAATGGCGTTGCCCATTCAGAAACGAATACCGGCGTCGATCTAGAGCCTTGATTCTAACTTTGTTAAATCCGCGCCATGAATGCTACTTGAATCAGGAGTTTCCCCAATTCATTGCGCAGTTGCGTTGACCCCGCAGTATGGCGGCGGCAAGCGTCGAACAGGCTTGCAACAAGTTGACTTGTCAGATTGGATCTCAGCCAGTCAGACAAGAAGAGACGAAACGCGAGTTTCGCACCGGCTGGTAACGCAAGACGTCAAACAAGGCACCGCTTGCGATGCGGATTCATCGCAAGCGGATTGTCAGCGCGGCGCTATTTTGCCCTCGAGCGAGGGTGAGTTGGCTAATCAATGCGCGCCGACTTTCACCGCGTTGCGTTGAGCAAGCAGCTCGCGTATGCGCGCCAGATGCAAATCGCCAACGGCCGTATGCACCGGCGCGGCCTTACGGGCACGACGCGCAGCAGGTGGCCACGCGCCGAGGTATCGGCATAGCGCGGAAACGAACGGCCGCTTCCCTCCGCCAGCAAGCCGCTGCGTCGCAGCAGCCACGCGATCCGCACCTACATTTGCGATCAGCCATTCAAACGCCTGACGGTCTTCGTCATTCACAATGCGAATTAGCGATTCCATGCGACGCTCCTACTGGACGTATACACATACTGTTAATTTATACAGTATTTTACGTCAGCGCAAGGCGAGTTTGGGCTTGCAGTGCTTCCTGGCAATTGGTACCCAAAAATGCGTCAGGCAAGCGCGCCGTTATCGTGGGGCGCAGGCCGGTCCGCATGTCCATGACGAAAACCCCAATCGATTGGTAAACCCGGAAAGCCTCACGTCATCTGCTGTAAGGAATGACGGGATCGAAATGGGGGAACGTTCGTTAGCCCCGGAACCAGAAAATCAAAAAAGCCCTTCCCCAGCGGGGAAAGGGCTTTAACCAGGCATTCTGTGGCGATTCGTTTGAATAGTTTTCGCGCCGCGCAAGCCCGCTTCAAGCGTTCCATGCGTAGGGCTGGAAGACCTCTTCAAGCGGTGACTGGGTGACGCTCGCGGTGTAGTTAGTCATCGTCGAGGCAGCGACCACGAGGACCACATCGAGCACCAGCGCCTGATCGAAACCCGCCTCGGTGAACGCGGCGATGTCGTGGTCGTCGATGCGGCCGCGCTTTTCAATCAGCGTGCGTGCCAGGCGCGACAGCGCTGCATGCTTGGGGTCCTTCGGGTAGCGGCGTTCGCGGATCGCCTGCACGTCGGATTCACTCAGGCCTTCCTTAATCCCGAGGTACGAGTGAAATGCGACCGGCCAGGCGGAGCTGTTCGTCACCGCATTCGTGAGCAGCAGCACCTGCATCTGCTCTTCGTTGAAGTTGCCGCCGTGTGCCTGATTGAACACGGCAACCAGGGCAGTGATAAGTCTCGACGAGCCCGCCATCTGGGCGGGCATGTTAGGCACCATGCCGAAGATTTCAGCCAGGCCTTTCAGCGCGGGCTTCGATTGTTCGGGCGCGGATTCGAGCGTATAAACGGGAAAGTTAGCCATGATATTTCCTTGAGGGTCGAAGGTATCGCTGAGAACGTTAAGGCGACACGCACAGACTAGTCAGGTGCGCGAGTCCCGCCAATTACATGGCAGGTAATAATCGAACCATCTTTTTTACGGGCCACGTCGAGCATTGCGATGTGCCGCGCTTCGGTCTCATCCGCGCGAGTGACTGTTGTAGCCAGGTAGCTGCCATCAAAGCGTCACTGGGTCGAGTGACGGTTGAGGCTCGGCTTCTGCCCGCGGTACCAGGCAGCAGTCGACAAATACATGACATTCACCGAGGTCAACGCAGACTGCGTCGTTGCCCCAATCGGTCAGTCAATCGTAGGCAAGACGAACCGTTCATTGAACGTAAGATTGACGCCCACGAGAGGTCCGCCGGTTTGCTGGAGCCTGCCGCCAACCGCGAGGGAGCCGAGATCGAGGCTGTAGAAACCGATCTCCTCGATCAGGTCGCTCACCAGCTTTTTAGCGTCCGCATCGTCCCCGGACACGAAGAACGCGGTCTTGCGCTTCGAGGGCGAAACGTCCGATATCCACGACATCGGAACAGTGTTGAACGCCTTGACGACCTTCGCTCCTGGCGCGAGATCGGCGACGATCTCGCTCGACGTGCGACCGGCAGTGTCGCCTAGCATCAAAGGCTGGACGCTGGCAACGCGGTTGGTCGTATCCACAAGGATCCGGCCCTTCCAGTTGCCGACTGAAAACAACGCTGCCTGCACGTTCCACCATTTGGTGGCAAGCACGACGAGGTCCTGCTCGGCAGCCTCCTGCGCCGTTCCGGCGGCGGCACCGAAACCCAATTCCGCCACAAGCCCGGCGAGCGACTCAGGCCCACGCGAGTTACTAAGTACAACCTGGTGACCAACCGATAGAGCGTGTTTGGAGATCGTCTGTGCGACAGGGCCAGCGCCGATAAAGCCAATTTTCATTTCGAGATTCCTTCCCGTCATGGGGTTGATTGTTCGTGGGGTGATGCCTCGATCCAACAACTGCGGTCAACCTGAAGTTCATGCTAGTCATGTTACTTGCAAAATACAAGCAATTAACGAAAATTCACTTGTAACTTGCAAGTGATGTTAAGATCCAGTCATGAAAACAACGTGCAAAGAAGACGTTCGGTCCCATTGCGCCGTGAACTACGGCGTGGAGATCTTCGGCGACAGGTGGTCTCTCCTGATCGTTCGCGACATCGTTTTCACCGGCAAGAAAACGTACGGCGAATTCCTGAAATCGGAAGAAGGAATCGCGACCAATGTCGTGGCTTCCCGCCTTGCCTTTCTTGAGGAGCAAGGAATTCTCGCGAGGGCGCCTAACCCCAACGATAGACGTAAGGATTTCTATACTCTGACCGAGAAGGGTCTGGATCTCATCCCCATCCTGCTCAACATCGTTCTTTGGAGCGCGAAGCACGATTCGAAGTCGTACATGCGGAGACACAAGGAGTTCGCTGCTCGATTGATTCGAAGCCCCTTGGAGGTGAGCGAAGAGATGAAGTCGTTGGTCCGCAAGGGCGGGGGTTTCTTTCCTGAGGGCGAGCAGTAAGAAAGGCAGTCCTTTACGCCATCAACGCGGCAAGAGAAATGATGGCGTTCGCTATGGCAGTCCCGCGTGCGACTTCACCGGGGGAAGCGAGTGCTGCTCGGCGGCTCGTCGGGTGCGAGTCGTCCAGTGGTTGCGGACCTGACGTCCCGTCCCCTGCGTTAGATAACCAGCGCCGCTTCGGTTTCGGGCCCTTCCGGTTCCGCCCACCACGAATGCTTTTCCGCCAGATTCCGCTCATCTGCGGCATGCCAGTCGCATAATCGGGTAATTCACGGCGAGCGCACGCCTTCCCGCGTGTGTCCTCTGCGTTGCGCTCCTGCCGCTCTTGCGCACGTGCGCGAAAAGCACGGAGGCCCGACATGACACAGGGCAGCTACGACATTGTGATTGCAGGCGGCGGCCTGGGAGGCGCCACACTGGGCCGTACGCTGGCTGGCGCCGGCGCACGGACGCTCATCGTGGAGCGCGAAACAACGTTCAGGGACCGGGTTCGTGGTGAGGGCATCTTTCCGTGGGGCGTGGTCGAAGCCCGTAGCCTTGGCGTTCTGCACCTGCTGCTCGACGACGGCGCGCACGTAGTGCCCTTCTGGAAGCGCTATCTGGGCCCGGGCGTAACCGATTGCCGGGACCTTCCCGCCACCACCCCCGCGCACACCGCGTGTCTGAACTTCTACCATCCGGCGATGCAGCGCACCCTGCTCGATGCTGCGCAAGCCTCAGGGGCCACGGTGTGGCGCGGCGCGGAGATCGTCGGCATTGATCCCGCGGACGAGGTGAGCCATACGTCGGTCGCCGAGATCCGCATGGATGGTGGCTATCATCGGGTAACGGCACGGCTCGTGGTGGGTGCGGACGGACGAAGGTCGACCGTGCGCAGGATGGCGGGCTTCACTGTGCAGCGGGATCCCGAACGGCTGATAGTGGCGGGTGCGCTGTATGAGGGGCTCGACGCACCGGAGGATGCCGTCCACCACTTCCCGTGCCCGGCGCTGGGCCAGACCTCCCTGATCTATCCTGTCGGGCGTCAGCGTTTCCGAACGTACTTCGTTTCCTGCGCCGGGCAACTCGCACACCCCGTTAGCGGAAGCGCGCACCTCGCCGAATTCCAGGCCGCGTGCGCGAACTCGGGCGTGCCGCACGAATGGTTCGATCACGCGCGCGCTGTCGGTCCTCTGGCGGCGTATCCGGGAGCGGATAGCTGGGTTGAGCATCCTTACGACCGCGGCGTGGTGCTGGTCGGCGATGCGGCCGCGGCAAGCGACCCTTCATGGGGTGCCGGGCTGTCCCTGACGCTGCGCGACGTGAGAGTGTTGCTCGACCGGTTGCTTGCAAACGAAGACTGGGACGCTGCGGCGCATGCGTATGCGTTTGAGCACGACCGGTATTACGGTGCCCTGCATCGCGTGCATGACTGGCTGGCCCAACTGCTCTACGAACGCGGGAAGTTTGCGGATGAGCGTCGCGCGCGGGTATTGCCGTGTTTTGCGATGGAGCCCGATCGCGTGCCAGACATACGCGGGCTGGGTCCGGAGGCGCCGTCGGACGAAGCGGCGCGCCGGAGGTTTTTCGTCGAGGACGGACTGCTGCCCCGGGATGCCTGAGCACTGCGCGTGAGGCATCACTTTTCTTCAGCCTGGCAACAGAATGTCTTCAGTTAGGATGACCAGGAAAATGACGGCCCGTGTCCGCCCGGCTGGCGAACATCGAAGACGGTGCGTGGGCTTTCGCGCACACCAGGCGCGCAAAGCCCATCGCATACGCTGGCGGAATTTAGTGGCCGCTATCTGGATTGCACTTCGACATATGACCGCACCTCGACCAGCCCGCGCTGGTCATACCGCTTGCACTGGTACCGCCGGAGACTCCGCCATACGAGTCGGAGTTGCTTGACTGGTTCTGCCCTGTGGCGTCCTGGGCCTGCGCGACGCCCGCGAACGAGAGCGCTCCGAGCAGCACAGCCGCACTCACGAAAAGCGCTGTTTTCATGGTTCCCTCCTTCTTGATTACGAAAGCAGTTCCCCGTGTACGCGACCGCTTTGACGTGGGCATGGCGAAGCGACCGGCATGCGAGGACGGTCGTTGCCGGTGATTCCACCCGCTGCCGGCGCCCGGCTGCGGAGACGTTATTCCTGGCGTTGTGCCGGGTGTCTGGAGAAGAGTGCTCGCGGCGAGTCCGCGAGTGGTGTTCGAGATGACAGGGGCACCTGAAGAACACCGGTGGGCGTGTAAGCCCGGTGCGCAAGAGGGAGCACACGCTTTAACGATAGGACGATTTCAGAAAAAAGATACCGTGTGTTTTTGGCTGGAATGCGCCAGGAGGCGCCCGTACTGCATACCTGGCACAACAGAATGATGACAAGACCTGGTTAGCGCGAATGCACCATTGTCGTGCGCGGCAGATCGTCAACGCGCGTCGTTCGCTCGGCGCGAGTGGCGTGTATTTCCGGGGCGCAGACAACGACGAAGGCAGCATCATGCCCCGGTAGCCGAAATCCGGAGAACTTGTGACCAACAGCCACATGCACGACCGGCCAAATCGCGCGGAAATGATGCGAAATCGTCAATGGGATACAGTGCCCCGGATAGCGGCGGAACGGTAGCGCTTCTTTGCCGGGGCACGCGGTCCGAAGAATATTGACTATCAAAGGGCATCGTAATAGCAAGCTAGATCGGCCTGCCGCACTATCGGCGACAAGCATGCAATCGCTGCCATCGCAAGGACGCGGCTACTGAGCAACTACGGAGCGTGAGCGATTCGAACCTTTGGCATTCTGCCGGCCGATTGTCCGAAGGGCCAGAGCCGCGATAGACGCCACGAATCCCCCAGCAGCAAGCGGCATATACGCCCATCCCCACTGATGAGTCCAATCAAGCGTTGCGCCGAAGGCCATTGGCGCCAACGCCCCCGCCCCGAATCCCAGAATCGACCGCACTCCCATCACACGCCCGAGGTAGCGAGGAGGCACTTCGTCAGTCATCGCAGCTGAAAGAACGCCGGAATCGGCGAGAATAAAGAAGCTACCGACCGCGGCCAGTGCAATCACCCAGCCGGGTCCCCAATGCCAAGACCAACCCATAAGCATGGAACAGATGGCTCCAGCTGCTCCAACGCAAATGAGCACGCGCGAACGTCCCCACCGATCGGACAGTGCACCGACGAGTCCGGAAGCTACCATTCCCGATAGATGCACCGTACATCCGACGATCAAGCTCGTGGTCATTGCTCCAAAACCGCACGGCTGAAGTACCGTCGCCAGGAGGGTTGGGGTCCAGGCCCAACTACCCAGTAGCTCCCAGCAATGAGCGACGTAACCGACAAGTAGACATATGGAGGCGGGGCCAAAAACGCTCTTCCATTGCATCGCTTCGGAAGGCGCTGCCGTTACACGCGCGTGTGGTCGATTCTCGACGCCGTCGAGACTGAGCTGGCCGAAGATCGCACCGACCACGGCGCCTGCCGCGCAAACGGCAAAACCCAACGTCGGGCCGTAAGACTTCGCAACCCACATGGAGAGCGACACCGAAAGCAGATATCCGAAAGAGCCGGCCGCCAGAATCTGTCCCATCGCACGACCCCTTGCAGCTGGAGCGCTCAGTTCTGCAGCCAGGAGTAGCGCCGGGCTATAGGCACCTCCCTGCGTCAGCCCCACAAACACGATCAGTATCAGCGCGCTGTGCGGCGACCTGGCGAAAATCGCGAATACTACCAGTGCACATGCACCCGCCCATGTGCAAATCAGATACATGCGCTTGGCCCCGAGGCTGTCGGATAGCCATGAGGTGACCAGGAGCGCAAGAGCGTTGGAGAGATTAAAGGCAGTCTGGATAGCACCCGCCGTGGTTGCATCCATGTGCCACACGGAGCGAAGTACTGGCAATGCGCCTACGAATGCCATCGTGCCCATGCATGTACCAGCACGACCTGCGCACAAAAGGAATTGACGATTCATCTGTGACTCGCCAGGGGGCGAGCCCCCGGACGTATAAAAACCATGCCGCGACCGCGAAAGCAGTATTGGCTCAGGCGGGCTTGTCCTCTGCCGCTCGCAGGTAGCCCTCACGTGTCTGTGGCAGCTTCATTCCGAGCAGTTTCGAAGCGACCTGCGTGCGCAGAATCTGCGCTGTGCCACCAGCGATGGTGAACATGCGGGCGTCACGGACATGCCGCTCCATCGGATTGTGTCGACCGTAGCCGGACGATCCGTAGAACTGCAGGGCGTCGTTGGTCACCTTGTTGGCCGCTTCGGCCGCAAAGATTTTCGCCCGCGCTGCCTTGTCGATGTCCGGAAAGTCCGTACCACTGGCAGCAGCGGAACGCAGGAGCAAACGAGCAGCCTCCAGTTGGGTCGACATGTCGGCCAACATCCACTGGAGTCCCTGAAATTCGGCGATGGGACGACCAAACTGATGCCGGGACTTGAGGTAGGCCATACCTTCTTCGAATGCGCCCTGCGCGATGCCCAGTGCAACCGTGCCCGCACCGACGCGCTGCGCGTTGTACGCCGTCATCAACGATGCAAATCCTCGTTTCAGGCCTCCCGGCGGAATCACCAGCATCGACTGATGAATCTTCAGGTCATGGAACTCAAGATGGGTCTCGGGGATACCGCGCACTCCCATGGCGTAAAGCCTCCGGCCCACCACGAGCTCTGCAGGTGCGTTGTCATCGCGCACGCAGATGAATGCGCCGATGCCTTGCTCCACACCGTCGTCGAACACCCGGGCGAATATCAGGTGCAGTTTTGAAACACCACCGCCGGTGATCCAGTACTTTTCTCCATTAAGGATGTAGTAATCCCCCTTCTTGTCAGCGCGCGTGGTCATCTCGCTCGCGGCGCTGCCTGCATTTGGCTCGGAGATGCAGATTGCCGGCTTGTCTCCCGCGAGAACGAGATCCGCCGCCACTTTCAGTTGTTCTTCGGTGCCGTATTTGGCGATGGCACCAATTGCACCCATATTGGCCTCTACCGTGATCCGCCCCATGGTGGCACACGCCTTGGCCATCTCTTCAATGACGATCACGGTATCGAGGTAAGAAAGACCACGCCCGCCGAGATTCTTTGGCAGTGTCATACCCATGAAACCAGCGTCGCGCAGCGCAGCAACGTTGCTCCAGGGATACTGTTCAGTGACGTCTGTGTCGGCAGCAGTGGGAGCAAATACAGATTGCGCGAGTTCCCGGGCTTGCGCTTGCAGAATCAGTTGATCAGGTGTCAGGTCGTACATGGTTTCTCCTATAGCTCATTCGTGTTTCCAAGCCAATCCATCAGTACTTCGGCAGCGTGCTCATTGAGTCGCGGAGGCGCTCGCCTGTAACTCGGTGGCGTTGCGGACATCTTCAGCGGATTTGCCAGAAGGCCAATCTCTCCGTCTGCCGCCCAATCGCACGGCATGCGCAGTTCGGCGCCACGGGCCTTGACATGTGGATCGGAAAACACGTCCTGCAGATTGTTCACGGGCCCGCACGGAACACCTGCTGCCTCGAGTTCCCGCAGCCATAGCTCGCGAGGCTGCCTCCTCAGCGCGTTATCGACGAGTTCGCAAAGAGCAGTTCGATGACGGATTCGCATCGGGTTGGTCGTGTAACGCTCGTCGGACGCAAGTTCATCCAACCCGGCCACCTCGCAGAACCGGCGGAATTGGGCGTCGTTGCCAACGGCAAGGATCATCGGCGCATCCGCCGTGGAGAACACCTGATACGGAACGATGTTCGGGTGGCCGTTGCCCAGGCGCGTCGGTAGCTTCCCGTCGGTCAGATAGTTCGTGCCGGCGTTGACGAGCCAGGATATCTGCGTATCGAGGAGGGAAATGTCGATGTGCTGCCCTTCTCCCGTTCGCTGGCGATGCTGCAGTGCCGCCAGAATTCCAACGGCGGCATACATGCCTGTCATGACATCAGCGATGCCCACCCCCACCTTCATCGGCTCACCTTCCGGCACGCCGGTCAGGCTCATGATGCCGCCCATACCCTGAATCAGAAAGTCGTAGCCGGGTCGGCTGGCATAAGGACCCGTGTGCCCGAACCCCGTGACCGAGCAATAGATCAGACGCGGATAGCGGTCTTTGATCTGCTCGTATGCCAGGCCGTACCTGGCAAGGCCACCGACCTTGTAGTTCTCCACCAGAACGTCGGCCTGCGCGATCAGCCGATATACAAGCGCCCGGCCAGCTTCAGAGGCGATGTCGATGGCAATCGACCGCTTGTTGCGATTGGCAGAGAGGTAGTAGGCGCTCTCGTCCGTATCCTCGCCCGACTTCCCGCGTACATACGGCGGTCCCCATTTGCGCGTATCGTCGCCTTCTTCAGGCTTTTCCACCTTGACGACATCTGCGCCAAGATCGCCAAGCAACTGGGCCGCACTCGGCCCAGCCAGAATACGCGAAAGATCGAGGACCTTGATGCCGGACAGTGCCATCATCGGCTCAGATTTCATGCGATATCACCGTCAGAACGTTCCATATCAGCTGCCAAACTGATCAAACGCTTCCAGCGCCCGTGCAGAATAGACAAAGGCGGCCCCGGCATTGAGTGCAATCGCGGTTCCGAGTGCCTCTGCAACTTCCTGTTTGGTTGCCCCTGCTTTCTGGGCAGCCGCGGCATGAGAAGCGAGGCACCCCTCGCATCGCGTGGTGACCGCCACAGCCAACGCGATCAGTTCGCGAGTCTTGAGATCAAGCGCCTTTCCTTCATTCAGCGACTCGTTCAAACCAAAGAACGCCTTGACGACCGGCGCGTTTGCCTTGGAGAGATTTGCACCGGCAGCACGTTGGTTCGAGAGAAGTTCAGCCCAATCGTTGATCATTTTCTACTCCTTTAAATACTACGTTTAGAAAAACTTACGAATAAAGACACTTGAAACTACTAAAAGCACACGACTAAAAAAGCATCTTGCAAACGCGCCGGATCCACGGCGAAGCCGGGGACAGCGCATAGGCAAAAACACATCCGCGAGGCACCTGACAACGGTCCTCAACGCCTTGCGAGCGCCCTGGAAATCCGCTCGATCGCCAGATCCACCGTCTGGCGTGGGCAGCCGAGATTGGCACGCATAAATCCGTGCCCTTCAACGCCGAATTTGGGACCTTTGTCCAGCCACACGCGCGCGTTGGCGAGCAAGAATTCGTCGAGTGCCTCAGGCGTCATGTCGAGCCCTCGGCAGTCAATCCAGGCCAGATAGAGCGAATCCATGTCGATCACCTTCAGGCCCGCGCCCAACGCGTTGATGCGCTCGGCAAAGTGCCGCTGGTTCCGGGCGACGTAAGCCACCAGTTCGTCCACCCAGTCGTCTCCATGCGTGAATGCGGCTTCCGTGGCGACCATGCCGAGCAGATTGATGCGGGCGTTGTGATTTCTCTCGATGGTCCGCATGACTTCGTCGCGCTTGACCTTATCGGCAATGAACATATTGCCGCACTGCAAACCGGCGAGATTGAATGTCTTGCTTGCAGACGTACATGTGATGCTGTTGTGAGCGAACCGACGGTCTAGCGAGGCAAAAGGTGTGTGCTTTCTCCCTTGAGCCAATACAAAGTCGCAATGAATTTCATCGGCTATCACCAGCACCCCGTGCTTCAGGCAGATCTCGCCCATGGTCCGTAGCTCCTCCTCGGTCCACACGTTGCCGGTCGGATTGTGCGGATTAGAGAGGACGAAGATCCTCGTGTTGTCGCGAATCGCCTCTTCGAACACCTGTGCGTCAAAGCGGTAGCGCTCACCGTCGAACCGCAGTGGCGCCATGGTCGGGTGGCGACCATTGACCATCACGTCATGGTGAAAGTGCACATAGACCGGCGGCTGGATGAGCACCGAGTCGCCTGGCTGTGAAAACGCCTGCAGAATGGTCTTGAGCGCGACAATCACGCTGGCCACCGGCACCACCCACTCTCGGGGCACATCCCAGCCGAAACGCCGCTGCTGCCACCCAGTCACAGCATTCAGATAATCCTTCGTTGGACCGGCGGCATAGCCGTAGACGCCATGCGCGACGGCATCGTGCAGTGCGTCGATCACGGCGGGCGGAGACCGGAAATCCATGTCCGCCACCCACATGGGTAACGGCCTGGCCAGTGCATTGACTGGGGTCGTGTCGTCCACCGGCCCTCCCCATTTCAAGGAATTGCTGCTGCTGCGGTCTACTACGGTATCGAAGTCAAATCGAGACCTACTGATCGTGATCACACCTGCATCTTGCGTCATCGTGTTCCACCCCTCTCATCATCCATTTCGCAAACAGTGCTCGCAGTCATATCAGTAGCCCATGGCTTTCAGCACTGGCGACAAACACAAAATGATGCCGAATACGAATACGCACCACACGCGTGGAGAGCGGTATTTCCTGAGTGCAGGTACCTTATACGCGAGCAAACAAGGAACGAAGAATGACGCGATACCATAAATCGGTGCCGCGAGTTGCTGCAGCAGGATGATGGAAAATCGCGTCTGTACCCATGCCCATAGGCCGATCACGATGAATGCGCAGATTCCGACAGATACCACACGAACATTGACACGCTCATGCGGAATGAAGCGTGTGACGAGATTCATCACCACCCCTTTGATCGCCTCTTCGAGTCCCAGATAGATGCCGAGAAAGGCCGTGACTATCGCGAAAATATCGAGGGCAGTAGACATATACAGCACGCCATTTCCGGGGATGACGCTGCCCGCCAGCGCCAGTGCCGAGATATTCTGCGCTTTGGCCGACAGAGCCTGGTCGTGCGAAAGTACAAAGGAAAATGAAGTAGCGAAGAACAGTATCGCGACTACGAGGATGACATACGCGACGCGATTGGCACGAAATGCACGATAAGTGGCAATCCTCGGGTCCTTCTCTACTTTGCGAAACGCGATGTTCATCGGGCTCAGGATCTGCACAAACATGATTGAAAACAAGGTAAACGGGGCTGTCAAAACGGTGTCGATCACGAACCGTTTGAGCGTTGGCAGCGAAGGCAGATTCATGGCGACATCCCAATGCGGGATCATCACTACCCCCAAAAGCACCACCACACAGAGCTTGAAGAGCACCAGCGGGCTGGACACCTTGATGATCAGCTTCTCCCCCTGTGCGGCGATGAGCACCAGAGCACAAAGTAGCGCCAGCGAAAAAAGCGGGCTGTCGGAGAGCAGTCCCCTCGTTATGCCGTAGGTCTGTAGATACTTGGCTGTGTCGAAGGTCACCGCCAGTGAATAGGCGAGCATTCCTTTTACCAGCATGAAGAAATACACCACAGCGAGGAAGATGCCCCAATTCTTCCCGAGATACTGCGTAATGATTCCGGCATAGTTCTCGCATTCGGAACTTTCGGATAGCGTCTGCAAGTACAGTTTTTGCATCATGTACATCGCTGGATACGCAACCATGACTGATGCAGCAAACACCCACACACCTGTGATGCCAACTTGCACCGGCAGAAAAACAATACCCGAACCAATCGCCATGCCAATGCATAGGATGACCCATCCCATGTCATATCGCGTGAACGGTACCCTGCCAAAAGTTTCAGCGGAAATTTCCAGCTCATTCAAAGTGTTCAAGCCTGTCTCCTTGTATGTGAACACCGTGGCGCGCGAACGCGACAAGGCGTTGGTACGTTTTATCGTTCTTGTTATGGCGAGGCTCAGCGCCTCAAATGCTGTGGTGATGCGCGTTGGCTTTGATGGGACCAGGGCAGTGAATCCCGGTCAACAGCACGTAGGGTCCTGCAGTCGAATCGCCAGCATCTCGCCGACAGCACAGGTCACCTCGCCCGCGCTCAAAGTCAGATCTATCCAGGCCTTTCGCCCCTCCAGTGAACGAAGGCGGCCTTTGATCACCAGTTCAACCCCGAGTGGAGTGGGCTGCCTGAAATCGACCTTGAGAGACGCCGTCACAAAACGAATTGGCTGCGAGCAGTCGCCCACATGCCGCTCGTCCTTCTGACCGGAGAACGCGGCTGCCGATGCCGCACCGTGGCAATCGAGAAGCGAAACGATCATCCCGCCATATACATGGTCGGGAACACCGCCGGTGTACCGACGGTCCGGTGTAAACCTGGCGACCGTTTCACCCCCGATGAGATAGCTCTTAAGGTGATGGCCGTGTGGATTGCCCGTACCGCAGCCGTAGCAGTGTGCAAACTCCGGGGGATAGGAATCTTGTATTGCGCGTGTAGACATCTGTTCGCCTCCATGTCGGATGAGATGCCTGCCGCCAGCAAGGAATTGCCCGTCTGGCGCCCAGTCCACCGTGCTTCATCACATGAACGAATCGTACGTTTCATGTTCTTCATGAACAATTGAAATCAGATTCAACTATGTGGAGGACTGGCCCCAAACGCCCGCAAGGACTTGCAGCGGTGCAAGGCTAAAAATAAGATTCATGGATCGACCACAAACTTGAGATCTGACTCAATGGCACGCCGAACAGGAACAACTTCACCGACGCTCCGGCAGCTCGAGCTTCTGCTGGCCCTCACCTCTTCTGACGGAATCGCGGGAGCTGGCGCGAAGCTGGGAATGTCGCCCTCCGCGACCAGTCACGCCTTGCGCGCCTTGGAGACCGCACTCGGAACGGAACTGGTCGACCGCAACGCATCGGGGATCGCCCTGACCTATACCGGCGAACACGTTCTCCCGCATGTTCGCGATGTCTTCGCGTCACTCCAGCTGGTCCAGGCAACCGCACTGGCCGGCGCGGAGCTAAAGACCGGGTTGTTACGCCTGGGCTCGTTCGGCGCGAGCGCCACGATAAGGGTTCTTCCGCCCCTCATAGAGCGGTTCAAGGCTCGCTATCCTGGCGTTGACGTTGTGGTGACTGAAAAGCCCGATGAACAAACGTCACGAGATTTGATCGAGCGCCGTCTGGAACTCGCTGCGGTCACGCTGCCGAAATCAGACTTCGATTCGCAAACTCTCGCCGTTGATGAGCTTGTCGCGGTTTTGCCGTCCGGCCACGCCCTGGCAAAACTGGAGACCGTTCCCCTTGGTGAGATGACAGTTGACCCTTTTATCCTTACACGCGCAGGGTCACAGGACCTGGTCACCAGATTGTTTTCCAGGAACGGATTACGACCGCGGGTGACCTACGAATTGCTGCAGCTGATGTCCATACTGGAATTGGTTGCCAGCGGAAAGGGCATCTCGGTCCTGGCGAAGCTGGCGCTGCCGGATCGGTATAACGGCACCGTCTTCCGCCCTCTCTCCCCTGGCACTTCACGACGCATCGGCCTGGTGTGCCTGAATGAAAACCGTCTTTCTCCCGTGGCTCGGGCGTTCTGGCAGGAAACTCGCCGGTACCAAGCCAGCCTGAAGGCCGCACCGCGCAAGTGACGCAGAGACATGCGTCAAGCAACGGCTGGCGCCGCTGATTGAAGTCAGATTCAATTGCTCGTGAAGAGTGATGAAGCAAAAATCCGGAGAGCCCCGACGCCTCCTTAAGTACCATCAAAGTTCAGAAGAAGGTCCGGGGGCAGTTGCGACAGATCTAACCACCGGAGACATTTCATGGAAGAGACGCCCGCTTGCTTTGACCGCTTCGTGCGAGACTTTACGCACCTCGTGGACGATTTTTCGGGCGATGAGACCCAGATCTTGCGGCAAGGCCGTGAACTCCTCGCGGATCTCGTCAGCCGGGATGACTGGCTTCCGGAACGGTACGCGCAACCACATCCTCAGTATTATCAACAGTACCTACTCCATGCCGATTCGGCAGACCGTTTCTCGGTTGTCAGTTTCGTATGGGGGCCGGGCCAGAAAACGCCGATTCACAACCACACGGTCTGGGCGCTGATCGGTATATTGAGGGGTGGAGAGCGGGCGGAGTCCTTCGAAGTCGGCTCGCCTGGCCTTCCCATGCGGTCGCTCGGAGACGAAGACCTTGGCCCAGGAACAGTCGAGAGCATTTCTCCGCGCACTGGCGACATACATCGGGTTTCCAACCTGTACGAGGATCGCGTCTCGATCAGTGTCCATGTGTACGGTGGCAACATCGGGAGGATCTCGCGTCACGTCTTCGAGCCGGCAACGAGCACGCCGAAGACGTTCATTTCCGGGTATTCCAACGAATCCGAGATTTCAGCGTAATCCATCCAATGTCAGAAGTTAATCTGGGCACCGTCGGCGACTGGCGCTCTTCGTCCAAATACGCGCACGCCAGGGGCAATGTCGCAAGGCTTACGATTGCCCAGGCGCTTGCCGGCGCGAATTCGACCGTCTTCTATGCAACCGGCGCTATCGTTGGCAACACGCTCGCGCCCAGTCACGCTTTGGCGACCCTGCCAATCTCGATATTTGTGGTGGGGATGGCGGCATCCTCGCTGCCGGCCGGGGCAGTTGCCCAACGCTGGGGGCGGCGTACTGCATTCATGGCGGGAACCGCATGCGGCGTGCTGGC
Source organism: Paraburkholderia guartelaensis (assembly GCF_004353905.1). Lineage (GTDB taxonomy): Bacteria > Pseudomonadota > Gammaproteobacteria > Burkholderiales > Burkholderiaceae > Paraburkholderia > Paraburkholderia guartelaensis. The sequence continues at coordinate 102,229 of NZ_SMOD01000012.1, read as the reverse complement.
CGGCCTGCTTGCGGCCTGGGCTGTGATGCTGGGCTCATTCTGGCTCTTTTGCGTCGCGACGTTTTTCGGCGGCGCTTACGCCGCTGTAGTGCTTTCTTTCCGCTTCGCAGCCGCGGATTGCGTCCCACTGGAGCGACGCCCCCGCGCGCTGTCGTTCGTCATGGCAGGCGGAGTTTTCGCTGGGGTAATCGGCCCACAGCTAGTCACGTGGACCATGAATCTGTGGTCGCCGTACACATTCGCGGCGACCTTTTTGGCGCAAGCAGCAGTGGGCGCCCTGGCCGCACTCGTCCTGCAAGGTGTTCGCCTCTCCAAGCCTACGGCGGCAGAGACTGCTGGAGGTCGCCCGATCGGCGTCATCGTCCGGCAGCCGCGATTTGTTACCGCCGTGATCTGTGCGGTTGTCTCGTACCTGCTGATGAATTTCCTCATGACGGCCGCCCCTTTGGCGATGCGGATGTGCGGACTGTCGCAGCGGTCGTCCAACCTCGGGATTCAATGGCACGTTATCGCGATGTACGCGCCCGGCTTTTTCACGGGCCGGCTGATTGCGCGTTTCGGCGCTCAACGGGTTGTTATGGCAGGTCTGGCATTTACGGCACTTTCGGCGGCCACCGGATTGCTGGGCGTCGATGTGGCGCACTTCTGGCTGACGCTCATCCTGCTCGGCATGGGCTGGAACTTCGGCTTTGTAGGGGCGTCAGCCCTCGTGCTCGAATGCCATCAGCCCGAGGAAAAGGCGCGTGTGCAGTCGCTCAATGACTTCATCGTGTTCGGGACGATGGCCTTCGGCTCCTTCCTGTCGGGCGACCTGCTGGCCACCTACGGATGGAACACGGTGCTCGGGCTGTCGCTAGTTCCACTAGCCCTTGCAGTTATCGCGCTGCTGGGCCAGGCGGTGGTAAGTAGGCGCGCGCCACGCTGGCAGAGCGCGATCAGCGCACCAAAGGGGGATGAGATCGGATAGAAGCACCGTAGCGCAATCCGTCAACAAACAAACTCACCAACCTCTTCGCATCAAGTGGGTCGGGACATTCGAGTGGGGCACAGAGTGCGCCCACTGCACACAGAAGCTCATCTGGCTTGACGCCGTCGCGAATTTCGCCTGCAGCTATCGCTGCATCGAGGAGACTCTGAACGACCGGACGGAGTCGTTGCAAAAAATACTGGGGCAAAGCCTTGAACGCGGGGTCGCCAGAATTGAGGGCGGCAGCGAGACCACGCCTCTTCGTCACGAACTCAACATAGCGGTCAACCCATTCCAGCAACGCCTCTCCGGCGCCAAGCGTGGCGGCAAGTTCAGCGCCGGCGTCCGCGCAGGCGTCCACCTCGCTGCACAACGCAGCCACCACAAGGTCGGAACGTTGCGGGAAGTGGCGATAGATCGTGCCGACGCCCACACCGGCCTTTTGCGCAATCTCGCGCACCGGAGCATCGATTCCCGAGGATTCGAAAACAGCCAGTGCTGTTCGCAGGAGCGTGTCTATGTTGCGCCGTGCGTCAGCGCGCACGGGGCGCGACGCAAGTTCGTTCGCGGACTTGTTCGTTTTGCTGCTCAATTCATTTTCCCCTTGCTAAACGGAACCTTGTTCCGTATAGTCAGTAACCGGAGCGACGTTCCGCTTGCATTCTACCGTAGGCGAATCGCTTTCACCCATCATTTTGAGCGGAGCAAACATGCAGAGCACACCCGTCGCACTCGTTAGTGGTGCGAACAAAGGCATTGGCCTTCAGATCGCCAAGGAACTGGCGGCGAAGGGTTTCAAGGTACTCGTCGGAGCCCGCAAGCTGGACCTCGGCGTGGCGGCAGCAAAAAGCATCGGCGGAGAGGTCCAGGCTATCCAGCTCGATGTGACGGATCGAACGTCGATTGCGGAAGCAGCCAGGCAGATCGAGGAGACTGTGGGACGTCTCGATGTGCTGGTCAACAACGCGGGGATCTCGCGTCCAATTCAGCCGGGGACGCCTATCGAAGAAATGAGGGACGGCGACAAGCTGAGCCGTGTATCAGTCGACGATATGACCACCGTGTTTGAGACAAACGTGTTTGGGGTTGTTGCCGTTACCCAGGCAATGTTGCCGCTGCTCCGGCAAGCACCTGCCGGACGCATCGTGAATATTTCGAGCGCAGGTGGCTCCCTTACGCTGAAGGACAATCCGTCGGAGTTCTCGCGACAGTATGTCGGCGCTTATCAAGCCTCGAAAGCGGCACTCAACGCCGTCACGCAAGCGTTCGCCATTGAACTGGAGGGCACGAACATCAAGGTCAACGCAGCCTGTCCAGGCTTCACTGCAACCGCTATGAGTAACTTTGCACAGGGCGCAGGATCGGTTGAGGATGCAGCGCGAGAACCCGTTCGCCTGGCTCTCCTTGATGCGAATGGACCGACAGGCACGTTCTCGAACTTTGATGGTCCTCTGCCTTGGTGACTTAGTCCGCAAAACGTCACTGGGATAAATCAGTCGTAGCGCTGCCGACGCCAGCCGGCGACATGCTGTACCTGTGGTTCACGCGCCTCATCGACGATGAGGCGCCCGAGAAAGCCATCGACTTCGTCACGCGCGCATCGAATACATTCCTTCGGGGCCGTGAGATTCCAGGCCGCGAGCGCCTCGCACATTGAAACCGGCCGCGCGCCGAGTTGGACGTCGCCCAGCGACATCGCATTTTCAAGTTTCGCGCGCTGAAGCACGCCAATAGCGTGCCCATATAGCCTCCCATACAATCAATCGCATGAGGCTCTTCACGAAAGTTTGTTAGCTAACGTACTCGTTTTGGAATGTGATTTTTGAGTACAAGTTACCAGGAAGCACGCGGAACGCTACTCGCTGGCCGCCGCATCCTCTTTCGCTTTCAATCGGTTCGTCACGGCCTTCACGCCCAGCACCGGCCTTGCCGCATTGGCCGCGCGCGCGACTTGCCAGGTCTCCGGTACCGTGCCCGAGAGCGTGACGACACCGTGGCTGACGCGAATGTGAATGTCCGAATCGTCGAGATCCGGAACGCGCCTGATGGCACGGCGAACGTCACGCACCACCGAGCTATCCGGCCGGCTTCCGGGTGTCGATGCCGATATTCGTTGCACGACCACACCGACCGGCTCGTTCACACCGGCTTGCGCGTTCGCATGGGCAGCGCAGCTTGCGATAGCCGCAAACACCATCGCGCCGATCGTTCCGTTCGCACCGTTTCTGTTCATGCTGCCTCCATCGGGCCGTGTCAACCGAGGAAAAGCGCCACTTGTACGCGTATGTTCGCACAGGAATTCGCGCGTCGCGCTCACGATGGCCGGGCGCTGCCACGCTGCCTGCCCGAGCGCACACGACGACGCAGCGGATGACTTCGGGGCCGCACTGCGCTACCCTAGCAACTCCGATACAAAAAGTCGTCGTATAACCATGTCACACATCAGCACGGGCGTCGAATACGGGCTGCATTGCCTGCTCTATCTTGCCGGCACGTCCGCCGGCGTGCGCGAGGCGAGCGTGCGCGACCTGGCGGAAATGCAGGGGGTGCCCGTCGACTACGCCGCCAAGCTCTTCACGCGTCTCGCCAAGGCCGGCATCGTCGAGTCGACCGAAGGCATACGCGGCGGCTTCAGGCTCGCGAAACCCGCGCGCAATATTTCGGTGCTGGATGTCGTCGACGCGATAGACGGCGAAAAAGCGCTCTTCGACTGTCGCGAAGTGCGCACGCAATGTGCCGTTTTCGACGATGAGCCGCCCGCATGGGCCACACGCGGCACCTGCTCGATTCATGCCGTGATGCAGGGCGCCGAGCGCGCCATGCGCGCCGAGCTCAAGCAACACTCGCTCGCCGATCTCGCTACTCGCGCGTATTCAAAGGCGCCTGCCAGCTATCACCATCATGTGGTGGACTGGTTCACGGAGCGCGCTGCCAATCGTCGTGGGTAACGACCATCGCTTTGCGGCCCCTTCTATCATGCGAAAAACGCGGAGCCTCCAACGAGGCTTCCGCGTGCAGTCTAAGCCGTCGTCGTCCTGAATGATCAGGCAACCACGATGCGAAGCGGATCAGCAGCGGCCAGCGCCTGCTCACGGTCCGCGCGAGGCGGGTAGATCCACTCGGAGTTGATCTGGTGCTTGAGCTTCTTCGCCTCGGCACCCTGCAACTTCACTTCGCGCTCCCAACCTTCCGTGTAAACCGCGCCCCACGGGCCCAGATCCAGACAGGTCACGTACTTCGGCTGGCTATACGGAATCGGCGCGAGGCCGAGTAGATCGGCAGCCACGTTGTGGCCCGCCGAGCGCCCCAGGTTCATCGCGTGCTGGCACGACATCATCGTGTGATTGCCTTCGTCGTCGGTGGCGGCGCGGGCGACGTCGCCCGTCGCGTAGACACCGGGCACGCCCTCCACCGCGAGATTGCGGTCGACGTGAAGGCGCCCGATGGCGTCGAGGCGCCCCGGAATCTGCGCGGTCAGCGTGCTCGCGCGCAGCCCGGCCGTCCAGATCACCGTGTTCGATTCGATACGCTGGCCGTCCGTCGTCGTGACGCCGCCGGCATCCACTGAAGCCACACCCGAGCCGAGCTTCCAGGTCACGCCGAGCGAACCCAGCGCCTCTTCGATAACGGGGCGCGGGCCCGCGCCCAGGTCGGGGCCGATTGCATCGTTACGCTCGACGATGATCACCTTCACGTTCGCTTGCTCGCCCAGCGCCGCGCGCAGACGTGCCGGCATTTCCGCAGCGGTCTCGATGCCGGTGAATCCGCCACCCGCCACCACCACGGTATTGCGCGCGGGCGAGTCCGGCTGGCTGGCCAAACCGCGGATGTGCGCTTCCAGTTCGACCGCTTCGTCGGTCTGGTCCACGCTGAAGGTGTGATCGGCCAGGCCCGGAATCGACGGGCGGAACAGCCGGCTGCCCGTGGCCAGCACGAGTCGGTCGTAGCCGAGCGTGGAGGACTGGCCATCCACGCTGATCAGATCCACTGCGCGACGCTCCGCGTGAATACGCTCGACCGTGCCCTGTATGAACTTGACGCCAGTCGCTTCGAAGATCTCCGTGAGCGGCGCGCGGAAGTTCGCGGGGCCCTCTTCGTACAGACGCGGACGGACATGCAGATGCGGGTCCGGTGCGACCAGCGTGATCTCCACGTCCGTGCGCCCCTGCTCATCGAGCAGCCGCGCCGCGCTCAGCGCGCTCCACATGCCGGCGAAGCCGGCCCCAATAACAAGAATACGCTTCGACATTTTTGCTTCTCCAATGCAGGGATACGTGAAATCGGTCGATCCGCGCCGCGCCTGCGCAACGCATAACTCGGATTCTATGAGTCGGAGTTTAATCACGCAAGCCCTCTTTTGGGACGCACTGTTGACGAATCAGGCAGCGAGGCCGCGCCGAGGGACGTAGCTAGGGTTGATGGATCGAGAAGAAATCGACGAGGCTTCGCGGCGCGTCGCCACCAAGACAAACATCGAGCACCTCTTTCGCCGCTGCCGCTTCGCGCGCGCTGCGATGGAAAAGTGCTGTCTCGTACGCGAGGAGCGCGGCCTCCATGTTGCCGGGATAGGCAGCGATAGCCTTCGCGAGTTCAGCGCCATCGAACATGGCCAGGTTCGCCCCTTCACCCGACGGGATCATCAGGTGCGCTGCATCGCCGAGCAATGTGACGCCAGGCGTGCGCGGCCATTTGTGCTCTACCGGTAGCGAATGAATTGGGCGCACCACTGGGGCCGTTTCTCCGTCGGTGATGAGCGCAGTCAGCTCCGGCGCCCAGCCATCGAACGCTTTCGCAACCGTGGCCAGCACTGCCGCCGGATCGGACTGGTCGATGCTGTCGATCCAGTCGCTCGACTGGTTCAGTTGCACATACGTGTGCAGCACGCCATCCGGTTCGCGATGCGCCGCAATGCCTTTTCCCGGCGCGAGCGCGAACATCGCGCCTTCGCCAACCGCTTGTGCGCTCGCCTTGTGACGCGTGTCGCAATCGAAGAGATACGTTTCGACGAATACCGTGCCGACATAGGCCGGTTTCGCGTCCGATAGCAGCGGACGAACTTTCGACCAGGCGCCGTCGGCGCCCACGAGAAGGTCGGTATTCACGGTGGAGCCGTCGGCAAACGTCACGACGTGCCGGCCGCCGCCGAGCGGCGACACCGCTACGGCTTTATGCCCCCATCGCACCGTGCCGGCGGGAAGCGAATCCAGCAGAATCCGCCGCAACTCGCCACGCGGGACTTCGGGCCGTCCGCCCGTTCCGTCGTCGCCTTGCTCGTAGAGGACCCGGCCATGCTGATCGAGGACCCGCGTCGCCTGACCGCCGGGATGGATGATCTCGAGGAACTGGTCGAAGAGTCCCGCTGCCTTGAGCGCGCGTTGTCCGTTGTTCTCGTGAATATCGAGCATGCCTCCCTGCGCTCGCGCATTCGCCGAGGCCTCCGCCTCGAAGATCGTCGAGTCAATGCCGTGAACGTGCAGAACCCGGGCGAGCATGAGCCCACCGAGTCCCGCACCGATGATTGCAATCGAATTCTTCATCCCGCTCCTTGCCGTTGGGCCTGCTGCAATTGAACGCAGGCGCTCTATGGAACGCCGTTCCATAGTAATATGGAACAATGTTCCATTGACGTCAAGAGGAAGCATGGTCAAGAAGGCGCGGGGCGTTCAACGGCGCGAGGACTCGCTCTCACGCGAGCGAATCATCGAGGCGTCGATCGAGCTTCTGGACAGCAGCGGCGAAAGCGGCCTGACGTTTCGTGCGCTGGCCGAACGGCTCGCCACCGGTCCCGGCGCGATTTACTGGCATGTCGAAAACAAGAGCGATTTGCTGAGCGCAGCCTGTGACGCCATCGTCGCCCGCACGATGGACACGCCTTTGCCCAGCGAGACGCCGCGCGAGGCGATTCGCACGCTCGCGCTGGGCATGTTCGACGCGATTGACGAGCATCCGTGGGTCGGCTCGGTGCTCGCGCGAGACCCGGGGCAATTGCCTATGGTTCGCATTCTTGAACGCATAGGCCAGCAGATTCGCGCGCTCGATGTGCCTGACGACGCGCAATGGGCAACGGTGTCCGCATTGCTGAGCTACATCCTGGGCGTGAGCGGCCAGAACGCGGCGAATGCGCAGATCGCTCGCGACCAGGACGCTGATCGAACCCACTTTCTGGACGAGGTGGCGTCGGTATGGTCGCAGCTCGATCCCGCGGATTATCCGTTCACGCGCAGCGTGGCCGCACAGCTGCGCGATCACGACGATCGCGTCGATTTTCTCGCTGGAATCGATCTCATCCTGCTTGGAATCGAATCGGCGCACGGCCGCTGAGCATTACATGCCCATGCCCGTCCCTGCTCCCGTGCTCGTGCCGGTACCCGTGCCCGTGGTCGTGCCGACGTTCGACGTCGCACTCAGATCGATTCTTCCATACACGCCATCGGCTTCGTTATTCGGCCCCGCCGCGAAAAACAGCGTATTCGAAGGCTGATTGCTGAGGTTGTTGCCGAACGCGATGCCCCACACGCCTGGCTCGACGAGCGCATTGCCGTTCGACCCGTTGAGTTGCCCCATCGACAGGCCGCTCGATGCATTGAATGCGTTGATCGCGCCATTACCGAAATTGCCGATCAGTATCGCGCCGCTCATCGAGCCGAAGTTCGCGGGCGCTTGCGCAATGCCCCATGGCGCGTCGAGCGCCCCTCCTGTCGCGAAGCGCTGCTTCAGGTTGCCGGCCGTGTCGTACACGTCCACCATGCCGAGCCCCGCGCCTGCGACGTCGTCGTGCCTTGCCGAGTCTTGCATCGCATACGTGACGAACAGATTCGAGCCGATCAACTGAATGCCGAACGGCGCGAAGCCGGCCGGCATCGCCGGGTCGGTGAATCCGCCGGGCATCGTGACCTTGTTGAATGAAGTATTGAAAACGTCGATCTTGTTGTTATGGAAGTCGGTCGCGTAGAGGAAGTTGGCGTTGTTCATCGTCGCCAGCGCGAGCCCCTTATATACAGCGCCGCCCGTGCCGTCGTCGTACATGACGAATGCGTTCGTCGGCCCGACCGCCGGCGCCCACGCGGTAATGGTGCCGCCCTCGCCCGCGAAGATAAATGCCGCGACGCCGGACTTGCCGTTTTCCGTGACGGTGAAGCTTTGTGTGCCGTTGAAGACGATGCCCGTGGGCGATGCCGAGCCGTTCTTGCCGCTGGGTATCGCGACGATCAGCGATTGCGGCACGCCGTTGCCGTCATAAAGTGTTGCGACGTTGGTGCCGTTGTCCGCCACCCAGGCAAAACCTTGCGGATTGAAGGCGACACCCCATGGGTTTTTCAGATTCCCGTCGATGTGCGCGGCCGCCACCGCACCATCGGAAACAAGAGCCGTCGCCGCAAACGACGACGTGACGGGCACGCTCGCACTGCTGGAACCCGGACTGGAACCGGAACTGCCGCCGCACGACACGAGCGTCGCGATGGCTGCACCACATGCTACGACGCCGAATACGGCGAGTAGAGACTTCATGACCGCACTCCTCGTTCAGTCCACGGGACTAACGGACAAAAAACGAGGAGGACGCGGCGTTTATTCCAGCGAAGAAAAAGGGCTTGCTTCGTCGGCTATCGTAATGACTGAATTAGATAGCGAAAAGTACACGACGGACAACGAGCGCTACGCGTGACTATGCGATGCCTGCAGACTTGCCGATACCGGCGGCAATCTGCGCGGCGTGCCAAGCAGAGCGAGTTGCTTCTCGTGCGGCGTCAGCGCGCCGCTGTCGCGTTTGTCCGCTTCTGCATATTTTTGCGCAGCACGAGAGAGATCGCCTTCGCCTTCCAGCGCCTGCCCCCATAGTTCATACGAGGGCGCGAGATCGGGACGAAGTTCCACCGCATGAACCAGCTTGACGATCGCCGCCTCGTATTGCCCGTTGTCGACGAGTGCTTCGCCCCAATCATGGAGGATGTTCACGTCATCGCCGTGCATTTCATCTGCGCGGTGGAACGCGCTGAGGGCTTCGCCATACCGGTGCGCGTGCAACAAGACGTCGCCGAGCAAGCGCTGGTTCTCCGCGGTGCTCCACTTCTCGTGAGCGCTGGCTCGAAGCTCCTTGATCGCAGCGTCGATTCTCTTTTCCTGCTCGAGCGCAATGCCGAGATTGGCACGCAAGACGGCGGAATGTGGATACAGCAACAGCGCGTCGCGCGACTGCTGTTCCGCCTCCTCGGAGCGGTTTTGCCGCAGCAGCAGCCAGCCTTTTCCAGCGAGCGCCCATTGGTGTTGTAGTGCGCCTGGCCGCCCGAGGACATCGTCATAGATGGCTTCGACCTCGCTGTAGTCGCATTCGTCCAGCGAACACCGAGTCTTTTGCACCGTTGTGAAGACATGGCTCGCAAGCGTATTCGGTTCGACGAGCCGCATGACCTTGGTCGCGATGTCCCGCATCGACTGATTGAAGTCATTGCCACTGAACGCAACGTCGTCGTGCATGGCGTTGAACGGGCCATTCTCGATCTGGATATGCGCGACATACGCATCCGCGCTGTCGTTCACATGCGTAATGCCGATATGGACGACCACGTCCTGCTTGTTCCGGAACAGCGTCGATTTCAGAAAACCGACAATCGAGGCGTACGACATGTCCTCGCCTGGCAGCTTGATATCCGGATTGTCGTTGTCGGCGAGCGAGGCATCGTGCGGGACCGCGTCGCTGTCGCTGCTGATCCCACGCATGGCAGCAAGAATTCGTTCTGCCAGGAATTCCGGGGTATAGCCGGTTTCGAGAAATGCCTTCGGCGCTTCCACCGGCGGAACCAGCACGTGTTGCGTCAGCGCGCCCGATATGACGAGCGAGCAAAACGGAACGGCCAGGATCAGGATGAACCAGGGGAGCACGAAAGGCCACAGCTCTCTCGGCAAGCGGACGATCAACCCGATCAGAAGCAGCACCTGCGGCAGGACACCGGGCCTGCGATCCGGAACGCTCGACATGTTGCACCTCGACTCGGCTGCAGTTGGTTGGGCCCAACTGTCGGTCGGCGTGAACGCATCGAGCGTGCCAGCAGGCTTAAACGCTCTTCTGCCGGGCGTTCTGGCTATGTTTGCGAATTTCGGGCGCGACGAGTGTTATCTCCTGACCAACTTCTACACACAGCGAGTGCCGGTTCGCAGCACACACTTGTGTACGCGCGCTCACTTCACCGCCTCCACGTCTTCGATCTCGCCCGCGACCGGCACGTTACCCGAGGGGCTCATCATGCGCGGTTGCAGCATCAGCGCGACGAGTCCTGTCCAGCCGGTCTGGTGCGATGCGCCGACGCCGCGCCCGTTGTCGCCGTGGAAGTACTCGTGAAACAGCACGAGATCGCGGCAGCGCGGATCGGCCTGCAGCAGCGGGTACGCGCCCATCACCGGGCGCTCGTTGTTGCGGTCGAGCAGAAAGAGCGTCGTGACGCGGCGCGCAAGCTCGTCGGCGATCTGGGCGAGCGAAAGTTTCTTGCCCGAGCCGGTCGGGTACTCGACGCGAAAATCGTCGCCATAGTAGCGGTGGAATTCGTACAGCGACTCGATCAGCAGATAGTTGACCGGCATCCACACCGGCCCGCGCCAGTTCGAATTGCCGCCGAATACGCGCGAGTCCGATTCGGCGGGCAGATACTTGACGCGGAAGTCGCAGCCGTTGTGCCGGTAAACGAAAGGCTCGTCGAGATGGGCGCGAGACAGCGCACGCACGCCATGGTCCGAGAGAAATTCGGCTTCGTCGAGCATACGCCGAAGCAGCGCCTTCATCCGGTGCCCGCGCAATAGCGAGAGCAGCAATGAATTGCCCTTGCCGGGTTCGTTCCAGCGCGATACGAGGCTGGCAAGGTCGGGCCGGTGCTGGAGGAAAAAGACGAGCCGCTCGCGCAGCCCGGGCAGGCCGCCGTGCACCCGCTCCTCCAGCACGCGCACCGCGAAGAAGGGAATCAGCCCGACGATCGAGCGCATGCGCAGCGGCACGCTGGTGCCGTCCGGCAGCCTGAGTTTGTCGTAGAAGAATTCGTCCACGCTGTCCCACAGGCCCGTCTCGCAGCCATCATCGCAACTCACCGCGCCCGCGATATACAGGAAGTGCTCGAAGAATTTCACGCCGATATCCACGAACACATGGTTCGCGAACGCGAGTTCGAGCGCGATGCGCATCAGGTCGAGCGCGTAAGCCGCCATCCACGCCGTGCCGTCCGCCTGGTCGAGGTGCCCGCCAGTCGGCAGCGGCGACGAACGGTCGAAGATGCCCACGTTATCGAGTCCCAGGAAGCCGCCCTGGAAAATGTTGTGGCCGTCCGCATCCTTGCGGTTCACCCACCACGAGAAATTCAGCAGCAGCTTGTGGAAGACAAGCTCGAGAAAATCCCGGTCCGCCTTGCCGGTGATCGCGCGATCGATCTCGTACACGCGCCATGCCGCCCACGCGTGCACGGGCGGATTCGCATCGCCGAATGCCCATTCGTAGGCAGGCAGCTGGCCGTTCGGGTGCTGATAGCGGTCCTTCACGAGCAGCAGCATCTGCTTCTTTGCAAACATCGGATCCACCAGCGCGAACGCGACTGCCTGAAACGCGAGGTCCCATGATGCGTACCACGGATACTCCCACTTGTCCGGCATCGAGAGGATGTCCGCGTTGCAAAGATGCCGCCAGTCCGCGTTGCGCCCGCGCTGGCGCGCGGCGGGCGGTGTCGGCTGTAGTGGGTCGCCTGTCATCCAGCGGTTCACGTCGTACTGGTAGTACTGCTTCGACCACAGCATGCCCGCCAGCGCCTGGCGCTGCACGAGCCGCGCGTCGGCACTTTCGATGTCGCGCTGCAGCGCGTCGTAGAACGCATCCGCCTCGGCAATGCGCTGCGCGAACAGGCTGTCGATGTCGAGCGCCACCTCCTCCTTCGGCGCGGACAGCGGACGCCAGCGGAACGTGACGACCGCGCGGCCGTGCGCCGCGATCTCGAGATGCACGCGCGCGGCCGCCTTCGTGCCCGCATCGCGCCGGATCGCGTCGTCGTTGCCATGGACGACATAGTCGTCGAAGCCGTCCTTGAATGGACCGGCGCCGTCCATGCCGAATAGGCGCTTCACGTTGGTCTCGTTCTCGCAAAACAGCCACTCGACGCGCTCGCCTCCTTGTGCGGAAGCCGTCACGACGAGCGGCTCATGCGTGCCGCAGTGCGCGACGACATGCTCGCCCTCGGCGGACGAGACGAGCGCGAGCGACGGCTTGCTGCCGGTGGGTTTCCACGACCACGTGTTGCGCGCCCAAAGCTGCGGCAACACGTCGATCGATGCGTGTTGCCCGGCGCGGTTCTCGACTGTCACGCGCATGACGATGTCTTCCGGCGTGTGCTTGGCATATTCGATCTGCACATCGAAATAATGCTGATCATCGAATGCGCCCGTGTCGAGGATTTCGTATTCGGGCAAGCAGGCGCCGCGCCGCGCGTTTTCGTCGATCAGGTCCTGGTAGGGAAATGCCGCTTGCGGGTACTTGTAGAGCATGCGCATATACGAATGCGTCGGCGTGCTGTCGAGGTAGAAGTACAGCTCCTTCACGTCCTCGCCGTGATTGCCTTCTTCATTCGTGAGGCCGAACAGACGCTCCTTCAAAATCGGGTCGAGACCGTTCCACAGCGCGAGCGAACAACACCAGTCGAGCCGCTCGTCCCCGAATCCGGCCAGGCCGTCTTCGCCCCAGCGATAGGCGCGCATGCGCGCGTGGTCGTGCGGGAAATAGTCCCACGCGGTGCCGTGCTCGCTGTAATCCTCGCGCACGGTACCCCACTGGCGCTCGCTGAGGTACGGTCCCCAGCGCTGCCAGCGAGCGTAATCGGCCGAATACAGGCGTTGACCTTCAACCGTGTGGATGAGGCCGGCGGCGCGCTGCAGCATGGGCATCTCCTTGAATTGGGGCCGCGAGGATGAGGCGTGGCGCGGCGAGTCTCCCATGCTAGCGCGGTTTGCCCGCCGGGCGCACGCGCCGCGCTACGGGTTCGGGCTAGCTGCCATCTCCGAGCCGTTTGAGAACGCGCAGCAACTCGCCGAGCGACCATGCCTGGAACGGCGCGCCGCCGGGCCAGTGCGGCGCATCGCCATCGGCGACCTCGGAAATGTGGTCGAGCCCGGCACGGTCGAGATGCGCGAGCAGCGGCGCGACGAACCGCTCGCGAGCGAGCGCGCGCTGCGCCGCACTATCGCCGTTCACACGCAGCCAGGCATCCACGAAGGCGCCGAGTAACCAGGGCCAGACGGTGCCCTGATGATAGGCGCCGTCGCGCTCCAGCACGCCGCCGCCGTACTGCCCGCGATACGCGGGGTCCGAGGGCGCGAGCGTGCGCAGCCCCATGGGCGTGAGCAGATCGGCTTCGACCTGCGCGACAAGCGCGCGCGCCGCATCGCCTTCGAGCAGCGCGAACGGCAATCCGCCTGCAGCGAAGATCTGATTCGGCCGAATCGAGCGATCGACCGTGCCGTCCACGTGATCGACGTCGACCACGTCGAATAGCACGCCCGTCGACGGATCGACAAAGCGCCCGGCAAACGAGGCGCTGGCGCGCGCTTCGAGCTCGCGCCAGCGCGTATCCCAAGCCGCGGCGATGCGCAGCGCGTTGATCCACAGCGCCTGAATTTCGACCGGCTTGCCGATGCGCGGCGTGACCACCCAGTTACCCGCCTTTGCATCCATCCAGGTGAGCTGCACGCCCGGCACGCCCGCTCGCAGCAGGCCATCGCGCGGGTCGGCTGCGATCCCGTAGCGCGTGCCGCGCGCATAGCCTTCGAGGATGGCGTCGACGGCGCCTTGCAGCGCGTGCCGCGCTTCGGGCGGCACGTTCGCAGCCGCGAAGTAGTCGTGCACCGCCACGACGAACCACAGCGATGCGTCGACGGAGTTGTATTCGGGCGCCCCGCCGGCATCGGGAAAGCGGTTCGGCAGCATGCCCTCTGAAACGGTCGCCGCCCATTCGAGCAGGATTGCGCCCGCCTCCTCGTAACGCTCGTTCGCGAGCAGCAGGCCACGCATGGCGATGAACGTGTCGCGGCCCCAGTCGGTGAACCACGGATAGCCCGCGACGATCGTGCGGCCGTCGCCGCGTGCAACGACATAGGCATTGGCCGAACGCTGCAGGCGCGAGCCGAGCGACGCCCGTCGCACTTCTTCGAAGCCGGCGAGCAGTTGCGCGCGGCTCGCCGCGCTTTCGTCGCCGTCGAGTGAGTTATCTCGTGCACCAGACGATGGTTGCGCTCGCAACAGTATCACCGCATCGCCTATGCGCAAATCGAACGTGAACACGCCTGGCGTCGCGAGGTCCTCGATGTAGTCGAGACCTCGCTCGCGTTCGCGCGGGTAGCAGAAGTTGCGGTACCAGTCCGGCGCATGCGTATAGCAGCCGTTCGAGCGCGCGACGATGGCGGGCAGATCGCCGTACGGTTGCCAGCGCACGTGCTCGCCGTCGATCTGGGCGTTGAAGTCGAACGCGGGGTTCTCGTGGTGCAGGCCGTGATAGTCGCGGCCCGAGATCAGCACGCGGACTTTCAGCACGGTACTGCCGGCGCCGGACGATGCTTCGAGCCGCCAGCGCAGCACGGTTTCGCGGCTCGCCTTCGCCACGAACGCTTCTGCTGTGAGCACGGCGCCGCCGTCCAGCCGGTAGCGCCACGTGGGCCACGGCGAGGTGTCGAAGCTTGCAATGCGCCCCGAGGTATCGGGATAGAGCAGATCAGGCGCGTAGCGCTGCATCGTCAGCGCGGTCTTGCGCTCGCCGTCCTCGAGCCAGGCTTCGATGCCGTTGACGAGCACCACGCGGTTCGTGGGCGGCTGCATAGCGGTGAGCAGCAGCGCGTGATAGCGGCGCGTACGCGCGGTGCCGACTGTGCCGGATGCAAATCCGCCAGCGCCGTCCGCTTCGAGCCATTCGTCGTCGAGGCGCTGCGCATCGATGGGGCTGTGAAGACGCGTCATCGGTTGTCCTACCCTCGTGGATCACCTGCGCAAAGATACTACCGTCGGCGTGCCGCAGCCAGAAAGTGAGTCGAAAGACGAACCGCCAACATCCGCCAGCACCGGGCAGCTACAGAGTACCGCGATGTTCGACGACAGATCGCCGATGAGTTCGTCCGCTACACGGTGATGGACAACCCGAACTTCGACTCGCTCACGTTCAATCCCGCGCTCGCAGGCCAATGGTCCGGGCGCATCAGCATGCTATCGGGGCTCGACGCGACCGACGCGGACCTTACACGCTTCATGCGGCGCGGTGGCGTCATTCGTGCGCTTCTATGAAATTCCGGGGCTGCAACACGCCGTCGGCACCGAGTTCAACGCGTCGTGGGATTCGCTCACGACACTGGAAAACTGGGTCGAGCACGGCACACCGCCGGTTCACCAGGTGGTCACCGACACCGCGGGCGTGCCGGGCCGCACGCGGCCGCTGTGCCAGTATCCGGCGTGGCCCAGCTATAACGGCGCGGGCGACGTGAACAGCGCGAAATCGCTTACGTGCGTGCAGGATTATCGGTGCTCGGGCCGCCCGCGCCGCTGCCGGTAATGGATCTGCGCGGGCACCTGAATGGACTCGGGTGCGCCCTCGCCTTCGAGCAGCGAAAACACGCAACGCAGGCTATGTTCCGCGAGTTGAGCGCTGTCCTGCACGATGGCGTCGATGCGAAGCGGCAGGCAGTCGAGCAGCTGATGATCGTCGAAGGTCATCACGCGGCCCGGCGCCTGGGCCAGCTGATGCGCTTCATTCACGAACTCCAGCAAGCCTTCGAGCAGCGTGATCGAACCGGCGAAAAGCGCCTCGGGATAGCGCCCGTGCGCTTCGAACCAGGCCTTCATCAGCGCATAGCCCGACTCTCGCTGGTAGTCGCGCTGAAACACCCAGTCGGCCTGCTCGGCAATGCCGTGCCGCTCGAGCGCGAGCCGATAGCCCGCAAGGCGGTCGCGGCTCGGTGAGAGTTCCGGCTGACCGCCGAAGAACACCACTTCCCGCGCGCCCTGTTCGATCGTCTCGCCCACCAGTGCAGCCACCGTTTCAGCGGCGTCGGTAATTACATAGGGAATCTCGCTCGTCGCCACGCGACGGTCGGCGAACACGATCGGCAGACGCTTGACCCACTTGTCGTAGCGCGGCGCTTCGGCGGTGCACGGCACGACCACCACGCCGTCCACCTGCTGCGCGACAAGACGCGCAAGGCCCTCGGTCTCGCGCACCGGATCTTCGTCGCTCGTCACGATCACGAGCTGATAACGATAGCGCTCGCGGCATTGCCATTCCATGGCCTGGGCGAGCGCGGCGTGCGCCGAGTTGGTCAGATCGGGAATCACGAGGCCGATCGTATTGCTGCGCCGCGAGCGCAGCGCGCGCGCCGATTGTGACGGCGTGAAATGATGGTCCCTCGCCACCTGCAGCACGCGCTCGACCGTCGCCGCCGAAATGCGGTAGCGCTCGGCATTGCCGTTGAGCACCATGCTGGCCGTGGTGCGCGAAACCTCCGCGAGGCGGGCAATGTCGTCGATAGTCAGACGCTCGAACTGGGACACGCGGTGTTCCTGCTGGGTGTGGGTTGGGGAGCGGGTGAACGCGGGAGCGAAGAGCCGGCGACGCGGCTGCGAGCAAGGGGCAAGCCCCAAAGCGAAGCGCCCCGTGTGGCACGGGGCGCGCAGTAGCCCTCAAGCGCGCGCGCACGCGAAGATCTTCGCGTTCGATGGTACTACGCTCGCGCGCGCCTGAAAACGTGCTTACTGCTTGTACAGGTTCAGCGGCACCGGGATGAACTTGTCGACCGGCTGACCGTCGACCACCTTCTTCGCGGCCTGCACGCCATACTGGCCGATCAGTTCGGGCTGCTGCTGCACGGTCGCGGCCATCTGGCCGGCCTTGACCGCGGCGATCGCGTCGTCGGTGGCGTCGAAGCCGACCACGGCCACGTTCTTCAGGCCCGCAGCCTGCAGCGCCTTCACTGCGCCCAGCGCCATTTCGTCGTTCTGCGCGAACACGCCCTGAATGTCCTTGTTGCTCTGGATGATGTTTTCCATCACCGAAAGGCCCTTGGCGCGATCGAAGTCGGCAGGCTGCTTCGTGACGATCTTCACGCCGCCCTTTGCTGCGATTTCATCGTCGAAACCGGCGCCGCGCTCGTTGGCCGCCGACGAACCCGGAATGCCTTGCAGCTCGACGATGTTGCCCTTGCCGCCCAGCTTGTCGGCGAGGAAATCGGCAGCCATCTTGCCGCCTGCCTTGTTGTCCGAAGCGATATGCGAGCTGACTTCCGCGCCGTTCACGCTACGGTCGAGCGAAATCACCTTGATGCCCTTGCTCGTCGCTTCCTTCACGACGTTGGCCACCGCCGAAGAATCAGTCGGGTTGATGAGGATGACGTTGACCTTCTTCTCGATCAGGTCTTCCACGCTCGCCTGCTGCTTCGCCGGATCGTTCTGCGCGTCGACGGTGATGAGCGTCACGCCGTCCTTTTTCGCTTCGTCTTCGGCGCCCTTCTTGAGCGAGACGAAGAACGGATTGTTGAGCGTCGAGATCGACAGGCCGACCGTGACCGCGCCGCCCGAAGCGGGCGCCGCCGCCGATGCGCCGGCATCGGCCGTGCTGCCCGGGCCTTCCTTCGAGCAGGCTGCGAGGCCCAGCACGAGCGAACCGGCGGCAAGCGCCGCAAAAAGCTTCGAGATCGACGGCGAATTGTGCTTATACATAGTCTTCCTCCTGGTTATATGTGGAGTGTGTGGAGCTTGAAAAAATCAGGATATCTATTGATATGAAACTGCCGTGCCACGCGAACGGAGCGTGGCACGGCCTGGGTATTACGACGACTTCTTGTTGCCGCGATCGATCAGCACGGCGAGCAGGATCACGATGCCCTTGATGACCTGCTGATAGAACGACGACACGTCGAGCAGGTTCAGGCCGTTGTTGAGCACGCCGATCAGGAGCGCGCCCACAAGCGTGCCGAAGATCCAGCCGCGGCCGCCCGTGAGGCTCGTGCCGCCCAGCACGACCGCCGCGATGGCGTCGAGCTCGTAGCCCGTGCCTGCGGTCGGCTGCGCGGAGTTCAGGCGCGAGGTCAGCACCACGCCCGCGAGCGCCGACATGACGCCCGCGATCGTGTACACCCACAGCTGGATGCGGTCGACCTTCACGCCGGAGAGCTTCGCCGACTCGGCATTGCCGCCCGTTGCATAGATATGGCGGCCGAACACCGTCTTGCGCAGCAGGACCCAGAACACGCCGAACATCACGAGCATCAGCACGACGGGAATCGGCACGAGGCGCGCGACATATCCGCCGCCCAGCAGCGAGAAGAAGTCGCTGTTGAAGCTGCTGATCGGGCTGCCGTTCGAGACGACGAGCGCGAGGCCGCGCAGCACCGTCATCGAACCGAGTGTGGCGATGAACGGCGCGACCTTGCCCTTGCTGATGACGAGACCGTTGGCGAAGCCCATCAAGCCGCCAGCCACGAGGCCCGCGAGCGTCGCGACGACGGCGGGCGTGCCCGCGCTCAGCAGCGTCGCGATGATCACCGAGGAAAGCGCGAGCACGGAGCCCGCCGAGAGATCGATGCCGCCGAGCAAAATCACGAGCGTCATGCCGAACGCGATCAGCGCGTTGATCGACGCCTGCCGCATGACGTTGAGCAGGTTGTCGAGCGTGAGGAAATCGCGGCTCACGATCGAGAGCGCCACGGAAATGATCAGCAGTGCTACGAAGGGTCCGAGCTTTTGCAGCGTCGCCCGGCTGCCGGGGGTGAGGGTCACTTGCGACATGTCATGTCTCGCTAGTTTTCAGTGATTGAGTAAGCGCCTTCGCTCAGGCCGCGACAGCTTGCGTGGCCGCCTGGCCGCCGGCTGCTGCCGTCATGATCAGTTCCTGGGTGGCCGTGGCCGCCTCGAAGATGCCGTTCTGGCGTCCCTGATGCATGACGAGAATGCGGTCGCTCATGGCCAGCACTTCGGGCAACTCGGACGACACCATCACGATGGCGACGCCCTGCTCCGCGAGCTGATTGATGATCGTGTAGATCTCGGCCTTTCCGCCGACGTCCACACCGCGCGTGGGCTCGTCGAGCAGCAGCACCTTCGGCGGCTGCGCCAGCCACTTCGCAAACACGACCTTCTGCTGATTGCCGCCCGAAAGCGCCTTGACGTCGAGTTCGGCGTCGCGCGTACGCACGCGCAACTGCTTGATGAGACCGTCGACGGCGCTGCGCTCCGCGCGCTCGTTGACGAAGCCGAGGGTGGCGTACTGGTCCAGATGCACGAGCGTCGCGTTTTCGCGCACGGACATGCCGAGCACGAGCCCCTGACGCTTGCGGTCTTCCGTGACGAAGCCAATGCCCGCCGCAATCGCGGCAGACGCGTCGCGCACGTCGAGCGGCTTGCCGTCGAGCGTGACCGTGCCCGCGGTCTTGCGGTTCGCGCCGAACAGCGTACGCAGGATCTCGCTGCGCCCCGCGCCCATGAGTCCGGCGATACCGAGCACCTCGCCCGCGCGCACGTCGAACGTAATGCCTTCGATATGGCCTTCATCCGCCAGACCGGCCACGCGCATGCGCACGTCGCCCGGCGCATGGCTGCGTTTCGGGAAACGCTCGCCGATCTCGCGGCCCACCATCAGGCGCACGATCTCATCAAAACCGGTGTCGCGAATCGCGCGTTCGCCGACGAAATGGCCGTCACGGAGCACGCTGATCTTGTCGCACACACGGAATATCTCTTCCATGCGGTGCGAAACGTAGACGATCGCCACGCCGCTCGCCTTGAGCGACTGCATGATCTCGAAGAGCGTTTCGATTTCGCGATTCGTGAGCGCGGCAGTCGGCTCGTCCATCACGAGGACTTGCGCGTTCAGCGACAGCGCCTTGGCGATTTCCACGAGTTGCTGCTGACCGATGGAAAGCAGCCCCGCTTCGGTCTGCGGATCGATACGCTGTGCGCCGACCTTGTCGAGCCACTTGCGCGCCTCTTTACGCATCGTCGCGACATCGACCATGCCGAAGCGGCTCGGCTCGCGGCCGAGGAACAGATTCTCCATCACCGTCAACTGCGGGATGAGGTTCAATTCCTGGTGAATGATGGCAATGCCAGCGCGTTCGGCCTCGACGGTGCTGCGGATCTGCAGCGCGCGCCCATCGACGAGGATCTCGCCTGCATCGGCTTGATACACGCCGCTCAGGATCTTCATAAGCGTCGATTTGCCTGCGCCGTTCTCGCCCATCAGCGCGTGGATCTCGCCCGCCTCAATGCGGAAATCGACGCCTTCGAGCACCCGAACCGGACCGAACGCCTTGCCGATCCCCTGCATCATCACTTGCATCCTGGACCTCTCAGAAGATCACGCCCGAATGCAGAATCACATTCGCATAGGGGCTGCATTCGCCGGTGCGGATCACCGCCTTCGCCTCGCGGCAGCGGCGCTTGAATTCTTCGTGCGGCACGTTTTCCACCGCGATGTCCGCGGCGGCCATCTCGCGGCTGCGCGCCACCACGGCCGCGTTGTGCGTCTGCGCCTCGCTCGCGAACACCGCGCGCTCGGCCTTGAAATCGGCGAGCACGCTATCGAGCACGGCGAAGAAGTCGGGCACGCCCACCGCGAGCGAAACGTCGATGCATTCCACACCGTCGGGAATGGGCAGGCCGCAGTCGGCGATCACGAGGCTGTCCGTGTGCCCCATGCGCGCGAGCACGCGTGCGATGTCGCGATTCAGATGTCCGTGTTTTTTCACTGCGAATCTCAGGCTTGCGTGTTCAGGAAGGCTTCGAGCTCGGCGAGCGTGGGCATGCCGCCCTGCGCGCCGGCGCGCGTCACCGAAAGCGCGCCCGCCGCGTTCGCGCGCCGCACGGCCTCGCCAATACCGAGATGCCAGAACGCCGCGAGCGCGCCGTTGAAGGTGTCGCCGGCGCCGGTCGTGTCGACGGCTTCGACGGTGAATCCCGGCTGATGCACGAGCGCGCCATCGGCGTCGGCGTAGTACGCGCCGTCTTTACCGTGGGTCATGGCGATGCGCACTGGCGAGCGCGCGATGACCTCGGCCCACGCGCCTTCCGGCGTTTGCAACGCGGTGGCGAGCTCATGCTCGTTGGGCGTCAGCAGCGTGGTCAGTTCGAGCAGCTCGCCGCTCAGTTCGACTGCGGGCGCGGGATTGAGAAAGAATGGCTTGCCGTGTTCGCGGACGCGCCGCGCGGCATGCAGCACCGTTGCATAGGGCACTTCGAGTTGTGCGAGCACGACGTCGGCTTGTGCGATCGCGGCGCTTGCACGGTCGATGTCCTCGGGCGAAAGTTCATGGTTCGCGCCAGGCACGACGATGATCGCGTTATCGCCGCCCGAGAGCGTGATCGACGCAATGCCGGTTGCCTCGCGGCCCGTGCTCACGTGGGCGATATCGACGCCTTCGCGCGCCAGCGTCGCTTTCATTTCGCCGCCGAACGCATCGGCGCCGACGCAGCCGATCATCGTCACCTCGGCGCCAAGGCGCGCCGCCGCGACCGCCTGGTTCGCGCCCTTGCCGCCCGGATGCGTCGAAAAATGCGTGCCGAACAGCGTTTCGCCGAGCCGGGGAAACGTGTCGGTCGTGACGACCATGTCCATGTTGATGCTGCCCACCACCACTACGCGCGCCATTGCACTCCCTTTCGACGGCTTGCCGCGCCTGCGGTTTTTAGCCGTGCTAAAACGTAATCAGCTTGGGAGCGCAGTTATACCAGAGTCCTCACGCAGGTGAAATAGACCCAGGGTTTAACCGGATACGCAGAATAATATGTCCCCGATTACTGCCGGCGAGCCGGACCGGGACGACGCCGCGCCATGCGAAGCGCTATGCTGTCGAACCCGATTGAGGAACAAGCAAGGAGATGACGAAGCATGAACAGAACGGTGACGGTGGCGGGCGTGATCGGCACGGGATTGATGGGCGTTGGCATCGCGACGCAATGTGCGCTGCACGGCCTGCGCACGATCGTCCATGACGTCGATCCCGCCCGGCTCAAGAGTGTGTCCGCAAAGGCCCAAGCCGTGCTCGACGAACTGATCGACGCAGGCCGTATCGACGCAGCGAGAAGCGCGGCCGCGCTTGCGCGCATCGAAACGAGCGCGACACTCGAAGCGATGGCGCAAGCCCAGTTCGTCTTCGAAGCCGTGCCTGAAGTGCTCGATCTCAAGCACCGGCTCTATGCGCAACTCGGCGCGGTGCTCGCCCCCGACGCGATTCTCGCGAGCAACACGAGCGGCTTCGAGCCGGATCTGCTGGCAGGGCCGTTGGCTTGGCCCGAGCGCTTCGTGATCGCGCATTTCTGGAATCCGCCGCACATGATCCCGCTCGTCGAAGTCGTGCCGGGGCGCGCCACCACGCCCGACGTCACCGCGCGAACCGAGACGCTCATGCGCGCGATCGGCATGGAGCCCGTGGTGCTCGCCAAGGCGATCCCCGGCTTCGTCGGCAACCGTCTGCAATTCGCGGTGCTGCGCGAGGCGCTCAATATCGTGCGTTCGGGCGCGGCGAGCCCCGAGGTGGTGGACCGCGTGATGAAGGCGTCGCTCGGCCGCCGGTGGGGCATCGTCGGTCCGTTCGAGAGCGCGGACATGGGCGGCCTCGACACCTTCGTCGACATCTCCTCGCATCTCATGCCCGAACTCGCGAAGGACGAAGACGTGATCGATTTGTTGCGCGCGCAAGTCGAAGCGGGCCGCGTGGGTGTGCGCAGCGGCGCGGGCTTCTACGACTGGGATGAAGCACATTTGGCACGCGTGAAGGCCGCGCGCAAAAAGCTCATCGCGGGCGGTTGATCGCCCGGACTCACCGCATCAAACGTCAATACCGAGGGCGACGATTCGGCGGTACAGCGTCGCGCGCGCCATGCCGATCTGTGCGGCGGCTTTCGTCACCTGGCCGCCCGCCGCGCGTAGCGCTTCGGTCAGGAAGCGGCGTTCGTAATCGCGCATCGCTTCGTCGTACTGCTGATACTGCTGCACGCCGGTGTCGTCCTGCGTATCGTGCTGAGCGCCCGGCTCTTCATCCCGGCGCTGCCCGCGCCCATCGCCAATGAAGCGCGCGAGCGAGCGCGCATCGATGCGCTCGCTGTCCGATAGCAGCACCGCGCGCTCCAGCGTATTGCGCAACTCGCGCACGTTGCCCGGCCAGCCATACGCACACAGCACCGCAAGCGCATCCTTGTCGAGTTCGAGATGCCCCGCGCCGCTCTCCACCGCGAGCTTGTCGAGAATCGAATACGCCATCGCCTCGATGTCCGCCAGGCGCTCGCGCAGCGGCGGCACGCGAATCATCAGCACGTTGAGGCGATAGTAGAGGTCCGCACGAAACCGGCCCTGCGCCACGAGCGCGGGCAGATCCGCCGACGTCGCAGCAATGATGCGCACATCGGTGCGCACGATGCGATTCGAGCCGAGCGGCTCGAACTCCTGCTCCTGCAAAACCCGCAGCAATTTACCCTGCAGCGCGAGCGGCATGTCGCCGATTTCGTCGAGAAAGAGCGTGCCGCCCTGGGCCAGCTCGAACTTGCCGATGCGCCCCTTGCGCTCCGCGCCGGTGTACGCGCCCGCCTCCGCGCCGAAGAACTCGAGTTCCAGCAACGTGTCGGGAATTGCCGCGACGTTCACCGTCACGAGCGGACTGTCCGCGCGTCCGGACGCGCCGTGTATGGCGTGCGCGAGCAGCTCCTTCCCCGTGCCTGTTTCGCCAAGCAGCAGCACCGGCGACGCGAGACGCGCGGCCCGGCGCGCCTGGCGCTTCACTTCGAGGCTTGCGGCGCTTGTGCCGATCAAGCTCGAAAAGCTGTACTTCGCGCGCCTCACCTGCGCGAGCGACTGGCGCGTGCTGATCAGTTCGGCTCGCAGCCGCGCGTACTGGCTGAAGAGCGGCGACAGTCCCTTGAGTTCGTTGAACAGCACGAAGCCGACCGCGCCGATCGTTTCGCCGTTGTCGTCCTTGATCGGCAAACGCGTGACGACGATCGGATCGCGATCGGTCTCGAGAATGTCGAGCAGGATGGGCTCGCCCCCCTTCACGACGTCGCGCATCATGCTGTTGGGAATGACGGCTTCGCAATCGAGACCGATCACGGCCGTGGGGTCGTCAAAGCCGAAGCGCGCCGCGTAGTGCTGGTTGATCCACACCACGCGCGCGTTGCGATCGACGATCACGGTGCCTTCGCTGAACTTGTCGAGCGATTGAAAGAGCGATTGCATCGCCAGCTTGCGCACGTGGTCGTAGTCGGCCAGCAGCGCGGTCGTTTCGATTTCCATTCGGTGCTTTTCTTCGGTTGCGGCCCTGACGCGGTCTGTCACGGCAGGCGGATTCTCATTTTCGGGACGCATTATCTCAGAAATGAGATTGCGCGACGTCCCTCGAAATTACCCGGCTTTGCGTGTGGACTTGCCAGCGGCGGCGCGCTTCTTCGTCAAAACCGTCTCAACTTTGAGACACGCTACCGCTGCAACCGTCCCGGCGCACGCCCGTGCGCCGCGCCCCCGATTTGCGCGCCGCCTCCCGCAAGGCTCCCAAGCCGCTGGCACACATCGTGCTCTATTGCGCGGTCGCGCCGGCTTCGGCACGCGCGAACAACAAACAGTCCTGCACGAATAAACCAACTGGAGACAAGATGTCCTTTGTGATTGTGATCGCCGCTTTGGCGTTCCTGATGTTTGTGGCCTACCGCGGCTACAGCGTCATTCTCTTCGCGCCCATCGCCGCACTGGGCGCCGTGCTGCTGATC
The DNA here is from genome assembly GCF_004353905.1 of Paraburkholderia guartelaensis. Lineage (GTDB taxonomy): Bacteria > Pseudomonadota > Gammaproteobacteria > Burkholderiales > Burkholderiaceae > Paraburkholderia > Paraburkholderia guartelaensis. Next base: position 77,516 of record NZ_SMOD01000012.1, on the reverse strand, counting down.
GATCCCTCCGCCGTCGCCCCCGTGTTTTCCGGCATCTTCATGGAAAAGATGGTCGGCTTCGTCAAGCTCTACTTCCCCGTCTTCCTGCTCGGCGCCGTGTTCGGTAAGGTCATCGAACTATCCGGCTTCTCCGAGGCGATCGTGGCCGCCGCGATCCGCTACATTGGCCGCTCGCGCGCCAATGCCGTGATCGTCGCGGTGTGCGCGCTGCTCACGTATGGCGGCGTCTCGCTCTTCGTGGTTGTGTTCGCGGTGTATCCGTTCGCCGCCGAACTCTATCGCCAGAGCAACATTCCGAAGCGCCTCATGCCCGGCGCGATCGCGCTCGGCGCATTCACGTTCACGATGGATTCGCTGCCCGGTACGCCGCAAATCCAGAACATCATTCCCACCACGTTCTTCAAGACCACCGCATGGGCCGCACCCTGGCTCGGCGTGATCGGCTCGATCTTCATCATCGTGGTCGGTCTCACGTACCTCGAATGGCGCCGCCGCAGCGCCATGGCGAAGGGCGAAGGCTATGGCACGTCGCTCGTGAACGAACCGGAGCGCGTCGAGACCGGCAATCTGCCGCATCCGGCGCTGGCCATTGCGCCGCTCGTGCTCGTTGGCGTCGCCAACTTCCTGCTGACGAAGTGGATTCCGCAGTGGTACGGCGACAGCTTCACCGTCGCGCCCGACGTGCTGCCCGGCATGCATGCGCCCGTGACGGTGGCCGTGAAGAGCGTTGTGGCGATCTGGGCCGTGCAAGGCGCACTGCTGCTCGGCATTCTGCTCGTCATCGTCACGGCGTTCGGCCGCGTGAAGGAACGCTTCGCGACCGGCACGAAAACCGCAGTGAGCGGCGCGCTGCTCGCCACGCTCAATACGGCATCCGAGTACGGCTTCGGCGGCGTGATCTCGGCGCTGCCCGGCTTCCTCGTGGTCGGCAATGCGCTCAAGGCCATTCCGAATCCGCTCGTGAATGCGGCCGTTTCGGTTTCGGCGCTCGCGGGTATCACGGGTTCCGCGTCGGGCGGCATGAGCATTGCCCTCGCCGCCATGTCGGACACCTTCATCAAGACCGCGCAGGCCATGCACATTCCGATGGAAGTGCTGCACCGCGTGGTGGCGATGGCGAGCGGCGGCATGGATACGCTGCCGCACAACGGCGCGGTCATCACGCTGCTCGCGGTCACGGGCCTCACGCACCGGGAGTCGTATCGCGACATTTTCGCGGTAACGATCATCAAAACGCTCGCGGTCTTCTTCGTCATCGCCGTGTTCTACCTGACCGGCATCGTCTAACCCGCATTCGTACCAGGCCCTCACTCATGCATCTCCCCAACACGCTCTCTCTCGCCGGGAAAACCGCCGTCGTCACCGGTTCGACCAGCGGCATCGGTCTCGGCATTGCGACGGCGCTGGCTCGCGCAGGCGCCAATATCGTCCTGAACGGTTTCGGCGATCCGGCGGCCGCCCTCGCGCAAATCGAAGCGGCCGGCGTGCGCGTCGTGCATCACAACGCGGATATGAGCCGTCCTGCCGAGATCGAAGCCCTCGTGGCTTTCGCGGCAAGCACGTTCGGCAGCCTCGATATTCTCGTCAACAATGCCGGCATTCAGTACGTCGAAACGATCGAGAACTTCCCGGTGGAGCGCTGGGATCAGATCATCGCGATCAATCTGAGCGCGACGTTTCACGCCACGCGCGCGGCGCTTCCCATCATGCGCGCAGCGGGTTGGGGACGCGTGATCAATATCGCTTCGGTACACGGGCTCGTGGGCTCGGTCGGCAAGTCGGCCTATGTCGCGGCCAAGCATGGCGTGATCGGCCTCACCAAGGTCGCCGCACTGGAAACGGCGCGCAGCGGCGTGACCGTCAATGCGATCTGTCCGGGCTGGGTCCTCACGCCGCTCGTGCAGAAGCAGATCGACGATCTGGCCCACCGCGAGGCCATTTCCGTCGAAGACGCCACGCTGAAACTGCTCGGCGAAAAGCAACCGTCGGCAAGCTTTGCGACGGTCGAGCAAATCGGCGGCGTGGCGGCCTTCCTGTGCTCGGAGGCGGCAAACGAAATGCGCGGCGCCGAGCTCAAGGTGGATGGCGGCTGGCTCGCGCAGTAAAACGGCAGCGGCGCGCGAGCGACGTACAACGCGTCAATCGCGCGCCATGCGCCGCAGCTTCATGGCGTGCAGCCGTTGGCTGAGCCCTTTGAATACACTGTTTTCGTGCGGGTCGCCGAAGTGAAACAGCACCGTGCATCGAATGCTGGAAGGTGCGCAGGCCTGATTCGCATGCAGCGAGCGCAAGCCCCAAATGAAGTAAAGATTGCCCGGCTTTAACGTCACGACCTTCGCAGAAAGCCATTTCTGCACGCGCGGTGAGCGCCAGAACCTCACGAGCAGTTTTTCCACGATCGCCTTCTCGACGATATTGACGATCGCAAAGCGCCGCGCATTGCGTAGATTCGGAAACATCACGAGATGGCCTGCCAGTTCGCCCGGGTCATTGGGAATCAGAATCGGCAGCAGGATCGATATGGCGTACGAGTCGTAGTGGAAATTGTTCGAGTGACGGACGCCCTGTTTTCCCGAAAGCACGCGCATCACCGGATAAATCCGCTCGCTCGGCGGCAGCGTCCCCATCTTGCGCACATATAGCTCGCGCAACAACGCGTGCAGCGCCGAGTCTTCGAAAAGCTGGGCGAGACAGGTACCCGTTACCCATTGCGCCCCGCTAAAGCCAAAGTATCGGGCGCCTTGCTGCCCCACCAGTTCGGCTACCCCGCTACGCAGCTTCGTGAGAATGGCGGCTGGCACGATGTCATCGAGCACGCCCACTCCGTCGTCGTCCATCGACTGAGCGAGCGCCTGCGCACTCTGCACGTCTACCCGCACGAATTCATCTAGCGGCCGTTCATCGTCCAGCACGTTCATTGCGGTCCCTCGCGCAGCCCGATCGGCGAATCCGGACACACGGTCAATGCAGACCGTAGACTGAGGGAAAAAGCTTTCGTGTTCCGTACGTCTTCGTACAGATCGCCTGAACGTGTCGATTTATATGCTGGCTGGCTAATTCGGGTCGTTTCGCCGTGAGTTGAAACGATGCTGCCGCATCGATTCGTTAGCTATCGCTACGCTCCTGCTCGCCGGCCGCGTCTGCTGCGATCAATGGCCAAACCACCTGTTCGAACTGCTCGGGTTCGATCGGCCTCGAGTACAAAAAGCCCTGCGCGAAATCACAGCCCATCGACTTGAGAAAATCCCGTTGCTCGACGGTTTCCACGCCTTCGGCGATGACCTGGATTCCCAGCTTGTGCGCGAGCACCACCATCGCCTCGCATAGCACCTGATTGTTTTCGTCCACGCTGAGGTTCTGGACAAACGAACGATCGATTTTCAGGTAATCGATGTCGAAGCGTTTGAGATAGGCAAGCGAGGAATAGCCCGTGCCGAAGTCGTCGATGGAAATGCCAATGCCCGCGAGACGGAAATCCAGCAACCGCTCATCGATATTCGATTCGGCCTGCAGCAACAGCCCCTCGGTGATTTCCACCACCACGCTTTGCCCCGGCATGCCCTCGCTATCGAGATAGTCATGCCACCGCACGCCAACCGTGCTGTCCTGGCGCACCTGCACCGGCGACATGTTCACGCTGATCTGGAACGACGGATCGTATTGCTCGCGCCATAGCCGCGCTTGCTGTACGGCTTGCCTGAACACCCAGTCGCCGATAGGAATGATGAGTCCGGTATCTTCGGCCAGCGGAATGAATTCCAGCGGACTGATCATGCCGCGCTCGGGATGCAGCCAGCGTATCAGCGCTTCCGCCTTGCGGACCTGGCCCGTCGCCAGGTCGACGACCGGCTGATAAACGAGCCGCAACTGATTGCGAGGCAGCGCTGCACGCAGGTCACTGGTCAGGCGCAAGCGCGTTTCCGCTTCCAGCTGCATGTCGGGCGTGAAGTAACTGAAGCGATTGCGTCCGGCGTTCTTGGCCGCGTACATGGCCTGGTCGGCGTTCTTGAACAACGCGTCGAGTTCAAACGTGTCGTCGGGGAAAACGGTGACGCCGATGCTCGCCGAAATGTAGACTTCGTCCGCGCCGAGTTTGAACGGCTCAGTCAGTTTGCGATTGATGTTGCGCACGGTCTGCTCGACCGCTTCCATGTCTTCGAGATCGGGCAAGATCACCGTGAACTCGTCGCCGCCCAGCCGCGCGACGGTATCGAGATTGCGCACGCACGCGCTAATGCGGCGCCCAGCCTCGATCAATAGCACGTCGCCGCGGTCGTGCCCCAGCGAGTCGTTGACCTCCTTGAAACGATCGAGGTCGATCAACATCAGGGCCACGCGCCTTTCCGAACGGCTCGCGAGCGCTGCCTCCTCGGTGAGACGATCGTGGAACAACTGCCGGTTGGGAAGACCCGTCAGCGCATCGAAATTCGCCTGCTTCCAGATGGTGGCCTCGAACGCCATCCGGTCGGAGAGGTCGCGACCGACCGCCAGCACCGAAGTGACATGGCCGGAGCGATCGATCTCAGGCGTGATGCGAATGTGAGTGCATTGCTCCTGCCCATCCTTTCCCGCCCACCGCAGTTCAAACTGCGCGCTTTTTCCCGTCGCGATGACTTCGCCGATCTTCTTTTCGTAGACCAGCGCATTCGCTCCGCCGGGAAGCTCCGATGGCCGCTTGCCGAGGACGCTTGCGAGATCGCAGCCTGCCGACGTGCAAAAGGCCGGATTGGCGAAGGTGCGGCGCAGCTCACGGTCATATCGCGTGATCGTATCGGGCGAATTCTCGATCAGCGTGCGCGCCTCGCGTTCACGGGCGACGAGTTCCGCCGTCCGGTCGACGACAGTCTGTTCGAGCGACGCATTGATTTCGTTGATCTTGTGAATCTTCTGCCTGATCGCTGTGCGCATGCGCTCGAAACGCTGCGCCAGGCGCGCCAGTTCGTCCGGTCCGCCCACCGAGGCAGCCCCTTCCGTGCCTTCGTCTTCGACGGCGCCCGCATCCTCGCCGGTGTCATGCATGCGGCGCACCAGATCCTGGAGCGGCGCCGAAATGCTGTACGAAATAAAGTAGGCAAGGAAAATAGACAGCAAAAACCCGGAAATGCCGACCACCACGATCTGGTTGCGTACGGCCTGTGCCTCCGCAGTCAGATTCCGTTCGGCGATCGTGCTGACCACGAACCAGCTCGTACCGGGAATGCGCGCGTAGGCGGCAAGATAACGCCCGCCGTGTTTTGCCGCGAAATTGACGAAACGGCTCGACTCGCCCGAGATGCGGTGGCGGACGATATCCTCGATCAGGCCAGGCTCGGGCGTGCTGCCGGGGTTCGGCGACGACGCATTATTTGGCACTACGATGATTTTGTTGTCGCTTGCATCGAATACGTAAATCTCGGTTCCGCTGCCCGATGCGACGTCGTTGAAAATCGTCGAGAAGTATTCAGGGCGAACGACCAGCACCAGACTGCCGATCTTCGTGTTGTCGCTCTTGTTGTAGATGGCCCGCACCATCCCCAGGTTCTGCTGCCCGACGCCATCGTCGTAGCTGCCCCAGTAGGTGCGTTCATTTGACTCTTCCGCGATGCCGACGAGCGCCGTCACACCCGAAGTCAACTGCGCAAATGCCTGCGTATCCAGAATCCGGTCTTTCTGGTCGAGCAAATATTTCTGGTTGATAAAATCGACCGAACCATAATGCTCGAGCAGCAAACGCGTCATGTCCTCGCGCGCCTCGCTCTGCTCCCTGGCGCTCCCGCTCGCCGCTCTCGCCAGCGCGCCCTGGACCCGGTCCGAAAGTACGAGAAGATTGCTTTCCGTTTCGATCTGCTGCATGCGCAGCTCGACATTTCTCGAAACCTGCCTTACCACCTCTTTCGAAAATATCTCCGCGTTTTCCTTGATCGCCGCGACCGACTTCACATAGGAAATGCAGCCCGAAATGATAATGGGCAACAGGGCCAACAGAATGAAAGCGGCAATCAGTCGATAGCGAATCTCGACGCGCCGAAGCAAATCCTGGCAGAGGTAGTCGAAAGCGCGTCGCAGCAACGCGGAGATTGCATTCATTTGTAGTGCATCTTCGCTTCAGTCTTGACCGAGATGTCCAGGCGCTCCGCAGCCTGCCTGGGCGTTATTTTCCTGAGCAGCACATCCTGCATCAATTTGTGCACCAGCTCAATCGTGTTGGAAGGAAGCGACGAATAATAGGGACTTGCCGTGACCGGGTAACGGCTCACCGCGTTCGTGTAGTCGACGATCTCCACGTCGCTCACCACGGTTCCCATGCCTTGCTGAAACGGCGAAATGTTGTGGCGTTTCCTCTGAAGAATCGGGAATCCCTTGCCGGCGATGAATTCCAGGAAACGCATGGCCACGGCCTTGTTGGGTGTTTCGCAAACGGCAAAGCCCGTTTCGCTGCCGAGCACGGGCACGACACGTTCGCCGCGCGCATTCCATGGCGGCACGAACACGCCCACCGAGAAATCGTTTCCACGCAGCATGAGCCCGGCGGCCCAGCTGCCCTGGAACGCCATCGCGACCTTGCCCTCCTTGAAGAGGCGAATGCCCTCGTCATACCCGGTCGTCATGTACGACGGCTGCGCGTAGCCGCGCTCGGGTATCAACGCGATCTTGGAGAAGATATCGGCCACCTCCGGCGTATCGAGGTCCAGCGTGCCGTCCGCCATCTTCTCTTTCCAGTGAGGCTCGTGCGCGACCACATTGTTGGCGAAACCGGAGGCGAATGGCCCGTTGCCGAGCATGTTCGGAAAGCCGCCGCTCCACATCACCGGGATCATGCCCGCCTGCCTGAGCTTCGCGCATACCGCCAGAAATTCATCGAAATTCGTCGGCAGTGTGTCGATGCCGGCCTTGGCGAACATGGCGCGGTTGTAATAGATCATCGTCGTCGCCACGCCGCCCGAAATGCCAAAGCCCTTGCCGTCGCGACTGGTCCAGTCTGACTTGAGCGGATCCAGCATGTGCTTCCATGCGGCGGTCTGGCGGACATCGGCGAGCACGCCCTGATCGGCCAGCTCGGCGGCATAGGCGTTCGGATTGATGCTGACGAGGTCCGGCAGCGTTCCCGCCGCCACGCGCGGCTTGATGTTCCCCTCCACCGAGTTGCCGACCATGAACTGCACGTTCACGTGCACATCAGGATTGAGCTTGTCGAACTCGGCGGCGATCTGGAGCATCTCCTCTGGCCAGTCCGGCGCCCAGATCAGTGCGGTAATAGTGGTCCGCGCCGGCGCGGCCTTGCTGCTCTGGGCGCTATTGTGCTGATCGCAACCCAGGAGCAGCAGCACGCCGATCAGACCGGACAGCAGCCAGGCAAACTTGAATCCGTGCACGTAACGCTCGCTTTCAGTTCGGGAGTGGCAGACCCTGCGGAACGCAGGGGAACCACATTGCATATCGGCCGAAGCTGAGCGTCACTTGAGGGTGCATGCGCGTGAGCGTGGCATCCGATAATCGGCGAGCGTTTGTGGATGCACGCTCGTGCGCGTTCGCAAACGTTTGCACTGTTCGCTGCGCTAAACGTGGCGCAGCGCGCATCGAGGATCATTGCGCGTTTAGCGCATCAGGACGCGGCGAGTTCGATGGCTCGCCGCCTTCCGTCGCTTTCATTTCAATCGTTTCAATCGAGCGACGGGCTGCATTCGCATTCGAGCGCCGCGACCCGCGCCGGCCGCTCCATTGCAGCGAGCCGCTGCAGCGTCACCAGTCCGAATACGGCGAGCGCGCAACCGAGCACCAGATCGGCACGTATACCGGCACGGTCTACGATCGCGCCGCCCACCGACGAGCCAAGCGCAATCGCCACCTGGATCACGCTTACGAACATCGCCGAGCCCGCTTCGGCGAGATCGGCCGTACCGCGCTGAATCCACACGGAGAAGCACAGCGGAATCGCGCCGAACGCCACGCCCCACATCAGCATCGCCGCGATCTCGCCAATTCGCACGTGGTCGAGCAGAATCATCGCCGAGAGCGCGCACAACAGCAGCGCTGTCATCGTCGCCACGGCGGACTTCAGACGCGTGGCAACGACCGCTGAAGTCAGCGCGTTCGAGAAGAAGCCGATCACGCCGAATGCGAGCAGCAGCAGCGTGATCGCGCTCATCGAGAAGTCCTGCTGAAGCAGCGGCGCGATGAACGTATACGTCGAGAAATGCGCGCCGAACACGAGCGCCACCATCAGCATGCTCAGACGCACATCCGGGCGACGCAGCAGCGTCGCGAAATCGGCAAGACGCAATGCGGCAGCCGAAGGAAGCGTTGGCACCAGCAACGCCTGCGCAACGAGCGCGAGCGCGACGAGGCCGCCCGTCACGAAGAACGACATGCGCCACGACGCGAAACCCGCGATAAAGGTGCCGAGCGGCACGCCGATCACCGTTGCGAACGTTACGCCGGTCAGGATGATGGCCGTTGCGCGCGGAGCGTCGCTCGTATGCACGAGGCGGCCCGCCGCTGCGGTCGCGAGCGTCCAGAAGCCGCCGAGCGCCGCGCCGAGCATCGCGCGGCCAACCAGCATGAACGCGAAATTCGTCGCCAGCGCGGAGACGATATTCGACGCGAGCAGCATGGCCGTGAGCAGGAGAAATACCTGCCGCCGGTCCATGCGGCCGGCAAACATCATCAGGCCCGGGGCGAAGATCGCCGCCATGACGCCCGGCGTCGTCACCATGAGACCGGCAGTGCCTGGCGTCACGCCGAGGTCGCGGGCGATCTCGGTGAGCAAACCGACCGGCAAGAACTCGGACGTCACGAACGCAAATGCACTGATCGCCACGGCAAAGACTGACAGCCACTGGCGCAGTGTCGTCTCTTCGAGCGGCGCAGGCGCGAGATTGGGAGAACGGTCGTTCATGTTTCGATGACTGTTTTGTGTGTGGCGAATAATAAAAGCCATTGTTCGGCAATTTCGCACCAAAAAATGGGGAAAATCGCCGCTTAAATGGCCAATCGGGAATTACGTTTAAATTAACATCAAATAAAGAATCGCGTGCGGCCCTGCGATTAGCGGGGTCGACAAAAGGGTTATGAATGGAATGTGACGCGGCCTGCCGCGCGCGGGCCCGCGGGGCGGTGATTATGTCATTTCAGCGCCGGAAAAATAAACGATATTTTTCTGGGGACAAAATAGGCATCGAATAGATGCTTATGCTGGTCGCTGGCCAGGAGACTAAGGGCGCCGGGAAAGCGCCCCGTGAGGCATTGCCGGAAAACCGGTCCATCAAGTCAAGCGAGGCACTCGCAGGCGCCTCGGTTCAAAACCGCGTCTGCACGCCCACGCGGGCGATGAACTGATTAGGACCACTCGACGTACCGTCGGGGTCGAGCACGCCGCTGATCAGCGCCTGAGCCCCGGCGTTCGTGCGCTGATACACGGTCTCCGCATACACGACCGTCCGTTTGGACAGGAAGTGATCGACGATGGCCGTGATCTGGTGCGCGTGATTGTTGTCGAGATACGCATTGCCCTTCATGTACATGTAGTCGGCGGCAATCGCCCAGTCGGGCGCAAGCAGCCAGTTCGCGCCAGCCTCGGCCTGGGCAATGGCGCCGCCGTTGAACGTGTTGCGCACGGTCGTCACCAGCAGCGTCGCCATGACCTTGCCGAAGTCGTAGTGCGCACCCACGCCCCAGTTGCGAATGCCGACATCGGGTTCGCCGGTCTCGACATATTTGGCTTCCGTGTAGGCCGCCGCCATGCCGAACGCGCCGTTGGTGTAATTCGCGCCGGCGCTGACCGTGTTGCCGCGTCCAAATGCGCCCGGAATGCCGCCAAAGCCGTACAGGCCGCCGAAGCTGAATCCGCCGAACTTCGGCGATTGATACTTGACCGAGTTCTCGACCGTGGCGCCGGCCATGCGGTCCCAGTCGAATTGCTGCGCGAAGGGCGGGTTGCCCGGAATCGCGATCTTCGCGAACGGCCCCGCGCGGAAGTTGTAGAGGCCCCCTACTTCCATTGCCGCGTCGTCGTGACCGAAAAACAGTGAATCGGTCATGAAGTCATATTGATTGCCCATCGTCAGCCTGCCGTACTGGTCGCTGTCGAGGCCAACGTACGCATTGCGCCCGAAAATCCCTTGACCCGAGATGATCGAGCCGGTCCCCATCGAAAATTGATCGACGAGATCGAACACCGCGTGCAAGCCGCCGCCCAGATCTTCGCGGCCGCGGATACCGAGCAGGTTCGGCGTGAAAATGCCGTCGTCGAACTTCACCACCGAGTGGCCGCCCTGGTTGCTGACCCACGACACGCCCGCGTCCACCATGCCGTACAGCAACACGCTGTCACCCGCCGGGCCGCCTTCCGCATGTGCCTGGGCGCAAGCCATCACCGATACCGCCGTGCACCACAGTGCGAGGCTCTTCATTGACGTCTCCTTTACCTTGATCTCTTTGTTGGCATCCTTTTATTACGGATACCTTATTAATTGAAATAATCGTCGAACTTCGGGAAACGGTGACGGCGCCAGGGCGCCGTCACCGCAACATCAGTCGGATTGCAGTGCGACCGGAGCCGAACGGCGTGCCAGCGCGCGCGGAGCGGTTTCGATCAGGAACATCGAAACGAAAATGCCGCAAATGAGGCCGCCGAGCGCGAACTGCAGCGTGAACTGAATGCCGTCGTGCTGCGCGACATAACCGGCAATCGCCGGCGCAATGCCGCCGCCAAAAATCTCGCCGGCACCCGAAGTAATGCCGATGGCCGAGGCGACGAGACCCGCCGGCGCGGCTTCAGTCGCGATCGGCCCGGTGAGGACGCCCAGCATGCCAAGCGCGAAGAACGAAACGACGAACAGCACGGCAAACAGCATCCACGGGTTCGCGCCGATGCGGGCAAACACATAGAGCGAAATCGCCGCGCCCGCGAACGAGACGACCGAAGTCAGCCGCCGCCCCGCAAAGTCGGAAAGACTGGCAAGGCCGAACTCGCCGAGAAAGCCGCCGAAGCCGATAGCCGACACGACGAAGCCCATTTGCGGCGTGTCGAGGTGCAGGTAGTCCACGAGATAGTTGGGCACCATCGCGCCGATCACGAAGATGCCGGCCATCGCGCAAAGCGTGGCCAGCATGGCGAGCACGACGTTGCGGCTGCCGAAGAGCGCGCTCCAGCGCGGGCCGCCCGTTGCGTGCGAAACCGCCGCGTGCGCCGGCTTGATGTGCGGCGCGTCGCGCAACATCGTCGCGATCAGCACGGCCACGATGAGACCCGGCACGGCGGAAACCGCGAACACCCAGTGCCACGACGGCACGACGCGCAGCAACTGCGTCGCGATGATCGGAGCGAGACCGAGGCCCATCAGCGCGAACATGCTGAGTTGCAGCCCCTGGTTGCGTCCGCGGCGCGACGGATGCGAGGCCTCGCCCACTGAAGCCACGCTCGTCGGCGTGAATGCGCCCTCTGCGACCCCCATTAGCGCGCGAATGAGCAACAGGCTCGCGAAGCCGGTGGCGAATCCCGAGAAGCTCGAGAGCAGCGAGAACATCACCATCGCCGCGATCATGATCTTGCGCCGGCCGATGCGGTCGGACAGGCGGCCCATGAGGATCGAGAACACGCCCCACGCAATGCTGAGAATGCCGATCAACTGGCCGAGCTGCTGGTAGCTCAGGTTGAGGTCTTTCATCATGTGGGGAAAGAGCGGCGCGATCATCCAGCGATCGAGCCCGACCAGACCGAAGCCGATGGCGAGCAGGATCAGCGTCCTGCGTTCGTTTTTCAGATCGTGTGGTTCGTGCGGATGGTGTGATTGGGCATGCCTCGTCACGTTTGTCTCCTTGATTTTTCTCGCGTGTTCGTATTGCGAACTACGCTTCGTTTATCGAACTTCGAGCGAGATCGTAGGAAACCTCACCTAATGATGTCAATCAAAAAAGACCCTCGATGTACACAATTTCTCTTTACTTTCCGCTTACTTTTCCACGTTTACCCTGAATTTGGCGTACGTTGGATTGAATTTATCAAGTCGCTGTATACAATCTGTACACATCGCGGCACAGACTGCAGGCTGTCTCTGGCCGCACCCCATTCGCTTCTCACCACCTTCTTACGCATGAACGGCATCGACGACACCCCCGCCAGCACGCGCGCCGGCTCCGCCGCTTCGCAGACCGTCAAAGCCCAGCTCGGGCTGCGAGAACTGATACTCGGCGGCGAGCTCGCGCCCGGCGAGCGCATTTCCGAACTGGGCGTGGTCGAGCGCCTTGGCGTCTCGCGCACACCGGTGCGTGCGGCGCTCATGCGCCTGCAGGAGGAAGGGCTGCTCGAACCGATTCCGAGCGGCGGCTATGCCGTACGCTCGTTTTCGGAAAACGAGATACGCGACTCGATCGAATTGCGCGGCACGCTCGAAGGGCTGGCTGCGCGCCTTGCCGCCGAGCGCGGCATCACCCATTCGATGTTCCGCGACCTGCACGACTGTATCGACGAGATCGACGAACTGCTCGTGGGCGAGCTGAGCGAAGAAACCTTCTCCCGCTATGTCGAAGCGAATGGCCGCTTTCACCGGCTGCTGGCCGCGGCTTCCGATAGCGAAGTCGTGGCGCGGCAGATCGAGAAAGTCGCGACGTTGCCGTTTGCATCGGCCAGCGCGTTCGTCGTCGTGCAGTCGCTCGACCCGCGTGCGCGCGAAACGCTGATCGTCGCGCAAGCCCAGCATCGCGCCGTGCTCGAAGCGATCGAGAGCCGCGAAGGCGCGCGCGCCGAAGCGCTGATGCGCGAGCATTCGCATATCGCCCATCAAAACCTCAAGCGCGTGCTCGACAACCAGCGCGCCATGACGAGGCTGATTGGCGGCAACCTCATTCGCCGCAATCCGCGCTAGTGGCGCGCGGTATACAGGCTCGCTAAAAGGCTTGATTTGAACGGCGGCACGCGTGCCGTCCCTCACCCTGAACGAAGGCGCAACCAAACGCCCTGGAGGAGACATATGTTCCTGAAAAACGCATGGTATGTCGCGTGTACCCCCGATGAAATCGACGGCAAGCCGCTTGGGCGGCAAATCTGCGGCGAGCGCATGGTGTTCTGGCGCACGGCCGAAGGCGGCGTCGCCGCGCTCGAAGACTTCTGCCCGCATCGCGGCGCGCCGCTCTCGCTCGGCAGCGTGCGCGAGGGGCATCTGGTGTGCGGCTATCACGGCCTCACCGTAGGCGCCAGCGGCAAATGCGTGAGCATGCCGTGCCAGCGCGTGGGAGGCATTCCGTCCGTGCGCAACTATCCCGCGGTCGAGCGCTACGGCTTCATCTGGGTGTGGCCCGGCGATGCGGAGCAAGCCGACCCGGCGAAGATCCATCACCTCGAATGGGCCGACAATCCCGCGTGGGCGTATGGCGGCGGCCTGTATCACATCCAGTGCGACTATCGCCTGATGGTCGACAACCTCATGGACCTCACGCACGAGACCTACGTGCACGCCTCGAGCATCGGCCAGCCCGAGATCGAGGAAGCACCGCCCAAGACCACGGTCAACGGCGACGTGGTCACCACCAGCCGCTACATGCAGAACATCATGCCGCCGCCGTTCTGGGCCGCGGCGCTGCGCGGCAACGGCCTCGCCGATAACGTGCCCTGCGACCGCTGGCAGATCTGCCACTTCTCGCCGCCCAGCCACGTGATGATCGAAGTGGGCGTGGCGCACGCGGGCAAGGGCGGATATGACGCCGATGCGCGCGACAAGGCATCGAGCATCGTCGTCGACTTCATTACGCCGGAAACCGAAACGTCGATCTGGTACTTCTGGGGCATGGCGCGCAACTTCGCCGCGCACGATCACGCGCTCACCGAAACGATCCGCGCGGGCCAGGGCAAGATCTTCTCGGAAGATCTCGAGATGCTCGAATCGCAGCAGCGCAATCTGCTCACATGGCCCGAACGCCGCATTCTGAGCCTCAACATCGATGCAGGCGGCGTGCAGTCTCGCCGCGTGCTCGACCGGCTGATCGCCGCAGAACGCAACGCAACGGCCACCGCCGCGGCGGTCTGATTCGCCCGAAGCCACGGTCGCGCGGGTCCGCGCGGCCGCTCCCCTTCCCTTGCCCCAACGCATCATGAAAGTCACCCTTCTGCGCAAGATTCCCGTTGCCACCGACATCTGCGTGTTCGAACTGGCGAGCGCCGACGGCGCGCCGCTCCCCGCATTCGCAGCGGGCGCTCACATCGACGTCCATGTGGATGGATTCGTGCGCCAGTACTCGCTTTGCAACCGTCCCTCCGATCACGGCGCCTACCGCATCGGCGTGTTGCGCGACGCGGCATCGCGCGGCGGCTCCGTCGCGATGCACGCGCTCGATGCAGGCACGAGCCTGGAAATCAGCACCCCGAAAAATCATTTCCCGCTGGACGAGCAAGCCGCGCAAACCATCCTGCTCGCGGGCGGCATCGGCATCACGCCGCTCATCGCCATGGCCGAGCAGTTGCGCGAGGAAGGACGCCCGTTCGAACTGCACTACTGCACTCGCGACCCACAGCGCGCCGCCTTTCGCGAGCGTCTTGCCGAAGCGGGTTTTGCGGAACACACGCACTTCTATTTCGACAGCGAAGGCGCCGATGCACGCATCGACCTCGCGCGCGTACTTCGCGCTCCGCACGACGGTAAGCATGCCTACGTATGTGGCCCCGCGGGCTTCATCGACGCCGTGCTAGGAGCCGCAACCAGCGCGGGGTGGCCCGCGCAGAACGTGCACCGCGAGTACTTCGGCGCGGGCCAATCAGCCCCAAGCGCGAACGCCGACGCCAACGGCGCCTTCCAGGTCACGCTCGCGAGCTGCCAGCGCGTGATCGACATCCCGGCCGGCACGACCATCGTCGAAGCTTTACGCGCGGGCGGCGTCGAGGTGCCGGTCTCATGCGAACAAGGCGTATGCGGCACCTGCATCACGCGCGTGCTGTCCGGCGAGCCGGACCATCGCGATCTCTACCTGACCGACGAGGAGCGCGCCGCCAACGACCAACTGCTGCCGTGCTGCTCGCGCTCGCGCACGCCCATGCTCGTGCTAGACCTTTGATACGGCGCGGCGGCGCCGCTGCACATCAGGACTCGCGCGCTCGCCTCACCGCGAGCAGCGCGGAGAGCGCCGCCACCAGCGTGACCGGAACGCTCGCGCCTATCACCGTCGTGGCGCTCGCGCCGCCCGCCAGCAACTGGCCTGCCGCGAGCGGACCAACGATCGACCCTACGCGACCCACCGCCACCGCCGCGCCCACGCCGGTGCCGCGCATGACGGTGGCGTAGCTCGTCGCGGAAAGCGCATAGAGCATCGACTGCGCGCCCACCACGCCCATGCCCGCGAGCAGCACCGACACCGAGATCCAGAACAGGTTGCCCGCGCCCGCGAGCATGAACAACGAGATTGCGATGCCGGCATAGACAGCCGCGACGACACGCCCCGGCTTGACGCGGTCCATCAGCATGCCGATGCCGAGCACGCCGATCACGCTGCCCACGTTGAAGAAAATCTGCGTGACGCCGGCCTGGCTGCGCGAAAGGCCCCGGCTCACGATCAGCGAAGGCAGCCAGTTGAGCAGGAAGTACAGCACGATGAGCGTGCAGAAAAAGCTGATCCAGATCTGCGCCGTCACCGCGGCGCGGCCGTCGCCGAACAGCACGCGCCATGTGGGAGGCGGCCCGCCCTGCGTGGACTGTGCGCGGCTCGAGGCTGCCTCATAGGCTGCGGATTCGGGCAGGCAGGCGAGGATCAGCGGCGCGACCACGAGCGGTCCGACACCGCCCGCATAGAAGATATGCCGCCATTCGGCGTCGCCCGCACTGAGCACGCCGATCAGCGCCGCAAGCGCGCCGCCGAGCGGCATGCCGCAATACATGATGCTGACCGCCGTATTGCGCAGCCGCGGCGCCACGGCTTCGGCCGAGAGCGCGATCAGGTTCGGCATGGCGCCGCCAAGGCCGACGCCGGTCAGGACGCGCGCCACCAGCAGCGTGGCGAAGCTCCATACATGGGCGGTAAAGATCGAGAACACGCCAAATGCCACCATCGAGAGCAGCAGCACGCGCTTGCGTCCGATGCGGTCGGCGAGGCGTCCGCCGATCATCGCGCCGGGCAACAGACCGAGCATGCCCGCGCTGAACGCGAGCCCCATCTGGCTCACCGAAAGACCGAACTCGCGCGCCATGCGCGGCGCGGCCACGCCCGTCGACTGGAGATCGACGCCCTCCAGCACCGCCACGATCAGACACAAACCCAACACCCATGCGGTGCCCGCCGCCGTGCGCGCGCTCACCTGCGTAGTCGATGACGACACGTTGCCTCCTCGTTTTGTAATGGAATGTCGCGGCCTTTCACCGCGCCGTCACTAGTTAGTTAACCTAACCTACGTGCTAAAAAAATTTCAGGCATACGGCAGCGGAGTGCGGCAGCCCCCTTCGATGAGCCGCAGCCGGTGATGGAACGCCGCGAGCGGGTAAGCGAAGAAGTAGTGTGCCGTGACGCGCTTTTCCGCATAGAACGGATCGTCGGCAGGGGCATCCATCGCGATGCGCAGTGTGCGCGCCCAGGCGAACGCGAGCAGCAGCCAGCCGATGAGTGCGAGATAGTCGTCGGCCACGCGGTAGGGCAACTCGCGATCGTCCGCGCTGCCTTGCCCGATTTCGCCCGTGATGCGCTGCACGTCGGCAACGAGCGCGTCGAGCCGTGCGCCCGCGCCATGAAGTGCATGATCGTGGGAAGCGACACAGCGTGCGGCCTCCGCTGTGACATGCGCGAGCAACGCGCGCAACGCCTCGCCGCCATCGCCGAGCACCTTGCGGACAAGCAGATCGATCGCCTGGATTTCGTTCGTGCCTTCGTAAAGCATGGCGACGCGGCTGTCGCGCACCGTCTGCTCCACGCCGTATTCGTGGATATAGCCGTAGCCGCCGAACACCTGCAGCGCACTCGATGCCGCTGCGAAGCCATTGGCGGTGAAGAACGCCTTGGCGACAGGCGTGAGCAGCGAGGCGAGCTGCCCCGCCGCCTGGCGCTCATGCGCATCGGGATGGCGCGCGGCCACATCGAGCCAGTAACCGATCCAGTAGCCGATGGCCCGCTCGCCCTCCACCGTCGCGCGCAAATCGAGCAGGATGCGTCGCATGGCCGGGTGAAACGCGATCGGTACGGCCTGCGCCGGCTCGCCCTCGTAATGCGCAGGCGCACTCACGGCGCGCATTTGCACACGTTCGTGCGCGTAGGCGTGCGCACGCTGCCAGGCAAGCTGCGCGTGGCCCACACCCTGCATCGCCACCTGCAGGCGCGCAGCGTTCATCATGACGAACATCGAAGCGAGGCCGCGGTGCGGCTCGCCCACCAGCCATCCCAGCGCATGCTCGAAACGCATCGAGCACGTCGGGCTGGCCTTGAGGCCCATCTTCTTCTCGACGCCTTCGCAATGCACGCCATTGCGCACGCGCTCGCCGATCTCGCCGACAGTCCATTTCGGCACCACGAAGAGCGAGAGGCCCTTCGTGCCCGCCGGCGCATCGGGCAGACGCGCGAGCACGAGGTGCACGATGTTTTCGGTCAGATCGTGATCGCCGCCCGTGATGAAGATCTTGCTGCCGTCGATGCGCCAGGCGCCGTGCGCCGCGTCGGGCGTCGCTCGCGCGCGCAGCAGCGCGAGATCGCTGCCCGCCTGCGGCTCGGTCAGGCACATCGTGGCAAGCCACTCGCCGCTCGCGATCCTGGGCAGCCAGTCGCGCTTCAGTGCATCGGAGCCGTGCGCCATCAGACACGCCGTCGCGCCATGCGTGAGGCCGGGCGACATCAGCCATGCGTGGTTAGCCGCTGCTAGCATTTCCTGCAGCGCGACTTCGAGCAGTTGCGGCAAGCCCTGGCCCCCCGCGTCGGCATCGAGCGCGAGCGTCGGCCAGCCTGCCGCGACGAAATCCGCATACGCCTCGCAAAAACCCGCGGGCATCGAGACCTCGCCGCCTTCGAAGCGGCAGCCCTCGAGATCGCCCGCCGAGTTCAGCGGCGCAACACGTTCCATCACGAAACGTGCCGCTTCTTCGAGCACCTGCTGTGCCGTCGCGCTGTCGACGTCCTCCCATGCGGGAACACTGCGCCACCATGCGGGTGCTTCGATCCATTCGTCGATCACGAAACGCATGTCGCGCAGCGGAACCTGGTAGTCGAGACTCATCGTGACCGTTCCTCAAACGTGCTGCAGATGACGGGCGAAGATCACGCGCGTTTCCGTGCCCCGCGCGGCGTATAACGCATTCACGAGCGCCGCGCGCTGGCTCAGCACGACGCGCTGATTGATCGACCCTTTGTCCGTGATCTCGCCGAGATCGAGCGACGGCGGCGCGTCCATCACGTGCAGTCGAGTGACGAGGGTCGCGCTGCCCGTTGCCTCGCGGTTCAGCCGCTCCATCAGGTCAGCAAAGAAGTCGCGCACGGCGCTCGCGTCCAGCACGTCGCGCGCGGCCGCGCTCGCGTCGAGCCCCGCGAGCCGGCGGCACTCGTCGAGGCGTGGGAAGATCAGCACGCCGATGTCGTCGCGGTCCATACCCGCAATCACCGCGTCCTGCACGTACGGCGCGCCGCCCGAGACGATGCGCGCGCGCATCGGGCCCACGCTCACGAACGTGCCGGAACTGAGCTTGAAATCCTCGGCAATGCGTCCGTCGAACAGCAGACCCAGCTCGGGCCGCCCGGCATCGACGAAGCGCACGGCGTCGCCGGTGCGGTAGTAGCCCTCTTCGTCGAACACGTCGTGACGGTCCGCCTCGTTCGTGCGCCAGTAGCCGCCCATCACGTTCGGGCCGCGAAAGCGCGCTTCGAGTTTGCCGTCCACGGGCACGAGTCGGGTCTCGCAGCCCGGCGCAGGCAGGCCGATATAGCCCGCGCCCATCACCGGGCCGGTCGTGAAGAGGCACGACGGCGCGGTCTCCGTCATGCCAAGGCCCGCCATGATGCGGATGCGCTCCCCGCAATGGGCCTGCGTCACGCGTTCGAGCCGGTCCCACGCCGCTTGCGAGAGCCCCGCGCCCGCGAAGAAATACATCTTCACGCGCGAGAAAAACGTCTCGCGCAGCTGCGCGTCGGTTTCGAGCGCGGCAGTCAGTTCTTCCCAACCCTTCGGGACGTTGAAGTAGAGCGTGGGGGCGATTTCGCGCAGATTGCGCAGCGTCTCTTCGAAGCGGCCGGCCACGGGTTTGCCGTCATCGATATAGAGCGTGCCGCCGTTGTAGAGCGCGATACCCACGTTGTGGCTGCCGCCGAAGGTGTGATTCCACGGCAGCCAGTCCACCAGTACCGGCGGCTCGATGCCGAACTGCGGGAAAGTCTGCAGCAGCATCTGCTGATTGCTGCACAGCATGCGATGCGTGGTAGGCACGGCCTTCGGCAGGCGCGTCGATCCGGAAGTGAAGAGAAACTTCGCGATCGTGTCGCCGCTCACGCGCGCCTGCGCGTCTTCGATGCTGCCCGCCCGCGTCTCGAGCAACGCCGAAAACGGCGTCTCGCGGCGCGCGCCGCCAGCCGGCGTCACGACCACGCGCTCGATATCGGCGGGCACAGCGGCGTCGAGCGCCGCGGCAAAAGCGGGGCCGTCTGCCGCGAATACGAGGCCGGGATTGAGCAGGCCCAGCGTGTGCCGCAGCTTGTTGTAATCGCTCGATACGAGCGAATACGCGGGAGAAATGGGTGCATAGGGCACGCCGGCCCATAGCGCGCCGAACGCCATCTGCAGATGTTCGAGATCGTTGCCCGAAAGCAGCGCGACGGGGCGCTCGGCCGACAAGCCGCGTTCGATCAAGGCCTGCCCGATCGCACGGGCGCGTTCGAGCATCTGCGCGTAGCTGATGCCCTGCCATTGCCCGTCGGCGCCACGGCGCGCCACGAGCCAGCGGTCTGGATGTGCGTGCGCGCCGCTCACGAGCCGGTCGGTCACGCGCTCGGGGAAGTCGTCGAGCGCCTCGGTCGAGCGCAAATACCAGCAGTCGCCGCGCCGTTCGATCTGCGGCGCGGCCGAGCCGATCGCGACGGCGCGATAACCGGCGAAGTCCGGTTGCACGACGGCGCGAGCATGCGTTTGGGTCGGCTCCGAATCCAAAGCCTGTCTCCTTTGCTTGACCGGTGCCGGACTGCGCGGTGCATCGGCGCAGACGGCCCGGTGGTTCATGTCGTGATGCGCGCGTTCAGATCGGGTAGTGGCGCGGGCCCGTCTGCACGGTGATCCAGCGCAGGTCCGTGAATTCGGCGATCGAAGCCTTGCTGCCGAAGCGGCCATAGCCGCTCGCCTTCACGCCGCCGAACGGCATTTGCGCTTCGTCGTGCACCGTCGGCCCGTTGATATGGCAGATACCGGATTCGATGCGCTTCGCCACGTTCATCGCCCGCGCGATATCGCGGCTGAACACCGCCGCCGAAAGGCCGTACTCGCTGTCGTTGGCAACCTTCACTGCTTCTTCATCGCCGTCCACACGCTGCACCGTTACCACGGGGCCGAACGATTCGTCGGCGTAGAGCTTCATCTCGCGCGTGACGTTTTCGACGATCACGGGCTGCATGACCGCGCCGTTCACTTCGCAGCCCAGCGGCAGCTTCGCGCCCTTCTCGCGCGCGTCTTCCACGAGCGCGCGTATGCGCCGCGCCGATGCTTCGCTTTCCAGAGTACCCAGTACCGAGCCCGGCTGTGTGGGGTCGCCGGCCTTTAGCGTGCGAGCCTTCGCGACGAGCTTGTCGACGAACGCATCGGCAATCTTGTGGTCGACGATCACGCGCTCGGTCGACATGCAGATCTGCCCTTGATTGAAGAACGCGCCGAATGCAATGCCTTCCACTGCCGCGTCGAGATCGGCATCGTCGAGCACGAGCACCGGTGCCTTGCCGCCCAGTTCGAGCAGTGCAGGCTTTAGATGCCGCGCAGAAAGTTCCGCGACGACGCGGCCCACGCGCGTCGAGCCCGTGAAGTTCACGCGCTTCACGGCAGGGTTGGCGATCAGGCGCTCGACAATGGCGGGCGCATCTTCCGGCGCATGCGTGAGCACGTTGACGACGCCCTCGCCGAGCCCCGCCTCGTTGAGCACTTCGCCGATCAGCGCATGCACGCCGGGACACCCTTCGGATGCCTTCAATACCACTGTATTGCCGCACGCGAGCGGCATGGCGAGCGCACGCGTGGCAAGAATCACCGGTGCGTTCCAGGGCGCCATGCCGAGCACGACGCCGCACGGCTGACGCACCGCCATCGCGAGGCTGCCGGGCACGTCGGATGGGATCACCGAGCCGTCGATCTGCGTGGTCATGGCGGCCGCTTCGCGCAGCATGTTCGCGGCGAGCATCACATTGAAGCCGTACCAGTTCGCCATTGCGCCCGTTTCCGCCGCGCCGATGGCGATGAAGTCCGCAGTGCGCGCATCCATGCGGTCGGCGGCGGCCAGCAGGCGCTTGCGGCGCTCCGTGGGCGTGAGCGCGGCCCACGCCGGGAAGGCGTGCGCGGCGGCGGCAACGGCCGCGTCCGCATCTTCCGGCGTGGCGGCTGCCGCGCGCGTGGCCACCGCGCGCGTGGCCGGATTGATGCGCTCGAAGGTCTTGCCGTTCGACGCAGCGCGCTTCTCGCCGCCGATCAGAAGCCGGGTTTCATGCATGTCGTTGTCTCCTCTGTCTGGTGCGACGCTATCGATTAGCGCTTGTATGCCTGCAGGCCCGGCTTGATGCTCTTGTCGTCGAGGAACTGCTTGAGGCCCTGCTCGCGGCCGCCTTCCTTGTCGCGATGGTTGGCCTGGTCGAGCTTCGCGTAGAGATAGTCCTCGTTCTGCTCCCACGTCAGTTCGCGCGAACGCTTGAAGCCATGCTTCGCGTTGCGCAGCACGACCGGGTTCTTGTCGAGCAGTTTCGCGGCGAGCGCGATCACTTCCTCGCGCAACTGCGCGAGCGGCACGCTCTTGTTGACGAGGCCCATTTTCGCGGCCTGCTGGCCCGTGAACGTATCGCCCGTCATGATGTAGTAAAGCGCCTCGCGGTGGCCCACCGTATCTGCCATTGCCTTGCTCACGAGATTGCCCGGCGGAATGCCCCAGTTGATTTCCGAAAGACCGAACGTGGCTTCGTCCGCGGCAATCGCGAGGTCGCACGCCACGAGCGGCGAGAAGCCGCCGCCGAAACACCAGCCGTTCACCATCGCGATGGTCGGCTTCGAATACATGCGTAGCAGTTGCCATTGCCAGCGGCTCGCGTCGCGGCGAATGCGCTCCTGCAGCACGTCGGGGCCCGCATCGACTTCGCGGAAGTATTCCTTCAAGTCCATGCCAGCCGTCCACGCCGAGCCTTCGCCGGTCAGCACGAGCACTTGCGCCTCGGCGTCGAGCTCGAGCGTTTCGAGCACGTCGATCATCTCCTTGTTGAGCGTCGGGCTCATGGCGTTGCGCTTGTCGGGCCGGTTGAACGTCACCCAGCCGATGCCGCCCTCGACTGCAACCTTGACCGTTTTCCAGCGACCTTCGTAACTCATTCTCTCTCTCCGTAGACACTGCCGCACTCGCGGCTTGAAATCAATTTACTATCAGGCTACCTGATATGTAAAGTAGAATATGATCTCGTCGGTACAAACCCGTAAAACGCGATGACCCAGAAAACCTCCCCCACTGCGCCGCGCGCCCGAATCGCGCAGCCAGCCGCCGAGGGCAGCCCGCACGCCGTGCCGCCCATGCGCCTGAGCTACCTGATCGGCCAACTCGACCGCGTCGTGTCCCGCCGCCTGACCGAAGCGCTCGCGCGTCACGGGCTCACGCTACCGCAATACACCGCGCTTTCCGTGCTGCGCGCGCGCGGCCGCTCGTCGAATGCGCAACTCGCCGAGCGCTCGTTCATCACGCCGCAGGCCGCCAACGAAGTCGTGAAGACGATGGAGGCGAACGGCTGGGTCATGCGTGAAGCCGACCCCATGAACCGCCGCGTAGTGCTGCTTTCGCTCACCGAAGCCGGCAACGCGCTGCTGGGCGAATGCGACGCCGCCGCCGATCACGTGGAAGGCGCGATGCTCGACGATATGGACACCGAAACAGCGGAAAAACTCCACGCGCTGCTGCATGCCTGCGTGCGCAATCTGCGCGCTTCGTAAGCGCTCGCGCAGCGAGTGACAATAAGGAGGAGACACCCTTGAACATCGACCAGCTCGTTGCGATCGACACGCACGTCCACGCCGAAGTGTCGTGCTGCCAGCCGCCCGACCTCTTCGCGAAGGAGTTCGACGAGGCCGCCGACAAGTATTTCGGCACCGTGCTCAAGCAAGGCCGCCGCCCGACGATTCCGGAAACGATCGAGCACTACCGCGAGCGCAACATCGGCTTCGTGATGTTCACGGTGGATTGCGAGGCGAATATCGGGCGGCGCCGCATCGACAACGAAGAGATCGCCGACTTCGCGCAGCAAAACGCCGACATCATGATCGCGTTCGCCAGCATCGACCCGCACAAGGGCAAGTTCGGCGCGCGGGAGGCGCGGCGGCTGATCGAGGACCACGGCGTGCGCGGCTTCAAGTTTCACCCCACCATGCAGGGCTTTTTCGCCAACGACCGGCTGGCTTACCCGCTATACGAAGTGATTGCCGAATATGGCCTGCCCGCGGTCTTCCACAGCGGCCACTCGGGGATGGGTTCGGGCATGCGCGGCGGCGGCGGGTTGCGACTGAAGTATTCGGAGCCGATCTATCTCGACGATGTGGCCGCCGATTTCCCCGACATGAAGATCGTGATCGCGCATCCGTCCTGGCCATGGCAGGAGCAGGCGCTTTCCATCGCGCTACACAAGCCCAACGTGTATATCGACCTGTCGGGCTGGTCGCCGAAATACTTCTCGCCGGAACTGGTGAAATACGCGAATACGCTGTTGCGCGAGCGCGTGCTGTTCGCTTCCGACTTTCCCTTGATCCGTCCGGATCGCTGGCTCGCGGATTTCGATACCCTCGACATCAAGCCGGAAGTGCGCCCGTTGATCCTCAAGGAGAATGCGGTACGGCTGCTGGATCTCGGCGCGAAACCCTGAAGAAAGCGACGCGCCCGGCGAGGCTCACGCGGGTCGCTCGACCGCCGCAGCAGGTTCGCCCGGCGCCTTCTCGCGCTTGACGGCGTACATCGCAAGATCGGCACGGCGCAAGACCTGATCGACGTCCTGGTCGTCCGCCGCGACCGTTGTGAAGCCCACGCTCGCCCCAACGTTCACCAGCAGTCCCGGCGCAAGCTCGAACGGCCGCTCGATCGCTTCGGTCACGAGGCTGGCCCAATCGTGCGGCGCCCGGTCCACATGAGGATCGACGATGACGAATTCGTCGCCGCCCATGCGGGCCACCCATGCGCCCGCGCTGGCGAGCATGCGCAGACGGCTCGCGACCTGCACGAGCAGCATGTCGCCGGCCTTGTGGCCATGCGCGTCGTTCACGAGCTTGAAGTCGTCGAGATCGACGAAGAACACCGTCATGCCCGCCTTGATGGGCGAGGCGCTCGCGGGTCCGGCCGCGCTAAACAGGCCATCGCGGTTCAGGAGTCCCGTGAGGGCGTCATGGCGTGCGCGATGGCTGTTTTCCCGTTCGGCCTTCATCGTCGAGATGAGCATGGCGTTCAGGTGGCGCGCGGCGGCGCTCATCGCGAACAGATAGAAGGGAATTTGCAGCAGCGTGAGCAGGAGAACTGGCTCGCCGCCCAGCAGCGCACCAATGCAGCATGGGCCGAGCGACAGGCAGATCATGACCGCCACCAGTCGCGGCGCCGCGAAATTGCGGAAGCAGATCCCGCCCACCATGGCGGCGGCGGAAAGAAAGGCGAGCGTAGCGGATACCCAGTCCCGGCTCATGGCGCTGACGAGCGCGCCATAGCCGACCGTCGCGCCCCACAACGGCGCGAGGAGAATATAAACGTCGGTGGGCGTGCTCTTGCCTTCCCTTGCGCGGCGGCGCGACAGGGTGAGCGTGGCGAGGCGCACCGCGCAGACGAGGATTTCGGCGATGAGCCAGAACTTGAACGGCAGCGTGCCGTGCCGGCGCGCGAGCACCCACGCCACGGCCACGGTATTCGATACGCCGCCAAAGAAGATCGGCAACGTCCCGAACAAGGTGCCGACAAGGGCGACGCGGATTTCGTGCGGCGTGTCCTGACCGGGTTCGGTCAACCAACGGGCCAGCTTGCCGCGCGGCAAAGAGTAGATTTCGTTGCGGGAGCTCACATGCATCACCGTCGGTCGTACCGCGCGCCAGACGGTTTCGCGTCTCGCGCTCTGTCAAGTCCGGGTCGTGCGGCCATGCGAATGCAACGGACGCCGCCGCCCTGCTGCGATAACGGCAAGCTGAAAGGAAAACTTTAGGAATGCAGGTGGAAAGTCGTTGGTTGAGCTAGCAACTAATTGGATGGAGGTATTGGTATGCGCCTGATGCGATTTACATTAAGCGGAGCACGATTCTCTGGAGAAGCGCTTGCAGGTCGCGTCGCGTGTCGATCACGAGGTGAATAAAAACGGTGTCGTCGCGGACCTGATAGATGATCCGGTTCTTGCCCGAAAGTATCTGTCGAAAAGTGTCGTCGACAAAGCCTTCGAGTTCGGCAGGCAAATGGCCGCTTTCCGGGAACTGGCGGATCTGCGCAATGGCGTCCTGGAGTTGAGCCGACGTCTGACGCCAAGTCTCCCATCCGAATGCGCGGACGATGTAGCTTCGCAGCTCATCGATACCGATCCGCGCGGTCGGCAGGACCCGGTACTTCAGCAGCGGGGCCTGCATTAGCGAAGCTTTTCCTGGCGGTCGAGCTCGTTGAGTTCTGCAAAGAACTCGTCGCCATCCAGATGGTCCGCACGCTCGATCTGTTTTTGGCCGATGGCCAGGATCTTCAGCAATGCGAGCGTTTGTTGAGTCGATTCATAGGTTCGCACGTCCTGAACAACGAGCTTCGCTTCGCCGTTCTGCGTGATGATGAGCGGCTCCCCTGAATCGGTCAGATCCTTGACGATTTGCGCGGCTTCACTCTTGAGATAGCTGATTGGCTTCACGTGATCGGCGAGATGCATGAGGTGCTCCCGTAGCAAGTCAAACAGGACCAAATATAGACTATTATCGGTCCGATTGCACGCATCACCTTTTAGGGCCGGGTTAGACCGTTCGCAACTCCGCGCCATCCAGGACATAACGCGCAAACAGAAAGTCCCGAATACCGGTGACCGCATCGCCTGCAAAATCGAGCGCCACGAAATAGGCCGGCCCGCCAGCAGGATCGTGGCGGTCGAACACCACCATGACGGGCCGCCCATCCACGCATGCCGCTTCGAAGCGCCACTGCTGCGCGAGCGCGTAACGGTGCAGGTACTCATCGGTCCGCTCAAAAAATTCTTCGAGCCGGGGAACGATCGATACCGAAAACGCGCGCGAAAGCGCGCCTCCCGCAGCGTAGCCGCTAACGGGCGACGATGATCGTCATCTCGGATTCGTACTTGATCCGCACGTGGCTATGGTGCTTCAGGGACTGCATCACTTCGATCAGATCCGGGCGGCTGACCCGAATGGAGCGGGCCGTGCCGGACTTGTCTACGACGGTCAGGAGGTTGAGCTTGCGGTCGACGCCGGTGACTTGCGCCACGCCGCTAAAGACCCGGAGCACCTGGAAGTTTTCCTGGTCGGCGCCGGAGGAATGCTGGGTCACCTTCGCCGTGTGGGTCAGGCGCGTGACCGCTGCACCCTCGGCAGGCGCCAATCCGGTGACGTGTGGCTCCATATAGTGGGTTGTAAGCTTGTCGCCAACCCTGACGACTTTGAGCACGTCGCGATGATCTTTCGCACTGAAGCTCAGGTCGTCGTGACCCGGCACGGTCACGACGATGAGCGCATTCTTCTGATCGATCAAACTGATGGTGCCGCTTTCCGTGTCGACGGAGGCCCCGGCTGGCACGGCTTCCGAGGCGGCGGAGGCTTCCGTGTCGGCCGCGCGGCACATGGGCGCCGAGGCGGCAAAGAAGCCGCAAGCCGCGACTGAGAGCGCAAGGCAGCGCGCGAACGCAATGCGCGTATTCGATCGATAGAGCATGGTAGTCCCCCTGGAACGATCAGGTGCCACGCTTGTTGCGCCGGTCAGGGACCATGGCGTGTGCTCTCGGAGCCTAACACTGCAGGACGCCCCGGCCATCGGACTTTGGTCCTATAGGGTCGAGGCTGGGGTCGAGGCTCCCTACCGTGCGAAGGCCGCCGCGCAGCTTCCCGGCGCCTGTCCCGGCACCGGCGAGCGGAACGTGAACAAGCCGCCCGCCAGCGGCTGCTTCTCGCGCTCCGCTGCCGTGAGCCCCTTCCACGCGGTGGAAACGTACACGGTCTGCAGATCGTCCCCGCCGAACGCGAGCTTCGTGATGTTCGCGCACGGAAACGCAATCTGGCCGGCCAGTTCACCCTCGGGCGAATAGCGGTCGATGCGCCAGCCGCCGAAAAGCGCGACCCACACGTAGCCCTCGGCGTCCACCGCCATGCCGTCCGGGTGCCCGTCGCCAGCAATGGCAGTGAAGACGCGCTTGCCCGACAGCGTGCCGTCCATGGCAACATCGAACGCATACACGACGCGACGCATCGTGTCGTTGTGATAGAGCGTGCGGCCGTCCGGACTCATGGCCGGGCCGTTGGTGATCACGTAGCCGCTGTCCTGTGCGCTCACCACCGCGCCTGCATCCACGCGATACAGCGTGCCGCTCGGCGCTTCCTCGGCATCGTCCATCGAGCCGAACCACAGGCGTCCGTGCGCATCGGCGAAACCGTCGTTGAGGCGATTGCCGGGCAAATGCGGCTCGACATCCACGACCTTGTCGAATTCCCCGCTCACGGCATCGAAACGATAGAGGCCGTCAGGCAGGCCGCACACGAACACCCGATCCCCCAGCGGCGCGATAAAGCCGACCTGGTCGGGCGCGTACCACGTCGTGCGCTCCCCGGTCGCGACCTCGAACCGATGAATCCGGCGGCCCTTGATATCGACGAAATAGACCGCGTTTTCCGCGGCCTGCCACAACGGCCCTTCGGCAAGCTCCGCGCCGATCGGCCAGACGCACACGGGATGCGGCATCGTCATTCTCCGTACCATCCCGCGTCGACGAAGTAATCGCGCCCTGAGCAGCGCGAGGCGTCGTCGGATGCGAGGAACAAGGCCATGCGGGCGACATGCTCGGGCTCGATGCGCAGTTGCAGACACTGACCCGCGACGACCTTCGCCTCGCTCTCCGGCGTTTGCCACAGATTCATCTGCCGCGGCGTTTTCACGGCGCCCGGGATGATGCAGTTCACGCGAATGCCCGCGCCGCCCAGATCGCGCGCAAGACCGCGCGTCAGACCTTCGATGCCGGCCTTCGCGGTCAGGTAGATCGGCAGGTTCGGCAACGCGACGTGCCACGACACCGAACCGAAGTTCAGGATCACGCCGCGCCCCGCTTGCCGCATGCCCCGCGCGGCGGCCTGCGCGCAGAAGAACTGATGGCGCAGGTTCACGGCGATACGCCCGTCCCAATAGCTCGCGGTCAGCTCGCCGATATCATGGCGGTCGTCGTTGCCCGCGTTGTTCACGAGCACGTCGATCGGGCCCGCGGCATCGACGATCGACGCGAACACGCTTTCGATCGCGTCCACGCTGCACAGGTCGCAGCGCTTGAACAGCGGCGGATGCTTCGCATCACGAAGCTTTTCCTGAAGAGCGAGCGAATCGTCTTCGGCCACGTCGAGGAAGAACACGCGCGCGCCCTGCTGCGCGAATGCTTCCACGACCGCGGCCCCAATCCCGCTGCCGCCGCCGGTGATAACGACGGTTTTGTCCGCCAGGCTCGGATAGATTGCGTACGACATCAGATATTCCAGTGTTGACTTGTCAGAACCCAAACAGGGCGGCGAGCCGCAGATGGCTCCCCGCCCTGACCTGCCGCTTCCCTTTCGCTTACGATACGACCTCGACGGCGCTCAGCATGCGCCAGTCGCGCGGGAGCGTGCGCGTTGCATTACCCACCACCGTGACCGTGCCGCTCAGATGGATATCGCGGCTCGAACTGCCCACCATCAAATCGAACTTGCCCGGCTCGACGATGCGCTCGCCGCGCGCGTCGGTGAAATTGAACATATCGACCGGCAGCTTCACGTTCACGCGAGTCCGCGTGCCTGCGGCGAGCGGCACACGCGCAAACGCCTTGAGTTCGCGAACGGGCCGCGCCGCAGACGCGTGCTGATCGCGCACGTAAATCTGCACGATCTCCGTGCCGTCGCGCGAGCCGATGTTCTCGACCGTGAAGTTCAGTTCGACCGTGCCGTCTTCGAGCGGGACTTCGCGTTGCGCCAGCTCGAGATCGCCGTAACGGAACTGGGTGTAGCTGAGGCCGGAACCAAACGGATAGCGGCTGCCGAAGTGGTAGGCGATCGGCGTGCCCGCGCTCTTGAGGCGATGGTTGTAGACATACGGCACGGCCCCTGCGCTCTTCGGCACGGAGAGAGGCAGGCGGCCGCTGAAATTGGCGCGGCCCACCAGCAGATCGGCAAGCGCCTCGGCGCCGCGCTCGCCCGGCGCAAACGCCATGATCTGTGCAGCAACGCGATCCTCGAGGCCACCCAGATTGTACGGACGGCCGCCCGTCATCACGACGACCGTCGGCGTGCCGGTCTCGACCACGGCCTTGAGCAACTGCAGTTGGACGCCCGGGAGTTCCAGGCTGTCCGTATCGGAGCCTTCGCCCACCGTGCCGGACTGGAACAAGCCCGCCAGATCGCCGACGAAAACGACGGCCACAGCCGCTTTGCGCGCGGCTTCGACAGCGGCGGGAATCGCTTCGGTATCCTTGCTGATCAGTTCGTCGCGGTTAGCGGCGGCGCTCAGGTCGAGCGACACGTCGCCCGGGAAAACCGGCGCACCCGCACGGCGGGTCTTGATGATGTCGCAACCCTTGGCATGCAGCACGCGCGACTCGCCCAGCAGCGCGCGCAGTGCGCCCAGCGGCGTGGCGATCGACGCGACAGACTGCTCGCCCGAGTTGATGAGGTGCACCGGAAAGCTGTAGCCGGCGAGCAGCGCGAGCGGGTCGTCGGCGGTCGGGCCGATCACCGCAATTTTTTCCGCGCCATTGGCGTTCAACGGCAGCATGCCGCCTTCATTGCGCAGCAGCACCGCCGATTCGAGCGCGACCTGATACGCCGTGTCGGCCGCCGCCGTGCCCTTCACGTCCACGCGCTCGGGGTCCACATACGGATTCTCGAACAGGCCAAGGCGGAACTTCGTGCTCAACACGCGCGACACCGCGGTGTCGATCGTCGCTTCGGTGATCTCGCCGCGATCGAGTGCTTCTTTCAGATGGACCGCGCACTCGTGACCCGGCAACTCGACGTCGAGTCCCGAATTGAACGCGAGCGCCGCCGCCGACGCGCTGTCGTGCGCCACGGCGTGATGGCTGTAGAGCAGGTCGACGGCGGCATAGTCCGCAACGACGAGCCCCTCGAAACCCCACTTTTCGCGCAGCGTATCGTGCAGCAGCGTGCGGTCCGCATGGCAGGGCACGCCGTCGATATCGTGGTACGCCGGCATGATCGAGCCCGCGTGCGCGAGCTTGACCGCCATTTCGAACGGCAGCAGAAACACGTCGTTCAACTCGCGCGGCCCGACATGCACGGGCGCATGATTGCGGGCGCCTTCGCTCGCCGAGTGGCCGACGAAGTGCTTGAGCGTGGCGAGCACGTCGCGGCGCTCGCCTTGCAGACCGTTCACGTAGTGGCACGCGAGCACGCCCACCAGGTACGGATCTTCGCCAAGCGTTTCCTCGGTGCGGCCCCAGCGCGGATCGCGCGACACGTCGAGCACGGGAGCGAGGCCCTGGTGGCAGCCGATCGAGCGCGCCTGCTCGCCGATGATGCGCCCCACTTCGCCCACGAGGTTCGGGTTCCACGTCGCCGCGTAGTTCAGCGGCGAGGGAAACAGCGTGGCGTCCTTGATCATCAGGCCCACGAGGCATTCCTCGTGCGACATGACGGGAATGCCCAGGCGCGTGTCTTCGACCATCTTGCGCTGCAGTTCGTTGAGCGCGCGCACGCCCTCTTTGGGATCGACCGTGTGCGTGCCGAGCGGACGTGTGATCTGCCCAAGACCGTGTTCCAGAATCTGGTCCACCGTGAGGCTGTTGGCGCTTTGCGCGAAATCGATGCTGCGCGCCTTGTGCTCGCCGTCGGCCGAGAGCACGAGCCACGCGGCGTGAAGCTGGGCGATTTTTTCGTCGAGCGTCATGCGCGCGAGCAGGTCGGCCACGCGCTGCGCGGTCGGTGCGTCGGCGCGGCGATAAAGCGGAACCTCAGTGGCGTGTTCAAGCGACATTGCTTCACTCCGTGGTATTTCACGAGACGGCTTCTGTTATCGCCGTCTGCTTAGTTGTGCTTTTGAAATTGGCGTTGCGCGTGTGCGCGGCGAAAGCCGCGCTCAGCTCAGATGAGACGTCGCAGCGCCATATCGTGATCGTCGAACACGTGGCAAGCCTCGGGCGGCAGCGCAAGATTGACCGTTTCATCGTGCTTCAACGCGCTGTCGCCGGGCACCTTTGCGATCAATGTCACCGCGCCCGGCCCCGTCTGCGCAGCATGGATATAGCTGTGCTCACCCATGTGCTCCACGAGCTTCACGCGGCTCGCCAGCGTCTGTTCATTGCGCGCATCGGACGCCACACGCAGATGCTCCGGACGCACACCGAGCGTCACTTTCATGCCGGCGCGCGCACGCGAGCCGTCCACGCGAGCGCGCACGCGCTCGCCGCTTTGCAGGTCGATGTCCACGCCGCCATCGTCGCCGCCCGCCACCGTACCCGCGAAGAAGTTCATCTTCGGCGAGCCGATGAAGCCCGCGACGAACCGGCTCTTCGGATGGTGATACAGATCGAGCGGCGCCCCCACCTGCGCGACGCTGCCATGCCGCTCCATGTGATCACCCGCTTGCAGGAGCACGATGCGATCGGCCAGTGCCATCGCTTCGACCTGATCGTGCGTCACATACACGGCGCTCGCCTCGCTGAATTCGCGATGCAGACGCGCGATTTCGGTACGCGTCTGCACGCGCAATGCCGCATCGAGATTCGACAGCGGCTCGTCGAACAGGAACACGCCCGGCTCGCGCACGATCGCGCGTCCGATCGCCACGCGCTGGCGCTGGCCGCCGGAAAGCGCTGCGGGGCGGCGTTCGAGATAGGTATCGAGTTGCAGTGCGGCAGCGGCGCTGCGCACCTTCTTGTCGATGACGGCCTTGTCGATTTTTGCCTGACGCAGACCGAATGCCATGTTCTCGTACACGCTCATATGCGGATAGAGCGCGTAATTCTGGAACACCATCGCGACCTTGCGCTTCGCGGGCTCGACCTCGTTCATCCGTTCACCGTCGATGCGCAGTTCGCCATCGGTGATCGATTCGAGTCCGGCGATCATGCGCAGCAGCGTGGACTTGCCGCAGCCCGAGGGGCCGAGGAACACGCAGAATTCGTTCTTGCCGACTTCGAGGTTGGCGTCGCGGATCACCGCGTTGCCGCTCGCGTAGGCCTTCTGTACGTTGTTGAGGGAAATGCTTGCCATATCGTTTTATGCGAAGTTCGGTTAGCGGTGCGAATCAGACCTGGATCAGCCCTTGAGCGAGCCGGCCATCATCCCCTTGATCACGCGCTCCTGACCGAACGCGTAGGCGACGATCAGCGGCAACGACGTGAGCACGAGAACAGACAGCATCGAAGGTATGTTCGACGCGTATTGCCCCATGAAGTCCCAGATCGCGAGCGGCAGCGTACGGTGCTCGGACGTCGACGTGAGCATGTACGCGAAGATGAACTCGTTCCACAGACCAATGCCGTTGAAGATCGCCACCGTGGCGAGCCCCGGTCCCGAAAGCGGGAAGAAAATACGCCAGAAAATACGGAATGGGCTGCAGCCGTCGAGCTGCGCGGCTTCTTCGAGTTCGCGCGGAATCTGCCGCATGAACTCGGTCAGGATGAAGATCGACACCGGCAGGCTGAGCGCCACATAGGGGCCGAGCAGCGCGAACTGCGTATCGTAGAGACCGAGGTTGCGCGTGAGCAGATAGATCGGCACCAGCGTCGCGTGCAGCGGCACGATCATGCCTGCCACCACGAGACCGAAGAGCAGCTTGTTCAGCCTGAAGCGCATGCGCGCGAACACATAGGCCGCCATCGCGCTGATGACGACGATCAGCGCGACCGACACGCCGACCGTGAACAGGCTGTTACGGAAATACGTGAAGAACGGGCCCTTCAGCACGGCCGCGTAATTGCCCCAGTAAAGGTGGCTCGGCGGCGCCCACACAGAAGTCGAGAACGTCTCTTCCTGGCTCTTGAAGCTCGACACGACCATGAAGATGAACGGGACCGTCGTGACTGCCAGCCAGATCAGCGCGAGGATCGGAATCGTTACGCGGGGGAAACGGAATTTCTTGATCATGGTTCAGACCTCGGTTGCATAGCGGCGCGTGAAGTACATCGACACCGCCGCCACCGCGATGACGATCAGGAACATCGCCGAGCCGATGGTGCTGCCGTAGCCGAGCTGGAACGAACTGAACACCGTGCGATACATGTAGGTGGCCATCACCTCGGACGAGCCCTCGGGGCCGCCGCCGGTCATGACGAAGACGAGATCGAAGTAGCGCAGCGAGCCGAGCACGGAAAGGATCACGGCCGTGCGCACCGTGCCCTGCAGGTGCGGCAGCTTGATGCGCCAGAAGATGGTCCACTCGGAAGCGCCGTCGAGCAGCGCCGCCTCGTTGACCTCGGCCGGCATCGATGAAAGGCCGGCGAGGAACAGAATCATGTAGAAAGGCGCGTTCTGCCAGATGATCACGGCGATGGTCGCGCCCAGCGAGAAGTGCGGGTCGCCCAGCCAGTCCTTCGCGAGGCCATCTAGCCCGAATGCCTGTAGCGCGACGTTCACGGGTCCGAAATTCGGATCGTAGATCTGCTTGAACAGCACGCCGATCGCCACGCTCGACATGAGCAGCGGCAGAAAATAGAGAACCTTGAGCACGCGCGAGCCTCGGCCGGCCTTTTCCAGCAGCACGGCGAGCGCAAGCGCGACAGGAAGCTGAATGACGATCGAGGCGAGTGCGAGAATCACATTGTTCTTGAGCGATTGCCAGAACACGGTGTCATGGGCGAGCCGCGCCCAGTTCGCGAGCCCCGTATAGCGGGCCGTATTGCCGAGACCATTCCAGTCGAGCAGCGACAGCCGCAAGCTGGAAACGAGCGGATAAAGCAGGAACACGGCCAGCAGCAGCAGCGCCGGCGCGAGAAACACGACCGTGACGAGCGTTTGCGAGGAGAGCTTCAGCCGGCGTTCGGGTGTAGCGGAAAGTGCAATATTCACGAGCTTGTCTGCCGGTTGACGCCTTGCGGCGCCAACCGGACTTTTCCTGAGTGCTGGAGATCAACCGCCCTTCTTCGAAGCGGCTTCCATTTGCTGCGCGGCCGCCTCAGGCGTCACCGACAGACCGAACAGTGCCTGCGTCGTGTCCTTGTGCAGTTCGCCCAACGCCGGCGGCAGGGCCTGGTCGTACCAGAGCTGCACGCTCGGCGCCGCCGCAAGCAGTTGCTGCAGACGCTGCGTGAACGGATCGTCGATCTTGACGTTGTTGACCGGCGGGAGCTTGTGGTCCTCCGACGCGCGTGCCTGCATCGCCTGGTCGTCGGTCAGCGCCTGGATCAGCTTGAATGCGGCGTCCGGCGTCTTGCACTCGGTCGAGATGCTCAGGAAGCCATCGCCCACCGTGCCGATCAGGTCGCGCGGATCGCCCTTGCCGCCCGGCACGCTCGGGAACGGGAAGAAGTCGAGATCCTTCGAGAACGTCGGATTTTCATTCGCGATCGTCGAAGCTTCCCAGGCGCCCATCAGCTCCATCGCGGCCTTGCCCGTATACAGCAGACGGCGCGACGCGCCCGAGTCATAGTCGAGACCGTTGATGCCCGGCGCGAACGCGCCAGCCTTCACGAGTTCCTGAATGCGCTTGCCGGCTTCGACGAACGCCGGATCTTCGAAGCCCTTGCCCTTGCCTGCGATCGCGTCGCTCACCACTTGCGGACCACCGATACGGTCGACGAGGTACATGTAGTACATCGAGCCCGTCCACTTGTTCTTGTTCGCAAGCGAGAACGCTGCCACGTTGTGCTGCTTCAGCACATCGACGACGTGCATCAGCTCATCCCACGTCTTGGGCGGCGTGATGCCGTACTTCTTGAACACTTCCTTGTTGTAGAAGATCACGGCGGCCGCTGCGTTTTCGGCAGCCACGCCGTAGGTCTTGCCGCCGAACGTCGTAACGTTCCACGACGACTGCATGAAGCGGCTGCGATACGCCGGGTCCTTGTTCAGGTACGGCGTGAGGTCGACGATCTGACCGGATTTCACATACTCCTGCAGGCCGCCGCCGCCCCAGTTCTCGAACACGCACGGCGGCTGGTTCGCTCCGAAAGCCACCTTCAGCTTCGTCTTGTAGGCCTCGTTCAGGACGTGCGAATTCTCGACCTTGTAGCCCGGGTCCGCCTTTTCGAAGCGATCCGAAGCGTCGCGAATGATCTTGCTCGACGATGCATTGGTCTGCTGATCCCATACCGTGATCGTTTTGGCTTCCGCCGCAACGGCGTTCGAAACGACTGCAGACAGTGAAAACAACAGTGCCGTGGCGCCGACAATCGCGCGCGCCTTGGAGAAACCTGGGTACGCCATGTTTGTGTCCCCTCTTATGGAATTTTGAGAGCTACCTGAGTTATCTGCGGGATTAACGTTAGCCTTAACGTTAATGAATGTTAAGCCTGGACATGAATGACTGCTATGCGGGATTTTCCTGGTGAGCTCCCGCCGGAGCTTGTGCCCGGCGCAAGGTTGGTGCACTCGGGAACGTTTGAATTAACGCGCATCTGATAGAATAGCCAGCACATAAACGGTATCGCTAACGTGACGAGTGGTCCAACCCGCGGAGTAACCGGCGAGTCACGAGCGAGTCTTCGCAGACATGACCTCTCGCAAGCCCACACCACGCATGGCAAGGCAAACTCCCACGCTTGAGCACGTCGCCAAGCTTGCCGGGGTGTCGCAGATGACCGCGTCGCGCGCGCTCAACGGACGCCCAGGCGTGTCGCGCGAAACGCGCGACGAAGTGCTGAGAATCGCTTCGGACATCGGCTATGTCGTGAACCGCACCGCCCAGAAACTTTCGGGCGGGCGCAACGGCATCATCGGCATCATCACGCCCACGCTCGACACGCAGTTCTCGAGCGAACTGGTGCTCGGCGCGGGCCGCGCGGCACGCGGCGCGGGCATGGAAATGCTCGTGTACACCGTGTTCGACGAAGACCGTCATGCGCATCACGACCTGCTCGGGTTGATCCAACAGTTTTCCGACGGCATTCTCGCCATCCTGCCGCGCGAATCGCTCTGCCTCGAAGCCCTCGCCACGGCCAAAGTGCCGGTGGTGGTGGTCGATCAGCGCGGCACGCTCACGGGCTTTCCTTCCGTATCGGTCGACAATTACGGCGGCGCCTGTCTCGCGGTCGAGCATCTCGCGGAACTCGGCCACAAGCGCATTGCGTTTCTCGCCGGCGACGAAACCATCGAAGGCGTACGCGACCGTCAGCGCGGCTATCGCGACACGCTCGCCAAGCTCGGCCTGCCGCGCGAAGACACGCTGGTCGCCGCCGGCGATCTCTCGCAAATGATGGCGTTCGACGTCACGTTCGACCTGCTCAACCTCGCCGATCCGCCCACCGCGATCTTCACGGCCAACGACCAGAGCGCGTTCGGCGTGATCGCCGCCGTCAGGGAAGCGGGCCTGCGAGTGCCCGACGACATTTCCGTGATCGGGTTCGACGACATTCCCATGTCCGAGCAGTTTCATCCCGCCCTCACTACAATTCGCCAGCCGTTCCAGCAAATGGCGCGCTCGGCGGTCAATACGCTGCTCGCGCAGATCGCCGGCATCGACGCCGCCTCGCAGCGCATCACGCTGCCTGCCGAGCTGGTGGTGCGCGACTCGACCGGGCCGGTCAAGACGCGGCACCGCCGCTCGCGTCACCAGATCGTTTCGACGTAAGTCGAAGCACGCACCTTCGCATCGGAGGTCACCAACGCGCCGCCGTGCGTACGGGCGGTCGCGACGATCAGCCTCTGATGCGAGGTGAGCGCGGGCGGCAGCGTCGCCGCCCGGAACGCAATTTCGGAATCCACCGGAATCAGGCGCACGCCATCCAGCTTCAGAAACGTCGAGAGCCAGCTACGGGCGTCCATCGAGAGGCCGAGGCTGCCCGCTTTCACGAACTCCGCGATTTCGAGCGCGCTGATTGCCGAAATGAGGATCTCGCCGCCATCGAGTTCACGGTCGATCGCATCGTGCGCAGCCTGACTCAGTGCTTTCTGCTTGCCGAGCCAACACACGAGCGCAAGCGTGTCGAGCGTGATCATTACTCTTCCTGCTCGGCGGGGACCGGTGCAAGCGCGTGCTTGAGATTGAAATGCGTGATCGATGCGCGCAGCAGCTCGAGCGGATTCTCGGTCTTGCTGCGATACGGCCGGATTTCAATGGTGGGCTGCCCTCGGTCCGTCACGATGACGGTTTCGCCCAGCGTTTCGACCTGGCGGAACAGCTCGCAGGCCCGGGACTTGAAAATGGCTTTGGATACTCGCTTTTCCATGACGCTCTCCACCCATCAAAATTCTATCGGATTTTTATTGCATTGAGTCGTTGCGCACGCAACCAAATACCTGCGCATCGCGCCCCAATGGCTCTTTATCGGCGTTGCCCAACGGTCTGCTACCTGAATGACGCCCCCCCTCGGCGCCGGTGTATTCCGCACGAACGAACTGCGGGTTTTTACCGGTAACATCTTTCGCCCGAAAATGCCCAGGCGGCCCTTGCGCTTTCATATAATCGATCTGTCTGGTGAATACGCGTCAGGCAGCCCGAGTTGTGATCGAGCGACCCGCGCGGCACGACAACAGGGTTTGTTGCTTGCCGGCGGATATGCGCGAGTAGCGGTGTACGCTTCGCTTGCCGATACGGACGCTGCCGCAGGAAAGCGGAGCGTTGGGGGAGATGATTGCCCTTGCTGCAGACCGTCGATTAAGCAGAAACATAATAACGTTACCCTTAACGTTAATTCATGTTAAATGCCCCGTTCGGGCGCCGCCATGCGTGGTTTACCTGGGCTTGGCGGAATGTCGCAGAGTCCTCGCAAACCCTGCCGGAGCCCGGCCCAGCAAGGAAAACGCTCCTATCTGGTGCATAACAGGGTACTGCAAGAAAGTACCGTTTCGGCTAACGTTAAATGCGCGGTAAGAAAAGTCGTAACGCCCATTCGCGACAGTCGTAATCATCCCTGCCCCCACATCACCACGTTCGCTAGTCCGGATCATCCGGGGGCAACGGCTTCGACGAAGGCTCCGCGTCGAAATGGACGATGAACGCATGCAGCGGCGCCCGCCGTTTCTCCTGGCGGTTGCGTTGCGGCTCGTGTTCCCTGTCGGTCACGTCGCGCGTTTGCGCTGACGCCGCGGCCTGCCCGCTCGGCGCATTTGCAGCGGACGCGAAATCGTCCTTCGACCCTTTGTTCGCCATGGCACTCTTCCCCTACCCAAACCGGCATGTCAAACGACGGCTTGAACGTTCTCTCCCACCTGTGGACGCTCGAACGCCACCGCGTCGCCCTTCGCATCGAACAGCGTGACCGCGGACGAGACCACCTTGATGCCCACGCGCGCACCCGGCTCGTATTGCGCGTCCTTCTTGTCGAGCTTGAGCGCGATGGCGTGCGCCATGCCGTCGAGGCGCGCGTGCAGGATCGACACGTCGCCCAGATGTTCGACCAGTTCCACGCGAGCGGCGATGCCTTCGTCTGCGAAGCCGATGCTCAGGTGTTCGGCACGCACGCCCAAGGTCAATTCGCCATTGAGTGCGCGATCAGGACGGCCCGACAACGCGATACGGTGGCTCGCCCCCGCAAGCGCGAGGACGGTTTGCACACCGTTTTGCGAGACGACCGTGGCGGCGAGCATGTTCATTTGCGGCGAACCGATAAACCCGCCGACAAAGCGATTCGCGGGCCGGTCGTACAGATCGAGCGGCGCGCCCGTCTGCTCGATGTTCCCCTTGTTGAACACCACGATCTGCTCGCCGAGCGTCATCGCCTCGACCTGATCGTGCGTGACGTAAATCATCGTGGTGCCGAGTTCGCGGTGCAGCTTCGCGAGTTCGATACGCATCTGCACGCGCAGCGCCGCATCGAGATTCGACAGCGGCTCGTCGAACAGAAACACGCGCGGCTTGCGCACGATCGCGCGGCCAATCGCGACGCGCTGCCGCTGGCCACCCGAGAGGGCCTTGGGCTTGCGCTCGAGCAGGTGCGTGATCTGCAGGATTTCGGCGGCGCGGCCTACGACCTCGCGCACTTCGCGCTTCGATTTTCCCGAGAGCTTCAGCGAAAAGCCCATGTTCTCCGCAACCGTCATATGCGGGTACAGCGCGTAGCTCTGGAACACCATCGACACGCCGCGATCCACCGGCTGCAGATCGTTCACGCGTATGCCGTCGATCAGAATGTCGCCGCCGCTCACTTCCTCGAGCCCGGCGATCATGCGCAGCATGGTCGACTTCCCGCAACCCGACGGCCCGACGAATACCGTGAACTGTCCGTCGGGAATATGAAGATCGATGCCCTGAATGATCTGCGGACCTTCGCCATACGTCTTCACGACGTTGCGCAATACGAGTTCGCCCATTGTCACGTCCTCCTTAGTACTCTTGATCGGCGGCGGCATGTTCCGCGATGACTTCGCCATACCAGTGCGCGCTGTCCTTCAGCGTCCGCTTCTGGGTCTCGTAGTCGACGTACACCATGCCGAAGCGCTTGTCGTAACCGGACGCCCATTCGAAGTTGTCCAGCATGCTCCATGCGAAGTAGCCAGCCACGTCCACGCCCTGTTGCGCAGCATCGGCCAGTGCGGCCAGGTGCAGATCGAGGAAGCGGATGCGGTCGGTATCCTGCACGCGGCCGTTTTCGAGCACGTCTTTCGACGCGCAGCCGTTTTCGGTGATGAAGATCGGCGGCAGCTTGTACTCGGCATTGAGCTTCGTGAGCAGCTCGGTCAGGCCTTCCGGATAGACTTCCCAGTCCATGTCCGTGAAACCGTGCACGCCCGGCGGACGCTTGTTGCCCGAGGCACTCGCGAAGATACGCGTGTAGTAGTTGATCCCGAGGAAGTCGAGCGGCGTGCCGATGATCCCGAAGTCACCTTCGCGAATCACCTCTTGCGGGCCGTTCGGGCCGTACCATTGCAGCGCTTCGGCCGGATACTCGCCCTTGAAGATCGGGTCCATGTACCAGCGCACGAACTTCGCGTATTCGAGCGATGCGGCGGCGAGATCTTCGGGCGCGTCGGTCGCACCGTGCGCCGGCGACTGGTTGAGTACGATGCCAAGCGGTGCCTTCACGCCATCGGCGCGCATGGCCTGAACGGCCAGGCCGTGCGAAAGCAGCAGATGATGCGCCACATGCGCCGCTTTCTTCAGGTCGGCGTTGCCCGGCGCGAAGTAGCCCGTCGCGTTGCCGAGCCATGCGGTACACCATGGCTCGTTGTGCGTGGCGATAGAAGCCACGCGGTCGCCCAGCACGCTGCCGATCTTGCGCGCGTAATCGGCAAAACGATAAGCCGTGTCGCGGCTTTCCCAGCCGTTTTGCTCCGTCTGCAATGCTTGCGGCAGGTCCCAGTGATACAGCGTCGCGAACGGCTGGATGCCGCGCTCGAGCAAGCCGTCAACCAGACGCTCGTAGAACGCGAGGCCCTTTTCGTTGTACGCGCCACGACCATCCGGCTGCACGCGCGGCCATGCAATCGAAAAGCGATAGGCGTTGACGCCCATTTGCGCCATCAGATCGAGATCTTCTTCGAGGCGATGGTAGTGATCGCAGGCCACGTCGCCGCTTTCGCCTTTTACGACCTTGCCGGGCACGCGGCAAAACGTGTCCCAGATCGACTCGCCACGGCCGTCCTCATTGGCTGCACCTTCGATCTGATACGAGCTGGTGGCTACGCCCCAGACGAAGTCTTCCTTGAATCGAAACGTCGACATAACGATAGGTATCCTGATTAGTCGTGTCCACTCTTGCACGAGCGGGTATGAAATGAACGAAGGGAAACTCAGGCCTTGACTGCGCCGGTCGTCAGACCGTCGATCAAGCGCCGCGAAGTGAAAGCGAACAGCACCAGCAACGGCACCACCGCGACCGCAGAGCCTGCCATCACCGCGCCCCAATCCGAATTGGTCGGGCTTTGCAGAATGCGCAGCGCGAGGGGCAGCGTGTACATCGAAGGCGAACGCAACACCACGAGCGCCGAGAGAAAGTTGTTCCACGCCTGAATGAAGCTGATGAGCCCGAGCGTGCCCAGTGCCGGCCCGAGCAGCGGCAGCACGATGCTCCAGTAGATGCGGAACTCGCCGCAGCCGTCGATGCGAGCCGCCTCGATCAGGTCGGACGGAATGGCCGAAGAGATGTACTGGCGCATGAGGAACACGCCGAGCGCGGCTGCCGCGCCGGGCACATACAGCGCGCGCGGCTGATTGATCCAGCCGAGCAGGTTCATCGTCATGAAGGTCGGAATCATGCTGAGGAACGGCGGCACGAGCATGGCCGTGAGCGCAACGGCAAAGAGCGTCTTCTTGAAGCGGAACTCATACATCGCAAAGGCGTAGCCGGCCATCGAGGTGACGAGCAGCGTCAGCACGGTCTGGATCGTGGCCGTGTAGAAACTCCAGCCCAGATTGCGCCAGAACGGAATGTGACGCATGAGCGACGCCATGTTGTCGAGAAACGCGTTGCCGAACCACAGCGGCGGCGGCATCGAGAAAATCTCCGAACTCGTGTGCGTAGCAAAGACGAACATGAACCAGAACGGCGAGAACATCAGCACCGCGCCCGCCAGCACGACGGCGTAACCCGTATAACGCGCCTTGTTTTTCGACAGTTTCATCGCTGTGCCTCTTCTTTCATGCCGCTGCGGTGGAAAATGCGCGTGTTGAGCCACATCAGCGCGGAAATCGTGATAAAGAGCAGCCACGCAATCGAACTGGCCGTGCCGAAGTCTCCGTCGTGGAATGCTGTGCGATACATGTAGACCGCCGTCGTCAGGCCGGACTGGCTCGTGCCCATGCCTTCGTTCGGGAGCAGGATGAACGGCTCTTCGAACAGTTGCAGCCCGCCGATGATCGAAAGTGTGACCGCGAAGAAGATCATCGGCTTGAGAAGCGGAATCGTGATGCGCGTGAACTGTTGCCAGCCATTGGCGCCGTCGATGCGCGCCGCTTCGTAAATGTCCTTCGGAATGGTTTGCAGCGCGGACAGATAAAGCACCGTATTCCAGCCCACGTAGCGCCAGAAGACGACGACGGAAACCGCCGGTTTCACATTCGCCGGGTTATACAGCCACTCGATCGGTTTCGAAGGCACGATCCAGTGCAGCCCCGGAATCTTGCCGATCTCGGCAATGGCGAGGTTGATCATGCCGAAGTCGGTCGAATACAGCGACGAGAAGATCAGCGCAATCGCCACGCTCGACGTGATGAAGGGCAGAAAGTACAGCCCGACCACGAAATTGCGCCAGCGGCGAAACGCGGTTTGCAGAAAGAACGCCAGCGGCAGCGCAATGAGGTGCTGCGGCACGCCGGACATGACCGCCATCGAAGCCGTGTTGTAGAGCGATTTCCAGTACCACGGGTCAGTCAGCGTGAATGTGAAGTTCGACAGGCCCACCCACTTCATGCTCGCCAGCCCCGCTGTCGCGTCCCAGCTCTGGAACGAGAGATACAGCGAAAACAGCAGCGGAAAGGCCAGGAACACGGCGAACAGCAGGAAAAACGGCGCGAGGAACAGGTATGGCGCGATCTTGACCGGATTGAGCCGCGGTTTTCCACGAGCGTGGGCGAGCGGCGCGAGCGTATCGCGCGCGAGCCCTTCCCGGGAGACCTGTTCAGTTGTGGGCAGAGGAGAGTTCATCAATGGTTCCGTCCATTCGGGCGTGGCCGGCCGGGGTGACCGGCCACGCTGTTGCAGCGGGCTTCAAAGCGCGGCGATGGGTGCCGCGCCGTTTCATCAGAACCGCTTAACGGCGGATACGATGCGTGATTTCAGCCTGTGCTTCCTGCAGCGCCTGGTTGATGTCCTCGTTGCTGTCGACCACCTTGTCGAGCGCCGAGTGGACCGCCTCTTCGGCAACCTGGTCATACTTGCTGCGCTGGATCGCCGGAATGTGCGCTGCCGCATCGCGCCAGATCAGGCGAGCCTTCTCGTTGCCGAGGAACGCCACGGGCTGCGCAAAGAAGTCGTCGTGCTGCGCGGAAAGCAGCGCCGGGAAGGCGTCGATCGAGCGGAACGATGCGAGCTGCTCGTCCGGACGCGTCGTCAGGAACTTGATGAATTCCCATGAGAGCTGCTTTTGCGTGGCCTTCACCGGAATCGACCAGAAGGTGCCGCCGAACGATGCATAAGCGCCATCGGGCAGATTCGTTGCGCGCCACAGGCCCTTCGTATCCGGTGCGATCCATGACGAGAGGTGGCCGCCGAGCCATGCGCCCATCATTTGCGTGGCGACCGTGCCGCGCTTGAAGCTTTCGGCCCATTCGTTCGACCACGGCGTGATCTTCGCGTCGAGACCGAGATCGCGCGCCTTCTTCGCCAGCTCGAATGCCTTCACGAAGCGCGGCGACGTCACGACCGGATTGCCGGCCTTGTCGAAGTACACGCCGTCGCCTTCCTTCAGGTCAGCGCGAATATAGATGTCTTCGATATCGCGCGACGACGCCATCAGGTACGCGCCCGTCGCCTTCTTGATCTTCTGCCCGGCCGCCAGATACGACTCCCACGACTTGGTCAGGTCGGCTTCGGTCACGCCAGCCTTGTCGAGAATGTCCTTGCGGTAGAACAGCGTGCCCGGACCGATATCGCCCGGCATGCCGACAATCTGGCCGTCCTGCGTCGTAGCCTGTGCGAATGTGTAGTTGATGAACTGGCTCTTGTACTGACCGGCGTTATAGGGCGGCTTCGCCAGGTTCTCGAGACCGCCGCCCGCTGCAAAGCGACCAATGAAGCCGACTTCGACCGCCATCACGTCGGGCAGGTCCGAGCTCGTTGCGAGCGCGGTGGTCATGGCGTTGTGGTGATCGGCGATCGCGAGCGACGAGACCTTGATGTCGACGTCCGGATGCAGCTTCTTCCACGCGGGAATCGCGTCCTTGATTTCCTGGTCGAGCTTCGGAAACACCGCGACAGTCAGCGTGGTGTTGGCATGTGCAGCCACGGTAGCCAGGCTGAGCAAGACTGCTGCGGCAGTGCCTGAAAAACGGAATTTCATTACATGTCTCCTGATGAAACGTTTGTGAGTGACGTTCAATTGCTCCCCTGCTGCTACGAACTACTTCCCCTGTTGTATTGATGTGCAGTGCTTGACGCCCTGCTTGCCGCGCTCCGCTGTTTGAAAGCGCTTTCACAGCAAAACTAAAAAAACGATCCGATCTGGACGCGGACCTTAAGCAACAGTGCTCCCCGGGCTCAACGACGGCCCGATTCGACGCGTCGTTTCGCGCGTCACCAGCGTGAGCGGAATGGGGCTCAGCGCGATGGGCTGCTTGCGGATCATCTGCACGATGCCTTGCGCGGCGAGACGGCCGATTTCATAGGTCGGCTGGCGTACCGTCGTCAGAGGCGGCGTCATGTACGAAGAAGTCGGCAGATCGTCGAAGCCGACCAGCGACACATCCTCGGGCACGCGCACGCCGCGGCGGAACATGGCAAGACGCGCGCCGTAGGCGGTCTGGTCGTTCGCGCAGAACACCGCGCTCAACGACGGCCGGCGCACCAGCAGCCGCTCCATGGCCGCGAGCCCGCCGGTTTCGAGGTAATCGCCCTGCTCGACCAGATCGGCGTCGAAGCCTATCCCCGCTTCTTCC
This sequence comes from Paraburkholderia guartelaensis, assembly GCF_004353905.1. Taxonomy (GTDB): domain Bacteria; phylum Pseudomonadota; class Gammaproteobacteria; order Burkholderiales; family Burkholderiaceae; genus Paraburkholderia; species Paraburkholderia guartelaensis. Next base: position 32,556 of record NZ_SMOD01000012.1, on the reverse strand, counting down.
AATGCGATGCGGTAGCCGTCGAGACGCTCGATCGCGTCTTCGTGACTGCTCGGGCCGGCAATGAAGGCGATCTCTCGATGACCCTGCTCGATCAGATGGCGGGTCGCGTCGCGTGCGCCCTGCAGGTTATCGATCGGCAGGCCCGCCAGCGCCGTGCCGTTTTGCACCGAGCGCCCCAGCACGAGCATGGGCGCGTAGCGCGAATATTCGGTGAGCGTCGGTTCGTCGAGTTGCGCATGCAACAGAATGATGCCGTCCACGCGGCGCGCGATGAATTCTTCGAGGCGCGCCTTTTCGTCGACGACATTCCAGCGGCTGCTCACGAAAATCGGCGTGAACCCGGGTTCGGAAAGTGCCTCTTCGATACCGCGCAGCCACTCGGCGTAAAACGGACTCGACACGGCCTGCGTCAGAACGCCGATGGTTTCGGTCCGGCCGCTCGCAAGACTGCGCGCAAGCACGTTTGGGCGATAGTTGAACCGTGCGATCGCCTCTTCCACCGCGCGCTGCTTCTCGGGCAGAACACGCGCGGTGCCGTTCAGGATGCGCGACACCGTGCTCGGAGACACGCCGGCTGCGCGCGCGATTTCTTCCAGCGTCACGTTGGGACCCGGAGTGGGTCCGCTCTGGACATTGGGCGCGCCGGGTGCTTCGTTGGTGCCATCGGTCATGAGTTCCGCCTGAACGTTTCCATGAAAGCGCTTTCAAACAATGAAAAAAGCGATTTCAGATATGAATTCGATGTGACTAATAAACAGAAACCGTGGAAAAAGCAGCCGGTGCGACCAGGGTGGAGGAGAGATCGCACCGGCCTCTCTATATGAGAGAATTAAGCAGTACCTAACACAAAGAGATCACAACAACTACGGGTAAAGCGAAGTCAAATCAGAACATGTGCATGATGCCCGCGAACACACCGGTCTGGCTGTGGCCGTAGTTCGGGTTGTCGTTCGACGACGTGCCCGTCGCCGCGTCGAAGTTGTTGTTGCCGTACGAGCCGTTGCCGAGGTTGATGTTCGACGTCGAGCTGTTGTGCACGTAGCCCGCTTCCGCGTACAGGAACGTGCGCTTCGACAGGTTGTACGTCGTGCCGAGCGTGAACAGCGTGGCATTGCCGTTGCCGTTGTTCGCGTTCGCATGGAACACAGCAGCCGTGATCGCCGAAGCGTCGTTCACCTGCCAGCCGGCGCCGATCCACTCGTGGTCCACCGTCGTCGGTGCGCGCACGCCAGCCGGCTGCGACGCGTCGGTCACGCCCACGCTTGCGTTGGTGGCGCTCGGTGCGCTCAAGTGCTGGTAGCCAGCGTAAATCTTCACCGGACCGATCACGTACGTACCGCCAGCGAGAATCGAGCGCGAAGCCGAATACACGTTGTTGAACGAACCGTCTGCACCGCGGACTTCGTCATAGATCACACGGAAATCGCCGCTACCCCACGTGTAGATACCTTCAATCGCGTTCGTGCGGCCCTGGCCCGTCGGCACGCCTTGTGCGTTGACCGGCGCCGAGTTCCAGCTCGTGTTGTTGGTCAGCGAATACTGGCCCTTGAACACGAGACCGCCGAACAGCGTGGGCGAATCATATTCGGCTCCGTTGCTCGTGCTCGCCCAGTTACGGCCGCGCACCAGCGTCGAGATCGCGTAACGCTGCATCAGCTGCGGGTCCGCGCCCCAGCTGTCCTGCGAGAGTTCGCCGGCGCCGAGGTTACCCATCTTGAACAGACCGAAGCGGTCGTTGCTGAAGCCCACCGTGGCGTGGCGACCGAACAGGTTGCCCGCCGAGGCGCCCGTCATCGTATTGAGCTGGCCTTCCAACTGGAACACCGCCTTCGTGCCGCCGCCGAGATCTTCCGAACCCAGCAAGCCGAACCAGGAGCAACCCCAGTCGCCGCTCTGTGCCGAGAACTTGTTACCGCCCGGCAGGCCGGTTTCGTACTGCACGCCGTTGTCGATACGGCCATACAGGGTGACGCTGCTCTGCGCGTGCGCCATCGTCGTCGCAGCTGCCATCACCGACAATGCAATAAGCTTCTTTTTCATTAGATATCCTATATATATTCTCGCGTCTCCAAACCGCGCAGGTCGCGTGCGCTCTACACGTTCCCTACCAGGCTGCCTCACTGAAATGCTCCAAATCACATTTCGAGGCGATTATAGGGACGCCCCCGCCCCGTGTATCGAACCGGCGGGCTAGGGAAAACTCTGTTACCGATAACAGTTGCGCGCCGCGCGGCCCAGGAGTAGGCCCCTGCTTTGTGACCATCCCGTTATGGTCACAAAGCTCGCAACTCCGTTTGCGGTCGTATGGGAAAATATGCTCGGCGAGGGAAGTGTTCCGAACACCCGTGCTACTTCGGCCAAATTGCGCTTGACAGCGCTTTCAAACGCGACGCTTCGATGTTGTGAAGTTGCAACGACAACACGAAAACTTTTGGCCGTTGTGTCTGCAGCGTTACAGCTCCGCTGATAGCGCTGTCAAAAGCAGGCCTCCGCAATAGCGACTATGATCAAGGTATACCCTGCCGGGCAACGAGTTGAGATTCGCCGTTAAGCGCACTCAGCGCGGGACTTTGATTCAATCCCGCGGGCTTTTCGGCTTCAAACGATCGCGCCACGCAATACGCCGCGCCTCGACTCCCGCTGTTCCCCGCCACGTCGCGCGCGCGACGTCCCGTCCGAACGCAATGCACCAGCACGCACCAGCGCAACTTCGCCGGGCGACGGTACCGCCGTTCCATGCCCGGCCGGCAAAACCCTCGACGCGCCATTGCGGTGACCACTACACCGCGCACCGCGCGGGCGGGTTTGCCCTCTGACTTCCGCGGCCCTGCTTCGAAGAGGACCGGAAGACTTGCTGCCGGATGTGACCGGCACTTTTGCCACACTGCAAGGAGGTATCGTGAAAGCCATCATCACTTCCACGCTCGCGTTGCTGATTTCCAGCGCCATGGTGCCGGCCGTTCAGGCTCAAACCGACTCGGGCGCAAACAACCCGCAACTCGCGCACAACGTCCGGGTCGCTTTCGCGCGCAATGGCGTCAACACTTCTCACATATTTGTCTTTGCTCGAGGAGGCACCGTCACGCTGCTCGGGTGGGTAGACGCGCACGAACAGGTCGCGCTGGCCGAGCGCAGCGCGGCTTCCGTCGAGGGCGTGCAATCGGTGGACAGTTGGCTTGCGCGTGGCCGCTGAAATATGCGAGCTTGCATGAAACGGCGCGCGTACGAAGTTTTCTTCGTACGCGCGCCGTACGCTATTCGTTTTCTTGTTCATTGATCGCGCTGCGCAATCATATGTTTGATCCGTTTGATCCAGCCGCCGCGCCCATAGTCGGTCTGCTGCAGAAACACGGCAATCACGATGATCAGGCCTTTAAGGACTAACTGGGTATTGCTGTCGATATCGTTGAGCAACAGAATGTTGCCGAGAAAGCCGAATATGAGCACGCCCGCCACCGTGCCCGAGATACGACCAACGCCGCCGGAAAGGCTCGTGCCGCCAATCACCACGGCGGCGATCGCATCGAGTTCCCAGCCGGTCCCGGCATCGGCCTTCCCCTGGCGGTACTGTGCTGCATAGAGCACCCCAACCAGCGCCGAGAGCAGGCCGGAAATGGCGTACGCCATCATCTTGTAGCGGTTGACGTCGAGTCCTGAAACCACGGCGCATTTCTCGTTGCCGCCTATCGCGTACAGATATTTGCCGAACACCGTGCGATTCATCACAAAGCTGAAGACCAGCGCAATCACGAGAAAGAAAAGCGCGGGAACGGGAATCAGATTGAACAGCAGCGCTCTCAGATTCTCGATTTCGGCGGTCGCGTTCGTCCCGCTGTAAATCGAATAGACGGCGGTGTCCTGCCCGGCAATCAACCGCGCGGCGCCGAGCACGCCAACCATTGCTGCGAGCGTGACGATGAACGGCTGCATGCGCCCACGCGTGATGATCCAGCCGTTGATGCTGCCCACCGTGAAGCCCGCGAGCGGCACGATCCAGAGCACGCCGGCGAGCGGCATGCGGTGCGCCGCGTGCAATGCGATATAGAGGCACGCCAGCGCCGCGCACAGCAGCGCAACGCCGCCGCGCACCGCGCGTGCGGCGCCCGTGTGCGCGCCATGCGAATGTTGCGGCCTGCGCCATGCACCCAGCACGATGAATACGATCGAGAACACGGCAATCGCATTGAGCACGAGCGAGGCGTAAGTCGCCCGGTTCCATCCTTCTGTCGTCAGCAGCATGGCCGTCAGCACGCTGCCCAGCCCCATGATCGCCCCGACGGAAAGATCGATGCCCGCAGTGATGATCACGAGCGTCATGCCGATCGACATCACGCCGACGTTGGCGACCTCGCGAAACACATCGGAGATATTGGCACTGGAAAGAAAGATGTTGCTGCCGTCAGTCGAGTGAGGTGAGGTGAACGCACCCACCACGAGCAGCAGGATCAGCCCCAGGTAGTACTTCAGGTGCGTCATGAGCGTGCTGATTTGACGCCTGCGCGTTGGCGCATCCGGCTCGGCGACATGGTCCTGCACATGCAGCATGGTCAGCCTCCAGTCAGGGTCGATTCAAGGCGAAGCGAGATTGATCAGCAGGTCGCCGGAAAAATCGCTGCGCGGCACGATCTGTTTGGCACGCCCTTCGCACAGCACGAGAATGCGGTCGCACAGCAAGGTCAATTCGTCGATCTCCGAGCTGGCGATCAGCACTGTCACGCCCGAGCGCGCCGCGTCGAGTATCTGGCGGTAAATCTCCGCTTTGGCAGCGACGTCGACGCCGCGCGTCGGTTCGTCGAGCAGCAGGATGCGCGGCTTCGTCATCAGCCATTTGCCGATAATGAGCTTTTGCTGATTCCCGCCCGACAAGCTATTGGCGCTTTGCGCGACGCTGCGATGCTTGACCCGCGAGGCGCGCGCCTGTTCGGCGGCCCAGCCGCACAGCCTGCGCCGCCGGTAGAACGGAAAGCCAGGCACGCGCGGCAACGACGGCAGGACGAAATTCGCTTCAAGCGACTGGTCGAGTACGAGACCATCCTTCTTACGGTCTTCGGTCACGAACGCAAGACCCGATTCCGCTGCTTCATTTGGAGACCTGAATGACCGATGCCGCCCGGCGATGGCAATGACGCCCTCCTGCCGGTAGGCCGAGATCCCGTAGATGGCCTCGAGCACTTCGGTCTTTCCCGCGCCGAGCAGGCCCGAGAGGCCGAACACTTCCCCCGCGCGCACCGAGAACGACACATCGCGCACCATCGCGCGCGACGGTCCCCACAGCGAAAGATCGCGCACCTCCACACTCGTGCTGCGAGCACGCGGCGCCTCATCCGCGCCGCGCTCGGGCGGCGCGAAGTCCTTGCCGATCATCATCGAGACGAGCGCCGTCGAGGACTCCACCTGCGCGACCGGCAGCGTCGAGATGCGCCGGCCGTCGCGCAGCACGGTCACGCGGTCGGCCACGGCGAAGACTTCGCCCAGCCGGTGGCTGATCAGCACGATGCCCATGCCGCGTTCGCGCAGTTGCCGCGTGAGCGTGAGGAGCGCGTGGGTCTCCGCGTCGGAGAGCGCCGAAGTGGGCTCGTCCATGATCAACACCCGTGCTTCGGCCACCAGCGATTTGGCGATTTCCACCAGTTGCTTTTCGCCCACCCGCAGCGCGCCGACCAGCGCGTCGGGACTCGCGCGAAAGCCCAATTGGCCAAGTACGTTGCGCGCAGCCGTGCGCATGGCGCGCCGGTCGGGAAAGCCCCAGCGTGTGCGCGGTTCCTTGCCGAGGAATATGTTGTCGACTGCGGAGAGCGTATCGACGAGGTTCAGTTCCTGATGGATGACCGCGATCCCTGCATCGATCGCGTCGTTGACGCTAGCGAGACGCGTGGGCACGCCCCGCACGCGTATCGTGCCGCTGTCCGGCGTATACAGGCCGCCCAGCATCTTCATGAGGCTCGATTTGCCCGCGCCGTTCTCGCCGACGAGCGCATGCACCTCTCCCGCCACGACATCGAAGTCGACGCTCGATAACACGGCGCTGCCGTTGAACGATATCGACAGGCCGGCCGCCTCGATGAGCGGCACGGTGGCAGTGGCATTCATTCAGGAGTGGCTAGCAATATACGCCTTGGCGTTGTCCGCAAAAATGCCCTGGGTCGGCAGCGTGACCTTCTTCGGGATCTTTTCGCCGTGGAGCAGCTTGAGCGCCTGGCGTATGCCTTCGGCGCCAGGCGTGGGGTACATGAACGTGCCGGCAAGGAGGCCTTGCGAGACCCACGTCGCCCCCTCCTGCGGCAACCCGTCGATGCCCACGAACTTGATGCTCTTGTCGCGCCCCGCGTCCTTGGCCGCGAGATAGGCGCCGTAGGCCATGGGATCATTGTGGCCGTAGACCACATCGATTTTCGGATTCACGCGCAACACCGTCTTCATATACTCGTACGCCTTGTCTTGCTTCCAGTCGCAATCCACGCGTTCGCCCACGAGCTTGATGCCAGACTCCTTGCCGATCACGCTCGCCGCGCCGTCGTGGCGGTCGTGAGCCGGTTGCGCGCCGAAGCCGCCCCATACCTCGACGAGATTGCCCTGCGCGTGACCCGGTCCGCCCATCAGCTTGACGATGAATGTTCCGGCTTCGCGGCCGATCTGCACGTTGTCGCCGCCGATGAACTGCGTATACGATTCGCCATTCACCTCGCGGTCGAGCACGAACACGGGAATGCCCGCCTTATAGGCCTTTTCCACCACGCCTGTCAGCCCCGCCGACTCCTTGGGCGAAATGAAGATCGCATCCATTTTCTGGGCAATGAAATTCTCCATGTCGGCGTTCTGCTTGTCGGTGCGGTCGCCGGCGTCGGCAATGATCAGATCGACCTCGGGATGCTTCGCGGCCTCGGCTTTCATGTCCTTGTTGAACTGCACGCGCCAGGGCTCGACCGTCGTCACTTGCGAGAAGCCGAAGCGATATTTCTTCTGCTGCCCGAACGCGGGCGCGCTGAGCGTCCCGAGAAGACCCGCTGCACCGGCAAGCGGCACGGCGACCAGACCCGCAATCAGAATGCGTCGTTGACTGTCCATTGCCCTGTCTCCTTTGTTGTCTGAACCGGGCGGCGCGTGCGGCCAGCCTCGGGTACTGCGAAAAATAAAACGTTATAGCGGCGGCGCAGCGGATGCGCGCGCCGTCTCGCCCCATTCGTCATACCGCACCGGGCCCGTGCTGTCGCGCACACGCAGGTCGGCACGCATGCGCAAGTGCACGATCTCGGAGGTCTCGCCCAGCAACTGCTTGTGGAGGAGATGCCAGATGCCGCGGGCAATCGCCTCGGCAGGCTGACGAATGGAACTGATGCCGGGACGCAGCACCGACATCCACGGCGCTTCGTCGAAGGAAAGCAGCGAGATGTCGTCGGGCAGTTGCAGGCCCGCGTCGCGGATCGCCCGCAGCGCGCCAAGCGTCGCGACGTTCGCGCCCGTGAAGAGCGCCGTGGGGCGCTCACGCGCGGCTAGCACGCCGAGTGTCGTCGCGTGGCTTTCGGTATCGCTCATGCCGCACACCACGACGTTGGCGTACTGCGCGAGTCCGGCGCGCTCCATCGCGTCCTGATAGCCCTGGGCCCGCTCGCGGCTGTTCACGAGGTCGAGCGCATTGACGATGAACGTGATGCGGCGGTGACCGAGCGCGATGAGATGCGCGGTGCCGTCCATCGCCGCACGATGACTGTCGGTCGTGACCGTGTTGGCGGGAAAACTGTTGTCCACGCGATCGGCCATCACGAGCGGCACGTCGCATTCGCGCAGTTCGCTGATCGCGTGCTCGTAACCGTGGCAGGGAATGATGATCATGCCCGCGACCTGGCGGGAGAGGACGAAGCGGATGCGTTCCGCTTCGCGTTCCGGGTCCTCCTGGGCGTGCGCGAGGATGAGCCGGTAACCGGATTCGAGTGCGTGGTCTTCGAGCGCGCAGACCAGTTCGATGAAGAACGAATTGGTCAGGTCGGGGACGACAAAACCAATCGACGTGGAGCGGCAACTACGCAATTCGGCGGCCAGACTATTGCGCCGGTAGCCGAGCTTGCGGGCCGCCTCCCAGACCTGCCGCTGCCGCGCTTCGCTCACGTTCGCAGCGCCCGCGAGCACCTTCGACGCCGTGCCCAGCGAGACCCCCGCCGCGTTCGCGACGTCCTTGAGCGTACTGGCACTCTTCTTGCGGTCGTCCATGCTGGTCTGTCCGCCTGAGGTTATGCGCCTGGTGTTATCGGTCCGTTATCCGTCGGAACTGAAACGTTTCATAGAGTAGGAAATGGATATTCAGGGTTCAAGGGAGGGTTTTTCCGGGGCACCAGCGAGAGGGAGGACTAGCGGTAATTCACGAAGTTGATGATGTCGTTCAAAAACCAGGGAAGTATCAGCTGGGTGTCGGGATCGCTCACGCCCACCGTGAGCCGCGGTGGCTTCGAAGCAGGTGCGCCCGGGTTCGCACCATAGGGCGAATGCAACATGTAGCTGTTGGTGTCGGCAGCGGGCGGCGACGACGAAGCACAACCGGCAACGAGGAACGCGAGGAACGCTGCGCAGCACAAGCGCTTCATGATAGGCAATCTCCAGCCACGTGATCTTGAGAATCTCAAGCGTACCATTGGCCCCGCCGCTGCCGTGCAGAGCTGTGCACGCACCTTGCTTGCCTGGTAGTTGATCAATAGCCGAATTGAGTTGAGTGGGAATCAGAATATCTGCCGCATGCCGTCTCCCTGCTTTATGCAAAAGCCAATCAATCAAATGCGGCTGCGACCAGTAAACTTCGGCTTCGTTTTCACCTCCGTTGACACGTATCAACGGGAACAACGCGCTTCTTGACGCATCCACCTACGCTATCGAACGATCGCAAGATATTCTCTGCCGGCTTATCCACGCCACTATGAGAAGCGCTTTCCATGAAAATCAATCGCATCGCTTTTATTCCCGCCGCAATGCTGATCGTAGGCACGGCACTTCCGGCTCTTGCGCAGCAAATCGTCGTGTACCCCTCGAAAGGCCAGAGCGCCCAGCAGCAAAGTTCCGATGAAGGTGCTTGCTATGCGTGGGCAAAAGAGAAAACGGGCATTGACCCGGCGGTAGTTGCCAACGCTGCGCCGCAAGCTCAAGCGCCGAATGGTCAACGCGTGAGGGGCGCCGCCGGAGGCGCGGCCATTGGCGCCGCCGCTGGCGCGATCGGGGGCGACGCGGGTCACGGCGCGGCGATCGGCGCCGTGGCCGGCACGGTTGCCGGCGGCGTGGCGCACCGGCACCAGCAGCGTGCCGCAGCGGCGCAGAACGCACAGATGGAATCGGCGCAACAACAAGCGCTCGCCAGCTATCGGCAGGCCTGGGATGCTTGCATGCAGGGCCGCGGCTACTCGCTGCGCTAAGCGCCTAAGATATCGAAGAGAAACGCAGTAAAGAATCGCGAAGATGGAAGGACCACGTCGCACGAAACGACTACGTGCAACGCGGCCCTTCCGAAAGCAAGAGGCGCGCTTAGCGGAAGCCGTAAATCAGAACCTTCTTGCCCTCGAATTGTTCCTGCACACCTTGATCGCAATTCGGCGGGCACGTCGTGCCGTCGGCGGTGGGCCCGGACGACGGCGAATAGGCTCTGTAGACGACGGATTCGATGAGCGTGCCATCGTCGGAGACCACGATTTGCAGGTCGGTCTCGACACCGGCCGCCACCGGCCCGCCGCTGCCATAGACCAGTTTCATGATTCCCGTGCAATCGGAGTTCACGGTGTAGGTGCCGCTTTGATACGGATTGAAGGCAGTCTGCCCGCCTTTGGGAAAGCCATTGATCATTCCGAAGTCGGTACGCGTAAATTTACCCGAGCCGTCGAACGTCACGATGGCGACGTCATCGAGTGTCAACGGTGAGGCAAACGGGTGCAGCTTGTTGTTGCTATCCAGCAGGCCGAGAATTTCGCCGTGTCCATGAAATCCGTAAGCTCCCCTTAACGTTTGGTTCGAACAAAGGCCGCCGGCCTGCGCGGCGCTACTGAGCGAGAAAAGTGCAAAGGCTGTTGCCGACAAAATTCTTGAATACTTGATCTTCATGGTCATCTCCTTGTCACCGTATCAGGCGCCTGGCTTCACAACGCGCAGCGGGCCAAAGCAGTCGTCCGCGGAGGCGCCGGCATCTGCCGGTCAGCGCTCCGCTTCCTAAGCCTATGGAACCGCGCACGCTCGCGCCTCCATCGTTTGATGGAGAGAGTGAGCCGGTGGGAGATTGAGTGTGAAACGAATACGATGAGAGCGGCGCTACGGCTTCACATCGTAATGCACCAGTTCGATTGCGTTCGTCGCGGGCGCGCCCCTTCCGGCCAGACGGCCCTGGAACTCTTCACGCACCACGCGCTTGACGCTCGGGGCATACCAGAGCGTCTCCTCCATCGGGCCGCCGCCCGGGCCATACTGCGGCTGCCAGACACCGCTCATCGTGATCTTGATCGCGGAGAAAGCGCCCGCCTTCGTCTTGACCGTCTCGACGCCATCCACTTCACATTGGGCTCGGCGCTGTACCCTCATGCCTGAAGGAGCGGTGGCCATGCAGTCCGCCTCATAGCGCTCGCCGGCTCGCAGCGGAAAATGCAGCGCGATCCCGCAGGAACGCGCGTCGGCGCCATTGGGAATCACATTGGCTTCGGAGGTGAGTTCCAGATGCCCGCCGCCGGGGCCGATCAGAAGCGATGCGCTGCCATCGGCGTGGACGGACGTCACGGTTTGCGTGAAGGTTCGTCCCTTACCGGACAACGGGTCGGACCGCTCGAAGGTCCAGTTGTCCCCCACCCTGTAGTGCGGCGCATCCTGAGGCAGCACGATGGATACGGCGTCGAGCGCGAAACTGGCCGGGGCGCCAGGCCCCGCCGCCAGCACGCCCACGACGCCGATCACTGCAGCGCGACAGACTAGCGGCCTCATTGGCCCTGTTTCTGCAGATATTGCCGCACGTCGCTCATCGACACCCTCCCTGTATGCGCCGTGTCGATCTGATCGAAATGCTGCGAGATATACCCCAGCCCGCTGCTTTGCGCCTGAGCTTTCGTGATCGAAGCGCCGTTGCTCAATGCGGTATTCGCGCCGAGGCGCGCCTCCACCCGCTGTTGCGCCTGTTGCTGTAGCTGCGTACCGGTGGAAGGTGTGAGCGGTGCTGGCCGGTTAGACGGGAAAAATGGCCCATCCACACCGTGGCCGCCCTTCGGAAGTTGAACGGGCGCCACCGCTTGCGTTGCTGCCTCGGCAATGCCTGTTGTGACCACAGCAACCGCGCCAAGCATGAACGGCGCAATGCACCACAGCTTTTTCAATGTAGACATGATCGCTCGCCTTCAATGAGTGAGGAGCGGGCCCCGATCGGCTATCGATGATCGACGCTCGACGCAAGGCCCCGGCCTGTGACGTTATTGGCCCGCTGCAGCGACTGCCGTGGAAATCGGCGTACCCGCGGGACTCTCGTCGGGCCACGGCTGCGGAAGCGTCCAGAGCGAAAGCGCCAATGGTATGGGTTGACCACCATAGTAGCTCACAAGATCAGCCTTCATCTTCGGGCGCGCCACGTCGTCCAGATAGATCATGTGTCCACCCTGGAAGAAGTTGACCTGCAGGTTCGGGCTCAAACCGGCCACCGTTTGCAGACGCGCAAGCTGCTTCTCCGTATTGAAGAACGGCGTCGCAAGATCGTGATAGCCGTTCTCTGCAAGCACCTTCAGCTGCGGATTGAGCTGGATCGCGCCGAGCAGGTCAGGCAGCGTATCGGGCAATGGCTGGCCATCATGCGAGAAGTCCCAGACCCCGATGATATTGTCGTTCAAAGGCATGTACGTCGCATTCGGCGCCGTGTAGCCGAGATAGTCCGGCAATTGCGTGGCGAGTGCTGTCGTGAACGGCTGCGAGATGAGGATGTCCGATGGGTCGCCGTCGGTCTGCAACCGCGGATCCGAATTCGGCAACGAGACTCGCCCGTCGTACCGACCGATAGTCGTGCCCGGGATCAGTTCGTTACTGAACGGATTCACGTTGAAGTAGCCATTGAGCGCCTGCAGTGTGAGGCTCGAAGGCCAGCGCCACGAGTCCAGCGTTTTCTCGGGCGGAAACACCGGCTTGCCGAGCGCGTCGGGAATGCCGAGTTGACTCAACACCCACGATTGCGCGTATTTGCGGAAATGCTGGTACTGGCCCGTTGCGAAGATTTCCGACTGCAGCGCAAAGAGGCCTTGATCGATCAAGGGCGGCGAAACCAGATTGAAGTACGCGGCCACCTCGGCGTAGCCTGGGTAATAACCTGCGAGCGTATCGGTATCGAGCACAAGACCCGCCGTCGAATCCGTGATGGCCGTCGCCTCGATCGCATCGGCAAAGTAGTTCAGGATGGACGACTGAAGCACGATGCCGGTCAATTGCACACCCGCCGCTTCGAGCGCCAGCGCAAGCATGTCGGTGCGCGGCGTGCCATACGATTCGCCGTAGAGATAGATCGGCGAACTGCTGCGGTTATTCACGGCCAGATAGCGCTTGATGAAATCGCGCATCACGTCCACGTCCGGATCGCAGCCCCAGAACTTCTGGTTCGTGTTCGGCAGAATGGCCTCCGAAAGCCCCGTGCCCGGCGGGTCGATGAACACCATGTCCGTCGTATCGATCAGGCTCTCTGCGTTGTTGACGAGCGGAAAGTTTGGCCAGTTCGTGAGCAGCGGATCGGGAGTGGCGACACGCGTTGGCGCAAACGAGCCGAGACGCAGCCAGATCGACGAAGAACCCGGGCCGCCGTTATAGATAAACGTCACGGGCCGCGGCGAACCGTTCGTGCTCGGCGCGGTATAGGCGACATACGACATTGTCGCCTCCGGATTGCCGCTCGCGTCCGAAGCCGTCAAATGGCCGGTTGTCGTCGTGTAGTTGATCGTCGTCTTGCCCGAGGTCCACTGGTAATGCATGATCGCGGCCTTTTCGGCGACCTGCGACGCGGCAAGGCCATCGGTAGCGTTCGGCGAGTAGGCGATCGGGTCGGTATAAGGCTGGTTGGCGTTTGGCGAATTTGAATTTTGCGCGGCGGCTTTCGCGCTTGCCGATACCTGGTTCATCGCGCTCGCGGCAGACGAGGTCGGGCTGCCATCGCCACCGCCGCAACCCGCCAGCATCAGCACGCCAATGGCGATTGCGGCGGCGTGGCACAGCTGGCTCCGACTGCGGCTGAAGCCCACACTGGGTTTACTGTCCGGATGCATTGTTATACCCCTTCGAATGATGACGTCACACTACGCGGGGGCCGCGTTTGCCGGTAAAAACACCTCGAAAAAGGCGTCGAAATTCAAACGCAATTACCAGCACACAGCGGCTGACATTTAACTTTCCATTCCTGACAAAGTCGATTCAATTTAAGCAATATCTATTTACTATGGATGCCTAAATAATCCATAGAGCATCGGGCGAAATCATTGAGTTTCGCCGACGGGATTACACGGGAAATATTTGGTAATGAAAGATGGCAGAGGAAAAATAGGAGGCGTCGCAGTACTTTGTCAAGGCCTAGTTTCTGAACCTATGCGCGCTGATTCGTTGCGTGTGCAGCAATCGAGTCGGGCGCGAAACGGCAGCGTGCATGCGGGTCGGCGATGCGGGATCTCGTTGCAACGCGACCGTGAGCGACTGGTGGAATGAATGCTCGACAATGCCCCACGGTTGGCTGAAAAATTGCAATCCGTTGCACTCCGTGGCTTGCGTGCGCCGGCCGACGCATCCAATTGGGGCCATACTTCTCGCTCGGTGCGGGACCGTGAAGCAGCCCATCCGGTTATTTAGCTACTCTTATAAATAAAAGGCATTCATCGCCCGCACGGTAAAAAATTCCGCAACGCTATCCTTACCAGAACTCAGTCATCAAGCATATGTGTGCTGGGCAACAGCGGAGATTGACGCGCTGTGCGAAATCAACCATATTTTCTCCAGACGGCTGCGCTCGGTCGGGCCCCGTCGCTTTCCTGCGCATGCAGATCGTGAGTTCCGCGACGCCTTGCCGATCGCTTCAACGACGATTCTGAGCATGCCGAAATGGCATCGCCATAACGGTGGGACGAGATCATGTCCGCTCAGATTGGTCGCGACCAGAATTTCCCCGCAGTGTGCAAGCATTGCGGCGGACTGCTGTACGAAAACTTCGAATTCTGCCCTTACTGCGGCACGGATCTTCCACTCGACAGGGTTTCGCTCGGCACCCATCCGAAGGCCACGTTGACACCGCTCGGCGCCACGGCCGCGGCGCCCCCCGCGCCCGCAGCCGCGAAGCTCGCGCAGGCGGCCGTACCCGCATCCGACGGGCCATCGCTCGACACCGGCTACCCGCAGGCCGCGCAGCACGCCTTGGCGCTTCCACACGGGTTGCGGTTTTCGCAGATGGGGCAATGGATCTTTCCCAGGGGCCTGTTCGTGATCGCTTGCCTTTTTGCGTTCGCGTACGGCACATACCTGCTGCTCGGTACGAACCGCCAGCGGGAGGGCACAGCCAGCGAAGAGACCCTGCACTCTTCGGGCGGTTCGGTTTCGACCAATGCGTCTGCGCAAGAGACCGACGAGACGCCCCCTGCTGCCGGTGGGCAGACCCACACAGCGCCGCAATCGCCCCCGCCGAACGCGCACCCCGCGCCACAATTCGCGGACGCGGCCGAGGGTCTGCGAGTCGCCCGTACCAGCCTTGCGGAAAACAACCTGTTCGACGCAAAGGCCGCGGCCAATGCCGTGCTCGCGCGCGACGCGGACAACGAGGAGGCACTCGCGATACAAAACGATATCGCGGCGCGCGAACAACGGCGCGATAGCGCGTTGCAAAACGCGGACCGCTGTGTCGCGCAGCGTGCCTGGGCCTGCGTGCAGCAACAGGCTTCGGAAGCGCTTGCGATCGATTCGAGCAGTCAAACCGCGCAATCGTTGATGGAGCGCGCCATCGTATCGACGGCCTGGAAGCCGCTCAGCCCACCCAATGGCGCCCCGCAAGTGAACACGGCAGCGGCATTGCCGCGCGGCGCGAACACCGTCCGGCTGCCGTCGTCGCAGGATTGGAACACTAGCGCATCGCCGCCCCCACTGCCCGGCACGATGAACGCGGCGAATGCGACGACCGCGGCGAACGTCGCGACGGCCGCCAGTCCCGCGGGCGGCGACAACAGCGCCGACGCAAAGGAGCGCGCGATCGTGCAGAACGGCTGGAAGCACACCGCGCCACCAGGCGCCGCGCATTGAACAGGATGCCAAAACATATCGAAGTCTGCCGTACAACATACACCGGGGCAGGAGAGAGACCATGCTGAAAGCGATACTCGCGGGACTGGCGGTGCTGATCACTCAGCTTTTCTCTACGGCCGCGCTCGCCGCCGCAGCAGACGCGAACTACAAGATCGTAACCGGCCCGGAGCGCGGCACGTACATCCAGATCGGCCAGGATCTGGCGAAATGGGTCGCGCAGCCGGCCGGCATCGACCTGGAAGTGATCCCATCGAAAGGCTCGGCGGAAAACGTGCAGCGCATGCGTTTCGAGCCCGGCGTGAAGCTCGCGCTCGTGCAGTCCGACGTCTATCAGGCCTACGTCGACATGGCCAATTCCGGCAACGAAGAGGCCGGCACGCTGATACGGCCGCTGCGGCTCATCATGCCGCTCTATGACGAAGAGATTTACTTCGTCGTGCGTAACGACTCGCCGATGAAGACGATCAACGAGATCAAGGACAAGGTGATCAGCGTCGGCCTGATCGGCAGCGGCACGGCACAGTCGGCAACGACGCTGTATCGGCTCATGTTCGGCCAGCCGATTCCCGAGCAGAACGCGCAACACCTGAGCAACGAAGACGCGCTGGCCGCGCTCATCGTCAAGAAGATCGACGTGGCGATCATCGTCGCCGGGCAACCCGCCAAGCTCTTCACCGACATGAATCCCGAGCTACTGCAGCAGATCCGTTTCCTGCGCGTCGATGCGAACGCGCCAGAAACGGCGCGCGCGAAGCAAACCTACTACCCCGCGACGATCCACGTGTCGAGCTACCCGAACTGGCTCAAGGAAGACGTGCCGACGTGGACGGTCAAGGCCTTTCTCGTCACCTATGACTACAACCTGCGCGATACGGTCGGCAACCTGAAGCGCTTTGCCGATTCGCTCTGCGCGAACTTCGACAACCTGCAGGAGCACGGCCATCCGAAGTGGAAGCAGGTGAAGCTCGATCTACCGGGCCTCGGCAAAGGCTGGCAATACTATCCGCCCGTTGAGCGACGCCTGAAGGCGTGTTTCGCGCATCGCGCCGCGATGCAGGCCGCCACGGGTTCGACCGCAGCGCAAGGTGCTCCCGCCGCACAAAAAGTCGACGGCCGGCCATGCTCGGATCAGGAGCGCCTGCTCCTGCTCTGCAAATAATCCCGCAGCGAATCCGCCAGCCGTACGCGCTCCCCATCGCGCGTGAACAGCAAGCAAGTGGACCCTTCCAACGCCAGCAAGGCGTGGAAGGCGATCCCCTTGTGCCCGCATGCAATCTCTCCTGGTATCTGCTTTCAGGATGTCCTAATGTCCATGGGTGCCGCGATGCCGGCACGTCGAAACGGTCTTCCCGATGCAGTGCGTCCTACCCTAACAACAAACAAGGAAACACCCATGAGAGATACCCCGTTCGCAATCCGGCGTAAAGCGGCGCGCCTCAGCGCCGCAATCGCCATAGCAGGCGCGGCGCTCGTGCCCGGCGCACACGCCACCGAAAACAACGGCAATCACGCAGCACCCAACAGACTGCCGCCGTTCGTGGTGGCGAGCAGTCTGCAAACCACCACTTACGACGGCGTCAGCGACGATCTGCTGACCGCCGGGCTCGGCAAAACCGGGCTTGCCGGAGCGCAGCCGACCATCGCGAACCCCGCGGCCCCGACGGCAGCGGAACTGCGCCGGCTCGCGATCTGGTCGAACTATCGCGCGCTCGTCGATATCAGCGCGAACGGCGGTTATGGCCGCTTCTGGGGGCCCAACGTCGATGTCTACGGCAACGACACCCTGGGTGAAGGCAAAATTGCCGGCACCGAATATCTCGCGTTTGCCGACGACGGCAGCGGCCGCCAGAACGTCAGCCTGCTCGTGCAGGTGCCGACCAGCTTCGATCCGGCGAACCCGTGCATCGTGACCGCCACGTCGTCGGGCTCGCGCGGCGTGTACGGCGCGATCTCGGCGGCCGGCGAGTGGGGACTCAAGCGCGGCTGCGCGGTCGCCTACACCGACAAGGGCTCGGGCAACGGCGCAGAAGAATTGATGAGCGGCCTCGTGACGTTGATCGATGGCGTCACGGCCAACGCTGCAACGGCGGGACGCACGAGCATTTTCACCGCGAACGTGCCAGCGGGCGCGCTCGCCGCCTACAACCAGAAGTTTCCGAACCGCTATGCGTTCAAGCACGCGCATTCGCAGTTGAACCCCGAAGCGGACT
Source organism: Paraburkholderia guartelaensis (assembly GCF_004353905.1). Lineage (GTDB taxonomy): Bacteria > Pseudomonadota > Gammaproteobacteria > Burkholderiales > Burkholderiaceae > Paraburkholderia > Paraburkholderia guartelaensis. The sequence continues at coordinate 15,097 of NZ_SMOD01000012.1, read as the reverse complement.
GGGGCAAGGACACACTCGAGGCGATCCAGTTCGCGTACTGGGTGCTCAACCAGCAGTTCGGGCCGCGCGTCGACGCATCGAATCACGGCATGCGCTACGCGCCCGGCGACATCACGACGATCGCGGCTTCCGTGAGCAACGGTGGCGGCGCGTCGCTCGCCGCTGCCGAAGAAGACACGGGCAAGTGGATCACGGCGGTCGTGGTGGGCGAACCGCAGATCAACGTGCGCATGCCCGGTGATGCGCAAGTCAAGGAAGGCGGTCAGCGCATTGCCGCAGCCGGCAAACCGCTGGCCGACTACATGACGCTTGCGAACCTGCTGCAGCCCTGCGCCGCGCTCGCGGACGCCGCCGCCGGCGCGCCCTATCTCACGGCGCTGCCCGTTGCGACCACGACCGCGATTCGCCAGGCACGCTGCACATCGCTTGCGGCGGCAGGGTACATCCGCGGTAGCGACACGCAGGCGCAGGCAAACGACGCGCTCGCACGCCTGCATGAGGCCGGCTATGAAGCGGACTCCGATCTGCTACACGCGCCGATGTGGGATTCGCAGGCCGTGCCGGCTGTTGCCGTGACCTACGCGGATGCGTACACGAGGTCGAGCGTGCTCGACAACCTGTGCGGATTCAGCTTTGGTACGACGAACGCTTCGACGGGCGCCGCGGGCGTTGCGCCCTCCATCTCGCCCATGTTGACCATCTTTGGCGTAGGCAACGGCGTGCCGCCGACCAATGGCGTCAATCTCGTCTACAACGTCACGCCGCCAGGCGGCGCCGACCATCGGCTCGCCACGCCCGACGCCAGCTTCGCGGGCGCGGCATGTCTGCGCGCGTTGTGGACGAAGGGCGATCCGCGCATGCGCCAGAGCGTCCAGGCGATCAGCGTGAATGCGAACCTGCACGGCAAGCCCGCGATCATCGTGCAAGGCCGCAGCGACGCGCTCGTGCCGATCAATCATGCTTCGCGCGCGTATCTCGCGGCGAACAGCGAACGGGAAGGTTCGCGCAGTCGCTTGTCGCTGTACGAGGTGATGAACGGGCAGCACTTCGATGCGTTCCTCGCCGTGCCGGGTTTCGATACGCACTTCGTGCCGGTTCACTACTACAACATCGCAGCGCTCAATCTGATGTGGAATCACCTGAAGAATGGCACGCCGCTGCCGCCTTCCCAGGTCATCCGCACGATCCCGCGCGGCGGCAGCCCGGGCGCCGCGCCGCCGCTGGGTCTCGCGAACCTGCCGGCCATCGTGGAGAATCCGGGCAGCAATGCGATTCGCGCGAACGACGGCGTCGTGAACGTGCCGCATTGAGGCACGAAGCACGCTGGCGCGGCACCCGCATCACACCAGCAGTTGCCGCGCCAGCACTTCCCTCGCTTGTGTCACGGTGTCCCCTTCGCCGGGATGCGGCGGCATGAGCGAGAACACGGCGTCCGGCAACGTCGGCAACCGGTGCTTCGGGCCGAGCCGCACGAGGCCCTCGCCGATTGCCGATGCGCACAGGCAGCCCACGCCCAGGCCGGCTGCGAGCATCGACTGCAGCCCGGCCACGCCCGACGCGCTGTGAACGAGCACGTACGGGATGTCGTTTTCTTCGAGCGAGCGCACCGCGACCTGGTGCATCATGCAGTCACCCGGCAGCAGGACGAGCGGCAACGCTTGCGGCAACTGCTCGGCGAGCGTCGGCGACGCGACCCAGTAGAGCGGTTCGCGCAGCAACTCCCAGCGCGCGTCCGCGTCGGTGGCGGCGGGCCGGAACGGGCCGCTCGACAGATGCATGACCACGCCGAGATCGATCTGCCGCTTCGCATATGCGACCTCGATATCGGCGCTCTTCATCGCGCTCACGTGCAAGCTCAGCTGCGGATAGCAGTCGCGCAGCCGTACGAGCAACCCGGCCACCTCGTTGGTGCGGAAGTATTCGGTGATCGCGACGCGCAGCTCTCCCTTGATCGCCTGACCGCGCACCTCGTCGAAGGCGGCTTCGTTGAGCGCCACGAGACGCCGCGCATGTTCGAGCAGGCGCGTGCCCGCGGGCGTGAGTTCCACGCCGCGTTTGCTGCGCAGAAAGAGCGGAACACCCGCGCGCGCTTCGAGCTTGCGCACCTGCTCGCTGATCGTGGATTGCGAAAGGTGCAGCAACGGCGCCGCCGCCGAAAGGCTGCCCACGTTCGCCACAGCCGCGAACGTCTTCAACTGGTCGAATTCGAAGCCGCGCATGACATCCCACATCCATCGAGTAACTCGATGAATAGTACCATCAATTCCCGCTTTTCCGTCTGATCGAGGTTGATCACAATGTCGGCTAGACGCTCACGCTGCGCGCCTGCTGGATAGCGCAGCCTGACGAAATCCGGCCCTTTATCGCTGAGCACACTCATGTCTGATAACACGTACGCCGCCTGCGCCGTGGCGCCTCGCGCCGCCGTCGCCGCTGATACCAGCCACGGCCATCACGGCTGGGCGCTGGTCGTTTTGCTGGTGGGCGCGATTCTGCCGCCGCTCGACTACTTCATCGTGAACCTCGCGCTGCCCGCCATCCGCGATGGACTCGGCGCGAACGCATCCGAACTCCAGCTGGTCGTCTCGGCCTACGCGTGCGCGAATGCCGTCATGCTGATCACCGGCGGGCGCCTCGGCGACCTGTACGGCCGCAAGCGCATCTTCATGGTCGGCATGGCGGGCTTCGTCGTCGCCTCCACGTTCTGCGGCCTCGCCACGAGCGGCACGGCGCTCGTCGCCGGGCGCATCCTGCAAGGCCTGTTCGCCGCGACCCTTGCGCCGCAGGTGCTCGCCACGATTCGCAGCGTATTCACGCCGCACGAGCAGGTGCGCGTGATGGGGCTTTATGCATTCGTTTTCGGCGTGGCCGCCGTGATTGGCCAGCTTGGCGGCGGCGCGCTCATCAGCCTGCACCCGTTCGGTCTGGGCTGGCGCGCGATCTTTCTCGTCAACCTGCCTATCGGCGTGTTCGCGCTCATCGGCAGCTGGCGCTTCATCCCGGAAAGCCGGCCGCCGCGCGGCAAGCGCATCGACGTGCCGGGCACCCTGCTGCTTTCGCTGTTTCTGCTGATGCTCGTTTATCCGCTCACGCGCGGACGCGAGTCGGGCTGGCCGTGGTGGATGCTCGCCTGCCTCGCCGGCTCGCTGCCCATGCTGGGTTTGCTGCTGCGCGTGGAGTGGCGCAGCCTCGTCAACGGCAAGGATCCCCTGCTCGACGTGCGGCTCTTCCGCAATCCGGTCATCGCGCTCGGTCTCGTGCTGGCATTCCTCTTCTATACGATGAGCGCGTTCTTCCTGACCTACGGCATTTATCTTCAAGGCGGCCTGCACTGGACGCCGCTCGCTTCGGGACTCGCGATCCTGCCGTTCGGCATCGGCTTTCTTTCCAGCCCGCTGCTGATGCCGCGCCTCGTGCACCGGGTTGGCGGCTATCGCGTGTTGACGCTGGGCTTCGTGATGCTCGCGGGCGGGCTTGCGATTGCCGCTGCGCTCGCGGGTGTGGCACAGCCCGGCGCCGGCTTCTATCTCGGACTCGCGGCGATCGGCATCGGGCAGGGGCTCGTTTTGCCCTCCGTCGTGCGCATCGTGCTGGCCGAAGTGGAGCCCGAGCGCGCAGGCATCGCCTCGGGCATGGTCACGGCAACGCTGCAGATCGGCGCCGCCGTCGGCGCGGCCACGCTAGGCGGTCTGTTCTTCTCGACGCTCGGCGCCGCGCCCGGCGTCATCGACTACGCACATGCGTTCAGGACGACGATGTTCGCACTCGTCGCGATCCTGCTGCCTTGCGCGCTGCTCTCCACCGCGCTGGGACCGCTGCATCGGCGCACGCATGCGAACGGTCCCAGCATCTAACGGAATACGCGGTGATCTGCTACGGACTCCTCCCTATCAGAAGTCGACTTGCGCGGAGAGCAGTACGGTGCGCGGCGCGGAGGTCGTGAGGTAGGTGCCCTGCTGGATCCAGTAGCGGCTGCCGAACAGGTTCTCTACGTTCGCGCGGAACACCACGCTCTTCTGGGCGATCCGCGTGCTGTACCGAGCGCCAATGTCGTAGCGTGTCCACGACGGCAAGCGCAACGTATTGGCGGCGTCGTAATACTGCGCACCCGTGTGGATGACGCGGGCGTTCACGCTCAGGCCCTGCACCCACGGCAAGTCGTAGTCCGCGCCTAGATTGAACGCGAAGTTCGGCACGCCTACCGGCTCGTTGCCGTCGGTCGCGCCGCCAGCCGTATTGCGCAGCTTCGCGTCGTAGAACGTTGCGCTCGCCATCAAACGCAGGTGGCGAAACGCCTCGCCATAAGCGGCGAGTTCGAGACCGCGCACGCGCGTCGTGCCGTCGTAGCCATAGACGTTCGTCACCGGATTCGTCACGCCATTGGGCTGCGAAAGCTGGAACACCGACACCGTGGTCATTACGCGGCCCCAGTCGGCTTTCACGCCCGCCTCGTACTGATTCGACTTGTAGGGTGCGAAGGCCTGGCCCGCGTTCGCGGTGCCAACCGGCGCGGTGCTGCCGTTCGTGAGCCCCGACGTGAAGTTGCCGTAGACGGAAATGTTGGACCACGGCTTGAAGACGATGCCCGCGAGCGGCGTGATCGCCTGCTTCACATACGAATCCGTGCGATCGCCCGTCGTAGGGTCGTAGTCGTCCACGCCGATGACCTGACGCCGGAAGCCGCCCGTGAGCAGCAGACGGTCGTTCCAGAACGACATCGTGTCGATCAGCTGCTGGCTGTCGAGGCGCGTGTGGTTCGAGCGCTGGGCGTCGCCGCGCGGCGTCGTCATGGCAGGCAGAGGCGTGGGGTTGTAGAGATTCGAGGCGACGGACGAATCCGAGAGCGCGTAGAAATAGCCCTGCTCCTCGTTCAGTGACGTCGCGCCCGCAACCAGTGTGTGCTTCACGCCGAACGTGTCGAAGTGGAGTCGCACACCGGCGTCGACGGTGCGCGTGCGGTTGTACGCGTCGTAGTAGCCGTTCATCACGTTGAAGTCCCCCGCGGCGGTCATGCCGCTCGCCCACGGGAAATTCTGCTGCGACGTGCCGTAGTGTTCGCCCGCCGCGCCATACACGGTGAGGTACCGGTTGACGTCGTACTCGAGCCGCGTGGTGACCGCCGAATCGCGCAGCCTCAGCTTCGAACCGGGATAGAAGTTGGTCCAGGACGACGGGGCCGCCGGCACCGCCGTGGCCGTGCCGAGGCCGATTTGCGGGCGGAATTCGTCGGTATTCTCGGAGATGTTGTACGCGTCGAGCGACCAGCGCAGCTTCTCGCCGCGGTAGTCGAGCGCGACGGCCCCATTGCCCTGGCTCTGGTTGCCGTGCGCGATGCCCGTCTGCCCGTCCTTGTACTGGCCGTTCACGCGGATACCCCACTGGCCGTCGCTGCCGAAGCGGCGGCCCACATCGGCCTGCACGCCGAACTGCCCCCTCGACTGGTACAGCGCCGTGAGGCGCGTGAGCGGATCGTCGTCGGCGCGTTTGGTGACGATATTGATCGCGCCGCCAATGCTCCCCGAAGGCCCCATGCCGTACATGAGCGAGCCCGGGCCCTGGAGCACTTCGACACGCTCCATGAGGTTGACCGGCATGCGGCTCGCCGAGACCATGCCGTAGAGCCCGTTGAGCGCCACGTCGGTCGCCTGGACGTCGAAGCCGCGAATCTGGAACACGTCGCCGAAGCCGCCGCTGCTCTGCTCGGCGCGCACGGAGGCGTTGTTCACGACGACGTCGGCAAGCGTGCGCGCTTGCGTGTCCTGCATCATCTGCTCGGTGTAGTTCGTGGTGCTGAACGGCTGATCCATCACGTTTGCCGTACCGAGCACGCCGATGCCGCCGCCCCGCGCCACCTGACCGCCCGCGTAGGCAGCCGGCAGCTCGCCGGGCATGGCGGTGGCCTTGACGGACACCGCAGGCAGAACGCCGGCTTGCTCCTGGGCGTCCGTCTTTGTAACGGCGGGCGGGCTGGCGTCGGCTGCTGTGGCCGGCGCGCCGCTCTGGTCAGCCGCCGCACTCTGTGCGCACGCAATCGATGGCGCGATGGCCGTGGCCATCAAGCCCATCAGCAGTCGTTCGACCGTCCAGGATACGGCGGTGCGCCGCATTTGCCTTGGTGTGTTTTCCCGTTCAAGCATATGGCTGTCGTTGTTGTTCGAAGAGGTGGTGCGCCTGCGGCATCATTGAATGATTTTGAGACGCATTCTCAATTGTAATGTAAATTCTTGCTTAAACAACAGGGGAACGGCGGTTTTTCTTGGGGGGAAGTTGCGTGGACAACGGCTCGCTGAATCGCGTGCCGCTTTCAAAACCTCGGGGCCAAAAGCATCGAGGCCGCTTCCTATGGGAAGCGGCCTCGATGTCGATTGTCGGGCGTCGCCCGGATCAAAAGGTCGTGCGAATGCCGAGGTTGGCGCCGACCGTCGTGCCCGGCGGCAGACCGAGACCCTCGGCAGCCAACCCGAGACCTTGCAGTCCCCCCACCCCACTGCCGCCGCTCTCGACGGAAAGACCCGAACCCAGACACACACCGTTGTGCGCGCACGTGTTGTTGACGAGGCCGACCTGCGCATACAGCGAGGTGCGCTTCGAGAGGAAGAATTGAGAGCCGATCGCACCCATCACCGAGTGCCCCCCGGAGTTCACGCGATCCTGCTGGTAGTACACGCCGGCATTCACATCGAGGTACGGCAGCGGAAAATAATCGAAGCCACCGCTATAGACGTTCACACTGGTATTGGTCGAATACATCAGTGCCGGGTTCACCGAGACCGGCACGCTGTTCGCCCTGAAGTTGGCGAACGCTGCCTTGGCAATCAGCCCTCCGAATTTGTAGCTCATCCCCGCGGTATAAGCGCGGACGTTGATCGGATAGAGTTCGCCGACGCTCGCGAGTGCACTATCGGCTGCGTTGTTGGCGCTGATGTATGCCGCCGCGGCGAGGAACGTGCCGTTGGTGTACCTCGCGCTGACCGACCACGCGCGGCCGGTCTGGAACGAACCCGCCACACCGCCCAGTGCGAACAGGCCCGCCGCCTGGAACCCGCCTATGTCCGGTGACGTATAAGACACCGCATTGGGCATGAAGACCGAGGCGATCAGGCTGTTTTCGCTGACCGGAGTGAGAATGCTGCCGAATTCGCCGGCACCGCGCGGATCGAGTGCGTAAATGATGTTGAAGAACGGCGAGATCTGCAGGCCTGCCATGACCTTGCCAAAGTCGCCCGACAAACCGACCTCGGCAATACGGTTGAATAGCCCGTTATTGCCGCCCGGATTATCGAATCCGCCGTTGGCCAGATTGATACCGCTTTCGAGCTTGAATTCCGCCTTGACGCCGCCGCCCAGATCTTCCTTGCCCGTCAAACCCCACAGCGAAGGCGAGTAGCCCGCGTTGGTAAGCTGGAAAACGTGGCCAGTCCCCGTGCTGCCATTGAATTCCGGAGTCGAATGACTCAGATACATCACTCCAACATCGGCGATACCGTACAGCGTCACGCTCCCGTCCGCATACGCCGCGCTTGCCGCACAGAGCGCCGCTGCGGCCACACCTGCCTTGAGCGGCCATTTCCATTGCTTCACCATCTTCATGAGTCTCCTGCCTTTAGATATGGTCTTTGAAGTCGTTATGCGCCGTCTCGCCGATGACGATTTCGAATCTATAAATTCGGATTCCGAAATATATTTCGTTCGATCTTCGATGGAGCCTGGCGTTTTATGTCCCCGCTACGCTTTCTGAATGAAACCTGGCGTCGCTTCTAAGCGGTTACGTCCGAATCACTTTCGGACAGTCCAGCGACAGCCTGCCAGGCCACGACACGCATCTGCCCGAGAACCAGCCCCTTCCATTCGTCGTTGTCGCAGTAGAACGCGTCTTTCAGGTTTTGCCGGATCTGTGCAGCGGCGGCGGCCCCGGTTTCCGGGTGACGGTGGAGCCAGTGATCGGCGCGCAGCGCCTGCAACACGTGCAAGGGTTCGTAAGTGCCGAATTCGAGGCCTAGCGTCGTCTTTTCGACGCCTGGGAACTCGTCGTACGAGAGCGTGATGATCGGGCCTTGCACGTCGGCCGAAATCGAACCCGGTTCATGGATCGGCTTCACGTCGTTGCCCCACCAGCGCCGTGCTCTCTGCAGTTCGGAGCGATCCGTGCTCATGAAGATCTTTTCACCGTGACCATACGGGCCCAGTCCTGTATGAAGATCGATCCACGCAAACCGGCGATAGCCGCCAACGTGCGCGCGCAAAATCGAGTGAACGGCCTGTGTGCTCCAACTGGTTTTCGCCCCGCCGTAGAACATTCCGTCCGGCACGGCGTACTGGCCCTTCGACACCGTATTGCGCAGCGCCTCTTCTCCATGCGTCTGAATGTAAGCCCCGAGAGCGGCCTGGTTGGCCGCGTCGGGCGGCCAGGATGCCGGCAGCAGCAACGGATCGAGTTCTCCGTACCCGGGATTCGAATCGGCCAGCGTCGAATAGTCCGCGCTATTGCGATTCAGATCGACGTTGTCTTCGTTCACCCGGCGCAGATGCGCGAATCCGTACGGGTTTACGCCGTGAATCATCAACAGCGCGACGCCGCGCCGTTTCGCCTCGGCAAGGAAGGCCGCATCGTCGAGCAACCCGACCTGACAACCCGATCCACAGAATCCCTCGACCCCATGCGTGCCCGACGTGACGATGAGCAGCGAACGAGCGCCCTCAGGTGCGTGGATCGCGAGATCGATCGACAGGCTCCCGCCATCGGGACCGAGCGCCGTGGGATGCACGATCTGCTTCAGTTCGAACCCGCCAGCGCGAGCCGCCTCCGTGAACCTCTCACGCGCCTGCGCATAGGAAGCGGAGAAATATTTTTTTATTACCATGCGGTGACCCCGATGAGATGCACGCGAGCCGTGCGTTCGGTCACAATGATCATGACTAACGCACCGGCGCACAAGGCAATAAAAAAACGGCCTTGATAACGCTTTTTTATCTCCTGGAGCAGAATGAAACTTCGTCAATTGCGGGTATTCCTGAGTGTCGCCGAGCAGGGCAGCCTGCATGGCGCCGCGCGCGCGTTGCGTTTGACGCAACCCGCCGTCACGGTCACGATCCGCGAGCTGGAAAGGACGTTAGGCGTGCCGCTCGTCGTGCGTTCGGTCAACGGCGTGGTGCTCACCGAATATGGCGTCGTGTTTCAGCGCCGCGCACGCATGCTGGTCAACGACGTGCGGCACATTCATGAAGAACTGTCGACCATGCTCAATGGCGCAGGCGGTGAGGTCGCCGTGTCCGTCTCGTCGGCCGTTGCCTGTGCCTTGCTGCCTCAGGCGTTTGGGCAGTTTCGTGCGCAGAATCCCGATACATCGGTGACCGTTCGCGAATTGGCGCTACCTGCCGCACTCCACGCGCTGCGTGACGGAGACACCGATTTCGCGGTCATCACGGCGGTGGCGGACACACAATGGCCCGATTTCGTCGAGTGCCGAAAAATCATGTCGATGCCGCTACTGGTCGTGGCGCGCCAGGGCCATCCGCTCGCGCAGGCACGCTCGATGTCGATGCTGCATACCGCGGAATGGCTCGTGCCTTGCGAGCCCGGCGACCAGATCGACAAGGGGTTTAGCGCCTACTTCCACTCGCTGGGTCTGTCCGCACCCAGCAGGATCATGCGCTGCCAGGCATTGGCGCCGTCTGTCGCGTTGATCGCGAAGACCGATGTGATTTGCGTGGCCACGTTGCCGACGTTCGAGCTCGAGATGAAGCGTCGCAGGATCCGTGAGCTGAAGATCAGCGAGTCATTTCCCGACATGGACGTCTACGTCGTGCAAAGGCGCGAGCGCCCGCTTACCTCGGCGGCCTCGCGCTTTCTCGCCTGCATCGAAGAAGCGGCGATGCAGTGAAATGCGTTCGCTTATATTGGATGCCTAACTATATTTTCCGCATCACAGCGCCTCTTCACCCACGGGAGGAAACACGTTCCAGTAACCGTCGTCGTGCTGAAAGAAGAACAGCGCGTGTAATCCCGTTGTCTGACGCGTTTCCACGCACACATAACGCGCTCTGCCCGAGGGGGTATGGCCAAACGCGGTGACATGCACTGGCGTGGTGGGTGCGAGCCATTTTTCGACCTGATAACGCAGCGACTGCGCCTTCGTGCTTCTCATCGGGTCCTCCCAGAGATCGGTTAGTTTTGCAGCCTTTTCGCACGCAACCGCGAAAACACCCTGCGCAAACCGGACGCTCTTGATGCAAGGCGCAATTCTTACCGCGTCGCATCAAGTGTCTGAGAAAGCACTTTAACTATAGCCAGAAAAGCCTTTCGCAACATCGATTTCAGCAAGATAGCAACAAATCAGCAGAAACCGGTAAACGCAGATCCGGCAGACTCCGGCGATGTTGGCTGATGCGCCGCACCAGGAGGTGAAATGAATCGAAACATAGGGATGTGCGGTCACGCGCGGTCTGGGCGTATCCTGATTCCATGGCAGTGGGCAACCGGAATCTTTTGACTGGCGATTGAAACGATGAGAAACGTGTACGTTGCGATTTACATCTTGTTGTTGATAGCCGTTATCGTCGGCGTGGATGTGATTTTCCTGAAAAATCTGTTCTGGCTACGGCTGGCCGTGAACATCGGCATCGTTGTCGTGTTTGCCGCCGTCTACTACGCGTTATTAAAGAATCTGTAAGCCAGGGATCGCGGGTAAAGGACGCAAACCCTGCACCGCGCCCCACGCACCCCCGGCACACACGACCGCACCCATGAAAACCACGAGCCACAAATAAAGTCCGCGAGGCCGATACCGTTGTGGCAGCGCGGTGACGCTAAGCGCGACGAGCAACCCCAACACGAGCGGCAGCATCAACGTGTTGACCACTTGCGCCGCGACGTTCAAGGACACGAGGTCGGGTGCGAGCCAGACAGCCCAGGCACTGCCTGCAACCGCCAGCACATACGCGCCATAGAACCAGGGCGCCTGCCCGGGACGGACCTCGAGCGAAGCGCGGTATCCAAACACATCCCCGAGTCCCCACGCCAGTGCGAGCGAACTCACGATGGCGGCCACCAGCGCCGCACCGAGCACGCCCGCGCCAAATAGCAGGCGGCCCGCAAACGGGCCCGTTACGGCGACGAGCGCATTGCTGATTTCGCCGATGCTATCGAGGGAGCGCGGCTCGCCATGCGACGACAGCGTTGCTGCCGCAGCGACGAGCACCGCTGCCGTCAGCAATTGCGTGAGGACTGCGCCGACCGCCGTCTCGACTCTGGCCGACGTGAAGTCTTTCGCAGTGAGGCTGTCCGCAACCGCTGCCTGCTGATAGAACACCATCCACGGATTGAACGTCGCGCCAATGAGCGCCGCCGCCAGATAGCCCGCTTCACGGCCGCCCCCCAGGTGAGTCATCTGCGGGACCATGACCTGGAGTTTGTGGCGCGCACTCCACGCGACGGCGAAGAACGTCAGGTCGAATGCACCGATGGCAATGGCGATCCGGTCTACGCGCTTGTGCGAGCCCGTGAGCACGATGCCTGTCAACAGGATGACGGCGAGCGGCAGCGTGACGGCACGCGATACGCCATACATTTCCCCTACGCCGGCAACGCCAGTGAACTCCGTCACGAGCGACCCGAGCACGGCCACGACCAGTCCGGCCGCGGCGAGCGCCGCCCAAACCGGTCCGAAGCGCGAGCGGATGAGTTCGCCATAACCGCGCCCGGTGAATATGCCGAGGCGCACGGTCAGTTCCTGAATCATGTAGAGCAGCGGGACGAGCGCAAGCAGCACGGGCAACAGCCGCAGCCCCGTTTGCGCGCCAGCCTGCGCGGCCGTCACGACGTTTCCGGCGTCGCAGTCGGCCAGCATCACGAGCAGCCCTGGGCCCCACAGGGCGAGCCGGCGCAGTGCTCGCGTTACGGTTTGCTTGAGCGTCGAGAGACGGGTCATGCGTTCTGAAAGGATGCGCCTGTAGTATCTGTCGCGCGATTGTAACGTGCAGGTCGGGACGCGCTCTCCCTGCGCGCATCGACCACACTTGGGGGATACGACATGACGATGACCTGGCTCCTTCTGGGATGCGGCTTTGGTGGGGGCCTTCTGATTGCAATCTGGGGCATAGGGAGTCTCAGGCAACCGGACGCTCGAGACAATCGGGCGGACGTTGCAGACGAGGCGCCTGCCTCCCGATCGCAGTCTTCATAAGTCCGCGTTACCCCCATCAGTCGCGAGACCAGGCCTGACGTTTGTGCTCCGCAGCCCGTCCCGAGGGACGTTGATTTTCATTTTCCTTACCTATGGCCTCTATATCCGCGCGTTCACCCAGTCAAACTACAGACGTCCCCCCCGCCCTGATTCTGGGCGCCATAGGCGTGGTTTTCGGCGACATCGGAACCAGCCCCCTCTACACACTGCGCGAATGCCTGAAAGCCGCAGGCGGAATTAGCCAGACCAACGTATACGGGATCGTTTCGCTGATCCTCTGGTCGATCATCGTCGTCGTGACACTCAAGTACGTGAGCTTCGTCATGCGTGCGGACAATGACGGCGAAGGTGGCATCCTGGCGCTCACGGCGCTGGCGGCTCGCGTGGCGCCCGTGCGTCTGCGCACCGTGCTTCTCACGCTCGGCGTGTTCGGCGCCGCGATGTTTTACGGCGACTCGATGATCACGCCAGCGATCTCGGTCATTTCGGCCGTGGAAGGCGTCGAACTCGTGAATCCTCATCTGGCCACGTGGGTCGTGCCTATCGCACTCGTTATCCTGACCGGCCTGTTCAAGCTTCAAAAACACGGCACGGCCACGGTCGGAAAAGTCTTCGGGCCGGTCATGATCGTCTGGTTCCTGACGCTCGCGGTACTCGGCGTTGCTCATATCGCAAGCAACCCCGGCATATTGCGCGGCGCATTGCCGTCTTACGCCTTGAGCTTCGTGGCGCACGCACCCGGCACGGCATTCGTCGTCCTCGGCTCCGTCTTCCTTGCGTTGACGGGCGGCGAAGCACTCTATGCGGACATGGGACACTTCGGCAAGACGCCGATCCGGCTCGCGTGGCTGCTGCTCGTGCTGCCGAGCCTCATTCTCAACTACTTTGGCCAGGCCGCGCTCGTGCTGTCGAAGCCTTCGGCGCTCACGCAGCCATTCTTCTCCCAGGCGCCCGATTGGGCACTGCTCCCGTTGGTGCTCCTCGCAACGGCGGCGACGATCATCGCTTCGCAGGCCGTCATTTCCGGCGCATTTTCGATGACGAAGCAGGCTGTCCAGCTCGGGTTGCTGCCCCGCATCCCCGTCGTCCACACTTCGACACATGAAGTCGGTCAGGTCTACGTGCCGTTCATCAACATCTCGCTCTATGCGGCGGTCGTATTCCTCGTCGTGTTCTTCCGGTCTTCCGATAACCTCGCGGCCGCCTACGGCATTGCGGTCGCTTCGACGATGCTGCTCACGACGCTGCTCATGTACTTCATCACCCACTGCCTGTGGAACTGGAAACCGGTCGCGACGCTGGCGGTGATCGGGCCGCTCGCCGTCGTGGATGCGATATTCGTCGCGAGCAATGCGGGCAAGGTCCTCGATGGCGGATGGTTCCCGCTGCTGGCAGGCGGCGTGCTGTTCACGATCATGACGACATGGCATCGCGGGCGGGAAATGGTCGTCGAGCGCGTGAAAAGCGACAACCTGCCGCTTCCGGCATTCATTCACTCCTTGTGCGATGGATCGCACCCGCCTCCGCGCGTGGGCGGAACGGCTGTGTTTCCGGGCGGCGTGCCCGGCATGACGCCGAGCGCGTTCATGCATAATCTCAAGCATAACGGCGTGATGCACGAGACCAATATCTTCCTGGCCGGCACGACCGAGAACGTTCCGCACGTACCCGAACACGAGAAGGTCTCGGTTAGCGATCTTGGGCATGGATGCTACGCGGTCGCGGCGAGCCATGGCTTCATGGAAATGCCCAACGTGCCGGCACTGCTTCTGCTCGTGCAGAAACAGATACCGACCTGGCAGTACGAGCCCGCGGCGACGTCGTTCTTCCTCGCCCGCGACACGATCCTTGCAACGGCGCAAAGCAAAGGCATGTCGTTGTGGCGCGAGAAGCTGTTCGCGTTCATGGCGCGCAACGCGGCGCAGGCGGCCGAGTACTACAGCCTGCCCGCCAACCGGGTTGTCGAGATGGGTGGCCAGATCAACATCTAAGGCACACGATCCGGCGTATCACTGGAGAAAAACAACGCATGGCGAATGACGACCGCACTACGATGATCCCCAGACGAACGCCGGAATCCGCGGCCATGACGGCCAACCTCAAACGCGCGATGGCCATCACCGCCTCGATGAACCGCTTGACCTTCAACGACGCCGATGAGGTCCGGGCCTTGTTCAGCGAACTCATCGGCAAGAAGGTCGACGACAGCTTTCTATTGATCCCGCCGTTCTACACGACGGGTGGAGTCGAGATCCGCGTCGGTCGCAATGTCTTCGTCAACCAGAATTGCACGTTCTATGACCTGGGCGGCCTCGACATTGCCGACGACGTGATGATCGGCCCGAACGTGAGCCTCATCACGTCCGGTCATCCCATCGAACCTTCCCGTCGGCGCGACGGGGTCGTCGCCAAGCCCATTGTGATCGAGAGGAACGTCTGGATCGCCGCCGGCGCGACCATCATCGGCGGCGTGACCGTCGGCGAGAACTCGGTGGTGGCGGCAGGATCGGTGGTCACCAAAGACGTTCCCCCGAATACGCTTGTCGGCGGCAATCCGGCACGCGTCATTCGTTCGATTGCGGAATAACGTACTGCCCCCTCAGTTTGAAAATCCGCTCTAGCAGGCCGCTGAAATACCGCTTAAACACGTCATCGCGCAGAGCTCGTGAGGCGTTGATAGATGGACCACTACTTGTCCCCTGGAGATCATGCGCGGCGCCGACACATTCACCGAGAGTCTGTTTTCCATGCGCAAGCTGGACGACTTCGTCCCCAAGTCGCATCCGTTGCGTTCGATCCGCGTGATGGCGAATGAAGCGCTGGCGAAGATGGATCGACAGTTCGCCCAGATGTACGAAGCGGACATAAAGGGCGGGCGGCCGAGCATCGCGCCAGAGAAGTTGCTGCGAGCCATG